>NZ_JABUYL010000015.1 GCF_014897315.1 Proteus sp. FME41 | reverse complement strand
GAGATTTTATTTTTATTACTCCAATTGCAAATGTACCTGCAATTTATGTGTATTTGAGTAAAGAATATAAAAAGAAAATTCAAAAATACGAAGAGGAATTTGGTGCTAATAATATACATGGGTTAAGAAGGCATGGAGCGGGTACTACTTTAGAACAACAAAAATACAGAACTCAAACAGGTTACACTCCTGATGCTAAATTTGGTAATGTTGTTGCTGCAACACGTTTTTTAAACTATAAAGATCAATGGGAAGCAATAGAAAAAGCTAATGAATTATATGATTCTGAAATAAACAAAAGCGGTAAGTTTGATTTTAATATGGGGAGAGTAGTTGCGGAGGGGTATAATAAAGATGGTGAATATTTTGAGACTTCTGTAGTTAGAGCCGCTTTTGATAAACGAACTGGAGAATTATATAGTATTTTTGGAGTGGAAAAAGAATGAAAAAAATAAAAATAGGTTATTATTATATTCGTATTTTTTGGTCTCCGTTAGGAGATGATTGTAATACTGATAAATATTATTTGAATTTAAATTTAAATAATAAAGAAAGTATTTATTCTATTGTTGAAAATGTACTTATTCCTGAGCTTAATTTATTTTCATATAAAGTAAAATTAAGAATAAAGGAAAGTTTGAAATATGCTATTACTTACTATTCAGATGAAAAACTAGCAGGTGCTTATGACAAATCTCCAACATTTGTTAAATTACCAGATAATATAACTGTACGTGATTTCTATATTTTTGTGTGGAAGTCTATGTATGGAGAAGAAAGTTATCAAGCATTAGAAAAAGATTTTTATATAGAAATTCCTCTTGAAGATATTTATGTTTAACTTTGTAAAAATACTATATTAGCATCTGATTTTTTGTATTAATAATTTTTTATTAGTGAAACCTAATCATAATGTTTTTCTCGATAATTTGCATAGTAGATTTGAAAGTTTTTATGAAAACAACAGATGAATATGATGGAAAGCCAGATTATAAAAAATTACTTTCCTTAATTAAAGAATAATTTTTAAAATTAAAAATAGAAAAAATGCGTAGCTCAATCCAAGGACGAAAAATCATTTTAAAAAATGATACCACCAATACTAAAGGAACCGTATTAAGCGGTTCTTTATTAGCAAAGCAAACACATGAAATTGCCTGCTTAGGCTATGAAGTCTATTGCCCTGCTTGTCAGCAAAAAGGTAAAATTATTGAGGGAGATACTATGATGAAAATAAACAATATCCCTGTCGCATTAGAAGGGCATAAAGTGCAATGCGGTTGTTTAAAGGGTTGTGTATTAGTGGCAGTGGAGTGATCCGTTTTTAATTAGGCGGAGACTTCCGCCTAATATTAGCATCTCTATTTTTATCGATATCTAAAACAGAAACATTATTAAGTACAAAAACTACTTTTTATTGTTTGCAAAGAGTTTTGGGATCTCGCGTAGACACCACGATTTAGCTTCGCCCATGCTATCTCTGCGCCATGCCATAATAATATTATTTTCATGGTGATATTCAGGGCCAACAACACGTAATCGCCCTTCTTTAATATCATCTTCAATTAAATCAATCGGCATTGTCGCCACACCTAAACCTGCAATTAATGCTCGGCGTTTATCTTCAATAGAACTGACCGTCAAACGGCGCTGTTTATCTAACAGCAATACTGTCAATACAGGGCGTTCTCTTGCTGTATCTGCAATCGCGATACCCCGATATTTTAAGCGAGTTTCTTCTGCTAATGGCTCTGGTTCGTTATGAATTGGGTGATCTGGGCTGGCAACGTAAACGCTAGTGGTATTGTATAAAGGACGAAAGTTGATTTCAGACGAGGTACGAAAATGCATATCCGGTGAAATCACAATATCACATTTACCGCTTTCTAAGCTTTCCCAAGCGCCCGCTAAGACTTCTGTTACTAAAGAGAGTTGCGTATTGGATTTTTCAGCTAATTTATCGACCAACGGAAAGAGCCGAGATGCAGGGGTCAGTGCTTCACAAACGATGGTGATATGTGGCTCCCAACCTCTTGCTAAGGCTTCAGCATCTGACGTTAGTTTATCAGCCGCTTCAAGCAGTATACGCCCTCTATCAAGAAGCATTCTGCCGACATTGGTAAATTTTGTTCTATGACCAGAACGGTCAAAAAGGACGACATCTAAATCTTCTTCTAATTTTTGCATGGTATAACTGAGTGCCGATGGAACTCGGTTTAGTTCATCAGCCGCTGCTGCAAAACTTCCTCTACGATCAATGGCATCCATCACTCGTAAAGATTCCAACGTAATGGCTTTGTCTTTACTCATTATACTTATCTCTATCAAATAATTTGATTATAGGCACCAGATTAACTTGCTAACAATAGACAGTCCATACCTCTATGATAAATATATTGATAATCTACTCGAAAAATACCGCCATGATAAAATACAGAACAGCACAACAGTGTGGTAAAGCGGATTATGGTTGGCTACAAGCTCGCTACACATTTTCCTTTGGCCACTATTTTGACCCTCATTTTTTAGACTATGGCACGCTAAGAGTTCTTAACCAAGAAGTGCTTGCCCCAAATTCAGAATTTAAAGCAAAGACTTATCCTCACGTTGATGTGGTTAATCTTATTCTGCAAGGGGAAGCAACATACCTTGATAATATGGGACGAACAGTCACAGCAAAAGAAAATGAGTGCTTACTTATTTCACCCCATAATACCGAAACCTATATTGAGAAAAATAGCAGTCCAGATACACCATTAACCCGTATCCAGTTGTGGCTAAATGCGTGTCCACAACAAGAAAGTTTAGCTTCACAAAAATTGATATTAGATGAAAATTTAAAATATCAATTATTAGCTTCACCTACGGGTGATGATGGTTCGTTAATGTTAAGGCAAACTATTTGGCTCTATCATATTCATTTGCATGCTGGCGATGAAATTACACTGCCATTAAAAGGACAAAAAGGTTACCTGCAATCTATAAAAGGCAGCACCTATTTGCAAACCTCAACACAAGAGAATGGACAAATTCAGTGTGGCGATGGGGCTTTTGTTCAAGATAGCCACAGCATCACGTTAAAAAGCTCGGCTGATTTTCGTGGCTTATTTATTGATATTATTTCGTGATAATACGTTTAGAATGGACTAAAAGTAGAAAACCCTCGAAACACAATGTGAATCGAGGGTTTTTTATGAGGTGAGTTGACCGTTAAGCCGGGTTCTGTCGTGGACAACCATTCATCTAGGCCAGAACTTGCGCGCTGGCTCCAGCAACCTACCCGGGTTCAATGCGGGCCGCACCATAAGAACCCCTATTTGGTCTTGCTCCGGGTGGAGTTTACCTTGCCACAAACTGTTACCAGCTGTGCGGTGCGCTCTTACCGCACCCTTTCACCCTTACCTGATCCTGTAAACAGGCCATCGGCGGTTTACTCTCTGCTGCACTTGTCGTAGGCTCGCGCCTCCCAGACGTTATCTGGCACCCTGCCCTGTGGAGCCCGGACTTTCCTCCCCTCTATCTGTCCCCCCAAAAGGGCAACGATAAAGCAGCGGTTGTCTAGTCAACTCAGGGTGCGGATTATAGGGATTCTGATTGAAAATGTATAGCAAAAGAAGCTAAAAAATCACTTTACTCGTCTTGAGCTTCACCATTTTGCTCAATAACGTGTTTATAAAGTGCGTTTTTTTTCACACCGTAAATTTCAGCCGTCACTGCAGCCGCTTTTTTCAACGGTAACTCTTTTTGTAAAATCGCCAATGTTCGTAGCACTTCGGGGTCAAAATGGTCATCAACGGGCTTTTCATAACCCTCAACAATTAACACCATTTCACCTTTACGGCGATTTTCATCTTCAAGTACCCATTTAAGTAATTCACCTACAGGCATACCTTGAATAGTTTCCCACGTTTTTGTGAGCTCTCTCGCTAATACAACATAGCGATCTTCCCCCCAAACTGTCACCATATCAGCTAAACTATCTAACAACCGATGCGTTGATTCATAAAAAATCAAAGTACGAGGCTCTTCTGATAATTCACGCAAACAATCCTGACGACTTTTTGTTTTTGCTGGTAAAAAACCTTCATAACAAAAACGGTCAGAAGGAAGTCCAGCGGCAGAAAGTGCCGTAATAGCGGCACAAGCCCCAGGTAATGGCACGACATTTATGCCATTTTTGCGGCATTGATTGACTAAATGATAGCCAGGATCGTTAATTAATGGTGTACCTGCATCAGAGACTAATGCGATACTTAGCCCCTGTTGTAATTTGCTAATTAATTGATCTGCTTTTTGCTGTTCATTATGATCATGTAACGCAAACAAACGTGCGTTAATGGCAAAGTGCTGTAATAGAAGCCCTGTATGACGGGTATCTTCTGCAGCAATTAAATCGACATGAGACAGCACATCAAGTGCCCGCTGGGTGATATCGCCCAGATTACCAATAGGTGTGGGTACTATGTACAGTGTGGATGTCGTTACCGCTGCTCGATTAGGTTGATTCATTGTTTATTCCGAATGACCGATTTGAAATTGAGCATAATTATAAAACATCACTGGGTACAGTATGCTTTCCTCAATTTTTGTGCGTTTTAAAACAGGTTTATCCTATACTGCGATACTCTCTGCGTTGATTATGTCAGGTTGTACCCTGACGGGGCAACAAGAACAACCACTCACTCCCGCTGCAAAAGCAGAAATGGAGATGAAACAATTTCAAAAAGTGATTGATGAAGCTCAAGGGCTGGCGTCTTTAGACGTGATCAGAGCCTATATTGGGTTAGAAACGTTAATTACTGATCCTGAACTGCATCAGAAAAATATTGATGATACCTGGCTCACATTAACAAAACTCACGCCAGAACAACGCAATAGCGCTGTTATCAAAGCGGATGAAAACACCCTGCAAGGTTGGTTAGACTTACTCAACACCTATGAATACAACAAAGATGATGCGGATAAGTTATCTAAAGCGGTTAGAGAATGGCAAACTCGCTATCCTCGTAACCCTGCGGCGTTAACACTCCCTGCATCATTATTACGCCTTTCTCAACCTTCTGTCAGCGCAAGCAGCCAAATCGCATTATTGTTACCTTTAACAGGGCAAGCCAAAGTATTTGGAGAGGCCATTCGCCAAGGCTTCCTTGATGCGCAAAGTGGTTTACCACAACCTCAAGCAATGCCTGAACCAGAACCGCCTAAAAATGATGACAGCCTTGCTTCAATTTTAGAAGAATTAGGCATCAAAAATACTGAAACACCGACAACGGATACCGCACAAGAAACAACTGAAAAAACTGAAACGACTCAAGATAAAGAAAAAGAGAGTTCTGCATTTTCAGGTAACACTACACTGCGCTTAGATCCTGTCGCTAAAAATGCACGTCAGGTGATTGTTTATGATACCAATAGCCAATCTATGGATGTTTTGCTGAAACAAGTACAACAAGACGGCGCTAGCTTAATTGTAGGGCCATTACTCAAACCTGAAGTCATGAAAACCATTGAACTTCAAAGTGGCTTACCTGTACTCGCATTAAATGAGTTAGATGCGATTCCTTCTGCAACAACGGTTTGCTTCTTTTCACTTTCACCAGAAGATGAAACTCGTAATGCCGCACAGCATTTACGCCAGCAACAAAAATCCAACCCATTAATTCTTGTTCCAGATAATAAATTTGGTCAAAGAATGGCGCAAACTTTTGCTGATGAATGGCAACGTACGGGTGGCGGCACTGTTTTACAACAAACCTTTAGCTCATTAGACAGCTTAAAAGCATCAATTAATCGTGGTGTGGGAATTCGTATGACAGGAACACCTGTTTTACCAACCGCCAACGCACCTCTACCATTAGAAACTCAATCTATTCCGTCAGTGGGCGGTGCTATTGATTCGGTTTATATCATTGCCACCAGCGATGAATTAACCTTAATCAAACCTATGATTGATATGGCAATTAGTACGAAAAAACGTCCGCCTATCTACGTCAGTTCACGCAGTAATCAAGGGGGAACAGGCCCTGATTTCCGTATGGAAATGGATGGTATCCAATTTAGTGATATTCCATTAATGACAGGCGCTAACTTGCCACTAATGCAAAAAGCATCAAGCAAATTTGCGAACGATTACTCATTAATGCGTCTTTATGCCATGGGAATTGATGCATGGTCACTAGCAAACAATTACAATGATCTCACAAAAGGGACATTACGTTTTAATGGTATTTCAGGTTCATTACGTGTTGAAGACAACTGTACAGTGTACCGTCAACTTCCTTGGATGCAATTTAAACAAGGTAAAATTGAGCCTGTAACACAGTAATATACGCAGTCAGTGAATATCAAAAAACCGCCGTCAATGAAGCGTTCCTTAAAAGTTGGATACCCAACCATTAAGAATTCACTTCAATAAAGGCGGTTTATTTATCATTGATAACAGAAGGAAATCATGGATGATTTTTTCTAAAAGCCCTTACTTTATAGGGCTGTACTATGAGCAAAAAGCGCTAAAATATTTATACCAACAAGGATTAGTATTAATTGAGCGTAATGTCCGATATCCCTGCGGAGAAATTGATCTTATTATGCAGGAAAACAAGACATGGGTATTTGTTGAGGTTCGTTTTAGGCGTAGTGCCCTATTTGGTGATGCGATAAGCTCTATTACCTACCCAAAACGACGTCGTCTATGGCGTGCTGCAAAGTGCTGGTTAGCACAACGCCAAGAAAGTATCGAGACATCAGACTGTCGCTTTGATATTTGTGCATTTAATCAACGCCAGTTAGTATGGTTAAAAAACATTCTCGATTATACGGAATTTATTCGTTAAATTAGATTATATAGGTCTTAACGTGCTTGATAGAATCAAAGTCTGCTTTACAGAGAGTATCCAAACTCAAATTGCGGCAGCAGAAGCATTACCCGATGCCATTTCCCGAGCCGCCATGATGATGGTTCAATCTTTGTTAAACGGACATAAAATATTAAGCTGTGGAAACGGTAGCTCAGCCGCAACGGCTCAACGATTTGCCGCCAGCATGATCCATCGTTTTGAAACTGAGCGCCCAAGCTTGCCTGCATTATCGTTAAACACAGATAGCGTTGTGATGACTGCAATTATGGGGAATCAGCAGCACGATGAAATCTATGCTAAACAAGTGCGTGCATTAGGACAAGCTGGAGATGTACTACTCGCCATTTCGACACATGGTAACAGCAGAAGCATTATAAAAGCCGTTGAAGCCGCTGTTACACGAGATATGACCATTGTTGCGCTCACGGGCTATGATGGCGGAGAACTTGCTGGATTATTAGGCCCACAAGATGTTGAGATCCGTATCCCCTCTCAACGTACCGTCAGAATACAGGAAGTTCAGATGCTAACGGTCAATTGCCTCTGCGATTTAATTGATAATACATTATTCCCACATCAGGATGACTAAGGAGTTACTATGAAATTGCTTCCTATCGCCGCAGTGCTGTGTTCTGCACTTTTACTGCAAGGTTGTATCGGCGCCGCCGTTGTTGGTACTGCTGCAGTGGCAGGCAAGACCGCAACCGATCCTCGCTCATTAGGGCAACAAGTTGATGATGGTACATTGGAAGCACGAGTTTCTGGTGCTCTAAACAAAAACGAACAAGTCAAAAAAAGTAATTCACGGATTGTGGCTACCGCGTATCAAGGCAATATCTTGTTAACTGGTCAAAGCCCTGATATGTCCGTTGCCAATACAGCAAAACAAGTCGCCAGTAAAGTTGAAGGGGTGAATAACGTCTACAACGAAGTGCGTCAAGGTGAGCCAGTAACATTAGGCACCGCATCTTCAGATACATGGCTAACAACCAAAGTACGCTCACAAATTTTAGGCAGTGATTCCGTAAAATCATCTTCTGTCAAAGTGATCACTGAAAATGGTGAAGTGTTCTTATTTGGTATTTTGACTCGCCAAGAAGGGGCCGCGGTTGCGAAAATTGCCAGTGAAACCAAAGGTGTAGTTAAAGTTACAACGGCATTTACTTATCTTAATTAATCTCACACGTTGATATCATATCTGTATTATCCTGACAGTATCTGTCTTTATGACTAAATGACCGATACTGTCAGTTTATCCCATACCTTTATTAAAACAAACTGTTAGCGTCTTAGCATGCCTTTATCAATGATAAAATCGATAATGGTTTCTAAACCCACCTTTTCTTTTAAGTTTGTGAAAACATAAGGTTTTACTGGACGCATTCTTGCTGTGTCTGCTTCCATCACTTCTAATGATGCGCCAACATAAGGTGCCAGATCGATTTTATTAATGACTAATAGATCTGAGTGTGTAATACCGGGACCACCTTTACGTGGAATTTTTTCCCCTTCAGCCACATCAATCACATAAATGGTTAAATCAGCAAGCTCTGGGCTAAATGTCGCACTTAAGTTATCACCACCACTTTCCACAAAAACGATATCAAGATTTTTGTGGCGCATTGCTAATTCTTCAACCGCGGCAAGGTTCATTGATGCATCTTCACGAATAGCAGTATGAGGACAACCGCCCGTTTCAACACCAATAATACGATCCGCATCTAATGCCTCAGCACGCGTTAAGATCTTGGCATCTTCTTGAGTATAAATATCATTAGTCACAACCGCGATTTCATAGGTGTCGCGCATTGCTTTACAAAGAACTTCTAACAGTGCCGTTTTTCCTGATCCAACAGGGCCACCAACACCAATACGGAGTGGTTGATTATATTCTTGCATATAGATTTCTCATGAACGAAAAAGTCGAGTGTATTGTGTTTCATGGCGACTACTGGCAATGATTTGTGCAGGTGTAAAACTCCCAATATCATCCGTTGGCCAATGTGCTGATTGCTCAACAATTGCGGGGATCTGCTCCGCTAATGTAAACAATATTTTTTGTCCTGCACTTTGCCCCAAAGGAATTATCTTTACCCCTGACATCACCGTATTTTCAAGCCAACCCCAAGCATAAGCACAACACAGTTTTTCAGAGGAAATTCCCCATTTCACCGCCGCTAATGCAAATGCCATAAGCTGAGTCTGTTTTACACACACTTGTAAAGTTTCATCTAACTCAATACCTAACTGAGGGAGTAAACGAGCGAAAGCAATTCCTCGTTGGCGTTCTTCTTGTCTTAACTCTTTCGTTTCACGACTTGCGACAATAAAATCACACCAGTACTTCACTTCACTCATTTTTACTTGTGCCAAACTTTCTTGTAATCGCCGTAATATAGGAAGCTCTAACGTTGCTAACGTGCCCATCATTTGGGTACTTAGCCAATCCGTTAATGTTTGAGGACAACAAACCCACCCTTTTTCAATCGCCCACTCCAACCCTTGAGAGTAAGTAAACGATCCTACTGGTAAAGAAGGACTGACTAATTGATATAAGCGTAGATCTGCAAGCATCAATAGGCTCCTTTAATCAGATAATGAGTGATGATGGTGATGGTGATCGTCATGATCATGATGGTGATGATGCCCCCCTGACGATCCCCCATAAGCGCCTGGCTCAGGCTGATATTTCTCTAACCCGATAACTACATTTGCACCTAGGCCTCTCGCCATATCATCTAAAACATGATCATGAAAATAGCGACACCAACCCGCTTCGATTTGCAATGGAACATGGCGATTACCCAAGTGGTAACACACGCGAGCTAATAACAAAGGATCTTCGCTATACACTGTAGAAACTTGCTCTTTTGCAGCTTCAATTGTGACTAGCGTATTATCTTCTGACAGTAAAATATCACCTTCTTTTAACACGGTGCCACGAGGTAAAAAAAGTCCCGCCTCTTGCCCATCACTTAATGTGACTTTTAAGCGGCTTTTGGTTCTTTCATCCATGGTTAAACATAAGGTAAGGGCTTGTTTTTCTGACATTGCTATTTCAAGCGCTTTCTCTTTATCTATAATTTGAGTAAATCTTTTCATTCTCTACTTTCTCGGTAAACATGGATCAAAAGAGGAAATAGCGTTGTGCCATCGGTAATTGTGTCGCAGGTTCACACACTAATGGCACGCCATCAGCTTTGACAATATACGTTTGTGGATCAAGCTCAATATGAGGCACATAACTATTGTGGATCATCGATGCTTTTGTGACGCTACGACAACCTTGAACACGACCAATTAAGCTCTTTAAGCCCAGCGTTTCAGGCACACCGGCTTCAATGCCCGCTTTCGACATAAATATCATCGATGTTTGGTATTTTGCTTTACCTAAACAGGCATACATTGGGCGATAATGCACAGGCTGAGGTGTGGGAATAGCCGCGTTAATGTCGCCCATTGGCGCATAAGCAACCATTCCACCTTTCATGATCAGCGCTGGCTTCACCCCAAAGAAAGCCGGATCCCATAAAACCAGATCCGCTAATTTACCTTTCTCAATAGAACCGACTTCGTGTGCAATACCGTGGGCTAAAGCAGGATTGATAGTGTATTTCGCCACATAACGTTTAATACGATGGTTATCACTTTCAGCGGTATCACCTTCTAATATGCCGCGCTGCAATTTCATTTTGTGCGCACATTGCCAAGTACGAAGAATAACTTCACCTACGCGTCCCATTGCCTGTGAGTCTGACGACATAACAGAAATCGCGCCCATATCATGTAAGATATCTTCCGCAGCAATGGTTTCACGACGAATACGAGATTCAGCAAAAGCCACGTCTTCAGGAATAGAAGGATCAAGGTGATGGCAAACCATCAACATATCAAGATGCTCATCTACCGTATTAATGGTGTAAGGCATAGTTGGATTGGTTGAGGCAGGCAGAATATTGGGTTCACCAACCGATTTAATGACATCAGGTGCATGCCCACCACCAGCGCCTTCAGTATGGAAAACGTGGATCACACGCCCCGCAATGGCTTTCACTGTTTCTTCATAAAAACCACCTTCATTCAAGGTGTCAGAGTGAATAGCAACTTGCACGTCCATTTCATCTGCGACATTAAGGCAATTGTGAATCGCCATTGGGGTTGCGCCCCAGTCTTCATGAATTTTTAGACCGATAGCACCCGCTTCGATTTGTTCACGGATCGCTTCGGGTTTGCTGACACACCCTTTACCAAATAAACCCACATTAATGGGTAACTCATCAACAGCCTCTAACATGCGGTGCATATTCCAAATGCCGGGAGTCACGGTAGTTGCATTTGTTCCAGCAACAGGACCCGTTCCGCCGCCAATAAACGTGGTAACACCTGAAACTAAACCTTCTTCAGCTTGTTGAGGGCAAATAAAGTGAATATGAGTATCAACGCCACCCGCAGTCACAATTTTACCTTCACCTGCAACAACTTCTGTTGCAGGCCCGACCACAATATCCACATTAGGCTGGATATCCGGATTACCCGCTTTACCAATACCGACAATACGGCCATCCTTAATACCGATATCCGCTTTGACAATTCCCCAGTGGTCTAAAATAATGGCGTTAGTGATAAGCACATCAACACACTCAGCATTCACCACTTGGCTTTGCCCCATGCCATCTCGAATAACTTTACCACCACCAAATTTGACTTCTTCACCATAAGTAGTGAAATCTTTTTCAATTTCCAGAAAAAGCTCAGTATCTGCTAATCGCAGACGATCGCCTGTTGTTGGCCCAAACATATCTGCATAAGCTTGACGTGAGATCGTTTTCATTTATTCTCACTCTCCAATTTACCCATCACTTTGCCATGAAAACCGTAAATCTCACGTTTACCTGCAAAAGCCACTAACTCAACCGTGCGGCTTTGGCCCGGTTCAAAACGAACCGCCATACCCGCAGGAATATTTAAACGAAAGCCCAATGTACCTTCTCGTTCAAACTTCAACGCGTCATTTACTTCATAAAAATGATAATGAGAACCCACTTGCACAGGCCTATCGCCATGATTGGCAACCTGTATTGTTTTTGTCTCACGTCCAGCATTAAGTTCAATATCGCCTAACGCTTGGTTAACTCTAATTTCACCGGGTATCATGTTGTTACCTATACAATAGGGTCATGAATAGAAACAAGCTTTGTACCATCAGGAAATGTGCATTCCACTTGAATGTCTTTTATCATTTCTGGTACGCCTTCCATCACCTGCTCAGCGGTTAAAACAGTACGCCCTTCACTCATTAATTGAGCGACAGTTTTCCCATCGCGTGCACCTTCCATAATGGCACAACTAATCAATGCAACCGCTTCAGGATAATTAAGCTTAAGCCCTCTTGCTAAACGTCTTTCAGCAACAAGGCCTGCTGTAAAAAGCAGTAATTTATCTTTCTCTCTTGGTGTTAATTCCATTTCTGCTCCTAAAATTAACGATTATGTCGCCCATATACGAGGCGGCTCTGGGCAATACCCTAACCAGTGTTCTCTTACGGTTTGCCAAACTTGTACAAAGCACGCCATCATCGGCTCTGTTTGTGAGCCTAATAACCGTAAAACAACAATACCGTCTACATCGGTTAAACCATATTCGATAACTCCGTCATGAGAACATGAAAAACACTCAACACGTTGCTGAATAAGGTTTTTTAATTCTTCCGTTGCTGGGTAAATATAAAGTGATCCCAGCATAGGAAACTCACGCATTGCAGCGGCTTTTTTTTGTAAACCATCGACAAAAAGCGATTCTGTTAATATTAAGTTTTCATCAATGTAAAAATTAAAGCGCCCTTTAATATTGCCGTTTTCAAACCACTCATTTAAAACAGGGCGACCAAAACATTGGATTTCCCACCCAATAAATTTGGCATTAGATGCAATATGAATATGTGTTTCTAGGCGCACCTGAGCCTCAGGGAAAAAGATATTTTCCTGTGGAAGCCACTCTAAAAAGCCATTAGACGCAACTTTTAATGTTTGTATTTGGTGAGCACTACGATAAAACTTTGTTGCACCTGGCGTAGTAAGCAATGCATGTGCTTCAGATTGCACATCAATATTAATGAATAGTTTGTCGCCACCCACTACACCACCAGGAGGATGGAGCAAATAAGTGTGTGCAATCCCTTGCTCAGGATAAAAAGGGCGCTGAACCATTAATGGGCCGATGTGGCGTTTTTCGGTAAGACGTGTCACCCCGCGTTTTACTTCGTAACGTAAAACTATTTCAGCAAGCCAACCCTTCCCTGAAAAGTCAGACATACTCACTCCTGCCAATCGGCAAAATGATCAAAAAATGAGGACAATACGTGAATATATACAGCACTACCCATAAGATTGTGTCATTCAAAATCAAATAGAAAATAAGCTCATGAATGTTGGGTAGGGTGTGGATAAAAGACAAACCGTGATACCCTAAGAACAGGATAATCCCCTTCGTCTGTGACGCGCGATTCTACACCTTATAACGAAAAATGCGTTTTAAATAAATAGCAATTTATTTAGAAAAAATGACACTGTTCAAAATAAATGTAAAAAATGAGCAGATATCTATATTGTCATCGTTCATCAACGGGATTATATTCTGTGCCACGCTCATGCCATTTTGCATGACTGCGCTAATTTTTTTACTAGAATAACCTCTTTATTTATTATTCTAGATGTAGCTTATAAGTTTATACAACAAAATGAGTTAACTTTAAGCGTTGTTCATTTAAGCAAGATTGATGCTTAGCTTGCCTGCAGTATATTGGAGATTATGGAATACAAACACATTCTGTCCTCTAACCAGATATCGTTAAAAACGTTCTATATCGAAAACCCGATGATAGCGATGGTTAGTGGCGCCAAAGGTACAATTTGCATTAATGGGCAATCTATTGATGTCACAACACACTTGACCCTTATTATTCCTAAATATAGCCAAGTTTCCTGTGATATCGTCAACCAATTCACACATAAATCGATTGAATTACATACTCTGGTCTTATGTGAAACAGAGCTTCAATCTGTTTTTTCTTTACTCAAGCCGTTAATCAAATCGACCTCACCATTGACGAGCCATATTCCGGCTTATCACTTATCGACACCTGAGGTGGTGAAAAGTAACTTCAGCATACTCAAACAGTGCCTACCGCTCCCTCATGGTTCTCCCTCTCAAGAAACCATGTTTATGCAACAGTGTTTATTCTTTATTTTGATGGCGGTGTATCAAGAAGGTGTGGATATTTTAAATATCTTTCGATTTAATTATGATGAGCCTAAAAATCAGGCGATTACCCACCTTATTACACAAGATCCACAGCGTAAATGGCATTTAGACGATGTAGCAAA
The DNA here is from genome assembly GCF_014897315.1 of Proteus sp. FME41. Classification (GTDB taxonomy): domain Bacteria; phylum Pseudomonadota; class Gammaproteobacteria; order Enterobacterales; family Enterobacteriaceae; genus Proteus. The sequence goes on along the minus strand of NZ_JABUYL010000015.1, from coordinate 83,220 downwards.
AACACTTTTTACAACACCCTCAACGTTACGCCGACATTTAAATAAAGAAGGTGTCTCATTTTGCCAATTGTTACTGGATGTCAGAATGGGGATCGCCTTAAATTATCTGACGTTCTCCAATTATTCTGTTTTTCAAATCAGCCATCGCTGCGGTTTTGGCAGTAATGCCTATTTTTGTGATGCGTTTAAGCGTAAATACGGTATGACACCTTCGCAATTTCGCGTTCAGTCTCGTCAATCAAACGATCCGTCTGCGATAACAAAGTTGTCAGAAAAAATTGCAGAGCCAGACAGAAAAATATTTCAAACTCTATAAAGTTATGACAAATCATTTTTCTTTAAAAAGGTTATCCCGCCCATTAATCGCATTTGATTTAAGATCCACTGTTGCCGTTTTAAGACATAAGCAGAAGGTTTATTAACGTGATAGATATGTGGATTAGGCAAAACAGCGGCTAATAATGCCGCTTCTTGCTGAGTAAGTTGTTTGGCTGGCTTTCTGAAATAGTGTTGAGAAGCCTGCTCTACTCCAAAAATACCATCACCAAACTCAACAATATTCAAATACACCGTTAAAATACGTTTTTTTGACCAGATAAGCTCGACAACGGGCGTCATACCAGTTTCAAGCCCTTTTCTTATCCAACTACGACCATCCCATAAAAAGAGGTTTTTGACCGTCTGTTGGGAAATTGTCGATGCACCTCGTAATGTTTTCCCACTGTTATGATTTTTTTTGAAAACTTTCTCAATAGCATCAAAATCAAAGCCCCAATGTTTAGGGAAATTTTGATCTTCCGAGGCAATAACGGCTAAATACATCACAGGGGCTATCTCTTTTTCACTCACCCATGTTGAATGAGACACATAAGAGAAATCAAACTCACTCCAAGCAGAAATTTGTCTTTGGATCATAACAGCAGAAAAAGGCACCGGTAAAAAAGAAAACAGCACAACTATTAACAGCCATAAAGCAATTAAAATAATTAATAGTTTCTTTAACTTTCTCACCAGTACCATCTGCTGTTTTACCTGCACTTTATGCCATTTCAAGGACTTTCTTAACCAGTTTCTCAATACCTATCTGTGCTTGTGCAATAGATTGTGCAAGCATATACGCAGGTGTGGTAACAACACGATATTTTTCATCAACAACAATATCATCAACAGGGCAATCAATATGAATCCCCCCCATCTTTTCGATAGCACGGGCTGTGTCAGCATCATTTCCAATTGTTAATTTTACTGGAGAATTTAACAATTTTGGTAACATTACAGGGGCGATACATATTAATCCCAACGGTTTTTTCTGCTGATGCATCGCTTGTACAAATCTTAAGAGATCTTTGTTAATTTCACATTCACTTCCTTTTGTCGCAAAGTTGCATAAATTCTTTGCTGCACCAAAGCCACCGGGAATAATGACAGCATCGAAGCTTTCAGCCTTTGCATCTGATAAAGGGGATATTTTTCCACGAGAAATACGAGAAGATTCTTCCATCATATTTCTTTTTTCTGATTTCTCTTCACCTGTAATATGATTTATTACAGTTGGTTGTAAATCATTAGGTGAGAAATAATGAACTTCAGCATTATTTTGGCTTAAAGCAAGCATTGTGAGCACTGATTCATGAATTTCACTCCCATCGAATACACCACAGCCACTTAAAATTACCGCAATTGATTTCATATCTTTCTCCTTTTGTAGTAGATTACTAGTTACCCATTTATAGGTGTAAACACCAATCCGCATCACATATTTAAATGTTTCTTGTAACAAAAAAACTTATCTTTGCTATTTTGTTGCTTGTATCATGTATGGAATAGTTTCATCCTATTCGCCTATGTAATGAGAATCAAAAAAAGCGGATAGAAAAGTTTCCCTGGTGTTGGCGCAGTATTCGCGCACCCCAACCTTCGGTTGGGGTTATTTTTTTCTAGCGTCTGCCAACCAGTTTCTTAAAATTTCCACATCCTTTCTCCAGGCTCTTTCTAGTTCATCTACCCACTCTTGCACATTGTCCCACCATGCTGGTAATTCCGGTGATTGAATCTGTTTAGCGAGTTGCTGTAAATGTTTTAAACCGATAGAACCCGCCGCCCCTTTGATTTTATGTCCTTCCTCAGTGATGCCCTTCTCATCACGTGCAGTCAGGTTAGATTCAAGGACTGACATATAACTTGGCATCATCTTTTCAAAAACATCCAAACCATCTGCGATTAATTGAGGTCCGACAAGTTCGATGTACTGATTTAGCATGTCTACATCTAATAATTCTTCATTTTTATTCAACAATTCCGATGGCTCATTACATGGCATAGAAACTGCGCCATCTCCCCAGAATTTATTGATAATCGCGGTTAGTGCATCTACAGAAAGCGGTTTACTCAACACATCATTCATTCCCGCATCTAAATACTCTTTTTTGTCTTTCAACACATTTGCGGTTAGCGCGATAAGAGGGGGGAGTTCGTTACTGTCAAATTCTTGACGTAATTTTCTTGAGATATCGAACCCTGTCATATCAGGTAATTGAATGTCTAATAGCACTAAATCATATTCATCAGGCTTAAACATCGATAACGCTTCTTGCCCTGTCATTGCCACATCAACGGTATTGCCCAACTTTTCTAAAACTGAGCAGGCAACAATCACATTAAGCTCAATATCCTCAACCAACAGAATATTTAAAGCGGGCAATAAGAATTCATCATCATTTTCAATATCAGAATGCTCTTCAATCACAGGCGCGACGATAGAGAGCGTAAAGACAGACCCCTGACCTAACTCACTCTCGACATGAATATCACCGCCCATATGCTGTGCTAGGCGTTTTGAGACGGCAAGTCCAATACCTGTTCCTGTAGCAGAACGGCCACCTTGACTATCGTTTACTTGATAGTACATGGCGAAAATCTTCTCAAGCTCACTTTTAGGAATACCAATGCCGCTGTCTTTCACTTCAAAGAACAACTTGTCTGGGGACTCTTGCCAAATACGGACTTTAATTTCACCTTCTTGCGTAAATTTCACCGCATTACCAATCAGATTCCATAAAATCTGACGTAAACGTGTTCCATCAGTGGTAATTTTGTGCGGTAAAGTTTCTTCTGCATCTAGTGTGAACTTCAATCCTTTTGGCTGAGCTAGTAACCCATAAAGATTTTCTAAATCAGAAATAAATTCTGTCAGGTCAATAGGCTGGTTATCTAACTGAATTTTTCTACGCTCAATTTTGTCCATTTCAATCACGTCGTTAAAAATATTACCTAACGTAATGGCACTCACATGGATTGTTTTTAAATAATTCAGTTGCTCTGGTGAAAGTTCGGTATCCAATAAAATACGACTTAATCCCACAATGCCATTAAGCGGTGTACGCAACTCATGGCTTATTGTTGAGATAAAGGTGGTTTTATCACGGCTAGCATTCTCTAACGCGTCTTGATAGCGCTTACGCTCTGTAATGTCACGCCCAAAGCCCATGAGGCCATGACGTTTGCCAATGCGATCATAAAAAGGCACTTTACGTAATTCAAAACAGGCTTTACGACCATCTGGATAGACTAACCATTGCTCGTAAGTCAGCGAAACATTGTGGCGGAAGACTTTTTCATCGGTTTCCATTACTTTTATCGCAATATCTTCGTCGTACACATCAAGTGGCGTTAAACCAATGAGTTGCTTCTCACTTTTACCTGTCAGTAATTCTGTCGCGCGGTTACATCCTGAAAATTCATTATCTTCATTACGGTAATAAACTAAATCAGGAGAGGCATCGAGGAATGAACGCAACAGTGAAGATTGCTGTTCAAGTTCTATTTGCGTCAATTCACGACGCTTCATTTCACTTTTAAGTTTTTCTAACAGTTCAAGGTGCGCTTTTTCAACTTTTTCACGCTCTTGAATTTCCAAGTTTAATTGCTCAATATTCTCTTTTAATTGAGAGTTAAGCTCTAAGTCTCGTTGCCGCATCACACCGAGTTTATCCACCATACGAGATAAACGACGTCGTGATTCTTCTAGTTGTTCAACCACAACAGAAAGAAAATAGACAGCCCAAGGTGTAATAATCAACCCAAAGAAAATAGAGCGAACAAGGTCAATACTGGTGACATCACCTGCAAGCAAGAATGTCACGGCCATTTGAACAACCATCGCTAAAACAACTAATGCAGAAGCTAACAACAATGAGAAGCGGATCAGCCCTAGCCTCATCATTAAGTCAACGTAGTATTGGGCAAGCCCTTTGAGCAATTTCATTGAAAACTCCAATATATTGAATCTATGGAATGATAACCCAAAAATGAATTGGCGCAGTGGCGAACATTCAGAAATCGTATTTAGAGAGGTTATTTCTTATTATTTTACTTGATTTAAGCGTTTATTTTCTCTCAACAAGGACATCTCGGATATATGTATTTATAAAAATAATATAAAACCTAGTGACATAAACGATAGCGATATCAACGATAAATAGACGTTATTATAAAAAATGCAATTTGTCTTTTTTTATACAAAATGTATAAAAACAACAAAAAACTGAATTCACCATAATCATCAGAACAACTCACTACCCAATCTTGTCATTAAAGGATGTGATAAAGCGAAATGACTTAAATAAAGTGATATAGCTCACATTAAAAAAATGACCTTACTCTATTTTAAAATAGAATAATTAAGTTATTAATCAATAAATTAAAATAAAAAATTTCTTATCTTATTTATCTCAGTCAAATATCCTCACACATTGACCTCTTTTTTATTTATCGATAAGTTGAAAAGGCATTGCATAGCAATATAAAAAACACACCAAGCTAGGCAAACACAACATCACCCAATGAGCACCCATAAATTTACCTACATACCTTGAGCCAAAACGTTCCTTTTGCGCTCTGTTTTGAGGTGCCCAGTAAACTAAGTAGGAAGCAAAAAATGCTCTATCAAAAAACACAAGAAAAAGACAATTGTGGGTTTGGGTTAATCGCGCATATTGAAGGACAAGCCAGCCATAAAATTGTCAGAAATGCTATCCATGGCCTTGCCAGAATGCAACATCGTGGCGCTATTCTTTCTGATGGTAAGACGGGTGATGGTTGCGGATTACTCTTACAAAAACCAGAGCGATTCTTTCAATTAGTTGCGCAAGAAAATGGCTGGCATTTAACGAAAAATTACGCCGTGGGTATGCTGTTTTTAAGCCAAAACCTAAATATTGCCACACGATGTCGCCATATTGTTGAAGAAGAACTGCAACGTGAAACACTTTCTATTGTCGGATGGCGTAAAGTGCCGATTAACACAGACATTCTAGGCAGTATTGCCCTTTCCTCTCTCCCTTTAATTGAACAAGTTTTTATTAATGCCCCTGCAGGTTGGCGGATTAATGATATTGAACGACGACTCTTTGTTGCCCGTAGACGTATTGAGAAACGCATTACTGACAGCGATTTTTATATTTGCAGCCTTTCTAATTTAGTAACGGTTTATAAAGGCCTTTGTATGGCAATCGATCTGCCACGCTTTTTTACCGATCTCGCTGATCTACGCATGGAATCTTCAATTTGTTTGTTCCACCAGCGTTTTTCAACTAACACCACTCCCAGATGGCCTCTTGCACAACCTTTTCGTTATTTAGCGCATAACGGTGAAATTAATACCATTACCGGCAATCGCCAATGGGCTAGAGCTCGTGCCTATAAATTCCATACGCCTCTTATTCCGGATCTACAAAGTGCCGCCCCTTTTGTGAATGAAAGTGGCTCAGATTCAAGTTCACTCGACAATATGCTAGAGCTGTTTCTTAATGGCGGTATGGATATTGTTCGTGCAATGCGATTGTTAGTGCCACCAGCATGGCAAAATAATCCACAGATGGATGATGACTTACGGGCATTTTTTGATTTTAACTCAATGCATATGGAGCCTTGGGATGGTCCCGCAGGTATTGTGTTATCAGATGGTCGTTATGCTGCGTGTACGCTAGATAGAAACGGTTTACGTCCTGCTCGCTACGTTATCACCACAGATAACATCATCACTTGTGCTTCTGAAATTGGCATTTGGGATTATCAGCCTGATGAAGTGCTAGAAAAAGGGCGTGTTGGCCCTGGTGAGCTAATGGTTATCGATACTCATCATGGACGTATTCTCCACTCTGCCGAAACCGATGAGGATTTAAAAAGACGCCATCCTTATAAACTATGGCTAGAGCGCAATGTCAAACGCTTAACACCGTTTGAAGAGTTGCCAGAGCAGCAAGCCACAGGACAACGCGCCTTTGATGACACCTTATTAGCTACTTATCAAAAACAATTTGCCTATAGCCAAGAAGAGCTTGAAAGCATTTTGCATGTGCTTGCAGAAAATGGGCAAGAAGCGACTGGCTCTATGGGCGATGACACCCCATTTGCTGTACTTTCTCAACGCCCTCGCCTTATTTATGACTATTTCAGACAAAAATTTGCGCAAGTCACTAACCCGCCTATCGATTCATTAAGAGAAGCACATGTTATGTCGTTAGCAACGTGCATCGGGCGTGAAATGAATGTGTTTTGTGAAGCAGAAGGCCAAGCGCATCGACTTAGTTTTAAATCCCCGATATTGCTTTATAGCGATTTTCAACAACTCATTAATCAAGAAAGTCCTTATTACCAAGCTATTCATCTTGATATCACATATCAACCCAAAGAATGTAACCTAGAAACAGCCCTGCGCCAATTATGTGTAAAAGCGCAACAGGAAGTCCGCAATGGTGCTGTTTTACTGATTTTATCAGACAGAAATATCACTCAAGCACGCCTACCTATTCCTGCCCCTATGGCGGTGGGTGCAGTGCAAAAAGCGTTGGTGGATAATAATTTACGTTGTGACGCCAATATTATTGTCGAAACGGCCAGTGCCCGTGATCCACATCATTTCGCCGTGCTGCTCGGATTTGGTGCTACGGCTATTTATCCTTATCTTGCTTATGAATCGTTGGCTCAACGTGTTGATAAAAAAATACTGCAAGGCTCTTATGCTCAAGTGATGTTGAATTACCGTAATGGCATAAATAAAGGACTGTATAAAATTATGTCCAAAATGGGTATTTCAACTGTCGCGTCTTACCGTTGTTCTCAGCTTTTTGAAGCAGTCGGATTAAACGATAACGTTGTCGAGCTCTGTTTTTCAGGTGTTGATAATCGAATTAATGGTGCTGATTTTAGCGATTTTGAGCATGATTTATTTAATCTATCAAAGCGAGCTTGGTTAACTCGTTATCCTTTAGAGGCGGGAGGGGTATTAAAATATGCCCATAAAGGGGAGTATCACGCCTACAATCCAGATGTCGTTCAAGCATTACAAAAAGCCGTAAATAGCGGGGAATATGCAGACTATCAACACTATGCAAGCCTTGTGCAACAACGCCCAATAACAACATTGCGCGATATGTTAGTGCTTAATAACAAGACAGCAGCCATCTCAATTGAAGAAGTCGAGCCTGAAACCGAATTATTTAAACGTTTTGATACCGCCGCCATGTCAATTGGCGCGTTAAGCCAAGAAGCCCATGAAGCACTTGCTGAAGCCATGAATACCTTAGGGGGATTTTCAAATTCAGGAGAAGGAGGCGAAGATCCTGCCCGCTACGGCACCAATAAAGTCTCTCGAATTAAACAGATTGCATCAGGCCGTTTTGGTGTAACCCCCTCTTATTTAATGAGTGCGGATGTTTTGCAAATTAAAGTGGCGCAAGGCGCAAAACCCGGTGAAGGAGGACAACTGCCTGGTGATAAAGTAACACCTTATATTGCACAACTGCGCTATGCCGTACCCGGTGTCACTCTAATATCACCGCCACCTCATCATGATATCTACTCTATTGAAGATTTAGCTCAGCTTATTTTTGACTTAAAACAGATCAATCCCACTGCACTGATTTCTGTAAAACTAGTATCAGAGCCTGGTGTGGGTACTATTGCTACGGGTGTTGCTAAAGCTTATGCGGACTTGATCACTATTGCGGGTTATGACGGCGGCACAGGTGCAAGCCCTTTAACTTCCGTAAAATATGCCGGTAGCCCTTGGGAATTAGGCTTAGTTGAAACTCAACAAGCGTTAGTGGCAAATAATTTACGCCATAAAATTCGTTTGCAAGTCGATGGTGGATTAAAAACAGGTCTCGATATTATTAAAGCAGCGATTTTAGGTGCAGAGAGTTTTGGATTTGGTACTGGACCCATGGTGGCATTAGGGTGTAAATACCTGCGTATTTGTCATTTAAATAATTGCGCAATGGGTGTTGCAACCCAAGATGAAACACTTCGTCGTAACCATTATCACGGATTACCAGAACGTGTTATTAACTACTTCCGTTTTATTGCGCAAGAAACTCGCGAATTAATGGCGTTACTCGGAGTACGAAAAATCACGGATTTGATCGGTCGCACTGATTTACTTACTTGTTTAGACGGTGTGACGAGTAAACAGCAAAAACTCTCTTTAGGTGGATTGTTAGAAACAGCAACTTCACCATCAGGCAATGCCCTTTATTGTCAGGAAAATAATCATACTTATGATAAAGGCGAGTTAAATCAGCGTATTGTTGCCCAAATTAACGATGCAATTGAACAACAAAAAAGCCAATCATACTATTTTAATATTCGTAATACAGACCGCTCTGTAGGCGCAACATTATCAGGCATGATCGCCAAAAAATATGGCGATCATGGCTTATCTGCAACCCCTATTAAACTTTATTTTACAGGCACCGCAGGTCAAAGCTTTGGTGTATGGAATGCGCAAGGTGTCGAATTAACCTTAGTAGGGGACGCTAATGACTATGTCGGCAAAGGCATGGCTGGGGGATGTATCGTTATTTCCCCTCCAGTTGGCTCCGCCTTTAAAAATCATCATGCTACGATTATGGGTAATACTTGCCTTTATGGTGCCACAGGCGGAAAACTGTATGCTTCAGGTTTAGCAGGTGAACGTTTTGCCGTCAGAAACTCAGGTGCGATTGCAGTTGTTGAAGGTGTCGGCGATAACGGCTGTGAATATATGACGGGCGGTATTGTCTGTATTCTGGGTAAAACAGGCATTAACTTTGGCGCAGGAATGACGGGGGGATTTGCCTATCTGTTAGATGAAGATTCAACACTATCACAACGTATCAATACTTCATCGATTGAATTACTTCCCGTAACCTCTTTTGCTATTCTAGCCGAACATTTACGAGGCATGATTGCAGATCACGTAAGATTAACGGGCTCCCAACAAGGTGAAATGTTACTTTCTCAGTGGGAATATTGGTCACAACACTTTAAATTGGTCAAACCTAAATCCAGTGATGTCAATGCATTGCTAGGTCATCCCCGTCGCTCATCCGCTGAATTACGCGTTCAGGCACAATAGGAGAATATTATGAGTCAGAATGTGTATCAGTTTATCGACTTAAATCGTATTGAGCCGACGAAAAAGCCTCTAGCTATCCGTAAAATTGAATTTGTCGAAATTTACGAAGCCTTTTCATCGCAACAAGCCTCAGCACAAGCGGATCGCTGTTTAGGTTGTGGTAATCCATATTGTGAATGGAAATGTCCGGTTCATAATTACATCCCTAACTGGCTAAAGCTAGCAAATGAAGGGCGCATTATTGAAGCCGCTGAGCTTTCTCATCAAACTAACAGCTTGCCTGAAATTTGTGGTCGTGTTTGCCCCCAAGATAGGCTTTGTGAAGGAGCCTGTACACTCAATGATGATTTTGGTGCTGTCACTATTGGTAATATTGAACGTTACATCAATGACACCGCGTTAGCTCAGGGATGGCGTCCTGACCTTTCTCATGTCACGATGATAGATAAAAAAGTCGCCATTATTGGTGCAGGCCCTGCTGGCCTTGCTTGTGCTGATGTCCTTATTCGACAAGGTGTTAAACCTGTTGTTTATGATAAACATCCTGAAATTGGCGGTTTACTTACGTTTGGGATCCCCTCTTTTAAACTCGAAAAATCACTTATGGTGCGACGTCGAGAATTATTTAGTGAAATGGGCATTGAGTTTTGTCTTAATACTGAAATAGGCAAAGATATCGCTCTAGATGCCCTGATAACACAATATGATGCTGTTTTTCTTGGGTTAGGCACCTATCACAGTCTCCGTGGCCATTTTACCCATGAAAGTGCAAATGGCGTTTATAGTGCTCTGCCTTATTTAATAGGCAACACTCGTTATTTAATGGGGTATAACGAAGATCCCCAAACACCTTATATTGATCTTAAAGATAAAAATGTCATGGTATTAGGCGGTGGTGATACGGCAATGGACTGTGTCCGTACAGCCATTCGACAAGGTGCAAATAAAGTTACTTGTGTTTATCGTCGCGATGAAAGCAATATGCCAGGTTCAAAACGTGAAGTGAAAAATGCCAAAGAAGAAGGGGGCGAATTTTTATTTAACCTTCAACCTCTGGATATTGAAGTCGATAATCAAAATAAGGTTGTGAGTATTCGTGTTATTAAAACTCAAAATGATAAAACATTAATTCCTATTGAAGGCAGTGAACACGAATTACCTGCTGATGCAGTTATTCTCGCATTTGGCTTTAAACCGGCTCATTATCCGTGGTTAGATGAAAATAATATTGAATATGCACCTTCAGGGCGAATTATTATTTCAGATAACCCTGAAATATCAAATCAAACAACAAACCCTAAAGTATTTGCTGGTGGTGATATCGTAAGAGGTTCTGATCTTGTTGTGACAGCAATAGCGGAAGGAAGAGAGGCTGCAGAAGGCATTTTACGATATTTATCCTGTTAAATATGACTTATTTTCACGATTAAAAATAACCATTTCTCTTGTTAATTATCCCATTTAATTTAAGTGGGATAATTCTCTTCACCTTTATTTACTATAAATAAATAATATTTAAGGATCATCTAGATACCTCATAAAATAATCATTCTCATTACCATTTAATATAATTTATTGAATAATATTTTAATAAAAGAGATATTCTTTTTTGTATCAAAATAACACTCTTAACCTATAGTAAATATAATTTGTTTTCGTATTTTTTACTTTATCTCTTTTTATTTAACCTTTCCGTCATCTTTTAATGATAATTGTTTTACAGCAATTGTTAATAACATCACAGTCTAAAAAAATAGATTTTATTTCGGCTATTAAATTTGATAACAATCAAATATTGTCAATCCACCAACTTCATAATGGAGTCACCTAATAACTTTACAGAAAAATATAATTTATTGATGTTAGGTTCGTTTTCATAATTAATAGTTTTGTCATAATTAACTAGGGGATCACTATGGTGATGCAACTGATAGCAGTAGCCGTTATTATTGTAACTGTCTATTTGCTAATAAAAAAATATGAAACCCGAATGGTGCTAATCGGTGCGGGCTTATTACTCTGTATTTTAAGCTTAACCCCATTAGATGCGTTTACCGCATTTAGTGAGCGCATGGTGTCTTCATCATTAATTCAAGCAATCTGTGCGAGTATGGGTTTTGCTTATGTTATGAAATACACCAAATGCGATATGCATCTGGTCCATGTTTTATCAAAAGTCATGACTCGTCTTGGCTTCTTCCTTATTCCTGCAACGGTTATCGTGACCTATTTCATTAACATTGCGATCCCATCAGCTGCAGGTTGTGCGGCGGCGGTAGGCGCAACGTTAATTCCATTATTAATTGCTGCTCGTATTCACCCTGCTATCGCTGGGGGTGCCGTGTTATGTGGTACTATCGGCTCAATGTTAAGCCCAGGTATGTCACATAACGCCTTCGTTGCTAACATGGCTAATATGGAAGTGGTTGATTTAATTGCTCGCCATAGCCCATATAGCTTAATGGCAGGAGGTATTGCCGCAGTTTCACTGGCGGTTGTTGCTTTAGTTAAAAAAGAGTACAAAGTGGCAGTTGCAGCCGGTGACGCATCATCAGGACAAACCACACCTGAAGCTATTCGCCCTAATTACTTATACGCAACAGCGCCTTTTATCCCATTAATCCTGTTAATTCTGCCTTTCTTTGAAACTTTCAGTACTTTTAAACTGTCAGTGCCTGCGGCTATGTTAATTGGGTCTATCTATGCACTGTTCATCACATTAACTAACCCTGCCCAAATTACGAAAGAGTTCTTTAAAGGTATGGGTAATGCTTATGGTGACGTGTTAGGTATCATCATTGCAGCTGCAGTATTCGCAGCAGGTCTGAAAGCATCAGGTTTAATCGATGCGTTCATCAATTTCTTAACTCACTCACCTGAATTTGCTCGCTGGGGTGGTACTTTAGGGCCATTCTTAATGGGGATCATCACAGGTTCTGGTGACGCAGCAGCATTTGCATTCAACGAAACAGTGACACCTCATGCTGCACAATTCGGTTATGAAATCCCAGACATGGGTATGGCTGCGGCATTATCAGGCGCATTAGGCCGTACTATGTCACCACTTGCAGGTGCTGCGATTGTTTGTGCTGGTCTTGCAAATGTTAACCCTATGGAAATCGCAAAACGTACTGCACCAGGTATGATTATCGGCGTCATCGCTGTTGCGTTATTCATGTTATAAGTGGAGAAATGAATATGTCAGCAATTACACTAGAAAAATTAATTAAATGGCGTCGTGAGTTTCACCAATATCCAGAAATTGGTTGGTCAGAATTTTTAACCACAGCAAAAATCGTCAAAGAATTACGTAGCTTAGGTTTAGACGTTAAAGTAGGTCCAGACGTTATCAACCAAGAGTTTGCTTTTGGTCGTCGTCGCCAAGTGGTTGATAAAGGCCTTGCTGTTGCAAGAGAGCATAAAGTTGATGAAGCACTGCTTGATGAAATGAAAGAGCTAACAGGCTGTGTGGCTATCTTTGACAGTGGTAAAGCAGGCCCAACCGTAGCACTGCGTTTTGATATCGACTGTGTCGGTGTTAACGAAGCTACAGAAACCAAACACCGTCCTCATGCAGAGAACTTTGCTTCTTGCCACGCTGGCGAAATGCACGCTTGTGGTCACGATGGACACATCTCTATCGGTTTAGGTGTTGCTCATTGGCTCGTTGAAAATAAAGATAAAGTGGTTGGTAAAGTTAAAATTTTATTCCAACCAGCAGAAGAAGGTGTACGTGGCGCTCGCGCAATGGCTGAAAGTGGTATTGCAGATGACGCCGATTACTTCTTAGGTGCTCACTTAGGCTTTATTGCAAACAGTGGTGAAATTGTTATCAATCCAACACATTTCTTATGTACCACTAAATATGACTTCCGTTTTAAAGGTGCGCCCTCTCACGCAGGTGCAGAACCAGAATTAGGCCGTAATGCATTAGCCGGTGCTTGCCATGCGGCAACGCAAATGCTGGGTATTTCTCGCCACGGTAAAGGAATGTCACGTATCAATATCGGTGTATTAAAAGCAGGCGAAGGCCGTAACGTCACCCCAGCTAACGCTGAAATGCAAATTGAAGTACGTGGTGAGAATGAAGAAATCAACAGCTTTATGGCTGCAAATGCAGTACGTATGGCTGAAGGTGCAGCACATAGCTTCCAATTAGAAATGGAAAGCGAAATTATGGGTGAAGCCGTTGACCTAACTAATGACCAAGAACTGATTGATGTAATGACTAAAGTGGTTGGCAAGCATGCTGAGTTAACGGCTGTTGCAACTCGCCCATTCGGCGGAAGTGAAGATGCGACAGTATTGGCAAAACGTGTACAACGTTGTGGTGGTAAGTCACTGTACTTCGTTGTTGGTGCTGATAGAACCGCAGGCCACCACCAAGCAGGCTTTGATTTCGATGAAAAACAATTAATGACTGCAGTTAATCTTTACACTGGTTGTTTAGAAGAATTGCTGAAATAATATCTATTCAGTAAAACAACAAGACGCGCTATAGCAATATAGCGCGTTTTTTTGCGCATAAAAAAACCCAGTTCACAATAAACTGGGTTTTCTAATTAATAGTGTGAGACTAAGGTAACCTTTATTTCACAACACGCAGTGATGGGCGACCTATTGGACGAGGTGGCTCAGGATCATCATCAGGTGAAGGTGTATCTGCCTCTACGGCTTCATCAGTGACTAACGATAAGCCTTCATTAACGGGCGTTAACGTGCTCTCTTCACTTTCATCTTCTGCAAACGCTAATGACGAGCCAGATTCATAAGCAGGTTCTGGCTCAAACATCATTCCCGCACCGTTTTCTCTCGCATAAATAGCCATAACAGCAGCCATAGGCACTCGTACTTTACGAGGTATGCCACCAAAGCTCGCACTAAATAAAACCTGATGCAACGTTAACTCTAAGTTATCAACTGCACGGGAGGAAATATTTAGTACAATTTGACCGTCATGCGCATATTCCATTGGGACTTGAACACCGTCGATATTAACATCAACAACTAAATGAGGTGTTAATTCGTTTTCAACGATCCAGTCATAATGCGCACGTAATACATGCGGACGACGCGGAGACATATCCATAATCTCCATACTTAATTATCCTCTTGAAGGTAAGCGCATCTCACGCTCTGCTTCGGTTAATGAGGCGAGGAAAGAATCACGCTCAAAAACACGTTGCATATAAATCTGTACATCTTTAGCACCCGCGCCACTCAAATCAACACCTAATACAGGCAAACGCCATAAGAGTGGTGCAAGGTAGCAATCAACTAAGCTGAATTCTTCACTCATAAAGTAAGGATATTCTTTAAATACCGGTGATATAGCCAGTAGCTCTTCGGCTAACTGTTTACGTGCGGCGTTGGCTTGTTGTTCAGTTCCTTTCTCGATGGTGTTCATTAAAGAATACCAATCATGCTCGATGCGGTGCATCATTAAACGGCTGCTACCACGAGCAACAGGATAAACTGGCATTAAAGGAGGATGAGGGAAGCGTTCATCAAGATATTCCATGATGATGCGTGAATCATACAGAGTCAGCTCACGATCAACCAAAGTCGGCACACTTTGGTAAGGATTTAGATCGATAAGATCCTGTGGAAGATTACCAGCTTCAACCTGTTCAATTTCAACACTGACACCTTTCTCCGCTAGGACAATTCTGACCTGATGGCTGAAAATATCAGTCGGACCGGAAAACAAAGTCATTACCGAACGTTTGTTGGCAGCGACAGCCATGAAAACCTCCAAGTTAATCAATTAAAGAAATGAATTAGCACAATGCATTTTTCATTTCCCATTCCTAAAAGACAAGCACACAAACGCAGTTAACTTAAATAAGCATCTACGTTATTCACTGCATTGGGTAACTACCTGTATAAAAGTGTTATCGCGGGATAATCTTATTCTACAGGGTTAAAAACTCACCTGTCTTTGCGGCACATATCATTATCAAGTAATACCAAAATAATCATTCAACAATCATTTTTGTCATAATAATTTTGGTATGGCTTTTAAATAAATTATGGGTATTACTTTTGATACACCCATCGGCAACATTGTGAAATTAGAGAAAGAAAAATACCGAAGTCGGCTATTCTACCAGAATTCATGTTACTTAGGGGGGCTTATGCAAATAATTCAACACAATATGCCACACTACCTTTAAAGTAAGACTATAATATCGTATGAAATATATTTTTAGAGTTAAATTCTAAAAAATAGGATTTTTAATACGTAGATTATCTCACATAAAGTTTGTTTTACTGACTATTGTCTTAATGCATTAGCAACATTATGTTTTTATTATCAATAAATATAAACAAGTCAAAAATAAAAAACCCGCCTGTGAAGACGGGTTTTCAACATCAAATTGATATCTAAAAGATAACAAATTAACGTTTAGAGAACTGTGGACGACGACGTGCTTTACGCAGACCCACTTTCTTACGTTCAACAGAACGCGCATCACGGGTAACGAAACCAGCTTTACGCAGATCAGAACGTAGAGTCTCATCATATTCCATCAGTGCACGAGTGATACCGTGACGGATCGCGCCAGCTTGACCAGAAATACCACCACCTTTAACAGTGATGTATAAATCTAATTTACCCAGCATATCAACTAATTCCAGCGGTTGACGAACAACCATACGTGCTGTTTCGCGGCCGAAGTAAACTTCTAGGCTACGTTTGTTGATTACGATATTACCGCTACCTGGCTTAATGAAGACACGTGCGGAAGAACTTTTGCGGCGACCTGTGCCGTAGTATTGATTATCAGCCATTGCCTATTATCCCGATTAAATGTCCAGAACTTGCGGTTGTTGTGCCGCGTGGTTGTGCTCAGATCCAGCGTAAACTTTCAGTTTACGATACATCGCACGACCCAGTGGCCCTTTTGGCAGCATGCCTTTTACCGCGATTTCGATTACACGCTCAGGACTACGGGCGATCATCTCTTCGAAAGTCGCTTGTTTGATACCACCTACGTGACCCGTATGACGGTAGTAAACTTTGTCAGTACGTTTGTGACCTGTTACGGCTACTTTCTCAGCGTTTAAAACGATGATGTAGTCACCAGTATCAACGTGCGGAGTATATTCCGCTTTGTGCTTACCGCGTAAACGGCTAGCAATTTCAGTTGCTAAACGGCCTAAAGTTTTGCCGTCTGCATCAACAACATACCAGTCGCGTTTTACGGTTTCTGGTTTAGCTGTAAAAGTTTTCATTATTGAAAATTACCCAATGTTTAGTTACACGTTGGTGAACGCTCGGTTCAAATACTATTGAGGTTCACACGACTCTTGTGTCCAGCAAACCTACCCCTTCGAGTAGCACTGCTGACTCTAAAATGCGAGTTTTTTGGGAAATAAAAAACTTGCTGCAACGTGGGGTCGCAAGATTATAGAGAAGTCAGAAAAAAAAATCGAGTCATAATTGAAAAACAATTGAATTCTTTTTCAATATTTCAGCGAAAAAAACGAATCTAGCACTTTTTTCTGATTTGACTGATAAATTCTTGCTACCTGAAGAGAAGAATTGTTCCTTTCCAGAGCGCTTGTAAGTTGCCTAATGCTTTCTATTCTCATAGAAAAAAATATCGAGCAACTTAACCTGCGCCATCCTACCATAATGAAAGATGACTTTCTTCAAGAATTAAAGATTAAGCGAGGTGAGGTTGTACTAAATATTCTTCACTTTGCATCTCTTGTAAACGAGATAGACAACGTTGATATTCAAAACGCAGAAAATCACCTTGGTAAATTTCGTTCATTTCTACATTTGCATTAATAATAAGTTTCACTCTACGCTCATAAAACTCATCAACAAGCGCCAGAAACCGACGCGCAGCGTCTTCACTTAATGTCCCCATTTGTTCCATTTCGTATAACAAAACGGAGTGGTAATGCTTAGATAGCTCAATATAATCAAGCTGACTTCGCGGTTCCATACACAAGGTTGAAAAATTAATAGCGAGCACACCATTAGACACCTTTTTTACTTTCATGGGGCGATGATTAATGGTTAAAGTACAATCAACTTGTGATTCACTGCTTGCCAAATGCATGAAAATTCTATCCATCTCCTGACGATTTTCATCGTTGAGTGGAGATAAAAAAAGATGCGCTTGCGTTAATGTTCTTAGACGATAATCAATACCTGCATCAACATTTAAAATGTCACAATGCTGTTTGATATGCGCTATTGCAGGTAAAAAACGGGAACGCTGTAACCCATTACGATAAAGCGCATCAGGAGGAATATTTGATGTCGCCACGAGGGTGATACCTCTAGCAAATAGTGCATCAAGTAATGTGCCTAAAATCATCGCATCCGTAATATCAGAAACAAAAAACTCATCAAAACAAAGCACGTCTGTTTGTGCTTTAAATCCATCCGCGACGATTTCTAGAGGATCTTCATGGCCTTGTAAATTTTTTAATTCGTCTTGTACTCGCAACATAAAACGATGAAAGTGGAGTCGCAGTTTTCGCTCTGTTGGCAAACTTTGATAAAACATGTCCATTAACCATGTTTTACCTCGACCAACACCTCCCCACATATATAAACCACGTTCAGGTGCAACAATCTGTTTTTTTGTGCGAAATCGCTCGAAGAATCGTTGTGCTAGCGAATTTTTTTCTGGTGGAGTCTCTTTTAATAATGCATGGTATATCTGTTGAAGATGGAGAACAGTTTTTCGCTGAACATCATCAGGTTGATAATCGCCCTGTGTTAATGCGGCTTCATAAAGTGATAACGGCGTACTAACAGTCATGAATGCCCTCTTATCCTTAATTTTTTGACATACTAATTTGTGTCTGTCGAATAGCGCTATTATAAGCATTAAGAATCGTTTTAACATCAACGTAACACAGGAATTTCATATTAAGCTTAAGGATATTATTCCACCTATGCCTTTTAGCGGTTATGATGTTATAAGAATCCATCGTCCTCACTATTAGATGAAAAGGAGTTGCCATGGTTTGGGTTTACGCACTGATTGGATTAGTTGTGGGTCTTATTATTGGCGCACTCGCAATGCGTTACGGTAACGGTACCCTTCGCCAACAAGATGCTATCAAAGCAGAGTTAGACACGAAAAAAGAAGAACTGGATACTTATCGCAATGAACTTGTTAGCCATTTTGCGAGAAGCGCTGAATTATTAGATAACATGGCGAAAGATTATCGTCAGCTATATCAACATATGGCAAAAAGCTCTAATGAGTTGATGCCTGATATGCCTGCTCAAGATAATCCATTTAATTACCGATTAAGTGAATCAGAAGCAGCAAATGATCAGTCTCCAATAAAAATGCCACCTCGTGATTATTCCGAAGGCGCATCTGGGTTATTCAGACCCACAGAGAAAAAAGACAGTTAATCGTAAAACGCCACAGTTATGTGGCGTTTTTCTTTCTATTAAATATCATAAAATGACAATTATTTGCTATGGTTTTAAAGATAGCTTTTGTCTTGTAAATCCATGTAAAAGGAAGCAAAGCACATCATGTCTTAATGAACTTTCCTTTGTCAGTACAGGTCTTAGTGACATCGCGCTCATTTTGAGCAATAAATTTTTATTTTGATAACTGTATCAAGAGACTCTAATTCATGTTGACTAAAAAAAGAAAATTATTACTTAGTGCATTAGCAATGAGTGTCGGACTTTCACTCTCAACTATCCCAGCAACCAGCATGGCTGCATTGCCTGCGGTTATGCCATCAGGAGAACAACTCCCAAGCCTTGCACCTATGCTAGATAAAGTGCTACCTGCGGTTGTCAGTGTGCATGTTTCAGGAACACGAGTACAAAGCCAGCAAGTGCCTGAAGAGTTCAAATTCTTCTTTGGCCCCAATTTTCCATCACAACAACAAAGTATTCGCCCTTTTGAAGGTTTAGGCTCCGGCGTCATTATTGATGCACAAAAAGGCTATGTATTAACCAACAATCACGTTGTTGATGGCGCAGATAACATTCAGCTACAAATTAATGATGGCCGTGAATTTAGCGCAAAATTAATTGGTAGTGATCCACAAACAGATATCGCCTTACTGCAAATTGAGAAGCCAACAAATTTAACAGCGATCAAAATGGCAGACTCAGACCAGTTACGTGTAGGTGATTTTGCCGTTGCAGTCGGTAACCCATTCGGTTTAGGTCAGACGGCGACATCCGGTATTATTTCCGCCTTAGGTCGTAGTGGTCTAAATCTTGAAGGATTAGAGAACTTTATTCAAACTGATGCTTCAATCAACCGAGGTAACTCTGGTGGCGCATTAGTTAACTTAAATGGTGAACTCATTGGGATTAATACCGCTATTTTAGCACCAGGTGGCGGCAATATTGGTATTGGTTTTGCGATCCCAAGCAATATGGCCCGTGACCTTAGCCAACAACTTATTGCTCATGGTGAAGTTAAACGTGGCATCTTAGGTATTCGTGGTACAGAAATGAATTCTGATCTGGCGAAATCCTTTAATATTGATGCACAACGTGGTGCCTTTATTAGTGAAGTTTTACCTGAATCATCGGCTGCAAAAGCAGGTATCAAGCCGGGTGATGTTTTAATTTCAGTTGATGGTAAACGTATCAATAGCTTTGCTGAGTTACGCGCTAAAGTGGGTACAACACCGCCTGGTAAAGAAATTTTAATTGGTCTAATCCGTCAAGGAAAACCAATGGATGTCAAAGTGATGTTAGAGAAACAATCTGCTGATGCAACACGTGCCGATAACTTCTCTCCAGCACTACAAGGTGCCACATTAAGTAACTACTTAAATAAACAAATAAAAGCAGTGTCTGTTGATTCTGTAGAGAAAGACTCAGCAGCTGCTGCGTCAGGCTTACAGAAAGGTGACTTGATTATTGGTATAAATAACACCCCAATTACATCACTCGGTGATTTACGTAAAGCCATTGATGCAAAACCCCCTGTTCTTGCATTAAACATTCAGCGTGGTAATGATGAAATTTACCTACTGTTACGTAATACACCGCGCTAAGAAGTAAACTTTCATCTATCTAATTTATTGATTTCCTTAGCCCTATAATTTCTATTATAGGGCTTTTTTTATGTGCTTTATTGATAAGACTCATTGGATTAAAAGGGGATTTTATGCGTTGAGCGATGCTTTCATAAGTTAAACTATGCTATTCTCATCGCTCCTACGCAAATAATCTCACAGTCAGACATAAATACAGGATTTTTATGTTAACTAAGTTACTGCGATCGACATTGATTGGTCTTTTAACAGCAGCAATTCTTTTGATTGCAGTTCCCTCTATTCGCCCTATTTTTATTGAACGCCTACTTAATGGTGATTTTCTCAATGCACCTTTTAGCTATAACACGGCTGTACGGCGTGCCGCTCCAGCTGTCGTCAATGTTTATAGCAGTACCATGGGAAGCTTTTCTCAAGAAGGTCGTGAACTAACCTCTTTAGGTGCGGGCGTTATTATGGACGGACGTGGCTATATTTTGACGAATCAACATGTGATTAATAATGCGGATCAAATTATTGTCGCACTGCAAAATGGCGATCTTTATGAAGGATTATTAGTAGGTTCCGATCCTTTAACCGACCTCGCTGTGTTAAAAATTGATGCGGATAAACTCCCAACCATCGCCATTAATAGCAAACGAATATCTCACGTTGGTGATGTGGTACTGGCTATTGGTAATCCATTCAATATTGGACAGACAATTACTCAAGGGATCATCAGTGCCACAGGCCGAGTAGGATTAAGCCCAACACGCTATCAAAATTTCCTGCAAACAGACGCCTCAATTAATGAAGGTAACTCTGGTGGTGCGCTAATTAATACAGAAGGTGAGCTTGTGGGTATTAATACCATGACGTTTGATTCAGGGACTTATAATGGATATCGCCCCAGTGCAGAAGGCCTCGGCTTTGCTATTCCAACCGAGCTGGCGGTAAAAATTATGAACAAGCTTATTCGTGATGGCCGTGTTATTCGTGGTTTTATTGGTATCACCGCCAAAGAATTACCTAAAATTCGCTCATCAAATACTGATATTAAACAAATCCAAGGGTTACGTATTTTCCGGATCACCCCAAATAGTCCAGCCGATAAAGCAGGAATAAAAACAGGCGATATTATTCTTAGCATTAATCATGCACCAGCGACTTCCGCCATGGAAATGATGGATTATATTGCAGAAACGCGCCCTGGTACGGTGTTACCAGTTACGTTATTGCGTGAAGGCAATGAGCTCAATGTTGACGTCACTATTTCAGAATATCAACCAGAGAGCCCTAATTAGCAATATTTTCCTACTACCGACTAATGGGGAGATTTCATATAAAACGTCGCACCTTGTAAGCAATTTTCTTTAAAGCTCTCGGTATTACGGTAATCCTCTAATGTGCTGCGATTACAACTGCTATATTGCCCTTCTTTAATGCCATCATTTTGCCAGCCACAGACAGGGCAAATTTCAAAATAAGCCTCATCTTTATCTTTAAACACAAAGTGATGACAAGCCACGCAACTTACTTCGAGTGGAAGATGACAACTGCGTTTTTCTATCAAAGTAATCTCCTATTACAACAACGAATAAAACAAAATTTTATTCATTTTTATCCGCTTTACTCGTGAGTGAATTATGTTCAATAGCATGCCAAATCTTTTCAGCTTTTCGTCCAATTAGAATCAATGAAATAGCTAAAACAAAGAAGAAAATCGCACTGTGTAAGCTATCCCAAAAATATTCAAAAAAACGCGTGTAAAGGTTAATACCCAGAAATGTCAGGCCAAAACCCCTTAACATGCCATCATCGGTTTTAAGGCTGAGGTAGAGACAAATAACGGAAACAACACCAAATAACAGTGCCCAAGGTAACAAATTTACACTTGAAGTACGATACCAAGTATCCGGATCATAATTACCAAAAATAGACATTATCCATAACGCAATAAAGAGATAAGTTAATCCCATTATTTTTGTCATGGTAAATAAACGGCGCTGCGCCAATACGTTTTGTAAAAAATAGCACCCTGCCAGTAAGGCAGCACCAAAAAAGACAAAGCGAATAGGATAATTCATGCCTAACCAATAAGCACCCCAGCCCGACATATAGCCCGTTTCAGCGCCAAACCAATTCCCTAACATTAATAAGAAAAATAACCACACCAACGATGAGCGACTAATAAAACCAATCACACCATAAATCATACAACCTATTAAAAAGAGAGGAGCAATATGACCACTTCCTGTGTCCAGCAATTCGCCGAGTTGCCAAAGAAAAATAGCCGTAAACATCACACCTAAAAAGAGAATAAATTCAGTGCTGTAATGCCATTGTGTTTCTTTTCGTTGGCGCTTAAATCCCCAAAAATAGAGTGCGCAAGCAATAAGCGCTGGCGATATTACTCGCATAATTTCAGAAAAACTAAAGAGTTTAATTAGATAATAGACTAAAGCACTGTCACTAAAAATACTGCCAGCAGCGATAATTAAACACACAATGGCTATCCAAAATGCATAGCGGCTCAGCCTTTTCCAATCAAAGGGAATGCGTTGCAACGTACTTCCTAGTTGCTGATGTTCTTGTTCAGAAATATCACCTGATTGTTGCCATTTATCAAGTGCTTGACGAATAAGATGCTCTTGTTTCCTTGTTACCTGCATACATGTTTCTTCCTTTTAGCTTATGATGATTTATCTAGCACAGATCTATTTTTCTTACTGTATCTTGCAACGAAAGAAATACCTTATGAATTATCCTATTCTATTGAGGCTTACCTCTAAACCATACACACAAAAAAACCATAGCACCCAAAAAGTACTATGGTTTTAAATGGTTAAAAAGGGATAACTAAAATAAATTAGTCATTAGAGTGCAAACGTTCGATTTTTGCCCCTAATCCTTGTAATTTGGCTTCAATATTTTCATAACCACGATCTATGTGATAGATACGATCAACTATGGTTGTGCCTTCAGCGATACAGCCTGCTAGCACTAAACTAGCGGATGCGCGTAAATCTGTTGCCATCACTTGTGCACCTGACAGTTTTTCAACACCGTGGCATAACACCGTATTACTTTCAATTTCAGCGTGAGCCCCCATACGGATAAGTTCAGGAATATGCATAAAACGGTTTTCAAAAATCGTTTCGGTTATCATTCCTGCGCCTTCAGCCACTAAGTTTAGAAGACTAAATTGTGCTTGCATATCCGTTGGGAAACCTGGATGTGGCGCAGTACGCAGTGTTACTGCTTTAGGGCGTTTACCATGCATATCAAGGCTTATCCAATCTTCACCCACGTCAATATCTGCTCCTGCTTCACGTAATTTTGCCAGTACAGCATCTAATGTGTCAGGTTTAGCATTACGACAAACAACACGACCACGAGAAACAGCGGCTGCCACTAAGAAAGTCCCAGTTTCAATACGATCCGGTAAAATTTGATAAGTACCACCACCAAGGCGTTCTACGCCTTCAATAGTAATGCTATCAGTACCTGCGCCGCTAATTTTGGCACCTAATGTATTGAGGAAGTTTGCGGTATCTTCGATTTCAGGCTCTCTGGCCGCATTCTCAATAATGGTTTTGCCTTCAGCTAACACTGCAGCAGTCATAATAGTGATGGTGGCACCCACGCTCACTTTATCCATGACAATATGTGCGCCTTTTAAACGCCCATCAACACGTGCTTTGACATAACCTTCATCCAGTGTGATTTCAGCACCTAATTGCTCTAAACCTGTAATATGAAGATCAACAGGACGAGCACCAATAGCACAACCACCGGGTAAAGAAACCTGACCTTGACCAAATCGTGCCACTAACGGCCCTAAAGCCCAAATTGAAGCACGCATGGTTTTAACTAACTCGTAAGGCGCACAAAATTCATTGATATTACGGGCATCAACAAAAACAGAGCCATTACGTTTAACATTAGTGCCTAAGCGATTAAGTAATTTAATCGTTGTATCAATATCTTTTAACTTAGGAACATTGGTTAATTCTACTGGCTCTTCGGCAAGGATCGCAGCGAACAGGATTGGTAATGCAGCATTTTTTGCGCCTGATATAGTGACCTCACCTGATAAACAGGTTGGTCCTTGTACTTTAAATTTATCCATCTGTAGAACTCTCTTTTTTATTTTGCTGTACGCTGTATACCTACTGGAATCAAAGCCCGTTAAGTTTACGATCTCTCTTCCACTCTTCAGGTGTGTAGGCTTTAATAGACAAAGCGTGAATACGGTTATCTGCGATATATTCCATCAAAGGGGCATAAATGGTTTGTTGTTGTTTAACTCTGCTCATTCCCTCAAACATCGCGCCAACAACGACAACTTGAAAATGACTACCATCACCATTAACGATGACTTCATCTAAAGACAGGCTATCCATTAATACTTGTTTGATTTCATTTGTATCCATAATTGCTCAATCTCAACGTTAAAATAATAATCAGTTGTCTATCCTAATGGAATCCGCGCTACTCTTAAACCATCAAAAACCCCCTTAATGATAAAAGTATCACGAAGGGGGCTTTTTTATTGCTTTACGCCAAATTGGTATTAAGCAATATTCATAATTTCATCAAGATCATAGAGCGTAATTAAGGTTTGAAAACGTTCGCTGACGCCGTGAATAATAAATTGACGATGTTGTGCTTCCATTTCTGCTTTTAGGTGAACAAATAGCGCCAATCCCGTCGAATCGATATGGCCTAATGCAGAAATATCAATGATATTAATATCCGCTAATAACACTTTGCGCTGTTGCCAAGCTGGCAATAACGTTTCTCGATCTAACGTTCCTTGTAAAAAGAGAATATCGCCCTTTTTTTCCCAATTTAACGAGGCTGACATTTTATTTTTTCTCTTCAAGCGTAATCGGTGTTTTAGCACTGATTTCTAACTGTTTAGTTAAACCTTCGACACCTTTAGAATTTAAAATATCTGACCATTCGTTTTGCTTTGTGGTGATCATACTCACACCTTCAGCAATCATGTCATAAGCCTGCCATTCACCCGTTTTACTATTTTTGCGCCATTGGAAATCGAGACGAACCGGTGGGCGACCATTTTTATCAATAATGGTAACGCGAATAGTTAAATTCGATTTATCTGCAAACGATTTTGCTGGCTCAATACGGTATTCTTGTCCTTCATACATCGCTAAGGCTTGACCATAAACTTGAGCAAGATAGGCTTCAAATGCAATGAAATACGCATCTCGCTGAGCGGGTGTTGCAGTACGATAATGAGGCCCTAATACTAATGCGCCCGCATATTTAATTTGCACATAAGGCAGTAATTCTTGTTGAACAATTTGGCGTAAAACTTCAGGATCCTTACGAATTTCAGATTGCTCGTTTTTTAATTTAGTAAACGTCTTTTGTGCTGCATCATCCATCAATGCATAAGGATTGGTTTTATCTACCGCCATAGCAAAAGGCGTTATCACGAATAGCGTGACCATTAATAAGCGTTTAAACATATTTTCGCTTCTCCTCGAAATAGGGTTTCAATAAATACGATGCATTTATTACGCATGTTAAAAAGTATCAATGCATCGTATAAGCATTCATCATTAAGGTAATGTAGCGTGTTCTTCTGTCGGTTTAGATTCAGATTTTGCTGAATCATCACCATCGCCTGTTTTATAAAGGAATTGACCGATTAAATCCTCTAGTACCATAGCGGAGTTGGTATTTGTGATCGTTCCACCCTCTTTTAGCAGATCAGATCCCAACTCTTCATCATAAAAACCTAAATTCAACGCAAGGAATTGCTCACCTAATAAACCTGAGGTACGAATAGATAGCGAGCTACTTTCTGGAATGTGGTCATAAATTTTCAGAATATCGAGCGCGACTTCAGGACGGTAGTTACCCTCATTTTCTTCTTTTAAAGAAATAGATGCGACACGACCAATAACAACCCCCCCAATTTTAATTGGAGAGCGCTCTTTTAATCCACCAATATTACCAAAACTGGCATAAACACGATAAGTCGGTTGATTACCCATTTCTTTAATATCAGCCACTTTCAGACATAAGAAAACAACAGCAGCTAATGCGATCAAAACAAATAGACCAACCCAAATTTCAATTTTTTTACTTTGCATGACTTAGTTCCCAAACATCAGTGCTGTTAGCACAAAATCTAAACCCAATACGGCTAACGATGAATGAACAACAGTACGTGTTGTTGCTCTGCTAATCCCTTCTGATGTTGGGATTGCGTCATACCCGTTAAAGAGCGCTATCCAAGTGACGGTGATGGCGAACACGACACTCTTAATAAAACAATTCACTAAATCTAGTCGCCATTCGACAGCACCTTGCATAGATGCCCAGAAAAAGCCTTCATCAATTCCCTTCCAATCTACCCCAACAATTGCCCCACCCCAAATACCGATGGCAACAAAAATGAGTGAAAGGAATGGCATACTAATTAAACCCGCCCAAAAACGTGGGGCAACCACACGTCTTAAAGGATCAACCGCCATCATTTCTAAACTGGAAATTTGTTCTGTGGCTTTCATTAAGCCGATTTCTGCTGTTAATGCAGAACCTGCTCGACCTGCAAATAATAATGCAGTCACCACAGGGCCTAATTCTCTTAATAAAGAGAGTGCGACCATCATACCTAGGCTAGCTTCGGCACTAAAGGTTGTTAATACAAGATAACCTTGCAGTCCCAACACCATGCCGATAAATAAACCCGATACCATGATAATCAATAATGATTGAACGCCGACGTTATACAGTTGCTTCATTAGAAGAGGCCACTGTTTACGAAATTCAGGCTTACCGACTAATGCTCGAAAGAGCATAATGCCTGCTCTACCGAATGTTGCAAAAATCGCTAACGCTCTAGCGCCAATACGAGCTAGTAAATTTACCACGTACTAATTTCCTCGTCCTAATAGGTCGTCCTGATAATCCCCCGCAGGAAAACGGAAAGGCACAGGGCCATCAGCAATACCATCTAAAAACTGCCTGACTTGCCTATTTGGGTTATCTTGTAATTCTTTTGCACTGCCTTGAGCAATCACTTTTTGCTCGGCAACAATATAGGCATAATCAGCGATACTTAGCACTTCAGGTACATCATGAGAAACCACAACGCACGTCACACCTAATGCATGATTTAGTTCATCAATTAGCTTAACAAGTACACCCATCGTGATAGGATCTTGCCCAACAAAAGGTTCATCAAACATAATTAACTCAGGATCAAGCGCAATGGCTCTTGCTAATGCCGCTCTTCTCGCCATACCACCCGATAATTCAGAAGGCATTAAACTGGCGGCACCACGCAAACCCACCGCTTCAAGTTTCATCATCACGGTTGTACGAATGAGTGCTTCAGGTAAATTAGTATGCTCTCTTAGTGGGAATGCCACATTTTCAAACACATTCATATCCGTGAACAGTGCGCCTGATTGAAAAAGCATACTCATTTTCTTTCTTGCGTGATACAACGCAGAACGTGATAGCGCAGGAATATTGTCGCCATCAAACCAAATTTCACCACTATCTGGAAGGATTTGTCCTCCCATTAGGCGCAATAAAGTTGTTTTACCAATCCCTGAAGGGCCCATAATCGCCGTCACTTTCCCTCTAGGTACAACAAGATTAATCTCAGAGAAAATCTTCCTGCTACCGCGGGTGAAGTTCATATTGCGCACTTCAATTAGATTGTCAGATTGTGCGTTCATGAATAAAACATCCTCAAGCCTGTCTGCATAAACGAATTTTTACGCTATTTTGGCAGGTCATTCGTTATGTTACAAAGAAATCACCACTATTTAGCAATTTATTGCACGGTTGATTTTACTTTTCGTGCTTGGCTAGTCAAAATATGGTGAATTAGTAAAACCTTTTGACAATATGTTTTTTTATCAGCCCTGTCTTATTGGTTTTTTCTTTCTTTATTCGTTCATTGTTGGAAAACTGATGGCATGTTGATTACTTTGTCTCTTTTAATTTTTGGGTTGATGTTACTCGTTTATGCATCAGACCGATTAGTTTATGGTGCGAGCGTTTTTGCGCAATCGTTAAAAATCCCTCCCGCCGTTATCGGTATTTTAATTGTAGGCACAGGCACGTCATTACCTGAGCTTTTTATTTCGGCTGATGCTTCTGTTCATAACTTACCGGATATCGCTATCGGTACAGCAATTGGTTCTACACTGACGAATCTTCTTCTCATCGCAGGTATTGGCGCGATGATTTATCCCATGAATATTCAATCCGCGGTGCTAAAAAAAGAGCTCCCCTTGATGATTATAGTCATCATGTTAGTCGGTATTATTGTTTCTAGCGGAAACCTCGGGCTTAGAGAAGGCACGTTGCTCTTTTTTATTGGCTTTGCCTCTATTTTTCTCATGATAAAAACAATGCATAAAACGCTCACACAAGAGCGCCATGTCCTGCCTTTAGAAACCTTAACGCGTTTTGAATTGCAAACTAATCCTCGCAATTCTGTTGCTCTTTTTTGGGTCGTTATTGCCTTACTGATTATTCCAGTTGCGACTCAAATGATATTAGATAATGTCTTTATTTTAATGCAACAGTATCATCTTAGTGGCTTTTTTGTTGGTTTAACCTTGCTATCGATTGGAACAAGCCTACCCGAATTAGCAACAACAATTGTGGCAGCACTAAGACGCGAGAATGAATTAGCGTTAGGAAATATTATTGGTGCTAATATTTTTAATCTTACCTTTGTGTTAGGTATGCCCGCATTGCTCTCACCAAGCACTTTGAATATCAATGCATTTTATTTTAGTTTTGCTGTGCTTGGTGTCGCCAGTTTACTGTTTTCTGTCTTTTCCTTAGGGCGAAAACGGCGCCTTAATCGAGGAAAAGGGATATTCTTATTAGTTTGCTTTATTGTTTATATTACGGTGTTGTGCGTTGCACATTCTCTCTTAACCTAAAATAAATGGTACAAAAAAATGACCGAGTTTGATTTTCAGCAAGCAGGAAAAAAAGTCCTTCATATTGAACGTGATGGGTTAGCTGAGCTAGAACAATACATCAACGATGATTTTACCCTTGCTTGTGAAAAAATTTTTCACTGCCAAGGCAGAGTCATTGTGATGGGTATGGGAAAGTCAGGCCACATTGGGCATAAAATTGCAGCCACATTTGCCAGCACAGGAACACCTTCTTTTTTTGTTCATCCTGGGGAAGCAAGCCATGGCGATTTAGGCATGGTGACAGAAAAAGATATTGTTTTGGCGATTTCAAATTCAGGTGAAGCCAGCGAGATCCTCGCCCTGATCCCTGTCCTTAAACGTAAACAGATAACACTGATTTGTATGACACGCACTCCTCACAGCACAATGGGGAAAGCGTCTGATATTCATCTTTGTATCAAAGTCCCCAAAGAAGCCTGCCCTTTAGGATTAGCGCCGACAACGAGCACAACAGCAACATTGGTCATGGGCGATGCGCTGGCTATTGCACTTTTACGTGCTCGCGGTTTTACTGCTGAAGATTTTGCACTTTCTCATCCGGGGGGAGCTCTAGGCCGTAAACTGCTCCTTCACGTAAGCGATTTAATGAATAAAGACGCCGATATACCTCGCGTTACCAAAGACGCCTCCTTGCGTGAAGCACTTGTTGAAATTACCCGTAAAAAATTAGGTATGACGGTTATTTGCGATGATAGTATGCTGATTAACGGCATCTTTACTGACGGTGACTTACGACGCATCTTTGATTTAGGTATCGACCTTAATAACGCCAAAATTTCGGATGTGATGACAAAAGGCGGTATTCGTATTCGTCCTGATTGCTTAGCCGTTGAAGCGCTTAATTTAATGCAGGCAAAACATATCACCTCGCTCTTAGTGACAGAACAAGATAGTGATATCCTGTTAGGTGTTTTGCATATGCATGATTTATTACAAGCCGGTGTTGTATAAGCTAGTCATAACGTTCCAAGGATAAAAATGAATACAATGATAGAAACTTGTTATGGTGCGGTAAGTGAGAAAATCATCAAAAAAGCAGAAAAAGTCCAATTGCTGATTTGTGATGTTGATGGTGTGATGTCTGATGGACTCATTTACATGGGCAATAATGGTGAAGAGCTAAAAGCCTTTAATGTGCGGGATGGGTATGGCATCCGTTGTTTGCTTACATCCGGCATTGAGGTTGCTATCATTACGGGTCGTCAGTCTACACTATTAGAAGATCGTGCTAAAACCCTTGGCATTACATATCTTTACCAAGGTCAGCATAATAAGCTTTTGGCGTATCAACAACTGTTAGATACACTAAACCTTAAACCTGAACAAACAGCTTATATTGGTGATGACCTAATTGATTTGCCCGTAATGGAAAAAGTAGGGCTTTCTGTCGTAGTTGCTGATGCTCACCCATTACTCACACCTCGTGCTGATTATGTCACTCGCATTGCGGGTGGGCGTGGTGCAGTACGAGAATTATGTGATTTAATCCTTTTAGCGCAAGATCAGCTTGATGAAGCTAAAGGTCTTTCGATTTAACGTATAACGACACAGAATGAATAAATTAAAATCCTGGTTTACCTTAATTCTCGCCATTATTGCCCTTGCGCTAATTGGTTGGAACTATACTAACAACACTGAATTCGGTGATGGTGAGATTGTTGATGATGGTCAGCCAACCTATCAATCTAAATCATCGATATCCTTTGTTTATGAACCAACAGGTATACTGGGATATAAACTGGTTGCTGATGATGTCAAAAACTATTCGCAGCAAAAGTTTACATGGTTTACTAACCCTGTCTTAACCACTTATTCGCCGACAGGGGATGCAACATGGACCGTACGCGCCAATAAAGCCAAGCTAACAAACAGTAAAATGCTCTATCTTTATGGTGATGTTCAAATTGATAGCCTAAGTGATGATTCTCAATTACAGAGAATAAGCACAGATAACGCTATCGCTAATTTGGATACACAGGATGTTTCCTCAGATGATGAAGTGACTATTATCGGCGTCGGACTGAAATCAGTCGGCTTAAAAATGCGAGGCAATCTGCGCGAGAAACGGGCAGAGCTGATTGAAAAGGTAAACACCTATTATGAGATCCCTAATGAATCAAAAAATCCGTAATACACTGATTATCGGTACATTATTAGCAGTAAGTGTACCTGTAATGGCGCTTAAAGATGACACTCAACAACCGATTGTTGTCAACTCAGAAAAACAGTCGCTTGATCTGGAAAAAAATATTACAACATTTACACAAAATGTTGTAATCAAACAAGGATCTATCGATATCCGTGCTGATAGAGTTGTGGTCACTCGCCCTGGGGGTGATTCCAAAAAGATTGTGATAGAAGCCTTTGGTAATCCAGTGACTTTTTATCAGCTACAAGATGATGGCAAGCCTATCAAAGGTCGTGGTGATAAAATGACCTATGAAATGGATAAAGAATTAATGACCTTAACGGGTAAAGCCTATCTTGAACAATTAGACAGTAATATCACCGGCGATAAGATCACTTATCTCGTCCCAACTCAGCAAATGGAAGCATTTAGCGGTAAAGGTAAGCAAGTTACCACTGTTTTACTGCCTTCTCAGTTGCAAGAGAAAGGTCCTGGTGTTAACAACAAAGGTAAGTAACACTTTATGGCGCTGTTAAAAGCTGAAAATTTAGCGAAAGCATACAAAGGACGCACCGTCGTCGGTGATGTTAGCTTAAATGTTAACTCAGGTGAGATTGTTGGCTTACTTGGCCCTAATGGTGCAGGTAAAACAACCACATTCTATATGGTTGTTGGTATCGTTGCTCGCGATGCAGGAAGCATTACTATTGATGATGAAGATATTACCCTGCTACCGTTACATGAACGTGCACGTAAAGGAATAGGCTATCTGCCTCAAGAAGCCTCTATTTTTAGACGATTAAGCGTTTACGACAATATCATGGGGATTTTAGAAATCCGTCATGATTTAACACCAGAACAGCGAAAAGATCGTGCTGAAGAACTGTTAGAAGAGTTTAATGTCAGTCATTTACGTAACAGTTTGGGACAATCATTATCAGGGGGTGAACGTCGCCGTGTTGAAATTGCACGCGCATTAGCCGCAAACCCTAAATTTATTTTATTAGATGAACCTTTTGCGGGTGTTGACCCTATCTCTGTATTAGATATTAAGAAAATTATTCAACATCTACGTGATTATGGATTAGGTGTTCTGATTACTGACCATAACGTTCGTGAAACATTAGATGTGTGTGAACGAGCCTATATTGTGAGTCAAGGTCACCTTATTGCTCATGGTTCACCAGAAGAAATTCTTGAAAATGAGCAAGTTAAACGTGTCTACTTAGGTGAAGGCTTCCGCCTGTAATCTTTGATTCACTTTTACTCTGTCATGGATGACAACAGCAAAGGACTCATCGCATTATTATGAAACAAAGTCTGCAACTTCGTCTCAGTCAGCAATTGGCAATGACGCCACAGCTACAACAGGCTATTCGTTTGTTGCAACTTTCTACGCTTGAATTACAACAAGAAATTCAACAAGCGCTCGAATCTAACCCTCTTCTCGAACAAGAAGATGAACAGCAAGATCCTATTTCAGAAGAAGGGTCTAATACAGATAGTCCATCGGATTCGATAACCGAAAAAACAACAGATAACGAGATTGAAGAGTTCGACACACTGGATGCTTTAGAACAAAAAGAGATGCCTGACGATCTGCCATTAGATACGCAATGGGAAGAGATCTACACCGCAGGTACTCCTTCTGGCACCAGTAATGACTATATGGATGATGAACTTCCACTGTATCAAGGTGAAACAACGGCTTCATTGCAAGATTATCTAACCTGGCAGGCTGATCTCACCCCATTTTCAGAAACAGACAGAGCAATCGCGATAAGTATTATAGATGCAGTAGATGAAACAGGATATTTAACTGTCACAACAGATGACATCCTGACTGGAATGGGCGATGATGAGTTAGAGCTTGATGAAGTTGAAGCCGTATTAAAACGTATTCAACGCTTTGATCCTATTGGTGTTGCTGCTCGTGATCTAAAAGAGTGCCTTTTGGTTCAACTTTCTGCTTTTCCCATAGATACGCCTTATCTTAAAGAAACGCAGTTAGTGGTTAGCCAACACCTAGAATTACTGGGTAATCGCGACTTTCGCCAATTGATGCGTCAAACAAAGTTACGAGAAGAGACACTAAAATCGGTTATTGAGATGATTCAGTCTCTTGACCCTAAACCTGGATTAAGCATTGATACGGGTGAGTCAGAGTATGTTATCCCAGATATACTGGTAAAAAAATCAGGTGAACGCTGGCAAGTTGAGTTAAATACAGATAGCATTCCTCGCCTACGCATAAATGAGACCTATGCTGCATTGGGCCAATCAACCCAAAATGAAAGCGATGGAAAGTTTATTCGTGACAATTTACAAGAAGCCAAATGGCTGATAAAAAGTTTAGAAAGCCGTAATGAGACATTATTAAAAGTCGCTCATTGCATTGTTGACACACAGCAGGCATTTTTCGAATGGGGTGACGAGCATATGAAACCGCTTGTTTTAGCTGATATTGCTGAACAGGTTGAAATGCACGAATCCACTATTTCTCGAGTGACAACGCAAAAATTTTTGCATTGCCCAAGAGGAATTTTCGAATTGAAGTATTTTTTCTCTAGCCATGTGAATACTGATAGCGGAGGCGAAGCCTCTTCGACAGCAATCAGGGCTTTAGTGAAGAAACTAATCGCAGCAGAAAATCCAGCGAAACCACTAAGTGATAGTAAACTGGCAAATATGCTCGCAGAGCTTGGTATACAAGTTGCTCGACGTACTGTTGCGAAATATAGAGAGTCATTATCCATCCCGCCTTCAAATCAACGCAAAGAGTTGGTTTGAGCATAATTGAGAAGGAAGACACTATGGAACTTCAAATCACTGGTCATAATATTGAACTAACCGATGCCCTGCGTGACACCGTCAAAGCAAAAAGCGCGAAATTACCTCAGTTCTTTGACAAAATTAATAACATTCAGGTTATCCTGAAAGTCGAGAAAGTGAATAAAATCGCGGAAGCGACTATTCAAGTTAATGGCGGTGAATTGCATGCCTCTGCAGAAGCAGACGATATGTATGCAGCAATTGATGGACTAATGGATAAACTGGCTCGTCAATTAACCAAACACAAAGATAAACTGAGACAACATTAATTCATTTCCCATTGTGAAATGGGGATACAATCGGCGAAGTTACTGCGTTGTTTATGACTCGGTTTAAGCCAAAGCCTAATCAATATCAGTAACAAAAACCAGATGTCACTTTGTGGCATCTGGTTTGCTGGTCTAAGTGAATAAGACAATGAACAACGATACAAAGATGAATATTAGCGACGTACTTTCTCTGGCATGTACGCATAATGATGTGCATTGCACGAGCAAAAAGCGCGCGTTAGAAATTATCAGTGAAAATGCGGCAAAAGCACTTAATTTACCTGAAACACTGATATTTGAAGCCTTACTGACGCGTGAAAAAGTCGGTACAACAGGAATTGGGGGAGGATTAGCTATCCCTCATGGACGTATTGAAAGTGATGAAACAGAAAAAGTAGTTGGTGTGTTTCTTCACCTAAGCGAACCTATTGCCTTCGACGCTATTGATAATCAACCTGTCGATTTGTTGTTCGCATTACTCGTTCCTGCAACACAATGCAAGGAACATTTACACACACTGTCTTTGATTGCAAAACAGTTGGCAGATAAAAACTTATGTCGCCGACTACGCTCCGCACAAAGTGATGACGAGCTTTATCAGATTATCACAGAATAATCCCCTACGGGTTTATTAGGACGCGAATAGCATACAGTGGGATGATATTCATCACTGGGAAATTATAGGGGAGCTACCTCATGGTGCTGATGATAGTCAGCGGACGCTCTGGTTCAGGTAAGTCAGTCGCTTTACGTGCGCTTGAAGACATGGGATTTTATTGTGTTGATAACTTGCCTGTTGATCTTTTACCTGAGCTCGCAAAAACACTGGCTGAACGTGATGCTTCTGCTGCCGCAGTCAGTATTGATGTCCGAAATATGCCAGAGTCACCGGAGATCTTCGAAAAAGCGCTGGAAAATTTACCCGCTGAATATTCTCCACAACTCTTATTTTTAGACGCAGACAGAAATACCTTAATTCGTCGTTATAGTGATACACGACGTCTACACCCGCTTTCGACCAAAAACCTTTCATTAGAAGTGGCGATTGATACCGAAAGTGATCTGCTTGAGCCATTGCGATCACGTGCTGACCTCATCATTGACACTTCAGAAATGTCAGTTCATGAGCTCGCAGAAATGTTACGTACCCGTTTATTAGGTAAACGTGAACGTGAGCTCACCATGGTCTTTGAATCTTTTGGCTTTAAGCATGGTATTCCTATTGATGCAGACTATGTTTTTGATGTGCGATTCTTACCAAACCCACATTGGGATCCTAAACTACGTCCAATGACTGGTCTTGATCGCCCTGTCGCTGCATTTTTAGATAGACATACCGAAGTTCATAACTTTATTTATCAAACAAGAAGCTATCTTGAACTCTGGTTGCCGATGTTAGAAACCAATAATCGTAGCTATCTTACGGTTGCCATTGGTTGTACAGGTGGGAAACACCGTTCTGTTTATGTTGCAGAGCAACTGGCAGATTATTTCCGTTCTAGAGGAAAAAACGTACAATCACGTCATAGAACATTAGAAAAACGCAAATGACCCAACATCGACAAGTTGCGATTAAAAATCGGCTTGGTATGCATGCAAGGCCTGCAATGAAATTGTTTGATTTAGTCAAAACATTTCAATCAACCGTGATTTTACGTAACAACGAAGGGGTTGAAGCGCAAGCAGATAGTGTGATTGCCATGCTGATGTTAGATTCAGAGCAAGGCAGTCAAATTGATATAGAAGTGACAGGCAGTGACGAAAATGACGCTATTGATGCTATTATTGCATTATTTGAATCTGGGTTTGATGAAGAATAATCATAATAGAAAACAATAGATTAGCATTTCTTAACTAAATAACCCGAAAGAGACTGTGATCGCTGTCTCTTTCTTTTTTATCCAGAACCGCCTATTATCTATTATATAAGTTTAACAACACCCCCACCTCACCCGTGGGGGTGTTGTTTTGCATTGGAATAAATTGGAGTGTGGTATGAAAAAGCCAACAATTACCATCAACGAACTTGATGCTGAACGTTTAGATTCATTGCTAGAGCAACCGGCCTTTGCAGATAGCCCCATTGCTGAAGCGCTGAATGAAGAATTAGATCGTGCTGACATTGTTACACCAGCTGATATCCCTGCGAACATTGTCACAATGAACAGCAAAGTCCGTTTTATGGACTTAAAAAATAATGAAGAACGTACTCGTACTTTAGTGTATCCCGCTTCATTAAAAGACAGCACCACTGAGCTTTCAGTCATGGCGCCAATGGGTGCCGCGCTACTGGGTTTAGCGATTGATGATGAGATCAGTTGGAAGCTGCCTAATGGCCTTGAGACTAAGGTTAAAGTATTAGAAATTCTATACCAACCTGAAGCTGCAGGTGAACTACACCGTTAAGCAGTGCTGAAGGTTCGCGTCTTATTTTTATCTTATCAGTTTGAAAAGCACACAGATAAACGCGATATCTCAGCCCCTTGCGGGCTGAGATTAAAGGTTGCGATAAGTCTTTAACGTTTACTCACCTGCAATACTCATTTCAGGTAACAACAACGATCCACACTGAATATTACTTCGTGTTTCAATATCATCCGCTATCGTGGCAATGTTAGCCCACATCTCTTTTAAATTACCCGCAATAGTGACTTCACTCACAGGATACTGAATTACGCCGTTTTCCACCCAAAAACCACTAGCACCTCGGGAATAGTCACCCGTTACTGTACTGACGCCTTGTCCCATTAATTCAGTGACAACAAGTCCAGTTCCCATCTCTTTTAATAACGCATCAAAAGACAGGCCTTGCCCAGGAATATACCAGTTATGAATGCCACCAGCGTGACCATTACTTTTTAGGCCTAATTTTCTTGCTGAATACGTGGTTAATAACCACTCTTGCAATACACCGTCTTTAATAATGTCAGCATCTACAGTACGGACACCTTCACTATCAAAAGGGGTTGAAGCTAAGCCTCCCATCAAATGAGGACGCTCTTGAATATTGAGCCATTGTGGGAAAATTTGCTTACCTAAGCTGTCTAATAAACATGAAGACTCGCGATAAATCATGCTACCACTAATTGCAGCCACTAAATGACCAAAGATACCTGTCGCAACATCAGCAGAAAAAATAACGGGTGCTTTCATGGTTGGTAATTTACGAGGAGCAAGACGAGATAGCGTCCGACGCGCACACTCTTGCCCTACCCATTCAGGCGATTCAAGTCCATCAAAACGACGGCTAATGGTATAAGCGTAATCGCGTTCCATATCTTCACCATCACGAGCAATCACACAGCTCGACATAGAATAGCGTGAAGATGAATAGCTCTTTAATAAACCAAGGCTGTTACCAAATACACGGGTTCCACTGTGGCTATTAAAACTGCCTCCCTCGGTATTGATAATGCGGCTATCACTGTCTAAAGCTGCTCTTTCTGCTCTTGAGGCCAATTCAATCGCTTTATCCGCAGTGACTTCAGTAGGATGGTAAAGATCAAGGAAAGGCGCATCAAATGCTAATAGTGCTTTATCAGCAGGGCCCGCATAAGGGTCAACAGAGGTATAACGTGCAATATCCACAGCCGCTTGTACCGCGCGTTTAATTGCATCGGGGCTTAAGTCCGTAGAAGAGGCGCTGCCTTTACGTTGCTGCTGATAAACCGTAATCCCTAACGCGCCATCGCTGTTAAATTCAACATTTTCAACTTCACCATAACGTGTACTCACACTAATGCCTGTTGATTTATTAATAGCGACTTCTGCACTGTCACACATTTTTTCCGCCAGCTCTAATGCGAGCGAAACGGCGTCTTCAAGCTGTTTTACCTGATCTGTATTATTCATTGAGAACCATTTTCCTAAGGAGAACACCACTTTTTACTTATTTTTAGCAAAGTAAATCAATTGACAGGTGGTCAACAAGCGATTTTCCCAGTTACAATAGAAGATATATGAATGTTATCACCCGTCGGGCTTTTGGTCATTCACCAAATCACACTCCCGGCTTACTCTGCAACAGGAATTTTTATTATGGCAAAGCAGCCTGAAGAGTGGCATTACCTCAACCCTGAATTTGACGATACATCGTCAGAAGAGGAAGAAGAGGACGAAATCATCTGGGTCAGCAAAAGCGAAATTAAACGTGATGCTGAAGTGCTCAAAAAATTGGGAACTGAATTAGTTGAATTAAGTGCCCAAGAATTAGAGCGTATACCATTAGATGAGAAGTTATTAGCCTCTATTCAATTAGCACAAAAAGTACAGCGTGAAGCACGCCGTCGCCAAATTCAATATATTGGAAAATTATTGCGCAATGTGGACGAAGATCCAATCCGCCAAGCGCTTGATAAACTTAAAAACCGCCATAACCAACAGATCTTAGTGTTACACAAATTAGAAGATCTGCGAATTCGCCTTGTTGAAGGTGGCAATGAAGTGATTGAAGAAGTGGTTGCTCTTTACCCAATGGCTGACCGCCAACAATTACGTACACTTATCCGTAATGCTAAAAAAGAGAAAGAAGGTAATAAACCACCAAAATCATTCCGTTTACTGTTTCAATACTTAAAAGATTTATCAGAGTCAGCGTAAAACCTGATCCCCCTGAAAACGCAGTGTCAATCATCTATCACCACTGCGATTTTCAGGTGTCACTCTCTACATTTAATGTCTTTTGATTTTTATGCTCACAACTAAAGCAGAGTAAAGTTTTACCCAGCTCATTTTGTGCTTCTTGCATTAATTCGACCAAAGGCTGAAAGTCACTAGAATGGTGAGGCAGATGCTTAAAAATAATATTCACGGGTAATTCGATTTCGCCCATTAGCACATCCCATAAGGCATCTAAGTTATTACCAAAATGATCATCTAGCTGAAATTTCAGTGCAAAATCGTGATAAAAAGCGTTTTTATCTGCCAGTGTTTTAAAATCAAAGATGACCTGTTTCATTAAGGTTCAACCTTCGTCATTGTGCGGTAATGATCCGTAGTGACATAAATCAGCCCATCATTTGAATAAAGTAATCTGTCGCTACCTCGATGACCACACCGATAATTTACATCCGCTTCATACCATTGGCGTTTTGCCTCTTCAGGTAACTGTTTTTCGCGATTCATAAAGCGATCGCCACCGATAGCCCTTCCTGGTAACACTTCACATAAATTACCTGTTTTTGCATTCCAGCCATTTTCTCTCGCTTCTTTTTTGGTGAGATAGAAATCTGGTAGCTGTTGATGACGTTGTAAATAGTTAGCCACTGTATTGGCTTGTGTTTTTTCATCAATAGATAATGAAATTTGTGCAGATTGATTGACGTTGTTGCTTGGTTGGGTCGGAACAGGCGTGGAAGATGAAGCTACAGGCGCTTTTTTTTCAGGAAGTAAACCTTGATAAAGCACGCCAAATAAAACAACGACTACGATAATAACGGGTAATAAACGTTTACCCATAAATGAGCACCTTTACTGTGGTTAAGATAAAAAACTCCATCAAAAGATGGAGTCTAATCAGTATATATAAACAAC
Organism: Proteus sp. FME41; assembly: GCF_014897315.1. Lineage (GTDB taxonomy): Bacteria > Pseudomonadota > Gammaproteobacteria > Enterobacterales > Enterobacteriaceae > Proteus. The sequence goes on along the minus strand of NZ_JABUYL010000015.1, from coordinate 43,068 downwards.
GATAGCAATAATTACGCAGTGCCACCTACGGTGATCTTATCAATCTTCAAGGTCGGTTGCCCCACGCCTACAGGCAGGCTTTGGCCTTCTTTACCACACACCCCGACACCTTTATCTAAAGCCAGATCATTACCCACCATAGAGACTTGTTGCATGGCTTCAATACCTGAACCAATCAACGTTGCCCCTTTTATTGGTTTCGTTATTTTACCATTCTCGATTAAATAAGCTTCTGAGGTTGAGAAAACAAATTTACCCGATGTGATATCAACCTGACCACCACCAAAGTTTGGCGCGTAAATACCACGTTCAACACTAGCAATAATCTCTTCAGGTGATGATTTGCCTGCTAACATGTAAGTGTTTGTCATACGAGGCATAGGAAGATGAGCATAAGACTCACGGCGACCATTTCCAGTTGGTGCCACTCCCATTAAACGGGCGTTCATCTTATCTTGCATATAGCCTTTTAAGATGCCGTTTTCAATGAGTACATTATATTGACCGGGCACACCTTCATCATCGATAGCAACAGAACCGCGACGACCTTCAATAGTACCATCATCAACAATAGTACAAAGCTCAGAAGTAACGCTCTCGCCAATACGTCCAGAGAATACGGAGGTTTCACGGCGATTAAAATCACCTTCTAAACCATGTCCAACCGCTTCATGTAATAACACACCTGGCCATCCAGCACCTAAGACCACTGGCATTGTTCCCGCAGGCGCTGCAATGGCGGATAAATTCACTAATGCCATTCGTACTGCTTCACGTGCATACGTAATTGCGTGGCTTTCGCCCTCTACTTTTGTTAAGAAGTAATCATAACCAAAACGACCACCGCCTCCACTTGCACCGCGTTCACGTTTGCCGTCTTCCTCTACTAGAACGCTGACAGAAAGACGAACTAAAGGACGCACATCGGCGGCTAAAGTACCGTCGGTTGCAGCGACCAAAATATGTTCATAAACGCCGGTGAGTGATGCATTTACTTGTTTAACACGCTTATCTTCGGCACGAGCGGCTTTATCCACTTCATGTAATAGCGCGATCTTCTCTTCACGAGAAAGACTTTGTAATGGATCGTTTAAGCTGTATAGCGGAGAATGTTGAATAGCGCCTAACGTATGGATATGACCATTACCTTTAGCCTGAACAATACTTCGCGCAGCATGCGCACTTTGATTAAGTGCATTAAGCGTTAATTGGTCGGCATAAGCAAAACCGGTTTTTTCACCATAAATTGCTCTAACACCAACACCTTGGTCTATATTGTAGGAGCCATCTTTAATAATCTGATCATCAAGTATCCAAGCTTCGTGGTAACTTGATTGAAAATAAAGATCACCATAATCAATTTGACGCTGTGCAAGCTGCTCTAGTGTTGATGCTAAATCATCTAAACTAAGGTTGTTTGCTTCCAACAGACTTTCGCTGACAACAGCTAAACTCATAATTCTTCTTTATCCTTAACTTTTTTGATTAAGTGGGTCAGTTTTGGGCGAAAACGATTATGTTTCACAACCCGTATCTGTTCACGCATACCGTGTAAACTCTCGACACCAACATTCAGTGTTAGCGCACTAACGGCATCAGGGTTCTTTTTCAAGACTTTCCCCCAACCATCAATAGCCATAGTATGGCCCCAAGTTCGGCGCGTATCATGCGTACCCACTTGTGCAGGCGCTAAGATAATACACTGATTCTCAATTGCACGTGCACGTAATAAAGGCTCCCAGTGTGCTTTTCCGGTTAAACGCGTAAAAGCGGCAGGCACAGAGATTATTTCAGCCCCTTTCTCTCTTAATGCTTGGAAAATACCAGGAAAACGTAAATCGTAACAGATAGTTAAACCTAGCTTACCCACAGGGGTATCAACCACCGTTAGACGTTCACCACGCTGATAAATAGAAGACTCATTATATTCGCCTTGCTCATCATCAATACTGACATCAAACATATGGATTTTGTCATAACGAGCACGGATCACTCCTTCATCATCAAATACTAAGCTACTGCTAGTAATTTGTTCAGGGGAGTCTCGGCTAATCAATGGCATAGAACCCACTAAGATCCACACTTTGTAGCGCTGAGCCATTTTAGCAATCGCATTTTGTAATGGCCCATCACCCTGAATTTCAGCGTGTTTATGATAATCTTTAGCGTTCGAAAAAAGTAACGCATTTTCAGGTGTGAGTACCAGCTTTACTGAATCGGGTAATTGCTTAATCTGTTGCTCTATTTGCGCCAGATTATTTTTTGTATTTTTTCCGCTACAAAGTTGCAAAAGTGCGACATTAACTTTTTTCATAACGCCTGATTCTCCTTAAGCTGACGCAGTACTTCGTCAATTTTGGGTTGTTCCATAGTTCCGGTCACATGATAACGGATAACTGAAATCTTACTCCAAAGTGGCCCCAGAACCTTTGATGCCGCAAACACTGCAGCACCTGCAATTGGGTTTATAGCAAATGCGGTAGCAACACCCACTGTAGCTGAAATTTCAGGGGTTACTACAACTTGTAGGTCCATTTTACGTTCAAGTAAATTAATTTTCCCACTTATTGCTATATCAGCAATAACACCATCAACACGAACACTCTCTGCATTCATAATACCTTGATTAATCGTAATTTCACTTTTAATCGAATCATATTCAAAATGCTCGCTGAAAGTATCTCTAAAATCAAACTGCAATTTACGTAAAAGTGCATCAAAACTCACAAGACGCAATAATTTACCAGCTTGCCCCACATCGACTTTTTCTATACGCCCTTTACCTAAAGTCGATCTGATATCACCATTTAAGGTCGCGAGATCAAAGTTCCACGGCGTATTATGCCATTGTAATGAAAAATCAGCAGAAAGAGGGGATTGTAAAATAGGAACGATATACCCAAAGTAAGCGGCCATTTCATCAATTTCATCGGCTTTTAGCTTACCCATTAGTGTTGTGATGTTATTTCCAGCCATATCTTCAGACCATTCACCTTTAACCTGAAGCGTACCACTGCTATTTTCTAATTTACCGTCCGTTAAAAATAACGTGCCATTATTTTGTTTTAATGAACCTTGAATTTGCCCTAAAAGTAAACCATTCACCCAACATTCTCGACATTCAAAATCAATAGACGGAATATTTTTTACTGAAAATTTTAATGCATTGGGATCAGAAATATTTGCCATTTTTAATGGTTTTTCTTCCTGAGAAGACGCGACACCATTAAAATAGAGGTAGTTAATATTGACTTGCCAAGGTGCTGACGTTGTAGGAATAAACACATCTCCCCGTAATTCACTGCCTGAAAAAGCGAGTTTTACGCCTTCATCAACACGCATAATTTCCGTTTGTGGGTTATTCCATTTTTGCCCAGCAAAATTTAAGTCAGGTAAACTGATATGCACATTATCAGGAAAACTGACGTTATTTTCAGAGGGCGTTAATGATGAAAAAGCCATTAATGTTGGTAGCCATTTATCACCGTCTAATCCTTTAAGATCAAGCGTTAAACGTTGTTGTGAATTCAATTCAGGTAATTTTACAGAAGAGGAAACAAGGTTACCTTGTAATAAACGGAGTTGTTTACCTAACGCCCATTGGCTATTAAGTTCCCACTGTTTTTCAGCATTTGCATTCACCGTTAAGGTTTCGCTGTTACCTATTGCAGAAATTATAATAGGCGGTGAATTTTTTAAATCCTGTGTTTCAGGTGCTGTCAATTTGCTGATTAACGCATTAATATTTCCAGTTAAATCAACTTGATAATCAACATCGCCTTTTTCTGGGATCGTAACATTCACGCTACCATTCCAAGGAAAAACACCCCTAAATAAGCGTTGAATATCGCTAGGTAACCCTTGAATTTTTTGAATATCCCACTGGCCTTTTAAGCTAACATCCACTTGATAATTATCTGTAGCATTATGACTTTTAAATGAAAAGGCGAGTGGTTGCCCAAACCAATTAGCGGTGAATATGTCACTTTCAAGCTTGTCGTTATGATAACGGAATTGCCCTGTGACACCGTTTAAAGTGGTATCCATAAAATTCAATGTGACATCATTGTTTTTTAAATTTATCTCACCTGAAGCAACCACATCTTTACCGCCAAAAGGAATATCTAATTTCAATGTACCGTTAATTTTCCCTGCGACTTTAAGCTCTTCAAGTGTATGACCAATACTCACCATTTGAGAATCTAAGAAATACTCTTTCAGCTCGTCACCTGTGGCTTGAACCGCTGCATTAATGACGATCTTTTCTTGTCGATAACTCTCAATCACAGCGCTTAAATTAGTGGCGGTTGCTTTACCCACTTTCGCCTGCTCAGAAGACATCCATAAACCATCATTTTTAAAATCTAGATTAATATTGAGATCAAATAATGCGGGCCATTCACTATCAAATTTAAAGGTGGCATGTTTAACAGGTGCATAAACTTGGAATCTTCCTTTATGGTTATCAAAAGGGAAATCGGCAGGGTTACCATCGAAAACAAAAGTTCCATTGTCGATATTACCCGCAATAATCGCCTCCGAGAGATATTGTGTCAGTTCTTTGCCAACGTACTCCTCTGGTAGATAACGCCATGCATCTCCTGCATGGGTAACTCTTACGCCAGAGAGTATAGAAAGTCGCTGATCTTCACCTTGTTTCTCATAACGAAAATCACCCGCGACCCATGCTGATGTCGCTTGAATATCTAACCCCTCACTCCAAAGCGATAAATTATCTCCAGAATAAGTCCAATAAATTGCGCCTTTCCCTTTTTCAATATTCAGTGGTGCTTTAAATAATTCGCCTGTGTCTATTTCACTATTTGCTAAGGTAAAACTCAGTTCACCCTGCGGCAGACTCCCTTTTAGTTGCCCACTGAAATGTTGTACTGAAGGGATCTCTTGCCAACGCTTCCAACCCACATTTTCCCAAGAGAGGTTAATTGCGCTTTGCTCAAAATGCTCAGGAGTGAGATCTAAGGCAAAATCATTAACCACACCAGAAAATTGGCGATACTGCCACTGACGAACAAAATCAGGGGTTAAAAAAGAAAACAATGGTAATACCGAATACAGTCTGTCGAGCTCGATATTTTTAGCGCGAATACGCCATGCTTCATCATGTTGTTTTTCTTTCGGTTGATAAAGAACGGCTAAATAGCCATCTGGCCATTCTTCACCATCCATCGTAATTTTTCGGGTATAAGGAATATCAGCAAGCCAGCCATTTTCTTGCCTTCTCATTCGTAAAATTAAATCTTCAACTTTTAGCGCATGAGATGTACCCTCAGTACTCCAATCCATTTCACCCTGATGAATTTGTAACTGACTACCAGTGATACGCCCTTGAGTAATTTCAATCCAATTCGATAAACTGGCTTTGGCTTCACCTAATCCACTATTCTTTTTTACCCACTGGCTAAGCCAAGGTGAAATATCAACGTCATCAGCCGTAAGAAAGACGTTACCGTTATCAATTAGTCCGGCATCCGTGGTATAGAGATCAAGGCGTACTTTTAATCCACCATAATGGTTAATGGGCGTATCAAGGGTGACTTCGCCTTGGGCTCTGTGTCGATTTCCTTGATTTAACCACATTAATTCTGGCACATGTAATGTACTGGTATCCCCTGATGGTGTTAAAAAGACGAAACGGCTTTCAACCAGTTTAAAGCGATCAAACTGTTCGAGGAAAAGAGAAGAAATATCATCAGGCTCAGTTAAGCTAATATCACCACTTTGTCCCGTAAAAATAGGACGTTGGTAATTGACATATAGCTGTTCAAAGGTGAGCTCACGAAAATGAAGGCGAAAAGTGAATAATGAGCGCCAAACATCAAAAGAAAAAGTCACTTTTTCTGCGGTGACATCCACATCACTATTATTGATACGTAGCCCTTCTACTTGAATATCGGGGCCAAAATTTTGCCATTCCCCATTCATTTTTGTCATTGAAACAGGGCTATTGAGTTGCTTTGTTAAGTACGTTTCTATTTCAGGGCGGTAATTATCTAAACGAGGCAGAAAGTAGCGAAATCCACTTAATACCAAGGCAAAAACGATGAGGCAAAAAACTGTTACGATCAACAGATATTTAGATAGCCGCTTCATTTTTGTCTCCTTTCTGCCATCATATTCATTAGGAAGGCGAATCCATTACATCATCACCACATCAAATTGCTCCTGACTATAGAGTAGCTCAGTTTGCACTTTAACTTGTTTACCCACAAAAATTTCAACCTCTGCTAATGCGTGAGATTCATCACCTTTTAATGCCTCAGAAACGGCAGAAGAGGCATAAACTAAAAAGCGATCCGCATCAATGGTTTTATGTACACGGACTATCTCACGTAAAATCTCATAACAGACGGTTTCAACTGATTTTACCGTACCTCGCCCTTGGCAAGCTGGGCAGTCATCACAAAGTACATGTTCGAGGCTTTCTCGCGTTCTTTTGCGCGTCATTTCCACTAAGCCTAATTGAGAAAAACCGTTAATGGTCGTTTTTACTCTGTCTTTACTCAGTGCTTGCTCCAGTGATGCTAATACCCTGCGTTTATGTTCATCATTATTCATATCAATAAAATCAATAATAATGATACCGCCTAAGTTACGTAACCGTAATTGACGAGCAATCGCTTGGCTAGCTTCAATATTGGTATTAAATATAGTTTCTTCTAAATTTCGATGCCCAACAAAGGCACCTGTATTAATATCAATGGTGGTCATGGCCTCGGTTTGATCGATAATCAGATAACCACCTGATTTTAATTCAACTTTACGCTCTAAGGCGCGTTGAATTTCATTTTCAACGCCATAGAGATCAAAAATAGGTTGATTCCCTTGGTGCAATTCAAGTTTAGCGGTTAATTCAGGAATATACTCACCAATAAATTCCTGTAGTTGATTGAAGGTTAAGTTTGAATCAACACGTATGCTATCTAATTCAGAACCGACAAAATCACGTAAAATACGTTGCGCTAAAGCGAGTTCACCGTAAATCTGAATTCGCGTTTTGTTTCTTTTTTTACGCTCGATAATTTTATGCCATAAGCGTTTAAGAAAAGCAGCATCTTGCTTAATTTCTTGCTCGCCCACACCTTCTGCGGCAGTACGAATAATAAAGCCACCGTTTTCATCGCAATACTCTTCAACTAATTGTTTTAAACGTTCTCGTTCTTTTTCACTTTCAATACGTTGAGAAACACCGACATGAGATGCACCAGGCATAAACACTAAATAACGTGAAGGCAAGGTAATATCAGTGGTAAGGCGCGCACCTTTTGTTCCCAGAGGATCTTTAACCACTTGTACTATTAAGTCTTGCCCTTGGTGTACTAATTGCGCAATATCACGAACATTAAATTTCTTTTGTTCTTCACCTGCAATGCATTCAGTGTGAGGCATAATATCAGAAGCATGTAAAAAAGCGGCTTTATCCAGCCCGATGTCAATAAATGCAGCTTGCATCCCAGGTAATACACGACTCACCCGACCTTTGTAGATGTTTCCGACGATACCGCGTTTAGCTTCTCGTTCGACATGAATTTCTTGAAGTATGCCACCTCGAATATAAGCAACACGAGTTTCAGATGGCGTCACATTCACTAATAGCTCTGCTGTCATGAAATCTCCTTCTCATTAGCGAGAGATAAAAATTGAGCAATCAATGCTTCGGTTTCAACAAGAGGCAATCCGACAACAGCATGATAACTCCCCTCAATCCGTTGAATAAAACGGCCTCCTTTTCCTTGAATACCGTAAGCGCCCGCTTTATCCATTGGCTCTTCTGATTCAATATACGCGTTAATCTCACTCTCTGTCATCTTTCTAAAAGTGACGTGTGTAACGACTAATTGGCTCAATGTCTGCGTTCGATCAGAGACTGCAATTGCGGTCATCACTTGATGTGTTGCACCTGAAAGTGCACGTAGGATTTTCGCGGCATGAGTTTTATTACGAGGTTTTTCAAGAATATTACCTTCATGAACCACTATGGTATCAGAGCCTAAAACAGGATAATCATAGGGTGCTTGCCGCACACCTTCTTGTGATTTTTCTTTTGCTAAGCGAAGTACATAATCTTCGGGGGATTCACCTTGTTGCCAAATTTCATCAATTGCGGGTGTGATAATACTAAATTCAACATCTAATAACGCGAGAAGTTCACGTCTTCTTGGTGAGCTGGAAGCAAGGTAAATCGTGGTCACAGATAATGTCCTCATGACGGTAACGCAAAAAAAACCGCCATGAGCCAATTAACTTAGTGAACGGAAAACTGGTGACGGACTTTGCGAAGCAAAAAATAAAGCCATGGCCAAAGAATACCACTGACTGGGCTATTCCAGAATACTTGAGGGTGAAAAGTCACCGGTGAAAGTAAAAATTCTGCCCAAAATACAGCAAGATCAACCACCACCACACTTAACATCACCACTAACGCTTGTTGCCATAGCGCTAAATTACAAAAAAGTTGATATTTAAAGGCAATAACATAACTCACTAAAGTATAGGCCAGAGCATTAACTCCCAAGGTTGTTCCTTGGACTAAATCCATAATCATACCCAATATAAATGCAGTTCCTACACTTACACGATGAGGTATTGCCGTTATCCAATAAATAAGAAATAACATGGGCCAAATAGGTCGATATATTTCTAATTGTTCTGGCCACGGCATTATTTGTAAAACGAGTGCGATAAGAAAAGAGAGCCAAACAATCCAACGCCCACGACTTTGATAAGGATTCATCATGACTACCTATTTCTACTTGAGCTAGGCTGCGGGGTTGTATTCGTTGGTGTGGGCGCCGTTTGTGGTACTGGTGTTCCACTGTTTGATCCTCTCGTATTCTCTAATGGCTCTTGAGACATAGAACGAGGCAACGGAGGACCTGCTTGCTCATAATTAGGTAAAACTTGAGGCATCAGTTGCATTAAGCGCTCATTGGCTGCGTGATAAACCTCAGAAGGTAAAGGTGGCTCACCTGTTTTATCAGAGGCATTCCATAATAAAAGTAAATAGCGTAAACGTTGTAATTCGGCAGAAGGTCGTACATTAATCACCGAATAAGCACGTTGATTATCCACTTTAACGGAGGCGACAACGCCAACAGGATATCCTTCAGGAAAACGCCCACCAAGTCCTGATGTTACTAAAACATCCCCCACCCGAATATCAATATTAGCGGGTAAGGCTTCTAGCAATAAATCATCTGAACATCCTGCACCAGAGGCAATAACACGAATATCATTACGTAAAACTTGCACAGGCAATGCATGGGAAGTATCACAAATTAATAGTACTCGGCTGGTAAGTTCACTTACGGCAATAACTTGACCCACGACACCTTTATCACTAATAACAGGTTGTCCTTCATAGACGCCATCATTGGTTCCTTTATCTATAACCACTTGATCTCGATAGGGCGTGCTATTACCAGACAGAACTTGTGTCACTGTCATTTGTTCATTTTGGCGAAGGGGTGAACCAAGTAATTCTCGTAAACGAGCATTCTCTTGCTTAAATTGCTCCAATAGCTGGCTTTCTCCACTGCGAACTAACAACTCTTTTCTCAAGGCTTGATTTTCAAATTGTAAACGTTCACGTGTTGCAAATGTTTCAGAAATTTGATCAAGAAAACGGCGAGGGCCATTTGCGAGAAAATAGAAGGGGCTAACAGCAGTATCAAGATACTGGCGGACTTTAGAAAATGCACCAATACGGTTATCAGCAATCAATAAAGAGATAGCGACAACCACGGCGATTATTAATCTTAGTTGCAGGGAAGGGCCCCGACTAAAAATTGGCTTCATAAACTCTAAGATCACTCACACGGAGAAGTAAAAAAACAGGTGTTAGTATTCTCACCAAGGGGGAATCCATTCTCCCTTGTTAGAATTAATCTCAATCTTCGCTAAACAGATCGCCACCGTGCATATCGATCATTTCTAATGCTTTACCACCACCACGCGCAACGCAAGTCAGTGGATCTTCAGCAACAATCACAGGAATTCCTGTTTCTTCCATTAATAAACGGTCAAGGTTACGTAATAACGCGCCGCCGCCCGTTAACACCATACCGCGTTCTGAAATATCAGACGCCAATTCTGGTGGACATTGTTCTAATGCGACCATCACAGCACTTACAATACCGGTTAAAGGTTCCTGTAATGCTTCAAGAATTTCATTAGAGTTTAAGGTAAAGCTACGAGGCACACCTTCAGCAAGGTTACGACCACGAACTTCGATTTCATTCACTTCATCAGAAGGATAAGCTGAACCGATATCGTGCTTGATACGCTCTGCCGTTGCTTCACCAATTAATGAACCGTAGTTACGGCGTACATAATTAATGATAGCCTCATCAAAACGGTCTCCCCCAATACGAACAGAAGAAGAATAAACCACACCGTTTAATGAGATAACGGCCACTTCTGTTGTACCACCACCGATATCAACAACCATTGAACCTGTTGCTTCAGAAACAGGTAAACCCGCACCAATGGCAGCAGACATTGGCTCTTCAATTAAGAAGACTTCACGAGCTCCCGCACTGAGCGCAGATTCACGAATGGCTCTACGTTCAACTTGAGTTGCCCCTACAGGTACACAAACCAGTACCCGTGGGCTTGGACGCATAAAGCTATTGTTATGAACCTGTTTTATGAAGTGCTGAAGCATTTTTTCGGTTACATAAAAATCAGCAATCACACCGTCTTTCATGGGACGGATAGCAGCGATATTCCCAGGTGTACGCCCTAACATCTGTTTAGCTTCATGCCCAACAGCAGCAACACTTTTGGATGTGCCAGCGCGATCTTGACGAATAGCGACAACGGAGGGTTCATCGAGAACAATACCCTGCCCTTTGACATAAATAAGGGTATTGGCGGTACCCAAGTCAATAGACAAATCGTTGGAAAACATGCCACGAAATTTTTTAAACATACGAAAGGATAATCCTGCAAGCCGGGACGGAAAAATCCGTCTACTCTATCAACCACAATAAGCAGCGACAAGGCGCGATTCACTACTTAGATTAAAGTGGACACGTAAATAATCTTAAAGGCACAATATTCTACGTTACTTTTCCCAATTGGAGCAGAAAAAAACTGCATAAAAATGGGCTAATTAGAACGATTAACGCATAATTTCGATCCTACGCTGTTCATATTTGACTTATGTCACAATACAAACAACGCATACATCAATAAAGTAAAATCTCACTTCGTTGCCAAACTGTGACTCAAAAGTCTCACTGCAAGTTCAAATAAAATTTATTCATTTGAATAAGAACATTCACTCTATTGATATTAAATGGTGTTTCACCCAATGAATTCTACTTAGATAGTACTCAAAATTTCCACCTTGAATCCCCTAAATCAGCGCATTATCTTTATTTCGAACAACAAAGAAAATACGCATTTTTATCTCATCGTAAAACATTAAAGGTGTTATCTCATAGCCAAGATATAAAACTCAGAATAATCTCTGCACTAATAAACGTAGAACCCCGTTTATACACTAAAAAAAGATAATTTGTCTCATTATTACAATAGATATTGTGCGCAATCACGACGGGATCTAAAAAATCGCTTATCATGACATAAATAGAAATAGATAAGGGGTCAAGATGAAAGCATTACTCGTTGAACAACTTAGCGATAAACTTAACGCCCAAGTACAAAATATCGACGAAAAAACATTACCTATTCATGAGGTTATTGTCGATATTCATTACTCTACACTTAACTATAAAGATGGATTAGCAATCACTGGGAAAGGCAAAATATTGCGCCAATTTCCGATGGTTCCAGGTATTGATTTCTCTGGTGTTGTTCATCACAGCGAAGATCCTCGTTTCCATATTGGTCAACATGTCTTATTAACAGGCTGGGGTGTCGGTGAAAATCACTGGGGTGGGCTTGCACAAAAAGCAGGTGTAAAAGGGGATTGGCTCACAGCCGTACCTGAAGGGCTTTCTTTAAAAAATGCCATGATTATCGGAACCGCCGGCTTTACAGCAATGCTTTGTGTTATGGCGTTAGAACAAGGAGGAATAACGCCTGAAAGTGGTGAAATCCTTGTTACTGGTGCGAGTGGTGGTGTGGGAAGTACCGCCATTAGTTTATTAACCACATTAGGTTATCAAGTTACGGCATTAAGTGGCAGAGCCAGCAACCATGACTATTTGCGCAAACTCGGCGCTAAAAATATTATTACTCGAGAAGAATTTGAACCCGCGGGGCGAGCCTTAGATAAACAATACTGGGCGGGTGCTATTGATACCGTCGGTGGGCAAATTCTTGCCAATATTTTATCGCAAACAAACTATAACGGAACCGTTGCGGCGTGTGGATTAGCGGGTGGTTTCTCCCTACCAACTACTGTAATGCCGTTTATTTTACGTAATGTCCGTTTACAAGGCATCGATTCTGTCTATTTTCCAGCTGAAAAGCGTGCTCATGTTTGGCAACGTTTACTCAAATTGTTACCAGACACTTTTTATCAACAAGCCATGACAGAAATTACACTTGATGACGTGCCTCGTTACGCACAAATGATTATGGATAACCAAGTAACAGGTAGAACCTTAGTTAAATTATAATTTACCGATTCGATCTGTTTATTTCTGGCATTAATTCACGTTATTTAATGCCAGAATGTTCTTCTCAAAGAGAAAAACAGCGATTAACTTGTGATGCAGATCACACTTATGATATATATTGATGTTCTATCTCAAAGAAAATCAGATTTCCAGTGACATCAATAAATAACGTGATGTTATGATTATTTTTTAATCGCCTATTTATTTTATGTTCTTATGTTTACAATCTTGTAAAAACGTTTAGCGTTTTATCTAAATACCCCTCGCCCTCCCTGATTAGACCAGTATTTTGCTGTTATCTTCTGTGAAATGTCTATAATGTCGGACTTTGTGATATGTATCGTAACATCAGATACAAAAAAAGATGACAAAATGAAAAGCACAGGCTATTTTGTCATTTCGTTGACGAATTGACGGAGATAGAAGCATAATGTCGGAAAATTTTCATATTTTGCTCCTGAATGGTCCGAATTTAAACCTGCTTGGAACAAGAGAGCCGGAAACCTACGGACATTTAACTCTGGATGATATCGTTCAAAGTTTGTCAGCAGATGCTCAGGCATTAAATGTGAAACTCAGTCATTTTCAGTCTAATGCTGAATTTGAGCTGATAAATAAAATTCATGCAGCTCGGGGTAATGTCGATTATATATTAATCAACCCTGCGGCTTTCACGCATACCAGTGTTGCACTGCGTGATGCATTATTAGGGGTGAATATTCCATTTATTGAAATTCACCTGTCCAATGTCTACAGTCGGGAGCCTTTCCGTCACCATTCTTATCTTTCTGATATCGCAACAGGCGTAATCTGTGGATTAGGTGCAGAAGGTTATCGGTTTGCTTTACAGGCAGCGGTCAACCGCTTGTCTTAATAAAAAACATCAAAAAAGAGTACGGAATCAACTCATGGATATTCGTAAAATTAAAAAACTGATCGAGCTAGTCGAAGAGTCTGGCATTTCTGAACTGGAAATCTCTGAAGGTGAAGAATCAGTACGTATTAGTCGTAATGCTGGTCTTCAGGGTCAAATGGCTCCTCAGCAATATTTTGCGGCACCTGCGGCACCTCAACCTGCGTTAGCAAATGCTGTTGCACCTGTGGCACCAGAAACACCAGCTGCTACGCCAGAAATCAGCGGTCACGTTGTTCGTTCACCAATGGTCGGAACGTTCTACCGCTCACCAAGCCCTGAAGCCAAAAAATTTGTTGAAGTCGGTCAGCATGTCAATGTCGGCGATACTCTGTGCATCGTTGAAGCAATGAAAATGATGAACCAGATTGAATCTGATAAAGCAGGTGTTGTTAAATCTATCATTTGCCAAGATGGCGACAACGTTGAGTTTGACGCTCCACTCTTTGTTATCGAATAACGAGGCAGGCCCATGCTAGAAAAAATCCTCATTGCCAACCGTGGTGAGATAGCACTGCGTATCCTAAGAGCGTGTAAAGAGCTTGGGATCAAAGCAGTTGCCGTTCACTCCACAGCAGACCGTGATTTAAAACACGTTCTACTGGCAGACGAGACTATCTGTATTGGTCCCGCTGCTTCAGCAAAAAGTTACCTCAATATCCCTGCAATTATTGCAGCAGCGGAGATCAGTGGTGCTCAAGCCATTCATCCAGGATATGGTTTCCTATCTGAAAATGCTGATTTCGCAGAGCAAGTTGAACGCTCTGGCTTTATTTTTATCGGACCAAAAGCTGAAACCATCCGCCTAATGGGTGACAAAGTTTCTGCTATTGAAGCGATGAAAAAAGCAGGTGTTCCTTGTGTACCAGGATCAGACGGTCCTTTAGGTAATGACACAGCGAAAAATATTGAGATTGCTAAACGTATTGGTTATCCCGTTATCATCAAAGCCTCTGGTGGCGGTGGTGGACGTGGTATGCGTGTTGTTCGCTCTGAAAAAGATCTGGAACAATCCATTACAATGACACGTGCTGAAGCAAAAGCGGCATTTAGCAACGACATGGTATACATGGAAAAATACCTTGAAAATCCACGCCATATTGAAATTCAAGTTATGGCTGATGGTCAAGGTAATGCTATCTATTTGGCTGAACGCGACTGCTCAATGCAACGCCGTCACCAAAAAGTGGTTGAAGAAGCACCAGCACCGGGCATTACTCCTGAGATCCGTAAACATATTGGCGAACGCTGTGCGAACGCCTGTATTGAAATCGGCTATCGCGGTGCGGGCACATTCGAATTCCTGTATGAAAATGGTGAATTTTACTTTATTGAGATGAATACCCGTATTCAGGTTGAACATCCAGTAACAGAAATGATCACCGGCATCGACCTAATTAAAGAACAGTTACGTATTGCTTCTGGCTTACCGTTATCGGTAACACAAGATCAAGTTAACGTTCATGGTCATGCTATGGAATGTCGTATCAACGCAGAAGATCCAAAAAGCTTCTTACCAAGCCCAGGAACAATTACCCGTTTCCACTCACCGGGTGGATTTGGTGTACGTTGGGAATCGCATATTTACGCAGGTTATACTGTTCCACCTCACTATGATTCAATGATTGGTAAATTGATCACTTATGGTGAAACACGCGAAATTGCTATTTCTCGCATGAAAAATGCGTTGGCAGAACTTATCATTGACGGGATAAAAACCAATATTGAACTGCACCAGTTCATTATGAATGATGAGCAATTCCAAAAAGGTGGTACAAACATTCACTACCTTGAAAAACGTTTAGGCTTAGCTGAGAAATAATCTTTCTCGCTTAATCAGAAAAGGCATAGTTTACTCACTATGCCTTTTTTATTGCTTATTTTTTGATATACCTTTATTTAATAGGAAATCCTTTAAAGGGTTTTATTTCTCGAATACTAAAACTGGTGTTCATCTCTTTAATATTGCCTATAGCACGTACTTTCATCATTGAAACGTTGTGAAAATCTTCCATATCTTTAACGACCAATTGCAATATATAGTCATATCGTCCTGAAATATTATGGCAAGAAATCACATTATCAATCTTCATTATTTCTTGTTCAAAATGCGCCATATTATCTTCAGAATGCAAATCCAACGTAATATTCATAAAGGCATAAAAATTAAATCCTAAGTGCTTAGGATCAATGATGGCTCGATAATTTTTGATCACCCCTTTTTCTAATGTCTTTAATCGCTTCCAACAAGCAGGTGGAGACAAAAAAACTTGCTTAGCTATTTCGGCATTATTGAGCCGTCCATCTTCTTGTAAAAGCTTAAGGATCCCCATATCTATTTTGTCAAGATCCATCCTATTCAACCCTCTGTGACGTTAATCAAATTAACGTTTTTATCAAAGATAATTAATTTATTACTCAATTTTAGCGAATTTTATTAATAAATAAGTCCGTTTGGCTTCCAATATGGAGAAATAATTAATCACACTAATTGCTAAAATTACTCTCGAAGTATCGTTATTCAGCTAATACAAAATGATTAGAAATCATGTTCTAAAAATAAACTTAACAAAACAAATACTCTAAATTTTACTTTCACATGGGATTACATGTATGACCTTATTAGAACAAAAAGTTGATAGGGCCTCTCTCTCAAAAGAAGAATGGAAAAAATTAACTCGATTTGATAATACCGATATGGGATGGATAATTATCAGTATTGGTATGGCAATTGGTGCTGGTATTGTTTTTTTACCCGTACAAGTTGGCTTAATTGGATTATGGGTGTTTTTACTCTCTTCTATTATTGGCTACCCTGCCATGTACCTCTTTCAACGCTTATTTATTAATACCCTTGCTGATTCAAAAGAATGTAAAGACTACCCAAGTGTCATTGAAGGCTATCTTGGAAAAAACTGGGGAATGTTTTTAGGGTTACTTTACTTTTTAATGTTAGTGATTTGGATTTTTGCTTATCCAACAGCGCTGACTAATGATACAGCGTCTTACCTACACACCTTTGGCGTAACAGAAGGATTACTGTCAGAAAATCCATTTTATGGCTTAATTCTTATCTCATTTTTGGTTTTAATTGCATCACGAAGTGAAGAGCTATTATTTAAAATCTCAAGCTTTATGGTGTTATCTAAATTATTGGTTGTACTTGCACTTGGTATCATGATGATTAGCATGTGGGATCTGTCGAAAAATATCGATGTATTCCCCCCTTTTAGCCTATTAATTAAAAATGCGATTATTACCCTACCTTTTACACTAACCTCTATTCTCTTTATTCAATCGCTTAGCCCAATGGTGATTTCTTATCGCGCAAAGAACAAATCGATTGAAGTCGCACGCTATAAAGCCTTAAGAGCGATGAACATCTCTTTTGGTACATTATTTTGTGTTGTCTTTTTCTATGCCGTTTCTTTTACCTTTGCTATTGGGCATGACGAAGCGGTTAAGGCTTATGAACAAAATATTTCTGCATTAGCAATTGCAGCACAATTTATTGAAGGTGATGCGGCTAAATATGTCACTCCTGTTGGCGTTGCACTTAACATCTTTGCTTTAATGACTGCATTCTTTGGGGTTTATCTTGGCTTTAAAGAAGCAGTACAAGGCTTAGTCATGAATGCCCTTACTCGTATTATTCCCGCAGAAAAAATTAATCAGAAAATCCTCACGTTATGTATCGTAATTTTTACTGTCGTTATTGCGTGGGGTGCAATTGTTCTTAATCTGCCAGTATTAATGTTCACTTCAATCTGTAGTCCTATTTTCGGTATTGTAGGTTGTCTGATCCCTGCTTATTTGGTTTACAAAGTACCTTCATTGCACCGTTATAAAGGTGGGTCACTGTATTTAATTATCTTTACGGGCATTCTGCTTTGTATTTCCCCTTTCTTAAAATTTATTTAATTAGACGTATTAAGGTTTAACCATGAAATATAACTTTGACGAAATTATAGATAGAAAAGATACCGATGCTTTAAATTACGATGGCTGGCGTCAGTATATTTTTAAAACCGATAAAGATGCACAATTTGCTTTTGCTGATAATGAATTTATTAGAATGTGGGTCGCTGATATGGACTTCTCTACTCCTCCCGAAATTCTAGAAGCAATTAAAGCACGCCTTGATAGAAAAATATTAGGTTATACCAAAGTGTATGATGATGAATATTATCAAATCTTTAAAGATTGGTGCCAAAGACATTACGATTGGGAAATTGATCCGCGTGAAATTGTCTTATCACCAGGCATTATTCCTGCACTAAACCGCTTAGTACCTTTATTAATAAAAAAAGAGGAAAGTATTCTTATTCAAACACCGTCTTATACGCCATTTAAACAAGCGGGAGATTATAATTCTCGCCAAGTGATCTACTCTGATTTAGTAGAAAAAAAGGGTGAATACTCTATTGATTTCGCAGATATGGAACGCAAAATAAAAGATAAATCACTTAATATTAAGCTCTTTATTTTATGTAATCCTCAAAACCCAACCGGTAAAGTGTGGACTGAAGAAGCACTAATTAAGATGGGGAAACTCTGTGTTGAAAATGATATTTGGATGATTTCAGATGAAATACACTGTGATTTATTACGTCACGGCATAACACATATCCCTATTGCCAAACTTTTCCCTGATTATGAGAAAATTATTACCTGTATGGCACCCAGCAAGACATTTAATCTTGCCGGTAATCTCATGTCTCATATCTTTATTAAGAATGAAGAAGTAAAAAAAGAGTGGCTTCGCCTTTATGATGATTTTATTTCACCATTAAGTTTAGTGGCAACAAAAGCGGCTTATTCACAATGTGATGAATGGTTAAAAGCACTCAGAGATTACCTTGATGATAATTTTAAATTAGTACAAGAATTTACTCAGACTCATTTTCCAAAAGCAAATTTTAAAATACCTGATTCAACCTATTTGGCGTGGATTAATTTGGCAGATTATTTACCTAAAAATGTCGATAATCAACAGCTTTCACTCTATTTTGCTAATAAAACCGGTGTTCTATTAGAAGGTGGAAATATGTTTGTGAGTAATGGCGATAACTATATTCGAATTAATCTTGCCTGCCCTCGCGCCATTATCAAAGAAGGCTTAGAAAGAATAAAAAATGCCCTTTAATTTATTGAGATGAGTAAATCGAAGAAGAGCACTACTTTTAATCAATGCATTAAAGAGATGCTCTTCTTTTTCATCACTTAAATAATCTTGCCAAATTTAACAGTGGTTGTTATTTGAGCAATTCATATACTTAATTCTTTATAAATAAGAGAAAAACATCTCTTTATTTTTCTCATGCCATTCAATAGCAATTAGGCTATAACGTTTTAAAAACAATAAGATAATTATTTTTTAGAATTCACCAGTGACTTTGTGATTAATTTTCACTGAATCAATACTCACTTTCCCGTACAATCCTTCCATTCATTTTTAACCCTATTAAAATTGGGAGAACAGATGGACAAGCGTTTTGTTCAGGCCCACAAAGAAGCTCTTTTGGCTTTCATTTTAACTTTTATCTATTTGTTGGGCTGGTTAGTGACGGCCTATTTACCTGATAACACACTTGGCATAATGGGTTTACCCGTTTGGTTTGAGCTTTCATGCTTATTTTTACCTGTTTTGTTCTTTTTACTGTGCTATCTGATGGTGCGTTACTTTTTCAAAGATATGCCGTTAGGAGATGAGCATGACGATGCAAATTGAGGTTGTTGTGCCACTGATAGGCTATCTTCTGCTGGTTTTTATGCTATCAGCGTATGCTTATCGTAAGCGCGAAAAAGGTGAATTTCTTAACGAATATTTTCTAGGTAACCGTTCAATGGGTGGTTTTGTATTAGCCATGACCATCACCGCGACTTACGTCAGTGCAAGCTCTTTTATTGGCGGACCGGGTGCGGCCTATAAATATGGTATTGGCTGGGTTTTACTTTCGATGATCCAACTCCCTGCAATTTGGCTTTCGCTTGGCGTGTTGGGGAAAAAATTTGCCATTTTAGCCCGTCGTTATAATGCAGTTACTTTAAACGACATGCTGTATGCGCGTTACAAAAGCCGCTTTCTTGTTTGGTTTGCCAGTTTAAGTTTACTTGTTGCGTTTGTTGGTGCGATGACAGTCCAATTTATTGGGGGGGCTCGTTTATTAGAAACCGCGGCAGGCATTCCTTATGAATTTGGTTTGCTTATTTTTGGGATCTCAATCGCCTTGTATACCGCGATTGGCGGATTTAGAGCCAGTGTATTAAACGATGCTTTACAAGGTCTTGTAATGCTATTGGGTACCTTTATCCTGTTGGTTGCCATTATCTATAAAGTAGGGGGTTTAGATGTTGCAATACAAAAACTCAATGCTATTGATCCTGCTTTAACGTCTCCTCAAGGTGCAGAAGGTATTTTAAGTGGGCCCTTTATGGCCTCATTTTGGGTGCTGGTCTGTTTTGGTGTGATTGGTTTACCTCATACGGCAGTGCGTTGTATTTCCTATAAAGACAGCAAAGCGATGCATAAAGGGATCATCATCGGCACTATCGTGATGTCACTATTAATGTTTGGTATGCACTTTGCTGGTGCGCTAGGTCGGGCGATCATTCCTGATCTCACCGTTCCTGATCAGGTTATTCCAACCTTAATGGTTAGCGTATTACCCCCTTTTGCCGCAGGCATTTTTCTGGCTGCACCTATGGCTGCGATCATGTCAACCATTAATGCCCAGTTGTTGCAGTCGTCAGCGACATTGGTCAAAGATCTCTATCTTAATCTTGCCCCACACGCAATAACCAATGAGAAGCGTATTTCCCGTTTATCAAGCCTTTCGACCTTGATTTTAGGTATATTACTGCTGTTTGCTGCATGGGATCCGCCAGCCATGATCATCTGGCTCAATTTACTGGCTTTTGGTGGCTTACAAGCGGTGTTCTTATGGCCTTTAGTACTAGGACTTTATTGGAATAAAGCCAATCGTTATGGCGCTATTACGAGCATGATAACGGGAGCAACACTCTATGCCACGCTTGCGACATTTAATATCCAAATAGCCGGATTTCACCCTATTGTTCCCTCACTGCTATTGAGCTTAGTGGCATTTCTTGTTGCTAATCGATTTGGAGAGCATACTCTGCCACAATCAGCATCATTACAGTGAATTCGTTTTTAAAGAGATTAATTATGCCTTGGATACAATTAAGACTTAATGCAACTGCCGCCAATGCCGAAGCGATTGGTGATGAGTTAGTTGAAAGTGGTGCCGTTTCAGTGACATTCCAAGATAGTCACGACACCCCGATTTTTGAACCTTTACCAGGAGAAACTCGCCTGTGGGGTGATACCGATGTTATCGGTTTGTATGATGCAGAAACTGACATGAAAATTGTGGTGGCAATGTTAGAAAATACGCCACTACTAGGTCAAGGCTTCCTACACAAAATTGAACAGCTTGAAGATAAAGATTGGGAACGTGAATGGATGGATAACTTCCATCCTATGCGCTTTGGTGAACGTTTATGGATTTGCCCAAGCTGGCGTAATGTGCCAGATCCTAACGCTGTCAACGTCATGCTAGACCCTGGTCTTGCGTTTGGCACGGGGACTCACCCGACAACCTCATTGTGCCTACAATGGCTTGATGGCTTAGATTTAGTGGGTAAAACGGTTATCGACTTTGGTTGTGGCTCCGGTATTTTAGCGATTGCCGCCTTAAAATTAGGTGCCACGAAAGCAATTGGTATTGATATCGACCCTCAAGCAATCCAAGCAAGCCGTGATAACGCACAACGCAATGGAGTTTCTGACGCACTGACGTTATATCTTGCGAAAGACCAACCTGATAACTTAAGTGCCGATGTTGTCGTTGCAAATATTCTAGCGGGCCCATTGCGAGAGCTTGCACCTGTTATCAGTACGCTCCCACGCCAAGGTGGGCATCTTGGGCTTTCTGGCGTGTTAGCGACACAAGCTGAAGGTGTTGCGGCTGCATATGAAGAATTATTTCGTTTAGATCCTGTCGCTGAGAAAGAAGAGTGGTGTCGTATTACCGGTGTGAAAAAATAACACAGGTTAAATATCAATCAATTTGAGATAATCTCAATACGTTAATATTTCACTTAATTATTGTTTATCAGGCATTAATCACATTTTTGCCTGGTAAACTTTACTTAGTTTCGTTTGTTTATCAATTCTATGCTCTTAATTTTATTTTTTTAAAAAATAGATAACACTATGTTTTTATTAATTAAATAATGTATTCATAAAAAATCAAGTGTAATGAAGTAACTTTTTTTCGCAATTTGGTTAAACTTTGTCCTTTCATATCTGGCAAAAAATGCGTAATATACGCGCCCTTGCAGTCACAGTTTGGCCCTCTTTTCATCTATGCGAATCGGACAGTATCAGTTAAAAAATTGCCTTATCGCGGCTCCTATGGCTGGCGTTACAGACCGACCTTTTCGGTCGCTTTGCTACGACATGGGTGCAGGTATGACAGTTTCTGAAATGCTTTCTTCTAACCCTCAGGTTTGGAAGACAGACAAGTCTCGGTTACGAATGGTACATAGCGATGAATTGGGGATCCGCTCCGTACAAATTGCAGGTAGTGATCCCGTTGATATGGCGGCAGCTGCGAAAATAAACGCAGACAGTGGCGCTCAAATTATCGACATTAACATGGGTTGCCCTGCAAAAAAGGTGAATAAAAAGCTAGCAGGTTCAGCATTACTTCGTTATCCCGACCTTGTCGCAGAGATCCTCTCTGCTGTGGTTAACGCGGTGGATGTCCCTGTTACTCTCAAGATCCGTACGGGTTGGTCACCTGATGAACGTAACTGTGTAGAGATTGCCAAATTGGCTGAACGTTGTGGTATTCAGGCTCTCACTATTCATGGACGTACACGCGAGTGTTTGTTCAAAGGGGAAGCCGAATACGACAGTATTCGGACAGTTAAGCAGAATGTTTCTATTCCCATTATTGCGAATGGAGACATAACAGACCCGCTAAAAGCCAGAGCAGTATTAGACTACACTGGAGCCGATGCTTTGATGATCGGTCGCGCTGCTCAGGGAAGACCTTGGATCTTTCGGGAAATCCAGCACTATCTGGACACAGGTGAACTGTTGCCCCCTCTACCGATTGTAGAGGTACAACAAATAATGCAAAAGCATGTGCGTGAGTTGCACGACTTTTACGGTCAAGGCAAAGGAACTCGCATTGCACGCAAGCATGTCTCTTGGTATCTCAAGGAACATGCCCCTGATGACCAGTTTCGGCGCTCCTTCAACGCCATAGAGGATGCCAGCGAACAGCTGGAGGCGTTGGAAGCATATTTCGAAAATTTTTTGCGTAAATAAATAAAAGAGCTGACAGAACTATGTTCGAACAACGCGTAAATTCAGACGTACTAACAGTTGCCACCGTAAATTCACAAGATCAGGTGACCCAAAAACCTTTACGTGACTCAGTTAAACAAGCACTGAAGAACTATTTTGCTCAATTAAACGGTCAAGATGTTAATGACTTATATGAGCTGGTATTGGCTGAAGTTGAACAGCCATTGTTGGACATGGTAATGCAGTACACCCGTGGCAACCAAACGCGTGCGGCGCAAATGATGGGCATTAACCGCGGCACACTGCGTAAAAAACTGAAAAAATACGGCATGAACTGATCCTAGTCAGTTAGGTCTATTTTTATAAAAAGCCTTTTCTGGTTTTCAGAAAAGGCTTTTTTGTTGCTTGTTCTTCTCGCTTTATCTATAAAGCTAATGAGCATGTTACCATATTTGGTAACATAGCATCATGTTACCATATTTGGTAACATATCATTCATCCCATAAAATCATAAGAGCCAAAAGATGAATAAAGACATCGTAAGTGTTATTACAGGCGATATTATCGATTCTAAAAATATCTCCATCCCAAACTATGACCTTATGCTCTACACTTTGGAGCAGACAGTTCAATTACTCTCAGAACAGTTACCCATTAAATATGATCGATACCGCGGTGATTCTTTCCAGATTGTTTGCTTACAAGCAGGGGATGCTATCAAAGTCGCTATCGTCATCCAATTAGCACTAAAAACGTCAAATCTAGAAATCAGTGCTCGTCAAAGTATTGGCATCGGCAAAATTGACTCATTGCGTAATGATGTAAGAACCTCAATTGGTGAGGCCTTTATTTTATCTGGCGAAGGACTCGATAAAATGAAAGATGAAATTTTGACAATATCGGCATCTAGCTCAGATTTTCAACAAAATATTGCCTTAGTTACTAAGTATTTAAATATACAACTCAAAGAAATTACTCGAGCACAAGCGCAAGTTTTACTTAAATACATGGTCAATAAAGATAAATCTCACTATGCTATCGCTGATGAATTAAAAAAATCGAGAAGTAATATTACTAGATTATTAAATGCTAGCCACTACCAGTTAATAGATGAATATATTCAATACTTTAATTATTTAATTAACAAGGTTTATTGATATGTATAATTTCGCGCTTCTTATTTCTCTCTATATTGCTCATATTACTTTTGATTTTTATTTACAACCTAAAGCATGGATAGAAGCGCGAAATACTCTACATTACAAATCTAAAGAACTTTACCTACACTCGCTACTGCAAGGAGGGATAACCTTTATTATTCTAGTTTTAATGGCGGAGATAAGTTTTGGTTCTATTTTTATTTACAGTGTAACTGTATTAATAACACACTATCTTTTTGATCTTGGAAAATCCTATACTGATAACTCTTTAAGATGGTTTATTACTGATCAAGCTCTTCATTTATTCGTAATTACCTTTTTATGGATAATATTGATTGATCAAAATACTCAGATATTCCATGAGCTTAGTTTTAAAAACATTAACTATAAATATTTGATTGTTATTCTTGCCTACATCATTATTTTAAAGCCGATTTCCATCCTTATTTATATGTTACTCAAAAAATGGACACCTGTCGCAGAGGAAGGCTCAACGCTCGTTTCTGCTGGTCAATCTATTGGTTATTTGGAAAGAATGCTTATTTTAACTTTCATTCTTTTAAACCAATTTGCAGCAATTGGTTTTTTACTAGCAGCCAAATCTATATTTAGATTTGGTGAGTTACAAAATGACCAAGATAAAAAACTAACAGAATATGTTATGTTGGGTACACTTATTAGCTTTAGTATCTCCATCCTTACTGGGCTTGCCACAACATACCTGGTAACTCAATTACCCATAGGTAAATAACCCATCAACTGTCTTAAATAAACGTTATATTCTCTGATGGAAACCCTGCCGGAAATGACTGGCAACATATTCGTTTTGATAACACACCTTCTAAAAACCCTGTCAGATTTTCTGCAATAAACTCTACCTCAGAGGCTCTGGATGGAATAATGGCTATTGTCCATAAATTGCTATTATTGGATGAAACAACCCAAAAAAGCGTATCTCCATTATCTGTCTCCCCAATAGGCAAAAGCCCATTACTTTTAGGGTACAGATGAAAAGTATAATAATCAGGATCAGACTGTATTAACGAATCAAAATCCTTAAGAATTGCCTCTTTTTGCTGAAAGAAATTAAGATAGTCATCCTCACTAAATGGATTAAATAACGTAATAAAATTGGCTATTTGTCCTGAACCATATTGCGAGACAAATTCAATATAGTCTTGAGGAAAGGTGTATTGATTATCAATAAGTGGCCACTCCTTGTCTTCTCCTCGTTCTATCGGACATAGAGGTATTGGTAGCCACTGATTTAATGCTGTTAACATTCTATCCTCACTGATTTGATTTCCATTTTATCGCTCAATTTATGGTATTTTATCTTTACCTTATTTTTATCATAACTTTGCTAATTTCTATCACTCTAGATACGTGATAAAAATGCGATACCAACAAGACGATAATAATGATAACACCTTCACATACCATTACATTTATTGATAGCGCTTACCCTAAACCTCATACAATTAAAGAATTTGTCTGGTCTGGCCGATTAGATAAACATGGGCAACTTTGGTTTGATCTCCACCTTAGAAGTACTGACTATTATTTAAGTGAGGGTGAAGATTATTGTGCAGATATAGATGAAGATGAGTCAGATGATGAACAAGAATATACCAGCCTAGCACACTGGCAAGATCAAATCGTTTGGGATAATTATCACTGCTGTACACTCTCTTCAACTTATTGGTCTGACGATCAAGGTATTTTACTCAGCACAGGAAAACCGCCATTCGATTTTGATAGTTTTATTACTCATCAATTTAATGTTGATATTGCTCCTCAAATTAATAGTGATACCGATGAGGATGAAGAAAGAGCTGAAGTCCCAGCTTTTAGTCTTTATTTATTAGGGCATGATGAGTGTACAAATCATCAAATTACCTTTCAGCGCCAGAAAAATAATACTTTCCATATTGACTGGATAGGTAAAATCGCACTGACTTATGCGGGCTTTGATGAATTTATTCATCAATTTATTGTAAGATTAGAAAATATTCCTTTTGATGGTTTTTATTTTCCTAAATCATGGGATTTAGATAAAGCGACGGTTGAATTTAAAAAAGTACTTGCTCATTTTGAACACTATGAATTCACATTAATTAACCCTAAAAGCCAAATTAAACAGTGGAAACTTAAATATACGGCTTAAACAGGTAGGCGATTCACCAAGTAAATCGATAATAATAAGATTATTATCCAGATGATATCCCATAAATAAAATATCTGTCATTTGTTTATACAAATATTGTCTATACAATAGACAATATTTATGTTTATCAGGGAATTACAATGGCTGCCTTACCACGAAAAAAAACATGGCAGATTATCCTCACTATTATTTTAGTCGGGATAAATTTACGCCCTTTTTTAACCGGCCCAGGCCCTGTTATTGACAATATTATTGCCTCAACAGGGATGAGTTATAGCCAAGTCTCATTACTCACGCTATTGCCCATGCTTTTAATGGGAATAGGTGCGTTAATTGTTCCTTTTTTACAGCCTTACATTCAAGTTCGTAAAGGCCTTTTAGTGGCAATGCTAATGCTTCTTATGGGCTCTTTCTCTCGTGCTTATGTTTCTGATGGTCATCAGTTATTACTAACGGCCCTCTTTTGCGGTTTGAGTGTCGCTTATATTCAAGCGGTGTTTCCCGGTATTATTAAAGGATGGTTTGGACATCGAACACCGATTATGATGGGCTTGTATTCCGCCATGTTAATGGGTGGCGGCGCACTAGGTGCTCAATTATCACCTATTCTTACAGCCTCCAATGGTCATTGGCAAAGCGCTTTGGCGTGGTTTGCACTTCCAGCCAGCTTTGCCTTTATCGCTATTCTTTTTTCTATTAAAAACAATGCCACATCTGCCAATAAAATATCGCTAAATACCCTCATTTGGCGCCCGAGAACAGCGTTACTGATCTTAGGATTTGGCTGTGTTAATGCTGGGTATGCTTCGGTAGTAACATGGTTGGCACCTTTTTATCAATCGTTGGGAATGCCAAGTGCGCAAAGTGGCTCTCTTGTTGCTATTCTTTCTCTTTTTCAAGCCTCGGCAGCATTAATCATTCCCTTCTTGGCTGCTAAAAATCATGATCGCCGATTTTGGCTGATGCTGACATTAATAAGCCAATTTATCGGTTTTGGCGCAATAATGACAATTCCTATGAGTGCACCTTATCTTTGGAGTATCTTCTTAGGTTGTGGCTTAGGCGGATGTTTTTCAATGATGATGATTGTAGCACTCGATCATATTCCTGCTCCTGCTCAAGCGGGCGCACTGTCAGCATTAATGCAAGGGGGTGGATTTATTATTGCCGCATTTGGGCCATTAGTCGCGGTAATGCTGCGCCAACCTGATGGAAGCTTTACTTACGCTTGGGCATTTCATGCCATTTTAGTGATTGTAACAATAGGATTATTTTCACGATTAAATCCACGCTCTTATGCAAAGGCCTATCCTGCCAATCACTCTGTTTAAAATCAAGATAAACCCCATATAAAATAAGCGCCTTACTTTTACAAATAAGGCGCTTATCGTTTTTAACTATCTGAATGCATTATTTCATGATAATTAAGCAATAATATGTGTCCCTGTTTCACCGTTTAAGGCTGAAGCCAGCTTTTCTGGCGTGGTGATAATCACACGTTTTCCACCCGCAGCTAAAAATGACAGACTCGCTTCAATTTTAGGAAGCATACTGCCCGCAGGGAAATGCCCCTCATGCATATATTGTGTCATTTTCTCAACAGAGGTTTCACCCAATGCTTTTTGTTCAGGTTTACCGAAATGAATACAGACTTTTTCAACACCGGTTGTGATAATCAGAATATCTGCATGTAATTCTTTTGCCAACAGCGTTGACGACAAGTCTTTATCAATAACAGCATCAACACTCTGATAATTTCCCCGCTCATTTTTGATAACAGGAATACCACCACCGCCGACTGCAATAACGACATAACCACATTCTGACAGTGATTTAATCGCCTTAGATTCAATAACATGTTGTGGAATAGGAGAGGCAACAACGCGACGATAACCACGACCAGAGTCTTCAACAAAATGCCATTGTGGGTTTTCTTGTTTTAATTGCTTCATCTCTTGTTCAGAGAAAAAAGCCCCAATGGGCTTTGTTGGAGAATCAAAATTAGGATCGTTTTTATCCACTTCAACTTGCGTGATAATAGTGACAGCTTGTTTACCTTGCTGAACACGAAGCTTATTGGTTAACGCTTGTTGTATCAAATACCCAATTCCACCTTGCGTATCAGCAACACAGTTAGCTAATGGCGTTAAAGGTAAACCTTCTTGTGCATGTGCCACTTCAGCACGGCGTAAATCTAGCCCGACGTGAGGCCCATTACCATGGGTCAAAACAATATTATATCCTTCAGCCACCATATCACTAATATGTGCGGCAACCTCTTGTACTGCTTGTTCTTGATGAGCGATAGACTGGCTGGCATTGTCTGTAATAATACTGTTGCCTCCAATGGCAACAACAACGAGTTCTTTCATATTTCACTCTCAATCATATTATGGACAATTAAAGTAGAAATAACGAATTTCTACTCTCAGAGGTTATGTCAATTTGGCTGTCATATTCGATTACGGTTTTCTTTGGTTTATCATTTAATGAAATCAACAATATTGCATTGAACATTATCTATTCATTAATTGCGCAGGATAATAGCAGAGAATGTAAATAAAACATCTATTACTCAATATTTCTCGTATTTTATTTCTACAAATAGAATGAGAAAGGGAGTGAAAGGCGTAATCAAAAAAAATTAATAACGCCTTATTCAAATTAAGTAGGCAAGATCGTTAGGTGGTTTTTATTTCGTTGTTTGGTATACATTGGGCATATCTGTAATTAACATATCAACACCCCATTCGTCGAAATGTTCAACTTCTTTGGGATCATTAGGGGTATAACAATAAATTTCATAACCCGCTTGTTTTAACATTTGGGCTTGGGCTTGAGTCAGATATTGATAATTACAATGCACACTAAAGCCATCAATTATTTTCAGTGTTTCTAATGCATTGTCAGGAATTTCATCCCATAACTGGCCTCTTCGAATAAAAGGCAGATACCGTTTCATCACGATTAATGCTTGAGTATCAAAAGCAGAAAATAAAATTTGTTCATTCGGAATATCTGCACTTTTTATCATGTCAGATACCGCTAAGCACAAACGTTCAATATCATCGTCTGGCCATGTTTTTAGCTCAATATTAAGCTTTGTGCCTGAACGCTTAATTAACTGCAAGCCTTGCCTTAAAGAGGGTATTTTCTCACCTTGATAAAGCGAACTAAACCAACTTCCAGCATCAAGACGATGTAAATCGTCCAAGGTATGAAAACGCACAGCACCTTGACCATTAGTACAACGGTTAACCGTCTTATCATGAATAAGCACAGGAACATGATCTGCTGTTAATTGCACATCCGTCTCAATCCATTCGCACCCGAAATCAATCGCCATTTTAAACGCAGCTAACGTATTTTCAGGGGCTTTTCCAGAAAAACCTCGGTGAGCAGCTATCTTCATTTCTCTCTCCTTTTCATTTGTGCCGACATCATGACAACCCTTTATGACAGCAATTTGACAGTCACACCATCAAGAACTCTTCATTTAATTGTCACCCTTTTGTCATAAATAACATTTAGGGTAATTCGCAAACTAGATTGCACCTTTAACTCTCGATTTAAAAGGAAATACTGCATGTCGATAAAATCAATAACAGGCCTTGCTGTTGCGATGACACTCTTTGCTTCACCAACATACGCAAAAACACAAATTGAATGGTGGCACGCTATGGGCGGTGCGCTTGGTCAAAAAGTTAATCAAATCGCGGCTGATTTTAATGCAAGCCAATCTGAATATGAGATAAAACCTGTTTATAAAGGCACTTATGCTGAAACCATGACCAGTGCGGTCGCCTCATTTAGAGCCAAAAACCAACCCGCTATTGTGCAAGTCTTTGAAGTAGGCACCGCCAGCATGATGGGCGCTAAAAAAGCCGTTTTCCCAGTTTATCAATTAATGGAAAAAACCAACGAGCCTTTTGATCCTAATAGTTATCTATCGACAGTCACAGGCTATTACACCACCAGCGATGGCAAAATGATGTCATTGCCCTTTAATAGCTCAACACCCGTGCTTTATTACAACAAGGCTCTGTTTAAAAAAGCAGGCATAGCTCAACCGCCTAAAACATGGAAAGAGATGGACGTTGTGTCTCAAAAATTACTCGACTCAGGTGTGAAATGTGGCTTTACCACCACATGGCAATCATGGACACAAATCGAAAACTTTGGGGCGCGTAATAATTTACCTATCGCGACCCAAAATAATGGGTTTGATGGTTTTGATACTACATTCCTATTTAATAAAGCCCCTTTCGTTGCGCATATTCAACAAATGGCAGATTGGTCTAAATCGGGCATTTTCAAATATGGCGGACGCCAGTCCGACTCTATGCCTCTATTTTATACTCAAGAGTGCGCTATGGTGATGGAGTCATCAGCTGGTTTTGCAGGCATAAAAGAGAATATGAAAGGAATTGATATTGGTGTTAGCCAATTACCTTATGACGATACCCTTGTGCAAAAACCGGCCAATACCATTATTGGCGGCGCATCGTTATGGGTTATGTCAGGACGCCCTGACGCAGAATATAACGGTGTAGCAAAATTCTTCACCTATCTTTCAAGCCCTGAGGTGCAAGCTGATTGGCACCAATCAACTGGGTATCTCCCTGTCACTAAAGCTGCCTATGCGTTAACACAACAACAAGACTTTTATCAGCAAAACCCAGGGGCTGACACTGCAATATTACAAATGACAACCTCAGAACCTACTGCAAATTCAAAAGGATTACGCTTCGGTAATTTCTTGCAAACACGCGAAATTGTTGATGAAGAGTTAGAAAAAGTATGGTCAGGAAAACAGAGTGCTCAAGCTGCGTTAGATAGTGCGGTTATTCGTGGAAATGAGCAATTGCGCCGCTTTGAACGTACTCAATAATCACTTTTATTAGGCGAGCTAACTGCTCGCCTTCTGCTTTTATCGATTTACTGGATACTGTATGGCTTCTCAATCCATTTATTTTAAACAAAAAGGGTTACCTCTCGCGTTAATTTTACCTCAATTAGCTATCACGCTTATCTTTTTTATTTGGCCTGCAGGGCAAGCTTTCTTCCAATCATTTCAATTAGAAGATGCGTTTGGCCTTAGCCGAGAGTTTGTTGGCTTTGAAAATTATCAGCGTTTATTTAGTAACCGTTACTATTTTGATAGTTTAATCACGACGTTAATTTTTAGCACCGGTGTTGTCTTTCTCTCTATGTTATCTGCGCTTGTTTTAGCAGGCATTGCCGAGCAAATTTTACGAGGCAAGCTGTTTTACCGCACTATCTTAATTTCGCCCTATGCTATTGCACCCGTTATCGCCGGTTTTCTTTGGTTATTTATGCTTGATCCCACGATTGGCGTATTAAGCCAACAATTAAAAAAAATAGGCATTAATTGGGATCCTGTACTGAATACGCATCACGCCATGTGGATGGTTATTTTAACCGCGACATGGAAACAAGTGAGCTATAACTTTTTGTTTTTCCTAGCCGCCTTACAATCTGTGCCTAAATCACTATTAGAAGCAGCGGCTATTGATGGTAGTGGTCCGATTAAGCGCTTTATAACGATCAGTTTTCCTTTAATTTCTCCTACCACCTTTTTCTTACTCGTGGTTAATTTTGCTTATGCCTTCTTTGATACTTTCGCCATTATTCATGCGATGACACAAGGTGGCCCAGGAAGTAGCACATCAACACTGGTTTATAAGGTTTATAACGATGGGTTTGTGGGATTGGATTTAGGCTCTTCTGCCGCACAATCCGTTATTTTGATGTTTATTGTCGCGATATTAACCGTGATCCAATTTCGCTATGTTGAGAAAAAGGTGGCTTACTGATGGTTGAACGCAGACCTTTATTTCATGCTTTTTGCCACTTTATTCTTATTGTTGGCTTACTTTCGGTAGCATTCCCCGTGTGGATAGCGCTTGTGGCGACAACACATCAAAATACCGCGTTTGCTACAGGTTCGCCCCTTTGGTTTGGTACAGAAGGCTTCAATATTTTCAAATCGATATTTTCACAAGCAGGTACTACACAAAATAGTGCGATTTCAATTAACAGTATGTTGTTGAATTCATTAATTATGGCCTCAGTAATCACCCTCGGTAAATTAGTAATTTCAATTTTATCGGCCTATGCGGTTGTATTCTTTCGTTTTCCCGGTCG
The DNA here is from genome assembly GCF_014897315.1 of Proteus sp. FME41. Lineage (GTDB taxonomy): Bacteria > Pseudomonadota > Gammaproteobacteria > Enterobacterales > Enterobacteriaceae > Proteus. The sequence goes on along the minus strand of NZ_JABUYL010000015.1, from coordinate 10,706 downwards.
TATGCTTGCCTTTTGGACTATCTTTTTTACGCTAATGCTGCCCGTCGAGGTTCGCATTATGCCGACATTTGAGGTTGTCACTAACCTTAATATGTTGAACTCTTATGCAGGATTAACCATCCCACTAATTGCCAGCGCTACCGCAACTTTTTTATTTCGCCAATTTTTTCTTACTATCACCCCTGAGCTTATTGAAGCTGCCAAAATTGATGGCGCGGGGCCAATAAGATTCTTTTTCACCATTTTGCTTCCATTATCACGCACCAATATTGCCGCCCTGTTTGTTATTACATTTATTTATGGTTGGAACCAATATCTTTGGCCAATGCTGATCACTACAGACACTCACTACTACACCATTGTGATGGGCATAAAACAGATGGTTGCGGTTTCTGATGGTGTCGTTGAATGGAATAAGATCATGGCAACCACCTTAATTGCAATGTTGCCCCCAGTATTTATCGTCATTCTAATGCAAAGAGCCTTTATAAAAGGCTTTATTGATACGGAGAAATAACATGACAACCGTCACTCTCACAAATTTAGAAAAGTGTTATCCAAATGGTCATCAAGCTATTTCAACATTAAATCTTTCTATTGAGCAAGGTGAAATGGTGGTATTAGTGGGCCCCAGTGGCTGTGGAAAATCCACTTTACTGCGAATGATTGCAGGGTTAGAAACCATTACACAAGGTGATTTATTTATTGATAATTTGCGGGTTAATGAGCATGAACCCAGTGAACGTGATATTGCGATGGTATTTCAAAATTATGCCCTTTATCCACATATGTCGGTTTATAACAACATGGCCTATGGATTACGTAATCGAAAAACACCAAAAGCAAAAATAGAAGAGCTTGTCACCAATGCAGCTCACATGCTGGAAATCAGTCATTTACTTGATAGAAAACCCAAAGAGCTTTCAGGTGGACAACGCCAACGTGTCGCGATGGGAAGAGCCATCGTTCGTGATCCTAAAGTCTTTTTATTTGATGAACCGCTTTCTAACCTTGATGCTAAATTACGTGTTCAGATGCGTCTGGAGATCAAAAAATTACAGCGAAAACTCGCCACAACCTCTATTTATGTAACACACGATCAAGTAGAAGCGATGACATTAGCCGATAAGCTGGTGGTTTTAAATCAAGGAAATATAGAGCAAGTAGGCACGCCTTTAGATATTTATAAAAGCCCAGCCTCCGTGTTTGTGGCGACATTTATGGGCTCTCCAGCAATGAATATCTTAGATACTCCAATTAATCATGGTGTGATTGAAGTTGCTGATGGGCACATTGCTATTTCATCTCAGCATTTCCCTTATCAAGTCATAAAATTAGGTTTACGTCCTGAACATTTAATTATTAGCCATCAACATCCTCTTTTTCATGTTGATGTTGAATTTATCGAAGCTCTCGGTGCTGATGTTTTAATTTATGCCACGACCCGTGATAAACAAAAACAATCTCTTGTTATTCGAGCACCGAACGATCATGGTGTAAAAACTGGCAATAAAATAGGTCTTACCATTCATCCAGAAAACCTGCACTTTTTTGATAATAAAACAGGAAAACGTATTAGCCGCCCTTTTATGCTTATCAGTGAATTAATGGTTTCATAACGCTTTGATATCGTTTTATCTACTTTCAGTTTAATCTGAATAGCGGTGTTTTAAGCATCGCTATTTATTTACCATTAAGCAATAAATATCAAAAATATAAAACTTGTCAGAATTAAACAAATAGAAACCACATCTAAATACAATGTTCTTTTGATATTATTCTAAATAAATACAAAGTAGCCTTGCTCACACTTAAAGTAAGTACAATCAAGTTATTTATATTATATTTATGTCAATTAAATTTATCTTTTCACGATTAACTTATCAATTAATTCTCTTAATTTTAAGTAAGTTAAATATATTATTTCATTTTTATCATATCCGATTAAGAGGAAAAAAATAATACACTTATGCTGAAAAAAGAAAAAAAGAGATATTGATATAATATTTATCTCATAAAATGCTTATATTGCACCAATAGATAAGCACTGTTATTCTTCTGCTCGAATTGATCTGCAATTATATAAACTGCTAAGCAGAAAAGGACTTAATTAAAAATGAAAATTAAATTACTTGCTACCGTGATGGTATCAGCAGCACTACTTTCTGGTTGTAAAAACCTGAATACCGATATGTTGACCCAATCAGGAACTCAACTTTTTCAAGCTGCAACATTAAGTGATGATGATATCAAAGCGCTAACTAATGATGCTTGTAAAGAGATGGATGCGCAAAATAAAGTTGCTCCGGCAAACAGTACTTACACTAAACGCTTAAATAACATCGCTAAAGCGTTAGGTAATGAAGTTAATGGTACTCCTGTAAATTACAAAGTTTACATGACTAAAGATGTGAACGCATGGGCTATGGCTAACGGCTGTGTACGTGTTTATAGTGGCTTAATGGATATGATGACTGATAACGAAGTTGAAGGCGTTTTAGGTCATGAAATGGGTCACGTTGCTTTAGGTCATACCCGTAAAGCAATTCAAGTTGCTCACGCAGCCGTGGCAGCACGCACTGCAGCAGCATCTGCAGGTGGTGTAGCAGCGCAATTAAGTAGCTCTCAATTAGCAGAGATGGGCCAAAAATTAATTAACGCCCAGTTCTCTCAGCACCAAGAATCAGAAGCTGACAATTTCTCTTATGATCTACTAAAAAAACGTGGTGTGAACACTGTTGGTTTAGTTACAGGCTTTGAGAAACTCGCTAAATTAGGTGGTGGTGATTCAAGTATGTTTGATTCTCACCCACCATCAAAAGAGCGTGCTGATAATATCCGTAATCGTATCGCTGAAGATAAGAAATAATTATCTTGCCCCTATATCTCGTGGTATGGGGGTTTTCTTTTCTGATTTATCTGTTACGGATGACGAAAACGCCCCACAACATCGGTAAAAAAGCGTTTAATCGCCTGCCTTTCTTGCTGATCATATTGTTCAAATAATTCAGACCATCTTGCTTGTGATTGTTGATGTAACACCTCATGAGCATGAAACAGTCGCTCCCCCTCCGTGGTTAAGATAAAAAAGATCTCTTTTTGATTATCTGCCAACTTTATTTTTTCAATAGCCCCCTTTTTTTGTAAGCGACTACAAATTTTTGAGACAGCCCCGCGAGTCATAGTCATATATTCACTGATGGTCGTGAGATTTCTCATACTCTCTTCACCAATACAATGAATAACATGCAATTCTGTGAGTGAATAATTATCTAATCCCTTCTCTTCTAATACTTTTCTATGATCGTTATCGGCTCGTTCATCTTTAAGATGCAAAAAATCACTTAACCCTTTTAACAAGTCTTGTGTTGTCACATTCTCTTTTGCCATTTTGTTTCCTTGGAAAAAATATTTTTAAAAATAGTATCAAAAGTATTTACAACAATCAAAATATCGCTATCATCTGTTTTGTTTCCATGGAAACAAAATAACAAGAGGCAATATAATGAAACTATCAATTCGTCGTCTGTTTTATCTCATTTGTTTTAGCGCACTACTAGGCTCTTTGGCGCAAAATATTTATACCCCTGTACTTCCCTTGATCCAGCAGCAATTTAATACCACGTTATCATTGGTTAATTTAACGGTATCTGCATTTACTTTTGCGATGGCTGTTATGCAATTATTTTACGGCTCATTGATTGATAAATGGGGAAGAAAACCGATTTTACTCAGTGGATTAACCATTTCTATTGTGGGTGCATTGGGCTGTGTTTGGTCTGATTCTATAAGCTTATTAATTTTTTGGCGCGTGATCCAAGCTATCGGTATCGCCGCTATCCCTGTAGTTGCCGCCACTATTCTTGGCGATCTTTATCAAGGAAACGATCGTGCAAAAGCAATGGGATCGTATCAAATGCTATTAGCGTTAGCGCCTGCTTGTGGCCCTTTATTGGGCGGTTATTTAGCGCAACATTATCAATATCAAGGGATCTTTATTTTCTTGGCTGTTGTCGGTGTCATATTACTTATTACCCATCTCTTTTATTTACCTGAAACACGCCCTGAACAAAAAGGAACCTTTAAAAGCGTATCTGCAATGCAACAAGTGCTTATAGCACCTGAGGGTAAATCTGTATTTGTCATCAGTTTTATGGTGTTTTATAACTATTTTTGTCTACTGGTTTTCTTACCCTTAATTGCCTTTCATCTCTATCAACTTAACAGCACTGAAATAGGTGGATTATATATGCCTATGTCGATTGCACTTATCTTAGGTAGCTATCTTTACCGTAGAATTTGCCATTTATTTAGTGTTGAATATGGAGTGATATTCACCTCTTGTACCAATTTGATTATGTTGGCGTTATTTGCACTATTTTGGCAAATCTCACTACCGATAATGCTTGGTTTAACCGTGTTATATGGGCTTTCTTTAGGCTTAACCATGCCTACGCACACGACATTATTAGCAAGTTATTTTGGCTCGATGAGAGCGACTGCAATGGGGATTTATAACTTTATTCGTTATTGTGGAATGGCTGCTGGCCCTATGATTTCGGTCTATTTTGTGACTGACAATAACTATGAGTATGTCTTTTATTCTTGTGTGATCTTAACGAGTTTGGCATTGTGTTTCACCATTAAGACCTTAATGTCTTCATTAAAAGAAAAAAAACACACTGCAAACTAACAGGATATTTCATGAAATTAACCATTGAAAAACTGGCACAGCTCTCTGAACAAGACCATATTGATTTAGGCAAAATTTGGCAAGATACACGTTACCAATCAGCTCTAACAAATGAGATCAACAACGAGAATATACTCTTTGTGGCGAGATTTAATGAACGATTATTAGCGGCTTGCTGGGTTAAATTATCGGATAAAAAAGCGGTTATTACTGATTTTATGGTCAGAGAAGTGACACGCCGCCGCGGTGTTGGCCATTATTTACTGACACAATGTTTATCTGCCTATCCTGATATTCACCATTGGCAGGCAATAAGCTTATCAGCGGAAGAAAGCGGGTATGAGATTGCTCATGCTTTTTTAACTCATCATCAATTTAGTGCATCACCACAATCTGATCTTTATGCTCTCAATATTTGATAACGTTCTTATTCTAAATAATTCAAGTTGTAGCTAGGCGACAAGTGAATATTAGTCAACAACGCTACAACTTGAAGTATGACGAGAACGAGTAGTATAAAGTCTAGCTACATTATAAGCCGTCTCACTCAGATTCTTTTGCGCATTATGAAGAGCATCATCCAGTGTAGAAACACCCGGTACAATAGAGAAAACAGCATCAATTCCCTGCTGATGAACAACATCATAATCAGGTAGATAGCCACCAACTAAGGCAATGACAGGAAGGTGATATTTTTTAGCGAGCAGAGCAACCCCTATTGGCGTTTTACCTTGTGCCGATTGGCTATCCATTCGACCTTCACCCGTTATTACCAAATCCGCATCAATAAAATATTTCTCTAATTCAACAGCTTTGGCAACCAGTTCAACTCCTGGCGAAAGCGTTGCTTGCGTAAAGGCAAGTAACGGTAACGCCAATCCACCCGCCGCACCACTTCCAGCAATATTAATAAGATTGTGTTGTGTCATTTTCTCAAGATAAGTACCAAAATGATGTAAAGCTTTATCAAGTTGCGCAATATCATCTTTGGTCGCTCCTTTTTGAGGACCAAAAATAGCGGATGCTCCTTTTTCTCCACACAACGGATTTGTTACATCACAAGCAATCTCAATTTCAACATGCTTTAATTTAGGATTAAGCCTCGTGATATCGATAGTGTGAAGCTGGGCTAATGCGAGTCCACCAAAAGGCAAAGATGTACCAAACTTATCTTTGAGACCAAGCCCAAGTGCTTGCATCATCCCTGCACCTGCATCATTTGTAGCACTTCCGCCTAATCCCAAAATAATCTTTTTAACACCCATTTCAAGTGCGGCATTAATTAATTCCCCCGTTCCATAACTGGTCGTTAAATTAGGATCGCGTTGAGATGAGGGAATAAGATGAAGACCAGAAGCTTGCGCCATTTCAATCACGGCAGTAGTGTTATCACCTAAAATTCCCCACGTTGCGGTTACTTGTTTACCTAAAGGCGAACACACTTGTGTCGATATAAAACGGCCTTGCATTGCATCCACCAGAGATGTCACCGTGCCTTCACCGCCATCCGCCATAGGAATACAGCAATATTGTGCATCGGGTAAATAACGTGAAAACCCCTGTTTTATTGCCAGCGCAACATCTTTCGCACTTAAACTTTCTTTAAAAGAATCAGGGGCGATAACAATTTTCACGTTATTTTCTCCAGGCAATAAAAAAGCGATATTTTCATATCGCTTTTATAACATACTCTACTTTACAAGAGGGAAGGCTGAGTCTGAAATGTGATTAATCTTCAATCGCTAAACGCAATTTTTTCATCGCATTTTTTTCTAATTGGCGAACACGCTCGGCGGAGACGCCGTATTTTGTGGCCAAGTCCTGTAATGTTGATTTATTATCATCATCTAGCCAGCGAGCACGAATAATATCTTGGCTACGTTCATCCAGTGTTTCAATCGCTGAAGTCAGTTTATCTGTTGCGTGATTATCCCAGTTATCTTCTTCAATGCCATCTGCAAAGTCAGAGGATTTATCTTCTAAGAAGAGCACTGGTGCAATCGGGTGTGAATCATCACTGTCGTCGGCGGTCATATCAAATGCCATGTCTTGCGCTGACATTCGTGATTCCATTTCGCGGACATCACTTTCTGACACACCTAACTCTCTTGCAACTAATTCCACTTCATCTTGGTTAAACCAACCTAAACGTTTTTTATTTTTTCGCAGATTAAAAAACAGTTTACGTTGTGATTTAGTGGTCGCGACTTTCACAATACGCCAGTTACGTAATACATATTCGTGAATTTCGGCTTTGATCCAATGCACGGCAAAAGAGACCAACCGTACCCCCACTTCGGGGTTAAAACGGCGAACGGCTTTCATCAAACCAATGTTACCTTCTTGGATAAGATCAGCCTGAGGTAAACCATAACCAGAATAGCCGCGAGCAACATGAATAACGAAGCGCAGATGCGAAAGGATAAGCGTTCTTGCCGCATCCAAATCACCATCGTAATGCAGCCGTTCAGCGAGTTCCTTTTCTTCCTCTGCGGTTAACATCGGATAGGAATTGGCTGCACGTATATATGCCTCGATGCTGCCTTGCGGAACCAATGCTAAGGATTGCATTTCTTTTGTCATTCAAATCCTCATGAAAATCAAATAAATAATTAATATTATTGCGGTAAGGGAAAGTTGATGAGCCTTATAAATATAGCTTAAATAGGAAATCAGTTAGGTTTTTTTACGATATGTTTTTATCATAACGACTATTCGACCAGCATAAAGACTAAAGGTTCATCTCGCATCTATGTTTACATTTCTTTGTATTGACTCATGCAAAAATAGATATGGCGATCAGTTTGCATGAGTAAAAATTATGTGCGCATTATTATGCCAGAGACAAGACTTCGATAAAATGGCTGGATAACGATATTAAAGTAACCCAGCCTAATAAAAAAACTATCCTCGTCAAATTTCAAGCTACTGCGTTGTTGGCGACGTTTATTCGTACTTGTCGCTAGCTGTAGCTCGAATTATGTAGAGTCTATAAAAGTGCTAATCCACTATTCTGGTGTAAATTGACGCAAGTGTTGCATTGTCGTCAACCACGCTGCAAACCAACCAATTGTCATGGCAACTAAGATAAGAATGATAGATTCATCAAATCCTAATCCTGAAATTGAGAAAGAGGTACCAAATACGGTTGCCGCTTGAGTCACCACATCAGAAAGTTTCCACACCAATAAAGCAGAAAAAATCAGTGCAAATACAGCGCCAATAAAGCCTAGGATTAATCCCCAATTAAGGAAGGGACGCATAATAAAACCATCTGTTGCACCAATAAGTTTCATCACATTAATCGTGTCGCGACGACTGAAAATATTAAGCCGCACACTATTGCCTATCACCAGTAGCAGCGCAACAACCATCAATGTACCAATCACTAATGCAATTTGTCCCACCAATGAAGTTAACGTTGAAAGTCGAGTAAACCAACTGTCATCCATCCTAACTTCATCAACACCGGGAACTTTCGCTACAGTATCACGTAAATTCACCATAAGTTGTTGGTCACTAGGATCCATAACGGGTGTCACAATCGCCACTGCGGGAAGTGGGTTCTCTTCTAACATATCCAAGGCACTGCTAAAACCAGACCAAGAACGGAATTCCACTAGCGAATCTTGTCGTGAAAGGTAGTTAACCTCTTCCACTTTTTCAAGTGCTTCTATTTTCTTAATTGTGGCTTCTGCCAGCGAATCATCAAGCGATTTATCAAGATAAACAGTTAATTGTGGTGTGGGATACCACTGCTCTGAAGCCGTCGAGACATTTTTCCACACAATATAAAAGATGCTCGGTAATGTCAGTGAAATGGCGACAACCATTACTGTTAAAAAAGAAGAAAGAGGTTGGCGCAAAAAATCAGACATTGTATTACGCCACGCATAACGCCATTGTTCACGTCTTCCTCCTTTTAACGCTTTGGTTTTTGCACTCGGCGTTGGCATCGATTTACGGGAACTTTTTGCTTTAGCCATTTTGCCCTCCCACCATTCTGCCTTGACCTAATGTAAGAATGCGATAATTTCGACGCTCTATCAATGACATATCATGTGTTGCCATTAATACGGTGACACCTACACGATTAAACTCTTCAAAAAGACACATAATGCCTTCTGAAAGCTCACCATCAAGGTTACCCGTTGGCTCATCCGCAAGTAAAACCGTTGGTTTATTTACTACAGCACGCGCAATACCCACACGCTGTTGTTCACCGCCAGAAAGTTGAATAGGGTAATTTTTAGCTTTATCCAACAACCCAACTTTATCTAATGCAGCAGACACTCTTCGTCGAATATCCTCTTCACTCGCACCAGCAATAATCAGAGGAAGAGAAACATTGTCATAAACCGTTCTGTCCATCAATAGATGGTGATCTTGAAAGATCATCCCTATTTGACGACGCAGAAAAGGGATCTCACTATTTTTAAGTCTACTAATATCATGACCAGCAAACCAAATAGCACCATCACTTGGGCGTTCTATTCCACAAATTAATTTAAGCAATGTACTTTTACCAGCGCCAGAGTGACCCGTTAAAAAAGCCATTTCACCAGGGCGAAGATGAAAATCAACCCCTTGTAATGCTTGTCTTCCACCTAAATAAGCCTTGCTGACGTGTTCGAAGCGGATCATTAAAACTACTCCTCGCGGGCAAACAGAGCCTCAATAAAATCGTCGGCCTTAAACGGACGCAGATCTTCAATACCTTCACCTACTCCGATATAACGGATAGGAATACTAAACTGATCAGCAATAGAAAAAATAACACCGCCTTTTGCTGTACCATCGAGTTTAGTCAATGTTAAGCCAGTTAGCCCAACTGTTTCATTAAAGAGTTTTGCCTGGCTAACGGCATTTTGTCCAGTACTTGCATCTAATGTCAGCATCACTTCATGTGGCGCTTCTTCGTCTAGCTTCTTCATCACACGAACAATTTTTTTCAGCTCTTCCATTAAATGGGATTTATTTTGCAATCGTCCTGCGGTATCAGCAATAAGAACATCGACACCTTTTGCTTGTGCTGATTGAATCGCATCAAAAATAACCGATGCAGGATCAGCGCCTGTATGTTGTGCGACAACAGGAATATTATTGCGATCACCCCAAACTTGTAATTGTTCAACTGCTGCAGCACGGAATGTATCACCTGCGGCTAACATGACAGATTTACCTTCAGCTTGGTATTGTCGCGCTAATTTCCCGATTGTGGTTGTTTTACCAACACCGTTAACGCCAACCATTAAAATAACAAACGGTTTTTTACCTTCAATATTTAATGGCTTATCAACTTTACTTAAAATATCGCCCATCTCTTCACGTAATTTGCCGTAAAGGGCTTCAGCATCTTTAAGATCTTTATGCGTGGCGTGTTTGGTCAGGCTGGTGATGATTTTAGTCGTAGTTTCCATGCCCACATCGGCAATCAAGAGTTGCTCTTCTAACTCTTCAAAAAGCTCATCATCAATTTTCTTACCACGAAATAGGCTCAGGAATCCTGAACCTAAATTCTGACGAGTCTTCAGTAAACCTTTTTTCAGTCGGCTAAAAAAACCTTCTTTTTTAGGTTTCTCTTGTTCAACAACTTTATCTGCCAACACGTCTTCGCGTAAAGATTCAATATCTTCGGCTTCTGCTTGCGCAATAGCGAGACGTTTGTTTTCCTCTTCTTGCGCTAAACGTTGTGCCTCAGCTTCTTGGGCCAAACGTTCTTGCTCTAGACGCTCTGCTTCTAAACGGTCTTGCTCCGCTTTAAGTTCAGCTTGGCGCTGAGCTTCTTCTTGCGCAAGGCGTTGGGCTTGTGCTTCTTGAGCTAAACGAGCTTGTTCTGCACGCTCTGCTTCTTGGCGTTGCGCCTCTAAACGTTCTTGTTCTGCTTGAAGTTCAGTTTGGCGCTGAGCTTCTTCTTGCGCAAGGCGTTGCGCTTGTGCTTCTTGAGCTAAACGAGCTTGTTCTGCACGCTCCGCTTCTTGGCGTTGCGCCTCTAAACGTTCTTGTTCTGCTT
>NZ_JABUYL010000073.1 GCF_014897315.1 Proteus sp. FME41 | reverse complement strand
CGGTGCCTAACGTTTGCCATTCTCCGTCTTTTAATTCGGTATATTCAGGCCAAATACGCAATACGCTTTCAGTGAAAAAAGCGGGGTCAATACGGGACGGATCGCTCATCATCAAATAGGCTTTTAAGGCTTGATAAGCGGATTGAGCACCTTCAATTCGTTCTGCACTTTCTGGTGGGAACTGCATAAATGCGTGAAGATAATTTTCAAGATGTTGTTGTGTTGAATTGCGTAATAACGGCAACATGGATTGGCTATAAACTGGCCATAGATGGCTAAGCAATGCATTATTACTGCTTAATCCAAATCGTAACCAAAATGGAACAGAAGTTTTCTCTCGATAGCTTAATAAACCGAGTGTTTGTTGTAAGCCATATTGTGCCTGTAGGCGGGCAAATTCAGATTGATGATTGTCTGTTGCTAACTGCGCTTGTTGTTGGCTT
>NZ_JABUYL010000014.1 GCF_014897315.1 Proteus sp. FME41 | reverse complement strand
GCGTTATTTAATCTATAATTAAATAAAAATAATTAGATACATCATTTGATATTTATTATTAATATTTTAATTAAAAAATAGTATTAAATAATATAAAAAGATAAGTAATTCATCTTATTCTTTTTGAAAAAATTTATTATCTAAGTTTAATTACGAACATTCAATTTTTACCTGCTATAACCGTTAAATTAATCTTTACACGGTATAGCAGGTAAAATGTAGGGGTTACTTCCCAATACAGAAGCTTGAGAAAATACGACCTAATAAGTCATCTGAAGTAAATTCACCGGTGATCTCACTTAATGCTTGCTGAGCCAGTCTTAACTCTTCTGCCAACAATTCACCGGATTTTGCATACACCAGTTGTTCATGGCCTTGCTGTAAATGTTCTGCTGCGGTATTTAATGCTTGTAAGTGGCGGCGACGAGCCAAAAAACCACCTTCAGTATTGCTATTAAAGCCCATGGCTTCTTTTAGGTGATCGCGCAGTAATTCAATCCCCATTCCATCACGGGCGGATAAGCGGATCATTGGGTAGTGACCTTGTGCCGTGATCTCGACATTTTCACCGGTCAAATCTGATTTGTTACGAATAACAGTAACAGGCAAGGTATTTGGTAAACGTGCCATAAATTCAGGCCAGATATCTTCAGGCGTTGTTGCATCGGTTGTGGTGCTATCAACCATAAATAGCACTCTATCTGCTTGCTCAATCTCTTTCCAAGCACGCTCAATACCAATACGTTCAACTTCATCACTGGCTTCGCGTAAGCCCGCGGTATCGATAATATGCAATGGCATGCCATCAATATGAATATGTTCACGTAATACATCACGCGTTGTCCCTGCTATATCGGTGACAATAGCTGCTTCTCGACCCGCTAATGCATTTAATAAGCTTGATTTACCCGCATTAGGACGACCCGCAATAACCACCTTCATTCCTTCGCGTAACAGGCTACCTTGACGAGCTTGAGCACGAACATTATCCAGTTCAGCAATAACTGTATTTAATTTTCCTTCGATAATACCGTCAGAAAGAAAATCAATCTCTTCATCTGGAAAATCAATGGCGGCTTCAACATAAATACGTAAGTGGGTTAATGATTCCACCATTTCGTTAATATGAGAGGAAAATGCACCTTGTAATGAATTAATTGCTGAACGTGCTGCTTGTTCTGAGCTAGCATCAATTAAATCGGCAATCGCTTCAGCTTGTGCTAAATCGAGCTTATCGTTCAAAAACGCACGTTCAGAAAATTCACCTGGATTTGCAATACGCACCCCTGGAATTTGTAAAATTCGCTTTAGCAGTAAATCGAGAATAACAGGGCCACCATGGCCTTGTAGTTCTAAGACATCTTCACCCGTAAATGAATTAGGGTTAGGAAAGAAGAGGGCGATACCTTGATCTAGCACCGAGTTATCATCGTTACGAAACGGCAGGTAATCGGCATAACGAGGTTTGGGTAATTTACCCAAGACAGTTTGTGCCACAAGAGCCGCTTTAGGACCAGAAACGCGTAGGATACCAACACCGCCTCTTCCCGGAGGTGTGGCCTGAGCGACGATAGTATCAGTGCTATGCATGGTGTACTCACTTAATCAAAATAATCATTAATTATCTAAAAATAAAAAAACAGAAGGCGGTCCAATAAGACCGCCTTCGCTATTTTATGTCACTTTCCTTTGAATGTAACCAAGGAAGAGGTTTTTCCTCATGTGACCTTATTTTTTGTCTCTGCTGTGTAATCCACGTTTTTCCAGACCGCGGTAAATTAACTGCTGCTGGATAATGGTCACTAAGTTACTGACGATATAGTACAGAACCAGACCTGATGGGAACCACAGGAAGAATACAGTAAACACAACCGGCATAAAGGTCATGATTTTTTGTTGCATCGGATCAGTTACTGCTGTTGGAGACAGTTTCTGAATGACGAACATAGTCACACCCATTAATAATGGCAGGATGTAGTACGGGTCTTGTGCAGACAAGTCTTGTATCCATAACATAAATGGCGCATGACGTAATTCAACAGAGCCCATTAGCATGTAATACAACGCAAGGAAGATTGGCATCTGGATAATCAGGGGTAAACACCCGCCCAGAGGATTCACTTTCTCTTGTTTGTATAACGCCATCATTTCTTGGCTCATACGTTGTTTGTCATCACCAATACGTTCACGCAGTGCAGCCAGTTTTGGTTGCAGTAAACGCATTTTCGCCATGGAGGTGTACTGTGCTTTAGTCAGCGGATACATGATACCACGAACGATAAAGGTGATCATGATGATGGAGAAGCCCCAGTTACCGATAAAGCTGTGAAGGAATTTCAACAGTTTAAACAGTGGCTGAGAGATAAACCATAACCAACCGTAGTCTACAGACAGGTCTAAATGTGGCGCAATTGCGGACATTTCAGACTGGATTTCAGGGCCAACCCATAATGTAGAGGTGATGTCAGCTGTGCTATTGGGTGCAATAGTGACAGGTGCTGATTTATAACCAATCAGAGCAATGGATTTGTTTTCTAAAGTAATAGAGTAGAAATTATTGTTCTGGCTATCTTTAGAAGGAACCCATGCTGTTGCGAAGTATTGTTGTAACATCGCAACCCAACCATTATTTGTGGTCAGAGATAAGTTTTTATCTTCGATATCACCAAAGCTATATTTTTTATAGTTGGTTTCATCTGATGAATACGCAGCACCACGATAAGTGTGTAGCGCAAAGTTGCTGCTACCGGTATCACGGGCTTCTGGTAACTTAACAGATTGTTTTAACTGACCGTAGAAGTTCATTGTCAGTGTTTTATCTGTTGTATTCTCAATTTTGTAATCAATACCGATATCGTACTGACCTTTTTTCAAAATGAAGGTTTTGACGAATTTAACACCGTCTTCATTAACAAAAGTCAGAGGGACACGTAATTCATCTTGATTTTCACCAAGTATAAATTCGTTTTTATCAGCACTGTAAACAGGACGAGATTTCTGATCTGGACCATCAGGGCCGATTAAGCCACTTTGAGCCTGATACAGGAATTGGGGTGTAGTTTCCAGTAAACGGAAAGGAGTCTGTGAATTAAGCTCGGCGGGATAGGCTAACAAATCAGCCTCATCGATTGTACCGCCCTGAGTATTGATACTAAGATCAAGTACGTCAGTTTTTACGGTAATCAATTTTGCCTGCTCATTGCTGTTACCAGTTACAGCAAGACTATCACTGCTTGGCATGTCCGCTTGTTGCGAGACCTGTGCGGTAGTGGTGGTGTTTTGTGAAACTTTATCACCCTCCCACTGCTGCCAGATCAGGAAAGAAACGAACAGCAAAGCGATGAATAGAAGATTGCGTTGCGAATCCATCGTTAATTTTCTCTGTTATCGTCGTTTTTTCTAGGTGGGACAGGATCATCACCACCTTCGTGTAAAGGGTGGCATTTTAATATGCGTTTCACTGTTAACCAACTCCCTTTTATCATTCCAAACCTGCGCAATGCCTCAATTCCATAATGAGAGCATGTAGGATTAAAACGACAACGAGGCCCCAACAAGGGACTAATCCCCAGTTGATAGCCCCTAATCAGCAAGATCAGGATTTTTGAGCCAAGCGACAATGACGACGCCATAATTTACCCAATACTTCCGTCAATTGGTGGTTATCAAGTTCAGCAACCCCTTTTCTTACTAATAACACAAAATCCATCGGCGGTAATTCATGCTGATGCAAACGAAAGTATTCACGGGCTAATCGTTTAATACGATTACGCTCATGAGCACGTTTAACGTTTTTCTTTGCGATAGTTAGACCGATGCGGGGATGCCCCAGCTCATTCTGGCGACCCAAAATAGTAACTTCTGGTGAACTCGCACGTTGTGGCTGCTGGAAAACAAAATTGAAATGCTTGGGAGTTAACAAACGTAACTCCCTTGGAAAAGCGAGCTTAACCACGGAATGGTTAGCTTTTATTATTTCGAAGAAACGGTCAGACGAGAGCGGCCTTTCGCACGACGGCGAGCCAGAACCTGACGACCATTTTTAGTGGCCATACGAGCGCGGAAGCCGTGGTTACGGTTGCGCTTCAGTACAGACGGTTGAAAAGTGCGTTTCATGGCGATTTCTACCTACTTAATATAATTACTGATTCAGCAAATGCGTTGACAGACAGGCGTGCAATAAATAAACAAACCAGTACTTCAATCGCAGCATCAATGATGGAAAGATGCGGGATTGTAATAAAATCACTCAAATGCGTCAATGAAGATGACGCTTTAAGTACCGATTTTTGTCGTCTTTTTTATCAAACCCGATAATCAATCCTGACTTATGCGCAACGAGTACGCCTATTCGCGACCTAAAAGACAGTCTTCATAGGTGACTTTGTTGGTACAAGCACGCAGGGTGCAAGATTATACGGACTCATGGTGAAAGCGCAAGGATCTTTGGTAGATCAAATGAGAGATATTTGATCACTTACTATAAGAAAGAGATATTTATACCAAGAGAAAGTTATCCCCAATTGCTATTTATGGGACGACTCAAGTACACTAGAACGCCTTTGCATATTTCATTTGGCGAATTATCATAAATCAGCAAGCCTGTGGATAAAAACCATAAAAACTGTGCAAAAGAAAGAGGATCTTCGTTTCATTTTGCGATATGATCCCTCGTCACGATCAGAATAGCCAGTCTGCGATCGTGAATCACGATGTAAAAAAAATCGTTGTCACCGAGAATTGTTCCTTATTAAGAATTGAAGAGGGACGATGTTGTGCACTTTGTGTTTAAGCACTCAGTGTTTAACTGCATTTTTCCTGTTTATTTTTTAGTCATGTTTTTTTAGGGGAGTCCGCCGTGTCACTTTCGCTTTGGCAGCATTGTCTTGCCCGATTGCAGGATGAGTTACCTGCCACTGAATTTAGTATGTGGATACGTCCCTTGCAGGCAGAACTAAGCGATAACACGCTGGCGCTGTACGCACCTAATCGATTTGTCTTAGATTGGGTAAGAGAAAAATATATTAATAATATCAATGAATTATTAGTGGATTTTTGTGGCTCTGAAGTCCCTTCTTTACGTTTTGAAGTAGGTAATAAACCAGCCTCAACACGTGTGATTGAAAGTATTCCCAAAGCGGTTGCACACCCCACCGTGAATACGGCACCTACCTACAATCAATCTGTTCGCCCTAGCTGGGATAATCAGCCTGCCTCTCAATTACCTGCGCTTAATTATCGTTCTAATGTTAACCCTAAACACAAGTTTGATAACTTTGTTGAAGGTAAATCAAACCAGTTAGCAAGAGCGGCAGCAAGACAAGTTGCTGACAACCCTGGCGGTGCTTATAACCCACTTTTTTTATATGGTGGTACAGGGTTGGGTAAAACGCACCTGTTACACGCCGTCGGTAACAGTATTATGGAACGTAAAGCAAATGCAAAAGTGGTTTATATGCATTCTGAACGTTTTGTACAAGATATGGTAAAAGCGTTACAAAATAATGCGATAGAAGAATTTAAACGTTATTACCGTTCTGTTGATGCGCTATTAATTGATGATATTCAATTTTTTGCGAATAAAGAGCGCTCACAAGAAGAATTTTTTCATACCTTTAATGCATTGTTAGAGGGTAATCAGCAAATTATTTTAACGTCAGATCGTTATCCGAAAGAGATTAACGGTGTTGAAGATAGATTAAAATCACGCTTCGGATGGGGATTAACGGTCGCCATTGAGCCGCCAGAACTTGAAACCCGAGTGGCGATTTTGATGAAAAAAGCGGATGAAAACCAAATTCAATTACCTGACGAAGTCGCCTTTTTTATTGCAAAAAGACTTCGTTCTAACGTCCGTGAGCTTGAAGGTGCATTAAACCGAGTGATTGCTAACGCAAATTTTACAGGTCGTGCGATTACTATCGACTTTGTGCGTGAAGCATTACGTGATTTGCTCGCCCTACAGGAAAAGCTAGTCACTATTGATAATATTCAAAAAACAGTTGCTGAGTATTATAAAATTAAAGTGGCAGATTTGCTGTCGAAGCGGAGATCCCGATCGGTTGCCCGTCCGAGGCAAATGGCAATGGCGCTGGCAAAGGAATTAACAAACCACAGCTTGCCTGAAATCGGGGATGCCTTTGGTGGTCGTGATCATACAACTGTCCTTCATGCCTGCCGAAAGATAGAGCAGTTGCGTGAAGAAAGTCACGATATCAAAGAAGATTTTTCTAACTTAATCAGAACATTATCATCCTAGCGCTATGAAATTTATCATTGAACGTGAACAGCTTCTTAAGCCGCTACAACAAGTGAGTGGCCCTTTAGGTGGTCGTCCAACATTGCCTATTTTAGGTAACTTATTGCTTAAGGTAACTGAAAATACCTTATCACTAACGGGGACAGACCTTGAAATGGAGATGGTGGCAAGAGTTAACCTCAGCCAGTCTCATGAAATTGGCGCCACAACTGTTCCTGCGCGTAAGTTTTTTGATATTTGGCGTGGGCTACCAGAAGGCGCTGAAATCAGTGTTGAGCTGGACGGTGATCGCCTTTTAGTGCGCTCAGGCCGCAGCCGCTTCTCATTATCAACATTACCCGCATCTGATTTTCCTAATTTAGATGATTGGCAAAGTGACGTTGAATTTACGTTACCTCAAGCGACATTAAAACGCTTGATTGAGTCCACGCAATTTTCAATGGCACATCAAGATGTGCGTTATTATCTTAACGGTATGCTGTTTGAAACTGAAAATACAGAATTACGCACAGTGGCTACTGATGGACACCGCTTAGCGGTTTGTTCGATGGATATCGGGCAATCTTTACCAGGGCATTCGGTTATTGTTCCTCGTAAAGGTGTTATTGAATTAATGCGCTTACTTGATGGTGGCGGTGAAAGCTTGCTACAGCTACAAATCGGTAGCAACAATTTACGGGCTCATGTGGGTGATTTTATTTTTACCTCGAAGTTGGTTGATGGACGTTTCCCTGACTATCGTCGCGTATTACCGAAAAATCCCACAAAAACGGTGATTGCGGGTTGTGATATTCTTAAACAAGCATTTTCTCGTGCAGCAATTCTATCAAATGAAAAATTCCGTGGTGTGCGGATAAACCTCACTAACGGTCAATTGAAAATTACTGCAAACAACCCAGAACAAGAAGAAGCTGAAGAAATTGTTGATGTTGAATATCAAGGCGAAGAAATGGAAATTGGCTTTAATGTCAGTTACCTCCTTGATGTACTGAACACCTTGAAATGTGAAGAAGTTAAACTGCTGCTTACTGACGCCGTATCAAGTGTTCAAGTAGAAAACGCAGTAAATTCTACGGCGGCTTATGTTGTTATGCCAATGCGCTTATAATAGTCACTAACATGATTTTATCCCGTTTATTGATCCGCCATTTTAGAAATATTGAACAGGCGGATCTGCCATTAGCGGATGGCTTTAATTTTCTTGTTGGGCCTAACGGGAGTGGCAAAACAAGTATACTTGAAGCGATTTACACCTTAGGACATGGGCGTGCATTCCGAAGTTCTCAAGCAAATCGCGTTATTCAGCATGATGAACATGAATTTATTCTTCATGGGCGCTTAAGTGGGCTTAATGAAGAGAGCCGAGGTTATGCGATTGGCTTAAGTAAAGATCGTGAAGGCAATAGTACCGTACGTATTGATGGCAGCGATGGTCATAAAATTGCAGAGTTAGCTAAGTTATTACCCATGCAATTGATCACACCAGAAGGCTTTACGCTACTGAATGGTGGACCTAAGTATCGCCGCGCATTTATCGATTGGGGTTGTTTTCATAATGAGCCTCGATTTTTTGCTGCATGGTCAGATTTAAAACGTGTTTTAAAACAACGTAATGCAGCACTAAGGCAAGCAACGTCTTATCGACAACTAATGCCTTGGGATAAAGAACTTATCTCATTAACAGAACAAATAAGTGAATGGCGAGCTCAATATACAGAAGATATCGCTAAAGATATTGAAGAAACGTGTCGCCTGTTTTTACCTGAATTTTCATTGAAAGTAAGTTTTCAACGGGGATGGGATAAAGAAACAGATTACGGTGAGTTGCTAACACGTCAATTTGAACGTGATAAAATGTTAGCATATACCTCACTCGGTGCTCATAAGGCAGATTTGCGCATTAGAGCAAACGGCACGCCTGTAGAAGATATGTTGTCACGAGGTCAGCTCAAACTATTGATGTGTGCGTTGAGACTGGCACAAGGTGAATATTTCACTCGTAAGAATGGGCAAAGATGCCTGTATCTGCTCGATGATTTTGCTTCCGAATTAGATGCAAGTCGGCGTCAGTTGTTAGCCGAGCGTCTAAAGTCTACGCAAGCTCAAGTGTTTGTCAGTGCAATAACACAAGGGCAAGTGAAAGATATGCTAGATGTAAATAGTAGGCTATTTAGCGTAGAACATGGCAAAATTGAGGTTAAACCATAGGAATAAAGCGAGAAACGTTGATGTCGAATACATATGACTCCTCAAGTATCAAAGTATTAAAAGGGCTGGATGCGGTGCGTAAGCGCCCGGGGATGTATATCGGGGATACAGATGATGGAACCGGTCTGCATCACATGGTCTTCGAGGTGGTCGACAACGCAATCGACGAAGCCCTCGCGGGTTTCTGTGATGAGATTATTGTCACTATCCATTCAGATAACTCCGTCTCTGTTCGAGATGATGGTCGTGGGATCCCAACCGGCATTCACGAAGAAGAGGGTGTTTCAGCAGCAGAAGTTATCATGACTGTTCTGCATGCTGGGGGAAAATTTGATGACAACTCCTATAAAGTCTCTGGTGGACTTCATGGTGTAGGGGTTTCTGTTGTTAATGCGTTGTCTGAAAAACTCGAACTGACTATTCATCGTGATGGAAAAATCCATCAGCAAATTTATCGTCATGGTGTACCTGATGATCGCTTAAAAGTCATTGGTGATACTGAAAAATCAGGGACATTTGTGCGCTTCTGGCCTAGTCACGATACCTTTAAAGGTGAGACTGAATTCCAGTATGAAATCTTAGCAAAACGCCTTCGTGAGTTGTCATTCTTAAACTCCGGTGTTTCTATTCGTTTATTTGATAAACGTGATAACCGTGAAGATCATTTCCATTATGAAGGCGGTATTAAAGCCTTTGTTGAATACTTAAGCCGTAATAAAACGCCTATTCACCAAAATGTATTCTACTTTTCAACAGAGAAAGACAACATTGGTGTTGAAGTGGCGATGCTATGGAATGATGGCTTCCAAGAAAATGTTTATTGCTTTACTAATAACATTCCACAACGTGATGGTGGTACACACTTAGTCGGTTTCCGTACAGCAATGACACGTACGCTAAACAACTATATGGATAAAGAAGGATTTAATAAGAAATCTAAAATCAGTGCAACGGGCGATGACGCACGTGAAGGCCTGATTGCGGTTGTTTCTGTTAAAGTACCTGATCCTAAGTTCTCATCACAAACAAAAGATAAACTGGTTTCTTCAGAAGTAAAAACAGCGGTTGAAACGCTGATGAATGAGAAGCTGGTGGAATATCTGTTAGAAAATCCAAATGATGCGAAGATCGTCGTCGGCAAAATTATTGATGCAGCTCGTGCTCGTGAAGCTGCGCGTAAAGCACGTGAGATGACACGTCGTAAAGGTGCATTAGATTTAGGTGGCTTACCTGGTAAATTAGCAGACTGTTCTGAACGTGACCCAGCTTTCTCTGAACTGTATTTAGTGGAAGGGGACTCTGCGGGAGGCTCTGCAAAACAAGGGCGTAACCGTAAAACGCAGGCAATTCTTCCGTTAAAAGGTAAAATCCTCAACGTTGAGAAAGCGCGCTTTGATAAAATGCTTGCGTCTCAAGAAGTGGCAACGCTGATCACCGCATTGGGTTGTGGTATTGGTCGTGATGAATATAACCCAGACAAACTGCGTTATCACAGCATTATTATCATGACGGATGCGGACGTTGATGGTTCTCACATTCGTACTCTGCTACTG
This sequence comes from Proteus sp. FME41, assembly GCF_014897315.1. Taxonomy (GTDB): domain Bacteria; phylum Pseudomonadota; class Gammaproteobacteria; order Enterobacterales; family Enterobacteriaceae; genus Proteus. The sequence continues at coordinate 109,642 of NZ_JABUYL010000014.1, read as the reverse complement.
ACTTTTTTCTATCGTCAAATGCCTGAAATCATCGAACGTGGTCATATCTTTATTGCTCAGCCCCCTCTTTATAAAGTGAAGAAAGGAAAACAAGAGCAATGCATCAAAGATGATGATGCGATGGATGAGTATCTAATGTCGATAGCACTGGATGGTGCCGCGCTTTATATCAGTGAACATGCGCCCGCAATGCACGGTGAGCAACTCGAAAAACTGGTTGTTGATTACCATGCGGCACATAAAATTATTCGTCGTATGGAGCGTATCTATCCACTGAGCATGTTAAACAGCTTGGTGTATCACTCAACACTGACAGAAGATGCGTTATCTGATAAAGCTAAGGTTGAAGAGTGGATGAGTGGCTTGGTTAACCGCTTAAATGAAGCAGAAGACCAAGGAAGTACCTACAGCTACACAATGACTCAGAATGATGAAAATCGTTTATTTGAGCCAGTGTTACGTATTCGTACTTATGGTGTAGATACTGACTATAAATTGGATTACGACTTTATCCACAGTAGTGAATATCAACGTATTACGCATTTAGGTGACATTATTGGTAACCTAATTGAAGAAGGCGCATTTATTGAGCGTGGAGAGCGTCGTCAGCCAGTTTCAAGTTTTGAAGAAGCACTTGAATGGCTAACGAAAGAATCCCGTCGTGGTCTTGGTGTGCAGCGTTATAAAGGACTGGGTGAAATGAACCCAGATCAGTTATGGGAAACCACCATGAACCCAGATACACGCCGTATGATGCAAGTCACTGTTAAAGATGCGATTGCAACAGATGAGTTATTCACTACGCTAATGGGCGATGCGGTTGAACCTCGTCGTGCCTTTATTGAAGAGAATGCGCTGAAAGCTGCAAATATTGATATCTAGGATACGTGTGATTTCATAATGTAAAAAAACCAGCTAATTCAAATAGCTGGTTTTTTTTATGCCTATAATTTCTATTTTATAAAAAGATTAACGTAGAATATTTAGCATACGGCGTAACGGTTCTGCGGCACCCCATAACAGTTGGTCGCCAACAGTAAAGGCTGAAATAAATTCAGGGCCCATATTCAGTTTACGAATACGTCCTACTGGTGTGCTTAGTGTGCCCGTTACGGCGGCAGGAGTAAGTTCACGTATGGTAAGCTCACGATCATTAGGAATGACTTTTACCCAGTCGTTATGGCTGGCAAGTAATTGTTCAATTTCAGCAACAGGTAAATCTTTTTTCAGTTTTAGAGTAAATGCTTGGCTGTGGCAACGTAATGCGCCAATACGAACACAAAGGCCATCAACAGGGATAATATTTGAACCTGTGTTTAGGATCTTGTTAGTTTCCGCTTGTCCTTTCCACTCTTCACGACTTTGGCCGTTTTCTAATTGTTTATCAATCCAAGGGATCAAGCTACCCGCAAGAGGAACACCAAATTGCTCCGTAGGCATTGCACCACTACGCGTAAAGTTAGTGACTTTACGTTCAATATCTAAAATTGCGGATGCTGGGCTTTCTAGCTCTTTAACGACTTGGTTATGTAGTGAGCCCATTTGTGACAGTAGCTCTCTCATATGGCGAGCACCAGCCCCAGAAGCAGCTTGATAAGTGGATACGCTTGCCCATTCCACTAAATTGTTAGCAAACAGGCCACCTAATGACATTAACATTAAGCTGACGGTGCAGTTACCCCCCACAAAAGCTTTAATGCCTTTATTTAAGCTGTCTTGGATATGTTGACCATTAACGGGATCGAGAATAATCACTGCATCATCATTCATACGCAGTGCTGAAGCAGCATCAATCCAGTAACCTTGCCAACCCGCTTGACGCAGTTTTGGATAAATTTCATTAGTATAGTCACCACCTTGGCAACTAATAATAATATCGAGTGATGCAAGGGTATCAATATCATAAGCATCTTGCAGAGTACTACGGTGATGACCATAAGCAGGTGCTGCTTCACCTAATTGAGATGTGGTGAAGAAAATAGGGTTTATTCCATCAAAATCACGTTCTTCAACCATTCTTTGCATTAAAACGGAGCCGACCATACCACGCCAGCCCACAAAACCAACATTTTTCATTGTAATTACCCTGTCTTTATCTGTAGGAATAGTGAGAGACCTCACACTAACCTGACAAAATATAGAGATTGGTGCAAGTGAATTTATTGATTATTTGCCAAAGAATTAGAAGCATTTCTAATGAGCTGGGTAGAGTTAACAAAAGGATGTAATAGAACGAACAAACATCAATGAGTTGTTAAAAAGAAACTCATATAAAAAGTATAAGAATATTCTGTTATATATTATTTATTTTTTGAGTAAATAAAATAATATTCTTATTTAAAAAAAGAGAGTAAAAATAAGAAAATGTAAAATAGTGTAATATATAAGAAAAACGTATTTACTTAGAGATGACTTCAAGCTTTATACTGATATACAAAACCAAATAGATGATGTAATTTCATAAATAAAAATAATGATGAATGTTCTTCATTTTATCTAAATTTTATTTTACCTTTATTAAAAGGCTTTAGGAGGCGAATATGGATATATCGACATTTATTCCATTATCTACATACTACTCGTATTTAAAACGGTTTGTGATTTCACCAACCACGATGGGTACTATCGCGCCTTCATCTCGTTGGTTATGTTATGAAATGCTGGATAAACTTAGTTGGGATAGAGATATTCAGATTGCTGAATTAGGCGCAGGAACGGGTGTGATCACCCAGCAAATTTTAAAAAGAATGTCGGTGAATTCATCATTAGATGTTTTTGAAATTGAACCCAGTTTTGCAACGGAATTGGATAAAATTGACGATGTTCGATTAAGGGTTTACACCGCATCAGCAGAGAAATTAAATAGTCATTATAATATGATTATTTCAGGGCTACCTTTTTTATCTATTCCAAAGAAAACAGGCTTAAGAGTTTTAAAACAGGTACATAAAGAGTTATTAAAAACACAAGGCTGTTTTGTATTATTTCAATATACAACCCGATATGAAAAAACGTTATCTCGTTATTTTCATTTAGAAAAGAAATTAGTCATGCTCAATGTTCCCCCTGCTTGGGTTTATTATTGTACGCCTAAAAATAATATAGGGTAAATGCAAGGCTTGCTCGTTTTTTGTATTGTCGAGAATAGATAAATATTAATATACTCTATTAAGATATAGTTTGAGCAAGCAAAATAATATTTCTTTCAATTTCAATAGGATTATGTGCGGCATACCCTAATAATACGCCTTGCTTGGAATAAGGCTGAATACAGTAGCGCGATAAAGGCTGTATTCCTAATCCTATTTCTCGTCCTTTTTTAACAATATATTCTTCTGTATATCCTGTTCGCAACCAGCAGACAATATGGATGCCTGAATCCGTGGGCTCAACATAAAAAACATGAGATAAATGTATTTTTATAGCATTAGTTAATACTTGATAGCGTTCATAGCAGGCCTTTCTTATTCGTCTCACATGACGAGCATAATGCCCTTGAGAAATAAACAGGGCTAATGTTGCTTGCTCTAAAAAACCAGAATGAGCATCAGTGTAGTATTTAGCCACTTTAAATGCTTCAACTAAGGTTTGCGGTACGACTAAAAAGCCTAAACGAAAACCAGGGTACATCATCTTTGAGAATGTGCCGGCATAAATCACTCGCTGATATTTATCTAACCCTTGTAAAGATTGAATGGGTTTCGAGTGATAGCGAAACTCACTGTTATAGTCATCTTCAAAGATCCACACATTATTGGATGATGCCCACTCTAATAATGCAATACGACGTGAAAGTGAGAGTGTATTGCCTAAGGGAAATTGATGAGAAGGCGTTGTAAAAACAAGTTTTGCTTCTGGACAGTGCTCTATTCCTTGAGAAATATCCATTCCATCAATATCTGAACTCACGGGATGTGTTTTTATACCGTAAGAGGTAAATATACCTCGTGCACTGTCATAACCAGGATCATCTAGCCAAACGGTATCTCCCTCTTGTAATAGTACTCTAATGGTGAGATTTATCGCTTGCTGTGTACCATTTACAATAATGATTTGTTCAGGCTGACAAGAGAGCCCGCGGGTTGATTGAACATATTGGCATATCATCTCTTTTAATGGCGTATAGCCAGTTGGCGAATTAAAGGTTGCGAGTGCTTTTTTTGATTGTCGCCAAACTCGTCCTAATAATCTTCCCCAACGCTCATGTGGGAAAAGATCAACAGATCCCACGCCGACATGAAAAATAGGGCTGCAATTTACGTTGGGTTGTGATTGTTGCCAAAATCCTTGTGCTTTTTGCATATTAGGATTTAGTGTTTCTAAAGGGTTTTCGATGAATGGTGAAGAAATTGAATGAACTGTTTTAGCCCATTTATCAGAAATAATAGCATCAGGAATTGTGGTTGCTACAAAAGTACCAGCACCATGGCGCGTAAATAAATAGCCTTCATCAATTAAACGTTCAAATCCTGCAATCACGGAATTGCGAGAAATCGACATCATTTCAGCCAATGTACGGCTTGAAGGTAGGCGACTCCCCGAAGATAAACGTCCATCTAAAATCGCTTTTCTAATGGCGTGATAAACCTGTGAGCCAATAGGCCCTTCTTCTAAAACAAGGTTAGGAAAATAGGCGGTTTTTTTCTGTTTCATAAAGTGGATCCTATAAAAACACAAAAAGTGTACCTTATTAAGAACCAAAGTTAAACGTACCATGACAACGATGAAAGACAGGGTGATGCTTTTTTATGGTATTTATGAAAGTAGAAGGAAGTGAAGAGATGAGCACAACAGCAATATCTGTTTCAATTCAATGTGTTGAACAAGAGCATTATGCTCAATGGTTACCACATTGGTTAAGTTATCAAGCATTTTATAATGTTGAGTTATCAGAAGAGACAACATTAAAAACATGGGCACGTTTTTTTGATGAGAAAGAGCCTGTTTATTGTGCTGTTGCAATGGACGGTGAAAAAATTTTGGGATTTGTTCATTACCTTTTTCATCGCTCAACATGGGCTGAAAGTGATTTTTGTTATTTAGAAGATTTATTTGTTTCTCCTGATACACGTGGTCGTCATGTTGGTAAGCAACTTATTGAGTTTGTTCATCAACAAGCAAAACAACGCAATTGTGCTCGCTTATATTGGCATACACAGGAAACCAATTTACGTGGTCAGCGCTTGTATAATTGGGTAGCAGAAAAACCCGGTGTGATTGAATACCGTATGGTGTTGTAAAAGCGCATTAGGCAGGACAGATAGGGTATAAAAGGGATGGCAATATTTGCCCTCTCTTTTCGGCGTTAGGGTTATTTGTTCGATTTAATTTGGGTTAATTAAACGTTTGTTGGCAATAAAACGTATTGCCAACGTTTTTTTTGCTTCTTCACACGCTTGTTTCATTAATTCATCCGCTTTTTGTTTGTTTGGCTCGATAATATGATATTGGCCAGAGAACATAAAAGAGGTCATTGCTAATACCATGTGTAATGATTTTGAAAATCTTACTAATAATAATGGTATAAAAGCAGTTAATTTCTTCGACTTAATCATATGAATAACAATATTGGGAGAGCCCAAATGGCTATTGATCTTAGCAATCTGGTAACTGAAAGTAGGAATAATGACAGCGAGAATATCGATACGCTTTCAACGTTGGATATGCTAAGTGTCATCAACAACGAAGATAAAAAAGTGCCATTCGCAATAGAAAAAGTGCTACCTGAAATTGCTCAATTAGTTGATAAAGTTGCAATTGCTTTTTCTCAAGGTGGTCGCCTTATTTATTGTGGTGCGGGCACTTCAGGACGATTAGGGATTTTAGATGCCAGTGAATGCCCACCAACCTACGGTACACCTCATGAAATGGTAATTGGATTAATTGCGGGTGGACATAAGGCTATTTTACAAGCTGTCGAGAATGCAGAAGACAATATCCAATTAGGTGAACAAGATTTACGCCAACTTACTTTTAATGAGCAAGATATCTTAGTGGGTATTGCGGCAAGTGGTAGAACGCCTTATGTGATGGGCGCTTTACAGTATGCAAAATCACTCGGGGCGATAACGAGCGCAATTAGCTGTAATCCTGAAAGCCCGATTGCCAAACTTGCCGATATTGCTATTACACCCATTGTGGGTGCTGAAGTGATAACCGGATCATCACGTATGAAAGCGGGTACAGCACAAAAACTTATCTTAAATATGATAACCACAAGTGCGATGATAAAGATTGGCAAGGTATTTGGTAATTTAATGGTGGATGTTGAAGCGACCAATGCCAAATTGGTTGAACGCCAAATTCGGATTGTAATGCAAGCAACGGAGTGTGAAAGAACTATCGCTGAAGCCGCATTATCGCAATGTCATCGTCACTGTAAAACGGCAATTTTAATGATCCTCGCAAACGTAGATGCACAACAAGCCTCACAGATGTTGAATAAAAATAGAGGGTTTATTAGAAAGGCGTTGGATGAGTGAGTAAATAGTTTTAATTTTTATCACTTAATTTTCTTAGGTATTGCGCTAACTGTTGGCTATTTTTAGCGCCTATGGCTGCGTCAACGGTTAAATTTTCTAATGCATCATCAACATCTATTATTTTTATGCCATTGCGATAAAGAAAAACCATAGTGACAAAAAATGCAGTTTGTTTATTACCATCATTAAAAATATAGCCTCGAGAAATGGCGACCCAATAGGTTGCAGCTAGCTCATAAATATCTGTTATTCTTTCATATGCACTTACCCAGTTCATCGGTTTGTTAATGCTTTTTTGTATGGTCATGACGTTGCATGATGATATCAAATTCAGTATCTAGCTTTGCATTTTGGTAAGCTTCACATTCAGCCTTGCTGATAACGATGGCAGAACTACCATCTCTACGTGTTATTTCAACGGGTTCATCATGAATGGCAGTATCTAGAACTTCAGAAATATGTGCTCGAGCTTGAGTAGAGGCATAAGTATGCATAATATTTTCTCACTTATTTAATGTACATTTAAAGTGTACATATTAACTGTGTAAATTTTAATCTACAAAATAAAACGAGAAATTCTTTATAATAAAAAGCCAGCAAATACAAGGTATCTACTGGCTTAATGGTGGGCTGTAAACCGCTAAGAAATCTTACTCAATATTTTGGATCTGCTCGCGCATTTGTTCAATTAACACTTTTAATTCAATGGCTGAATTGGTGACATCGGTATTAATTGATTTAGAGGCCAGTGTGTTAGATTCGCGATTAAATTCTTGCATCATAAAATCAAGACGGCGACCGACGGCTTCTTTTTTAACGAGGATTTTGCGTGTTTCTTTAACGTGAGCTTCTAATCTATCGAGCTCTTCAGCAACATCTAAGCGTTGCGCTAACATCACTAGTTCTTGTTCTAAACGATTATTATCAATTTGAACTTGAGCTTCTTCTAATTTGCTGGTTAAGCGCTCACGTTGCCAAAGTAAGATTTCTGGCATTTGGGTTTTTACTTTAATCACTTCTTCGCTTACCGCATCTAAACGCTGTTCGATAAGTGCTTTCAGTGATTCCCCCTCGGCTTCACGGCTTGCGATAAAGGCATCGATCGCTAAATCTAATTCAGCTAGAAGCTCTGTACCAATCGCATCTAAATCTTGCTCTTGTGCTGAAATAACACCCGGCCAACGTAAAATATCAAAAGGGCTGATAGTGCCTTCATGGCTGTGACTTTTTACCCAATTGGCAGAAACAATCAGTTGTTTGGCTAGATTCTCATCAAGGTTAAGTTCACCCTGAAAGCGAGCATTAAGATCAAAGCGTAAGTTACATTCAATTTTACCGCGAGTTAAGCGATTACGTAAGCGCTCACGAATAACAGGCTCTAAACTACGTAATTGCTCAGGTAAACGAATATAAGTTTCAAGGTAACGTTGGTTTACGGAACGCAGTTCCCATGCAGCGCTACCCCAGTCTTTTTTGATGTCTCGACGAGCAAAAGCGGTCATGCTACGGATCATAATAGGGTCTCAATAGTGTAAAAGATGATAGGATTATAACCTTAGGCATCGATACAGGATAGGCATAAGCCGTTTTAGGTCGTATAATGCGCCCCCAATATGTCAGAGAAAGTGGAGATAACACTATGCGTCCAGCAGACAGACAAGCAAACCAAGTACGTCCTATTACTATTACTCGCCATTATACAAAACATGCCGAAGGTTCTGTATTAGTCGAATTTGGTGATACTAAAGTCTTGTGTAATGCCACTGTAGAAGACGGTGTACCTCGTTTTCTTAAAGGACAAGGGCAAGGATGGGTGACCGCTGAATATGGCATGCTACCTCGTGCAACCAATAGCCGTAATGCTCGTGAAGCGGCTCGTGGTAAACAAACTGGTCGCACGATGGAGATTCAACGCTTAATTGCGCGCTCATTACGTGCTGCTGTTGATTTAAAAGCATTGGGTGAATTTACCATCACCGTAGACTGTGATGTTATCCAAGCCGATGGTGGTACGCGTACAGCTTCTATCTCTGGTGCTTGTGTGGCATTAGTTGATGCTTTAAATAAAATGGTTGCAGAAGGCAAACTGAAAAAAAGCCCACTTAAATCGATGGTCGCTGCAGTCTCTGTGGGTATTGTTAATGGTGAACCATTATGTGACCTTGAATACGTTGAAGATTCAGCAGCAGAAACTGACATGAATGTTGTCATGATTGATGATGGTCGTATGATTGAAGTTCAAGGTACGGCAGAGGGTGAACCCTTTAGTCACGAAGAGTTATTATCATTACTCGCTCTCGCAAGAGGGGGGTTAGAGAAAATATTCGAAGCGCAAAATGAGGCGCTTAAGCAATAGATTTCATAAAAAAGGCGACTGAGAAGTCGCCTTTTTTATGCCTAAAATTTGTCATCAAGTCACGTCGAGAGGAGAACAAAATGAAAGCCTACCAACGCCGCTTTATCGAACTAGCATTAGCAAAAAATGTCCTGAAATTTGGTGAGTTTACGCTGAAATCAGGAAGGGTGAGTCCTTACTTTTTTAATGCCGGTTTATTTAATACAGGGCGTGATTTGGCTTTATTGGGGCAGTTTTACGCACAAACATTATTAGATAATAATGTGTCTTGTGATGTGTTGTTTGGACCCGCTTATAAAGGTATACCCATTGCAACCACAACGGCAGTAGCATTAGTTGAACATCATGATATTGATATTCCTTACTGCTTTAATCGTAAGGAAGCTAAAGATCATGGTGAAGGGGGAACATTAGTCGGGAGTCCACTGAAAGGTAATGTTGTGATTGTTGATGATGTTATCACAGCAGGTACTGCAATTCGTGAATCAATGGAAATTATTAGACAGCATAATGCAAAACTTTCAGCTGTACTGTTGAGCTTAGATAGACAAGAAAAAGGACGTGAATCACTTTCTGCCATACAAGAGTTAAAACGGGATTATCAGTGCCAAGTGTATTCAATTATTACCTTAGATGACTTAATCAGTTACTTAAGTGAAAGTGAGACGTTATCAGAGCATTTACCTGCAGTTAAGGCTTATCGTGAGCGCTATGGCGTCAATTAATAAAGTCAAAAAACGATAAACGAGTCGGTTGATTAGCAAGATAAAAAAAAGCCCTCGCCCAATAATGGGCGGGGTGAGTAGTACAATGAATCTTCTGTGATAATTACCACAGATATTGAAATATAGAAAGGGCTTTTACCGCAGGGGCAAAGTAAGTCACGATGCCACTATGCAGGGATTGCACGAATGCCATTCCCGATAAATATATTTAGATACTTATGTATCAGAGGACGCATGTTAACACAAATAAGAAAAAAACGGCATATCTGTCAATTTCAAATTCTTGAGTTAAATCACGAGTCCATCATTTCATTGTAACTGTGCCAATATTAATGGCCAACGGGCTTCAAATTCTTGAGTCGGTTGGTAGCGAAACTCAGTGCGTACAAAGCGCGCTAGCATACCTTCACAAAAAGCGAGCAGTTGTGAGGCGAGCAAGGCTTCATCATGTAAGAATGCATTACCCTCACGAATTTTACGCTCTTTAATCACTTGTCGGAGCTGAACTTCAATACGCTCATAAAGTTGATTTATTCGCCCTTGCAACCTGTCTTGCTCAAACATCAAAGCATGACCTGTTAAAATACGAGATAGTCCTGGGTTTTTTTCAGCAAAACCGAGGATCAAGATAAGAATTAAACGAATTCTTGCAACAGTTTCCTTCTCATCTTTTAAGATCAAATTAATACGGGAGACTAGACTATCTTCGATAAACTCGATCAAGCTATCAAACATTTTGGTCTTACTTGGAAAGTGTCGATAGAGTGCTGCTTCAGATACACCGACAGTTGCCGCAAGTTTTGCCGTCGTGATACGTTGGCTACCTTCACTTGACTCCAACATTTGAGCAAGTGATTGTAAAATTTCATCCCGTCTATTTCTTTTCTTTTTGGTTTCTTTTTCTTCTGCCATGACTGATAAGGCCCCTGCTAAAAGCAAAACAAATCAGTAAACCTTTGCACTTAAGTTATGAGTGCAAAGGGAGTGATATCGTCATTGATATAATTAATGCAAGACGTCGTTATTATTGACGGCCAGAATGACCAAAACCGCCGCTACCACGTTCCGTTGCGGTAAAATCTTCAACAATATTAAATTCAGCTTGAACAACAGGTACAATCACCATTTGAGCAATACGTTCACCCGGTTCGATAGTAAACGCTTTTTGTCCACGATTCCAAACAGAGACCATCAGTTGACCTTGGTAGTCAGAATCAATCAGTCCAACTAAGTTACCTAATACAACACCGTGTTTATGGCCTAAGCCTGAACGAGGAAGCACCATTGCTGCTAAACCTTCATCGGCAATATGTACAGCGAGACCTGTCGGTAATAATTCAGTTTGCCCCGGTTCAAGTACTAATGGTGCATCAAGGCAAGCACGTAAATCTAAACCAGCAGAGCCTGTTGTGGCATAAGCAGGAAGTGGATATTCTTGACCAATACGAGCATCAAGAATTTTAACATCAATTTTTTTCATCATAGTGTTTGGCTATCTCGTCAAGTAGGCGATGGCTAAGTTGTGCTTTACTACTGTGTGGTAAACGCGTTTCTCCATTAGCCCAAATAAGGTGTAATGCATTATTGTCACTGTTAAAGCCTTGATTTTCTAATGAAACATCATTGGCACAGATTAAATCGAGTTGTTTCTGTTCTCGTTTTTTGCGGGCATATTCTTCCACATTCTGGGTTTCGGCTGCAAATCCAACAACAAAAGGACGGTGCTCAATCATTTTTCCGACACTGGCAACAATGTCGGGGTTTTTTACCATAGTGAGGGTGACTTCATCACCTTGTTTTTTTATTTTTTCAGCCGCAATAAGTTTAGCGCGATAATCGGCAACGGCTGCACAGCCAATAAAAATATCTTGTGAAGGTGCGAGAGTCATCACTTGTTCATACATTTCTTGCGCACTTTCTACATCAATACGTTTAACACAAGCGGGTGTCGGTAATGTGACAGGGCCAGCAATTAGGGTAACATCTGCCCCTCGTTGTGCGGCGGCTTGTGCAATTGCAAAGCCCATTTTTCCAGAGCTATGATTACTGATAAAACGCACTGGATCTAGGGCTTCACGAGTAGGTCCTGCGGTGATCGTAATCTTTTTACCGGTAAAGTCTTGTGGTTGTAAGGCAAGCTGTTTTTCAGTCAATGCTACCAGTTCTAACGGGTCTAGCATTCGGCCTGGGCCCACATCACCACACGCTTGACTACCTGAATCAGGTCCCCAAATTAAACTCCCACGTTGTTCTAAAGCGGATAAATTCTCTTGTGTAATAGCCGCTCGATACATCTGCTGGTTCATTGCAGGTGCAATCGCAATAGGCGCACTACTAGCTAAACAGAGTGTGGTAAGTAAATCATTTGCCATACCCACTCGTAAACGTGCAATAAGATCGGCAGTAGCAGGTGCAAGTAGAATTAAATCAGCCCATTTACCTAATTCAATATGCCCCATAGCGGCTTCTGCTGCTGGATCAAGTAAATCATCCGCAACAGGAAAACCAGAAACAGCTTGTAGTGACAACGGTGTCACAAATGCATGAGCTGCGGGTGTCATTACAACTCGCACAATTGCACCTTTCTCACGTAAGCGGCGTACAAGTTCTGGCGCTTTATAGGCCGCAATACCACCACTAATACCAAGAATAATCTTTTTGTTGTGAAGTGTAGTCATGATGAAATGCCTAAGTACATAAATAATTGTCCGTAATTTTACCACAAGGTAACCCTGAATTCGGAATTCTATGTAACTCAATGTTTTATAGATTAAATTTATGCGGGCTATCTCGCATAAATTTAATCTGTGTCTTTTTCATACAACATAAGCAGTTTATAGTAATTCACCTGTATAAAACAACAGTTGTTTTATGATTAGCATTTAATGATGTGTGATTAAAAAGGTCAATATCAGGGCTAATGTTGTAAATAAAATAGGCCACGACGACGATCTACCTCTATTAAGGAGACCATGGATGGAAAATCAATCAGTTAGTGTACTTTTACCCAGAGAAAAATTACTACTTTATGGCGTTGAATCCCTCTCCGATATTGAGTTACTTGCGCTTTTTTTACGTACAGGAACTTATGAAAAGTCTGTATTAGAGCTTGCCGCATTTTTACTAAAAGAGTGCGGCTCACTGTATCATGTTATTAATGCTGATTATGAAACGTTGGGGCGTTTTAAAGGTGTTGGTGTGGGTAAATTTACTCAGTTGCAAGCAATTAATGAAATGGCACAGCGCTTTGCAACAACACAATTTATGTATAAAAATGTGCTTTCTTCTTCTGAAGAGACAAAATATTATTTACAAAAATTACTGAATTGGCGAGAGCGAGAAGTGTTTGTGGTGCTTTTTCTTGATAATCAAAATCAATTGATTACTTTTGAAGAGATGTTTAAAGGAACGATTAATCGCGTAGAGGTCCATCCTAGAGAAATTGTGCGCCAATCAATAAAAAAGAATGCAACATCGATTATTCTTGCCCATAATCACCCTTCTGGTATTTGCGAACCAAGCCTTGCAGATAAACAAATAACAGAAAAAATTTTTGCGGCCTGTCAGCTAGTGGGTGTAAATGTACTCGATCACCTTGTTATCGGGCATGATAACTGTGTTTCTTTTGCTGAGCGCGGTTGGTTATAGCAAATTTTTTGTAATTATTGTCAATCTTTATTTGTACGGGTCTTGAGCGTTGAGGCCATTGGGCGTATACTACGCCACCTTTGAGGATCTCGGGTTTGGCGAGAAGAGCCTATCTCAGCAAATTTTTTCTGGGGTGTTTACACAGTTTTTCAATCGTTAAAAGTTGCTGAGATAGGCTCCAAAGCCTGACGAGGCGGTCAAACCTGATATTAAAGCTCGAGCTGATTAGATTTTTGGAGAATAGACATGTCCCGAGTCTGCCAAGTTACCGGCAAGCGTCCTGTGAGCGGAAACAATCGCTCTCACGCATTAAACGCGACTAAACGCCGTTTTCTGCCAAACCTGCACTCTCACCGTTTCTGGGTTGAGTCTGAGAAACGTTTCGTAACTCTGCGTGTATCTGCTAAAGGTATGCGTGTGATTGATAAGAAAGGGATCGAATCTGTATTAACAGATTTACGTGCCCGTGGTGAGAAGTTCTAAGGAGCTGAAAAATGGCTAAAGGTATTCGCGAGAAAATTAAACTCGTCTCTTCTGCTGGTACAGGTCACTTCTATACCACTACGAAGAACAAACGCACTATGCCAGAAAAACTGGAAATGAAAAAATTCGATCCAGTTGTTCGTCAACATGTGCTTTATAAAGAAGCTAAAATTAAATAATTTTAGCTTTCTTAAAAAACCCGACCTTTGTGTCGGGTTTTTTGTTATCTAAAGCCTGCTAAGTATAACAAAGTAAAGCTATTGTGATCTTAGCTTACTCTTTGGCTATACTATGGCTCCTTTGAATCATCAGGTGAATGGATTGCGGATGAGTAAGTCAGTTTTATCAATATTACATACAGAATCATCTTGTGGATGGGGTGGTCAGGAAATTCGTATACTGACTGAGGCTCAAGGTATGATCCGCAGAGGGCACCGAGTTGTACTTGTGTGTTGCCCCACATCCAAAATTGCTAAGGCAGCACCTGATTATGGTATTGAGGTTGTTACATTACCGATTGAAAAAAAGCGCGCCTCAGCATTAAAAGCGCTTCGCCAATGGCTAAAGTCATACGGTCATCAATTTGATGTTATCAATACCCACAGTTCTACTGATGCATGGTTAGTGGCTGTTTCTTGCGCCACATTACGGCATTCGCCCGTTGTGGTTCGTACTCGGCATGTTTCTACGGATGTTTCGCGTTCATTACCCACTCGTTGGCTTTACCTTTCGTCTAGCGCCCATATTGTGACAACGGGTGAAAAATTACGCCACACACTGCATCAATATAATCGATTTCCGTTAGAAAAAATGACCTCAGTGCCGACTGGGATTGATTTACAACGTTTCTTTCCTCAGGATAAACAGCATGCCAGAGAGAAAATAGGTATCCCTAATAAGCCAACATTAGGGATTGTGGCAACTATGCGAGTGTGGAAAGGACATAAATATTTAGTCGAAGCATGGAAATCGTTACACCAGCAGTTTCCTGATTGGCAATTAATTTTTGTTGGTGATGGACCACAACGTAAAAATTTAGAACCCATGGTTAAAGAAGCGGGATTAACGCAGAGTATTTTCTTTTTAGGTAATCGTAATGATGTACCTGATTGTTTAAATGCAATGGATTTATTTGCATTACCGTCTTTTGGTAATGAGGGGGTACCGCAAGGAATTATGCAGGCAATGGCATGTGGTTTGCCTGTGGTTTCTACAACGGTGGGTGCCATTAGTGAAGCCGTGATTGATGGTAAAACGGGTTTTACCTTAGCACCACAGGTACAAGAGACACTAACAAGTTACCTTGCTAAATTAATGAAGTCAGAAATATTACGTGAACAAATGGGCAACGCGGCACTTGAACATGCTGTTTCCTATTTTGGCTTGAATAATATGTTGGATAAGATGGAAAAGATATTTATTCAAGCAATCAATGACAAAAATAAATCAGTATGATTAATGTTGATAATAAAGTCGTGAAACGATTATCCCTATTATCAACGGAGTGTATTCATCCTATTGATGAATATTTGTAATACTTTTTAGTGTATAGTCTGAGAAGTAAATGTATCATTTAAGCCAAATAAAAAGCATATGGATCCAAACAATATATTGGTTATAGCGATAGCGCGTTTCGGTGATACATTACTGATCACGCCAGTTATCTGTGCATTAAAAAAACGTTGGCCTAAGGCAAATATTCATGTGCTTGCACATAAGCGTAGTGCATGCATTCTTGAGCACAATCCCGATATTGATCGTATTAGCCTTTTTTCTAAAAAAAGAGCTATTTGGTCTGGTTGGTTGCCCAATAAACCTTATGATTTGGCGTTAGTGTACGGTAATGATAGCGAACTAGTGAGTTATGCACGGCGTCAATCTCGGCATACCGTTGCTTTTGCTGATAAATCGCAACAGCAAGGTGATATAACATGGGTAGCGCGCCCAAATGTGCCTATGGTGGCACAAAAAGAACGTGCTTTATTAATTAATGCATTAAAGATTAATCCGAGTTGTTGGCAGTTACGTTACTTTGTCAGTGATGAGGAAGCAATCTTCGCACAACAATTTTTAAAAGATAATTCATTAATTAATAAGAATATTATTGGTTTTCAGTTACAAAGCTTTCCCGCTAAAGCCTATAGAGATTGGCCTGTGGAGAACTTTTTGCAATTAGCAAAGCAGATTATTTCCCATGACGAACATGCTTATTTTTTGCTATTAGGGGGTAAGGAAAGCGAACAATTATCACTTGATTTAGCTAAAAAAATCGGTGAAGCGCGTTGCTTAGCTTTAGCGGGGCGTGTTTCGATGCGCCAAAATGCCGCAATTATGGCAAATTTATCGCTTTATGTGGGGGTGGATACCGGGCCAACACATTTAGCAGGCGCTTTAGATATTCCGATGGTGGCGTTATACCATAGCTACCATCCAGGATGTTATTTGGCACCATTACAACATTCTTGTTGTCAAGTGATCCAACATCCAACGCCGTTAGAAATGGCTCATCGTGAAGACAATATGGCTGAGATATCAGTCGAAGACGTGTGGAATGCAGTGCGTAATATTATTAACGAAATGAAGGTGAAAAAGTAATCCATGAAGATCGGCATAATTGATGTCACAATCACCATGTCTTATGGCGGGATCCAAACTGCGGTTTGGGAGCTGGCTAAGCAATTGCATGATGCCGGACATGAAATTCATCTTTATGGTGGCAATGGCGATATTCGACATGATTTAGGCGGACGCCAAATACAAATTCACACTTACCCTTATACACCAAGAGATAACGTGATTGATCTTGGTGGTCGCTTTCGTCGCATTGTTGAACGCTACACGTTTGCTCGTCATGCCAAAAAAGAGGTGATTAGCCAACATTTTGATTGGGTGATTTTAACCAAGCCTTTTGACTTTTTTTGGCCTTCTATGATGCCTAAATCCTCTTCAACACGTTTTTGTTATATGAGTGGGGGAACCAGTTTTTTTAAAGGTGATCGCCGATTAGGTAAACAGATTTCAGCATGGGTCGCGTGCAGTCATTTTAACGCTTGGCAAATCCAACATCATTTTAAACAGTTTCCAAGTGTGATTTATAATGGTGTGGATATTGAAAAATTTAAGCCAATGGTTACCTCGTTGCGTGAGCAATTAGGAATAGGTGAGTCTACTTTTCTACTCTCATTTGCTGGGCGATTAGTCGGTTGGAAAGGCTTAAGTGTCGCAATCGATGCCATCGAGCAGTTAAAAGGTGAAGATATTAAACTCTTGATTATCGGTGCGGGTGATGATCTTGAACGATTAAAAAAGAAAGCTATTGCTAAAGGCATTGCAGAACAAGTTATTTTTCATCAACCCGTTGAACATACTATCTTACCTGAGTTTTATGCAGCCAGTGATGCGGGGATTTTCCCGAGTACAGGCGATGAAGCCTTCGGTATTACGATTGCAGAAGCGATGGCGTGTGCGAAACCCGTCATTGCGAGCCATATCGGGGGTATTCCTGAAGTGGTCGGTAATGAAGGCACCGCTGGGCTTCTAGTCGCACCAGGTAGTGCCGATGAAATTGTGATGGCGATTAATCATCTTCGTGAATTACCAGACCGAGGTAAAAGTATGGGTGAGCAGGCTCGTTTACGCATAGAATCACGTTATACTTGGCAACATTCAGCACAACGTTTATTACAGGCATTGGCGTTATCATAATGAAAATCGCCTATCTTGATCCTTATCCGGTTCCTGATTTACGTGTTGCTTCATTGCAGATACTGCAAAATGTTGATGCATTTGCTCGAATGGGCGCTCAAGTGACATTGGTCACGCCGAAAGGACAATATCGAGATAGCGATATATTAGGTCGTTTAATTCATTCTAATGCCAGCTTAGTTTCTCTAAGAGATATTCGGCGTAAATGGTATTTTCCGTTTAATTCACAAAAGCTTTTCTCATTACAGATAGCTCGCTGGGTAAAGCAAAATAACGTTGATGCATTGTTTACCCGTAATTTAAAACTAGCGTGTTACCTTTGTGAGAATTATCCAGAAATTCCTCTCTTTTTTGAGAGTCATGAAATTTTCGCTCAATCTTTTGCAGAATCTCATTCATTTGAGAAAAAAAAGAATCGCGCAAAATACCATAAGCTATTAAAAATGGAGAAGTTAGTTTACAGTCGAGCGACGGGTATTTTTGTTCTTACTTCATTATTAAGAGATGATATTGTTTCGCAGTATCAAGTTATTACGCCAATAACAGTAGCTCCAGATGGTGTTGATTTACACGCTGTGGCTGATTGCCAGGTTACCCCCCCTTTATTAGAAAAAAGCTTCACTGAGGTTTTGTATTTAGGGAGTTTGCATAAATGGAAGGGTATTCCGACCATGATGCGAGCAATGAAATACCTCGATAATGCAAGGCTGAATATCGCAGGAGGAACGCCTGAACAGATTGAAGGGTTGACCTTATTAGCGCAAGAAATGGATGTAAAAGATAAAGTAAATTTCTTGGGGTTTATTGACCCGAAAAAACGCTTTGAAGCGATTGATCAGCATGATATCTGTGTACTTCCCCTTACATTAACCAGCATTGGCAGTCGTTACACTTCGCCACTCAAGTTATTTGAATATATGGCGATGGAAAAGCCGGTAGTGATTTCAGATTTTCCATCAATCCGCGATGTTGTGGATGAGAAAGCGGTAAGTTTTGCAGACAGCGGCGATGCGCAGAGTTTTGCTAAACAGATAGTGCAACTAAGAGAAAACCCGCAGCGAGCTAAAGAAAAAACAGCCCATGCCCGCTCCCTGGTTGAAAACTATTACAACTGGGATAAGCGGGCTGAGACGATATTAAAAACAATAGAGAAGTTAATTAAGTAATTTATTATTATTTATCTGATGGCGTGACTGACTGATGATTTAGGAGTGAGTGGCGTAATGCCAACATTAATCCCACCAAAATACCCACCTGATTGATATACGCATTTTCAAATAAGCCTCGCAGTACATAGACTCCTAAAAAAGACATCAGTAATACAAGAGCGGCTTGACGAATAATCCCTGAGTTTTTTCTTATTAGCTGGATACCTTGGGCAATCATCGAAGAGCAGAAATAGAGAATACCCAATAGCCCTAATATACCGCCTGCAAACCAAAAGGCTAAAAAGATATTATGGGGGCCTATGGATTTTTTAAAAATCCAATTTTTATGGTCTTTAATACGTTCATTATAAACGTTATGGTAGAGCTGATTACCATAACCATAGCCTTTAATCGGGTGTTCTAAAATAAGATCTAACGCTGCGCCTTGAGTGCCGTTATTAAATCGATTTCCACTAGTTGTTTGTGTTAATTTAAAGTAGAGTTTTTCACTAAAAAAATGATTTTTTGGTGTTTTCATTATACTTATGAATAAGATAATGCATAAGAAAAAAACGATTGTTAGTAACAATTTTTGCTTATTAATAATTAAAATTAATAATATGCTGATTGTTAATGCTACCCATGCACCACGAGCTAACGTTCCTAACATTATAAAAATAAAAGATAAACTAATAATAATTAACAATAGCCAATTGATAATAGAATTTCTTTTTTTTATTGACCATAACGCTAATACAATAGGAAAAAAGAAGAGAAGGGCATAGGATATTTCTCTATGTTGGTTATGACTCTTATTACTAAATAAAAAAATACCTCTCTGATATTCTAAATAATACTGAACCAACTCCGTTGTCATAATCACCAGCAATCCAATCGCAAAAGCCACCATTACCATCTTGGCAATATCAGCCGGTTTTTCTTTATACAGTACAATTGGGAAAGTCACGGCAAAAAGCAGTAACCCATTGAGTATCGGCTTATTAATCTCTTTTATACTGATACTGGGCTCGACAGAAATCACGATGGAATAACCAATCACCAACAATAAAAACAGTAGTGAGAATGACAGATTATTTTTAAATATTTTGCAGATAGCCTTAAAATCACGCACCAAATACCACAGTGCGGTTGCACCAATTAATCCCATCATAATATTTTTATAACGGGTGATATCCGGTAAGTAGATCAATATAATGTAAAGCCCAATAATGGATAAATTCCAAAGGGATTTTTTACTATACTCTTTAAACACCATCATAATAATCTGCTATCGTCCTTTCTACTTTTAGGGAAGCTGATCATACAATAAAAATGATATTATCGCTGTATCTCTTATCTGATAATCATGGAGTCACCTGTGCCTGAATTACCGGAAGTTGAAACCAGTCGCCGAGGTATCGAGCCTCATCTTGTGGGTAATGTGTTGCACTATGCCATTGTGCGCAATAGTAAATTACGCTGGCCAGTCTCTGAAAAAATAAAAACGTTACTGGATGAGCCTATTTTAAGTGTAAAGCGTCGTGCTAAGTACCTGCTAATAGAGCTTAATACAGGGTGGATCATTATCCATTTAGGGATGTCAGGAAGTGTGCGTATTTTATTAGAAGAACAACCAGAAGAAAAACACGATCATATCGATTTGATTTTTCGTGATGGTAAAGTACTGCGTTATACCGATCCGCGACGCTTTGGTACGTGGTTATGGTGTGAAGATCTCGCCACTAGTTCAGTCTTAGCCCATTTAGGGCCAGAACCGCTTTCTGATGGGTTTAATGCAGAATATCTGTATCAACACAGTAAAAATAAAAAAACAGCCGTCAAGCCGTGGTTAATGGATAATAAATTAGTTGTTGGTGTCGGCAATATTTATGCTAATGAGGCACTATTTTCATCCGGTATTATGCCTGATAGAAAAGCCAATAGCTTAACGCAAGAAGAGTGTGAGGTTCTTGTTACAGCGATCAAACGGGTATTAACACGCTCCATTGAGCAAGGCGGCACCACATTGAAAGATTTTCTGCAGTCTGATGGTAAGCCCGGTTATTTTGCGCAAGAGCTCTTTGTTTATGGGCGTAAAGACAAACCTTGTTTGATTTGCGGACAACTGATTGAAAGCATTAAACAGGGGCAGCGTAGCACCTTTTTCTGCCGACATTGCCAACACGGTGAAAGTGAAGGCTAAATTTTACCTAATTTTTTTAGCATTGCGGTGGTGACGGCTTCAGGTAAGAACGTAGAGACATCACCGTCATGGCGTGCCACATCTTTAATTAATGATGAAGAGACAAACGAAAGATTTTGAGATGGCAGTAGAAACACACTATCAAGATCAGGTGCAAAGTGACGGTTCATATTCGCCAGTTGCCATTCATATTCAAAGTCAGAAACGCTACGAACACCACGAATTAAAATAGTGGCTTGTTGCTGTTTGGCAAAATTTGCCATTAGCTCACTAAAACCAACGACTTCAACGTTCGGTAAATGGCTCGTTACTTCTCTGGCTAAATCAACACGTTCTTCTAACGTAAACATCGGGTTTTTACGAGCACTATCGGCAATAGCTAATAAAACCGTATCAAACATACCGGCAGCACGGGTTAAAATATCAATATGACCATACGTGATAGGGTCGAATGTTCCGGGATAGATAGCTTTATTTTTCATGATTTACAGCCTTCTGGCTAAGTTCCCATAAAGAGGCGTATTTGTTAAAGGTATACTGTGCGTTAACTAATGCCAATATCAAACCTTGTTTTCCATCTAAAAAACCCATTCTTAACAGCCAAGTTTTAAAAAAGGCACCTAAAGTATGGCTTAAGATTGAGCTATAACGAGTTCTTTTACCTTGCTGATGACGCTCTTTTGCCCATTCAGTGGCATATTTTAGCTGTTTTTGCTGAAATTCCATGAGATCACGACAGGTAAGATGTAAAAGATCACCTTGTAATGTTTTTACTGTTGCTTCCTGCGTTTCTAACGATTCATGAACTAAATTGTTGTTATATTGATAACGTTCACGAGCATATAAACGAGTGACTTTATCGGGATACCAACCACTGTGTTTCATAAATCGCCCCATAAATAAATTACGGCGAGCGCAGTTATACACCACATTATCTTCAGGTTGTTGCAATATCGCGAGGATACTGGCTTTGAGTTCAGGTGTGACACGTTCATCACTATCAATCATAAAAATATAATCGCTGGTAGCATATTGCTGTGCCAGTTGACGTTGCTTACCAAACCCAGGCCACTCACTGTTGACAAAGACTTTTGCCCCTTTCTCTGTCGCAATTCGACAGGTGTTATCTTGGCTACCTGAATCTAACACAATGATTTCATCAGCCCATTGAACCGAGTCTAAGCATTCACCAATGACATCAGCAGCGTTTTTACTGATCATCACCACAGAAAGGCGTTTGCTCTGGCTCATTAGTGACTCCGAGGAGGAAGATAAGGTGAAAGTAGGGAGAGTAAACGTACTAACGCCCCTTGGTTTTCATGAAGTACTTCAACTGCATGACGACCATAGTAACGACGGTAATCTTCATCATTAAGTAAAGAGGCGATCGCGGTTGCCATCGATTCACTGTCTGTGACAGTAATTAGGCCTTCAGCTTGATCGAGTTTGGCACAGATATTTTTAAAATTAAAAGTATGTGGGCCCATAATAACAGGGATAGCATGAGCAGCAGCCTCTAACGGATTATGACCACCACGCTCAACTAAACTCCCCCCAACAAAAGCGAGATCTGCAATACCGTAAAGCAACATCAGTTCACCCATGGTGTCACCAATAACCACTTGCGTCTGTGCATCGGGTACGGTGTCAGTGCTTCGTAAGGTATATTTTAATCCTGCTTCACGTGTGAGTTGTTCTGCTTTAGGAAAACGTTCTGGATGCCGAGGCACTAAAATTAATAGCAGTTGTGGAAATGGTACCAGTAGTTTTTTATGTGTTTCTAAAACAATGCTTTCTTCACCTTCATGGGTGCTTGTTGCAATCCAAACTGGGCGGTGAGCAGCCCATTGGCGACGTAAAGCAACGGCTCTAGCAGCTAATTCTGGGGTGACAGAAATATCAAATTTAAGGCTACCCGTAACGTGTAAATGTGAACGTTTAAGCCCTAATTCGATAAATCGCTCACCATCTTCTTGGTTTTGAGCGGCAATTAAGGTGATTTTTTGAAGCATTGTTTTGACGAAATTGCCTAGTTTTTGGTAACCCGCCGCAGAGCGTTCAGATAAACGTGCATTGGCGATAATCAACGGGATTTTTCGTTGATGTAGTTTTGAAATTAGGTTAGGCCACAATTCTGTTTCCATAATGATAACCAATTTCGGATCGACCGTTTTAAGAAAACGATTAACTGACCCGGGTAAATCATAAGGAAGGTAGACATGGTAAACATCATCACCAAATGCAGAACGAACCCGTTCTGAGCCGGTTGGTGTCATGGTGGTGACCGTTATCGGCAAATCAGGATAGTGATGACGAAGGGCGCGAACAAGTGGCACTGCGGCGAGTGTTTCACCCACAGAGACAGAATGCAATAATATCCCTTGAGGCACGACTTTGCCTTTGCAAAAGCCATAGCGCTCTGCCCACCGTTTGCGGTAGGCGGGTGCTTTACGGCTGCGTAATAAAAGACGCAACCAAATCAGAGGTTGAATAAGGTAAAGAAGTACCTGATATAAACGCAACAACATGCTATCAAATTCACTTATCTGGACGAACGCTTATAGTATCACACTGTGTAGTAGAAAGTGTGTAAAAACAAACGTTGTGGCAATAAACAACGCGGTATAATGCTTTTTTATTAATTTTAACAGGCTTTATTCAGGAAACTTGATAGAATTTTTTTTATAATCAAATCATATTATTAATTATTTGTGTTCATTTGGAATGTTATGAGTGAAAAAATGAAGTTAATACAACGGGTTCTTATTATTAAGTTACGACATCATGGTGATACTTTATTGATTACTCCTGTTATTAATACATTAAAAGCTAATTTTCCAAATGCGGAAGTTGATGTCCTAATCAATAAAGAAACTATGCCAATGATTGAGCACTTTTCTTCTATTCATCATATCTTTGTAATAGATAAAGCGTGGAAAAAAGAGGGAAAACTGGCAAGATTACGTCATGAGTGGAAATTACTAACAGACTTAAGAAATCAACAATATGATGTTGTTATAAACTTAGCCGATCAGTGGAATAGCGCGATAATAACCCGTTTTACCGGAGCCAAAATTCGTATTGGGTATGATATTTATAAACGCCAAAGTCCTATTTGGAAAAAATGTTTTACCCATTTGATCCCATTAGACTCCGTTTATACTCAACATATTGTTGAGCAAAATTTAGCACTCTTGCAGCCATTACAATTGCCTAAAACGGATACTCAAGTATCAATGGCGTATAGCCATCAAGATAAACAAATTGTTATCGAAAGATTAAAAGAACATAACGTGTTGAGTTCTTATATTGTTATTCAACCGACATCTCGATGGTTTTTTAAATGTTGGGATGAAGGTAAATGGTCAGAATTAATTGATACTTTGGAACAGGAAGGAAACCAAATTATTTTAACATCAGGCCCTGATCAAAAAGAGCACGAGATGGTTAATACTATAATTAAAAAGTGTACTTCAAATCATGTCGTCTCATTATCAGGACAACTCTCTTTACCTCAACTTGCAGCGCTAATTGATGAGGCACGCTTATTTATTGGGGTTGATTCCGTTCCCATGCATATGGCTGCCGCACTTAAAACTCCCCTTATTGCACTCTTTGGACCATCAAAATTATTTCACTGGTCGCCATGGGAACATATTGGTGACGTATTATGGGCAGGAAATTATGGTGAACTCCCTGATCCTGATGATGTCAATACCAACACACAAATACGTTATCTCAGTTTAATACCTGTCGAAGATGTACTGAATGCCGTAAGGGGACAACTAAAATGAATTCATTCCGATTGGCTATAGTACGTCAAAAATACCGACCTGATGGGGGGGCAGAACGATTTGTTTCGCGAGCACTTGAGGCATTAGATAATCAAGCCGTAGAACTTAATGTGATCACGCGCTCATGGATTGGTGCAGTACAGCCTCAGTGGCATATTCATGTTGTCAATCCAATGAAATGGGGGCGGATTAGTCGTGAGAAAGGTTTTGCTCAAGGTGCAAGGCAATGCTGGCAAAAAGAACAGTTCGATTTAGTACAAAGCCATGAGCGTATTGCTGGATGCGATATTTATCGTGCGGGAGACGGTGTTCATCGTCGCTGGTTATTACAACGATCACGAGTGTTAAGTCCATTACGTAGTCAATTACTGCTTAATAGTTGTTATCACCGCTATGTAATGAAGTCTGAAAAAGAGATGTATCATTCACCAGAATTAAAACGCGTTATATGTAATTCAGAAATGGTGAAACGTGAAGTGATGGAAGACTTTGGAATTGAAAGTGAGCGCATTAGCGTAATTTATAATGCGATTGATAATCAGCGGTTTTTTCCTGCAACAACACTTTATCGTGAGCAATTACGCCAGCAATACCATATTCCTGTTGAAGCAAAATGTTTTATTTATGTGGGTTCTGGGTTTGAACGTAAAGGCTTAAAAGCGGCCATAGAAGCAATCAGTTGTACAAGTGCACATTTGATTGTGGTTGGACAAGATAAAGAGCAGAAAAAATATCAGCAACTTGCTCATCAATTAAAAAGTCATGATCGAGTTCATTTTTTAGGTGTGCAAAAAGACACCTTACCTTTATATCAAATGGCAGATGGTTTATTGTTACCCACTTTATATGATCCTTTTCCTAATGTTGTTTTAGAAGCAATGGCATGTGGCTTACCAGTGATTACTAGTTATACTTGCGGTGGCTCTGAATTTATTGAACAAGGTATTAATGGTTTTGTCACTGATGCACTAGATATTTCGGCAATGGTCAGTGCAATAGAAACAATTTCTGCCGATAATCTTGATAATAGAATGTCTAAAGCTGCCCGAAACAAGATATTGCCTTATACGCCAGAGCATTTATCTCAACAACTAATTGGGCTTTACCAAAAGGTTCTTAGTTTATGAAGGAACATATCCTTTTTATTATTGATGGATTACCAGGTGGTGGTGCTGAAAATGTCACTATCAGGCTATGTCATGGCTTAAGCCAGCGTGGTTATACCGTTACGCTACTCTCTTTAGCCGAAAAATGTGATTATTCTATTCCCGCTAATATTGAATTATTGATTGATGCAGATAGTTATCGAGGAGTATTTCATCGACAAACTGAACTAAAACGTCGAGCCAAATCGATGGATAATACACTGAAATCCCTATTTGCACGTAAAGGTGTTCCATCACTTGTTGTTTCGAATTTGCATAAGACTGATAGGATTGTTGCTTTATCTAAAGAGTTGGCAGATAAAAATACGTGGTATTGTATTCATGGCATATTTTCCCAATCTTATTTAGGTAATAAAACCGGTTTTTCTCGTTGGTTAAAACAAAAGAAGATCCAAAAAGTATACCAAGAGAAAAATATTATTACGGTTTCCAATGCGGCTGGACAGGATTTGATCCAAAACGTGGGGATATCACCACAACAATTAAAAACAATTTATAATCCGTTTGATATTCAAGAAATTAGAAATCTAGCGTTAGAAAGTAATTCTTATCAAGGGCAAGATTATTTACTGCATATTGGTCGTTTTCATGAAGTTAAACGACATGATCGATTATTAGAGGCATTTGCGTTAGCAGATCTACCTTGTAAATTATTTATTGCAGGGCAAGGCTCTTCAGAAGTGACAACTAAAATTAAAAATAAAATAGCAGAGCTTAATTTAGAAGATAAGGTGAGTTTAATTGGTTTTTTATCAAACCCATTTGCTGTTATTAAAGACGCAAAAGCGGTTGTTTTAAGCTCTGACAGCGAAGGTTTAGGTAACGTGTTGGTTGAATCTTTGATTTGTAATACACCGATTGTGAGTACCAACTGTCCCGGTGGTATTGGTGAAATTATGGAAGGTGAGCTGGCTAATTATAAAGCAGAGTTAAATGCAACATCGTTAGCAGAAAAGATACGATTAGTTTATTTTACGCCACCTGAAATTACACCAGAAATGTACCAAAAATTTGATATTGATGAAGTGATTGATCAGTATATATCACTCATTAAGTCATAAAGTTATTTATTTCTCAAGAAGGCGTAAAAGGTATTTTAATGACTAAACCAGCATTTATTATCACATTAGATACCGAAGGCGATAATCTTTGGGAAAATGAGCGTGATATTACTACTCAAAATACGCATTTTTTACCCCGTTTTCAGCAACTTTGTGAGCGCTTCTATTTTAAACCTGTTTGGCTGACCAATTATGAAATGGTGATGGATGAAGCCTATATTGAGTTTGCTCGTGATGTTATTGCGCGTAATACGGGTGAAATTGGTATGCACTTACATGCTTGGAATAGCCCACCATTAACACCGTTAACCGATGATGATCTGCATTATCAGCCTTATCTAATCGAA
Organism: Proteus sp. FME41; assembly: GCF_014897315.1. Taxonomy (GTDB): domain Bacteria; phylum Pseudomonadota; class Gammaproteobacteria; order Enterobacterales; family Enterobacteriaceae; genus Proteus. The sequence goes on along the minus strand of NZ_JABUYL010000014.1, from coordinate 82,524 downwards.
TATCCTAAAGATCAAATGCGAGAAAAAATCGCGTTAATGACGCGCTTACTTGAAGATAAACTGCAAACTAAAATGTTAAGTCATCGTGCGGGGCGTTGGGCATTTAATGAGATTTATGCACAATTATTGGTTGAGTTTGGTTATCAAGTTGATTGTTCTGTGACACCAAAGGTGGATTGGCGTTTTACCAAAGGTGATCCTGCACAATCAGGGGGAAGTAATTATACGGATTTTCCAAGCCATGCTTATTTTATGGATCTGGAAGATATTACCAAATCAGGTCATTCAACGTTGCTAGAAGTGCCGATGAGCATTCAATATAAGCACTCGCCGTTAATGAATAAAGTTAAACAAGGTTATGATAAATTAAGAGGCAAGCAACGCGCTCCTTCAGTGAATTGGCTTCGTCCTAAAGGTGGAAATGCCCAACAAATGATAGAGGTTGTTGAAAAATCGTTAGCACAAGGCCATGACCATATTGAATTTATGTTGCACTCCTCTGAGTTTATGCCAGGTGGTAGTCCAACATTTCGTACTGAAAAAGAGATTGAAGGGTTATATCACGATTTAGAAATGTTATTTAGTATCAGATAAAGTGCAGGGAATGACGTTAGCTGAGTATTATCAAAGTAAGATACAGGCAAAATAAGATGAAGTTAAAGAAATTAAAATGGGTACATAATTTTTTAAATATTTATAACCCACTTTTTGGCAAGATGAAAAAAACAGAAACATTCTCATCTGACATTCAATTTAACAGTATTCTTATTTTTTCTACGACTGCACTGGGAGATTTTATGTTTAATACTCCCGCAATAAGAGCGATCCGATCGCATTATCCTGATGCACATATCACGTTGGTTTCCAGCGAAAAAAATAGATTATTAGTCGAGAATTATGACCAAATAGACAGTGTGGTTTTTTGGGATAATAAAATAAAAAATTTACTTCCCATTGCTTTACAGGCAAAAAAATATAAACCTGAGTTAGCGATTATTCTACATTCACATCTTCCGTATGATGTGTTATTTGCCGTAATGGCGGGTTGTCAGTATATTTTACGTAATACTTTTCAAGTTATTCCTGAATGGTTTCAAAAATGGATTGTTGCTGAACATCAACCAGGAATAGGGCATATTATTCAAACGAAACTTAATCTTATTCATTATTTAGGAATTGATAGTGCTGAAACAAGAATGGAACTTCCTTGTGAAATAGAACAACTAGATAAAGGAAATTATCATATTATTGGATTTCAGATGGGGGCATCAACGCAAGAACGTAGATGGCCTATTAAATACTTTGTAGAGCTAGCTCAAAAACTTATTGATAGTGACTCATTGCTACAGATTAAGCTAATTGGTTCACCAAGAGAGTTAGAATTGCCGGAGGCGTTTTTTGTATTATTACCAGAAAAATATCATAGCAATATTGAAAACTTAGTAGGTAAAACTTCATTACCTAATTTATTAAGCCAGATAAAAATAATGGATGTATTGGTAACGGGAGATACTGGGCCTCTGCATTTAGCAATAGCGTTACAGGTACCTACAATTAGTCTATTTGTAACAGCTGATCCAAAATGGACAGGTCCTTATCAAGATAAGGATTTACATAAGGTGATTAAAAAGAATGAAATATCTTTAGATGGTACTATCAAAACAATGAATAATATCACTGTTGATGAGGTATTTGATAGCACCATAAACTATATTAAAATCAATTAGATCTTATTTTATATAAGATGTATTTTTTCTTAAAACTAGTTCTAATATTAAAATCAAATAGAAAATTTAGTATCTTTATTTTTTCTATTTTGTTCTTTAATTGCTTATGGTTACTTAATTGAGTGTTATATTTTAATAAGTGTTCGATAGCATGACAACTAATTAAATTATAAAAATCATTAGGAAAAACTTGATACATCTTCAAGATGACATCAGCCATTAGGTCTATTTTTTTAGTATTTATGTTATTGGATAAACTGTTATCATCTTTAATGTAATTATAGAATTTTCCTTCTAAATATACAATGTTATTACTGTTATTTAATATATCTGGAAAAGCAAAAGCATCTTCATAACAATATACTTCTGGATAATCAATTGATTTTAAAATTTCACTTTTAAAAAATTTTCCACATAAATGAGCCTGATATTTTTTATGGATTAAAAAATGAGTAATAGCTTGGTTTCTATTTAAAAATAATGGTTTTTCAAGTGTAGTTTTAATCACTTCATCGTCTTTTTTAAATACTTCGTTTAATCCTGTAATAATGATATCAGGTTGTTTATCTAAAATTGGAGCTAATTTAGAAAAATCAACTGTGGCAATAAAATCATCACCATCAATAAAAGTAATATAATCTCCAGTGCATTGGGATATTGCGTATTTTCTTGCCTTACCTAGATTACAAAAAGTTGTTCTAATATATTTAAAAGATAAATTTTTTCTTTCAAAAAATTTGAGTATTTCAGGTGTGTTATCAGTTGAATTATCATCAATCATTAATATCTCATACTCGGAGTTAGGATAAAATTCTAATGATGCTTCAATGCTTTCTAAGCACTTAGAGATAACATGTTCTAAATCTTTAATATTGACAATAATTGATAATTTTTTCATTTAGTTAAACCAAATAGTCCATATTTTAAGTTAAAAGAGTGAATATCTGCTGTGCACGAATCTCCCCAATATCCCCACCTTCTGCTTTTACAGAAGTTTGGGCTTTACCGTAACCGCCAATTAAACCGGGATCGGTAGGGCCAAATAAGGTGATATTCGGCTTATCCAGTGCGGCCGTTAAATGGCTTAATCCTGTATCAACAGAAACGACGCTTTTAGCACCCGCAATAACTTGAGCCACTTGAGCTAACGACATCTTCGGTAACACATCAACGTAGTCAAAATCTTTTGCTAGGCGAATGGCTCGTTGATGCTCATGCTCTGCACCCCAAGGTAATTTAATACGTACTCCAGAATCATCAAGTAGGGCGATTAATTCTCGCCAATGGGATTCAGGCCAATGTTTTTCATCACGGGTTGTTGCGTGCAAGAATACCAGATAAGGGCGCTCATCAAAGGTAGGAAGTGAGCGAAAATGCTGTGCAATACCATAATCCCCCTGAGACTGTGGGATCGGATAATTTAAGCTTAGTGCAAATAGTTGGCGAATTCGTTCAACCGCATGCATTTTTTTACTGACATCGTGGCGAATATCGTAAAAGAAACTTGCTAAAGGCTCACGGGCGCATTGACGAGAATAACCATGTTTAGTGCCTTTGGCGTATCGAGTGACCAAAAATGCACTTTTCAGTAACCCTTGCGCATCAATAACGGCATCATAATGAGGAGCTTGAATAGCACGACGAAATTGTGCGCGTTCAGCACGAATAGGCGCACTAAACCAATTTTTTCGCCAACGGCGTATTGCCACAGGAATAACTGTATCAACAGCTTGATGCCAGCTTGGGATTTGTGCAAAACCTTCTTCGACAACCCAATCAAAACGAATATCGGGATATGTGTTTATGGCGTCTGTTAATGCGGGCAATGTATGTAAAACATCTCCCATAGATGAGGTTTTGACAATTAACACCCGTTTCACACTGTTGGCTCCGTTGACAGTAAATTATCTAACTCAGCAAAAACTTTCTCTGGCTGAATATCAATTAAGCTTTGGTGATAACCTTGTTCAGCATCCCCTTTACGTACTTTGTGATAGCCAGTAATTAAACGGATCACGCGCGCTTTATCTGATAAAGGTGGTGTAAAATCAGGGCTACTTGGGCCATAAAGGGCGACTAATGGACGCGCTAACGCGGCAGCCACATGCATTAAACCTGAGTCATTACTAACAACAGCTTTACACGATGCAATCAAATTAACGGCTTGCTCAAGACTGGTTTCACCCGCAAGATTAAAACACGCTTCACGTGCTTCTGACGTTAAGGCTTGTTTTATTTCTTCGCCTGCTTCTTTATCTTTTTGAGAGCCAAATAAGAAGATTTGATAGCCTTGCTCAATCAGTTTCTGTGCTAAAGCAGCGTAATGGTAATGAGGCCAACGTTTAGCGGGGCCAAATTCAGCACCTGGGCAAAAACCAATCGCAGGACGTTGAGTCGATAATGAAAATTGACTCAATGTGGTAGAGATATCACTCTCGATAACGGATAACTTAGGCCATAACAGAGGTTGCGGTAAATCAGTCGCTTTTTGCACCTTTTGTTTGTCATAAGCTAGCGCTACATAGCGTTCAACCATCAGTGGAAAGGCGTCTTTATCTAAAGGGCGTAAATCATTTAATAGCCCATAGCGCATTTCTCCACGCCATCCTGTGCGTTTAGGAATATCTGCAAAGAAAGGCACTAATGCAGACTTAAACGAGTTGGGTAATACATAAGCGTGAGTATAACCTTGCGCTTTTAATTGTTTTCCTAAACGACGGCGCTCACCAATGGCTAAAGCACCATGGCCTAATGGCATCGGGATCGCATTATCAACTTCTGGCATTTTTTCGAGTAATGGGCGGCACCATGCCGGTGCCATCACATCAATCGTTGCCGCAGGATGTAATGCTTTCAATGTACGATAAAGACTTTGGGACATCATCATGTCCCCGACCCATGAAGGCCCTACCACAAAGATTTTCATAAACAGTGATTACTTACCTTGATTTAACCATTGCATATAAAGCGCTACGCCTTCAGCAACTGTTTTAAAAGGTGCGGTATAACCCGTTTTACGTAAATTTGTTAAATCAGCTTGTGTAAAGGCTTGATAACGACCTTTTAATTTCTCAGGGAACTCAATATGTTCAATAGAAAGATCTTTATCTTTATGATGAGCAATAACGGCATCGGCAACAGCTTGGAATGATTCAGCACGGCCTGTACCACAGTTAAAAATACCGGATACATTATTACGCCAGAACCATAAATTAACCGCAGCCACATCCCCAACATAAATAAAATCACGTTGGAAGGTTTCGCTACCTTCAAATAATTTTGGATTTTGGCCCGCATTTACTTGGTTATTTAAATGGAACGCAACACTTGCCATGCCACCTTTATGTCCTTCACGAGGGCCATAAACATTAAAATAACGGAAGCCACAAATCATTGAATCTGCTTCAGGTAAGATCTGGCGTACATATTCATCGAATAAGAATTTTGAATAGCCATAGACATTTAAAGGCGCTTCATATTTTCTATCTTCGATAAAGTTATCTGTACGACCCCCATAAGTTGCAGCAGAAGAGGCATATAAGAAAGGAATTTGGCGTTCAAGACAAAAATGAAGTAGCTCTTTAGAATATTGATAGTTGTTATCCATCATATATTTGCCATCCCACTCAGTGGTGGAAGAGCAAGCGCCTTCATGGAAAACCGCATCAATATCACCGAAATCATCACCCGCAACAACGCTAGCAATAAAGTCTTCTTTATCCATGTAATCAGTGATATTGAGATCAACCAAATTCACAAATTTGGTGCCATCTTTAAGGTTATCAACAACTAAGATATCAGTATAACCTTCATCATTTAATGCTTTAACAATATTGCTGCCGATAAAACCTGCACCGCCCGTGACGATAATCATGTGGCTACCCCTTCATATAAAATCTAAAAATTAGCTCTAGGTCTATAATAACACTGAACAGCGTTAACGGTAGTATTCATCACGGGACAACAGACTGAAATTCTCGAATAAAACAGTGCGTATTAGTGATCTTAACTACATAAATAACATTATTTATTTACATTTGTCGTTTTTAATAGAACAACGGCATAGAATAAGAAACAATATTGACTATATTGTAGTCAAACTATTTGTATTGTCTCTTTTCGAATAGCTGTCTTAGGAGAAAGTATGTCTACTCCCGCATTTTATCAACAAATTAATCAACAACTCGAACAAACTCGCCAAGATGGCCTCTTTAAGAATGAGCGCATTATCACTTCTTCGCAAAGTGCAGATATTGCTGTTGCTGATGGAAGTCATGTAATTAATTTCTGTGCTAATAACTATTTAGGTTTAGCAAATCATCCCAAACTGATTGAAGCTGCCAAAGCGGGCATGGATAGCCACGGATTTGGAATGGCATCTGTCCGTTTTATTTGTGGCACACAAGATTCACATAAAACATTAGAAAATAAAATTGCTGAATTTTTAGGAATGGAAGATGCCATTTTGTATTCATCTTGCTTTGATGCGAATGGTGGATTATTTGAAACATTAATGGGCCCAGAAGATGCGATTATTTCTGATGCCTTAAATCATGCCTCTATTATTGATGGTGTACGTTTATGTAAAGCAAAACGTTATCGCTATGCCAATAACGATATGGCAGAACTCCGTATTCAGCTAGAAAAAGCCAAAGCAGATAATGCTCGCCATATTATGATCGCCACTGATGGTGTGTTTTCAATGGATGGTGTGATTGCTGATCTAAAAAGTATATGTGATTTAGCGGATGAATTCGGTGCTCTCGTCATGGTTGATGATTCTCATGCTGTTGGTTTTGTGGGTACACAAGGTCGCGGAACCCATGAGTATTGTGATGTGATGGGCAGAGTCGACATTATCACGGGGACTTTAGGTAAGGCGTTAGGTGGTGCTTCTGGTGGGTATACCGCAGCGCGTAAAGAAGTGGTTGAGTGGTTACGTCAACGTTCTCGCCCTTATTTATTCTCTAACTCGTTAGCTCCTGCGATTGTTTCGGCGTCTATTGCTGTTTTGGATTTATTAAAGTCAGGCGATGAAATTCGTGCTCGTTTATGGCGCAACGCCTCACTTTTCCGTGAAAAAATGAGTGCCGCTGGTTTTACATTAGCTGGCGCAGATCATGCGATTATCCCCGTTATGTTAGGCGACGCTAAATTAGCACAAGAATTTGCCACTCGTTTATTGGATGAAGGAATTTATGTTACAGGATTTTTCTATCCTGTTGTGCCACAAGGGCAAGCGCGTATTCGTACACAAATGTCGGCTGCACACACCACTGAGCAAATTGAGCGCGCAGTGGCGGCATTTATCAAAATTGGTAAACAACTTAATGTGATTGCATAAGGTTCCTATATGAAAGCATTGTCAAAATTAAAAGCACAAGAAGGTATTTGGATGACTGATGTTCCAGTACCTGAACTTGGTCATAACGATGTGATGATCAAAATTCGTAAAACAGCGATTTGTGGCACTGACGTTCATATTTACAACTGGGACGAATGGTCACAAAAAACAATTCCTGTTCCTATGGTTGTAGGTCATGAATATATCGGTGAAATTGTTGCGATAGGGCAGGAAGTTAAAGGTTTTAATATTGGTGATCGTGTTTCTGGTGAAGGGCATATCACTTGTGGTCATTGTCGTAACTGTCGCGGTGGTCGTACTCATTTATGCCGTAATACTATCGGTGTCGGTGTAAATCGCCCCGGCTGTTTCGCTGAATATTTGGTTATCCCCGCCTTTAATGCGTTTAAAATTCCAGACAATATTTCTGATGAACTAGCCGCTATTTTTGATCCCTTTGGTAATGCTGTGCATACCGCGTTATCTTTTGATTTAGTGGGCGAAGATGTATTAGTTTCAGGTGCTGGCCCTATTGGGATTATGGCGGCTGCAATTTGTAAGCATGTTGGAGCACGTCATGTGGTGATCACCGATGTTAATGAATATCGCCTTGATCTCGCGAAAAAAATGGGTGTTACCAGAGCGGTGAATGTCAGCAAAGAAAACCTAATGGATGTTATGAAAGAATTGGGTATGACAGAAGGTTTTGATGTGGGATTAGAAATGTCAGGTGCGCCACCTGCATTTCGTACCATGCTTAACACCATGAATCATGGTGGTCGTATTGCGCTATTAGGTATTCCACCTTCTGATATGGCAATTGATTGGGGACAAGTTATCTTTAAAGGGCTGTTTATTAAAGGTATCTATGGTCGTGAGATGTTTGAAACATGGTATAAGATGGCAGCACTTATTCAGTCTGGTCTTGATCTCTCTCCGATTATTACTCATCAATTTCCAATCGATGAATTCCAAAAAGGCTTTGATATCATGCGTTCAGGTCAATCAGGTAAAGTTATTTTATATTGGCAGTAATGAGTGATCACTAAGCAAAAAAAGAGCCTTTTAAGGCTCTTTTTTATTGCATTATTTTTCAACTTCACCAATTCCGTTAGGATCAGCTATATCGGGTAATTTCTTTTTTTCTGATGAGCTAAATCCACTGGATAAAGTATTAATTAGCGTACTTTTTTTCATCGAAATAATAGCTTCTTGCGCTGGCTTTAGCCAAGATGCAGGTTTTGGCTCTTTGGGTTGTTCTGTTGGTGGTACAACTTTTGGCGGTTCGGGTTGTATCGGTTTTTCTGTTTGTGGTTTTAATAAGCTACTTGGTGCGACTAGTTGAATATCAGCAGGTAATAAAGGCAGTTGTTGCTGCAATGCTCTGACGGTAGAGGGATGAGGGTGTCCAATGGCAATGGCGGAGCCATTTTTACGTGCTAACGCAATTGCGCGAGCAAGTTGTTGCCGAGTTTCGGCTTCTGTTTGCACGTTATCGAGAAAGACATGACGACGCAAAGAAGGAACACCCGCGGCTTTAGCGGCAATGGCCGCTTGGGTATTACCAATGGTCACACTATCTAAAAAATAGAGATTAGAGTGGTTAAGTGCTTTGATGACTCTATCCATTGCTTGTCTATCTGATGTCATCGCACTGCCCATATGGTTATTCATACCAACAGCATATGGAACATTATTTATAGCATGCTCAATAATACGATTAATTTCAGCTTGGTCCATGGAGGGTTTTAAGGTGTTGCGCTCTAAAGGTTGTTTGCTAATGGGGGCCATTGGCATATGAATAAGAATTTCCCGCCCTTGGGCATGGGCTTTATTCGCCACTTCTTTTCCATGAGGTGAATCAGGTAAAATAGCGATAGAAACCGCAGTTGGGAGTTGTAAAACTTGGTTATCTTCTTTTTTACGATAACCAAAATCATCAATCACAATGGCTAATTTGGCTGGAAGTGCAGGTGTACTCACAACCAGACTTAGCAACATTAAACTAAGTAAAAAAGCACGCTTGCGTTGTAATGTGCCAAGTAATTTCAAATTTACCTCCCAAGCCAAGGAACCGGATTAACTGCTTTCCCTTGACGTCTAATTTCAAAATAGAGTGCTGAACGCTCTTGTCCACCACTATTACCGACTAAAGCAATAGATTGGCCCGCTTTTACTTGCTGACCGACATTCACTAAAGCACTTTGGTTATAACCGTAAAGGCTCATATCACCTTTCCCGTGTTCAACCACAACCACTAAACCATAACCTTGAAGCCAATCTGCAAGTAATACACGACCATCAGCAATTGCTTTTACCTCGGTACCTTGGGCTGCAGGGATAACAATTCCTTTCCAACGTAATTCACCAGAGCCAGAAATAGATTCACCAAAACGGTGTAATAAAGTGCCTCTGATTGGCCAAATGGCTTGTCCTGCGGGTTTACCTAAACCGCCTGTACGCGACATCAAGGACTGCTCTTCAGTCGTTGGTTTATAGGTTGAACCTCGTTGTTGGGCTTCACGTTGTTTGGCTGCAATGCGCGCAGCTTCTCGGGCTTCGCGCTCTGCACGTGCTTTAGCTTCACGCTCTGCTTGAGCAATTTTATTTCTTAATTGTGCTTCATTAGCCCGCATGGTGGCTAAATTTTTCTGATCCGCTTTCAATGTAGACTCAAGTTGAGTGAGCGTTTTCTGACGAGCGGCTAATGCATTATCAAGTTTTTGTTTTTCTTGCTGTTGTTTAGTTAAGGCTTGTTTTTGTTCATTCTGTTTGGTTTGTTGTGCTGTTTTTTCCGCTTCAAGTTCTTTTGATGTTTGAGCCAGCTCAGCCATTGTTTCTTTACGGGCATCATTGATATAGCTGTAGTACGCTAAAATACGCTCTTCACGCTGGCCTTCTTCACCACGAAATAACAGTTCAATGCCTTGGTGTTTACCTTGACGATAAGCCGCATCCATTTGACGAGATAATAATTCTTGTTGTGAATGATATTGTTTTTGTAAGCGTGCAATATTCGCAGTAATGGTTTTGATCTCTTTACCTAAAGTTTGTAAGCGACTTTGAGTTTCATGCACTGAGCGACCTGCACTAGAGATTTGTGTTTCTTGCGTTTTTAATTGATTAAGAAGGGCTGTACGTTGTTTTTGTTGTTCTTGAACCTGTTTTTCTTTTTCAGCAATCGTAGTTTGTAGATCTTTTAGCTGAGTGCGGTTATCCGTTAATGTGTTAGCAAAAACAGGAGACGCAGAAAAAAGAGTTGTGCTAATAAGCAACGTGATTAACGGTAAAGAAAATACACGATAAGACGGATGTGTTTTTTTTTGAAGATCCATTTTCTCTGCCATCTGACCAACGTACCTTTCATAACAGTTTATAAGATTATTTCATGTCACAAAACAACTGACCAGTTAACACGAAATAAAGCCGCAATTTCAGATAATACCTAACAGGTAATCTATTCAATTAATAAGAGATTATAAAGCAATAATAGAGGGAGAAAGGAAAAAAGAGGTGATCCGTGTGACAGCGCAATAAAATATCACGCTGTCCACGATAAAGATTATTCGACGATAGTCCCCCAAAGGTCATATTCATCTGCGTGTTCAATCAGCACACGAACGATTTTCCCTGGTTCAACGTCAAACTGCTCGTTAAGATAAACCGCACCATCAATTTCAGGTGCATCAGCCATACTACGACCAATTGCGCCTTCTTCATCGATTTCATCAATCATCACTAACAATACTTTGCCAATTTTCTCTTGTAGACGTTCAGTCGAAATTTGTTGTTGTAACTGCATAAAGCGATGATAACGCTCTTCTTTCACTTCTTCAGGGATTTGATCAGCTAATTCATTTGCTTTCGCACCATCAACAGGGCTGTATTTAAAGCAGCCCACACGATCTAAACGTGCCTCTGTTAAGAAATCTAACAACATTTGGAAATCTTCTTCTGTTTCACCCGGAAAACCCACAATAAAGGTAGAACGTAAAGTTAACTCAGGGCAAATTTCACGCCAGCGTTTTACGCGTTCTAAGGTACGCTCAACGGAGCCGGGACGTTTCATCAGTTTTAACACTTTCGGGCTTGCGTGCTGTAATGGGATATCTAAATAAGGCAGAATTTTGCCTTCAGCCATTAAAGGAATGACATCATCAACATGTGGATACGGGTAAACATAATGTAAACGAACCCAAATCCCTAATTTTGCCAATTGTTCACATAAACTGACCATACTGGTTTTGACAGGCATGCCATCCCAAAAACCCGTTTGATGCTTAGTATCAACACCATAAGCAGAGGTATCTTGAGAGATAACCAGTAACTCTTTTACACCAGCATTAACTAATCTTTTAGCTTCATTTAACACTTCACCCATTGGACGGCTTTCTAAATCGCCTCGCATAGACGGGATGATGCAGAACGTACAACGGTGATTACAGCCCTCAGAAATTTTTAAATAGGCGTAATGACGAGGTGTTAATTTTACACCTTGTTCAGGAACAAGGCTGAGAAAAGGATTGTGATCAGGTTTAGGGACATAGTAATGAATATGTGATAACACTTGTTCATAACTATGGGGCCCTGTGATTTCGAGTACTTTTGGGTGCACTTCACGAATTTGGTTCTCTTTTGCACCTAAACAACCTGTAACAATCACTTTACCGTTTTCATCGAGTGCTTCGCCAATGGCTTCTAGCGATTCTTGTACTGCGCTGTCAATAAACCCACAGGTATTGACGATGACTAAATCAGCATCATTATAGGTAGGAACAACTTGATAACCTTCTGTACGCAGTTCGGTTAGGATACGTTCGGAGTCCACTAAATTTTTAGGGCAACCTAATGAAACGAATCCAATTTTAGGCACTTGATTTGTTTGCGACATGCTCGTGTTCTCAATACTTTTAAATAAATAATAGATTATTGTTGTTTCTCAGACAGGTGTAAGTTTTACGCAAAGAGTCATTTCTACGTAAATAGCCATTATTAGGGATGCTGATTTCTTAATAGCTTGCCTGAAGAGGGATCTTGTAGAGTAAAAAGGTATTGCCTTTTCAATTCATCATTTTTCACAAATCCGATGCTAATGGTACATAAATCCGTCAATAAAAAAAATGATTGTTGAGAAACTTTCCGCAAAAACTGAAAGAGAAACGCAGGAATAGGCTGTAATTGCGCCATGACAAAGGTATACTTTGGCTCTTTGATACTATTTTTAACTAACGAGAGTGATTGCATCCTATGCTGCAAGAAGTAATGCAATTTTTCAACCGGCACACCCTGTTAAGTTTTGTCTGGGTTGCGCTGCTGGTGGCGGTCATTGTATTGACCTTTAAAGGGCTTTTTTCGAAGACGAAAAATATTTCCCGTACAGAAGCGATTTCTTTGATAAATAAAGAGAATGCGGTGTGTGTTGATATCCGTAGCCGTGATGAATTCCGTAAAGGACACATCATTGATTCTATCAATTTAACGCCTTCTGAAATCAAAAGTAATAATATTGCTGAGCTGGAGAAATATAAATCACAGCCAGTTATTGTTGTATCACCATCAGGCATTGAAAGTGCAAAGCCTGCCGAAAGCCTAATTAAACTCGGTTTTGAAAAAGTCTTTATCTTAAAAGACGGTCTTTCAGGCTGGAGTGGTGAAAATTTACCACTGGCTAAGGGTAAAAAATAACGAGCGGGCAGATTGAGTTCTATACTTACTGCTATTCAATTAATAAGGATATAAAAAGGTAAGATTATTATGTCAGAACAGCAAAACCAAGAGATGACTTTTCAAATTCAACGTATCTACACTAAAGATATCTCTTTTGAAGCACCTAATGCCCCACAAGTGTTCCAAAAAGAGTGGCAACCAGAAGTTAAATTAGATCTGGATACTTCTTCTAATACTTTAGCTGAAAACGTGTATGAAGTTATTTTGCGTGTCACTGTGACTGCAACTATGGATAACGAGACTGCATTCCTGTGTGAAGTACAACAAGCAGGTATCTTTACAGTTGAAGGTATTGAAGGCACTCAACTCGCACATTGCTTAGGCGCATATTGCCCTAATGTTCTGTTCCCTTATGCTCGTGAATGTATCACTAACTTAGTCAGCCGTGGTACTTTCCCACAACTGAACTTAGCACCAGTTAATTTTGATGCGTTGTTTATGAACTATTTACAACAACAACCACAAGATGCTGCCGCTAATGAAGGGGCTGAAGAAGCTTAATGAACGCTTCTATGACAGTGATCGGTGCCGGTTCATACGGCACCGCTTTAGCGATTACCTTAGCGCGCAATGGTCATGATGTTGTACTTTGGGGTCATGATCCTAAGCATGTTGCTGCTTTAGAACAGGCACGCTGTAATCAGGCATTCCTGCCCGATGTTTCCTTTCCTGATAGTTTATACATGGAAGCTTCTTTGCAAAAAGCGATAGAAGCTAGCCGTAATATTCTGGTTGTCGTACCAAGCCATGTTTTTGGTGATGTATTACAGCAGATCAACCCTTTTTTACGTCAGGATACACGCGTTGTTTGGGCGACAAAAGGGCTTGAGGCTCATACGGGTCGCTTATTGCAAGATGTAGCGCGTGAAGTATTAGGTAATGAAATCCCGCTAGCAGTTTTATCAGGCCCTACTTTTGCTAAAGAGCTTGCCGCGGGTTTGCCCACTGCGATTTCTGTGGCATCAACGGATAATACATTCTCTGAAGAGCTTCAACAGCTTTTCCATTGTGGCAAAAGTTTCCGTGTGTATAAAAATCCTGACTTTATCGGTGTGCAATTAGGTGGCGCGGTAAAAAACGTGATTGCGATTGGTGCGGGTATGTCTGATGGTATGGGATTTGGTGCGAATGCGCGTACAGCACTGATCACCCGTGGACTTGCCGAGATGAGCCGCTTAGGTAAAGCACTAGGTGCAGATGCTGCTACTTTTATGGGAATGGCGGGGTTGGGTGATTTAGTTTTAACCTGTACCGATAACCAATCTCGTAATCGTCGATTTGGCATGATGTTAGGTCAAGGCTTTGATGTTGATACTGCCCAAGAAAAAATAGGGCAGGTCGTTGAAGGTTATCGCAATACCAAAGAGGTTCGTGCATTAGCCGAACAAGTTGGTGTTGAAATGCCTATCACTGAGCAGATCTACCAAATTTTATATCAGCATAAAGATGCGAAAGAAGCGGCATTATCTTTATTAGGTCGAGCCACTAAAGATGAGATAGACAGCAATCTGTTCTAAGTCTATTTTAGATAATCGGCCGTTTTAAGGCATTGTTTTAAGATATGGCCTTAAGGTATCTGTTTCTGTTTTAAACATAAGAAGCCTAAGTTTTTACTTAGGCTTCAATGTAAAAAGAATGAGAGTGAGTATGTCGCTAGAAGAACTAAAAAGAGTCTGGGATCATATTAAAGATGAAGCAAGAAGTTTGGCAGATTGCGAGCCAATCTTAGCCAGTTTTTTCCATGCGACATTACTCAAGCATGAAAACTTAGGCAGTGCCTTAAGTTATATGTTGGCGAATAAGCTGGCGACTCAGACAATGCCCGCGATTGCCGTTCGTGAGATTGTTGAAGAAGCGTATCGCAGCGATGATTCGATGATTGAATCTGCCGCTTATGATATTTCGGCTGTTCGTTTACGCGACCCCGCTGTTGATAAATATTCAACTCCTCTGCTTTATTTAAAAGGTTTTCATGCACTGCAGGCTTATCGCATAGCGCACTGGTTATGGAACCAAAATCGCAAAGCTCTTGCTATTTATCTACAAAATCAAATTTCTGTGACCTTTGGTGTCGATATTCACCCCGCTGCACGTATTGGCCATGGCATTATGCTCGATCATGCAACGGGTATTGTGATTGGTGAAACCGCTATTGTTGAGAATGACGTTTCTATTCTACAATCTGTGACGTTAGGCGGAACAGGAAAAACCTGTGGTGATCGTCATCCTAAAGTACGCGAAGGTGTGATGATTGGTGCAGGTGCTAAAATACTCGGTAATATTGAGATTGGTCGTGGTGCTAAAATTGGGGCGGGATCAGTCGTTTTACACGAAGTTCCTGCACACACTACCGTTGCAGGTGTTCCTGCCCGTATTGTCGGTAAACCAACCAGTGATAAGCCTTCACTCGATATGGATCAACACTTTAATGGTGTGGTGCCTGGTTTTGAATGTGGTGATGGCATTTAATGACATTAGCAGAAGTGACGCTCTCTGAACTTAAGGCTTGTTTACACGCCGAGTATATTGGTGATAACAAGCCTTTTAGTTGGATAAGACTATTTCATCGTGTTTTTTTCTGCCAACGTTCACGTTATCTATTTTGGTGGCGTGTCGCCCAATTCTTTTATTTTTCTAAAAATCGTTTTCTTAAAAAATTAGGCATTCGTATTGGTGCTAAAAACAATCGTAAATATTGCAACGATATCTCATTAAGAACACGCATAGGAAAAGGCCTTTCATTACCTCATCCGATAGGGATCGTACTGACTAATTACTGCCAGTTAGGTGAGAATGTGACGTTAATGCAAGGTGTGACCATCGGAGTAAAAGAGAATAATGGTAAAGCAGATATTCGAGTTGGCAACCATGTTTATATTGGCTGTAATTCTTCGATTATCGGCGGAGAGATAGAGATTGGTGATAATGTAGTGATTGGTGCTCACGCATTAGTATTGAAAGATGTGGGAGAAGGGTGTCGGTATATTACTAAAGTTGTTGCCGAAATCAGACAACCGTCAGTGTAATAAGTTAGATTTTTTAGTCATTTTAAATTAAAAAAAGCGCTAGTCATCATATATGATCAGCGCTTTTTGTATTTCAATCTCGTAATAATGCACCAGGATAACCAAGTTGACGCCATGCTTCAAAAACCACAACGGCAACGGTATTTGACAGGTTCATACTACGGCTATCAGCAAGCATTGGAACTCTGATTTTCTGCTGTGTTGGCATATTATCTAACACATAAGGCGGTAAACCACGGGTTTCAGGTCCAAAAAGGAGATAATCTCCATCTTGATAGCTCACATTGCTATGTGCTGGTGTGCCTTTTGTCGTTAATGCAAATACACGTGCACCTGTTGGTGATTGTGCATTATCAGGGTTTAAACCCTCACTTTCTAAAAAAGCATAGTAATCGTGATGCTGTTTAATATCAGCAAACTCACGATAATCAAGCCCTGCACGACGTAGACGTTTATCATCCCAAGTAAAACCCAATGGTTGGATCAAATGAAGATGAAAGCCTGTGTTAGCACACAGGCGGATAATATTACCCGTATTCGGTGGAATTTCGGGTTCAAATAAGACGATATTGAGCATATAAAATAGATTTAGTCGTTACCAAAGAGGTCACGAGTATAAACTTTTTCTTCAACGTCGTTTAGCACTGATGACATTCTATTGGTAATAATGACATCAGAGATTGATTTAAACTCATTTAAATCACGAACTAATCTTGAGTTAAAGAATGTCTCTTCTTTCATTTCAGGCTCATAAATCACAACTTCGATACCTTTGGCCTTAATACGTTTCATAATGCCTTGGATAGAAGAAGAACGGAAATTATCAGAGCCAGATTTCATAATTAAACGATAAACACCCACGATTTTTGGTGATTTAGCGATAATTGAGTCAGCTATAAAGTCTTTACGTGTGCGGTTAGCTTCAACGATGGCACTAATAATATTATTAGGTACCGAGTCGTAGTTTGCTAACAGTTGCTTAGTGTCTTTTGGTAAACAGTAACCACCATAACCGAACGATGGATTATTATAATGGTTACCAATACGAGGATCTAAGCAAACGCCTTCAATGATTTGTTTTGAGTTCAAACCGTAAGATTCTGCATAGCTATCAAGTTCATTAAAGTAAGCAACACGCAGTGCTAAATAAGTATTCGCGAATAATTTAATCGCTTCTGCTTCTGTTGAGTCAGTGAACAGAACATCAATATCTTTCTTTAATGCGCCTTGTTGTAAAAGGTCTGCAAATTTCTGTGCTCTTTCTGATTGTTCACCGATAACAATACGAGAAGGATATAAATTATCGTAAAGTGCACGACCTTCACGTAAGAATTCAGGAGAAAAAATAATATTATTCGTATTATATTTTTCTCTCATTTCTTTCGTAAAACCAACAGGAATGGTTGATTTAATAATCATTGTCGTGTTTGGATTATATTCTAAAACATCACGGATAACAGACTCTACTGATGAGGTGTTAAAATAGTTTGTTTTAGGATCGTAATCGGTAGGCGTTGCAATGATAACGAAATCAGCATCTTTGTAAGCGAATTCTTTATCTAATGTAGCCGTAAAGTCGAGCTCTTTGGTTGCTAAAAATTCTTCAATTTCTTTATCTGTAATTGGAGAGAGATTTTTGTTCAGTAATTCAACTTTTTCTTTATTAATATCTAACGCAACAACTTTGTTGTGTTGGGAAAGAAGTATTCCGTTAGATAGACCGACATAGCCGGTACCTGAGATTGTGATTTTCATGATTTGTCTTATTTAAGATATTAATATTTTATTTTTTTTTATAGGAGTATAAAATTTTAGCTAATGGGTAAGGTAAAAATTTTAATATCAAAAAGTGTAATTTATAACTTCCAATAGTATTCTTATATTTGAAATATGGATCTGCTTTGTGTTTTTTATAGTCTTGATAACTACCAAGTTCTAGGCAATTATATATTAAATGAATAATATTTTTTGTAATAAAAAATTTTATCCATTTATCTTTACCAACTATTTTTTTTAGTTCGGTTATAATATAGCGTTCATTGGTTGGTCGTGTATTTCTAGAGTTTCCTATATTATTAATATAATATTCATAAATACATTCTCTTGAGAAAACTGTTTGAAAGTTTATAGCAAGCAGTGAACAGAAGTAAATATCTTCAGTATGTGTAATTCCACTAGGAAAAAAAATATTCTTTTCTAATAATGCTTCTCTTTTTATACAAAAAGTAGATACACAACATGGGAATGATCCTGGGTGGAATGCTGCAATATAGAAAAAATTATTTATAACAGAATGCGTATAATCATATCCTAATATTTTATCAACATTAATGGCTTTTTTTCGACTATTTTTATCTACTCGATAATAGTTTGTACAGAAAAAATTATTATTAGGATAAATATTTATTAGATTATTAAAATGCTCAAGTGCATTTGGTAAATAAATATCATCAGCATCTAAAAAAACTAAATAATCGCCAGAGGAATGTTTTATCCCGGTGTTTCTGGCAACAGAAACACCGGCATTTTCTTGTTCGGTAATAATTATACGAGGATCTAAAATACTTTTAGCTATAAAAAGACTATTATCAGTCGAACCATCATCTACAATAATAATTTCAAAGTTTTGATAGGTTTGATTCAATACTGAGTTGATGGTTTTATTAATATATAACTCTTTATTATATAGAGGAATAATTATTGAAAATTTCATTTTTATTGGAACACCTTATAAATAATAAAGAATATGAATGGCGCTATAAAAAAGAAAACAAATAAACGAGCATAAAATATAGACATAAAAGAAGATATAAAATTAGTTCTTTTCTCTATTGCAACGGATAAAGCAGGATCAATTTTAAATGTTAAAAGTAAAGTTGCAAAAGCGTTGATTATACCAGATGTCTGAGTAATCATTATTTTATTATCTGGAGATATTAAAGCAAAATAAAATGTTACAAAAACACCTAATGCGTGAATAGCATAAATAAAAACAGAAATAAAGAAATACTTTATATCTATTTTATAATGATTTAATTCTGAGATGTCATAGCTTTTATTTAAGTGAAAGGATTTAAAAAATGATTTAATTAAACCATAACCAGAAATGTATTTTTCAATAAAGCCGATATAGAAGTAGCATATTTTTCTTCTTAAGAAAAACACTAAGGAACCAAGAATGAATACAAAATAGAAAGATATTATAACACATAATAAAAAAGTACTAGGCTGGTAATTTTTATCAACCATGAAACCAATGAGAGGCATTAATAATACAGAGAAAAAACGGGTTAAAGTGAATGTTGTGTTTTGTAGTGAATATGCAATTGCATTTTTATCAATAAAATATCCAGCAACACGACTATACTGTGATATAAACTCTATAAATAGCATCATTCCATAAAGAAATGGAATCACAAATAAGCACCAATAATCGTAAAAAATATTCATCTAAAATTCAACCGTTTTAAAGCATATAGTGAAAGAGCAAGCATTAACCAAGGTGCAGTAACTGTTGTTGTACTGAAAAATAGAATTTGAAATATAGAAATAACTAAAACTGAACTATAAAAACAGTTAGTATTTGAATTTACTTTAATTTGACAAAGACAGTATGTAGATAAAATAATAATTAGAATTAATCCTAATAATCCGCTTTCTAATGCAATTTGAGCTCCATATGAGTTTGGTTTTAAAAATTCTACATTTTGAGTTGTTAAAAATGTAATTGAGTTAGTATCAAAACCAACTTGATTCATAATTAGAAATATTTCTTTTCCACCATTACCAATACCAACACCCATTGGTTCAATAATACCACCTACATATCCTGAAATGACAGATATAAGCCTTATACTCCCAAAGTATTGGATATCATTTAAAGTGAATCTGTCTTTAACCATCCAAAATGAGTCAATTAAACTAGAAATTCTTGTAGGAAGAATAACTCCAATATTAAAAGTATAACTTAACCATATGTAGAGGGGTAATATAATTAAAATTAAAGAAGAAATTATTATTTTAGATGAGCTTATTCTAAAGAAATAAAAGAATAAAAATATAACTAATAGTAATAAAAACATAAAGTATAAAGATGCACTTTTATTTAAAATAATACAAATAAAGATAAGTACAATGAGAAAATTGGTTTTGAAATTACTATTTTTAGTATATATATGAGGTGTAAGCCTATAGGATATAATAAAGACACAAATTAAAAAGATATACTTTGCAGCATGTGCTGGTTCTGAATATAATATTCCAACCCCACGCATATCTCCATAAGTTCCAAATCTAGCTCGTTTTATTAATAATTCAAAATAAGGATTAATTAAATTATTTATGAACTCAGGGGATAATGTTTGAATAATTGAAAAATATATGAAAATATAAATATAAAACTTTATTTGTTTTGTGCTTAATAAGTCAAAATTCTTATAGAAATAACAAAAGATAGCAGGTCCGATCATATACATAAAATATGTAGCGGCATTAGATAATCCATTTTTTATTCCATAAATAAGAGATGGTAGTAAAATAATAAAGAAAAAAAGAACTACTAATCCACTTTTACTTATTTTTTGGAAGAAAATAAAATTAAATATACTAAGTAAGATTATAAATATACCAATTATTGGCTGTATTTCAGCTGAAATAAATGGAATGAAATTAAATGAGCAAAATATGGAAAAAAATAAAGTTATTTTAAATAAATCTTTTTCTAATAAAGAGTGACTACAACTCAAGTTTTTTTCCTCTATAATTTAAATAGTGTTTTTTCACTCCATAAAAAACATATGATATCATATAAAAGGAGGATTGAAATATATTGAGCTTCTCTACATCTTTGTAAATTTTATATTGTCTAGTGATTTCTTTCCATTTATTTGAAGATAGTGAGTTTTGTGATATTCTATAATAAGCGATAATGTCTTTGCATAGAATGAAATGAATATTATTTTTTTTTGCTATCTGTAGCCATAAAGCATAATCTTCTTTAACAGTATTTGGAAAATAGCATTTACCTAAAAATTTGGTATCATATATTACGGTTAGACAACCAATATCACATCCTTTTAGTAAGGTATAATAATTTATCCTATTATTAGGAATAAATGTACCTAATTTTTTATTATCTCTACTATCAAATATATTATATGACCCATAACAAAAATGAGCATTTTCTTTTATAAGAAGATATAACTGTTTTTCTAGTTTATCGTTAGTCCAATAATCGTCACAATCTAAAAATGCTATAAATCTTTTAGTTGAATTTAAGATACCAATGTTTCGAGCTTTTGATGCACCACTTTGCTTTTCTTGCGTTTTAAATACTTTAATATTGCTAAATTTATTTGAATATTCCGTTGCTATTGCATAGCTATTATCAGTTGAATGATCATCAACAATAAGTAATTCCCAATTTTTAAAGGTTTGATCTAAAACTGAGTTAATAGATTCTAGCATGAAATTTTCGCCATTAAAAACAGGCATTATAACGCTAACAGCAATATCATCTATTGAATTTAACATAAATTAATTCCATACAGTTATCACTCACACCAACATATTTTTTATAATCTAATGAATATTCGTTATTATTCTTTGCTCGCATTATAGCAACTTTTAATTCATTTATGTTATTAGTGTTTTTACCTTGAGTTAATTCATTGTAATCTATAGTGAATCCTCTCTGATTAGTGTACTTTTCTAAATCAGGAGTGAAAAATATCACTTTTCCACCTATAGGGGCGTATTCAAAGCAAGCGCTAGAATAATCTGTTATCAGACAATCATAGTCACTATAAAATTCGATCATATCTTCTACATCATGAGAAATAAAATTTATATATTCATTTTTATCTATTTCTTTTATTTTAATCATATCATATGGATGTAGTTTAATATCAAGTTTAAATTCATTTTTATGCATGAAGTGATAATCTAATGACTGGATAAGTGAATTTACAATTTTTATAATATCATCGCTACCATCTCTCCATGTAGGAAGATACAATATTTTATAACTACCATTGTTATTTTTTATTTTTGTTTGTTCAGCTTTTTCCTGAGAAGGACTCCCATAAAAAAGAATTTTATTAGTTTTATAATTAAAGCTCTCGACTAATTCATTCCCTAATATTGAATTTGATGTAATTAAGTATGAATAGCTAAGCTTGATTCTTAATTTATATAGCAATAAATACGTGGTATTTAGTAGGTTTGATTGATATTTTTGGGTATCAAATTGACTTTTAAGAAGGATTTTTTTTAGAGGATATCCGTGCCAAAGTTGAACCCTAGTAGTTAATGTACAGGAAATCGGTAAACCACCAATTCCATGGCTTAAAAAAATAGCTTTAGAAGAACTCAATGAAAAACATAAATTAATATATTCTAGATTATTTAAATTATTGATATAATTTGTACTAATTGATTGGCAGTCTTCTTTTTTTAATAAGTAAAAATCATATAGATATCTAATATTTCCTTTTAGTCCTAGTGGTGAGAAAAAATAATATTTATTTTTTTTGATGAAGACCTTTATCAATAAACATATAGGAAAAATCAATAGTGATATTAGGAATTTCTTATTCATTAATAATTGTTCTTTATTACTGTTGTTTAACAACTTCAATAATTTCAGTTGTGGATATTGATGGGGTTCTAGGGAGATAAATAACTTCACAGTCTGATTTAACCCAGTCAAATCTTCCTTCCCAGTCATCACCCATAACTAGAATATCTGCTTTATATTTTTTAATGTATTCAAGCTTTAATTCTAGTGATTCTTCTAAAAAGACTTCATTTACATACTTTAGTGATGATATTATTTTAGTTCTATCATGCTGACTATAAATAGGATATCTTTGTTTCTTACTAAAATTTAATTGATCTGAGGAAATTCCAACAATTAAATAGTCGCCTAATGCAGCAGCTCTTTCTAAGATATTTACATGACCTACATGAAATACATCAAATGTACCAAACGTAATAATACGTTTCATTTTTAAATTCTCTTTATTAGTCATAGCTACCGCACTGGGTTTACGGCCCCCAGAGCACCAAAATTTATCTCGAAAAACTCTCATCTTATTGTAATATAAGAGTTTTGTTGTATAAGCATACTTTATCAATATGCTAAAAACCGCACTGAGAGTAGACTCTTCAAACCAGACGGTCAAGTGATAGCTGAGTATTTTAGCATTGATCGTAGATATATAAATATCGGAATAACGGCTGATTCAGCCAGATCATTCTGAATTACATCGTTAGATGCTAACAGAAAGAATATGCCACCTATTCTTCAATAGATGGCAGGATATTTTGATATAACAGTTTAATTACTTAATTTAAAACATCGATGTCTTACTTACTATTCTTGAATTTATTGTTAAATCTCAGTAGGTTATTATACTAATATGGTTTATGATAGTATTTGCTTGCTGTGATATAGATCTATTATAATTTTATCTAGTTATTGGATAAACATAAAATACTAAGCAGAAAAATCAAAGCGTAGGGATTGTATCAATAGAAGTAGCTGATTAATAATAGATAGTTTTTTAGCTAATAATATTGATACAAAATGGATGCTAGCTAGGATTTGTATGAGTTAATAGCATCAGAATTGATCAGATAAAAATTATTTTTATATTAGTAAAATGAATTATTTAGTATTTTTATCAAAAAATTATCCTTTATTATGATTTTTTTTACTTTCCAAGTACTCTTTTTCTAAATTTAATAAGTCTTTTTTTCTTTCTTTGATTCTTTTTGCTGGATTCCCAAAATATATTCCCCATGGTTTTGTACTTTTTGTAACCATAGACAGAGCTCCAACCGCTGTACCTTCTGCAATATTAACACCAGGCATAATGATTGAGTTTGTTCCTATAATTGCATGCTTCCCAATTATAATATTTTTTTCTTTTAGCCCTTTATATTTCAACGGTACGGTTGGATTTGTCATTGTTCTACCACTATAGTCATCGGTTCCAGTAAATACATGACAACCATATGCTAATCCAGAAAAGTCTTCAAATAAAATACCGCATTCGCCTGCACTTAGATTACAAAATGCGGCAATATGAATGTTTTTTTTTAAATGAATTTTTCCAGATAAAATAACGAAATCATCGATACGGCAGTCATTTCCAATTTCAATTTCTTCTGGTCTATATATGGATATTTTTGTGCTTATTTTACAATTTTCTCCAATACTTTTGAAACCAATCTTTAATAATTGCTCTTGAGTATAGAATGACATGTTTAGCCTATATAATTTTAAAATTATTGAGTTGATTAATTATTTCATCTTTACTGCAGTTCATTAGAATATCAATCATTGACAAATTACCTATAAAGGTAGATGAAGTTATTTGTGAATAACTTGTGATTGATGATTCAATAAATCCTAATTCTATATTTCTTTTTTTAAATTCTTCTTTATTGTAAAGCTTCATTCCCCCAATTGAATTTATATATTTTTTCGCATTATGTATCTTGCATAAATTATATATTTTTTCTTGAGCACTATTGGTTCGTTCATAATCTATGGTTGATGAAAATTTATAATTGAAATTTAATGAAAGGTATTCAAATACCTTAATAACTGATAATGATGTGATGTTGGCAACATTTCTATCATTAGTGGTTAATATTTTTTCAATTATAGGATAAACAAAAGAAAAATAGGGGGCTTTAGAATAATTTTGATATATAGATGTTAATATTTTTTTTATGTTTTCTTGAAAGTAAAGTTCATTTATTTTTTTAAAACTAGATGCTTTTATTACTGGAAGTGTGAATAATTGAATTCCATTTTTAGTTAATATGCTGTTTCTGTTTATATAACCATTCTTTATATAGTTAACATCATCATAGAATACAAATATATCATTACAATAAGCTAACTGATAGTACCCTATATATGGGAAAAGATATGGTTGCATAACTGCTAATTTCATCGTGATTTTTTCCTGATGTTTATTTGAGTTTTTATTTTCTTTAATGACCTTTTTATTTTCTCGCGTAAAAATAGAATAGGCAAAAATCGTCTATAAAAATATATTTTTTTTTGATTTCTGTTTATGTTATTATAAGTATTCCAAGATTTTATAATTAACCGCTTGCTACTATCCCATTCTTTTCTAATAAATAGTTCATTGGCATTCATTCTTATGAGATCAGCTAATGCGAAATTTATATCTTTTTTATCTGCACCTAATTTAATTAATTTATATAGATATTTTTCGTATTCACTTATTTCTGAAATTAAAAATTCTTTATTAATGTTTTTTCTTCCTTCAGACCAAGAGCCTACGGAGCTGATACGATAGACGCATGTAATATCTGGTATATATATAGCTCCCTTTCCCATACTACCAAGTATTTGGCAGTAATAGTCACCAATGGAGGCTTTTGAAAAATTATCTTTAAATAATGTAAAAATTTCTCTTCTAAATATAATAGAAGCAGTGGGCATATATGCCCCACCTTGACGAATAACAGTGGAAGGAGATGAGATAAAAATTTGATCATAATAATTTGCAATAATGTCTATTTTCCCATTTTGTTGTAGTGTATAAGCTGAACTAAAACATAAATTAATGCTTTTTTCTTTTTCTAAAATTGTAACTTGTTTTGTTATTTTATTTTCATCTATCCAAAAATCATCACCTTCACATAGAGCAATATATTTCCCTTTTGTAAATGAGAATGCATTAATTCCAGGTTGTATTCCTTGTGAGTAAATATTTTTAGGTGGAATGATGTGTTTAATTATATTAGGGTAGTTATCTACATATTTTTTTATTATCTTTGATGTTGAATCTGTAGAGCAATCATCATGTATAATAAATTCATATCTAAAACTTGTGTTTTGGCAAAGTACGCCAAGTATAGTATCTTCTATATATTTTTCTTGATTATATGTACAACATATTACACTAACGATAACCTCTCCAGAGTTCCACTTATTGACTATTTCTTTTTCAGTGAGAGGTGTTTTTAACTTGTTTATTATCATTTTTTTAGCTTTTAATAATATTTATGATTCTATTTAAATCGTCATCACTTAATAAGTGATGAATTGGTAGGCAAATAACACTTTCAGATATTTTTTTTGCTATTGGTGTTTCTACTTTATATTGGTTGTAAATATTAAAATCAGTGATTAATGGATAAAAATATCGGCGACTTATAATATTATTTTCTTTTAACTCAAGATAAAGTTCATCTCTTGTTTTCCCATATTTATTCTTATCTATTATTATAGGGTAATAAGAATAATTCCATGTTAGACTTTCTGGTATATTAGGTAGATTAATGCCAGATATATTACTTAAGTTCGAGTGGTAAAATTCAGAGACTTTTTTTCTTTTATCTATTGCTTCATCGATATAATTTAATGTGGCTAGACCAAATGCAGCTTGTACTTCATTGAGTTTTGCATTAATGCCTAATTCATCAATTACTGTTTCATTTGTGTAACCAAAGTTTTTATATCTATCGAGTTTTTCTTTCATTTCTTTGGTGTGACAAATAATGGCTCCCCCTTCAATGGTAGAGTAAGTTTTAGTTGCGTGAAAACTTAAAATAGATAGATCACCTTTGTTTAATATTGATCGGTTATTCTCTTTAACACCAAAGGCATGAGCTGCATCATAAATGACAGGAATGTTATACTTATCTGCAATTTTTTGTATTGCTTCATAATTACATGGGCGACCATAAACATGAACGGGTAAAATTGCACTTGTTTTATCTGTGATTGCGGCTTCTATTTTACCTGGATCTATATTGTAGGTATCAGGCTCTATATCTACAAATATAGGAGTTATATTGCTATGTAATAAAGAATGGCTTGTTGCAACAAAGCTATATGGTGTTGTTATTATTTCACCTTTTAGTTTCAAAACATTTATTGCTGCAATTAAGGCTAACGTTCCATTCGAGTATAAACTGATGTAAGGGACATCTAGGTATTCACAAAGCGCATTTTCAAGACATTGATGATAGTAACCATTATTAGTTAGCCATTTTTTATTCCATATATCTTTTAAGTAGGGTTCTAATGTTTCTAATGGCGGGAATAATGGGCTTGTGACAGTTATTGTATTCATAAATATTTTCTCTGAAGGCTAAAGGTATAGCTACCGCACTGGGAAAGTACCCAGAGTTCATGATATATGTAGTTATCATATTATGCATTATATAGATAAATTAAGCTTAAAATGAAGTATATAAAAATAGTTTTATCAAATTTAGCAAAAAATAGATTTATTATTAAATATTAATAATATGTTGATATTTAAATATTATTTAATTGTATGGTGTAATAGGTAATTTATAAAATAAGAAACCATCCAGTTGTTAATACTGGGTGGTTTCTAGGAACAATAAATTAATAATTAGTTAAAATATCATTTACTTATTACCAGCCCCAGCTCTCGGTAACCAAATCTCAACCCTTAACCCACCTAATGGGCTATCATCGGCTTTAACATGGCCTCGATGTTGGCTTACGGCTGTTTCTACAATGGCTAATCCTAAGCCTGTGCCACCTGATTCACGGTCTCTTGCTTCATCTGTTCGATAGAATGGTCGGAAGATATGTTCTCTATCCTCTGGGCTAACGCCTGGGCCGTCATCATCAACAATAATCGTGATACCTTGATTTTGTTCAGTAAAGGCAACTTCTATGCGAGAATTTGAATAACGTAAGGCATTACGCACAATATTTTCAAATGCACTCGCCAGTGAATAAGGGTTACAGTAAATCGACCATGCTCCCGGAGGCGTGGTCACTTGCAACGTCTTATTACTTTGTTCGGCCTCGAATTTTGCGTTATCTAAAATGTCATCCCACAACTCATTCGCTTTTACAGTTTCACGTAATAACTCATTTTTATATTGATTACGCGAAAGCACCAGTAAGTCATTAATCATGCCGTCAAGGCGCTGAGTCTCGGTTTCAATACGCTCTAGCTCTTTACTCTCTCCATTACGGCGACGTAATAGTGCACTCGCTAATTGTAAGCGTGTTAATGGTGTACGTAGTTCATGAGAGATATCCGAAATCAAACGCTGCTGTGCTGCAACCATACGTTCAAGCGCACTTATCATCTGATTAAAGCTGGTACCTGCAGCTAAAAACTCTTGAGGACCGGTTTCTAGTTCAGGGTGAGGGCGCAGATTGCCTCTGGCAACGTCATCAGCAGCATTTTTAAGCTGTCTGGCGGGTTTTGCTAAACTCCAAGAGAGCCACACTAATAATGGTGTGCTGATAAGCATAGTGAATATCAGTAGTAATAACGGTTTATCAAATAATAAGTTGATAAAGTCAGATTGAGGACTACTTGATGGACGTACAAGATAAAGTTGGTAATGATCTTCACCATCTCTTACTGAAAATGGCCCTAACATCTCAGAGCGACCATATTTTTTCTTTTTGGGATGATCAGCGTTATCAGATTGACCAATAAAATTCCTGACAACCTGCATCTCATTACGTTGAGCACCGATAATACGGCCTTCACTGGTCACAATAATTAAACGTTGCCCAGGGGGGGCCCATTTATCAATAGCGCGAATTAATCGACGCCACCAAAGGAGATCGTTAGCGGGATCTTGAGCTAATTCGGCTTCTATATGTTGTTCTAGCATAACGCCTTGACGGTACTCATTCTCTAAAAGAGGAGTAAGCTGGCGCGAGTCCAGCTTTGGAACCATCATAACTAGCATTAGAACTAATGCTAGCGTCAGCCAGAATATTGCGAAAATACGCGCTGACAGACTATTTATCATAAAGAATATTTATCAAGTTATTGAAACCATCAGATAACCGCGACCTCGTAAAGTCTTAAACCACGGTTGTCCATCTGTTCTTTCTGGTAATTTACGGCGTAAATTGGAAATATGCATATCAATCGCTCTATCGAAAGGCGTTAAGCGCTTGCCAAGCACTTCTTGACTGAGATGTTCGCGTGATACGACTTGTCCTAAATGCTGAGCAAGAAGATAAAGCAAGGTAAACTCCGTTCCTGTTAACTCTAACGGTTCGTTATCAAAACTCGCTTCTTGTCGGCCTGGATTAAGTTGCAATTTATCGACCTGTAATGTTGGAGAGGTATTGCCATCAGTCTGTTTTTGCTCGCTCCAGTTAGAACGGCGCAAAATAGCTCTGATACGAGCAACAAGTTCTCTATCATTAAAAGGTTTTGGTAAATAGTCATCAGCACCTAGCTCTAAACCAAGTACTCGGTCAAGATCACTGCCTCTTGCCGTTAACATAATGACAGGTGTCTGGAAATTTTGGCGTAACTCTTTGAGTGTCTCAATCCCGTTTTTACGTGGCATCATAATATCCAGTAATAACAAGTCGATAGAAGCATCCAAAAGTTTAAGTGCTTGTTCGCCATCAGAGGCGATTACAACATCAAAGCCTTCCATTTCAAGCAATTCTTTCAATAGCGATGTTAATTCGCGATCGTCATCCACTAATAAGATTTTATGCATTCGTCAATTCCTCCAAGAGAAAAATACGATAATAAATAGCGCGAATCTATGACTTTACGTTCTTTTACACGCTCTGACGCTAGTTTGCAGCCGCGACTGTATAGTAATCCACATAGCAAAGAATTACACATATTTAGGTAGCATTAATTAGGTCGGTATTAATTACCGCGTTTAGGAGTAAGAGCAATGCGTAAAGTAGCAGTAGTTGCATTAGCATCAATGTTTTTGGCAGCTCCGACGGTGGTATTAGCAGAAACCGTAAATACCAATCCGCCTACTGAGCAACAGTATAATGGTAATAATCACTGCGGTTATGGCTATGGTATGCATGGCGATCGTGATTATAGAGGGCACCGCGGGCAACGTGGTCATATGATGAATAACGGTGGGCATATGATGGATCGCAATTATGGCGAATCTCGTATGTTTAACGGAATTACATTAACTGAGCAGCAACGTACACAAATGCGCGATTTAATGCGCCAGCATCATCAAGACAGATATAACGGAAATTATCGCCAGCGTCATGACAGTATGCATAAATTAGTTACCGCATCTCAATTTGATGAAGCCGCAGTTAGAGCACAAATGCAAGATATGGACAAACAAGCGATTGAACGCCATGTAGAAATGGCAAAAGTCCATAATCAGATGTACCAGTTATTAACCCCAGAACAGAAAGCACAGTTGGAAAAGAATTACCAACAGCAAATGTCAGATTTTGACCAACAAGGTCAACAGAATTAGTCATGAAGTAAGTAAGAGTGTAGTGAGCAGTACCTAGTTAGAGAGTAAGTAGCAACAACGAAGTTTTTTCCTTGCCATAGACACCATCCCTGTCTTTTGCAGCCCCTCTGGAGAGGGGCTTTTTTTTTATCCAAAATCTACAACAACGCCTCTGGCGATTCAGGTAAAATCTGTCCGCCATCGACGATAATTGTCTGACCTGTAATATATTTTGCTTCATTTGAGGCAAAGAAAGCGGCTGCGTAGCCGATATCTTCAGGTTCACCTAAGGTATGTGTTGGAATAGATGCTTTCATCTGATTTAAATACGCTTCACCTTGGGCTTGTAAGCCTTCGGTGAGGATATTTCCTGGCATCACGGCATTAATGGTAATGCC
Organism: Proteus sp. FME41; assembly: GCF_014897315.1. Classification (GTDB taxonomy): domain Bacteria; phylum Pseudomonadota; class Gammaproteobacteria; order Enterobacterales; family Enterobacteriaceae; genus Proteus. The sequence continues at coordinate 52,055 of NZ_JABUYL010000014.1, read as the reverse complement.
ATGACGTGCATATTCCAGTGCTGCACTGCGCATAAAGCCCAATTGCCCTGCTTTACTTGCGCCGTAGTGGCTCCAACCCGGATAACCCGTAATGGCACCTGTAATGGAAGAAGTAATAATAACGCGGCCTTGCTTTTGCTTTTCCATTACGCGAAGTGCGGCTTTCACTAAAAAGAACATACCTTTTAAGTTTACGGTATGCATTTTATCCCAGTCAGCTTCTGTCATTTCTTTAATCGTTGCTTGAGGGAAAATGCCCGTATTGGAACAAAGAATATCGAGTTTGCCGTACTCTTTCACAACATCATCAATCACTTTCTCACAGGCAGATTGATGAGTAACATCAAGGTGCATAAAATCGACATTTAATTCTTGTTTTGTTTTATGGCCAGCAACATCATCAATATCCGCAATAATCACCTTAGCGCCACTGTTTTTTAGGGCGATGACAATGCCTTTACCAATGCCTTTTGCGCCACCAGAAACTAAAGCGATTTTACCCGTTAAATCAAACATAAAACCTCCTATGATAGTGTGAGTTCTACTGTATCAGTCTAGGTTAAAAAGCGGAGAATCAATCGAAAAACTTTGTTATAAGTCACAAATGTACCTTAGAGGATTTTTTTCTTTGAATTGATCACATCACAAAATAGGGAGATAAATGGCAGATAAAATATTACATCTGAGAAAAACTGAATATTTATCAAAATATGCCGATGCTATTTTTTAGCATAAATAGCGTTTTTTTGAGATGAATGCAAAAAGGCAGTAAAGTGTCTGTATAAAAAGTGTTAACTTATTAGTTAAACACATTTGAGATAGGCTAGTATAATCTTTATACAGGCTATCTGATTAGTTTAATACGCATCAAGTTTATGAAAAAAAATGTACGATAATGATGAACTGGTAAAAAATATGCGTACAATGGTATTGTTGAATCAATTCAGCATTTGCGATATCGGTAAATTACACCAGACAAGCCGGTATTGAGATAAAAAGTTATTCCAACAATTTTGCAATAATTACATCGAATAAGAATCAGAGGTAATCATGGTCAATGGGATCAAAAGAATTGGGGTTTTAACAAGTGGTGGTGATGCACCAGGTATGAATGCCGCAATCCGTGGTGTTGTTCGTGCCGCACTAAGTGAAGGTTTAGAGGTTTATGGGATTATGGATGGCTATATGGGCCTATATGAAAATCGCATGAAAAAACTCGACCGTTTTAGCGTGTCAGATATGATCAACCGTGGTGGTACATTCCTTGGTTCTGCTCGTTTCCCTGAATTCCGTGAAGACAATGTGCGTGCTGTTGCCATTGAAAACATGAAACAAAATGAGCTGGATGCATTAGTGGTTATTGGTGGTGATGGTTCTTATTTAGGTGCGAAAAAATTAACGGAAGCAGGTTTTCCATGTATTGGTTTGCCGGGCACTATTGATAATGATGTTGCGGGTACTGACTACACGATCGGTTATTTTACTGCACTAGAAACAGCCGTTGAAGCAATTGACCGCTTACGCGATACATCAACTTCTCATAAACGTATCTCAATCGTTGAAGTCATGGGCCGTTACTGTGGTGATTTAACACTTTCTGCTGCTATTGCTGGCGGATGTGAATTTGTTGTTTTACCTGAAGCAGAATTGCCATTTGACCGTGATGAATTGCTTGCAGAAATCAAAGCAGGTATTGAGCGCGGTAAACGCCATGCGATTGTCGCAATCACAGAGCATGTGTGTGATGTTCATGAGTTAGCTCGTTTTATTGAAGCTGAAACAAAACATGAAACGCGCGCAACAGTTTTAGGCCATATTCAACGTGGTGGTTCTCCCGTTGCTTACGATCGTATTTTAGCTTCACGTATGGGTGCATATTCGGTACAACTGCTATTAGAAGGTTATGGCGGTCGTTGTGTCGGTATTCAAAACGAAAAACTGGTTCACCATGATATTATTGATGCGGTTATGAATATGAAACGTGTCTTTAAAGCTGACTGGTATGAAACAGCTAAAAAGCTTTATTAATCAGTAGTATTATTGTAATACCCTAGTCTTTCTGAGCACTATCCTTATTCGTGAACTGCTCTGATGCATATTGTCTCTGTGTCAGAGTAGTTTCTCGAGTGAAAACATTTCATTTAGCCAATCTTATCTTCTCCAATTCCTTCTAGACCCCTTGAATTAATCGTTATATTCCGGTTGTGTCTATCACTCGGCTTTTTGTTATTTCATCGTTATAAAAATTTCTGTCAGCCTAGCTAAACACTTAACGATAGGGGATGGATAACGATGTTTAAACAATGGGGTTTATTATCGCTCACTTTAGTGACATTACTTTTTTCCGACCATTTATGGGCTAAGGATATTCAGTTATTGAATGTCTCTTATGATCCAACACGAGAACTTTATCAACAATATAACTCGTCGTTTAGCCAGTACTGGAAACAAAAAACGGGTGATAATGTGACGATCCGCCAATCACATGGGGGATCAGGAAAACAAGCGACATCGGTGATTAATGGTATTGAGGCCGATGTTGTGACATTAGCGCTTGCCTATGATATTGATGCAATTGCACAAAGAGGAAGCATTGATAAGCAATGGATAACTCGATTACCTGATAACTCAGCACCTTACACTTCAACGATTGTTTTTCTTGTCAGAAAAGGAAACCCTAAGCAGATAACAGATTGGGATTCATTGATAAAACCTAACATTGCCATTATTACACCAAATCCTAAAACTTCAGGTGGTGCAAGATGGAATTATCTCGCGGCGTGGGGTTATGGGTTAAAAGTGAATCATCAAGACAGTGAAAAAGCCAAAGCATTCGTAAAAGCGTTATATCAGAATGTTGAAGTATTAGATTCAGGCGCGAGAGGGGCGACAAATACGTTTGTTGAACGTGGTATTGGTGATGTATTAATTGCATGGGAAAACGAAGCATTGTTAGCAATTAATGAATTAGGGGCCGATAAGTTTGAAATAGTCACTCCTTCGGTTTCTATTCTTGCTGAGCCTACCGTATCTGTAGTTGATAAGATTGTTGATAAACGCGGCACACGAGAAATCGCAACAGCGTACTTAGACTATCTTTACTCGCCTCAAGGGCAAGAAATCGCAGCAAAAAACTATTATCGCCCTAGAGATAAAGCCATTGCAGAGAAATACCAAAGCAGTTTTCCAAAACTCACGCTATTTACGATTAATGAAGTCTTTGACGGTTGGCAATCAGCACAGAAAATACATTTTGCGACAGGCGGTGTGTTTGATGAGATCAGTCGTCGTTAATGTGTCATAAAGTCAAAAATAAAAAAATCACCTTCTGTTTTATACTCAGTAAGGTGATTTTCTCTATTTTTTATTCATTAATGGCATAGGCCAGAAAGATAAAAATTATTTTTTCGCTTTCGCTTGTGCTGCTGCTTTAACGATAACGGCAAAGGCGTCTGCTTTCAGTGAAGCACCACCAACTAATGCGCCATCGATGTCTGGTTGACCAAACAGTTCTGCTGCATTTTTGTCGTTAACAGAGCCACCGTATTGAATGATAACTTGTTCAGCGATAGCAGCATCTTTCTTCGCGATATGATCACGAATAAATTTATGAACAGCTTGAGCTTGTGCTGGAGTTGCAGATTTACCTGTACCGATAGCCCAGATTGGTTCATAAGCGATAACGGCATCTTTAAATGCTGCAGCGCCGTGTGCATTTAACACAGCATCGATTTGGCGCGCACAAACTTCTTGTGTTTTGCCAGCTTCGTTTTCTGCTTCGGTTTCACCAATACATAATACTGGTGTTAAACCTAACTCTTTTAACACGCCGAATTTTTGAGCAACAAATTCATCTGATTCTTTATGATAAGTGCGACGCTCAGAGTGACCAATGATAACGTATTTAACATCAACATTTTTCAGCATTTCTGCTGAGGTTTCACCAGTGAAAGCACCAGATAAGTTAACACCTGTATCTTGAGCACCTAATGCAATACGGCTTCCACCAATTTCATGGCGTGCTTGACATAGGTAAACTGCGGGTGGTGCGATAGCAACATCACAACCTGCAACACCGCTCACTTCTTTACGTAACGCAGCAATTAATTCATGAACCATATGAATGCTGCCGTTGAGTTTCCAGTTACCCATGACTAATGGATGGCGCATAACTTTTCCTCCAACCGAGTGGTTTAAATTTAGTTTGCTAATAAACACGAATTCTGTTGATACACAACAGTATAGAGAACAATGAATAGAATAGCTTTGTTTTTTATCACGGAATAGCTGAAACGATCTTGCTGTTTAAAGAAAGCTTAATCGGCTCGATGGCGAAGGTTGTTAATTGCTCACCTTCATGCGCGATAATATAGCGAATAGCCCCCACATTATGGCTAACATAAGCAGGCGTTTGGTTTTTAAACGCGAATAAATCGAGGACTTCTTGAATTTGTGCATGGGTTATTGATGAGTCAAATTGAGCGACCAAAGTCATAATATATTGAGTGGTGATCTCGCGATTTCTCTTTTCTAACTCTGGTGAATCAGGTGTGTGGATAAGCGTGAGTTGTAGGCTTTTAATTTTTTCACTACCACGCTCTAATATTACAGAAGAATAAAGATAAGGCGTGATACGAGTAGCCGCTCTGACAAGCGGTATCGCAATATCGTGATTAGTAATAATTTTATATTCATTAAGCAATAACAAGGGGTTTTGTTGATTGAATTTTGCTCTTAGCTCAGGAATGGTTATCTCAAAAACGGGTGCATCTTGTTTAAGATAAGCAATATCCTCTTTCATTGGTTGTTTTTGTGCGACAGACATCCCTGTTGCGAAAACAGAAGTTGGCAAACAAAGAGCAATGCTTATGATTATCAGGTATAACGTAGAAAGTGTGCTTTCTTTTATCATCTGTCCTCCGCTTGTCTGTGCAGTTATTGAGTAGTCTGTATTATTTGATACTAAATAGACAGTGTAATTCACGAATTAAGTAGATTATTGAGAATTTATGACCTTACAACATTGGGCATTTTCATTCAAAGGGCGAATTGGACGCAGAGATTTTTGGGCGGGTTTAGGATTCTGTTTTGCTCTTTTTTTAGGTCTTTTTATTATTAATGATGTGGTTTATCCATTACCTGCCATTGTAACGTGGATATTGATCCTTTTTATTCTTTATCCATTGTGCGCCATTTTTACCAAAAGACTTCATGATCGAAATAAAAGAGGAATATGGCTTTTATTACTCTTACTTGCTGTGATGTTAGGACTTACGGATACAAGTAGTTTAGAACCATTTTGGCAATGGGCGATAGGGCGCTTTCTTCCTTCATTTATCGGAATGATTATGTTGCTTGATTGCGGCGTATTTGTTGGTAATGACGGTGAAAACTACTTTGGTCAACAAACTGAGCAAGTGAATTACCGTCGCTGGCGCTAATTTTGCTGATTAAAATAAATTAATAGGGGGCAAAATAGATAAATTTGCCCCTATTTATTTCTCTTTTTCATATTACCAGTATTGTTCGCTCGTGATATGTCCTGGCTTGCGTCGTAAATGCTTACGCATTTCTCGTTGTTCTTTTAAGTGTTGTTGGGTATCTCTGACCATTTGCGGATTACCACATAACATAATATGGCTCTCTTCTGGACTGATAGTTAAGCCAACGGTTTTTTCTAAAGCACCACTTTCAATTAATGCTGGAATACGCCCTGTTAATGAGCCAATGTGATTTTCACGGCTGACAATGGTTTGAATGCGTAATTTTCCTTGGTAACGCTCAACGAGTTTTTCCATTAAAGGGAGATAACTTAAGTCATTCGCATAACGAACAGCATGAACCAGAACAATATTTTCAAATCTATCCAGATCTTGCCCTAATTGTAAAATAGATAGAAAAGGGCCTATAGCGGTTCCTGTTGAAAGCATCCAAAGTGTATTGGCAGTAGGAACTTCATCTAATACGAAAAAGCCACTGGCTTGTTCGGTCACAAGGACGTCATCACCTCTCTTAAGTGCGGCTAAGTTTGGGCTTAATTTTCCCTCAGGTACAGTCACAAGATAGAATTCTAAATTAGGATCATTAGGTGCATTAACGTAAGAGTAGGCGCGTTGTACTCGCTCGCCATTAATATCTAATGCTAATTTTGCAAATTGTCCTGCTGTAAACTTATCAATAGGGGCATTTACAACAAGACTCATTAACGCATCAGTCCAGCGATTAACTTGGATCACTTTTCCATTTACCCAATTTGCCATAAAGGTTATCTCCTTTTGATAAACGCGTTTATGTCGCTTATTCATTCTAAATAGGAAGCGATTTTTTATTTATCAAGATGATGTGGTGATGTTATTTATCTGAGATTTTGTCAATCAATGACACAATATGTACATTTATATTGACAACAATGGTGTCATTCTCTGACATTAGCCGATAGATAAAAATTGCTGGCTATCTCGCAAATTTCTCCAAATTTGTTAACTTAGTCTCATTCTAAAAGCGTGTACATTTTGCGGAGTTTATTTTTATAAATTCTCTGTAGTGTGTGCCTGTCCGTTAATTTATTGATCTGAAATTCTTGAGCAAAGAAAAGAAATGAGAAAGTTAGAACATGCAAATTTATTATTATTGATAATTGCACTGGTTGCTGTGGGTCAAATGACGCAAACCATCTACGTTCCTGTTATTGCTGATATGGCGGTTTATTTTGGTGAACCAACAGGCGCTGTACAGCAAGTTATGGGTGCCTATCTTTTTTCTTATGGTTTTTCACAGCTAATTTATGGACCTATTTCTGACAAAGTAGGGCGTCGTCCAGTTATTTTAGTTGGTATGACGATTTTTTGCTTATCAACACTGGTGGCAATTTTTTCACAAAATTTAACGACTTTAGTCATTGCCAGTACATTACAAGGCATGGGAACTGGCGTTGCAGGGGTGATGACACGGACACAACCTCGTGATTTATATACCGGAACTGCATTACGTTACGCCAATAGTTTGTTAAATATGGGGGTTTTAGTTAGCCCATTATTAGCGCCCATGATTGGGGGGGTTGTTGCCCATTTCTTTGGCTGGCATGCGTGTTATATCTTCTTATTATTATTAGGAACCAGTGTACTGTTTTGTATGTATCGCTGGATGCCAGAAACACGCCCTGTACAAGTTGAGAAACGTAAAATGTTGTCATCATTTTACTTATTGCTTTCAAACAGTACCTTTAGTGCATTTTTAATTATGCTGGTTTGTGCATTGTCTGGTATTGCTGTTTTTGAGGCATCAAGCGGTGTGTTAATGGGAGGGGTGTTAGGCTTAAATAGTATCACTATCAGTATATTATTTATTTTGCCTATTCCTGCCGCCTTTTTTGGTGCTTGGTATGCAGGCCGTGAAGGTAAAACTTTTGTGCAATTGATGTGGCACTCTGTTTTTTGTTGTTTATCTGCAGGTATTTTAATGTGGATACCCGGTTGGTTAAATATCATCAATATTTGGACATTGCTGGTACCTGCGGCACTGTTTTTCTTTGGTGCAGGGATGTTATTCCCATTAGCAACTACTGGGGCGATGGAGCCATTTCCTTATTTAGCTGGCTCAGCAGGTGCGTTAGTGGGGGGATTACAAAATGTGGGTTCAGGTGTTGCAACGTGGTTTTCGGCTTTATTACCACAACATAACCAGTTTAGTTTAGGGTTGATTATGTTTTCTATGTCAGTCGCAATTGTACTTTGTTGGCTTCCTTTGGCTCATCGTTTTAACCATGAAGAACATACGATTTAGTCATACAGCAAATTAAATAAAAAAATGCCGAGATAAACTGGGGTCAGTTCAAAAATATCTCGGCATTTTGGTTTTGTAGCCTAGGCGACTTCTCTCTCAAATCGTTTTACTGCAATTAGCCGCGATCTTCCCATTCTTGGGCGCGAGCAACCGCTTTTTTCCAACCGTTATAGCGATAGTTACGCTCAGTAGTTTCAATACCTGGGCGGAATTCTTTATCAATTGCGGCTTTATTTTTGACTTCATCTAAATCATTCCAGAAACCAATAGCAAGGCCAGCAAGGAATGCGGCACCTAACGCCGTACTTTCACGGACGACAGGGCGTTCTACACGAGTGCCTAAAATATCAGACTGGAATTGCATTAAGAAGTTATTGGCAACTGCACCACCATCAACACGCAGTGATTGTAAGCGTGCACCAGAGTCGGCTTGCATTGCATCTAAAACATCACGTGTTTGGTAAGCAATAGATTCTAAGGTTGCACGAATAATATGATTGCGGTTAGCACCACGAGTTAAACCGAAGATAGCGCCGCGAGCATACGGGTCCCAATAAGGTGCGCCTAAGCCGGTAAAGGCAGGAACAACATAGACACCATTAGTATCATTAACCTTAGTCGCAAAGTATTCAGAGTCAGTGGCTTCATCAATGAGTTTCAGCTCATCGCGTAACCATTGAATGGATGCTCCCCCCACGAACACCGCACCTTCTAGTGCGTAGTTCACTTCACCACGAGGGCCACAGCAAATAGTGGTTAATAAACCATGATTAGAACGTACTGCTTCTTTACCCGTATTCATCAGTAAGAAGCAACCTGTACCGTAGGTATTTTTCGCCATACCACTTTGTACACAGAGTTGACCATAAAGTGCAGCTTGTTGGTCTCCTGCCATACCTGCGATAGGAATACGTGTACCGCCTTTACCACCAATATTGGTTTGGCCATAAACTTCAGAAGATGGCACCACTTTAGGTAGCATGCTACGAGGAATATCCAGTAGGTCGAGGATCTTCTGATCCCAATCTAACGAATGGATATTAAATAACATTGTTCGTGAGGCGTTAGTAAAATCAGTCACATGGACGCGACCTTGTGTCATTTTCCAAACTAACCAAGTATCGACAGTACCAAAGAGTAATTCACCGTTTTCGGCTTTTTCACGAACGCCCTCGACGTTATCGAGGATCCATTTGAGTTTTGTACCTGAAAAATAAGGGTCAACCATTAATCCAGTGTTTTGGCGAATATACTCTTCAACACCTTCTTTATCTTTTAAGCGGGTACAGAAGTCAGCAGTACGGCGGCATTGCCATACAATTGCATTATAAACAGGTTTGCCGGTCTCTTTGTCCCAAACAATAGTCGTTTCACGTTGGTTCGTGATACCAATACCTGCCACATGGTCTGAGGGAATATCGGCTTTTGCTAATACTTCGACTAAGGTTGCACTTTGTGTTGCCCAAATTTCCATTGGATCGTGCTCAACCCAGCCTGGCTTAGGATAAATTTGAGTAAATTCGCGTTGTGAAATACTGACGATATTCGCATCATGGTCAATAACCACTGCACGTGAACTTGTTGTGCCCTGATCAAGTGCAACAATATATTTTTTCTCGGTATTTGATGTATTTGTTTCTGTTGTCATGTTAGTAACCTGTTCTGATAATCAACAATATTGCTCTAAACTTTATTTATCGTCTTCGATTTTGCAAGTATCACAAGGTAAGTGACGGCCAATTAATTTACGATAAGCCAGTGCACCTAAGATACCGCCAATAAATGGAGCAATGATTGGAACTAAGAAGTAAGGAATATCACGTCCACCAGTCAGTGCAATATCGCCCCAACCTGCAAAGTACGCAACCAGTTTTGGACCAAAGTCACGTGCTGGGTTTAAGGCGAATCCTGTTAATGGACCAAATGCGCCACCGATAACGGCAATTAAGATACCAATCAGTAAAGGTGCTAATGGGCCTTTAGGTACACCGTTACCGTCATCAGTTAAGGCTAAAATTAAACCAACAAGGATAATGGCAATGATAACTTCGACAAAAAAGGCATGTACAACGGAAATTTGAGCTGCGGGATAAGTAGAGAATACACCAGCAGTGAAGAGACTTTCTTGTGAGCCCCTGACAATGCCATGAACTTGTTCGTAGTCGAGGAAAACACTGTAGTACATAAAATACACAATGGCTGCAGCGGCGAAGCCACCTAACATTTGTGCAATAATATAAGGGATAACTTTTCTGCGTTCAAAGCAAGCAAATAGCCAAAACGCAACAGTAACTGCCGGGTTCAAGTGAGCACCAGAGGTGCCTGCGGTAAGGTAAACGGCTAAGGCAACACCCAGCCCCCAGATAATACTTATCTCCCACAGTCCTAGCTCTGCGCCTGCAATACGTACTGCAGCAACACAACCAAGGCCGAAGAAGACTAGCAACGCAGTTCCGATAAATTCAGAAATGCATTGACCCATAAGAGAGGTTTTCGTCTGGCTCATATATTCTATCCTGAAAGAGGGTTATTTATTGTTAGTATTCTTTTCGAATTGAAAAGATAACTGTGAATTTATCGTTAATGAGCGTAAACGAGAATAAGCGAAATTGAAATTTGTGTGTCTCATCAAGAAAATGAGTGAAAACGCTCTTAATTAGTGACTTGTTCGACATTTGTAATGTGATCTGACCAGTGTTTTTGATAAATTGAAAAAAGAATGTAATTCAACGGAAGATGCTAGACAGTTGTTGATAGGCTACTTACAATCGGAAGTATCGATTATATGGGGGATTACAGTATGTCATTTGAAGTTTTCGAAAAATTAGAATCAAAAGTACAACAAGCTATTGATACCATCACGTTATTACAGATGGAAATTGAAGAGCTAAAAGAAAAAAATGATGCGCTGAACCAAGAAGTTCAAGAAGCAAAAGGCTCACATGAAGCACTGATCCGTGAAAATGATGAGTTGAAACAAGAGCAATCAAGCTGGCAAGAGCGTTTACGCGCACTGTTAGGTAAAATGGAAGACGTACAATAATTGTCTTTATTTGTTTAAGGCCTAAAAAACAAAAGCCACCGTCTGGTGGCTTTTGCATCTTAAATGGTCAGTAAAGTGGTTAAAAACGGATAAAGAGCAAATTACTCTTCAATCAAATCTTCATCTAAGCCTAAAGGCTCTTCAGATAAGATGATCCCTGTGTTATCTGCATAAAGATAATCACCAGAGAAAAATGTCACACCGCCGAAGTTAACGCGGATATCGCTTTCACCAATACCTTCACTTGGGCAACCTACTGGTATCGCAGCCATGGCTTGAATGCCTAAATCAAGCTCTGACAACGCGTCAACTTGACGTACCGCACCGTAAATTACAATGCCTTCCCATTCGTTTAAGACAGCGAGTTGAGCCAGCTCAGCATCAACTAAGGCTTTACGTACAGAGCCCCCGCCATCAACTAAAAGAATACGGCCTTTGCCATTTTCTTCTAATAAGTCATAAAGCAGGCCATTATCTTCAAAACATTTAACGGTTATGATTTGTCCACTAAAGGCACTTTGACCGCCAAAGTTTGAGAAAAGGGGTTCTACGACATTGATATCTTCTTGATAGATATCACAGAGTTCAGAAGTATCATATTTCATAGGATTTTACGTCAGGTTGCCACAGGAAAGCCCAGTATATCCCTTAACAGGGGCAGTTGGCAAAAGACTCACTGAAAATTCAGTGAGTCAAATCAACAATCCAGTGAAATTATTCTAAAACTAAACCTAAAGAGAAGAGGACATTCGTCAATAGTGCTGCTTTTACCATATGTTCAAGTAAAGGGCGCATTGCCTCACCTGAGTGATCCGCATTAACACGTTTAATATGCAGTAAAAGCATGGGGGTCGCGAGTAAGAATAGCCACGCTGTCCAGCGGTGCATATAAAGAAGTGTGAAAATAATTAAGCAAGCAACAGAAAGAAAAATCACACAAGTATGGTAAGTTCGTGATCCTGATGGGCCTAAGCGAACCGCTAATGTATTTTTACCCGCCTGAATATCGCTTTCTAAATCGCGCATGTTATTAATGTTTAGGACGGCGACAGAAAGTAAACCACAAGCCGTGGCCGGTAGCAGCGTTACAATATCAAAGGTATTAGCTTGTAAGTAGTACGTTCCAATAACACTTAACCAACCAAAGAAAATTAAGACAGAGATATCACCCAATCCCATATAGCCATAAGGGCGTTTACCCACGGTATACGTGATTGCCGCCACAATGGCGAATAATCCCATCATTAAAAAACCGATAGCATCTTCAGGTTTTTTACATGCAACAACAATAAGTGCAATACCTGAAATACAAGAGATAATAACATTTAAAATTAAGGCTTTTTTCATTTGAGCCGGCGTTATCATGCCTTTTTGCATTCCACGAAGTGGCCCTAAACGCTCTTCAGTATCCGTCCCTTTTACGGCGTCACCGTAGTCATTAGCAAGGTTTGATAGGATCTGTAAAGTGCTTGCAGTTAAAATAGCAAGCAGTGCAATAGGCAGCTCAAAATGACCCATCCAATACGCTAATGCGGAGCCAGTCACAATGGCAATTAACCCTAAAGGCAGTGTCTTGGGTCGTAAACTTTCAAGCCAGGCTTGAGTCCGGCTAGTGGAATTTAGAGAGCTCATGCTAAAATTCAATACTCATGTTCGTTGTTATTATAAAAATAAGAATGGGAGGCAAGCCTCCCACGTAAATATTGCTGATAAGGATCGCACAAGTTGATTATAAAATAAATCGACTCAGATCTTCATCTGCTACAAGCTCATCCAGATGCTGTTTCACATATTCTGCATCAATTAATACAGATTGGCCTTGTCGCTCTGTTGCATCGTAGGATATTTCTTCCATTAAGCGTTCTAAAACAGTATGTAAACGGCGAGCACCGATATTTTCAGTGGTTTCATTTACGCGCCATGCGGATTCAGCAATTTTGCGGATACCGTCTTCTGTAAAGCGAATAGTCACCCCTTCGGTTGCCATTAATGCTTCATACTGTTTTGTTAACGATGCATTCGGTTCAGTTAGAATACGCTCAAAATCTTCTGCTGTCAGCGCTTGAAGTTCAACGCGAATTGGCAGGCGTCCTTGTAATTCAGGAATTAAATCTGAAGGACTGGAAACTTGGAAAGCGCCTGATGCAATAAACAGAATATGGTCTGTTTTTACCATACCGTGTTTTGTTGAAACTGTACAACCTTCAACCAGTGGTAAGAGGTCTCGTTGTACCCCTTCACGAGAAACGTCAGGACCAGAACTTTGACCGCCACGTTTACAGATTTTATCCACTTCATCAATAAAGACGATACCGTGTTGTTCTACCGCATCAATCGCTTGTTGTTTAAGCTCTTCAGGGTTAACCAGTTTAGCGGCTTCTTCTTCAATAATCAGTTTAAATGCTTCTTTAATTTTCATTTTACGGGGTTTTTGTTTTTGGCCCGCTAAATTTTGAAACATAGATTGTAGCTGATTTGTCATCTCTTCCATTCCTGGAGGAGCCATAATTTCAACACCCATTTGGGTTGCTGCAATTTCAATTTCTATTTCTTTATCGTCTAATTGGCCTTCACGTAATTTTTTACGGAAAGCTTGACGTGCAGCAGAGGGTTCTGCCGCTTGCTCTGTGACACCCCAGTTATTTTTAGCAGGGGGGATCAGCGCATCAAGGATACGTTCTTCCGCCATTTCCTCTGCACGGAAACGATTTTTTTCAATCGCTTGGCTGCGTACCATTTTGACAGCAGAGTCGGTTAAGTCACGGATAATAGAATCAACTTCTTTACCCACATAACCTACTTCAGTAAATTTTGTTGCTTCAACTTTGATGAAAGGGGCATTGGCTAATTTGGCTAAACGGCGTGCAATTTCTGTTTTACCGACACCGGTAGGTCCAATCATCAGAATATTTTTTGGTGTTACTTCATGACGCAGCGCTTCATCGAGCTGCATACGACGCCAGCGGTTACGTAGGGCGATTGCCACAGCACGTTTTGCTTTATCTTGACCAATAATAAATCTATCAAGTTCGCTGGCAATTTCACGAGGAGTCATTTCAGACATGCGCTAAAATCCTTACTCTTTTGAAGAGATTTCTTCAAAGTTGACATTATGGTTAGTGTAAATACAGATATCTCCAGCGATGTTAAGTGCTTTTTCAGCAATTTCTCGTGCAGAGAGTTCCGTATTTTCTAGCATGGCTCTTGCCGCTGCTTGTGCATAAGGGCCACCAGAACCGATAGCAATTAAATCATTTTCTGGTTGAACCACATCACCATTACCCGTGATGATAAGTGATGTATTTTCATCGGCAACAGCAAGCAACGCCTCTAATTTGCGCAGCATTCTGTCTGTACGCCAATCTTTAGCAAGCTCCACCGCGGCTTTGGTTAAATGCCCTTGATGAAGTTCTAATTTACGTTCAAACAGTTCAAAAAGAGTAAAAGCATCAGCAGTGCCGCCAGCAAATCCCGCAATGACTTTGTCGTTATAAAGACGGCGTACTTTGCGAACATTGCCTTTCATGACGGTATTACCCATCGTCGCCTGTCCATCACCACCGATGACAACTTGGCCCTTACGGCGAACACTTACGATTGTAGTCATGAGTCAGCCCCTGGTTTAATCAATAAAAAAAGAGACGAGGAGTGCCTTTATTTGAGATAAAGCACTGCCCGTTATGTGAATTAGAATTATAGGTGGGGGAGAAAATTTATTTTTCAACCCCCAGAAGCGCGAAGAATACAACCTGATACGCCTGCCCCAGCGGCTTGTCTACTGACTGAGTTGGCTTGTTCTTTACTGTAAGGGCCTGATAATACGCGTATCCAGCCATCATTGCCTTTTGTGACTCGGCTTTCAACACCAGAAAAAGCCAGCGTTGCTCTGACGGTTTCAGCTTGTTCGGTATTTTTAAATGACCCACATTGCACTAAAAAGTGTGTTTCAGTAACCGCAGATTTAGGAGGGGCGACAACAGCGGGTGCTGATGCTTGTTCTTGTTGGTGCTGTGCAGGTTGTTGCACAACAGAAGGTATTGCCGTCGCTGGTGGGGTTACGATCACTTGAGAGCGTGGCACCTCACCATTATAAGGAACTTCAGGTAACTGAACGGCAGGTTGACGTTTATCCGCTTCAATTTGCTGTAAAAATCGTAGTTGCTCAGGCGAAAGTGTTGCTTTCGGATTAATCTGACTACCAGAAGAGGGAGATACAGGTTGTAAAGGTGTACCTACCTGACGATTTTCCAGTTCTTTAATATATTGCCAACGCTCTTGCGGTTTAGGCGGCAAACTATTCGCTGGATGTTGCCCCATGGTTGTTGGCGTTGTTTCGGTGACTTCTTTTTTATTATGCGTAATAAAATAGAGACCACCGACAAACAGCGCCACAATAGCGATTGCCGCAATAAGCGTTGTTAAAGGCAGCCCTTTAGCAGCCTTTTTATTTTTACTTTTCGTTGTCTTTTTACGACGAGCAGATGTCTGCCCTCGTCCCACATAGTCTCGTTGTGCCACAGTTCGATTCGCTGATAATTAAAGGAATAGGTATCACAAACGATATGTTACTTAACATAGTGTGTTTTGCCTAGCTTTTAAGCTGACAGACACTGTCTCTTATAATCAGCTCACAATCTAATAGACGAGAACCTGGCGCAACAGGTCTACCTTGTAGTTGATCAAGTAATAACAACATAGATTGCTCACCAATTTGATAACGAGGTTGTTCCATCGTTGTCAGTGCAGGCTCGCTGTAACGTGTAATATCAAGATTATCGAAGCCAATAACAGAGAGATCTTTAGGCAGTTCTAATCCCAATTTTTTTGCCTGCCACATAACGCCAATCGCCATAATATCACTGTGACAGAACACTGCAGTCGGTGGCTCAGGCAAAGAAATTAGCTTTTTCAGACTTTCTGCACCGCTTTCATGGGTAAAATCACCACGAATAATATAATCTTCACGCAAAGGCACACCTGTTCTCCGCATGGCTTGAATATAACCTTGTAGGCGATAACGGCATAAAGGCATATTTTCAGGGCCTGTAATACAGGCAATACGTTTATGACCCATTTGTTGCAAATAGTGTGTTGCTCTGAACGATGCAGTGAGATTATCAATATGAACAGTTGGCAATTCGAGTTCAGGTGCGAACTCATTAGCCATAATCATAGGGGGTAAATTTTTCTGTTCTTCTTTAGAGACATCAAAAGGAATGTGTGAACCAAGAAGTAACATGCCATCAATTTGTTTGGTGATAATGAGATTAATAAAGGCATTTTCGTGTTTTTGCTGATGCTTGCAATCACCAATTAAAACGAGATAACCGTGTTGTGCTGCCGTTTCTTCAATACCGCAGACAACATCTGTAAAGAATGGATCACTGATATTTGGGACGATCACGAGGATCGTTTTTGACTCATTACGTTTAAGATTTTTTGACAGGTTATGAGGGTAATAGCCCACGTCAAGAACAGCCTGTTCAACTTTCTGACGAGTTTGTGAGGATACTTTTTCCGGATTCATTAAAGTGCGTGACACGGTTGCTGTGGATACACCGGCTGCAAGGGCAACATCTTTCATTGTTGCTTGCGTATTATCTTTATTATTCTGTTGCAAACCCCATACCTCCCTTTTGGATGGTTTAGTTAAACGATTGCTTTTTTATTGCAAAAAAACCGTCGGTATTTAAAAAAGAATTTTATCGACGGTTTTAATTCAAGAAATATTCTAAATTGTTATTCTACTCGCTTTTTAAATAGATACTGTTACCTAGTTTGCATAAAAAGTGTGATACCAATCGTTTTTATGAGTTAGTTCGCAAAATTGATAAATAGTCTTGAGGTGTAACTAGTATTTGCCAGTAATTTTATTTCCCAAATAAATTTGGTTAAAATACATTCAAAATAGTTATAAAAAGACTATTAACCATCTGTTGGGTCAACATCAATATTCCACTTCACTTTCTTACTTTCAGGCAATGCCACAATTTGAGGATAAGTAACGGACATTAATTTTTGTAAATAGCCTCGTGATGGATGTTGAAGTAATAATTGCCAACGATAATTTCCACCTCGTTTAGCTTGAATTGCAGGAACGGGCCCCATGACCCATAAATTGGTATCACGCATGGGATGTTGTTCAAAAAATTGTTTTAGTTGTCGTAAAAATTGAGGTGCACGTTGGTTATTGTGATCTTCAGAGCGGATCATAATATGGCTTGAGTAAGGTGGTAAGAAGGTGGCTTGTCGCTCTTGCAACGCTTCTTTGGTAAACGCATCGTAGCCTTTTTCTAACAGTGTTGATAAGAGAGGGTGATCAGGTTGATGCGTTTGTAAATATACCGCACCTTGTTTCCCCGCTCGGCCTGCACGACCAGAGACTTGAGTATAAAGCTGAGCAAAGCGCTCCGCCGCCCGAAAGTCACTTGAAAACAGAGCGCCATCAACATCCAGTAACGCCACCAAAGTGACATCTGGAAAGTGGTGGCCTTTTGCTAACATCTGCGTGCCAATAAGAATACGAGAGCCTCCTTGATAAATATCTTCAAGTTGCTGCTCTAAAGCCCCTTTACGGCTGGTGGTATCTTTATCTATACGTGTAATGGGCGTATCAGGAAATAATTCACTAATACTTTGTTCAAGTTGTTCTGTTCCTAATCCGACCGGCAGTAAATTAGTTGAACCACATTGCGGACATTGTGCGGGAATACGGCGTTGACTATCACATTGGTGGCAACGCAACATGCCATGCTTTTGATGCAGAGTATAATAGTGGTCACAACGTGGGCATTCTGCAATCCAACCACATTCATGACATAGCAATGCAGGTGAAAAACCTCTGCGATTTAAAAAGAGCATCACTTGATTACCTGCATTGAGGTGCTCTTTAATTGCTTTAATCAGAATAGGAGATAGCCCCGAGATAAGTGGCTGCCCTTTTAAATCTATTAAGTGCTCAGTGGCAGGTTTTGCATTGCCCGCACGTTGGGTCAACGCCAATTGTTGATATTTTTTCTGTTCAACATTAAAGCTAGTTTCAATAGAAGGGGTTGCTGTGCCCATCACTATGGGGATATTTTCTTGTTTTGCACGGAAAACTGCTAAATCACGAGCATGATAACGCCAACCATCTTGTTGTTTATAAGAGCCATCATGCTCTTCATCGATAATAATAATGCCAAGATGTTGAAAAGGGGTAAGAAGTGCAGATCGCGTACCAATAATAATTGCATTATCGCCCCGTTTAGCGCGTAACCAAACGGCTAAACGTTCCGTATCATTTAATCCTGAATGCAAAACATCAACAGGAGCATTAAAACGTGCTTTAAAACGGCGGATAGTTTGAGGTGTTAAGCCAATTTCAGGTACTAATACTAACGCTTGTTTACCTTCAGCGAGGATCTTTTCTAATACGCTGAGGTAAACTTCTGTTTTACCTGAGCCCGTAATACCTAATAATAACCAAGGTGAAAACTGATCGGCTTGCGCGGTGATAGCACCAACTGCAATCGCTTGTTCTGTATTTAATTTAAAACGTTCACCTTGAACAGCAAAATCAGAGTGCCAATGTATCGGTGCGGGTTGAATAGGACGTAAATCTACGAATGCTTTCTTTTTTAAGTTATTAAGCGTTGCGGTAGTAATTTCAAATTCATCAAGTTGATGACGATATAAAGGGATGCGACGAAGGGCGGCTAATGCTTGTTGTTGTTTTTTTGCCCCTTTTAAACTATTGAGATCAAGATTGATCCCTTCGTCGGTGGCATACCATTGCCATAGTGGCGTGAATTCGGCAGGTTTTCCTTGTCGCAATAAAATCGGCATAGCATGAAATAACACCTCACCTAAAGGATAGTGATAATAGGCAGATGCCCAATTTAGCATATCCCATAAAACACCAGGAAAGAGCGTCTCAGTATCAAGGATCTCATCTATAGGTTTTAGCTTTTCGATTGGAAACTCACTGTGAGTGCTGAGTCCTTTGACAATACCAATAGAGCGACGTTTATTGCCAAAAGGAACGATCACCCGACTTCCTATCGTCGGTGTATTGCTCCCTTCTGGTAAAAGGTAGTCGAAGGAGGAAAACAGTGGTACAGGTAAAATTACCTGAACTATAGTCATATCAGGGTTTCCGAGTGTTTTAGCGAAAAGATGACGTTAAGAATATCACAAAAAGTGTGCAGATTTCATTGCGCGTTTCGCGGATATTCTGTATGATCCGCCCCCTTTGGTAGATAAATTACCAGACACTTAATTTCAATCAACACGACGTGTGGTGTTCGGCTGTGGGCTGAATGGCGACACGGCCTTAGTAGAGGTTTTCCATGAGAAAAGATATCCATCCTAAATACGAAGAAATTACTGCATCTTGTTCTTGCGGTAACGTTATGAAAATCAACTCCACTGCAGGTCACAACCTGAATCTGGACGTTTGTGATAAATGCCACCCATTCTATACTGGTAAACAACGTGATGTTGCAACCGGTGGTCGTGTTGATCTGTTCAACAAACGTTTCAAAATTCCAGGCAGCAAATAAGATATTTGTTGTCACAAGATGTCAGCTTAGTCTGGCATCTTGCAGACAGTTCGGAATTGAAAAAAAGCCCAAAGTTTTTTGCTTTGGGCTTTTTTGTTCTTGTTAATCAAGCAATTAGTCAAAAAATTGACGTTGATTAATACTCCCAAGTATCGGGATCAACCCCATGCTGGCGCATTATTTCTTTTGCCTCTTCAGGGATTTCATCGTTACGTTCTTTACGTAAGTCTTCATCATTTGGGAGAGGTTGTCCGGTAAATGCGTGCAAAAATGCTTCACACAATAATTCACTATTGGTTGCATGTTTTAGGTTATTAACCTGACGGCGAGTGCGTTCATCAGTCAAAATTTTCAACACTTTCAATGGAATTGAAACTGTGATTTTCTTAACTTGCTCACTCTTTTTGCCATGCTCAGCGTAAGGACTGATATATTCACCGTTCCATTCAGCCATGGATTACCTTAATTAATATCATTTAGTTGAAGTCAGAAAAGGGTTTGATCCCCATTCTGATGGGCAACACCAGTTTATCATGACTTTTCTAAAACCACCGACTCTTCTGACTGAAGGTGAGAGAAAAAGTGATAGTCACTGGTGATATCCTTATTTTGGGTATTATTCCATTACTTAATCTATCCGTAAAGGAGTTTAGATGTCTAGATGTATTGACGTCTTGGTGTCTAATTAGATATGCTGTGTTAGACTTCTCCACTTATCGCTGTGACAAGGTGCCTGTATGACGAAGAAAACAGCAACACTGGCTATCCATAATGGGCTAAATGAAGATACACAATTTGGTTGTGTTGTACCGCCTATTTATCTTTCTAGTACCTATAATTTCTTAGAGTTTAATCAACCACGTGAACATGATTATTCTCGCCGAGGCAATCCAACTCGCGATATGGCGCAAAAAGCGTTAGCCGAACTAGAAGGTGGTGTGGGCGCCGTTGTCACTAGCAGTGGAATGTCAGCAATCCATTTAATCTGTACCGCTTTTTTAAAGCCCGGCGATGTTATCGTCGCACCCCATGACTGTTATGGGGGAAGTTATCGTCTTTTTAATAGCCAACAAGAACACGGTGCTTATCGTGTGATTTTTGTTGATCAAAATGATGAGGTTGCGTTACAACAAGCTTTAGCCTACAAGCCTAAAATTGTCTTTATTGAAACACCTAGCAACCCATTACTGAGAATAACGGATATTCAAAAAATCAGTGAACTTGCTCATCAACAAGGGGCTTTAGTGGTTGCAGATAACACCTTTATGAGCCCTGTTTTGCAAAGGCCATTGGCATTAGGGGCAGATATCGTTGTGCATTCCTGCACAAAATACCTTAATGGGCATTCTGATATTGTTGCGGGTGTTGTTATCTGTCAGTGTCAGAAACAGCTTGAGGCGCTAAGCTGGTGGGCGAATAATATTGGTGTCACCTCTGGTGCATTTGATAGCTATTTATTATTACGAGGTATCAGAACGTTAGTACCTCGAATTCGACTTCAACAAGAAAATACACAGGCATTAGTCGCGTTTTTACAAACACAGCCTTTAGTCGAAAAAATATATTATCCCGCACTGGAAAATCATGCCGGCCATCATATAGCAAAAAAACAGCAGCAAGGTTTCGGTGCGATGTTAAGTTTTGAGTTAAAAGGAGGATTGGATGTGATTAAACTCTTTTTATCTCAATTAACTCTCTTTACACTGGCAGAATCTTTAGGTGGGGTAGAAACGTTAATTTGTCACCCTGCCACAATGACACATGCAGGTATGTCGGAAGAGGCGAAAAAAATAGCAGGAATTCACTCTGCATTACTTCGTATCTCAGTAGGCATTGAAGATAGTCAGGATTTAATCGACGATTTGCAAAATGCGTTTGATGCAGCAACTAAAAGGTAACCATGGATCATGAGCGTAGTGGCAATTAAACAACAGGCGGAACCGATTTGCCGTCAATTACATAAGTTCGGTGGTAGCAGTCTTGCAGACATAAAATGTTATCAACGTGTTGTGAATATCATGACAAACTATAGCCAACCTAATGATCTCATGGTGGTTTCTGCAGCAGGTTCAACAACGAATCAACTAATTAGCTGGCTGAAACTGAGCCAAAGTGATCGTATTTCAGCACATCAGGTTCAGCAAACGTTACGACGCTACCAATTATCCTTAATTGAGGGACTTCTCTCAAAAGAGAATGCAGAGCTCTTGTCTCAAGCTTTTATTGCGGATCTTGAACGCTTAAGCTACTTGTTGGATAAACCCATTACAGACGCAACTTATGCCGAAGTTGTTGGTCATGGTGAAATTTGGTCTGCAAAATTAATGGCAAAACTACTGACTGAACAAGGTTTATCCAGTGTTTGGTTAGATGCTCGCGAATTTTTGTGTGCAGAACGAGCCGCACAACCCCAAGTGAACGAAACGTTATCTCGCCCACTATTACAATCACTGCTAGTTAAACACCCTGAAAGTCGTTTTGTCGTAACTGGTTTTATTAGTCGCAACCAACAAGGGGAAACCGTTTTATTAGGTCGTAATGGTAGTGATTACTCAGCAACACAAGTGGGGGCTTTAGCGGATGTTGGTAAAGTCACGATTTGGAGTGATGTTGCGGGTGTTTATAGTGCCGACCCGCGAAAAGTTAAAGATGCTTGTTTATTGCCATTGTTGCGTTTAGATGAAGCCAGTGAATTGGCGCGTTTAGCTGCTCCGGTTTTACATACACGTACATTGCAACCCGTATCAGGTAGTAACATTGATTTGCAACTGCGTTGCAGTTATCAACCAGAGCAAGGTTCAACACGTATAGAACGTGTTTTAGCATCAGGAACAGGTGCTAAAATAGTGACAAGCCATGACGATGTTTGTTTGATTGAACTACAACTCGCTTCACATCAAAACTTTGAACAAATCACAAAAGAGGTTGATGAATTACTTAAACGTGCGCAAATTCGTCCTTTAGCCACCGGTGTGGATAAAGACAGCCAACTTTTACAACTTTGTTATACCAGTGAAGTGGCTAACAGTGCTTTAGATATACTGCAAGATGCAGTTTTACCAGGTAAATTACATTTACGTGAAGGTTTCTCATTAGTGGCGTTAGTCGGCGCAGGGGTATGTAAAAATCCGCTGCATTGCCATCGTTTTTATCAGCAACTTAAAGATCAACCTGTTGAGTTTATTTGGCACGCTGAAGATAACATCAGTTTAGTTGCAGTACTGCGAAATTATACTGAGCACCTCTTGCAAGGCCTACACCAAACACTGTTTAGAGCCGAGAAGCAGATTGGTTTAGTGCTGTTTGGTAAAGGGAATATTGGTTCTCGCTGGTTAGAGTTATTTGCGCGTGAGCAAGAGCCATTATCTGCCCGCAGTGATTTTGAGTTTATTCTTGCAGGTGTGGTTGATAGCCGCCGCAGTTTACTTGATTACCAAGGTATTAACCCAAGTCGTGCGTTGGCTTTTTTTGATGAAGAAGCGACAGAACATAATGAAGAGTCGCTCTATCTTTGGATGAGAGCACACCCTTATGATGATTTAGTGGTTGTCGATATAACGGCGAATGAATCACTGGCGGCCTCTTATGAAGATTTTGCCAGCTACGGTTTTCATGTTATCAGTGCTAATAAGATTGCAGGCTCTGCTTCAAGTTTACGTTATCGTGCCACACGCGATGCTTTTTCTAAAACAGGACGGCATTGGCTATATAACGCAACAGTAGGGGCGGGGTTACCCATTAATCATACTGTGCGTGATTTACGTGAAAGTGGTGATTCCATTTTATCGATTAGCGGTATTTTCTCAGGTACATTATCGTGGTTATTCTTACAATTTGATGGCACGGTACCTTTTAGTGAGCTGGTGGAACAGGCGTGGCAACAGGGATTAACAGAGCCTGATCCGCGAATTGATTTATCGGGACAAGATGTAATGCGTAAGCTGGTTATTCTTGCTCGTGAAGCGGGTTATGATATTGAACCAGAGCAAGTGCGAGTTGAGTCATTAGTGCCACTACAAGCTGAAACTGGTTCATTAGACGCCTTTTTTGATAACAGTGCGCTTATCAACGAACAAATGGCACAACGTTTAGCCGCAGCAAATGAAATGGATATGGTCTTGCGGTATATCGCCCGTTTCGATGCTAATGGTAAAGCGAAAGTAGGGGTTGAAGCGGTCAGAAAAGATCATCCTCTGGCATCATTGTTACCAGGTGATAATTTGTTTGCGATTGAAAGCCGTTGGTATCGTGATAATCCACTGGTCATAAGAGGACCGGGGGCAGGAAGAGATGTGACCGCTGGCGCAATTCAGTCAGATTTAAACCGTCTTTCCCAATTATTATAATTTAATTAATTCTCTTTTATAAAAGGTTATCAGTGGGTTATTTTCTGCTGATAATCTTTTGTCATTTTTGTGTCATATAGCTCAATTTTTTTAATTTCTTTGGCTATACTTGAAGCATCTCTAGTCACAAAGGAGCGATTGATGTCAAAGGTAGTAAGACAGATTGTCCCACTAAGAAATGAAATGACGGAGGTGAACCATCAAGCTAAAGAGAACTTTTGTCAGTAGCTCATGATGTGAAATTTAAGCGTCTTGAGTGGAAGTTGAAGTACGGTTACAACGTGTTTGAACGTTATTAAGAGTACAATTCGATTTACCACATGATTTACAATAGACAACTTAACTAACTGAAAGAACAATTCGTTATTCTTAATTTAAAGCGCTGATTTGTCAGCGCTTTATTCGTTTTTATGGTATGTAAATATTAAGGTAATATAGCAAAAGAGCGAACAGGAAAACCACTGGCATTATTAGGTTTAGCAACAATATTAAAAATGACCGCTCCACGGGTGGGCAGTTGATCCAAATTAGTCATTAATTCAATTTGATAAGTATCTTGTTCTAACACGTAATACTCACCTAACAGGGCGTTATTTTTGTGAAATTCTTTTGCTGAGTCGGTATCAAACGTTTCATGACCAATCGCTTTGACTTTGCGCTCTTCAAATAAGAATTTAAGTGCATCGATCCCCCAGCCCGGAATTTGATTTTTTCCTTCAGCATCTTTGTTATCCATCGCATCTTGCGAAGGCCAACGTTTACTCCAATCTGTTCGTAATGCAACAAAAGTATCGGCTTCAATTTCACCATGCTGTTTTTCAAATTCAAGAATATCATTTTTTGAAAATGAGAAATTTGCATCTGTTTTTGCGCGTTCTGATTGGTCAATCACAATCAGTGGCAATACTAATTCTTTTAATTCTAATTCATGTAGATAACGCGCATTCGGGACAAAATGGCAAGGGGCATCAATATGCGTACCGTATTGACCTGGGAATGTAAATTGTTGAGCAAAGAAACCATCTTGATAATCAAAAAGGGTTTTAAAGTTAGCTGCGTCAAACATAAAAAAGTGAGGTGAATCTTTATCGAAGCGATGTGTTAAATCGACCCATTTTTTAGATTTGATAATAGAAAGAGCATTAATTAATTCATTGGTCATCGGCTTCCCCTGTCTGATAACGAAAAAAGTCACAGTATGTTCTGATAGTTTTTAAATATTATGGATGTTGAATTTGATGTTATTTTGAACAAAAATGGATTTGTTTTAGTGATAATAACCATAAAGAGAAAACAAAATAAAGCATCAACCTATTCGATCATGAAAATCTTAATCTGACAGAGTGAGTAAAAAAAGATAGGAGAAATAAGGTATGAGATAGAGAGATTGGTTATAACACGCAAACGGAATAGGTCAAAAAAAGACAAACCACGCCAGACAATTTATCAACATTAAAAAAAATCATCTAAATTTCCCGCCAGATAAATTTTCACGTATTCCCCCCTTTTTAGTAAAAAACTCTTCTTAGTCGATAAGAAACAAAAAAATGTCCTTATTCTTGGTAAAATTGAGCCAAAACAACATGAATATTAGCCATTCTTATAAAACTAAAGTCGTAATTAAATTTCAGAAAAATCCCCCAAAACGATTATTTTCTGATATGAATAGTAGGCTAAGTAAAAAAAGCAGTGTGGCTTATCACAAAAATCAAAATAAAGTCACATTAGAAATGAAAGTTAATTACACAACTGGGAGGACATGACTTTTCTAATAGGAAGAAGCATGTTGTTACCGACACAAAGACAAGGTCAGGAGTCTCATGAATCAACAATATTCGGCTATGCGTAGCAATGTCAGCATGCTTGGCAAGCTACTTGGAGATACGATAAAAGAAGCACTTGGTGAAGAAATTTTAGATAAAGTTGAATCTATTCGCAAATTATCTAAATCATCACGAGCAGGTAATGAAGTTCAACGACAAAAGTTGTTGATAACATTGCAAAATTTATCTAATGATGAATTATTACCTGTTGCTAGAGCATTCAACCAATTCTTGAACCTGACGAATGTGGCAGAACAATACCATAGTATTTCACCCCATGGTGAAGCAGCGAGTAATCCTGTGGCATTGGCGAAATTGATCACTCGACTAAAAGATAAGAATTTCACGGATGCACAATTAAAAGAAGCCGTAGAACAAATCTCTATTGAGCTGGTATTGACGGCGCATCCTACTGAAATTGCACGTCGCACACTTATTCATAAATTAGTTGAGGTGAATACCTGTTTATCTCAACTGGATCATGATGATTTAGCAGATTACGAACGTACCAATATTATGCGTCGTTTACGTCAGTTAGTTGCGCAATCTTGGCACACCGATGAAATTAGAAAGATCCGCCCAACGCCAATTGACGAGGCTAAATGGGGCTTTGCGGTTGTTGAAAATAGCTTATGGGAAGGGGTTCCTGCCTTTTTACGTGAATTTAATGAACAGCTTAAAGAGTCCATTGATTACAACTTACCCGTAGAAGCCTCCCCTATTCGCTTTACCTCATGGATGGGGGGAGACCGTGATGGCAACCCAAATGTGACGGCTGAAATCACACGTCATGCTTTATTATTAAGTCGTTGGAAAGCCGCTGATTTATTCTTAAATGATATCCAAGTGCTGGTTTCAGAACTTTCGATGACAGAAAGTACACCTGAACTGCGTGAATTAGCGGGTGGTGCTGAAGTTGCAGAGCCTTATCGTGAAATTGCTAAACAGTTACGCACTCGCTTACAAGTGACCCGTGATTATTTAGAACAACGCATTAAAGGCCAACAATCTCTACCGCCTGAAGGACTATTAATTGATAATACCCAACTTTGGGACCCGTTATATGCGTGTTATCAATCACTGACTCAGTGTGGTATGCGTATCATTGCTAATGGGCAACTGTTAGATACATTACGTCGTATCCGTTGTTTTGGCTTACAACTGGTCAAGTTGGATATTCGTCAAGAAAGTACCAATCACACAGAAGCGTTATCTGAATTGACACAATATTTAGAGCTGGGTGATTATGCAAATTGGTCTGAAGAGCAAAAACAGACATTCTTACTTGAAGAATTAAACTCAAAGCGTCCTCTTATTCCTACAAATTGGCAACCAAGTGCTGCCACACAAGAAGTGTTTGAAACGTGCCGTGTTATCGCACAATCGCCTAAAGACTCTATCGCTTCTTATGTCATTTCGATGGCAAAAGTGCCTTCTGATGTATTAGCCGTGAAGCTGTTACTGAAAGAAGCGGGTGCGAATATTCGCTTACCTGTTGCACCGTTATTTGAAACACTGGAAGACTTAAATAACGCTGAAAGCGTAATGACACGTTTGTTTGATATTCCTTGGTATCGCGATTTAATTGATGACAAACAAATGGTGATGATTGGCTATTCAGACTCAGCAAAAGATGCGGGTGTGATGGCGGCATCATGGGCACAATATCGAGCTCAAGATTCATTGATCAAACTTTGTGAAAAATCAGGCGTGACCTTAACGTTATTTCATGGACGTGGGGGGACGATTGGTCGTGGTGGTGCGCCAGCTCATGCGGCATTACTTTCTCAACCCCCGGGAAGCCTGAAAGGTGGCCTGCGTGTCACTGAGCAAGGTGAAATGATCCGCTTTAAGTTTGGTTTGCCACAAGTGACAATCAGCAGCCTTGCTCACTATGCAGGCGCAATTTTAGAAGCGAATTTATTGCCACCACCAGAGCCAAAAGCGCCTTGGATTGAAGTGATGGATTCATTGTCTGATGTGTCTTGTGCGATGTATCGTGACTATGTTCGAGGACAAGAAGACTTTGTGCCTTATTTTAGAGCGGCAACTCCAGAAGGGGAATTGGGTAAATTACCGCTGGGTTCACGCCCTGCCAAACGCCGCCCTACTGGGGGCGTTGAAACCTTGCGTGCGATCCCGTGGATTTTTGCATGGACTCAAAACCGCTTAATGTTACCTGCTTGGTTGGGTGCTGGAGCCGCGTTACAACATGAAATTGATAGCGGAAAACAAGCAGTGTTAGACGATATGTGTGAGAACTGGCCGTTCTTTAATACACGTATCGCTATGTTGGAAATGGTGTATGCCAAAGCGGATTTATGGTTAGCAGAATATTACGATCAACGCTTAGTGGAAGAGCGTTTATGGCCATTAGGATCGACATTACGCCAGCAACTTTCTGATGATATTAAAAGTGTGTTGGCTATTTCAAAAGACGAACACTTAATGGCGGATTTACCGTGGGTAGCGGAATCTATTGCACTACGTAATGTGTATACCGATCCATTAAATGTGCTTCAGGCAGAACTATTACAACGTTCTCGTACTCATAGCGAGTCTGATCCTCGTATTGAACAGGCACTTATGGTCACTATTGCCGGTATTGCAGCGGGCATGCGTAATACAGGTTAGTGCTTAGCGAGTTAAAAACTAAAAACAGCGCTTAATTAGGCGCTGTTTTTTTATCTCTTATCTCTGATATCGGCTTTATTTTTTTGCTTCTTCATAAGATTCAATCGCTCTTATTCGAGCTTTTGCGTGATCAACAATCGGTAATGGATAATTGAGAGAATTATTAGTTTTTGCTGCCCATTCGTGAGGTGTGTGAATATACCGATTAGGCACATTAGCCAATTCAGGAAGCCAAAGGCGAATAAATTCACCATCAGGATCAAATTTGCGGCCTTGGGTTGTGGGATTGAAAATTCGAAAGTAAGGAACCGCGTCAGTACCTGTAGAAGCCGCCCACTGCCAGCCCCCATTATTTGAGGCAAAATCCCCATCAATCAGTTGAGACATAAAATAACGCTCACCCCAACGCCAATCAATTAATAAATCTTTAATAAGAAAACTGGCAGTAAGCATACGTAAACGGTTATGCATCCAACCCGTATGATTAAGTTGTCGCATAGCGGCATCTATAATCGGAAAACCTGTTAAGCCTTGTGTCCAAGCGTTAAACTCTTCTTTATCATTACGCCAATTGATTTTTTCTGTCCAAAGCTGAAAGGCAATGTGTTTGCATAAATGAGGATTAGCCACAATTAAGTGTTGATAAAACTCTCGCCAAACCAATTCGTTAAACCACACAAAGGCACCTGATGCACTGTTTTCTAAAAAATCAGGCTCTGTTTGGTATAGGCGATTAAAACATTGACGAATAGACAGTAAACCAATCGAAAGATATGGGGATAACCGACTTGTGCCATCAACTGCAGGAATGTTTCGCCACTTTGCATAATGAGGGACACTTTCATAACAGAATTGTTTTAAGCGTTTAAGGGCCTCTTCTTCAGTGGCGATAAATGAAGGTGAGTTTGTATTTTCAAGTGAAAACAGTGGCGTTTTTAAAGGTGATACCACTTTTTGATGTGTTCTGATCTCTGGAATAGGTAACGAAGCATTATCTTGCGAAAGAAAGAGCCGTAAAAATGCATTTCTAAAGGGGGTAAAGACTTTATACATCTCCCCTTGTTGGGTAACGACATTGCCGGGTGGAATAAATACATTGTCATGATAAGCGTAAACAGTCGTTTTGTTTTCCAGCAACTCCGTCACTTTTTTATCACGACGTTGCTCATTAATCGCATATTGGTGATTAATGAAAAGCGCGGTAACTTGATGTTGTTGGCAATATTGCACGACTTCATTCGCTGCATCTGAATAGGTATCGCTAATGATCAATGTGAGTGGAATATTGAGTTTAGCTAAGGATATCGAAAGATTCAGTAAGGCATCATGAATAAACGCCTGACAAGACAAAGCCATATGATGAGCTTTCCATTGTTCAGGCGTTACGGTGAAAAGGGCATGCACCTGTGCGTGTTTATCTTGGCAAGCATAAAAGAGCGCTTTGTTATCCGTCACTCTTAAATCATTGCGAAACCAAACTAAATGAACAGAAGACGGGTGCATGTAACCTCTCTTAATCTAACTTAGGATGTTGATCGATGAGTGTTTGACGTTTTTTCTGTAATGCGTCAATTTCAGCCTCGATATCTTCAACACGTTGTTCAATATTATCATAGTGCTCTGACAGAATTTCTTTTGCTTCTGATTTATCTGATGCGGCTGGTGTCGCACCACGTAAAGGTTTGTTTGCAGTTTCAATCATCTTAATCCCTGTGATCAAACCGATAACGGCGACAATCATTAGATAATAAGCAGGCATATATAAATCGCCAGTCGCTTCGACTAACCACGCGGCGGCTGTTGGTGTTGCACCCGCAATTAATACTGAAATATTAAATGCAATTGCTAATGCACTATAACGGATATGGGTTGGGAATATGGCAGGTAAAATCGATGCCATTACTCCTGTAAAACAGTTAAGTAAAACCGCAAGAATTAATAATCCTAAGAAAATCAAGCCGATTTCATCACTGTTAATCATCATAAACGCAGGGTAAGCAAGGATGAATAACCCGATACTACCACCGATAACAAAGGGTTTACGGCCAATTTTATCACTGAGTAACCCAATGACGGGTTGTACAAACAACATACCTATCATAATCGCAATAATGATCAACACACCGTGATCTGCCGAATAGTTTAGGTTATGAGATAAATAACTCGGCATATAGGTTAATAACATATAGTAGGTGACATTAGTGGCGATCACTAAACCTACACATACGGTTAAGCTTTTCCAATATTTTGATGCAATTTCACGTAATGAAACACGAGGTGGATCCTG
The DNA here is from genome assembly GCF_014897315.1 of Proteus sp. FME41. GTDB lineage: Bacteria > Pseudomonadota > Gammaproteobacteria > Enterobacterales > Enterobacteriaceae > Proteus. The sequence goes on along the minus strand of NZ_JABUYL010000014.1, from coordinate 21,597 downwards.
AATGGATTTACGGTCATCCTTGTTCATTGCTTCAATATGCTGTTGGAATGCAGGCGTTTCTTCTAATGCATGACGTAAATATAAGCCGATAAGACCTAATGGTAATGCTAAGAAGAATGGGATACGCCATCCCCACTCATGAAATGCAGTTTCACCTAAAATGGTTGAGATAAGTACAACAACACCCGCCCCCATGACAAAGCCAGCGATTGAACCGAAATCTAACCAGCTTCCCATAAATCCACGTTTACGGTCTGGTGAGTATTCAGCAACAAAAATCGCGGCACCTGAATATTCACCACCAATTGAAAAGCCTTGGGCTAATTTAGCGAGTAATAATAAGACCGGCGCCCAAATACCAATGGTTTCATAGGCTGGAATAAGACCAATCGCAAAGGTACTAAGTGCCATGATAATGATGGTGACAGATAAGACTTTCTGACGACCAAATTTATCCCCTAGCATTCCAAATACAACACCGCCTAGTGGCCTTATTAGGAAAGGGACGGAGAATGTGGCAAGTGCGGCAATCATCTGCACACCTGGAGATGCGCCAGGGAAGAAGACTTGACCTAAAACGTAAGCAAGGAAGCCATAAACACCGAAGTCGAACCATTCCATGGCATTACCCAATGCAGCAGCGGTAATCGCTTTTTTGAGCTTACTGTCATCAATAATAGTTATATCATTGATTTGTAGTGGTTTGTTTCTTTTTTTCTTCATTTTCATATTAAGTGACCTTGATTAAGGTATTCGTAAATTCTTGTTATTCAATTAATTAAAAGAAATGAAGTGACTATTTGTTAGCGAGAAGAGTGAGTGATAAAAATTCACTAAAAAACAGCTTACTTCTACCAAAATTAAATAGTGATATTAAGCTAATGAGTAAGAGAAGATTTATTAAGTATAGATGAGATTGAATAAGGTATTAGGATGTTTTCTTTGTTGTTTTGGTATAACAAAACAGTGCCTCTGTGTATTAAAATGTGATCAATATCATAACGTAATTCTGCTTTTGTGTAAAACCGCAGATGTTAGGAGAGGTAAATTTACGTTAAGTTGACGTAATATCATTTTTTATAAAAATAAAAAAGTGATCTCATTTTTATTTTTAATAACAGAGAGTTGAAAAAGATTATTATTTTTTTTGATGCAGGCTAACGCATTTATAGGCGCATTGTGCATAATACGAATAGTGATGGGTAAATAGAAAATAATAACACCGTAATTTACTTTATTATTCTTTCGAATAGTAGAGCTGGAAGTATGGATAATAGAATAGATCTCGCTATTCTTATTAATAAGATTATATCAAGGTAGGATCACAAGATATAAAGACAGAGCGATTAAAAATATTCTCATCATTACCTCTATTTAGAATAACAAATTATAAATTTAATCATTAACCGCGCATTTGTGCAGATTAACCCAGGTACTCCTATGAACATTAATCAACTGAAAAGCTTTGTTGAAGTCGTAAAAAATAATTTCAACATTACTAATGCAGCCGAAAAACTCTACACCTCTCAACCGACAATCAGTAAGCAACTTAAAATATTAGAAGATGAATTAAGTGTATCGTTATTTGTTCGTAAAAATAATAACTTATTAGCCCTCAGCCCAATGGGGAAAGAAGTTCATAAAATTGCTTGTGATATTTTGGGGCAAGTTGATCGAATTAAAAGCATCGTGGCAGAAGAAGATCGTAATAAAAAAGTCGATTTGCATATTGCGACAACACATACTCAAATACGCTATTCATTGCCAAGCGTGATTGACCATTTTCGCCGCTATTACCCTAATATTTCACTGCATTTTCATCAAGGTGCACCTGCACAATTAGCTGAAATGGTGAAAAATGGTGATGTGGATTTTGCGATTGCAACAGAGTCTATGCATCTTTATGAAGATTTAATTACCCTACCTTGCTATCGCTGGACGCGAAGTTTACTCGTTCCTTATGATCATCCTCTTGCCACATTACAAGATGATGAACAGGTGACTATTGAGCAAATGGCAGAATATCCATTAATTACTTATGTTTTTGGTTTTACGCGAGGTTCTAAGTTAGATAAGGTCTTTTATAAAAATAATCTTAAGCCCAAAGTGGCGCTAACCGCGACAGATACTGAAATTATTAAATACTACGTTAAGCGTCATTTAGGTATCGGTGTTATTGCAACGGCATCTTATGATGAGGCAGAAGATGGTGGCGCATTAAAATGTCTTAATATTGATCATCTTGTACAACCGAGTTATACCCATATTTGTGTCAGTAAACATACACATATGAAAGATTATATGCATGAATTTATTTCTCTTTATGCTCCTCACATTGATAGAAATATTATTCAAATGCCAGAGCAGTGGGAAACACAATGGCATAGCAAAGAAGTTTATCAAGAATTACCTGATTTGCGTTCTGTGAATGCCAATAGTAACGTTGAGGAATAGACAGAAAACAAAAAAGCCCATCTTGCGGGGGCAATATGGGCTTTGGGCAGAATAATAAGAGATTAGCGAGTCAGAATATTAACAAAAATCTGAGCACCGACTAATAAACAATCATCATCGACAAAATAAGGATTGGCGTGAAGGTAATTATTAATTCCTTTCGCTTGGTTACCACTTCCTAAGAAGAACATTGCACCGACTTTGCCTTTAGTAGCGTTAACCATATAGCTAAAGTCTTCACTGCCTGTCATTGGCTTACCTTTCGATTCAATATTTTCTTCAGGTAAAAATTTACGCATCGCATCTAATAAACGCTGATGTGCCGTTGGGTGATTCACAACCGCAGGGTATCCGCTGTAGCTTAATGTGGTTTTAAATCCACCCGCGGTACTGCGTGCCACAATTTCATCAAAACTCGTTTTCAGTACTTGGTCGGTATTTTCATCCATAGAACGGATAGTACCGCGAGCTTGAACGTGGTCAGCTAATGCGTTAGGGATAGTTCCCCCATTGATCATGCCACAACCAAAAACTGCTGGGCTAAAGGGATCTGTTTTTTTCGCAACAACATAATCCATATAATCAATTAAGCGAGTCGCTTCGCGAATAGCATCTAAACCTTTGTGTGGTGTTGAGCCATGTGCAGAAACGCCATAAACATCTAATGTCCATGCTGAGCCATAAGATGACATCACGCCATCATTAAAGCGTACACAACCCGTTTCAATCGCTGCATCATTATGAAGTGCGTAGGTTTCGTCAACACCTTCCATGCAACCGAGTTCAACCATTTTTTCAGCGCCAGGTACACGCATATCTTCTTCAGCCATTTGGAAAATAAAGCGAACGTTGGCGCTCATCTCTTCTCTATTTTCGGCAAGATATTTAGCACTGGTTAATGCCATGGTCATATGCGTATCGTGACCACAGTTGTGTGCACAACCTTGGTGAACTGAACTATGTTCATTATTCGTTAAGTCTGGCATTTCTAATCCGTCCATATCGGCACGGATAGCAATTAATGGGAATTCAGAATTAACAATTAAGTCTGCTGTGAAGCCAGTATATCCATCAAAAGTTTTAATTTGATAACCAAAACTTTCCATTAATTCACGACAGTATTTAGATGTTTTATATTCTTCACCTGATAACTCAGGTATTTTGTGCAGGTCTTGTCGTGTTTTTTTACTAAAGTCATTTAATTGAAAGAGTTTTTCGCTGACATTATAAATATTATTCATTAGATAACTCCCTGGATAGTAAATCCAATTTGCGCGACGATTGATGCGCCAAAGAAACAACAAGTTGAAACAATCATGAAAATAAGAATAACTTTCCATGACATTTTCTTAAGTTCTTCTAATTGACCACCAACAGATAAACCAGCAAATGCTAATAAAGGAACACAACAAGATAAGAAAGAAACTTTACCAATAGAACTAATAAAGAAATCTCTTACCGGAGTTTCGGGTAAGCAAATAAGGATCCCGATAATTGTTGCATAAGCAAATGTTGGTAAAGATGAAGGTAAATAGTTTTTAGCAACGAGTGAAATAAATACCACTAATGACATAGCAATAAAGCTATCCCACATTGCATAAAGGGCGATCCCTGATGTTAACGTCTGAGTAAACATTGCCAGTAGAATAGCAACGAATACAAATTTCATATCTATAATTATATTTTTCATGCAGTTTTGCCTCTGGTGAAAATTTTATAAATTTTTTCTGAAAGAGGTAAACCTAAATAGGTTAATGACAGTGCGCCCAGTGCTGAAGATAATAAGTTAGATGCTGCGGCAACACTTAATACTTGCTGCGCTAATGCGTCATCGAGGCCATTTATTAACGCCCCTGATGCCGCACTTAACATTGAACCAGAACCCACGCCAGAGCCTGCTGCAAGCGCAAGTGGGTGTAATCCAGTTAATGGCGCGATACTTCCTAGTACGCTAAACCATAAAGTACCGATAACAGAACCACATAAATAAATGGCTAATACACCAATATATTCTTGAGAGCCGGTACCAAATTTACCTTGAATAACAGCGATAGACGGTTCACGGCTAATAGATGAACAAGCACCAATTGCTCGACGACCAAATCCAAATTTAATGGCTAATGGAACTGCAATTAATACAGGTAATAAGTTTCCGAGTTCCTGAATAAATAAAGGAACACCAACACTTAAAATCATTTTAATATTAGGAACAATCATCCCTGCATATTGCGTACCTAAAATAAGTAGGCTGAAACCTACCATTTTACCGCAGAAGCCTTCTTCTTTTTCTGTAAATAATTTACCCCATACTTTGATTTTTTTACGGGTAAATCCTGCAGATATACACATACCAATAATGACCGCAAAGAGCATTGGTAGAATAGGTATTACTGCAATGCCAATCTTAATTTCTTTTTTACCAATTACATATTGTGAAATAAAAATTAAGAAAAGGACTGCCAGAATACTAATAAAGAAAACCTTTATTGGACTTCTACTTTTGTCCATCCGTTAATCTCCGTTTAAAAATAATTAGGCTGTATTCTAGAGGACAAAAAGCAAAAGGTAGCGTGACCCATGTCATGTTTATTTCATACCTCTTTTTCATGGGGTATGAAATAATATAATGGTGATAAATTTATTAACAAATAAAAGAAAGTTAAATTTTTCAATAAAGACAGTGAGTAAGGCTGAAATGAGTCAGCTTAATTGTTAATGAAAAGCAGAATAAAAAAATAGACATTAAAAATTATTTTAATTATTAAAATAATCCTATAAATATATTTTGTCTATTATTTAGTAATAATAATACGATATTAATGAGAGATATTCTTATTTGGTGCGGTTATTATAAATTTAATGAATGTATTTGTAAGTAATATTTTATTTTTACATTTTTATCTGGGCTGACTTTATCACTACAGTGACATTATAGTGATTGGTGTTATTCTTTATATTTGAGTTAGTCAGATAATTTTCTCTGTAAGCAGATAAAGGACAGATATTGAAGACAAGAAGGAAACAAGCTTAGCTCGCAGAGGCGAAATCCACCCAAAACTGAGGAAAAATATCACCATGGGTAAGCAAACAGTTGCCACTTATATTGCTAAAGTACTCCATAATGCAGGTGTAAAACGTATTTGGGGCGTGACGGGCGATTCTCTCAATGGATTAAGTGATAGCTTGCGCAAGATGGGGACTATTGAATGGATGGGAACCCGCCATGAAGAGGTTGCGGCATTTGCAGCAGGGGCAGAAGCTGCAGTAAACGGTCAATTAGCGGTTTGTGCAGGTTCTTGTGGGCCAGGAAATCTACATCTTATCAATGGACTTTTTGATTGCCACCGTAACCATGTTCCGGTTCTTGCGATTGCTGCGCATATTCCTTCTGCTGAAATTGGCAGTAATTACTTTCAAGAGACACACCCTCAAGAACTTTTTCGTGAATGTAGCCACTATTGTGAATTAGTGTCTAATCCAGAGCAGATCCCTCAAGTGCTGGCGATTGCAATGCGAACCGCAATTTTGAAAAAAGGGGTGGCTGTTGTGGTTTTACCGGGTGATGTTGCACTAAAACCTGCGCTAGAAGATGCGCATGAAAATTGGTATCCGCTACAATTTCCATTGATTATGCCCAATCGTTTTGAAATCGAAAAGTTATCTGATGCATTGAATAATGGCAAGAATATCACCTTAATGTGCGGCGCAGGATGCGCTCAAGCTCGCGACGAAGTGATTAAATTAGCACAAACCTTAAAAGCCCCTGTTGTACACGCATTGCGAGGCAAAGAATACATTGAGTGGAAAAATCCGTACAGTGTGGGAATGACAGGGTTAATTGGTTTTTCATCCGGTTATCATGCGATGGAAAATGCGGATACGTTAGTGTTATTAGGAACTCAATTCCCTTATCGCGCATTTTACCCGTCGAAAGCCAATATTATTCAAATTGATATTAATCCAAGTAGCCTTGGTTCACATTGTCATGTGGATATGGCAATGATTGGTGATATTAAAGCCACTCTAAATGCAATACAGCCTCGTTTAAAAGAGAAAACAGATACCACTCACCTTGATGCTTCATTAAAACATTACGCCAAAGCAAGACAAGATCTGGATGCACTCGCACAACCAAGCGAGCGTGAACTTATTCACCCTCAATATTTGGCACGTCGATTAAGTGAATTTGCAAATGATGATGCTATTTTTACTTGTGATGTAGGAACGCCAACCGTATGGGCGGCTCGTTATGTCGGAATGAATGGAAAACGGCGTTTGCTGGGCTCGTTTAATCATGGCTCTATGGCAAATGCAATGGCTCAAGCTATTGGTGCACAAGCATTGGATAGAAAACGCCAAGTTGTGGCAATGTGTGGTGATGGTGGGTTTACCATGCTAATGGGGGATTTTATTTCATTAGCTCAAATGAATTTGCCCGTAAAAGTGATTATTTTTAATAACAGTGTATTAGGTTTTGTCGCGATGGAGATGAAAGCGGGGGGGTATTTAACAGATGGTACAGATTTACATAACCCTGATTTTGCTGCTATTGCCAATGCATCGGGCATCAAAGGGATTCGAGTAGAAAAAGGCGAAGACTTGGATAATGCACTTAAAGAAGCTTTTGAACATGATGGTCCTGTAATTGTGGATGTAGTCACTGCAAAACAAGAGCTTTCAATGCCTCCTGAAATTAAGTTTGAACAGGCGAAAGGTTTTAGTCTGTATATGATGAAAGCCATTATTAATGGACGTGGTGATGAAATTGTTCAACTCGCTAAAACGAATTGGCTACGTTAATCACTACACTATACTCGTCATACTTCAAGTTGCAGGAGGGTTGACTACGCTTAGCGAGTCGCCTACCTGCAACTCAAATTATGTTGAGTGTAAGTTGATAGTAAATAAACTCTATCAACTTTTATTATTGAGACTTCTCTGTTAAGCAGAAGTTTTCAATTAATTGCCCCATTAATTCACGGGTCGGCTCAATAAATGCCATATCAATAAATTCGTCAGGCTGATGAGCTTGTTCAATAGAACCTGGGCCTAAGACTAACGTAGGGCAGAGATCTTGAATAAACGGCGCTTCAGTACAGTAATTCACTGTTTGCGCTTTTTCGCCTAAGAGTGTTTCGATCACCGCGACCATTTTATGATCGGTTGGGCATTCGTAACCAGGGATAGGATCGTGTAACGCCTCAACGCTCAAGCGACCCGGCCAACGTGCTTTGACTGGCGCTAATGTTTCGTGCAGTAAATCATCCAAGTCTTGCAGTGTGAGCCCCGGTAATGGGCGAATATCCATATGGAGTTCACAGCAAGCACAAATTCTATTTGCTGCATCACCGCCATTAATATACCCAAAGTTCATGGTGGGATAAGGGATAACAAACGCAGGATTGTTATAGCGTTGTTTTAACGTATCGCGCAGTGTACTAAGGTGAGTAATAGATTCATGCATCAGCTCAATCGCATTCACCCCTTTTTCTGGATCGCTAGAATGTCCTGATTGCCCTGTAATGCGTATCGCATTTGATAAATGCCCTTTATGCGCACGAATAGGTTTTAGGGATGTCGGCTCGCCAATAATCGCAAAATCAGGGCGGATTGCTGTATTAGCGGCAAAATAACGCGCCCCTGCCATAGACGTTTCTTCATCAGCGGTGGCGAGAATATAGAGAGGGTGAGTTAATGTCTTAGTATCTACATCCCGTAATGCATCAAGAATAAAGGCGAAAAAGCCTTTCATATCGGCAGTGCCTAAGCCGTATAACTTATTTTCTTTCTCTGTCAGCGTAAAAGGATCTTGTGTCCAACGCCCTTCATCAAACGGTACTGTGTCAGTATGACCACAGAGTAATAATCCCCCTTTCCCCGTTCCTAATGTTGCCAAAAGGTTAAATTTCCCTCGTGTTTCAGGCACAGGTTGAATTTCAATTGAAAAACCTAATATTTCCAACCAATTAGCCAGTAAATTAATCAGCGACTCATTGCTTTGATCATTCTTCACGTCTGTAGCGCTGATAGAGGGTGTTGCAATTAATTGACGATAAATCTCAATAAATGTAGGTAATTTAATATTCACTGTTGACAGCCTTTCTTCATAATAGTATCAATATTCATGCACTTTTTTTGAATAAAAATACATTAATCGGTTTATGTTCATAGTACAAGGTAAGAATGACATGTTAAATACTCTGATTGTAGGGGCAAGTGGTTACACTGGCGCTGAATTAGCTGCCTATCTTCAGCAGCATCCTCATGTGAATTTGAGCAGATTGATGGTATCCGCTCAAAGTGCAGATGCAGGAAAGTGCTTTTCTGAACTTTATCCAAAATATCGTGGCTTAGTGGAACTCCCACTAGAGCCGATGATGGATGTCGCTAAAGCAGCTGAAAATATTGATATCGTTTTTCTCGCAACAGCTCATGAAGTTAGCCATGACATTGCGCCTATTTTTTTAGAGCAAGGTTGTGTGGTATTCGATTTATCTGGCGCTTATCGAGTACAAAACAAGCATTTTTATCAACAATACTATGGATTCGAGCATAAGAATACTGATTGGTTATCACAAGCAGTTTATGGATTGGCTGAATGGAATGCTGACATTATTAGTCAGGCACAATTAATTGCAGTGCCGGGTTGTTATCCAACCGTCTCTCAGTTGTCACTAAAACCTTTAGTGGAAGCCGGACTGTTAGATACCGCGCAATGGCCTGTTATTAATGCCACTAGCGGTGTGAGTGGTGCGGGCAGAAAAGCCTCTTTAACCAGCAGCTTTTGTGAAGTGAGTTTACAGCCTTATGGTGTCTTTACTCATCGTCATCAGCCTGAAATAGCAACACATCTCGGTATTGATGTCATTTTTACACCGCATTTAGGTAATTTTGCTAGAGGGATTTTAGCCACTATCACCTGTAAGTTGAAGGCGGGGGTGACAGAGGACAATGTCAGACAAGCCTTTGAAGAGGCCTACCAAGACAAGCCATTAGTGCGTGTTTATGACAAAGGATTACCTGCATTAAAAGCAGTGGTTGGTACGGCATTTTGTGATATCGGATTTGCTCAACAAGGTGAACATCTGATTGTGGTTGGTGTTGAAGACAACTTGTTAAAAGGGGCGGCTGCGCAAGCGGTGCAATGTATGAATATTCGGTTTGGTTTCGCTGAAACTGAATCACTGATTTAAATAATGAGTAGGGACGTTTCATGGAACCATTAATTATCAAACTCGGTGGCGTACTTCTTGATAATGAAGAAGCATTAACACGATTTTTCACGGCATTACAACAATATCGTTCAACACATTCTCGTCCTTTAGTCATTGTGCATGGCGGTGGCTGTTTAGTGGATGAGTTGATGAATAAGTTGCAATTACCCGTAGTAAAAAAACAAGGCCTTCGTGTTACACCCGCAGACCAAATAGACATTATTACGGGTGCGCTGGCTGGGAGTGCTAATAAAACCTTGTTAGCGTGGGCAACCAAGTTTGGACTTAATGGTGTGGGACTCTCTTTGGGGGATGGGCAATTAGCGAAAATCACTCAAATAAATGAAGAGTTAGGCCATGTGGGAAATGCAAAACCAGGCTCTCCTGATTTACTCAACTTATTACTAAGTGCGGGTTATCTACCTATTATCAGTTCTATCGGCATAACTGAAACTGGTGAGTTAATGAATGTGAATGCAGACCAAGCTGCAACGGCTATCGCTGAAACATTAGGCGCTGATTTAGTGCTCCTTTCAGATGTCAGTGGCATTTTAGATGGTAAAGGACAAAAGATAGCAGAGATGTCAGCAGAAAAAGCACAGGCATTAATTGACCAAGGCATTATTACTGACGGCATGATAGTGAAAGTAAATGCCGCGTTAGAAGCCGCTAAAACGCTAGGCAGACCTGTTGAAATTGCAAGTTGGCGTCATGCTGAAAAACTGACGACATTATTTAATGGTGTTGCAGTAGGAACACGTATTTTAGCTTAAAAATGACGTTAGACATCTTATTGCTGTTGGGTTATTGGCAGAATTTAAACAAATTGGGAATTGAAGGTTATCATTATGACTAAAGGTATTAAGAAAATCGTATTGGCATACTCAGGCGGACTGGATACTTCGGCAATCATTCCTTGGCTAAAAGAACATTATGATAACTGTGACGTTATCGCTTTTGTTGCTGATGTCGGTCAAAGCCGTGATGATTTAGTTGGCGTGGAGCAAAAGGCATTAACATCAGGTGCTTCTGAATGTTATATCGTTGATTTACGTGAAGAATTTATCAAAGATTACGTTTATCCTGTTTTAAAAACAGGTGCTTTATATGAAGGTAGCTACTTATTAGGTACTTCAATGGCACGTCCTGTTATTGCTAAAGCGCAAGTTGAATTAGCTTTAAAACTTGGGGCAGATGCGGTTGCTCATGGCGCGACGGGTAAAGGTAACGATCAGGTTCGTTTTGAAAGTACTTATGCTGCACTGGCTCCTCAACTTAAAGTGGTTGCACCTTGGAGAGAGTGGGATTTGCGTTCACGTGAAGCGCTACTGGATTATCTGAAAGTGCGTAATATTCCAACGACGGCGACACTTGAGAAAATTTATAGCCGTGATGAAAATGCGTGGCATATCTCAACGGAAGGTGGTGTATTAGAAAGCCCATGGAATGCCTCAAATGAAGATTGTTGGGCATGGACGGTTGATCCGAAAAAAGCACCAGAAACACCTGAATTAGTCACTGTTACCGTAAACGCAGGTGAAGTCGTTGCTGTAAACGGTAAAGCACTATCGCCTTTTGACTGTTTAGATACATTAAATGCATTAGGTGTTAAACATGGTATTGGCCGTATTGATATTGTTGAAAACCGTTTAGTGGGAATGAAATCTCGTGGTTGCTATGAAACCCCAGGCGGTACCATCATGATGGCAGCTCTGCGTGGTGTTGAGCAATTAGTCCTTGATAGAGATGCATTTAAATGGCGTCAGCAACTGGGCTTAGAGATGTCCTATGTGGCTTATGATGGTCGTTGGTTTACGCCAATCCGTGCCTCATTGCAGGCCGCCGCAGAATCGCTGGCAAAAGAAGTGAATGGCGAAGTGGTCTTAGAACTTTATAAAGGTCACGTTAATGCGATTCAGAAAAAATCAGATAACAGTTTGTACTCTGAAGCATTCGCCACCTTTGGTGAAGATGAAGTTTACGATCATAGCCATGCTGAAGGGTTTATCCGTTTATATTCCCTGCCATCACGTATTCGTGCGCTGAGCAAGAAATAACGTAAGGCAATAGAGTGGTGCTAACAAGCATCACTCTCACTCTTTTTTATTACATAGAATAAATACAGGAAGCGATTATGGCACTCTGGGGTGGACGTTTTAGTCAGGAAGCTGATCAACGGTTTAAGCAATTCAATGATTCACTGCGGTTTGATTTTCGACTGGCACAACAGGATATCTTTGGCTCAGTAGCTTGGTCTAAAGCGTTAGTCACCGTGGGTGTATTGTCGCAAGATGAACAAGCTCAACTTGAGCAAGCTTTAAGTGAGTTATCAGAAGAAGTAACGGCTAATCCACACTCTATTTTACAAAGTGATGCAGAAGATATTCATAGCTGGGTTGAAAGCAAACTGATTGCCAAAGTGGGTGATTTAGGCAAAAAATTACATACGGGACGTAGCCGTAATGATCAGGTCGCAACAGACTTAAAATTGTGGTGTAAAGAAGAAGTGATTCATCTTCGCCAAGCCATTATTGCGTTACAACAAGCATTGGTGATCACCGCAGAACAAAATCAAAATGCGGTGATGCCGGGTTACACTCATCTGCAACGTGCCCAACCTGTCACGTTTGCGCATTGGTGCTTAGCTTACAATGAAATGTTAGCCAGAGATGAAAGCCGTCTAGCCGATGCTTTGAAACGTTTGGATGTTAGCCCATTAGGGTGTGGGGCATTAGCGGGCACTGCATATGATATCGATCGTGAACAACTTGCAGGATGGCTGGGTTTTGCTGGGGCAACAAACAATAGCTTAGACAGCGTATCAGATCGTGATCATGTATTAGAGCTATTATCCTCAGCCGCTATTGGCATGGTGCATTTATCTCGTTTTGCTGAAGATTTAATTTTCTTTAATAGTGGTGAAGCCGGTTTTGTTGAGTTATCAGATAAAGTGACATCAGGTTCATCGTTAATGCCACAAAAGAAAAATCCTGACGCACTTGAACTGATCCGTGGGAAATGTGGGCGCGTTCAAGGTGCATTAACGGGCATGATGATGACGTTAAAAGGTCTACCTCTGGCTTACAATAAAGATATGCAAGAAGATAAAGAAGGGCTTTTTGACGCTATCGATACATGGTCTGATTGCTTACATATGGCAACATTGGTCTTGGATGGTATTCAAATTCGCCGCCCTCGTTGTGAAGAAGCGGCTAAACAAGGTTATGCTAATGCCACTGAGCTGGCGGATTATCTTGTTGCAAAAGGTGTACCATTTCGTGAAGCGCACCATATTGTCGGTGAAGTGGTTGTTTGTGCTATTGAACAAGGTAAAGCGATTGAAGAGCTGCCTCTTTCCGAATTACAGATGTTTAACGATAAAATTATGATTGATGTTTACGATATTTTATCGCTTCAATCTTGTTTAGATAAACGTCTTGCAAAAGGTGGAGTTTCTCAAAAACAGGTCGCTTATGCGATCGCAAAAGCAAAAGAAACATTAAGTCTGGATAAATAAGAAAAGAATTTATTTAAGGCAACCTACTGTTATTCCATAAGAACAGGGTATTTATTGCCCTGTTTTTTTATTGTTAATTGCCGATAATATCTATGCTCATCTTGAATTCTTTAGAATATGAAGTAATTAGATTTATTTATTAAGAAAATATCAAAAAAGAGAGACAGAATAACATTCGACTGATAGAAAAATTTATCAGTTACTATATTATCTATAGACATTAACTATCAGCAATAAATGTGGGATCTGCAATGAATATCCGTGACTTGGAATATCTGGTGGCTCTAGCTGAGCATAAACATTTTCGTCGTGCGGCAGATTCTTGCCATGTGAGTCAGCCAACATTAAGTGGTCAAATTCGTAAGCTTGAAGATGAACTGGGTGTAATGTTGCTTGAAAGAACTAGCCGTAAGGTGCTGTTTACTCAGCAAGGTTTGTTGCTGGTGGATCAAGCAAAAACTGTTCTACGTGAAGTCAAAGTGCTACAAGAGATGGCTTCATTGCAAGGCGAAAGTATGGCAGGGCCTTTGCACATCGGGCTTATTCCTACGGTTGGTCCTTATTTATTGCCACATATTATTCCTGAATTACATAAAAACTACCCTAAGTTAGAGATGTATCTTCATGAAGCACAAACTCATAGCTTATTAGCGCAATTAGATAGCGGAAAGCTCGATTGTGTAATTTTAGCGATGGTCAAAGAGAGTGCACCGTTTATTGAAGTGCCTCTATTTGAAGAGCCAATGAAATTGGCGATTTATGAAGGGCATCCATGGCATGAACGAGAGTCTGTGCTGATGGGCGACTTAGCAGGTCAGCGTTTATTGATGTTAGAAGATGGGCACTGTTTACGTGATCAAGCGTTAGGGTTCTGCTTCCAAGCAGGTGCAAAAGAGGATACGCATTTTAGAGCAACGAGTTTAGAGACTCTGCGTAATATGGTCGCAGCGGGTAGTGGAATAACTCTATTACCTGATTTATCAGTACCTCAAGAGCAAAAACGTGATGGAGTTTGTTACTTAGAGTGTACTGATCCCAATCCATCACGTTCTATTATTTTGGTTTATCGTCCAGGATCGCCTTTGCGTAACCGTTATGAACAGTTAGCAGAGACAATCCGTGAACATATGACCGCATTTTATGCCGAAAAACAAAACGCATTAAAATAAGCGGTTTAAACCATTAAGTGCAGCAACACGGTAGGCTTCTGCCATTGTTGGATAGTTGAAGGTAGTATTAACGAAATATTCGATAGTATTGCCTTCGCCTTTTTGTTCCATAATCGCTTGACCGATATGAATAATTTCAGCCGCACGCTCACCAAAACAGTGGATACCTAAGATCTGTTTTGTTTCACGGTGAAAGAGGATTTTTAAACTCCCAACATTCATACCTGCTATTTGTGCTCTTGCTAGATGTTTAAACTGAGAGCGACCCACTTCATAAGGAATTTTCATCGCAGTGAGTTGCTGCTCTGTTTTACCCACGGAGCTAATCTCAGGAATGGTGTAGATCCCCGTTGGAATATCTTCAATTAGGTGTGTCTCTGATTTTCCCGTTGTAATCGCTAAAGCGGCAATACGACCTTGGTCATAAGCAGCAGACGCTAGGCTTGGATAACCAATAACATCACCGACGGCATAAATGTGTTCACAATTAGTTTGGTAATGAGCATTCACCGAAACCAGCCCACGACTATCTATTTTGATCCCGACATTTTCTAATCCTAGCGTGTCAGTGTTTCCTGTTCGGCCATTCGCATAAAGTAGGCAATCTGCTTTAACTTTTTTACCTGATTTTAGGTGAACAATAACACCATCATCGACACCTTCAATACTGTCATATTCTTCGTTATGACGGATAACAATGCCGTTATTCCAGAAGTGATAAGAAAGTGCATCAGACATCTCTTGATCAAGGAAAGATAACAAGTGATCACGGGTATTAATTAAATCCACTTTTACTCTTAATCCTCTAAAAATAGAGGCATATTCACAACCAATCACACCCGCACCATAAATAATGACATGATGAGGCTCATGCTCTAAATCAAGTATGGTGTCACTGTTATAAATACGAGAATGAGAGAAATCGACATCAGGTGGACAATAAGGGCGTGAACCCGTTGCAATAATAAAGCTATCCGCGGAGAGGATATCGCAAGTGCCATCAGGATAACGCACACTGACTCGGTGCTCATCAATAAAGGCCGCTTCACCTGAATACATTGTACAATTATTGCGTTCGTAGAAACCTTGACGCATTTTAGTCTGCTGACTAATCACCGTGCTGGCTTGACGAAGTATTTGAGAAAAAGAAGAGTGAATAAGACGAGATTGATCGCTGTAAAGCGGATTTTGATTAAACTCGATAATACGACTTACTGCGTGGCGTAGGGCTTTTGATGGGATCGTTCCCCAATGAGTACAGCCACCACCGACTTTGTTATAACGTTCTATAACTGCGACGCGCTTTCCTTGTTTAACCAGCCCCATGGCCGCGCCTTCACCACCAGGACCTGAACCGATAACAATTGCATCGAAATGAGAATGTTGCATAGGAAGAGACCTGTTTTATACAAACCGACAACGCTATATTAACATTAGAATGAATAATAGCCCAATTGACATTAAGGGCATTAGTCACACTTTGTTGAGTTTTTATGAGAATGTGTCTTTAGAGATGATTGTACGCACTCCTTTTTTAACAAAGTTTGATATATTGAGCATAAACCAAATTAGGATTATCAGGATTTCTGTGAGTAATAATATTGGCATCAGAGCTAAACAAAAAGAAAAAACCCGCCGCTCTTTAATTGAAGCTGCTTTTAGCCAACTGAGTGCAGAACGCAGTTTCACAAGCTTAAGCTTACGAGAAGTGGCAAGAGAAGCCGGTATTGCACCCACCTCATTTTATCGTCATTTTAAGGATGTAGATGAGTTAGGGCTAACAATGGTTGATGAAAGTGGATTGATGTTACGCCAATTGATGCGACAAGCCCGCCAACGTATTGCTAAGGGGGGCAGTGTGATTAGAACATCTGTATCCACTTTTATGGAATTCATTGGCAATAATCCGAATGCGTTTCGATTATTACTTCGTGAGCGTTCTGGTACTTCTGCTGAATTTCGCGCCGCAGTCGCACGAGAGATCCAACATTTTATTGCAGAGCTGGCAGACTACCTTGAGCAAGAAAGTCGAATGCCGCGTTATTTTACAGAAATGCAGTCTGAAGCAATGGTCACTATTGTATTTAGTGCGGGCGCAGAAGCACTGGATATTGATATTGAAAAGCGTCAACAATTAGAAGAACGATTAGTTATACAGCTACGTATGATTGCCAAAGGTGCCTATTATTGGTATCGACGTGAGCAAGAAACACAAACACCTCTACAAGATAACCCCGAGATAAAGAAAAAAACGCATCAGAAAGGAGACAAATGATGGAACAAAATCGCTGTGAAAAAAGCACGCTACTACTTGCCACAGTCATTGGTGTCGCTTTACATGGTACTTATTCGAGTATTTTTAACCCGTTTATTGAGACGTGGTCAATTTTCCCGTTAATGAGTTTAATCTTGGCAGTTTACTGTTTATATCAGCGCTATCTAAATCAACCTATGACTGATGGTATGCCTAAGCTGATTTTCTCATTCTTTTTATTAGGTTTATTTGGTTACAACGCTTACACCAGAACGGCTAACCCTGAATGGGGTTCAAACTTCTTCTCTTCTGTTTGTCTCGTTATTGTTGCGTTGTGGATTTATCGTCAAATCAAACAGCGTCAACGCTTACGTGTACAGGCTGAAGAAGCTGAAAAAGCATCACAAGCAGAGCAGTACTAGTCTGTACTTATCTCTTTGTTGTAAACACAGCGAAATTTAACACCAGCAAGGTAATTGCTGGTGTTTTTGTTTTTATTTAGGTTATAGGCGTTTTTTTTACTATAACGAGTGAAAGAAGGGGTTATCTTTTCTCTAGTAACACACCGCATTCCATGTGATGGGTATATGGAAATTGATCAAATAAAGCTAAATTACTGATTTTATGTGTTTTAATGAGTGTTTCTAAATTTTGGCACAGTGTTTCTGGGTTGCAAGAAATGTATAAAATGCTAGGGTAAGTTTTAACCAACTCGACAGTTTTCTCATCTAAACCACTGCGAGGTGGATCGACAAAAATGGTTTCACATTGGTAATCTTTTAAATCAATTCCTTCTAAGCGTTTAAATTCCCTTACCCCATTCATGGCTTGCGTAAAATCCTCCGCAGACATGCGAATAATTTTCACATTATCAATATGGTTCATTGCAATATTGTATTGTGCGGCATGAACTGAAGGTTTGGCGATTTCCGTTGCCAATACACGCTCAAAATTACGCGCAAGGGCTAATGAAAAGTTGCCATTACCACAATACAGCTCAAGAAGATCACCTTTCGCATTTTCTGTCGCCGTTAATGCCCATTCCAACATCTTAATATTGACCTGAGCATTGGGTTGCGTGAAGCTATTTTCGACTTGGCGATAAATCATCTCTTTGCCCGCAACGGGTAACACTTCATCAATAAAATCGTTATCAAGCATTATTTTTGTTTTATAGGCTCGACCGATTAACTGCACATCAAAGCCCTGAGCAATTAAGGCTTGGCGTAATGCGATAGCTTCTTGTTGCCATGTTTCATCAATTTTCTTGTGATAAAGCAAAGAGACAATAATTTTATTACTTAATGTAGAAAGATAATCAACCTGAAATAACTTATGTCTTAGTGTTGGCTTGTCTTTTATTTCTGCCAGTAAGGCGACCATCATTTTATTAATAAGTTGGCTAGCAACGGGAAATTGGTCAACACGAATACGCTGCTTAGTCTCTTGGTCAAACATAATATGGTAAAGAGAGTCGTGCTCATGCCAGATACGGAATTCTGCACGCATACGATAATGCTGTTCTGGTGATGAAAAAACCTCAGCCTCAGGTGCATTAAAAGGCGCCATCATTGTTTGTAGACGTTGTGTTTTTTCATTCAGTTGAGACTGATATGTTTGCGTTGGTAATGAATTCTGCATGGTATCTCGCCTTATTTTTGGCAGTAATAAAGTTAAGCGAGCGAAATTGTAGAGATCCTCATGAAGATGTCCAGTATTCTTCATGTTCAATTTCTGGACTCCGCGGATTTGACATCGTAGCATAGTTATTCGGTCTCCTCGTCGGAGTGAAAAGGGAATCTGGTGCAAAGCCAGAGCTGACGCGCAGCGGTAATAGGATCAAGGATAATAAAAGACACTGCAAAGCACTTATATAAGTGCAGTGGGAAGTCATTATCTTAAATATACAACATTGTTTATTTAACCTAGAGTCCGAATACCTGCCGAAGACTTGTCGCATTTTAAATTAAATACGCGCTTTATTTAATTTTGGCGGCATCCTGCTACTTATTCTGTTGGATGCAGATTTTCATGAATAATAAAAATGTTTTTTTCATTTCAAGTGTTGCTTTGAGTGTAATGGCAAGTAGTTTTGGTGTGTTTGCAAATAACAACGATAAATTAAGTGTAACGGCAAATCGCTTTCAAGAGCCTAATTCATCTATTTTAGCCCCCATTACGGTTGTTGAACGAGAACAAATCGATCGTTGGCAAAGTAATAGTGTTATTGATGTATTACGCAGAATGCCCGGTATTGATGTGGGGCAAAACGGTGGAATAGGGCAAATGAGCTCTATTTATGTGCGTGGTAGTGAATCTCGGCATGTCCTTATTTTAGTCGATGGTGTGCGTTTAAATCAGGCTAATATTTCAGGAAGTTCAGATATTAGCCAAATACCGCTTTCGCTTGTTCAACGTATTGAATATATAAGAGGACCTCGTTCTTCTATTTATGGTTCAGATGCGATTGGGGGGGTGATTAATATCCTCACAGAAAGAACAACAGAAGGTGGCACACTCAATGCCACCATGGGCTCTCATGGTTATCAAGAATATGATGGTTCAATAAAACAGAAGGTTGGGGAGAGAACAACACTAACGGCAGCGGGCAGTTATCTCTATACCAAAGGCTATGATGTAGAAGCAAACGGGAATACTGGTGGATATCCACAACCTGATCGTGATGGTTTTATGAATAAGTCACTGTGGTTAGGGGTTAATCACGATATTAACGATAACGTTTCTTTATATGCACGTGCTTATGGTTTTGATAATCGTACGGCTTATGATGCTTATTATGATAGTTATAACGATACATTGGTTGATACTCGAGCGTTATTTAGCCGTACCTATGATGGTGGCGTAAAATTTAATCGTGATAACTACTCTTCTTCTTTAAATACCAGTTATAACTACACCAAAGATTATGACTATGATCCTCGTGAAGGGCGCTATGGCAAAGGAAGCCGTTTTACCCATTCTGAACAATATAATGTGCAGTGGGGAAATCATCTTCTATTAGATAACGGCAGTATCGGTGGTGGTGTCGATTGGCAGCGTCAATCTATTAAAGCAGGCTCTAGTGGATTCCCTAATAAAGAACACTTCGACAATACGGGCTTATATCTAACAGGACAGCAAAAATTAGGCGAGATTATTGCTGAAGCATCTGTGCGTTCTGATAAACATTCAGAATATGGCTGGCATACCACTTGGCAATCTAACCTAGGATGGGAGTTTGTTGATGGTTATCGTTTAATTGGTGGCTATGGTACGGCATTTAAAGCACCTACGTTAACTCAACTCTATAGTGAGTGGGGAAGTAATCCTGACTTACAACCTGAAAAGAGTAAACAGTGGGAGGGAGGCTTTGAGGGACTGACTGGGCCTTTAGAGTGGCGATTAACTGCGTATCGTAATGATGTGAATTCGTTGATCCAAGGTGAATCAAGTTACCCATACCGTAATTATAATGTGGGTAAGGCATTAATTAAAGGTATCGAATTTACAGGTGAAATGGATACATGGGTTTTCCATCACACCTTTAACCTACAATATATAGATGCAAGAAATAAAGAAACGCACCAACGCCTTGAGCGCCGAGCTCGTCAGCAATTAAAGTATCAGCTTGATTGGCAGGTTGAACAATTAGATATGGGTGTGACGTATCAGTATATAGGCCAACGTACAGATAAAGATTATGGCACTTACGAGACGGTCTCTTTAGGAGGCGTGAGTATTTGGGATTTAACAGCCTCATATCCTGTTACATCACATCTTTCAATTCGTGGTAGAATAGCCAACCTGTTTGATAAAGATTATGAGACAGCTTATGGCTATCGCACGCCAGGACGCGAATACTTCCTCACTGGAAGCTACAACTTCTGATGCACAACTTACCGCTAACCCTACTGTATTAGTTTTTGATTCAGGGGTTGGCGGTTTATCTGTTTATCGTGAGATCCGGGAAAAATTACCGGATGCTCACTATATCTATGTTTTCGATAATGAAGCTTTCCCTTATGGTGAGAAATCACAAGAGTTCATTATTGACCGTGTTGTTCGTATTGTGAGCGCAGTTGCTGAAAAACATGAACTTGCGGCTATTGTTATTGCTTGTAATACGGCAAGTACCGTTAGTCTTCCCGCTTTACGTACTCAATTTGCTGATATTCCTATTGTTGGGGTTGTACCAGCCATTAAACCTGCGGCTAAATTAACTTGTAATGGTGTCGTTGGATTGTTAGCAACAAGAGCAACAGTAAAACGACCTTATACCCATGAGCTGATTGAACGTTTTGCAACGGACTGTAAGGTTCATTCTTTAGGATCAGCCGAGCTGGTGGAATTAGCAGAAAAGAAACTCCATGGTGAAACGGTTTCTTTAGATGCGCTACGTAAAATTCTTGCACCTTGGTTAAAAATGAAAGAGCCACCTGATACTGTAGTATTAGGATGTACACATTTTCCTTTATTGGCAGATGAACTTCTTTCTGTTTTACCCGATGGCACACGAATAATTGATTCTGGCGCTGCAATTGCACGAAGAACTGCGTGGTTGGTCGTAAATCAAGCGAAAATTAAAGGCTCAAATGAAATTAGCTTCGCTTATTGTCTAAAAGAAGATGAGAATAGCGAACTACTAAAACCCGTTTTAGCAAGTTTTGGCTTTGAATCGCTCATAAAACTGGCGCTTTAAGTGCAATTTGATGGGAAATTCAACGGTCAGTAAAAAAACACAAAAAAAGTGTTGCCAGCTTCACAAAACTCCCTATAATGCGTCCTCGTTGTCACGGCAAACCACGCTAAGTGAGTTAGCCGAGAGAACAAAGAAATAAAGTGGAAAGCCTTGAAAATAAACGCTTGACACTGAATGAGGAAGATGTAGAATGCACCTCCTCGCAACAACGCAGAAGACCGGAAACGGCAGCGACTGTTGCACTGCTCTTTAACAAATTATCAGACAATCTGTGTGGGCACTCGCAGAGA
>NZ_JABUYL010000001.1 GCF_014897315.1 Proteus sp. FME41 | reverse complement strand
GTTGCCGTCGTTTTGGCCTCTGTTGCCGTTGTTAATGCCGTCGTTGCCGTCGTTTGGGCCTCTGTTGCCGTTGTTAATGCCGTTGTTGCCGTCGTTTTGGCCTCTGTTGCTGTCGTTTTAGCCTCTGTTGCCGTTTCATTTACCGCTTTTAACTGAGCAATATTTGCCACATCAGTATCTTCGGCGCCGCCTGCAACATTAGTGATTCGACGATAAGTATCTTGTTCACCAAAATCGCCACTTACTGCTTTTTGCCCTATTGATAATTCCCCAATATTTTGTCCAGCTCTATCGTTATCTTTCAAAAATAAGGCTTTATCTTCAGACATTTTTCCAGCAACAGAGTTACCCCCTAATGCAATAGAATCTTTTGCATCATTAACCACTCTTGCATCCGCACCAATGGCAACACTGTGGTTAGTTTTTAAACCACCAAATAACTCATCACCTTTGCCTGCATTAGCATTGTTACCAATACTGATACCACCGTTACTCTGTTTTGCAGCGTCACCAATTGCTATACCACCTAAACCATCTGAAACCGCCTTAGAACCGAAAGCAAGTGATCCTTCACCTTTAGCAACAGCGGCATTACCAAATGCAATTGCAGGAGCGCCTTGTTGACCTTCTGCATCACCATCAGCATAAGCACTATTACCTATTGCAATATCAGAATCATATTTTGCAACAGGTGGTCTTGCTTTATTATTAGGAAGGAATTTATTCGGATTTTCAATGGGGATCTCTTTATCATCGGCAGTATTACCAATGATAATTGAATTATTTTTAACGTCAGTATCAATAAATCCAGAGCCTATTTTAACGCCATCTGATTGTTCAACAATAGCTGTCGATACATTTGGCATCGAAATTGGAATATCAAGGTTTTCGTTATTATCTATAGGTGCTGCTTGTGCAAAAAAAGGTGCGAGGGCTAATACAATCAATGATTTTTTAAACATGATAGAACCTCAATGGTTTAAGCGAAGCAGCCTTGAATATAGCGTGAGTAAATAAAAACTTTCGACTAAAGATAAATCAATAAAAGACAGTATTTGGTTTTTTATTATTTAATCTAAAAAAGAATAGCTTCATTTTATTCTTATTTAGATTAATCACACATGTCACAAAAAATGAAAATTAAGTAAAAAACACATAATCAGTTAATAATCTCCTCCATAACTAAAAAAACAGAGTTAATAATTGTAGTGTTGAAAATTTCATTTTAGAATTACACAGATAAAAAGAAAGAAATTCAGTATGAGTTAGATCACTAAAATGAAATTTATCTTTAGAGAAAAATATATTTAGTAGATAAAAATTAATGTTTAATTTATTTTCATTTTATAGAAACGAAAAAAGGCCACATAATGTGGCCTTTAAAGAAGAAACCTATTTTAAATAAGATTAAAAACGATAACCTAAACCCACCACCCAAGTACCAAATTCGATATTACTTAGCTTTGAATACTCGTAAGAAGCGTCAATTGCTAAGTTAGGAACTGGATTATATTGTAATCCAACACCATAGCTATTAGATACTTTATTAAAGTTAATATTTTGATAGTTAGCATCAAACTCTAAATTCATTTTAACTGAGCTAACACCAATTAAGCCATAAACATTAATATATTCACCTAAACGATAACTAGGCCCAACAGATAATAAATAATAATCATAATGTATATTCCCTTTATTAGAATTAAGATTAAAAGAATATTTTTCTTTATTATAGACAAATGAACCGATT
This sequence comes from Proteus sp. FME41, assembly GCF_014897315.1. GTDB lineage: Bacteria > Pseudomonadota > Gammaproteobacteria > Enterobacterales > Enterobacteriaceae > Proteus. The sequence continues at coordinate 534,032 of NZ_JABUYL010000001.1, read as the reverse complement.
ACACCCCAGTTATCATCTAACTTATAATCATATTTAATATTAACGCCTTTAGGTGAATCTGTAACCCTTTTGCTATCTAGTTTCATCTCACTTTGCGCATAGCCTAATGACAATGTATTTTTCAGTATTGCAGTCGCATTAAATGTTGTTATTGATAAAAAAACAGCAGTAATTGGAATAACTAATATATTTTTCATTAGAAACCTAAGTATTATTTAAAATTTGGCTGTGAGATGAATTAACCAAATATAATTTCAATTATATTTAATTTTAATCACCATCATTTAAATCGCACTTGAAATAATAAATCAAAATAAAAAACAGATGAACATTTTATTTTCTATACAATAGCAATAAAAATATTATTATTAACAACAATCAATATAGAGGGGTTTTAGTTAAAGAAAGGGAAATAAAAAGCATTTAAAATTAAAAACAATCATTAATTTTAATATTATTGAAATTTTATCTTATATAAAATCAAAAGGCCACATAACGTGACCTTTTAAAATATAATTTATTGACTAAATATTAGAATCGATAACCAACCCCTAAAACCCAAGTACCGAATTTTGCATCATCTAATTTTGAGTACTCATAAGATGCATCAATAGCTACGTTTGGGATTGGATTAACTTGTAATCCTAATCCATAAGCCATAGATGTTTTACTGTATTCATCATTACCATAATAATATTTATCTTCTTGATTAGCATGACCAAGACCAATTAAACCATAAGCACTAAAATAGTCATTAAAACGATAGCTAGGGCCAGCTGTTAATGAAACATAATCAATTTCAGTTGAGCCAATTTTTCCCCAGCGACTATAAAAATTATAGGTTAATTTTGTATATGTCAGTGATCCAATAACACCCCAATCATTATCAAATTCATGGTTATATTTAAAGTTAATGCCTTTAGGATTATCAGCAAATTTATTGCCATCTAATTTAATTGAGCTTTGAGCATAACCTACAGACAAAGTATTATCTAATGCGGCTTGAACACCAAAAGAAAATGTAGAAATAGCTAGCGCAGAAGCAGCAAAAAATAAATTACGTTTCATCTTTATTCTCTATATAAAAAGGACAGATACAATGGAGCTAAATTTAGCTCTCTTATAAATTAAGCATAATATTTGATAAATATTATTTATAAATAATACGATATTAATAATTTATTATAAAGGCATTCTTATTAATAAAAGAATAATTAAAACACTATCCCAATTAACAATAAACCTACCGTATTTTTCACCATTCTTAAGTAAATATTAAGATTATAAGCTTAGCCACTATCAATAAAGTGACTTAAATAACACCACTGTATTTGCTTTAAATATGATTTTTTAATTCTTCACTGCTAATCGACCAATTTAATATCAAGATACCTTAATAGCTCAAGAGCTTCGATTTTAGAAAATATTGCTTTTTCAATTTTATTCTGGTGAATATCGATACCAAAAGAATGAGAGCCAGTAAAATCAACGCTCTCTAAATTTGTTTGCATAAACAAACTATTCGAAAAATCAGAATTTATCATCACTGATTTTTGAAGATCTGTATTTCTAAAGTCGATGTCATGTAATCGGCATTCTTCAAAAATAGATTCACTCAATTTTAATCCAAAAAAATTACAGCCACTTAAAATACTATTTTTAAAACTGAGTTGTGAATAAAGATCAAATTTAGGCCAATACGCTTTTGTCCAATCAATGCCAACAAGTTTACACTCAACAAATTGAGTATTAGAAAATCGAGTATTAGGGATATTCGCTAAACTTAAATTACAACGTTCAAATAAGCAATGCACAAATTTGCAGTGAGATATTTTAGCTGATGAAAAATCACACTGATAGAATTCACACTCTTCAAATATTATTTCGTTGAGCATTAATTCACTAATATCAAGCTTAGTAAATATTTTCTCTAAATATTCCTGATTATCTTCTAAATTTCCCATATCTCCCCCGATAAAAATGATAAAAAAAAGGACTCTCTTTATTTTAATATTCTTCTTTTTTATGCATAATTAGCAAGTTGCATTTTTAACCAGAATTTTTGTTGGCATAAATTAAAAAACTCTTTTCTATAAGGTGAAATATATTTGTTATTTGACTCAATAATTTCCCATGTGATCCAGCACTCAGGGCATTGGGTATCATTATCATAATGTTCTGTTTCTATCTCTTCAGTACATTTAAGAATAACACCATCATTAAATAACCAAGCCTGTGTTGCTCGAATTATTTCAGTCAAATCATCCCGACACTTGTGGGAGCTTAAAATTTGATAGCCCTCTTCTTGGTTTACAATTTGAGAAATATACTTCGCTAACATCATCATCTCTCTTGTTTTATTTCTTATTATTTAGTGTATTCACTCTAAATGAGACAAGTTTTATTACTTTTAATTTTCATCAAAAGCATCAGCCATAAGCAAAAATTTAGGTTTGGCTTTTGTATAAGCATTAATCATAGGAACTAGTCGCTGAAAATGCTCACTTGCACAATGTATATCAAGCGCAGCATGATCTGGCCATTGTTCAACAAAGACAAAGTGACCTGGATCTTTTTCATCAACATATAAATTATAGCTAATACAAAGAGGCTCTTTCTTAGTCGCTTCAACAAGCTCACGATAAAGAGGTAAAACAATTTCTATCGCTTCTGTTTTAATAAAATCTTCAGCAATTACTTTTAACATCACATTCTCCTTACCGTAATTGAATAACACAAAACACTGTATAAAAACACAGATAAATATAGCCTAGTTAACTTAAGAGATCTAGACTTTTTACATAAGAAAAATACTTCTTATAATTAAACCCTTACTCTTTTTTAGCAAGACGCAATGTATAAAAAAATAAAACGATGCAGCAACCAGTTTAAAATAATAAAAAAGGTCTGTTTTTCATACAGTAGGCAGTAAATATCAAATATTTATTCTCAATATCGATAAAAATATGCGTTTAAATAATACTGATTCTCTTTATATAATAGTCATTCATTAAGTGATACAGAGAAAGTAAGATTTTTGGGGGTTAACGTGTGGCTTGAACAATTTGGTGTACTCAATATCTGGACATACCTTGCAGGCATGTTTTTTATTATCCTTGTACCTGGTCCTAATACTCTCTATGTGTTAAAAACAAGCGCATCCGGTGGTGTTAGTGATGGCTATCGTGCTGCATTTGGTGTCTTTTTAGGTGATGCTATTCTTATTTTTCTCGCCTTTATTGGTGTTGCATCGGTCATAAAAGCCTCCCCTGTGCTGTTTACTCTTGTGCGATTTTTAGGTGCTTTTTATCTTCTCTATTTAGGTATAAAAATTATCCATGCAACTTTTTTCTCAAAGAAAGCGCATGTAGAACAAACAACTGGTGTGCAAAAGCATGTTTTTAGAAAAGCACTTACATTAAGTTTGACTAATCCTAAAGCAATTTTATTTTATATTTCTTTTTTCGTACAATTTATCGATTTTAATTATGCTCACACTGGATTATCTTATTTAATTCTAGCTTCTATGCTTGAAACTTTTAGTTTCATTTATCTCTCTTTTTTAATATTTGGTGGCGTAGCTCTTGCTCGTTTCTTTGGTTCACGTAAAAATATGACAAAATTAGGCAATGGTGTTATCGGGCTTTTCTTTATGGGTTTTGCGACTAAATTAGCGACATTATCATCATAATTATTGAAAATAGATTTTAATTAGAGAAAAGGCAATCATTATATAGATTGCCTTTTTTCTATCCATTTATTAAGCCTATTTACGTATATTAATAAGTGTATTCACCCATTACTTATTAAATACTATTCATTCTCATTCTATTTCAATTAAAAAAAACGTTTTTTATTTTATTCTTTTTATTAAATTTTAATTATTTGATATAAATTTGATTAATATTACTAAAAGACTCTTCATACGGATATATCATAAAATACATATCCTTATAGATAGGTATTGAGATGAATAGCCAAATTGTTATTGATTCTAAAAAATGTATTGGCTGTAAGACCTGTGAAGTAGTTTGTTCAGTTGGCCATACATTTGAAAAGGACGGAAATGATTTCCTCAATAAAAAGAATTTTCATCCTAGAATTCATATTATTAAATTAATGCATCAGTTTACAGCCTCAGTTTGTCATCAATGTGAAGATGCACCTTGTGCTCAAGCTTGCCAAACAAAAGCATTAGTCCGTGGTGAAAATTTTGTTGAAACACATCCTGAAAATTGTATTGGTTGTAGGGCTTGTCTTTTAGCTTGTCCGTTTGGTGCAATTGAACTTGAGAAAAAAGAACAGACTCCTCAAACTTCATTTTTAGACCTTGGTCAATACTTTCAAATTGATATCGTTAAATGTGACTTATGTCATCATAGAGAGCAAGGTCCTGCTTGTGTAGAATTTTGCCCTCAAGACGCTTTAATGCTTGTCTCTGAAAATGAACTGACACAATTAACGGCTGAACGTAGAAAAAAATCTATTTTACGTGAAGATGTTAATATGCATGGAATAACACTTTAATCTCTTAATAGCCTTATCCGTTATATAAGGCTATTACTCTCTCTTTTTGGTTGCTCTGAAGTTGCTTAACTGTAGTTATTTATATCGAAACTACCCAACCATCTGGTATCATTGGCAACTTATCAATTTTCTTGCCATAAATAACTTTGTGTTTCAAACACTTTACCGGTTGAGATAATAAATATCTCATTGATTTTTAATGTTTTTTAAACTTAAAAAAACAGTAATGTAAAGACAAAGTCTTGGTTAGCAAGTTACAGAATAATCAGCAACGATATAGAACCGTAAAAATGAGCATCCCAAAAGAGCAATATAATTTCAACAAGCTACAAAAACGCTTACGCCGTGATGTTGGGCAAGCTATCGCTGACTTTAATATGATTGAAGATGGCGACAAAATCATGGTCTGTCTTTCTGGTGGTAAAGATAGCTACACGCTACTTTCTATCTTGATGAGCCTGCAAAAAAGTGCGCCAATTCACTTTTCGCTTATTGCAGTAAACTTAGATCAAAAACAACCCGGATTTCCTGAACATATTTTACCTGAATATTTAAATGAGCTTGGTGTAGAATATAAAATTGTTGAAGAAAATACTTATGGAATTGTCAAAGATATCATTCCTGAAGGTAAAACAACCTGCTCTTTATGTTCTCGTTTACGCCGTGGTATTTTATATCGCACAGCAACAGAATTAGGCGCAACTAAAATCGCTTTAGGCCATCATCGCGATGATATCTTAGAAACGTTATTCTTGAATATGTTTTATGGTGGCAAACTTAAAAGTATGCCACCTAAATTAATGAGCGATGATGGCAAGCATATCGTTATTCGTCCCCTCGCTTATGCACGAGAAAAAGATATTGAACGTTTCGCGCAAGCAAAACAATTCCCTATTATTCCGTGTAATCTTTGTGGTTCACAACCTAATCTTCAACGTCAAGTTATTAAAGAAATGCTAAAGGATTGGGATAAACGCTACCCAGGTCGCATTGAAACTATGTTTAGAGCAACACAAAATATTGTCCCGTCTCATCTCTGTGATACACATTTATTTGATTTCGCCAATATTAAACATGGTGATGAAGTCATTAATGGCGGTGATTTGGCCTTCGATAAAGATGAGATCCCTGCAATTCCAGTGATGTTCCAAGAAGATGATAATGAACGCCCTGATTTTAGCCAAAATAAGCTTGATATTATTGAAGTAAAATAATGTGTTATCTCCTGAGCCTTGCCATTTTCAAGGCTTAGGATTTTTGTGATGAAATAATTACCAACAATAAATTTAAGCAAAAAAAAACCGATGTTAATAAACATCGGTGTAATAATGGTCAATTATTCTGTATTAAGAACTCAATATGAGAAAAACTACAATTATGGAGCACAACGTTCATCGCTCAACGTTGTATTCACCTGCGAGAGTTATAATGCCAGATGTTGTATTTTAAAAAATTGATATATCTCAAACAGGACTAGAGAATTCTTTTTTAAATCCATTTAGTTACGATTAATTCTCTGAAAATTTACAACCATCTACTACGTTTTAACCACCAAGTAACAATCACAATCAAAACAAAGAGTGATAGACAAAATACGGTAAAACCATAAGGAAATTCATTTCCTGGGATCCCGCCCAAATTGACACCAAATAACCCTGTAAGAAAAGTGGTGGGTAAAAATAGCATTGCCATAAGTGACATTGTATAAGTTCGTCTATTCATCGCATCAGCCATCATTGATGTAATTTCGTCAGCGATAACTGCAGTACGAGAAATACTGCTGTCTAAATCTTCTAAACGCCGGGAAAGTCTTTCTGATATTTCTAACATCGTTACTCTATCACTATCACTCATCCAAGGAAGTTTCTCGATAGAGAGTCTTGAAAAGACATCTCTTTGTGGTGCCATATAACGACGTAAAACAATCAATTGTTTTCGGAGTAATGCCAATTCGCCTCTTGCCGGTATTTGTTGATCGAGGATCATATCTTCAAGTTCAATTAATTGATCATGTAAAGTTTCGACAAATTCCCCGATTTCATCAGTGACAGCATCCGCCATGGTAATTAACCAATCACCGCTACTTTCAGGCCCATTGCCTACATCTAAAGTATGAATAACAGAATCAACAGAATTAACTCGACGATGACGACTAGACACTATTGTTTGGCTATTAATATAAATTCTAAATGCCACAAGTTCATCAGGTCGATCATCTGGATTATTATTAATTGTTTGCAAATTGATGACGATACCTTCACCAATACGTTGAGCCTTTGGTCTAACATTTTCCGCTAATAAGATATCTTTAGCTATGGCTGGAAGTAGTTCTGTCTCTTGTATCCATTGAGCACTTTGTGGTTTGCGGTAATCTAAATGTATCCACAGCGGATTTTCATTAGTTGCAACCGTCTCAGACGTTATTTCAATTACTCCCCCATGCCCATTAAGTTGCGCAGTATAAATTGCATCTGAATCATGCAAGACAGAGTCATTAATTGTTTTCATTTAGTTTCCTCCATAATCTTTGCGTTAAAAACGCTATCTTAATTCAGTGTTCAACTGTCAAATAATAATGTGTCTATCTTCACTTTATATAATTATTTTTCAATATGTTATTCTATTTATCTTCTAATATATTGTATATCAACACTATTTTTTATAATTACGCTCCTGTTTTTATTTGTATTTTTTACTTTAGGATTATTACACTAAATCTAATGCTGATAGTTACGCTACTATATCAATAGTTGAAATGCCTAGAGATAACTTATTTTATTTACAAGAGAAAAAGTTATTTGCTGTAATTTATAATAATTATCAGTCTGGTGTATACTAAATCTTATCTAATACATTTGTTGTACCCTAAAAATAAGGTCATCAATATGAAAAAGTTTCTCGCTATTCCTTTATTTTTACTTTTAGCTGGATGCAATGACGCAACGTCAACAGAAAATGCAAACACTGCAGCGGCTGCTGATACAACAAAAACACTTCTCGTCGATTCACAACTTTATGACTGTGTGGGTGTTGCTCCAATGAAATGCATGAAAGTGAAAGAACTCCCTTCTGGTGAATGGTCACTATTCTATCAAAACATTGAAGGTTTTGAGTATAAAGCAGGCACGGAATACACATTAAAAGTGAATGTGACAGATGTCCCTAATCCTCCGGCAGATGCACCAAGTGTAAAATATACGCTAGTCGAGATTGTAGATAAGAAATAGCCTCTCCTACTAACACTCACAATAAGCAATACACGCTATTGTGAGTGCCTTTTATTAAGATTATTTTGCTGATAACCTCTATTAAGTAAGTTTAATTAAATTTATGTTATTTTAATAATATGCTATTTATATGACTTTAATTTTATTAAGCATTTAAAATAAGCCTGCAAACTATTTTTAAGAGTAATTTCAAACAATTAATATTGAAATAAATGCTTAATTTACTAAAAATAGAGCTTCTTACCTCAACATAGAACCTCTATAATGAATAAATTAATTCTTATTTTAATTAGCTTCGCTTTATCTTATACCTCTACATCACATGCTTACAATAAAACGCATACTCTCTATGGGGGGTATATTTATGGGAAAATAAAAGGTGATACTGCAAAAGGACCGATTATTAGTTATCGTTATGAAACAGAAAATACTTGGGGACTATTAGTTTCCCTGCTCTATTTGAACTCAGATCATAAAGAGCCTTTTAATGATCCCCGTTTTACCCTTCCATCAATAATAAAATACAGAAATAAAACGACGGCTCTATTAGTCGGCCCGACTTATAGATTATCATCAAAAATTTCCATCTATGCCCAAATGGGCCCTAATAAATTGAAACATCAAGAAGATAAGTATCATCCTGAAATAAACACAACAGATACACATATTGTTAATACAACAAGCGTTATTGGTCATATTGGCATCGATTATAACCCACTAAAAGATGTTTCACTTAATTTTGGCTACCTTTACTCAGATACCACAGCAAACAAACGTCACATTGAGTTAAATAGCTTACAATTATCTCTGGGATATCGTTTTTAAATTTTATTTAAAAAATGTTGGTAATCAGTAATTTAATTTAACAATAGCAAAGAAATAAATAGAGAGCTCATATACAAAACTCTTCAACATTACAATAAATACATTAACTTTTATTGCCATTAAGTATTTACATCTATAAATAAAAGATACTGCAATATTTAACATCAAGCACATTGCACAATTAGTCAAAACAATACTGCAAAAATGTATTAACATAGTCCCTGCAATGTTTATTCCTTTTGAGTCTCCTTCTGTTTTTTATAACAGAGGGATTTTTTTTGTTATAAATATTTTATTAATCACTGTAACAGTTAGATACAATAAAAAGCGTGCAAAAAAAGGATTAAGAATATATTTTATATTCAGACAATAAATAATCTTGCTTTATTTTGCTACGCCCATTTTTAAAAGGGGTTCTTTTTTGTTTATGTCACCTACTTATTTTTCATTTCTTCATCTCAATTATTATTTATTAATAAGAATAAATGATAATTATTATTTTTTATTATCTATTAGATAAAAAACGCCCTAAATCGAACACTCAAATTAGGGCATTTTTCATTTTTATGATCCATTAGAGGATTATTTAAACTTTTTATTTAAACTCTTTATCTAAACTGAGATTTAATTCGTTAATCATACTGTTTAAATTAATGTTTTAAGATATAGAATGTATGACTATAAGCAACATCTTCAGGGTTCTCAATAGGGTAGCCTTTTAGCCACGGTTTTATTAATCGCCCATTTGTATATTGATAAATAGGTGCAATTGGCGCATCTTCAGCAATAATTTGCTCTGCTTTGTTGTAGAGGCTATTTCGTTCATTTTCATCAATTGCCATACCTGATAACATCAATATTTCATCATATTGCTTATTTTGGTATTTAGGAATATTACCCGTATGTTTAGAGCCTAACAAACTTAAAAAGGTCGATGGCTCGTTATAATCACCGACCCATGAAGCTCTAATCACATCAAAATCACCTGTATTTCTGCTGTCTATATACGTTTTCCATTCTTGATTTCGTAATTCAACTTTAACACCTAATTTTTTCTTCCACATGGAAGCGACTGCAATAGCAATTTTCTGATGATTTTCTGAATTATTATATAGCAATGATAATTTTAATGGGTTATGAGGACCATACCCTGCAGCTGCTAATAATATTTTTGCTTGGCTATCTAATTCATCCTGACTATATTCATCATAAATTGTCGGCTCTGGCGTGAAATTTGCCGTCACATCAGGCGTAAAACGGTTAGCTGATCTTTCACCTGTCCCTAATACCTTTTCAGTAATAATTTTTCTATCAATTGCCATCGCTAACGCTTTACGTACACGAATATCTTTTGTTGGCCCTGATTGAGTATTGAAAGCATAATAATAAGTACCTAATTGGTCGGGAATATAAACTTCATTAGGAATATCTTTCATTAATTTATGGTATAAATTTTTAGGAAACGACTCTGTTATATCAATATCGCCTGCTAGATAACGTTTAGTCGCATGTGACTCATGATTAATAGGAACAAAAGTAACTTTTGTTAACACTGTATTTTGATGATCCCAATAATAAGGATTAGGTGTTAATACAATTTTTTCATTAACCACTCTATCTTTTAAAATAAAGGCGCCATTACCGACTAGATTTCCAACGTTGATCCACTTTGCGCCATACTTTTCAACACTATGACGTGGTACAGGGTATAACGAAAAATTAGTCGTTAAACTTGGAAAGTAAGAAATGGGCCGATCTAACGTTACTTTTAACGTTTTTTCATCAATCGCTTCTACGCCTAATGCACTTGGCTTTAATTTTCCATCAATAATTTTTTGGGCATTTTCAATAGAAGCAAGTGATGCATACCACGCAAAAGGAGACAGATTTTTAGGATCAACTAACCTTTGCCAGCTATAGACAAAATCTGTAGCCGTGACTTTCTCTCCATTTGACCATTTGGCATTATCACGTAAAGTAAAGATCCACACACGGTTATCTTCTGTGCGCCAACGCTCAGCAACACCAGGAATAGGACGCCCGTGTTCATCCTCTATCGTCAATCCTTCAAATAAATCACGTTGTACCTGTGCCTCTGTTAATCCTACAGCATTAATAGGGTCAAGAGATGCGGGCTCATCTTTTAAATGTCGAACGACTTCCTGTTTATTATCGAGAATCGTTCCTGCTGGCACTACCGCCGCATTTACCTGCGGTAGGAGTAATCCTTGAACGACAAGTGCACATGATATGACGAATGTTTTGCGCATGTCTGTTTCGTCCTGTAGTCTGTATGAGAATGAACTGCACAATTATAAGAGCCTGATAAAAAGGCACAATCACTGATTACAAATATTTTATAAATTTTTATGTTTTTGGTGAGTACTATGCAAATAGTGACAAATTTTAATAATGGTTAAACATTAACAAGAATTTTCGTTAATAATTTAGTATTAATAATAGTAAGTCTGATAACTCATAGAGGAGAACAACAATGGCACATCAAGTTACTTTACAAGGAAATGCTGTAACACTGGCAGGCAAATTTCCAGCAGTAGGCCAAAAAGCAGCAGATTTTTCTTTGGTGGGTAAAGATCTTAATGATGTTTCTTTAGCAAACTTTGCGGGTAAACGTAAAGTTCTCAATATTTTTCCAAGTGTAGATACGGGTGTTTGTGCTGCAAGTGTTCGCCAATTTAATAAAGTAGCAAATGAATTAAACAACACCGTTGTTTTATGCATTTCAGCTGACTTACCTTTTGCTCAAGCTCGTTTTTGCGGTGCTGAAGGTTTAGATAATGTTGTCACATTATCAACAATGCGCGGTGCTGAATTTAAAGAGAATTATGGTGTTGCAATTACATCAGGCCCATTAGCTGGCTTAACAAGCCGTGCAGTTATTATTTTAGATGAAAATAATACGGTTATCTATACTCAGCTTGTTGATGAAATTACAACTGAACCTAATTATGATAATGCATTAAATACATTGAAATAATACGTTATATATAAAAATAGACGAGCGTTATGCTCGTCTATTTTTTATTCAGAAACCTTAAACCGTAATTTAGTTTTCAGTTTTTTCATTCTTTTTATTAGTGAGGTTATATTCTCTTAGTTTATTTGCAATTGCTGTATGAGAAATACCTAGGCGTTTTGCTAATTTACGCGTACTCGGATAATCACGATATAAACGTGCTAAAATCGAAGCTTCAAAACGCTTCGTCATTTCATCTAATGAGCCCTCTAATAAATCCTCATCAAATAAAACATCTGTGGTGTGTTCTGGTAAGGTAATATCTTGAACTCTTAGTGTATTTCCTACTACTTGAGACATCGCTTGATAAATAATATTACGTAATTGACGAACATTTCCAGGCCAAGAATATTGTGTTAAATAAGCAGAAAACTCAGTAGAAATCGATGGCATACCTATTTTTTGTTCTTGACAATATTGGTTAATAAAATGAGTTGCAAGTGGCATGATATCGTCTTTTCTCTCTCTTAAAGGCGGTAACGTCAACGTTAAGACATTTAATCGATAATAAAGATCTTCTCTAAATAATCCTTTCTGCACAAGCTCCCACAAATTTTTTTGTGTCGCACAAATAATACGTACATCAACTTTTACTTCATGTTCTTCACCGACTCGGCGAAATGTTCCATCATTTAGAAAACGTAATAACTTAATTTGCATTTGAGGCGACATTTCACCAATTTCATCAAGTAAAACTGTTCCCCCCGTTGCTTGTTCAAAAAAGCCAGTTTTACCTTCTATTGCATTAGGATAAGCACCTGCGGCATAACCAAATAATTCACTTTCAACAACATCATCGGGCAATGAGGCACAATTTAAGCCTAAAAATGGGTATCTTAAGCGATTGCTTAGAAGATGACAGGCCTTAGCAAGTAGGTCTTTTCCGGTTCCCGTATCACCAACAAGTAATAGTGGGTCATCCATAATGGCCATTTTACGAGCACGTTCAATCAACTGCTTCATTTTTGGTGTTACGGCAATGATTTGATCAAATCCACTTTGGTCATTCACCATTAACTTTGGATGATCATAAATTATTCCGCGATATTTCAATAATACAAAGGCCCCTACACAATGATTATACTGATTATCATCTGTTATTTTTATAGGCACTATTTCCATTTCAAAACTTTGTTTTTTTAACGTTATTGGAACCATTTGAATCAAATGTTCTTTTTGTTCCAAAAAACGATGAATATTAAAATTAGGAATGAGTTGATTAAATGTTTTTTCAGAATCATCGTCTGGAGCAAGCCCAAATAGGTGTCGAGTCGCTGGATTTAATAACTTAACCTTGCCTTTCGTATCAATAGAAAAGACAGGAACAGGTACGGATTCTAATAATGTCCAAATTGCTCGGTGTTCTTGTTCTGACGGCATAAAAGCCACGGTACGAACATCAATAACACCTTTGATTCTTCTTATTTCAGCCATAAGCGGTTGAAATATATTAAAATCTATTTGGGAAAAATTCAGGTAAATAAGACCTATTGGAAATATTTCGATTCCACGTAAATCGATATTTTTTAATACGAGCAGATCTAATAATTCTCGGGTTAACCCGATGCGATCTTCACAAGTGACCTCTAAACGCATTATAAACCTTCTTAATACTGAGTGACCCTGAACTAATTCTAGATATTATACATAAATATCAACGAAATAAAGTGCCTTGTCAGCAAAGGTTGACACCACTAGCATTTATTTTTACACAACTAAATTAAAATTTTGATTTTCAACCCACCATTTTTTATGCTTTAAAGAAACCAAATAACGAAAATGAAGCCTTTTTTATTATTTTTTTTAGCTCAAAATCAATAAGATATTCGATATCTTTTATTAAAGGGCTTATTTCTCGGCGGATCATTTTTTTGATAGTTTTACATCCATTTTCAAAACAAAAAAGCAGGTATTCTAATGCGTTTATCGCCTTCTCTTTTTTATCTTGTTCTGATAGATATTCAAAAAATTGCGACGTATCTTTAATTTGAAATGACTTAGACTGTTCTTGATGTTGTTTCTTTTTAATTTCGTCAATCGTTTCACTCAGAATAGGAATTAAAATACTTAGGTTATTATCAAGTACAATAACATTTAAAGCTGAGCTAATATAAATTCTACGTCTTTGTTTTGATAATTTTTTGATAACTGAAATAGGCATCTCTTTCATTATCTGGCCTCATTAATTATATTTTTACTTTTCTATTCTTGAAATCATAATGTAATACCAGAAGAAAAATCTGATATTACTTTTTTATAAAAATGTCATTTAATATGATACAGCATACTAATTTTTAAAAATCTTTCTTTCAAAAAATAATTTTCACCATCAAAAAATGAATAAAATACAATGAAATACAAAGAGCTATAGTAAATAACTCTTCGTGTTTTTAATATTATAGTTTTTTAAACAAGCTTTTTTTATCATTTTAAATAAAGCATTATAGCGAAAATTTATTTATTACAATAGTTTTCATTATGGAATATGAATATTTAGACTTATATTTTATCCGCATGGTCTTTTTATATAAATAATTCTTTTTTTCATAAAAAAAACACCCAAAATGAGTGTGCAAATTTCGGGTGTTTTTCAATAATCTGTATTCTTTATAAAGAAGAAAATAATAATAATGTTATATTTTACTCTTTTTTCTTACTACCTATCGTACTTTTTAATTTACCGATTAGTTCTTTCCTAAAATCACCCAGCTTAGGTTTGTTATCATCCATCCAAGGTAAAGGACGACATAACTCCATTGCTTTAATTCCCAAACGTGCTGTTAATAAGCCAGCACCGATACCTTGAGCCGCTCGTGTTGATAACCGAGCAGCAAGATCTTGAGAGAGCCAATCCATTCCTACTTCTCTCACTAATTCGGTAGCACCAGCAAATGCAATATTGACTAAAACCAGACGAAATAATTTTAAGCGGCTATAGTAACCCAGTTCTATGCCGTAAATTTCAGCAATACGATTAATTAAACGTATATTGCGCCAACCAATAAAGGCCATATCAACCATGGCAAGCGGGCTTACTGCGATCATTAAGGTAGATTCAGCCGCAGAGCGGCTAATTTCAGCTCTCGCCTGCTTATCTAAAATAGGTTGAACTAATTGGCTATAAAGCGTTAATACTTCGCTATCATTATGCGTATCATGCAGTGCACTTTGCCAACGAATTAATGCAGGATGTTGTGAATGAATACCCGCTTGCTTCGCCAATTTTTCACAAAAAAGCCGGCCATTTCCTATGCCGTGACTATAAAGTAGCTCTTTGGCTTTATCTCGTTCATCCGCACGTTGGCGTAAACGATAAATACGGCACCACTCTGTTATTATAGAGCCGATTCCAGCAACAACAATTAGCCCTCCTGCACTTGCTGCACCTAATGCAATCCAATCAGAGTTTATCCAAGATTCATAAATCCACTGCCCTGTTTGGGCAATAACACTAACCCCTAAAATTGTACTCGCAACTGTTAATAACCGTTTCCATACACTTTTTTTAGGCTTTAAAATAGACTGAACATCACCTTCTAATTGTCCTTCGTTTTCTGCCTCTAATTGTGGATCTATAGGTAGAAATTGTTCATTTTCCTGAAAGCCAATACCTTTTTTTAAGGTTACTTCTTCTTGAAGTATGGGCTCTTTAAAATCAATTCGTGATTTTAATGGCTCATTCATTTTAATTTATCCCCTAACAAAAATTCCATTGCACTATCCATGCGAATATGAGGAACCGCACTATCTCTTGATATTTGTTGTGGTCTAAAAGATTCAAAACTAAAACCTTGTTTCTGCCAAAACTCTTTTTCAGGTAATCGTTTAGGCACTTCACCTGGAAAATACACTAAAGGCTTGTTATCACTTAAACGGAATCCTTTTAATGCTGGAATTTTTTCACCTTGGTGAT
This sequence comes from Proteus sp. FME41, assembly GCF_014897315.1. Lineage (GTDB taxonomy): Bacteria > Pseudomonadota > Gammaproteobacteria > Enterobacterales > Enterobacteriaceae > Proteus. Next base: position 518,503 of record NZ_JABUYL010000001.1, on the reverse strand, counting down.
CAACAATACCGCTTTCTGTTGCTGCAATAGAGGCGAGTCCCATACAATCAATACTTATTCCTTCAAAAATAGCATTTTGTTTAGCATCTTGAATAAGTTGCTGAAGCAATGAAACTAAATTTTCATGTTGATCAATCGTAATATGATCAGCCTTAGTCGCTGCAAATAAAAGTTTATCAATACAAGGCGAAAATAAACGTCTTAGTAATGTTCTTTTACCATAATGAAAACTACGCATTAATTGTGTTAAGGCTTGTCGCATATCATTAAAAACATCTGCGCCTTGATTAAGAGGTTGCAAGCAATCCACTAAAACAATTTGTCTATCAAAGCCCTGAAAATGGTCACGATAAAAACCTTTTACCACATGCTGACCATAATATTCATAACGCTGCTTTAGCATACCGATATTCGTGCGTTTATCTGCACTCTTTAATTTAGTAATATCGTATTGTTGCAAATCTATCCATGGAAAAAACTGTAAAACAGGGGCACCAGCTAATTCACCTGGCAAAACAAAACGGCCCGGCTGAATAAAATGAAGCCCTTCTTTTTTACATGACAATAAATATTCAGTGTAAGCAGCTGCAATATCCGCTAATAATGTTTCATCAGCGGGTGCGAAAGGATCACATTTTTTAAGAAGTGATTGCCAATTTTGTTCTGGTGATGTTCTTTGGTGATTAACCTTATTTATTTGCTCTGACCATTCAAAATAGTCTTGTTCAAGCATTGGCAAATCTAATAACCACTCACCCGGGTAATCCACAATTTCTAAATAAAGTGATGATGTTTCTTTTATAAAACGGGTTAATGACTCACTAGAACGATAACGAAGCTGCAAACGAATTTCACTCACCCCTTTCGTAGGAACAGGCCAACTTGGTGGCGTGTGATAAAGTGATTCCATACCTTCATCATAAGTAAAACGGGGAATATTTAAATTATGTTGGGGAATACGTTTTACACCCAATAATTGCTTATTTCGTGCAGCAGAAAATAGCGGTAAACGAGCCCCTGTATGTACATTAATAAGTTGATTAACTAAAGAGGTAATAAATGCCGTTTTGCCACTTCGGCTTAATCCAGTTACGGCTAAGCGAAGATGTCTGTCAACACCACGATTAATAAAAGCTGTAAGTTCATTTTGTAGGCGTTTCATGTTTCTCCCAAGACACTTGACGCGATAGCTTATTTAAACCTGCTTTAATGACAGGCTCCGCTATCAATAGAACCAACCAACGTAACGGTTTGCGACTTACACATTTTAATATACCGCCAGTTATTGCCGCTGGCCCAAATAAAGTCAATAACATTAACCCAAATGTTAACCCTTTTTTGATAAATTGGGTGAGTTTATTTGTTTTTAAAGTGGCATCGAATTGATTGATATTCATAGCACCCTCCTTAATCAGGAATTTAACACTCTTACAAAAACTACGCTAAAAAAGAGAAAACAACTCAAAGAAAGACGCTCCTAAATCGGAGCGTCATATCAGATTAAATGGCTAAAATATTACAGATCTCGAAAGCGTTTATTTAACTGATAAGTAGAAGAAGTAATATAACGTTCCATTTGTTGTAAACGTTTTTCACCTTGTGTTAATTGACTATCAACGCCACTTAAAATTTCTTTTAAACTTTCTTGTTGCTCATCACCTTGCTGGTAATTAGCTGGCGCTGGTTCCATAAAGAAACTCAAAACAAGATAAGCAACAATTGTTAAGCCAAAAAATCCAGCAAAGAGCGCAATTACCGCAATAACCCTGACAAGTAAAACAGGAATATTAAAATAATGGGCAAGGCCTGCACATACACCACGGATCACGCCTTCTTGTGGCAAGCGATACAATTGTTTGCTTTGTACCGTCATTATGATTGCCTCCAGTTAGGATGTTCTGCATCAAGTATTTGTTCTAGCGTCTTAATGCGTTCCTGCATTTGCTGAGCCTTATCCACCAGCGCGCTCAGTCGCTGCATTTCTTGTTGGGTTAACTGAACATTCCCACCACTTTTCTGATTGCTGTAATGCAACCACAGCCAGATAGGGAGAACAAATAAAATAAAAATGGTCAGTGGTATTCCCAGAAATATATAGCCCATTACATATCCTTTATAAGATGGTTATTACGCTTGCTGTTACTCTTTGTTGATATTGATTTTAGCTTTTAATGCCGCTAATTGCGCGCTAATTTCATCATCAGCTTTTAATTCAGCAAACTGTTGGTCTAATGATTTCTCTTTACCTAACCCATAACTTTGAGCTTCACCTTCCATATGGTCAATACGTCGCTCAAATTGTTCAAAACGTGCCATTGCTGCATCCATCTTACCGCTGTCTAATTGACGACGAACTTGACGTGATGAATTTGCTGCTTGATGACGAACCACTAAAGATTGCTGTTTAGCACGTGTTTCTGTTAATTTATTTTCTAACTCGTTAATTTCACCTTTTAAGCGAGTTAACGTCTCATCAATAATAATCAACTCATGTTTTAATGTGTCATTAACTGATGCAATGCGTTGTTTTTCAATCAATGCTGCACGAGCTAAATCTTCTTTATCTTTAACTAACGCTAATTCAGCTTTATCTTGCCAATCCTTAATTTGTTTTTCCGCTTGTTCGATACGGCGTTCTAAACCTTTCTTTTCTGCTAAAGTGCGTGCAGAAGTGGTTCGAATCTCAACTAACATGTCTTCCATTTCTTGGATCATTAAGCGGATCATTTTTTCAGGATCTTCCGCTTTATCTAATAAAGAAGCGACGTTGGCATTAATAATGTCAGCAAAACGTGAAAATATACCCATGATGTTATCCTTAATAGCTATGCTAATTAGTAACGTTAAATTATTTCATTAAATGGCGCTATCAATGATAACGCTCGGCTTACTCTAGTTAATACAATTTACATGCCAACTTTGAAACTTCACTTAACTTATTAATAATAGATGATTTATTCTATTCGTCTATTTTCCACACATCTGATAAAGTGGTAAAAAATACCTTGCTATGGTGAATTTAACCAATGAATGAGAATTTAGAGACAATAATCGGTGTTGATAGTCAATTTATTGATGTATTAGAACAGACCTCTGCGCTTGCTCAATTAAAAAAGCCTGTCTTAATAATTGGTGAACGAGGCACGGGTAAAGAATTAATTGCACATCGGCTGCATTATCTCGCCCCTTGGTGGCAAGGGCCTTTTATTTCGATCAACTGTTCTGCACTTAATGACAACTTGCTTGATTCTGAGCTTTTTGGTCATGAAGCGGGTGCCTTTACTGGTGCTAAAAATCGCCATCAAGGTCGATTTGAACGTGCTGATGGTGGCTCTCTTTTTCTTGATGAATTAGCAACGGCTCCTATGCTGGTACAAGAGAAATTACTTCGTGTCATTGAATACGGTCATTTAGAGCGGGTGGGTGGTAGTCAATCACTGCATGTTGATGTTAGGCTTATCTGTGCAACAAATGCTGATTTACCGGCAATGGCTGAAGAAGGTAAATTTCGTGCCGATTTACTGGATAGATTAGCTTTTGATGTTATTCGGTTGCCCCCGCTAAGAGAGCGTCGGGCAGATATTATGTTACTTGCTGAAAATTTTGCTATTTCGATGTGTCAAGAATTGGGACTCCCCTTTTTTCCTGGCTTTAGTGATAATGCATGCCAAGTGCTTTTAGACTATGCATGGCCTGGTAATATTCGTGAACTAAAAAATGTTGTAGAACGTTCAGTTTATCGCCATGGCACCAGTGATAAAGTACTAGATAATATTATTATTAACCCTTTCGCTGGCCTTCAAACATCGATACCCCAACTCTCCCCATTAAAAAAATTCTCTAAAGAAACGATAATCTCTTCTTTTTCATTACCTGCTTTACCTCTCGATTTACGTCAGTGGCAAAATGAAATGGAAAAAAATCTAGTCAATAATGCCTTAAAAACGTGTTTATATAATCAAAAAGAGGCCGCCGAAAAATTAGCATTGAGTTATGATCAATTTAGAGGATTAATTAAAAAGCACCAAATAACAACATAATCGAATAATAATAAATAAATTTTTTATTATCTATGGATATAAAGAAGGGTAGGAAAAAATGATAGGCAAAAAAAAAGCCAGCACCCGAGCTGGCTAGTAAAAAAATACTGGAAGCAATGTGAGCAATGTCGTGCCCTCTGCGGAAAACCTCTTACCGCCGAAGGACAATACGGATGATAATCTTTATCATTAGCATTTGTAAAGCTTTTTATTGAGAATTTTTCTCACTTTGTTTTTTTGACTATTTGGGGATAGAAAGTTTTTTAAGTTACAATAGCAAAATCGTTTCTCTAAAAGACATTATTATGCGCCCTATTTTATTTATTGGTACTCTGCTACTCAGTATTGTAAGTACAGCTTGCATCGCAGAGATAGCACCGAAAATGCCAGAGCTCTCCGTAAAACAAGAGCCAACTCCAATTAATCAAAATGGCTTTGTTTATTGTGTTGATGGCAGTATAAATACGTTTAATCCACAGTTATCGAGCAGTGGATTAATTATTGATCCCCTCGCTGCACAACTTTATGATCGTCTTTTAGATGTTGACCCTTACACTTATCGTCTGATCCCTGAAATTGCAGCACGTTGGGAATCATTAGATAATGGGGCGACATACCGCTTTTATTTACGTAAAAATGTCTCTTTTCAGCAAACATCATGGTTTACACCGACACGAAAACTCACCGCAGATGATGTCATTTTTAGTTTTGAAAGGATGATTGACCCACAAAATACATACAATCAAATCAGTGGTGGAAAATACCCTTATTTTGACAGCCTAAGTTTTGCTAATAATATCCAATCAATAAAAAAACTTGGTCAATACACTGTGGAATTTAGCTTAAAAGAGCCTGACGCCTCTTTTTTATGGCATTTAGCGACGCATTACGCCCCTGTTCTCTCTGCTGAATACGCACAAAATTTAGAAAAAGTAGGCAATCAAACACAACTTGATTGGAAACCGGTAGGCACTGGGCCTTTCTTTTTAGATGAATATCAACCTGGGCAATTTGTTCGTTTATTTAGAAATGAAAATTACTGGAAAGGTCAACCTAAGATGCAACAAATTGTGATTGATATGGGTGCAGGTGGTACAGGCCGTATTTCTAAATTATTAACGGGTGAATGTGATGTTTTAGCCTATCCAGCAGCAAGTCAATTAAAAGTTTTACGTGATGATCCTCGACTAAGATTAACACTCCGTTCTGGTATGAATATCGCTTATTTAGCGTTTAACACCAGTAAACCACCGTTAAATGACCTTAAAGTACGTCAGGCCATTGCTTATGCGATTAATAATGAGCGGTTAATGGAGTCTATTTATTATGGAACAGCAGAAACAGCCGCATCAGTGCTTCCTCGCGCCTCTTGGGCATATGATAATCGTGCAAAAATTACAGAATATAATCCTGAAAAATCAAAACAGATCTTAAAAGAATTAGGTCTTGATGGCCTTAAATTGAATCTTTGGGTACCAAGTGCATCACAATCTTATAATCCAAGTCCATTAAAAATGGCAGAGCTCATTCAAGCTGACTTAGCCCAAGTGGGTATCCAAATGAATATTCGTCCTATTGAAGGCCGATATCAAGAGAAAAGCATGATGGATCGCACTCATGATATGACTTTGTCAGGTTGGTCAACTGACAGTAACGATCCGGATAGTTTCTTCCGCCCACTTTTTAGCTGTGCAGCCATTGGCTCACAAACTAATCTTAGCCATTGGTGTTTACCTAATTTTGATGAAATTCTGATGAAAGCGCTTTATAGCCAGCAACTTGCATCAAGAATGGATTATTATCATGAAGCACAAGACATTCTTGCCCAAGAATTACCTGTTTTACCTTTAGCGAACTCTTTACGTATGCAGGCATATCGTTATGATATTAAAGGATTGCTATTAAGCACCTTTGGTAATGCATCTTTTGCTGGTGTTTATCGAGAAGCAGAAGTAGATGAGCAAAATCACAAGAAAGAGGCTGTAAAATAATCCATGATTATTTATTCAATACGTCGATTACTTTTATTACTTGTGACACTGTTCTTTTTGTCGCTAGTGAGCTTTAGCCTAAGCTATTACACGCCCAATGGCCCATTAAGTGGTGCATCATTAATGGATGCCTACGTCTTTTATGCTCACAACATGATTCATTTTGATTTTGGTATCTCCTCCATTAATGGTGAGCCAATTAAAGTACAACTGATTGAAGCGCTCCCAGCCACAATGGAACTCTGTACATTGGCTTTTCTTTTTGCCCTTCTTGTGGGGATCCCTGCGGGTATTATTGCGGGTGTTTGGCGAAATAAATCCGCTGATATTATTATTAGTAACTTTGCGCTATTAGGCTTTTCTGTGCCTGTATTTGGACTTGCCTTATTATTAACACTTTTCTTTTCACTAAAACTCGGTTGGCTTCCTGTCTCTGGTCGTATTGATCTACTTTATAATTTACAGTCTATTACGGGTATTGCATTCGTTGATGCTTGGTTATCAGACTCACCTTATCGCCAGCAAATGATAGTTAACGTGTTACAACATCTGATTTTACCTGTAACAACACTGGCTATCGCCCCTACGACCGAAGTTATTCGATTAATGCGTAACAGTACAGAAGAAATTATGTCAGAGAACTATGTGAAAGCCGCCGCAACTCGAGGCCTCTCACGTTTTACAATTATTCGTCGTCATATTCTCCATAATGCTTTACCCCCAATCATCCCTAAATTAGGCTTACAATTCTCTACCATGCTAACCCTTACGATGGTGACAGAAATTGTATTTAACTGGCCTGGACTGGGTCGCTGGTTAGTAACAGCAATCCGCCAACAAGATTACTCTGCGATTTCTGCGGGTGTAATGTTAGTGGGTTCAATGGTTATTATTGTGAATGTGTTATCCGATATTGTGGGTGCAATGAGCAACCCAATGAAACACAAGGTGGGATATGCCTTTAGATAGCCAATTTTATAAAGAGAAAAAAACACCCACACCGGCAGCAGTGATTTGGCAATGTTTTTCTAAAGACGTTATCTCAATGGTAGGGTTTTACGGTGTACTTTTTCTCTTAATCTTGAGTGTTATTGGTCCCTATATTGCGCCTTATGCTCTTGATCAACAATTTTTCGGTCACCAGTTAACACCACCATCTTGGTATCAAAATGGGAATGTTTCCTATTTTTTTGGTACTGATGACTTGGGGCGTGATGTCTTTAGTCGGATTTTAATTGGGACAAGCATGACCTTTGGGGGGGCGTTTATCGTCACCTTTGCAGCAACATTAATGGGCTTAATTATTGGCTGCGTTGCCGGAATGACACATGGCTTAAAATCTGCCATTCTCAATCATATTTTAGACACTTTATTATCGATTCCCTCATTGCTACTGGCTATTATTGTCGTGGCGTTTGTAGGAACAAGCCTTGGTCATGCCATGATAGCAATTTGGCTGGCATTACTACCCCGTTTAGTTAGGATGATTTATTCTGCAGTCAATGATGAATTAAATAAAGAGTATGTCATTGCCTCTCGGCTTGATGGCGCATCCAATATTTCTATTTTATGGTATACCGTACTGCCTAATATTACGCCGGTATTGGTTTCTGAATTAACGCGGGCTTTCTCGATTGCTATTCTTGATATTACTGCCTTAGGTTTTCTCAATTTAGGCGCTCAGCTTCCTTCACCTGAATGGGGAGCCATGTTAGGCGATTCACTCGAACTTATTTATGTCGCCCCATGGACAGTGTTAATTCCAGGCGCAACAATTATGATAAGTGTTTTATTGGTGAACCTACTCGGTGATGGTTTACAGCGTGCCATAAATGAGGGAGTTGAATAATGCCTTTATTAGATATACGCAATTTAACCATTGAATTTATGACACCCGATGGCCCAGTTAAAGCCGTCGATCGTGTTTCGATCACCTTAAATGAAGGTGAAGTGAGAGGCCTTGTTGGTGAGTCAGGATCAGGTAAAAGTTTAATTGCAAAAGCCATTTGTGGTGTCACTAAAGATAATATTAGTGTAACAGCCGATCGCTTCCGATTTGATGATATTGATTTACTTAAATTATCGCCAAGAGCGCGACGTCGTGTTATTGGCCATAATATCTCAATGATTTTCCAAGAACCTCAATCTTGCCTTGATCCTGCTACAAAAATCGAACAACAACTGATTCAAGCTATTCCTGGTTGGACATATAAAGGACATTGGTGGCAACGCTTTCATTGGCGAAAACGTCGTGCAATTGAATTGTTACACCGTGTAGGTATTAAAGATCACAAAGATATTATGCGCAGTTATCCTTATGAATTAACAGAAGGTGAATGCCAAAAAGTGATGATTGCCATCGCTATTGCCAATCAACCTCGATTATTGATTGCGGATGAACCCACTAACGCGATGGAGCCTGCAACACAAACACAAATATTTCGCTTACTGACTCGTCTTAATCAAAATAATAATATGACCATTCTTTTGATTAGCCATGATTTACAATGGATAAGTAAATTAGCCAATAAAATTACCGTTATGTATTGTGGTCAAACCGTTGAGACTGCCCCACCTGATGAATTACTCGTGACACCTTATCATCCTTATACTCAAGCATTAATTCGCTCTATTCCTGATTTCACTAACTCATTGGTACATAAAAGCCGTTTAAATACATTACCCGGCGCCATTCCCTCTCTTGAACATTTGCCTGTTGGCTGTCGTTTAGGCCCTCGTTGTCCTTATGCTCAACGCCAATGTATTGAAGCCCCTCGATTACGTTTATTTAAAACCCATGCTGTGGCGTGTCACTTCCCGTTAAATGTGGAGCCAACTGATGTTCGATAAACTGCTTGAGGTAAAAAATCTATCAAAAACATTTCGCTATCGCACTGGATTATTTCGACGCCAGCAATTAGAAGCCGTAAAACCAGTTAGCTTTACACTTGAACCTAAGCAAACATTAGCCATTATTGGCGCTAATGGTTCAGGAAAATCAACATTGGCAAGAATGTTATCGGGGGTAACAGAACCTACAGGCGGTGATATCTTTATTAATGGGCATCAACTTACATTTGGTGATTACCCTTATCGTAGTCAACGAATTAGAATGATATTTCAAGATCCCACTAACTCTTTAAATCCTCGCCAGCGTATAGGGCAAACATTAGATATTCCTTTACGCCTTAATACCGAATTAAGTGCCATAGAACGTGAAAAGCGAATTTATCAAACGTTACGTCAAGTTGGCCTTTTGCCCGAACATGCTAATTACTATCCTCATATGTTTGCATCGGGTCAGCGTCAACGGATTGCGCTTGCAAGAGCCTTAATTTTACAACCTCAAGTGATTATTGCTGATGAGGCAATAGCATCATTAGATATGTCATTACGATCACAAATTATAAATTTAATGTTAGAACTGCAAGAGACGCATGACATTGCCTATATTTATGTGACACAAAACTTAGGTATGACCAAACATATTAGCGATAAAATTATTGTGATGGATAATGGTGAAGTGGTTGAACGAGGTAATACGGCAGAAGTGCTTGCCTCACCTTTACATGAAGTCACTCGTCGATTAGTTGCAAGCCATTTTGGTGAAGCCCTAACAGCAGAAGCTTGGCGCCAAGATTTGCCTTAAGTGTAAACAATATAAGTATTATGTTAATTGCACATTATTTCACCCTTTTTCCTTAACTCCTCGGAGGTGCTAGGGAAATTAAACAAATTTACAAATGTCGTGGTAGAATCAGCCACGTTTATTAACAATAAGCGTGATAACCGAACAGATAAATAAAACTGTGAATGATGTTATTATCGCGATTTACGAAAAAACAAGGATACAGCTATGGGCTTTATGACCGGCAAACGCATTCTTATTACTGGTGTTGCTAGTAAATTATCAATTGCTTATGGTATTGCCAAAGCTATGCGTGACCAAGGTGCAGAACTTGCATTTACATACCAAAATGAAAAACTGAAACCACGCGTTGAAGAATTTGCAGCATCATTAGGCTCAAATATCGTATTAGAATGTGATGTGTCAAAAGATGAAAGCATCGATATCATGTATGCAGAACTTGCAAAAGTTTGGCCTAAATACGATGGTTTTGTTCACTCTATCGGTTTTGCTCCTGCTGACCAATTAGATGGCGACTATGTTAATGCTGTCACTCGTGAAGGCTTTAAAATTGCTCACGACATTAGTGCGTACAGCTTTGTTGCGATGGCTAAAGCAAGCCGTGAAATGCTAAATCCAAACTCTGCGCTATTAACATTGACTTATTTAGGTGCAGAACGTGCCATCCCTAACTATAACGTGATGGGTCTGGCTAAAGCATCTTTAGAAGCTAACGTTCGTTACATGGCAAACGCGATGGGTCCTGAAGGCATTCGTGTTAACGGCATTTCTGCAGGTCCAATCCGCACATTAGCGGCATCTGGTATCAAAGATTTCCGTAAAATGTTAAGCCATTGCGAATCAGTAACCCCTCTACGTCGCACTGTAACAACTGAAGATGTAGGTAATACTGCTGCATTCTTATGCTCTGATTTATCAGGCGGTATTACAGGTGAAATCATTCACGTAGATGGTGGCTTTAGTATCGCTGCAATGAATGAATTAGAACTGAAATAATTCTGTTTACACATAATAAAAGCCAGCCCCCAGAATGAAGGTTGGCTTTTTTATTATCACAAAATACAATTATTTTTTCATTTCATATGACATTTTTTAGTTTATTCCTATAATCTTTTCTTTTGTTAAAGATAAAATAGTGACATATTAATAAAAGGATTTAATGTATGAAGAAATTTAAATTCCTGTTTTATATCTTTGCTATTATTGGTGTGATTATTTTTATTGTCGCTTTATTTGTATTCAAATCAGAATTAAATTTAGTAAGAAATGGAACAGAAACAACGGGTGTTGTTATTGACCTGAGCATGAGTAAGTCTTCTGATAACGGAAGTATTTATCACCCTATTATTAAATTTAATACCGAAGATAATAGAGAAATCATATTTCGCTCACCAGAGGGGAGTAGCCACTCTCGCTATCATCTTGGTGAAAACATTAGTATTATTTATCTACCTAATGATCCACAAAAAGCAACAATTAATAACTTTCTAGGCTTATATGGTGCAGGGACTATCTTAAGTGTTTTTGGATTCGTATTTGCCTCAACAGGGTTTATCCCTTTGTATTTTATCAGAAGAAGAGCATCAAGAAATCAACGATTGAAACGTGATGGTATGCCTATTAATGTAAAAATATCTGAAATTATTATTAATAATAATCTTCGGATTAATCACCGTTCACCTTATCAAATTATTGCAGATTATCATGACACATTAAACAATCGTTTAATTCGTTATAAAAGTGGTTATCTTTTTTTTGATCCTACTCCTTATATTAATAGAGAGTTCGTTACAGTCTATGTTGATAAAAGAAAACCCGAAATTTATTATCTTGATATTTCATTCCTACCCTCATTTGAAGAATTGTAATTAGATACTCTTTATATATTATAAATATAAGGAGTATCTAATTCTGTAATTAACAGCCTTGTTCACAGATTTACAAAAGCCTTTTTTATTCGCATCATTTGAGTTTGCTAATTTCTTAGAACCTCTTATTATCTTAAGTTAATGAAGATAATTTTTGACCTCTGTAAATCATTATCACCACTTTATTGATAGGGAGCTATTCAATATGAAATTGTACTACACACCGGGTAGTTGCTCACTTTCCCCTCATATCGTCTTACGTGAAACAGGCCTAGATTTTTCTATTGAGCGTATCGATTTACGTGCTAAAAAAACAGAATCAGGTAAAGATTTCCTAACTATCAACCCCAAAGGACAAGTTCCTGTTCTTCAATTAGATAATGGTGATATTTTGACGGAAGGTGTTGCAATTGTTCAATACCTTGCAGATTTAAAACCTGATAGAAACTTAATTGCCCCTCCAAAAACATTAGAACGTTACCATCAAATTGAGTGGTTGAACTTTCTTGCGAGCGAAGTGCATAAAGGTTATAGCCCGTTATTTTCACCTGATACACCTGAAAGCTATCTGCCTGTAGTTAAAACTAAATTAAAAAGTAAGTTTGCTTATATTGATGATGTATTGAGCAAACATAAATGTGCATGTGGTGAACATTTTACGGTGATTGATGCTTATTTATTTACATTAAGCCAATGGGCACCTCATGTTGGTTTAGATTTAACTGATTTAACACACTTACAGAACTACCTAAAACACATTGCACAACGACCTAATGTACACAGCGCGCTAGTCACTGAAGGATTAATTAAAGAGTAATCATTGATCCTTTTAAATTTAAATAGCTCAAGTAAAATCAATTTACCTGAGCTATTCTCTTTTAAACGTACAGACAATAAATGTGGTTATCTAAAGTAAAACATTTTTATATCTATATCTAAAAAGTCATTAAGCCATAGCGAGTTAATACATAAATGGAATTAAAATACATTGTAAAAATGGATAAAAAACATACACATTTTTTGTTAAAAGCGATCGAAACAGTGAAATACAGTGAAATACAGTGATATTACTCACGCGAGAAGCGTTGAAATAGAAAACCCTTATATTGAGTTTGAAGACAAAATTCACACTCAAAATGGACAATCGTTTTATACGATCCACTTCTACCAATAAGAAATAACTCAAAATAATTGGATGAATGCAACAGCAGGTAATTCAGGTAGGATTAATGTTGATTTAGATATTAATACCTGTGAAGTGATCCGCGTTTATGGTGAGCGATAGTGATGAATGAATTTAGCCAACTTTTTGTTAAACAAGGTTTTATCAAAATCAATAATATTAATGTTTACCAATCATCTAACTTCTTTATCAAATCAGTAAATATACAGAGAAAAACAACAGGTGATAAATATTTTATTAACTTAGGTGTTTCTCCTATTATTCCTAATCTATCCCCCTTTTCTCATAAAGAAATCGATGCATTTATTCGTTTTAGGATCCATTCTGAAGGCGGTTTTAGCATCGATACAATCCATGATTATCATTTTATAGAAACACTATTTAAAACAAAGATAACTGATTTTTTTGATCATTTTTTATCGATTGATGATGTATTTTCACCTATAACACCAATCATGATAGAAAAGGCCCTTTTACCTACTTATTTAACACAGACAATAACCCAAGTTTCCTTAAGTCATATTTGTGCCAAATATTGGTTAGCGAAAAATGATATTGATAAGGCTAAAGCATTTGCTCATTATGGATTAAGTAAAATAAGATTGGGTGGTGGAATAAAAAAAGTACTCAGGGAAATTACGTTACTGGAATAATAGGATATTGATTTCAAAAATATAGAAAACTTACTAAAAACGGAAACGATTAAGCCTCCGTTCTTATTTCAATTAAATGTATTTTATTGCAATTAATCTATCTGTGTTGCACAGAATCTATGTGTTGGGTGTACCATTTGATCTTGAGCTGCAACGAGTTGCAGTTCGTACTCATTCATTTCTTTAGTTTTTAACATTACTTCATAAACCGCTGCCGCAACATGTTCTAATGCCGTTTGTAACTCTATACCTTTGAGTAAATCCACCAGCATTAAACCACTGGTTAAATCACCAACACCTACAGGTTGGCGCTCACCAAAATCAACCAATGGGCGACTTACATGCCAACTATGTTCTGCAGTGACTAGCAACATTTCAAATCGATCATGACGATAACCTGCACGAGATAAATGTTTAACCAACACAATTTTAGGGCCTCGTTGGCACAATTCGCGTGCGGCATTCACACATTCATCAACATTATGTAAAGCCTTTCCACCCGCTAAAGTTTCAAGTTCTAATAAATTAGGTGCAATAATGTCACTAATAGGGAGAGATTCTTCACACAGCACGCCAGACACTTCAGGCGGCACAATACAACCTTTCTCAGGATGTCCCATTACCGGATCACAAAAATACCATGCGTTAGGATTAGCTTGTTTCACTTTTTTGACGATATCAACAATACGCAAGCCCTGCTCAGCCGATCCTAAATAACCACTTAACACGGCATCGCACTGTGAGAGTTTGCCGATGGCGGCAATACCGTCAACAATGTCAGTGATGTGTTCTGCTGACATGACACAGCCTGTCCATTTTTCTGGATATTGTGTGTGGTTTGAAAATTGAACGGTATTTAAAGGCCAGACATTTACTCCCATGCGGCGCATAGGAAATTCAGAGGCACTGTTACCAGCATGACCGAAAACAACGTGAGATTGAATAGAGAGTATATTTTTCATGACATAAACCGATTATTGTGAATACACACAACACCCAAGCTTTATCATCATAGGCGAGGTATATACGTTTATTTATTATTATTAAGAAAAAGGGCAACTCATTAGCTGCCCTTTACTGTCAATTATTTCCAGATAACGAGGCAGTAGTGTTTTTTACCACGACGTAAAATGGAGTAATGACCAAATAAGAAATCTTTTTCTTCAAAGACATACTCAGGGTTGTCTTGTTTTTCGCCATTAATTGAAACAGCGTTAGAGCCGATCATTGTACGAGCCTGACCACGAGAAGGTACTAATTCTGCGTTAACCAATGCTTGTTGCAAATCACTGTCTTTTTCTAGCTCAATTGTTGGCATACCATCTTGTGCTAATTGTTCAAGGTCAGCTTGAGTTAAATCTGCAATCGCACCAGAGAATAAGCTTTCTGTAATGCGTTTAGCCGCAACTAAACCTTCTTCACCATGAACTAAGCGCGTTACAAGTTCAGCTAATACACGTTGAGCACGAGGTGCTTGACCGCTATTTTTGTCTTCATCTTCAAGAGCATTAATTTCATCTATACTCATAAAGGTGAAGAATTTTAAGAAGCGATAAACATCAGCATCTGCTGTATTAATCCAGAATTGGTAGAATTTGTATGGGCTTGTTTTCTTAGGATCTAACCAAACCGCACCACCTTCTGTTTTACCGAATTTGGTTCCATCAGATTTAGTAATTAGAGGTACAGTCATACCAAATACTTGTTTCTGATTGAAACGACGAGTCAAATCGATACCTGAAGTAATATTACCCCACTGATCAGAGCCACCGATTTGTAATTCAACACCTAAATGCGTATTTAATGACGCGAAGTCATAAGCTTGTAATAGGTTATAGGCGAATTCAGTAAAAGAGATACCAACATCATCACGGTTTAAACGCTGTTTAACCGCTTCTTTGTTGATCATTTGGTTCACAGAGAAGTGTTTACCGATATCACGCAGGAATGTCAGCACATCCATTTGACCAAACCAGTCATAGTTGTTTGCTAATTCCGCACTGTTTTCACCACTGTCGAAATCTAAGAAAGGCGACACTTGCTTACGAATTTTAGCGACCCACTCGTGAACAGTATCTTGGGTATTCAGTTTGCGCTCGGTGGCTTTAAAACTAGGATCTCCAATCAGACCCGTTGCACCACCCACCAACGCCACAGGCTTGTGCCCGGCTAGTTGGAATCGTTTTAAACACAGCAAAGGAACCAAATGCCCCAAGTGCAGGCTATCAGCGGTAGGATCGAAGCCACAATAGAGGGCGATAGGACCTTGCGCCAAACGCTCTACTAAAGCTGCCTCATCCGTGACCTGAGCAATTAGCCCACGCTCCTGCAATTGTGTGATTAGGTTCTTGCTAGACATCAATGACTCCATCGGTTTATTGTTTTTTGTCTATTTAAAATATAAGTGAAACACAAGTGGTATAGCATAAAGCGCCACTACGTTAAGTACCAGTAGAAAAAGACTTTTTTATGCAAATTTATCAGTACACCATTAAGGTGCTAATCGTTCGATATTCCATCCCTGTGGTGATTTTTGGTAGATAAAACGATCGTGTAGACGATTTTCTCGTCCTTGCCAAAATTCAACAGACTCAAAAGTCACACGATACCCCCCCCAAAAACTCGGTAATGGAATGTCTCCGTTTTGAAATTTTTGCTTTAATTCCATGAATTTACTTTCTAACACCCCTCTTGCTGAAATACGAGAAGACTGTTGAGAAGCCCACGCTGCAATTTGGCTATCTTTAGGGCGACTATGAAAATATTTCAATACTTCAATAGTAGAAAGTTTTTCCGCTTTCCCTAAAAAACAGACTTGTCTTTCTAAAGGATACCAAGGAAATAACAAGCTAACTTTTTGATTATGTTCTAAATGACTTGCTTTGCGACTGCCTAAGTTGGTGTAAAAAACCAACCCTTTTTCATCAAAATGCTTTAACAACACGATACGCTGATAGGGCTGCCCATTTTCATCAACAGTAGCAACACACATTGCAGTAGGATCACTCAATCGTGCCTCACAAGCCTGTTTTAGCCATTTTTCAAACAAAACTAATGGCTGCTCAGTTAATTCATGACGTCGTAATCCGCCGTTCATATATTCACGACGTAAATCTGCAACATCAATAAAATCAAGTTCTGTCATTTTTCACTCTCTCTTTTGAGAAACTGCATTCAGCATATCACGCTTAACGAGGATTTGTAGGGTAAATCGCCCCTAAAACAGTTTCTCTTGATGCCCCTGTTACAGAAGGTAAATTTCCAGATTCATTCGCGATTGTTCGAGCAGCTAACCAAGCAAATGCAAGGGCTTCCATATCATCGCCACTTAAACCATATTTGTCTGTTGGTGCCACTTCTGTACCGGGTAATAATGAGGCTAAACGATGCATAATTTGCCCATTTCTTGCCCCACCACCACAAACTAAAAGGCGTTCACATCCCCCACTTAATTGTATTTGTTGTACAATACTGATAGTGGTTAATTCGACTAAGGTTGCTTGTACATCTTCAGGGAAAACATTCGGTACTCTTGCAAGATGATAGTTTAACCATTGTGTATTGAAATATTCTCGCCCAGTACTTTTAGGCGCTGAACGTGAAAAATAAGGATCTGAAAGCATATCCTTTAATAAAAGAAGGTTTACTTTTCCTGTTGCAGCCCACTGTCCATTATCATCATAAGGTGTTTGGTTATGTATCCAATTCCAACTGTCCAACAACATATTACCAGGGCCTGTGTCATATCCTTTAACGGCAACACCTGGCAATAACAATGAAATATTAGCGATCCCCCCAACATTTAGAATAATACGTTTTTCAATGGGGTGTCCTAATACAGCAAGGTGAAACGCGGGTACTAACGGCGCGCCTTGTCCACCATAAGCAATATCTCGACGACGAAAATCACCAACAGTTGTAATTCCCGTTAATGCAGCTACACGATTATTATCACCAATTTGCATCGTAAAGGGCATATCACTTTCAGGCTCATGCCAAACTGTCTGTCCATGGCACCCTATCGCTGTAATATCGCTTGCACTGAGTTTTACTTTTGCAAGTAACTCTATAATCGCTTGAGCATAGAGCTCACCTAATTGAGCATCTAATAAGCCGATTTCATGCAAAGTAGTAGGTTGTCCTTGGCAAACAGCTAAAATGCGTTGGCGTAAAGGCTGCGGATAAGGCAGAAAGTGATTTGCTTGTTGTGCAACAAACTTATTACTGATTGCAGCTAATACAACATCAACACCATCTAAGCTTGTGCCAGACATCACGCCAATGTATCGCCCTGCTCTCATGTTCTTTTCCTTATAATCAAGATGATGCAAATTTTTAACATATAATGTTATATTCTCTTTTTTCAGAAATCTCTTCTGTTTTTACTGTCGGTCTTTACTATATAGTAAGCTATATATTATTAAAATCAGTGTGACACTCGCAAAAATAGTCTATAACTGATACTAAACAACATAGGTGTAATCTGAGCCATTTACCTCGGATTTTCTTTAGGAGTAATTATGTTTAAGCATTTACTTATTGGTCTTTTTACAATGACTGTTCTTACTGGTTGTGTGAATACAAGTTCACTATCAGGTGATACTTACACTGCAAGTCAGGCGAAACAAGCACAAAATATTACTTACGGTACCATTGTTTCTGTTCGTTCGGTTAATATTCAAGCTGGTAGTGATGAGAATATTTTAGGTGCTATTGGTGGTGCTGTTCTCGGCGGTATGTTAGGTAACACAATTGGTGGTGGTACTGGCCGTAACCTTGCAACGGCAGCAGGGGCAATTGCGGGTGGTATGGCAGGACAACAAGCACAAGGCGCATTAAACACCACGAAAGGTGTTCAAATTGAAGTACGTTTAGATAGCGGTAAAACTGTTGCTATCGTTCAAAAAGCAGATAACACAGTTTATAGCCAAGGTCAGCGTGTTGCCGTGATTGGTAACGGAAATAACTTGACAGTTTCTCCTCGTTAATAAATGACAAATAAATAACAAAAACAGGCAACTCAAACGTTGCCTGTTTATTATGACTTAACAATAACTAATTTAAAGAGAGATTTAATACATAACCTATCTATTTATTAACTTCATATAATAAATCACATCTCAATTATTATCACAATGGTAATTAATCTTTATTTAAACAGATTATATATTAAATTTGAAATTATTAGTCATTTAATCTATTTATATTTTTTTCTAATTTTTTAATCGTACTCATTAGTTTTTCAATTTCATCTCGTGGGATATCACCTAATATTTCTTGTCTCGTCTGTTCTATGACAGTATAAACCTCACTAATAAAAAACTCTGACTCTTTCGTTAATTTTATACGTTTTGCTCTACGATCATTTGTACAAGTATGCCGGCAGATTAATTTTTTTTCTTCCAGTTGATCTAATGTTCTCACTAAAGATGGCTGTTCTATTCCTATTGCTTTAGCCAATTGAATTTGTGACTGCTCGGGGGGTAATTGGCTAATATTATACAAGGTGACCCAATGGGTTTGGGTTAATTTTAATGGCTTGAGACGATGATCAATTAAAGCGCGCCATAATCGAACTAAACGCGATAAATCAGCTCCTAATGTTGATTCCACTTATCTCTCCTTAATTAGCATTTCAGTCAACTTATTACAAAAACTAGATATTCATTTTAAATACAATATTATCTATTCTTTTTAATTAAAAGATTACTTTTAATTACAATATAGTTATATATTCTATTTATTAGATAAGTAATTATTTTACAGGCTTAATTTAATCATATTCTTTCCAAGAGCGAAAGTTCATAAAGAATAACCTTGTTATAAAAACTAATCTATATTTTTTTACATAATAATAATTATTATTTCACGGATAATATCATCAAACAAAAAAACACCTTTATTATCATGCAATTATAAAAAATAACCTCTGAGAATGTTTTAAAATGACATGATTGTATTAATAAAGAAAAAATAATAAACCACCTAACTATAATAAATACCGAATATGAATTAAGTGAATAGCTAATTATTATTTTAATATTAAAAAATAAGTATAATTTTTAAAATAAAGTGAGTTGATTATTTTCTTTTTCTATTGAAGCTTCCCCTTTTTTTGACTTTCTTAAATAACGTTGCTGGCAAAGGCGTAATATATTCCGTTTATCTTGCTGACTCATTGTTGACCAATTAAACCGTTCTTGCCGATTCCGATAACACCCTATGCAATATCCTTGTGCGTTCATTTCACAACGTCCAATGCAAGGACTAGGAATATCAAAAATTTCTAATTGTTCTTGCATTTGATTTCCCCCCCCTATTGTTTGCTACTATAGAGTATAGTTAATAGAGATATTATCTGCACACTTCCCATTAAACTGTTAGTGACGTAGTAAAATTGAACTTTAGGGCTTGAACGCGTTATAGTACTGCGCCATCAGTTTATCTGTAGGGTTTAATCATTAAAAAAATACGTGAGGTTTATATGCGAGTACTTCATACCATGATCCGTGTAGGCGATTTACAACGCTCTATCGATTTTTATACCCAAGTTCTAGGTATGCAACTTCTACGCACTAGCGAAAATGAGGAATATAAATACTCGTTAGCTTTTGTTGGTTACGGGGATGAAAGCACAGGTGCGGTTATTGAGTTAACTTATAACTGGGGCGTAAACAGCTATGAAATGGGAACTGCTTTTGGGCATGTGGCATTGGGTGTTGATGATGTTGCAGCAACCTGTGAAGCCATTCGTCAGGCGGGTGGAAATGTTACCCGTGATGCAGGCCCTGTAAAAGGTGGTTCAACGGTCATTGCTTTTGTTGAAGATCCTGATGGGTATAAAATTGAACTCATCGAAAACAAAAGTGCAAGTCACGCACTAGGTAACTGATTTTTATTTAAGCCAGAAGGCATAATTTATTTATCTTTCTGGCTCTTGCTTATTATTAATTTCCGATACTCTATTCTCATCGGATAAGTACAACTTGATGCCTGATATAAATAATCCCAATAAACTTTGTAACCGTTTTCGAGGTTACTATCCTGTTGTCATTGATGTTGAAACAGGTGGATTTAATGCAAAAACAGACGGTTTACTTGAAATTGCTGCCATTACATTAAAAATGGATGAACAAGGCTGGTTAAAACCTGATAACACGCTACATTTTCACGTTGACCCCTTTGAAGGTGCTAACTTAGAACCTGCGGCCTTAGAATTTACAGGCATTGATCCAACAAACCCACTACGTGGTGCTGTCAGTGAATATGAAGCACTGCATGCTATTTTTAAAATGGTACGTAAGGGCATGAAAGACGCAGATTGTAATCGTGCGATTATTGTGGCTCATAATGCGAATTTTGATCATAGCTTTGTCATGACAGCAGCAGATCGTGCAGGATTAAAACGTAATCCATTTCACCCATTCGCCACCTTTGATACCGCAGCTTTAAGTGGTTTGGTGTTGGGGCAAACGATTTTAGCTAAAGCATGTATTACTGCGGGCATTCCTTTTGATAGTAAATTAGCTCATGGGGCGTTGTATGATACTAACCGCACATCATTGCTTTTTTGTGAGTTAGTTAATCGTTGGAAAAAACTCGGTGGATGGCCATTACCTACCCCCTAGAACATATCGTCTTACTCGTGAATTTATGAACAACAAAAAAGCCAGTTCACACATTGTGAACTGGCTTTTTTTTCGAAGAACAGATTGCTCTTTACTGGTTTCAGTATAAAAAACAGGAAACCTTAAAAATCAATTATTGTGCTTCTTCTTCGCCGCGGTATTTATCAGCAGTCTCTTTCAATAACTTTTGTAATTCACCACGTTGATACATTTCTAAGATGATGTCACATCCACCAACTAATTCACCATCTACCCATAATTGTGGGAAAGTTGGCCAATGTGCATACTTTGGTAATTCTGCACGAATATCTGGGTTTTGTAGGATATCTACATACGCAAAACGCTCACCACAAGCAGAAAGTGCTTGAACAGCCTGTGCAGAAAAACCGCAACTTGGTAATTTTGGTGAACCTTTCATGTATAAAATAATTGGGTTTTCTTTGATTTGGCGTTCAATTTTTTCAATAGTCGTCATTTATTACGTCCTTACAGCCTTTTATATTCGATATGCTTTATAGGGGAAAACATGGAAGAAGAATACCACTTTATATTAGAAAGCTCTATATAAGTTTAATTATCCATATAAAACAAAGCATTAACATTACATCATGATGATATTAATGAGAGAATATACAACAAAGAAAATAATGTGTGATAAATAAATCAATACGTTACATATTTTTCTAAAAGATTAGAAAAGATAAATAGAGATACGATAAAAATAGGTATTTACTTCATAACACGACTTTCAGTATTCATTGTTTATGGGTGATAATGCATAGGCAAAACAAAAAGCCTCAATTAAGAGGCTAAGAGCATTTTACATGGGAAAGTATCGATGCTCAGATTGGCTTAGTCCACATTGCTAACTACTGTATGGTTCCATTGTCTAAAAGGATCAAGCAACCCAATGCATTTGTAATATCAGTTATTTCACCTTTTATTTTTACCGTTTGTCCTTTCTTAATTTTAAGGACATTATCTTCTTCACTTGGTTTTAAAGTGTATGAAGCACTGATTTTATTTTTAAATGAAATAGCAACGACTTTAGGTGGTGTTGGTTTATAAAGGTCGTATCTAACCACTTCATCCAGACTTGTGATAGTGGTCACTCTTCCTTCCAAAATAACCCACTTACCTCTCCATTTTTTCTGAGCGGCTATTTCATTATCACTAAAATCCTTACATATTCCTGCATAACTAGCTTCTGTTACCGCTGATTCCATTGAAGGAACTATTTGGTTTACAGCACTATTAACAGAACGAATAGCCTCGTTTATTTTACACCCTGACAACAATATGATTATAGATAATAATAATACTTTCTTTTTCATGTAAATACCTTTATAAAGTCAAAAAAAGATAGATAAAAATATAGATTTAATGAGATTAATAACTATTCTAGCTAAATAAAACAACGTCCTTAACAATATTATTGAGAAATATATAATTTTTTAAAATAGTTTGAATTTTGATTTGATAATAATTGAAATATAAAAAGCCACACTATAACTTTTCAATTATTTTTAAAAATAAGAAAAATCCTGCTGTTCTAAATTTTTATAAAAAAATAAAAAAACTCATCCAATTAAGATAATTAGCCATTTATTCTCTTATCAGCTTATATTTATCATTAATTTATTTAGTGTTTTTTACACCTCACTGATTATGTTTTAATTAGAGACCAAAATATACTTTCCTATGAGAATTTAATATTGTCAGATTGAATATACAGATTGAAATATAAAATTTATTATAAAAACATATTTTAAACACGCCATAGGTTTCTTTATTGGAGTATATTCAGTCATATATTTTTTCACATTAAAAAATGGGAAGTGGACACCACCTATCGTTGCGGTTTACTTCCCATTATTCATACCCAATAATATTTATTGCACTTGACTCACTTTTAGTTGTAAGGCAAAAACAGGATCTGTTGTGCCACACATTGTACGCCCAACAGTCGCTTTTATTTTTATGCGGGCAAGGCCACTTTTGGGGGCAACTCCTTGTAAATGAGCAACGATTATCGGTCGGTTTTCCTGATGAGTAACATGACTTTGCCAGTCATTTTCTGTTATTAATGGAATTAAGTCTCCATCCTGATTTTTTGACATTAATGTCACTGAGATCCACGACGGATTTTCAACAATAAAGTATGGTGATAAACCAACAAATTTACCTATTTCAATTTGTTGGTTATACGGTTGTTCAACAACAGCCTCAGGTATAAATATTTTCTCTTCAACTTCAGAGGGGGTAAATAAAATACTTGTGCTACACATCGCGCCATAAAAGACACTGCAACTGCTTAGCAGTCCGCATAATATGATAATAAATATATTTCTCGTTAATTTATTTATACAAAGTCTTTTAAAGATAATACATCCATGCATTGTTTTACCGCTCCATTAAAAATTATTTAAACGTTATGTCAGATTGTCTATTTATTGGGTATTAAAAACCCTTTCTTGCTGCCAATCAAGCACCGAGATACCCATTTCATTTGCTATTTTAATCACAATAGGAAGTGCTTCATCGACTTTTGAATAAACAAAGCCAATGACAGGAATTTTAGCTTCAAAATTATTACGCAGAGGCCCATCACACCAAATACCGTCCTCTTCTTCCTCATCAGAGAGATCACAAATGCAAGGGAAAATCTGAGAAATAGCGTGGTAAAAGCTCAACATTAAAGGGCTAATATTTACCGTTTCATCATCTTCATTCTGTTCAAATACATCACATGCTTTTTCAAAATCAGATGGAATAGGAAAATCAAATAATGCAACATTATAACTCATTTTAGTCTCCTGATTTTTTACTTTTTATTGAAAGTAAATGTCAATAGGTATCGTAGGTAGTGCGAGAAATATATAGATAATAAGGTTGATGTGAGTACGATATTTCAATATTTCCCTCTTTAGCTTCAATGCCTTCTAGCTCAGAAAAAACAAACGTATTATCTTCGTTTTCAATTTCAATTTTTTCTAAATTTTTGCAGTTATTTATTCCTGTTAATAATATTTTTTTATCTTTAACTAATGAAAAAATATTTTTCCCTTTTTGGGCTAATAGCGCACAAACAGAGTCTAAATCATTTCCTCCAAAATAAGATTGATATACACCTATTAATTTTCCATTATAAAATTTTAAGGCATTTTTATCAGAATCTTTATCAAATGGGGATTGGTTACGAAAAATACAGGTAACTAGCTCATCTTCTGTATCACACATACCTTCTTTTATAAAAGGAATATCATCTATTGACCTGCCAAACTCTAATTTTAATGGCTCATTACTACTGAACCCAAAACCTGTTAAAAATGTCACTATGACAATAACCATATAGACCTTTTTCATTTCACCCTATCCTTTTAAGGCTTATGCATGAAAATAATATTTAAAAGCTAAGCTACATAAACATTAAAAATATTTATTAATTACATGTTATTTCATTATAAAAACATAAAAAATCAAACCTAACGTAAGAATATTTTATCATTTCACATTATTCACACAACCATCCATACCTTTATTTCGGCTAATAGCGATCTTAAAGGTAATTATTATGAGTGAGTTGTTGATTATTCATTGTAGTATTCCTGTATAAATTGAATTTTATTTATAAGGAGAATCTGACATTATCTAACTCTTTACATACTACATATTACTGAGTCTTTATTATGGACATGATTCTGCTGTTTCTCTTCGTCGGATGTGTTACCGGTTTTTTTGCTGGTTTGCTTGGAATTGGGGGGGGCGCAATCATTGTTCCCGTAGTTATGTATGTGGTAAGCCAGCAAGCAATTCCTACTGATATGGTGATGAAAATAGCCTTATCGACTTCATTTTCCGTTATTATTTTCTCAACGGCCTCGTCAGCCTATTCTCACCATAAACGCAACGCTATTTTATGGGAGCAATTTCCTTTATTAGCTATTGGTACGCTTATCGGTATGCTAGTGGGTACATTTTTTGTACAAAAAATGTCAAATACGATATTACAGATCGTATTCTGTATTTTTATGGTATACACCATTTATGGGTTATTAACTAAAAAGAAAGAGTCTGAACGTATCGAAAACGTAAAAGACCCCATTGTTTCAAAACCCGCTTTAACGAGTGGTGGCACATTAATTGGTTTTATATCAAGCTTTATCGGAATTGCAGGTGGCACGATAACAATCCCTCTGTTAAGTCATTGGGGCTTTAATACTCGTAAATGCATTGCAACATCATCAATGATTGGTGTCATCATTGCTTCTATAGGGACAATTATGGGGATCATTTACGGTTGGAATCAAACAAATATTAATGACTATTACTTAGGTTTTATTTATTTACCTGCCTTGATCGGAATAAGTATTACCAGTGTGATCTTCGCGCCTGTTGGCGTAAAAGTTGCTTATCGACTTCCCATACCAAGAGTTCGCCAAATATTTGCATTATTTCTATTCTTAGTTGTAGTGAAAATGTTGTATACGCTTATCATCGAGCCATAATCAATAATACTTTCTATTATCACCATCTATGTTTACTACTTTACGAGATGCTCTATGAGTTATAGTCTTATGAGTATAACTAATCTATATGGCTTATAATTATAGATAAAAGATATTTAGCTGTTATTTCAGTAAATTTTTGTTAAAATAATTAGCAAAATAGCAACAAATTAGTGATTCATTTGCCTCATTTTATCAATTTAGATGAAGTGATTTTAGGCACAAAACCCGAAATAGATAGTATAAAGGAGTACGCAATGTCTTTCGAATTACCAAAATTACCTTATGCGTTAGATGCTCTTGAGCCACATATTTCTAAAGAAACCTTAGAATATCACTATGGCAAACACCACCAAACCTACGTAACCAACTTGAACAATCTGGTTAAAGGCACTGATTTAGAAAGCAAATCTTTAGAAGAAATTATCAAATCTACTGATGGCGGTATCTTCAATAATGCTGCTCAAGTATGGAACCACACTTTCTACTGGAATTGCTTAGCACCAAACGCTGGCGGCGCGCCAACAGGTAAAACTGCTGATGCAATCAACAATGCATTTGGCTCTTTTGAAGAGTTCAAAAAACAATTTAACGATGCGGCCGCAAAAAACTTCGGTGCAGGTTGGACTTGGCTCGTTAAAAAAGCAGATGGTTCTCTGGCGATTGTTAATACATCTAACGCAGCAACACCAGTTTCAGGTGAAGACAAACCTCTGTTAACTGTTGATGTATGGGAACATGCTTACTACATCGATTACCGTAACGCTCGCGTTAAATATTTAGAAGAGTTCTGGGCACTGGTTAACTGGTCTTTTGTTGACGCTAACCTGGCTTAATTGCATGTGATAATCAAAGATGAGTAATTAAGATTCATTTTTGGTGACATAATAACAAAGGGCCTTCAGCCCTTTGTTATATTCAGATATTCGATAATTTATAACTTAAATTAATCGGATATTTTATAAAGCAGTGATTAGAACATCATAGTTGAAAATAAGACGATCATAACAAGTGCTGCTACTGCTGTACTCAAACCAAATTTCAGATCCGTATCCATCTATTCTCCCTCAAAATGATTATAATACACGTTATTAACCATAACCTTGTCATGGGTAATTATTATCACATATCAATATTTGCTAAAATAGCGACCAGTGCACAATTTATAACATTGATTAATACTTTCACTTTTGAGCTAGATCATACAAAATTCACAGCTAATCGCTAAATTATTGCCAGTGTTTGCCCTATGTATGACTATACTGGCAGTTAAACCATAAAATTAGATAAAACAGACCAATGAAGGTCAGGAGTTTTCCACACCATGGCAACAATAAAAGACGTGGCAAAACGCGCAGGCGTATCAACCACGACTGTTTCTCATGTGATCAACAAAACACGTTTTGTTGCTGAGAACACACGGGCAGCAGTTTGGGCTGCTATTAAAGAATTAAATTATTCGCCTAGCGCCGTTGCGCGTAGTTTAAAAGTCAATCATACCAAATCTATTGGCCTGTTAGCCACGTCCAGCGAAGCTCCTTACTTTGCTGAAGTGATTGAAGCCGTTGAAAATAGTTGTTATAGCAAAGGCTACACACTTATTTTATGCAATTCACATAATAATCTCGATAAACAAAAAGCCTATTTAGCTATGTTGGCACAAAAACGCGTTGATGGATTATTAGTGATGTGTTCTGAATATCCCGATCACCTTCTCTCTTTGTTGGAAGGTTACCGTAATATTCCAATGGTTGTCATGGATTGGGGTAAAGCACGCGGTGACTTCACTGATACCATTATTGATAATGCATTTCAGGGCGGATACATTGCGGGTCGTTACCTTATTGAACGTGGTCATCGTGATATTGGTATCATTCCAGGCCCATTAGAACGCAATACGGGGGGTGGTCGCTTACAAGGCTTTTTAAAAGCAATGGAAGAAGCCAAAATCACCGTAAAAGATGAATGGATTGTACAAGGAGACTTTGAGCCAGAATCAGGTTACAAAGCGATGTGCCAAATGCTAAGCCAGAAACAACGTCCTACGGCTGTTTTTTGTGGTGGTGATGTGATGGCTATGGGGGCAATTTGTGCCGCCGATGAGTTAGGTTTACGTGTTCCTTTTGATATTTCGATTGTGGGTTACGATAATATTCGTAACGCTCGCTATTTTACACCCGCATTAACCACCGTCCACCAGCCAAAAGAGCGATTAGGTCAGATGGCATTATCAATGCTGCTTGATCGCATCGTAAGTAAACGCGAAGACGCTCAAACCATCGAGGTTCATCCAAGATTAGTTGAGCGCCGTTCAGTTGCTGATGGCCCTTTTATCGACTACCGTCGATAATTATTATTCAGCACCCTGATTTCTAGCGAAGCCATTCCTCATTTAAGGTCTGGCTATCTCCAAGATAATCTAACAACCACGTCAAAGCGGGCGATTCACTTTTATCGACCCACGTCAGGCAGCATGGGCTGTCTGGCAATGGTTGCGCAAGTTCTAATGTAACAAGCTTACCTTGTGCAATTAATGTTTCCGCTCGATGCCAAGGCACCATACCGACACATAATCCTGCTAATAAGCACTCAAGCCCCATCCCCCAAGTAGGCACAACCATTCTTCGTTGATTATTTAACGCCCACGTGTCACGTTTTGGCAAACTCCTTGAAGTATCTTCTAAGCATAAACTAGGATAAGGTCGCATTTCATCATCCGTTAATGGATGTTGTGCTTTTGCTAAGGGATGATCAACATGACACACACAGCGCCAAGGCATAAAGCCCATATCTCTAAAGCTATAACGTTCTCCTATAGGCGATGCTCTTGTTGCGCCAATAGCTAAGTCAACTCGACCATTAACTAAGGAATCCCATACACCATTAAACACTTCAGGGTAGACATACAGCTCAATATCAGGAAAATGACGATAAAAATCGAGAATAAGCTGTTGTGTTCTTTCGGGTTTCACAATGCCATCAACGGCTATACTAAATTGTCCTCGCCACCCATTAGAAACCTGTTGACAAAGGTGTCGAGTGTCATTCATTTTTTTGATAACAGATCGCGCTTCTTTGATGAAAATTTTACCTGCATCGGTTAATTCCACATCACGGTGGCGACGCTCAAATAAAGGAACGGCAAGCCATTCTTCTAATTGCCGAACAGTGTAACTAACGGCGGAGGGCACTCTGTGCAATTCTTGAGCAGCGGAGCTAAAACTTCCTGTTCTTGCGACTGCATCGACAACTTCTAAAGAGTATTCTGACCACATAGAGTTTATTCCTTTGAAAATTTTTCACAGCATTAACCAAATATTCCCGTTTCACAAGTAAAATAGGTCTTAGTTACAATACATAAAATGTTCTACATCACATAGCATAGAAAATAAAATGAATTCAAAAACTGCCACACAATCAAAAACACCTATGAGCTTTATGGTATACCTAGCGGGTCTGAGTATGTTGGGTTACTTAGCTATCGATATGTACTTGCCTGCATTTGGGATAATGCAACGTGAACTCTCTATCAGCGAAGGCGCTATCAGTAATAGCCTAAGTATCTTTTTATTTGGCTTTGCTGTTGCTCAATTACTTTGGGGACCGCTCTCTGACAAAGTGGGCCGTAAGCCTATTCTACTTATCGGTTTAAGTCTTTTCTCTTTAGGCTGCCTTGGCATGCTGTGGGTTGAAAGTGCAACAGGCTTACTTGCAATGCGCTTCTTACAAGCTTTTGGTGTCTGTTCTGCTGCTGTTATCTGGCAAGCATTAGTCATTGACCGCTTTGATGAATCTCGCGCGCAACACGTTTTTGCCTTAATCATGCCATTGGTTGCCCTATCACCCGCCCTTGCCCCTTTGATTGGCGCATCGTTATTAAATCATGGCGGCTGGCGTATGATTTTCATGCTGTTAATGGTCGTAACCCTTGTTTTAATGATACCGACATTAATGCTGAAAAACATTAAACAAAAATCTGTTACTGACACAAAACAACCTTCAGCTTCATTTATGACTTTACTAAAATCACCTATCTATACAGGTAACGTATTAGTTTATGCATCTTGTAGTGCTGGTTTTTTTGCTTGGTTAGCAGGTTCTCCTATTATTCTTGAGAAGATGGGCTACTCACCACAGGATATCGGTTTAAGCTATATTCCACAAACTATCGCATTTATGGTCGGTGGTTATGGTTGTCGTATTTTACTATCAAAAATGACAGGTAAAACACTGCTACCAATATTGCTAATAGGCTACGCAGTCAGCATGACAGCATTGTATCTTGTGGCTAAATTTACTGAGCCAACATTAACCACGATTTTAATTCCGTTCTGTATTATGGCGGCAATGAATGGTGCATCTTACCCAATCGCTGTCTCTAACGCGTTATCTGCTTACCCTGAAATTAGTGGTAAAGCAGCTGCATTACAAAACGCACTCCAACTTGGTCTTTGTAGCTTAGCCAGCTTTATTGTCTCTGCCTTTATTAGCCAACAACCCTTAATTAATACGACAGCAATTATGGCGTTGACTGCCATTCCAATGGCGGTTGGTTACTTTATTCAGCGAAATAAATCCGTTAGCAAACACACAGTTCAAACGGCAGAATAATCCCCTTTCAGTTTTTAAGAATCATCTTAAAAAGGCCATTTTATAAAAAATGGCCTTTTTCTTTTCTAGAGAAAACCACACTACGTCTCTATACTTATTAATACGCTATTACAGCGTTTTATTTATTTTTTCTTTCGGATTTTGAGGCGTTAAACCGATCATTAGCTGATTATGTCAGATTAGTTGTCTTATTAATTCTATTCGTTCACTCTTTATTGAACACGATACCATTTTAATACTGTCAATCTGCACACATCCTTTCTTGGCCTTATGTCTCAAAACCCGCTTAATTTACGCCGGAGAGTATATGAGTACATCTTGTGTAGAAGAAGGCCGAAAGACCTCCAATGATCCTTATAAAAGGATCGCGATAGAACTATTAACTCACGCAGACATTCGAGTGAATGGCTCTGAACCTTATGATATTCAGGTTCATAATCAAAATTTTTATAAAAGAGTATTACAGCAAGGCTCATTAGGTCTCGGTGAAAGTTATATGGATGGTTGGTGGGATTGTGAGCGACTTGATATATTCTTTCATAAAGTTTTACGTGCAGGTCTTGAGAATAAGCTGCCACAAAATCTACGCGATATTATCAAAATCGCGACAGCCCGCCTTTTTAATCTACAAACACAAAAACGAGCGTGGATGGTAGGTAAAGAGCATTACGATCTTGGTAATGATTTATTTACTGCCATGCTTGATCCTAATATGCAATATTCCTGTGGCTATTGGAAAAATGCAGATAACTTAGCGCAGGCGCAAGAACATAAATTAGATCTCATTTGTCGAAAATTAGATTTAAAACCTGGGATGACCTTATTAGATATTGGGTGTGGCTGGGGAGGTCTTGCCGCTTATGCCACAAAACATTTTAGTGTTTCTGTCACGGGCGTTACTATTTCCGTTGAACAACAAAAAATGGCACAAGCTCGATGCCAAGGACTCGATGTTAATATTATTCTTGAAGACTACCGTGATTTACAGGAAAAATTTGATCGCATCGTTTCAGTGGGTATGTTTGAGCATGTTGGGCCTAAGAATTACGCTACCTATTTTGATGTCGTTCGTCGTAATTTAAAGGAAGAAGGCTTATTTTTACTGCACACCATTGGATCTAACCTTGATAAAGTGAATGTGGATAGTTGGATCAGTAAATATATCTTCCCAAATGGTTGTCTACCTTCTATTCAAAAAATTGCCCATGCGATGGACAGCAAATTTGTGATGGAAGACTGGCATAACTTTGGTGCAGATTACGATAAAACGCTAATGGCTTGGTATCAGCGTTTTCTAGTCTCTTGGCCTGATATTGAATCTCATTACACACCCCGCTTTAAACGTATGTTTAGCTATTACCTTAATGCTTGTGCAGGTGCCTTTCGTGCCAGAGATATTCAGCTATGGCAAATCGTACTAAGCCCTAAAGGTCATATTGGCGGTTTGCAAATCCCACGTTAATTCTTTTTTTATAAAAAGAGAAAAGCCAGTTTGATTGATAAACTGGCTTCTTCTTTGGTTATCTTTTAATAGCAACAATATTAATCATTAATTATGTGAAGCTTACTCTTCATTTTCACTTTGTTGTTGTGCTGCTAATAAAGCTTGTTGCTGTGCTTGTTGTGCCATAACACGTTCGACTGTATCGACAATCGCCTGAGTTTGAGGATCAAGTTCGATATTCACTTTATCACCGAGACGTTTACGACCTAATGTTGTTCTATCACGTGTTTCAGGGATGAGATGCACACAAAAGCGGTTATTAACCACATCACCAATTGTCAGGCTAATACCATCAATACCGATAAAACCTTTATGTAAAATATATTTCATCAATGCTTTATCAAAAATACGAAACCAAATTTGTAAGTTATTTTCTGAAGTAATAATTTTGGCAACTTCAGCGGTTGTCACAATATGCCCAGACATCACATGCCCACCAATTTCATCACCATATTTAGCGGCACGCTCAATATTAACTTCCGAACCAACTTTTAACTCACCGAGGTTAGTTAGACGCAATGTCTCTTTCACTAAATCAAAACTAATCTGTGTATCTTCAATTTTAGTGACAGTTAAACAGCAACCATTATTCGCGACAGAAGCACCTGTCTCTAAATTGCCGACTAACGCTTTGGGTAATTCAATGATATGGGTACGAAAATCGCCTTTATCTTCGATAGCAACAACCCGCCCTTTTCCCTGAACAATACCTGTGAACATCTGACATCTCCTTGATTCGATAAACTGGTAAACTCAAATTAGGTTTATGCTATTTAGAATAACATAGCTCGTATTAATACAAAGGAACAATTACCGCATTTATTCCGTGTCGATAATTGACGTTAAATATAACGTAAAAACACTTAATAAATTATCAAAATCCTGTGTTTAAAAAGCGAGACTTCTTTCGTTGCTAATTAAACTTTTATCATTAGAATATGCGTTCTTGAGGATCTCTTTACGTCATTTTAACAATGCGGCGTTTGTTCTCTTTCTTTCCTATCGTTTTCTTATAATAAATAAAGGTGTATGCGTGCAGAAGTACATAAAAGAAGCGCGTAGCTTACTTGCTCTCGGTATTCCCGTTATCATCGCGCAATTTTCCCAAACGGCAATGGGTGTAGTTGATACTGTCATGGCGGGTGCTGTAAATGCCACAGAAATGTCTGCGGTAG
This sequence comes from Proteus sp. FME41, assembly GCF_014897315.1. Classification (GTDB taxonomy): domain Bacteria; phylum Pseudomonadota; class Gammaproteobacteria; order Enterobacterales; family Enterobacteriaceae; genus Proteus. The sequence continues at coordinate 485,693 of NZ_JABUYL010000001.1, read as the reverse complement.
CAGTGGGTACGTCTATTTGGTTGCCAACCATTTTATTAGGTCAAGGCATATTAATGGCATTAACGCCAATCGTTGCACAACTAAATGGCTCCGGGCAACGAAAACATATTGCTGATCGCACACAGCAAGGTTTTTGGCTCGCAACATTCTTATCGATCATGGTTATTGCCATTCTTTATAACAGCCGATTTATTATTGAAGCACAACATGATATTGACCCTGAATTAGCAGAAAAAGCCATTGGTTTTATTCATGCGATTATGTGGGGTGCCCCAGGTTGTCTTTATTACCAAGTACTTAGAAGCCAATGTGAAGGATTATCCAAAACAAAACCAGGTATGATAATCGGTTTTGTAGGCTTATTGATCAATATTCCTGTTAACTATGCTTTCATTTACGGTAAATTTGGTGCGCCACAATTAGGTGGTATTGGTTGTGGTGTCGCAACCGCCTCTGTTTTTTGGGCAATGTTCTTGATGATGCGTTATTACGTTCGCCGTGCGCCAACACAACGCGATGTTCAGCCTAAAAAACGTTTTGTACTTCCTGAACTCAACATCATAAAGCGTATTACATTTTTAGGGCTGCCTGTTGGTTTAGCGTTATTCTTTGAAGTAACTCTGTTTGCCGTGGTTGCTTTGTTAGTATCACCTTTAGGCGTGACCGCCGTTGCAAGCCATCAAATTGCACTGAACTTTAGTTCACTCATGTTTATGTTCCCTCTTTCATTGGGCATAGCTGCAACCATTCGTGTAGGTCATAACCTAGGGCAACGCTCTACAGAACAAGCTCGTATTTCAGCCATTACATCTCTTGCGGTGGGTTTAATGCTGGCAAGCTGTACTGCCATTTTCTCTATTATCTTTAGAGAAAAAATCGCCTTAATGTATAACGATAATATTGAAGTAGTGACATTAGCCTCACATCTCATGTTGTTTGCTGCACTTTACCAGCTATCAGATTCGGTACAAGTCATTGGCTCTGGAGTGTTACGTGGCTATAAAGATACGCGCTCTATCTTCTTTATCACCTTTATCGCTTATTGGGTTATTGGCCTGCCTTCAGGTTATTTATTAGGGCGTACTGATTATGTTGTAGAAGCCATGGGCCCTGCCGGTTTCTGGATTGGCTTTATTCTTGGTTTAACCGCATCAGCAATTATGATGGGTTCTCGCATTTGGTGGATCCAACGTCAATCTGATGAAGTGGTGTTATTACGCTCAGAGCGTTAAACAAAACGCTTATTTTGGCAAGGGAATGGCACAAATATCAACAAATAGCTTTAAATACGAGCAGTTGAATATAAATTTGTGTTTTTCCTCTTGCCAGAATCGGATCATCTCGTTAATATTCGTCCCCGTTGTAACCCAAAATAGATAATGCGTCCATAGCTCAGTTGGTTAGAGCACCACCTTGACATGGTGGGGGTCGGTGGTTCGAGTCCACTTGGACGCACCATTTATTTTTCAGCAACATTTCAATACAGTGCGTCCATAGCTCAGTTGGTTAGAGCACCACCTTGACATGGTGGGGGTCGGTGGTTCGAGTCCACTTGGACGCACCATTTATTTTTCAGCAACATTTCAATACAGTGCGTCCATAGCTCAGTTGGTTAGAGCACCACCTTGACATGGTGGGGGTCGGTGGTTCGAGTCCACTTGGACGCACCATTTCTATTTCTCTATTTCTTTTTTATACTTCTTGCCTACCCTACAAAATAATTAATTCAGCTTGCAATATTTTATTGCGCAACAAAACGCTTAAAAAACAAGCAGTCAGCACCGTATTTTGATCACATCACTTAAATTTACCTTTTTTCGATTTTCTTCATAGAAATTAACCTCTATAATACAAAACATAATTTTGTTGAAAGGTTTCAGCGTATTGATTTTCGGGCATCTTTAGAAAACAGAACAAATGAATCGTGATAGACTATAATGTAAGATGTCTGCCAACCTTTACTACAAAATAGTGACAAGATTTTTATGATGTTGCTGGAACCATTAACATGTTGCGCAACTTACCCGTAGAGATGAATTTATTCATCCTGTTTCGCACTGTTGATGCCGTTGATAAAAATAGCGACATTAATCCCTATTCATCCATTACAATACAACCATTAAATAGACTGCCATGAAAAAGACAAAAATTGTTTGCACCATCGGGCCAAAAACCGAATCTGAAGAAAAACTGAATCAATTACTGGACGCAGGCATGAATGTTATGCGTCTGAACTTCTCTCACGGTGACTTTGAAGAACATGGTAACCGTATCAAAAACCTGCGTAGCGTTTGTGCTAAAACAGGCAAAAAAGCAGCTATCTTATTAGATACTAAAGGCCCAGAAATCCGTACCATCAAATTAGAAGGTGGTAATGATGTGGCTTTAGTTGCTGGCCAAACGTTCACATTCACCACAGACAAATCTGTTGTTGGTAATAAAGATCGTGTTGCGGTGACATATGAAGGTTTCGCAAAAGATTTAACTGTAGGTAACACCGTATTAGTTGATGATGGTCTTATCGGTATGAAAGTCACTGCGGTAACTGATACTGAAGTTGTTTGTGAAGTTTTAAACAACGGTGACTTAGGTGAAAACAAAGGTGTTAACTTACCTGGCGTTTCTATCGGTTTACCTGCATTAGCTGAAAAAGATAAACAAGATCTGATCTTTGGTTGTGAACAAGGTGTTGACTTTGTTGCCGCATCTTTCATTCGTAAACGTTCAGACGTTGAAGAAATGCGTGCGCACTTAAAAGCACACGGCGGCGAAAACATCATGATCATCTCAAAAATTGAGAACCAAGAAGGCTTAAATAATTTCGATGAAATTTTAGAAGCTTCTGACGGTATCATGGTTGCACGTGGTGACTTAGGTGTTGAAATCCCTGTTGAAGAAGTTATCTTTGCACAAAAGATGATGATCGAAAAATGTAACGCTGCACGTAAAGTGGTTATCACTGCAACGCAAATGTTAGATTCAATGATCAAAAACCCACGCCCTACTCGCGCTGAAGCGGGTGACGTTGCGAATGCTATCTTAGATGGTACTGACGCAGTTATGCTGTCAGGTGAAAGTGCGAAAGGTAAATATCCAGTAGAAGCTGTGACTATCATGGCAACGATTTGTGATCGTACAGACCGTATCATGAAATCACGTCTTGAAGTAAGCCAAAAAGGTGCGAAACTGCGTGTTACTGAAGCGGTATGTCGCGGTGCGGTTGAAATGGCTGATAACTTAGATTCACCACTTATTGTTGTTGCTACTTTCGGTGGTAAATCAGCACGTTCTATCCGTAAATATTTCCCAACGGCACCAATCTTAGCCTTAACAAACAACGAAGAAACAGCTCGTCAACTATTGTTAGTTAAAGGTGTCACAACTCAGTTAGTTAACGAAATTTCTTCAACTGATGACTTCTACCGTATCGGTAAAGAAGCGGCATTAGCAAGTGGTTTAGCTCATGCTGGTGACCGTGTTGTCATGGTAACAGGTGCACTGGTTGATAGCGGTACAACTAACACTTCTTCTGTTCACGTTCTGTAATTTAATAGTACGTTAATAGTGTAAACGCCACTTTTAAAGTGGCGTTTTTTTTATTATTCACTTTTAACCTGCTCATTTTTTCTCTTGTCATCATTATTTCTTCTATCCTTTTAATATCCCTTTTTTATTTATATACAAATTAAGGATATAAAATGCTGGATGACACAATAAATACCAATGTCTTTGCTTGCACAACTCTTGCTATCACTGATAAGAAAAATCGAGTCTATCATGGTAGAACAATGGAGTTTTCAGCAGATAAACCTGCTTCAATATTGGCTTATTATCCTAAAGCACATACTTTTCAACAAAATGCCCCTGACGGTACACCAGGACTAAAATATGCGGTTAAATACCCTTTTATCGCCATTACAGCGCCGATTAATTTAGCAGGAACAAAAGATGTGCTTGAAGGTGTAAATACTCAGGGGCTTTCTTTTAGTTTGAATATGCTCCCTGACTCAAAGCTCGATGATATTAACCCAGAACATTACGCAACATCAGTCCCTATTGCGGCAATTGGTGAATGGGCTTTAGCACAATATGCAAACGTTGATGAGTTAAAACAAGCTATTCCTAAAACAGCTTTTTGGTCACAAAAACTCTTACTTTTACGCAATTTACCTAGTCCTTTTCATTATGCCTTTTATGATAAAAGCGGAGCTTGTATTGTTGTTGAAGTTTCTGATGGTCATTTGCATATTTATGATAATCCGACTTATTGCATGACTAATGGCCCTTTATTTCCATGGCATCTTACTCACTTAAATAATTACACTCACCTTTCTAATGTTAATATTTCCACCAGTACACTGGGAAATATTAAAGTGAAACAACCCGATAGCGGGATTGCTTTAGCATCATTACCCAGCTCTGATACGTCTGTAGATAGATTTATTCGTGCCGTTTATTACACAACCTACTATCACAAAGTTGCTGATCCTGATATGCAACTTGTTGAGCTTTCACATATTATGAATCGTTTTGATCGTCCTAAAAATTCCACGATCGATCCGCTACTGGGTCACGACACGTTAACATCGCTTCATACCAGTGAATTTGCCGTATGGACCACACTTACAGATTTAACACGCGGGATCCTTTTTTTTAGAGGATACAACAATCTTAATTTCCAGAAATTCACACTTAATTCGTTTGAAAATGAAGCAGAACCTATTTTCATAAAAGTAAATTTAGAAGGTGCTTTATAAGTAAAAATAGAAATAACAATAAAAAACCACAGATAAAATGTTTTTCTATCAGACTTTTATGAATAAAATTCTTTTGTGAAATAACACGCATTTTTTGTACTGAATATTTGCGTTTTAGGTGTTATTTTTTCTATTGTTCAATTAATGAATAAGTAGAATATGGTAAATAAATCCTGCATTTCCTTATATCTGTGCCATACTTATTCATGGCTTCATATAAATGCTACTTGTTCCTTAACACAAACTAATAATAGAGGTTGTCACTATGAAAGCGAAACTTGTACTAGGTGCAGTAATTCTGGCTTCAGGCTTATTAGCAGGTTGTTCTTCTAGTAATAATGCACAATTAGATCAAATCTCTTCTGATGTAAGCCGCCTGAATACTCAAGTTCAACAACTAAGCAGTGATGTACAATCTGCTCAAGCTGCTGCAAAATCAGCTTACGATGAAGCGGCTCGTGCTAATCAACGTTTAGATAACCAAGTCACTACTTATAAAAAATAAGTTGACTCGCCTATACGCTGAAAACAATTTTTAGATAAGCATTAATTACAAAGCCCTAACATAGTTAGGGCTTTGGTTTATATGCCATAAGATTTTACATAAAAAAACTCTCTTTTAAATTTTCTTGGATCTTGTCGTATCTATCAATTTTATATTCTATTTTTTCTTTCGATATTTCTTTTTGCGAATGTAATGTATCTTTATGGTTTTTATTTATATTTTTAAGGAGTTCAATAACATTATCGTTTTGAGTCATTTGCCGATCACTTTCAATAATAAAATTATTACTAATTAATTCAAATATCTGTGATTTTAATAAATCATTATGACCAGGATTAATATTCTTCTGAATAAATTTATCAGCCTGTTGATAAACCTGATACAGTGTCGCCAGTATTATATTAACTGATTTATCAGGATGGCCGTGCGTGCACGATAGTGTTTTATGTGTTTGATTCAACAATTCATTTTTTATGGAACAGAATAATTTAGTCACATCATTAGTCAATGTTTTATGGGTGAACCTAGTACTAATACACCCACTGCCATTCAATTTTTTTACATCTAATACTTCATATTCATAATTTTTTGTTTGTGATGAGATCCGCTGAATTAGCTCACCACATGTTTTATTCGTATTCTGTTGTCTTTTCGCTTCACTTCCCATAAAAAAAGTTTCTGTACTATTTTTTATTGCAGCGACTACATTTGCCAATTGACTACATTTATTTTCAACACCAATAGTAATACGTTCAGAAATACTAGCCGTACGAGGAGTATTATTTGAGCCGTTTATCATAACATCTATTTCCTTATATCAATAAAAGAGGCTATTCATATTAAAGATAATAACGTTAATTTAATGTTAAAAATACGCCTTTTGCCCTATGAGTGTGTTTTCAACTTTATCACTCATATAAAAAAACAGATGCCTTAAGCATCTGTTTAATAAAATATTGTATTAATATAATGTTACATCAACAGGAATACCCGAACGTCGAATGAGCTCAGCATCCGCTTTGTCTTTATCTACCTTGCCACTTTCATACCAAGCATTAAATTGTTTAGTAAAAGTAAGCGGCATAGTTTGTGGATCGTCATCTTCATTACGTGATAATGGCTGATGAACTTCAATAAATTGCCTGCCATCTGCCGTTTCTGTAAATTTAATCGGTTTGTTAATGATTTGGACTCGACTGCCTTTTGGCACCACATTGAATAGGGTTTCAATATCATTAGGGCGTAAGCGAATACAACCTGAACTCACTCTTAAACCAATACCAAAATCTGCGTTAGTACCATGAATAAGGTATTCACCTCGACTGTGTGACAGTCTTAACGCATATGCTCCCATTGGGTTTTCAGGGCCAGCAGGAACCACCGCAGGTAATGTGATCCCTTTTGCTGCATAATTTTTACGAATATTTGTTGTCGGTGTCCAAGTAGGATCTTTTATAAGTTGAGAGATAGTGGTCACCATTTCAGGTGTTTCTCGCCCTAATTGACCAATACCAATGGGATAAACATCAACCGTTCCTCCCTCTTTGGGATAATAATAAAGCCGTAATTCAGCAAGATTGATCACAATACCTTTACGAACAGTGTCCGGTAAAATCATCTGCAACGGAATAGTTAATGTTTTCCCTGCCTCAGGTAAAAGAGGGTCAATACCTGGGTTTGCTTCCATCATATTAAGCAATCCAACTTGGTATTCAGACGCAATTGCTTCAAGTGAACGTTTATCATCAGGCACAATGTACGACTGGTTATCACCAATAATACGCTGGCCATCAGCAGGTAGCAGGTATTCTGTGGCATAAGATAAGTGACTACTTATCCCTAACAGTGATACACCCAAGAGAGTTAACCATTTTTTCATCGTTTATCCCGTGTGTTAGAAATAAAATAAACTGACTATTATGATGATAACACTATCATTGTTATGCTATTCATATAATTAGTCAGTTTAGATCATTAATGTGGGATCGGGTAACATTTACGCTACAGTGTATTCTGAAAAACGCTTAATAAGTGTTGTTACCATTGCATGCAAACCTTGCGTACGAGATGGCGTTAAGTGACTTTCTAGTGCTAATGATGAGAAGTAATGTTTGATATCTGTCGCAAGTGCTTGTTCGATAGTTTTACCTTGAAATAAGATAATCACCAAAGCAACAAGCCCTTTCACAATGCCAGCGTCACTATCGCCCGCCAGCACAAGTTGTTTATTCTCATTAAGAGAAACGGCTATCCACACTTGGCTTTGACAACCTTCAATAAAATTAGCTGAAATACGTTGTTCATCTGTTAAAGGAGTGAGACGCTCACCTAATTCCATCATATAAAGATAACGTTGTTCCCAATCCTGACAACGGGAAAAATTGCGTAATAATTTTGCTTCATCTGGCAAATTAGCAACTGCCATGAATAACCTCTTTGTTTTAATCTTTAACCTAATAGCATTTCGACACGCAATAGCGCATTCACCAGTGCATCTATATCATTTTTATTGGTATACAGCCCTAAAGAAGCGCGACACATTGCAGAAACCTGATAATAATCCATAATTGGCATCGCACAATGATGTCCTGTACGAATAGCAATACCATAATTATCAAGAAAAGCACCCACATCATAAGCGTGATGTTTACCTAAATTAAAGGCTATCACACCTTGGCGAGAATCATTGCCATACAGCGTTAATGATTTTACTTTTTGTAGCTGTTCTTGTGCATACTCCATTATGCTATTTTCATATTCTGCAATATTATTCATGCCTAAATTTGAAAGATAGTCTAATGCTGCACCTAAGCCAATCATCCCCAGAATGTTAGGAGTGCCTGCTTCAAAACGCCAAGGCGCATCCGCATAAGTAATATCACCATTGATATGGACATGTTTTATCATTGCACCACCGCCTTCCCAAGGTGGTAACTCATCAAGTATGGCTTTTTTACCATACAACAACCCAATGCCTGTAGGGCCATAAAGTTTATGCCCACTACAAACAAAAAAGTCACAATCAAGCTGTAATACATCGATAGATTGATGCATTGCACTTTGAGCACCATCCACCAACACATGTAACTCACCACCTTGTTCAATGGCATAGCGACGAGCATCATCAATAATTTGTACAATAGGATTAACTGTGCCTAATACGTTTGATTGGTGAGTTATGCTAAGTAATTTAGTACGCTCATCAATTAAATGAGGTAGCTGAGTTAAATCGAGTGTGCCGTCTTGTAATAATGGCAAAATACGAACATTAAACCCATATTGTTTTGCTAGCATATACCACGGAACAATATTCGCATGATGTTCCATTTCAGTAATGATGATATTGTCACCATCATTTAAGAATCGTTGGCTATAAACATTCGCAATTAAGTTAATCCCTTCTGTCGTTCCTTTGACAAAAATGATCTCTTCTTCACTATTAGCACCTAAAAAATTACAGGCTTTTTTACGAACATCTTCAACTAAGGTTGTTGCATTTGCACTTAGCGTATGAATGCCGCGGTGAACCGCGGCATATTGTGTTAAGGCAAATTGCGTTTCATGTTCAATGACGCAAGCCGGTTTCTGAGCACTTGCGGCACTGTCGAGATAGACCAGAGGTTTTCCTTTCACCTGTTGTGAAAGAATGGGAAAATCATCTCGTGCTTTTTCAATGGAATGCGTCATAATTGCCTATTTATACCTCTAATAAGCGCTGATTAATTCTGTCTAATACCCGCGCTTTAATTACACTGTTTTCTAATGATTCAGTTAACTCAGCAGCAAATGCATGGATGATCATTTTACGTGCTTCACTTAATGAAATACCGCGTGAGCGCAAATAAAACAACTGTTCATCATCGATTCGCCCTACGGTTGCACCGTGGCTACATTTCACGTCATCAGCATAAATTTCAAGCTGTGGCTTAGTATCGATTTGTGCTTTCTCGCCTAACAACAGATTGTTATTGGTCATTTGACCATCTGTTTTTAATGCTTGCGGTGTTACAGTGATCATTCCGTTAAATACCGCCTTTCCTGCATCCATTGCAATCGTTTTATGCAGTTGACGACTTTGACAGTTCTTCTCACCATGTACTAACCATGTACGAGTATCAGCAATTTCACCTGCTTTAGGTAACACAACGCTATTCATTGAAAGTGCTGTATTTTCACCCTTAAGCGCAGAACTGGTGTGATGTCGGCTAAGCTTACCGCCTAATAAAAAAGCATAACTATGAACCCGAGCATCACGGCCTACTGTGAGATCGTTATGAGCAAAATGCTGACTTTCTGCATTTTCAAAATTTAATTTGATATGGTTAAAAGAGGCGTTATCACCGATAGTTGCCGTTAATCTAGCACCTGTAAAATGACGATTTTCATTATCACTGCTGATATAGTGCTCAATCACTTGCATCTGTGTATTTGCACCCACATCAAGGTGAAAACGATAATTCGCGCTATTCACCTCTGTTTTATGCTCGCCCTGAGTAATATTGAGGATATAAAGCGGCTTATCTGCAATAACCCCCTTTTTCAGCGTAATTAACAAAGGGTGTGGTGCCAAACTTTCAACTAAATGTAAGAAAATTTCACTATTGATAGCTTCTGGTAATTCGCTCTGATTATCCAATAACGTCACTTGGTAAGGGCCAAATTCTTTGCTGCTTTCTATTGGTGAAAATGTACCATTTACCATCACAACACGATAGCAATCAAGCGATAAGGCATGTTCAGCGATTAAGTTTTGTACCTCAAAAGGAGGTAACTGTTGATAGTGCTGTCTTAACGTCTCGTCTAATGGCGTATAATGCCAATCTTCGTGGCGATAAATTGGAAAACCTACTTTTTCCACTTGCAACCAATGATGGCGTGCATTCAGGCTATCTTCACCTTTACGTTGATGATATAACGCCGAAAACATCTTTAATGCTTGTTGATTACGCAATTCAACTTGATGCTGTTTTTCACGCTTTTCATTGAGGGTCAATAAGCCAGCCATAACCTTGTTCCTCCAATTTTTGCGCCAACGAGAAATCACCTGATTTAATAATTTTCCCTTGATAAAGCACATGTACAAAATCAGGTTTAATATAATCAAGAATACGTTGATAGTGCGTAACAATAATAAAGGCACGTTTGCCATCACGCAGGCTATTTACACCATTAGACACAATTTTTAATGCATCAATATCAAGGCCTGAATCGGTTTCATCTAAAATACACAATTCAGGCTCTAGTGCCGCCATTTGTAAAATGTCGTTACGTTTTTTCTCACCACCAGAGAACCCTACGTTAACAGAGCGTGTTAACAAATCTTGTGGCATATCCAGTAATTTAATTTTATCTTCAATAAAGTCTTCGAAATCAAACCGATCTAACGGCTCTTGACCACGATATTCTCTTACGGAATTCACTGAAGATTGTAAGAAAAACTGATTACTGACACCGGGTATTTCAACAGGATATTGAAATGCCATAAAAACACCTTCGCCCGCACGATCTTCTGGTTCTAATTCTAATAAATTTTTATCTTTAAACGTGATCGTACCTTCATCAACTTCATACTCATCACGACCAGCAAGCGTTGCAGACAAGGTACTTTTACCTGAGCCATTTGGGCCCATAATCGCATGAACTTCACCGGCACGAACATGCAAATCTAATCCTTTGAGGATTTCATTGCCTTCAACACTGACATGTAAATTTTTAATATCTAACATAATATATGCCTTCGGTATCTTTATACCCAGAATTTGGTTAATGCTTAACCAACGCTATGTTCTAAGCTGATTGCTAATAATTTTTGTGCTTCTACAGCAAATTCCAGCGGTAATTCTGAGAACACGTCTTTACAAAATCCATTTACAATCATTGAGATTGCATCATCTTCACTTAATCCACGTTGGCGACAATAAAATAGCTGATCTTCGCCAATACGTGACGTTGTCGCTTCATGTTCAAGCTGCGCTGAGTTATTCATCACTTCAACATAAGGAAAAGTATGCGCGCCACACTGTGTACCAATTAACATGGAATCACATTGTGTAAAATTACGTGCATTTTGCGCACCAGGGAGTATTTTCACGAGCCCTCGGTAACTGTTTTGACTTTTACCTGCCGAAATACCTTTAGAGATAATGGTTGATTTGGTATTTTTGCCGATATGGATCATTTTAGTGCCGGTATCTGCTTGCTGATTACCATTGGTTAGTGCAACAGAGAAAAATTCAGCCGTTGAATTATCTCCTTTTAAAATCACACTTGGATATTTCCATGTAATGGCAGAACCTGTTTCTGACTGAGTCCACGACATTTTGGCATTTTCACCTTCGCAGATAGCACGCTTAGTCACAAAGTTAAGAATACCGCCTTCACTATCTCCACCAGAAAACCAGTTTTGCACTGTGGAATATTTTACTTCGGCATCTTTATGAATGATAACTTCAACCACAGCCGCATGTAACTGATAAGTATCACGAACGGGTGCTGAGCATCCTTCGATATAACTAACATAACTGCCTTCATCTGCGACCAAAATCGTCCGTTCAAATTGGCCCGTTTGTGCTGCATTTATCCGAAAATAAGTCGATAATTCCATTGGGCAACGTACCCCTTTTGGAATATAGACAAAGGTACCATCAGAGGCAACGGCGGCATTCAGTGCAGCAAAATAGTTATCATGGCTAGACACCACCGTACCTAAATATTGGCGCACTAAATCAGGATATTCTTGAATTGCTTCGCTAAATGAACAGAAAATAATGCCATGTTCAGCAAGCTCTTCACGATATGTTGTTGAAACAGATACAGAATCAAAAATTGCATCTACTGCAACCGCTTGCCCTTCTCTTACAGGCACACCCAGTTGATTAAAAGCGTCTTCAACTTCTTTGGTTAAATAATCTTGAGCAGCTTGTTTATCACTGGCTACCGCTTCATTTGTTCCACCAGCACAACTACCATTAGCGCAGCATGAGCTACACGATGGTGCTGAATAATAGCTATAATCCTGATAATCAAGCGATGGATAATCAGCTTTCAACCAATGAGGTTCTTCCATTTCTAACCAATGGCGATAAGCATCTAAACGAAATTCCAGCATCCACTCTGGTTCGTTTCTTTTTGCCGATATTGCTCGCACAACCGCTTCATTTAATCCTTTTTCTAAGGTATCGGTTGATATATCGGTATAAAAACCTTCTTTATAGTGATGATCACTTAGCCATCCCTGAACTTCATCACCAATTTCAACATTGCTCTGAGACATAATCTGACTTCACTATGTTATACCCCGAAGCTCTCACCACATCCGCAGACGTTTTGAGCTTTAGGATTATTAAATTTAAACATTTGATTAAGTCCTTCACGAACATAATCAACAACCAGTCCATCGATAAATGGCATTGCTTTCAATGAAACAAATAGTTTTGCACCATTATGTTCATACACAATGTCATCTTCATTTGGGCCGGTAGCGAGTTCAATAACATAACCATACCCAGTACAACCAGAGGGTTTGATATTTAAGGAAAGCCCCTGTTTTTCAGGGTTTTTCTCAACTAAATGGCAAATATGCTTTGCTGCGTTATCCGTCAGTTCAATGCCTTGCCAAGTTGTGTCATTAAGAGAAAAAGTTTCAACGTTGTTTGTCATTTCTGACCTCATTTTGAAAGGAGATTGATATCTTTCCTGACACTAATGGTAATGATAACCCTTATCACTTCAACCATGTCTTTTGAAAGGATATTATGCAAATGTATGTTTTTTGTTCTATTATTGCGTTAAATTTGTTAAATATTATTTCTAACGCTATGTAATATAACATTTTTGCCTTTTTTTATGACAAAAATAAAACTTTTCATTTTTCTTTTATTTCGCACAATACGCATATAAGTTGCACTATAAATGCACTTTATATGTTATCACTGAAATCGAGAGAAAAAAGCATAAAAATGTGTATTTACGCCACCGTATTTACACCCTACTGTTTTTTATTTTTATGCTTGCTTGAAGAGATAAGATAGCACCACTTGTGTAGCGACTTCTTATTGTATTGTGTGCTCTTTGAATTTATTCATTTATAGAAATTGTTTGGATATATTTATTTGTACATTCAATCATTTGGCTATACTTTTGTTTATGAGACTGGCTGTTTATTTCGCTAATAAATTGTAACTGCCATACTCGGTTTGTGCCAATATCTGCCACTAAAACGCCCTCGTAACTGACATTCTCTTTTGCTAGCTTTCCTTCAAACAACACATGTCTACTTTCAACATCAAGGATCGTTAATGGTTTTATTGATGTTGAAATTTCATTCATGCCATCTATTATCGCGATATTATCGATAATACCTTGAGCACCCGCCTCTACATCGTAAGTCATTGCATCGATCATTTTAAAATAAACCAGACGAACCTCTGACAAATCACAAATAGGCTGCGATTTATAGACTATCATTTCAGTTGTGACATCCTGAACATTATCAGGTAATAATTTAAAGTAGTTTTCAGTATCTTCTCTGCTCATTGAAAATGAGGTGGGATACGTCATATTAAACCCAGATACTGTTTGTACAGGAATATGGCTTATATTATTACTCGCCTCAGAGGTTGAATTATTATCACATCCTGTAAGTAGCAAACCGGTAATTAATAATACTGTGGTGTTTAATTTTGAAATAGTTAACATTGTTGAGTGTCTTATCTTTTATTATGAAGATAATGATTATCATTAAAAATAAAATTTTTATAAAGAATATTTTCTATTTTCTCTCTTTTTTATTCTTTTTGACATTATCTATAAACATAAAAAAACGCATAAAGCGAGTATTTCACTTTATGCGTTTCATTTTTTATCTTTTAAGAAATAACAGAGGTGGTTAATCTTGAAATACACACCTGACGATTTTCATCATCAAATATTTCTATTGACCAAACCTGATGCGAACGACCTAAATGAATCGGTTTACACACACCTCTAACCTTACCTTCTCTAGCTGAGCGAATATGGTTAGCGTTAATTTCTAGACCCACAATTTTCTGTTCACCTTCGGTACACAGATACCCCGCAACAGATCCCAGTGTTTCAGCTAAAACGACAGAAGCACCACCATGTAAAAGCCCTAAAGGTTGTTTTGTACGGTGATCAACCGGCATTGTTCCTTCAAGATAATCATCACCAAGGCACGTTAATTCGATACCTAAATGACTCATCATATTATTTTGCCCAATATGATTAAGATGCTCTAGTGTAGTTTCACGTTTCCATATCATGGCATAATCTCCAGTAGCGCCTGTAGTGGGTGTTTTAGCTCAATATTATCAATACGTTTTACTTGGCTACGACATGAGTACCCTGTACTTAAGCAACGCATAGTGGGTAATGTTTTTAATGCATTACCCCATGAGAGTTGGTAAATTCCTAATGAATTTTCATAATTATTCAGCTCATGTCCATAAGTTCCTGCCATTCCACAACATCCTGTGCTAACAAATTCGAGTTGCTGTCCATAACGTTGAAAAATTGTCTGCCACTGTTTCATGCTTAGTGGAAGCGCCGTCACTTCGGTGCAGTGGCCGAAAAGATACCATTTTTCAGCATCATCGCGAACAGCTATTGGTTCATTCACTAATTTATTTAGCCATTCATGAACAAGTTGAACATTAAAATCACCACGCTTATCACCCAGTATTTCACGATATTCATCGCGATAACAAAGCACTAATGCTGGATCAACCCCCACCATTGGAATACCTAATTGAGCAACACGATTAAGCATGGTTGAGGTTTTTTGCGCTGTTTTACTAAATTGTTGTAAAAAACCTTTAATATGTTGCGCTTTACCATTCGGTGAAAACGGCAGCAAAACAGGTTTAAATCCAATTTTTTCAATCAGTTTGATAAAATCAGCAACTACTTTTGCATCGTAATAGCTGGTAAAAGGATCTTGCACCACCAACACATAATGACTCCGTTGCTTATCTGATAAGCGCTCTAAATCTTCTAGCGTCATCGTTAAAGCTTGATGACCTGCGAGTTGCTGTTTTAACGTTGGTGATGATAGTAATGGTAAATCGACCATACCAATCGTATGTTTACTTAATGACTGTATCAAGGGTTGCTTCATAAAGAAATTAAAGAACCCCGGCGCTTTAGCCATTATTGGCGTTGTTAGTTCAACATTAGCAACAATATGGTCTTTTAATGGGCGTAAATAGCGCTGGTGGTACAGTTCCGTAAATTTTGAACGAAATGATGGCACATCAATTTTAATCGGACACTGAGTTGAACATGCTTTACAGGCTAAACAGCCATTCATGGCTGCTTTCACCTCATGTGAGAAATCATATTCACCACGTTTGGCTTTCCATGTATTGCGCGTCTTTTCTATCAAGCCCCTTAAACTTGGCTTGTTATTTTCAAGACTTGATTCAAGTTGTTTTGGGCTAACACCTTGCTCGGTTAATAACCGCAACCATTCTCTCACAAGTGCCGCTCGTCCTTTAGGTGAATGAATGCGTTGTCCGCTAATTTTCATTGAAGGGCACATTGGGCTTTTCGCATCAAAATTAAAGCAAAGCCCATTACCATTACAGTCTAAAGCTCCTTTAAAATCTTGACGAACAGATAATGGAATAGTGCGATCAAAGGTGCCTCGTTTAAGGGTATCAACCTGTTTCATAGGTTCATCAACCTCTAATGGAGGGCAGATTTTCCCAGGGTTAAGTCTATTTCGAGGATCGAACACCGTTTTGATTTGGCGCAGTTCATGATAAAGCGTTTCGCCAAAAAAATCAGGACTGTATTGCGCTCTAAAACCTTTTCCATGTTCGCCCCAAAGCAATCCACCATATTTAGCAGTCAATGCAACAATGTCATCTGAAATAGATTTCATTAATAGCTCTTGTTGTGGATCACACATATCCAGTGCAGGCCTTACATGTAAGACACCCGCATCAACATGACCAAACATACCGTAATTGAGCTGATGTCCATCGAGCAACGCCCTAAATTCTGTAATATAATCTGCAAGATGTTCTGGTGGTACACAGGTATCTTCCACAAAAGGAATTGGCTTTGCCCGCCCTTTTGCATTACCTAATAAACCTACCGCTTTTTTACGCATAGCATAAATACGGTTAATATCTGCTAAATCATCACACACTTGGTAGCCAATAACGCCACCTTTCCCTTCTTTCATTAATACGTCTAAACGTTGGCATAATGATGTCACTTGAGAATAAATCAATGCTTTATCATCACCGGCAAATTCAACAATATTAAGCCCTTGCATATCTTTATCAGGCACATCCGTGATCAATTCTTTGACGGAATGCCACACAATATCTTCACGAGCAAGGTTTAATACTTTGGAATCAACTGTTTCAACAGAAAGTGCGTTCGCTTTAACAAGAAAAGGCGCGTTACGTAATGCTGAATCAAAAGAGTCATATTTTACATTCACTAAACTGCGCTGCTTGGGGATCGGTGTAATATCCAGCGTTGCCTCTGTAATAAACGCAAGCGTTCCTTCTGAACCTGTTAATATTCTTGTTAAATCAAAGCGTTTCATGTCATCACTAAAAACATGGCGCAAATCATAACCCGTTAAAAAACGGTTTAGTTTAGGAAATTTTTCAAGAATAAGTTTTCGTTGCTCTTTACAACGCGATAAAACGGTTCGATAAACCTTACCCATCGCTGAGCTTTCTTTAGCAATATTTTCAGCAAGAGCAGTATCCATAGCACGGGTTTCAAGGAGTTCACCGCCTAAAAGTACAGCCCGAACACCAAGAACGTGATCAGAGGTTTTACCATAAACCATAGAACCTTGCCCTGATGCATCGGTATTAATCATGCCACCTAATGTGGCGCGGTTACTGGTAGAAAGCTCTGGCGCAAAAAAGAAGCCATACGGCTTTAAAAAAAGGTTAAGTTCATCTTTTATTACACCCACCTCAACTTTTACCCAACCCTCTTCTGGGTTTATCTCAATAATACGTTTCATAAAACGAGATAAATCAACCACAATGCCGTCAGTTAAAGCCTGTCCATTGGTTCCTGTTCCACCGCCTCTTGGCGTTAGTGAAAGTGAGTGAAAACGAGGTTCATCAACTAACCGTGCTATAATAGTGACGTCGGCTGTTGAGCGAGGAAAAACAACAGCCTGTGGCAATAGCTGATAAATACTATTATCTGTTGCCATAGTGAGTCTATCAGCGTAGCTGCTGGAAATATCACCAGTGAAACCATTTTTTCGAAGAGTATCAAGAAATTCAATTGTGAGTTCACTAACTTGCGGTGCTTGTGATATACGTGGGATCATGTGTTATAGCTCTTTAATCTAATAGTCCACATTGCTTAATTTTAGACGTTGAAATGTATGCCAATAGGTACATTGCTTCATTTTGTACTTTCAGACCGATACCTGTTCACCTTATCATACAATTCTGGCAAATTGCGTAGTGATATAAACAACGTGATATTTGCAATGTTAATTCATCTGCTTCTAGCATTTTTATTCGTGTAGGGATTTAAAACCATGGAAAAACCGCAGATCCATACAGATATACCCAAAGTTTTATTCACTGTTCTTTTTATTTCTTTTTTTATTATCGCCAGTTTTTGGATACTTAATCCCTTTATCGTGGGCTTTATTTGGGCTGGAATGATTGTTGTTGCGACATGGCCATTACTTCTTATTATTGAAAAACGTGTAAAATATCGTTGGCTATCTACCATGATAATGATGATCTTGATATTACTGATCTTTGTTATTCCCATTATCTTGTTAATTAGCAGTGTTATCGATAATAGTGCGCCATTAATTGAATTAGCAAAATCACCTTCGAATATTCAGCCTCCTCAACTATTGTGGTTAAATGATATTCCCATGATAGGAAGTAAACTTTATGACACATGGCACTCTATTCTTGTCTCTGGTGGCAATGCGTTAATCACCAAAATCCAACCTTATGTTGGGCAAGCGGCAAACTGGTTTTTTGCTCAAGCCTTAAATATCGGTCGATTTGCCTTACATTTAGGTGTGATGTTGTTATTTTCTGGCTTACTGTTTTTACAAGGTGAAAACGTTGTTGCTTGGTTACGCCATTTTGCGATTCGCTTGGCGGGCCAACGTGGTGATGCGGCTATTTTACTGGCATCCATGTCTATACGTGCAGTGGCTCTAGGTGTGGTATTAACTGCGTTAATTCAAGCCATTGTTGGTGGTGTTGGCCTTGCTGTCTCTGGTGTACCTTATGCTACCGTATTAACCGTTATCATGTTTATTTGTTGTCTCGCGCAAATAGGGCCTTTATTAGTGCTGATCCCGTCCGTTTTATGGCTATTCTGGACGGGTGATACCACTTGGGGCATCGTAATGGTAATTTGGGGCGGTGCGGTTGCAACCATGGACGGTATATTACGACCTTATTTAATCAAAATGGGAGCTGATTTACCGATGGTGTTAATTCTCACTGGTGTTATTGGGGGGATTTTAACATTAGGTATGATTGGATTATTTATCGGCCCTGTTGTTCTTGCTGTTGCACATAGTTTATTAAATGCATGGATTAATGAAGTACCAAAACCTAATCCTGATTTAACTGAAACAGTAGAATTTATGAATAAAAACTTTATCGAAAAAGAATAAATAATAATAGACCATGTAAGTGTAGCTACTTACATGGTCTAAAATAACCGCTCAAAGTTTAATAAAGATTATCAATTTAGGAGTAATTTATTATATTTTTATATTCAAACTTACAATTTGAAACAAATTACATTTTTTTAAACCTGTTTGTTACCAGCAAGTTATATTCACTTTTAAATAAACCAATATTCTTTTTATTGAGATAATTCTTAGAGCATAACTAACGTATTTCTCTTAATATAAATATCAACGAAACAAATGTTTCATCGAATTAATGATTTCGCCTTTCATATTAATAAATTAATTGGCGGGATGAAAGAATATAAAATATTGCTGTGTGTAGTCTTTGCCTGTCAGCCCATGATAGGCTTTTTTTTTGCCTATTATTTAATAATTGTATAAAAAAAGCTCACATTATTTTGTGAGCTTTTACTTATTGATGATTATATTAATTCTATTGTGCTAATTTAACCCAAGTTTTAATTACGGTATCTGGATTTAAGGATAAACTATCAATTCCTTCTTCCATTAACCATTGTGCGAAATCTTCATGGTCAGAAGGGCCTTGTCCACAAATTCCCACGTATTTACCGTTACGCTTAGCGGATTGAATCGCCATTGATAATAACGCTTTCACAGCATCATTACGCTCATCAAACAGCGAAGACACCACACCGGAATCACGATCAAGTCCTAATGTTAATTGGGTCATGTCGTTAGAACCGATAGAAAAACCGTCAAAATGTTCTAAGAATTTATCCGCTAATAAAGCATTTGATGGGATCTCACACATCATAATGACTTTTAAGCCATTCTCACCTCGTTTCAAGCCATTTACCGCTAATTCTTCAATCACTTCTTCAGCTTGGCGTACTGTACGAACAAATGGGATCATCACTTCGACATTATCTAAGCCCATATCATTACGAACTCGTTTTACCGCTTCACATTCTAAGGCGAAACAGCGGCGGAAATCATCAGACACATAACGACCTGCACCACGGAATCCTAACATCGGATTTTCTTCATGAGGCTCATACCGATCGCCACCCACTAAGTTGGCATACTCGTTAGATTTGAAGTCAGATAAACGTACAATAACGCGTTTAGGCCAGAATGCTGCGGCTAATGTCGCAATCCCTTCCGTTAATTTACTAATGTAATATTCAACAGGAGATTCATAACCTGCCATCATCTCGTTAATTTCCGCTTTTAACGCATCGCTTTGATCGTCATATTCTAATAATGCACGAGGATGAACACCAATCATACGGTTGATGATAAATTCTAAACGTGCCAGACCTACACCATCATTGGGTAAACCTGCAAAATCAAATGCCCGATCAGGATTGCCGACGTTCATCATGATTTTCAAGTCAAGTTCAGGCATGTTATCGATTGCGGAGCTCTGAATAGAAAAATTCAGTTTACCATCATAAACAAACCCAGTGTCGCCTTCAGCACAAGAAACGGTAACTACTTGTCCTTCAGTAATGCATTCTGTGGCATCACCACAACCAACAACCGCTGGAATGCCCAACTCACGCGCAATAATCGCCGCGTGGCAAGTTCTACCTCCACGATTAGTTACTATTGCGGAGGCCTTTTTCATGATAGGTTCCCAATCTGGGTCTGTCATATCGGTAACAAGTACATCACCCGCTTCAATTCTATCCATCTCGTTTAAATTATGAATAACTTTGACTGTACCTGTACCAATGCGGTGACCAATAGCACGACCTTCAATAATAACAGAACCACTTTCATTTAACTGATAGCGCTCCATCACTTGCTGGTTTGAACGCACCGTTTCAGGGCGTGCTTGTACGATATACAAACGACCGTTATGTCCATCTTTAGCCCACTCAATATCCATTGGACGACCATAGTGACGTTCAATCAATACGGCTTGTTTAGCCAGCTCTTGAACTTCATCATCAGTCAAAGAAAAACGATTGCGCAGTGATTCTGATGTATCTTCAATACGGACTTGTTTGCCATGCTCAATACTGTCTGCGTAAACCATTTGGATCTTTTTAGAACCTAAGTTACGACGCACAATAGAAGGAAGGCCTTTTGCTAAAGTTGGCTTATGTACATAGAACTCATCTGGGTTAACTGCGCCCTGTACAACCATTTCACCCAAACCATAAGCTGATGTAATAAAGACAACTTGATCAAAACCAGATTCTGTATCAATGGTAAACATCACACCAGAAGAGGCAAGATCAGAACGCACCATACGTTGAACCCCTGCAGATAATGCAACACCGCGGTGATCATAGCCCTGATGAACACGATAAGAGATTGCTCGGTCGTTAAATAACGAAGCAAATACATGTTTAATCGCAATGAGAATGGCATCAATACCTTGAACGTTTAAAAACGTCTCTTGTTGGCCAGCAAAAGAAGCATCAGGCATATCTTCTGCTGTTGCAGATGAACGAACAGCAAAAGAAGCCTCTGACTCACCTTCACTTAATGTGAGATAAGCATCACGGATATCTTTTTCAAACTGGGGTGTAAAAGGTGTATCAATTACCCATTGGCGAATTTGATTACCTGCTTGGGTCAGTTGATGAACATCATCAACATTAACGCTATCAAGCAATTCATAAATACGCTGATTGATACCGCTCTGTTCCAGAAAATCATTAAACGCTTGCGCTGTGGTAGCAAACCCATTAGGAACAGAAACACCCAGTTCCGCTAGGTTTGTGATCATTTCACCGAGGGAAGCATTTTTCCCACCAACACGATCAACGTCATTCATACCTAATTGGTTATACCAAAGCACATTGCACGGGGTGAGGCTATTGCTGGACATTGAGAACAATCCTTTTTTAAACAATTATGAGAGAGAGAGAAAAAAAAGAAAAACCCGCTGTCAAAACGACAACATAAATAAGCGTATCACAATGTTACAGTGAATATGGAAAGGTGAATCGATCAACCAGAAAACTTTATTTTTTTATCCTTTATAATCACTAAAAACACTATAGATAATATTGTTTGATTTGCTAATTCAGCTAAAAAAGGTGAGTGTTATGATATTAAGCTTGAACTCTATTAATTGTGATAATAATGAACCTATTGATAGAACAGTCTTTTTTATCTCTGATGGTACAGCGATTACAGCCGAAGTATTAGGTCACGCCGTACTTTCTCAATTTCCATTAAAAATGAAAAGTTATACATTACCTTTTGTTTCTACTGTGGAAAGAGCTGAAGAAATAAAACAGAAAATCACTGAAATTTATAAAAAAAGTGGCGCTAAACCTCTTGTGTTTTATTCTATTATCAGCCCAGAAGTTAAGCAGATAATAAATAGCAGTGAAGGCTTTTGTCAGGATATTGTGCAATCGTTAGTGTCCCCACTTGAAAAAGAAATGGGTATTAAAGCCTCTCCAAAATTAAATAAAACACATGGGCTAACCGAAAAAAACCTCAGTAAATATGATGCGCGAATTGCTGCAATTGAATACACACTCTCTCATGATGATGGAATATCATTACGTAATCTCGACCAAGCACAAGTTATCTTAATTGGTGTTTCTCGTTGTGGAAAAACCCCCACCAGCCTCTATTTAGCCATGCAATTTGGTATTCAGGCTGCCAACTATCCTTTTACTGCAGATGATATGGATTTCTTAAAATTACCCAATGAATTAAAAGAGTATCAGCATAAATTATTTGGGTTAACGATTGCACCAGAACGCCTTGCCGCTATTCGTAGTGAACGTCGTGAAAACAGCCGTTATGCGTCCATTCGTCAATGTAGAATTGAATTATCAGAAGTAGAGGCTCTTTTTAGAAAAAACAATATTCCTTATCTCAATACAACCAATTACTCTGTAGAAGAAATTTCAACCAAGGTAATTGATTCTATGGGATTAGCAAGAAGAATGTTCTAGCACTGAATAGTGCCTTTTTTATTGGGTTTTCTCTGAAAACGCGGTTGAAATTAGCTGAATTTCGTTTATTGTGATCTTAATCACTGGGTAGACTTACCCTGTATATTTATTGAGATGAATTATGTTAAAGACAGACGAACTACGGACTAAGGTTTTAGACAGTCTGATAACACCAGAAACCTTAGCAAAAGAGTTCCCCATTTCTGATGAGATTATCAATAATATCACATCAGCACGTAAACGAATTGAAGCGATCCTCACAGGTGAAGACAAGCGACTTTTAGTGATTGTGGGTCCTTGTTCTATTCATGATCCTAAAGCAGCAAAAGAGTACGCCACTAAACTTAATCAGCAAAAAGAACGTTACCATGATCGTCTAGAAATTGTCATGAGAACCTACTTTGAAAAACCACGTACTGTTATTGGTTGGAAAGGCTTAATTTCTGATCCTTATCTTGATAACTCTTGTAATGTTAATGAAGGCATTCGTCTTGCAAGAAAATTATTAATTGAAATTAATACGTTAGGCTTACCTACTGCAACTGAATTTCTTGATATGGTTACTGGACAATATATTGCTGATTTAATCAGTTGGGGAGCAATTGGTGCGAGAACCACAGAAAGTCAGGTTCATCGTGAAATGGCTTCAGCTCTTTCTTGTCCTGTTGGCTTTAAGAATGGCACTGATGGCAATACCCGCATTGCCATTGATGCTATTCGTGCATCGCGGGTTGGTCACACCTTTTTATCGCCTGATAAAAATGGTCGCATGACTATTTACCAAACTAGCGGTAATCCTTATGGTCACATTATTATGCGTGGTGGTAAAAAACCAAATTACCATGCAAGTGATATTGCGGATGCTATTGATGCACTAAAACAAGTTGATTTACCTGAGCATCTCATTATTGACTTTAGCCATGGTAATTGTGAAAAAATTCATCGTCGCCAACTTGAAGTGGCACGAAATATTAGCCAACAAATTAAAGATGGCTCACAAGCGATTGTTGGTATTATGGCGGAAAGCTTTTTACAAGAAGGCTCACAAAAAGTGGTGCAAGATAAACCGTTGGTTTATGGACAATCGATCACTGATCCTTGTTTAAGTTGGAGTGATACCGAACAATTGCTTGAATTATTAGCACAAGCGGTTGAAAGTCGATTTCAATAAGCTGACTAATCCTGATAGAGTTTAACACTTTTCAACGTTAAAACGCTCGATAACATCATCGGGCGTTTTGTATTTTAAAAGGAATTACTTTCCCATTTTTCGTCTCTCTTTACCCTAACTATCACTTCTTGCTAACTTTTGTATTTTAATAAAAACATAAACCTATTTTATTCCATTGTTTTAAATTTCATCAGATACCGCTTAGCCACTCACAATATGACTTAAATTTACCTGTTTACGTTAAAAAAAGCTTGTCTAAACACATTTGTTAACGATAATGATTATCATAATGATAACGCTTATTACTCTTAGTGTATTATGAATAAAAAAGCTAATAATTTGGATAGTTCTTTTATCAAACAGAATGCTCATTCTTCATTAATTCAATCTATTAATAGCACTGAATTATTGGGTAAAGATGGTGTGGTTTATATTCAACACAACGGAGAGTTGTATCAACTACGCCAGACAAAAGCAGGAAAACTGATCTTGACTAAATAGTCATTTTTAACAATAACCGCAAGCCACCTACACACTCAGCTAGGCAGCCAGCTAAATAACTCCATATACAAGGACTTTTTATGGACATTTATGGTATGTGTATGCTGAAAAAATATTACAAATATTCAGGTATCGCAACAGCACTTTGCCTGTTGTATTCTCCTATTGCCTCTGCACACATTGAAAATACAGAAACGGACTCTCTTACTGTTATTGGTCATTTAACTGATAAAACAGTTCTCGACTTTCATTCCATTATTGATAATTCGACACCTCAATCACAAACAGCATCAACAACAGGTGAAATGCTAAATAAAGTGGCAGGTGCAACGATATCAGGTACTGGCGTAACAAATGGTGCCAATATCTTTATGCGAGGTTATGACCAGAAAGGCGTTAAAATTCT
The DNA here is from genome assembly GCF_014897315.1 of Proteus sp. FME41. Taxonomy (GTDB): domain Bacteria; phylum Pseudomonadota; class Gammaproteobacteria; order Enterobacterales; family Enterobacteriaceae; genus Proteus. The sequence continues at coordinate 460,776 of NZ_JABUYL010000001.1, read as the reverse complement.
GGTCGATGGTATTCAACAACCATTAGAAAATACCATTAATAACTTAGGTGGTTTATTTCTAGATCCCTCTTTAATTAAACGAATTGATGTAAAACACGGCACTTCATCGACTTTGCATGGTGAAGGTGCAATAGGTGGCGTCATTTCATTTAATACCCTTTCTCCTCAATCAATATTAAATACAGACCGCAAATTAGGCGCAAAACTATTTAGTTCAATGTCGTCTGCTGATCGCCATTTTTCTTATGGTGGGGTCATCGCTGGAAGACATGATATTGCGGAAGGTTTATTTGCTTACAGCCAACGTCAGCGTGGCCCTATTCGCTTAGCGAATGGCGATAAAATGGAAAATAGCGAGCATATTAAAAACTTTTTTGCTAAAGCTTATTTTTACCCTACTGAAAATCAAACATTAATATTCTCAGCCCGTCATTATCAGAATGGTGGAGAACAACGCGAAGTCTTGCACCGTATGGGCGGATTTGGCAAAAAAGAAAGTAACCGAGTAGAGCGTGAATCTAAACAAAAGAATTATTCAGTAACTTACCATTATGAATCAGACACAAATACTTGGGTTAATTTAACCAGTCATTTGTATTATTCTCAATTCAATATCAACCAAACCTTTTTAACGGATACTTCTCTTTCTGATTACCAACGTAGACAAAATCAACAAGGAAAGATAGGTCGAAATGAAGATAGAACACAATCAACTTATGGATTAAAAATTGAGAATAGCTCTCTATTTTCCTATTCAGAGCAGTTAAATCAAAAAATCACCTTTGGTACAGAAGCTTATCAGCAAAAAATGGTTTCTAACCAATCAGCCAAGAACTTTCCTCTCGCAAAAATGGTTTATGCCGCAGGTTGGCTAGAAAGTCAGCTTTCAACACCTGCTTTACCTTTAACATTAACCACCGGTTTGCGTTATCACTATTATAAAAACAAACCACAAAGTGCATTAAATTCACTTTTAGAAGATTTTAAACAACATAAACCCGATTTTCATCAAACAAGTGAAAGTGATGTTAGTAAAAATATTGCCCTAACATTTACACCAACAAAATGGTTGCAACTTTATACTTCTTATTCAACGAATATAAGAGTGCCGACATTAAATGAAATGTTTAATGATTCACTTCATTTTGAAATCCCAGCTGTTTTTGGTCGCTCAGCAAAAGGATTTTGGATCCCCAATCCTAATCTTAGCCCTGAAAAAAATCGCACTTGGGAATATGGTGGAAAACTCACGTTTTCTCACTTATTAACATCTAATGATGAGTTTTCTCTGAATGCAGCTTATTTTGATACAAAAGCGATAGACTATATTACTTATGATATTTGGGATGCGCGCGTATTAACGAAAAAGCTTCATCTACAAGCCATCAATATTCCTCAAGCACTTATCGATGGTATTGATCTCGGCTTACACTATTCACATCCATTAATTTCTCTAGGGTTGAGCTATAACCGTACACATACCCTTGAATTAACGTCTCATGAAACAATTTCACCTGTTCGTCCTGAAATACTGACCACCTTTATCCAGCTTCCTATTGCTAGAACCTCATTTTCACTGGGGTGGTCTGGAAAATTTGCCAGTGCAACTGAAAATAAAGGGACACATAAAGGACGAGCGCCTCATGTGAAAGGAAAAACAACCAATCGAATGCAAGAGCTTATTGCTCAATATCCGGGGTACGGTGTCCACGATTTTTCAATTGGTTATCAATCTCAACATAATAAAGATATTCAAGCCGCATTGGTACTTGCTAATGCCTTTAACCGAGAGTACTTCTCGGCACTTGGCGTGCCACAAGAAGGCAGAAATATCAAAATGTCCGTCAGTTATCGCTGGTAGATGAGGAGCAATGATTTTTATAACAAAGGGCTGTTTTAACAGCCCATTAAAATAACGGAGATTCATCTGCATGTCTCGGTCATCCCTATTGATTAAATTTAGTTTGCTGGCTGTTACTGTTTCTTCTGCTTGTGTATCAGCACAAGAGAAAACACAAACTAACGAGGAGAAAAAAACAGAAGTACTTACCGTTTATGCGACAGGTAATGAGCGTGATAGCTTCACATTACCGATGATGTCAACTGTTATCAGAAATAACAATGCATTGTCAGAAACCGCAGGCAGTGCTTCGGAGCTACTTCGCCATGTACCTGGAATTTCAATTTCAGGCGCAGGTCGTACTAATGGTGAAACCATCAGTATGCGTGGATACAGTAAGAATGGAATATTGACACTTGTAGATGGTGTACGCCAAGGAACAGACACTGGCCATATCGACAGCATTTTTGTTGATCCACTTCTGATAAAACAAGTTGAAGTGGTTCGAGGCCCTTCTGCGTTGTTATATGGTAGCGGAGCACTTGGTGGTGTTATCGCTTACGATACTGTTGATGCCAGCGACCTGCTTTCAAAAAATGAACACGGCGGTGTACGTGTTACCGGTTTAGGCAATACAGCTCAACATAGCCAAGGTTTAGGTGTCACTGCTTTTGGTAGGTACGATAACCTAGATGGTCTCATTGCATTATCGGCCCGTGATAAAGGTGATACTCGTTATGGTGGAGGTTATCGTGCACAAAATGATGAAACCATTATTAACCTACTCTCCAAAGGGCGTTGGCTCATTGATGATAGTAATACGTTAAGTGGTCAATTTCGCTATTACCATAATGATACTCATCAACCTAAAAATCCTCAAATCGCGGGTAACCCAACATCTGCTAATGTAGAAACTGACCGTACGACAACACAAAAAGATGTACAGTTAACATACCAATATAATCCTTCAGATTTACAATGGATTAATTTAAAAACACAAGCTTATTACAGTGAAATTGATATCAACGCCAAAACATTACAAAAAGGATTTGAAGGTCGAGAGCAGAAAACCTATGGCGTAAAACTTGAAAACCGCTCACAAGTAGGTATGCATAACTTTGCATCTCACGGACTTACTTATGGCGGAGAAGTTTATAAGCAAAAACAATCACCAAGCCAAAATGCGGAAAGTTTTCCACAAGCCGATATCCGCTTTATGTCAGGTTGGGTTCAAGATGAAGTCACATTACGTGATTTGCCTGTCTCCTTAATTTTAGGGACACGTTTCGATAAATATAAAAGCCAGAACGATCGTTATGATGACATTACTGCTGACAAATGGTCATCAAAAGGGGCTATCAGTATCACACCAACAGATTGGTCAATGCTTTATACCTCTTACTCACAAGCTTTCAGAGCGCCAACCTTAGGGGAAATGTATAACGATGCAAAACATTTTGATGCGCCATTTCCAGGAGCACCAACAAACTATTGGCGCCCTAACCCAAATTTAAAACCAGAAACCAATTCAACAACTGAATATGGATTTGGTTTTCAATTCGACGACTTATTATCTAATAATGATAATCTGAAAATTAAAGCCGCCCATTTCAATACTCGTGCAAAAGATTATATTGATGCAGATGTCGCTATTTTTCAGGGGTATACACAATCTACAAATATTCCAAGAGCAACTATTTGGGGGTGGGATGTTTCAATGAGCTACCAATCAAAATTTTTCAATTGGGACTTAGCGTATAACCACACCAAAGGAAAAGATAATGCCACTAATGCCTCAATTACCTCAATTGAGCCTGATACATTAACTAGTCGCTTTGATATTCCTGTACCAAATACGGATTTCTCTGTCGGTTGGGTTGGTCAATTTACCAAAAAAACCGACTTTACTCAGCATGACCGTTTTAACCGCCCAACCAATCGCCAACAAGCAGGTTATGGCGTTAATGATTTTTACCTTCGCTATGAAGGTAGTGCCTCATTAAAGGGGCTAACAACCTCATTTGTACTGGGTAACACATTTGATAAAACTTATTACTCTTCTGCAGGTATTCCTCAAGAAGGCCGTAATGCAAAAGTACTTATGAGTTATCAGTGGTAATTAACAATAAAATCAACGATAGATACAATAGGAGTTTCTGTGAATAAACCTCTTTATGAGCGCTACCTGCAAGCGAAAGCGGATAAAAAAGCATCTTATACACGTGATCTAGCAACTTATCTTAATGTCAGTGAAGCTGAGTTAATTCATGCTCGTGTTGGGTATGATGCAAAACGTCTACGTAACGATGTACAAGAATTACTAAAAGCGTTAAGTAAAGTCGGTGAAGTAAAAGCCATTACTCGTAACGATATCGCCGTTCACGAGCATCTTGGTGAGTACACTAATGCACGCTTTAATGATCATGCTGGCCTAATTTTAAACCCTCGTGCAATGGACTTACGCTTTTTCTTCGCTTATTGGTCAAGTATTTTTGTACTTACTGAAGAAATATCAAAAGGCACTCGTTATAGCATTCAATTTTTTGATATGCATGGCGATGCATTACATAAAATCTATGCAACCGACAACACCAATATGGATGAATGGAATTCGCTAATTCAATCATTCTTATCGGAAGACAATCCCGCTCTCAACATTACCCCTATCGAACCTTATTCAAACACCCCTGTTAGTCATGAATTAGCTGAGCAACTTGAGCAACAATGGCGTTCAATGACCGATGTTCACCAATTTTTTAAATTACTAAAAGAGAATAATTTGAGTCGCCAACAAGCCTTCAGAGCCGTTGCCGATGACCTCGCTTATCAAGTGGATAATAGCGCATTAAAAACGCTATTAACACTCGCCAAAGAAGCACAAAACGAAATCATGGTGTTTGTAGGAAGCCGTGGCTGTGTGCAGATTTTTACAGGAAAAATTGACCGTTTAGTACCTCATCGATTTGAAAATAGTGACCAAGTCTGGATCAACATTTTTAACCCTGCTTTTACCCTTCATTTAATTGAAAGTGAAATTACTGAAAGCTGGATCACTCGTAAACAAACTCAAGATGGCTTTGTTACAAGTCTTGAAATCTTTGATAGTAAAGGACAGCAAATTGCTCAACTTTATGGGCAACGTACTGAAGGCACCGCAGAACAACAACAATGGCGTGAACAAGTGAATACACTCACTAAAATCGCCTAATCGGAGAATGAATTAATGAAAAAATGGCTTCTTTTGATCCTGTGTAGCGTCATGTCGTTTGTCAGTTCTGCCAATGAACGCATTGTCACTATTGGTGGTGATATCACAGAGATTGTTTTCGCATTAGGAGCTGGTGAGCAAATTATTGCAAGAGACAGCACCAGTTTAGTTCCTGAACAAGTGAAAACACTCCCTGATGTGGGTTATATGCGCATGCTAAATCCTGAAGGTATCTTATCTGTCAAACCAACATTAATTATTACCAGCGAACTAGCGCGCCCTTCTTTAGCATTACGCCGTATTAAAGAAGCAGGAGTAACGGTTAAATCGATTACGGGTACACATTCATTAGAAGCCATTAATGACAAAATAGACACCATTGCCACAATTTTAAATAAACAAAAAGAAGGCAATCAACTAAAAGAAAATCTCACCCAATCTATTAACCAAATACCCACAACTTCCATAGATAAAAAAGTTATTTATATCATGAGCCATGGTGGTGTTATTCCTATGGCTGCAGGCCAAGATACCGCTGCGGATACGATTATTTCGTTAGTCGGAGGTAAAAATGCCATGCAAGGGTTTACTAGCTATCGTCCGCTTTCTCAAGAAGGGGTTATCGCAAGCCAACCCGATATTTTACTGGTTACCAAAGAAGGTATTAAAGGAATTGGTGGAATAGAAAAGCTTTGGGAGCTACCCGGAATAAAATACACCCCTGCAGGTAAAAATAAGCATTATGTCGTGGTCGATGATATGGGGTTACTAGGCTTCACCCTTTCAACACCTGAAGTCATGCATCAAATTCGTCAAGCATTGGAGCAATAATGTCTCGTTTTCGTTCACCGTGGATGAGTATGTTAGTTTTACTTTTTTTACTCACCACGGTTACATTAATTTCTGTTAACAGTGGTGCATTAGCACTTTCATTTCATACATTATGGAATAGCTCTTTTGATGATATGGAGTGGCAAATTTGGCTTGATATCCGTTTACCTCGTGTATTGTTAGCCATACTTGTTGGAGGAGCATTAGCAATATCGGGTGCCATCATGCAAGGGTTATTTAGAAACTCATTGGCTGATCCAGGCTTACTTGGTATTAGCAGTGGTGCTGCACTTATGGTTGCCATTGTTATTATTATACCGTTCTCTTTTTCGCCAGCCTTTGCATTTTACAGTCATATTGTTGCCGCCTTTATTGGTGGCTTAATTGTGGCAATGATCATTTTCTCATTACATCAATTAAGTGATGGTAATTTAGCGAGACTACTCCTTGCAGGTATCGCCATAAATGCACTCTGTATGTCCTTTATTGGTGTATTAAGTTATATCAGTACAGACCAACAATTACGCCAATTTTCTCTTTGGATGATGGGCTCATTAAGTCAAATAGACTGGAAAACGTTATCTATTGCTGCTTTAGTGATCATTCCCGTTAGCATTTTAGCCTGCTGGCAAAGCCACAAATTGAACTTATTACAACTTGGTGACGAAGAGGCACATTATTTAGGGCTAAATGTCAGAAGAACTAAATTTATATTGTTATTACTCAGTGCCATTTTAATCGGTTGCGCCGTCGCACTGAGTGGTGTCATTGGATTTATCGGCCTTGTTGTTCCTCACCTTATTCGCATGCGTATTGGAAGTAATCATGTGTGGTTATTGCCTGCCACAATATTGGGAGGTGCAACACTGCTATTAGCAGCCGATACATTATCAAGAACATTAGTCTCTCCTGCTGAAATTCCCGTGGGGCTCATTACTGGGTTAATTGGCGGCCCTTATTTCCTTTGGCTTATCTTAAGACAACCCGCAGGAAGAATGTCATGATTGAAGAACACAATATTCCATTGCTTTATGGAAATAATTTAACTTATCGAATTGGCAATAAAACCATTATAGATGATGTATCACTTTCACTTAATGCCGGTGAGCTTGTCACGATTATTGGTCCAAATGGTGCTGGAAAATCTTCGCTATTGCGACTACTAACTGGCTATGCGACACCCACACACGGTGAGTGTTACTTTAAACAAAAAACCTACTCCCAATGGAATAGCCAAAAACTAGCACAAAACCGCGCAGTTATGCGCCAAAATAGTCAGCTTTCATTCTCTTTTTCTGTAGAAGAAGTCGTTTCGATGGGAAGAACCCCTCATGGGCAACAACATAAAAAAATCGCAATTGAAACCGCATTATTGCAAACAGATTGTTTAAAGTTTAAAGACAGGGACTATCGTCAATTATCTGGTGGTGAGCAACAACGAGTACAACTTGCTCGAGTATTAGCGCAATTATGGCATCCTACACCACAAAAAGCGGTATTATTCCTTGATGAACCAACATCAGCTCTTGATCTTTACCACCAGCAGCACAGTTTACGTTTGTTAAAACAATTAGCAAAAACACAAAATTTTATGGTGTGCTGTGTATTGCATGACCTAAATTTGGCCTCCCTTTATGCTGATAGAATTTTATTATTGCATCAAGGGAAACTCGTTTGTGAAGGCACTCCACATAATGTCCTCACAACAGAAAATATTCAAAAATGGTATGGGGCCGATGTCAGTGTTGATATTCACCCTGAGCTTTCATACCCACAAGTTTTTCTTCGCCCCTGACATAGCACTGCTGCCCTCTTTTTACTAAGCCACCTTTTAGTGTAATTTTCTAAATTGTGGCTTCATCAATTTACTCTTTATCACCTTATTTATGACCTTTCGAACACATTAAGTATCATTACGTTAATTAATTAATAATTCTTACCCTTTATTTTTCTTATTCAATCAAATAAATTGACTTTAAAATACACCTTAATCAATGATTAGCTTTTATTGTATGCAAAAAAACATAACAGTTTTGATAAAAACGATGATAACAATTATTTTATAAAATATAATTAATCAATAAATTCAATAAAATAAAAACGAATCAATATATTTTTTTTAATCAAAAAAATTCATTAATCTATACTATACTTGAGATATATAGTTTTCACCAATCATTGTGATAATGATTATCAGTAACGAAAAGCACTTTTTGCCTACCTGTTATTTTCCCCATGCTTAAAATAGGTTATAAATAACATACGTTACTATTCTATTTAATTGGGCACTGTGTCCCCACCCTTTTTGTGGGAGGTTTTATGGCTGAAAATGTCGTTAATGATATTCTGAAATGGTTAGAAACTCAGTTACAACGTAACGAAGGTATAAAAATTGATACAATTGCAAATAAAAGTGGCTATTCAAAGTGGCACTTGCAACGCATTTTTAAAGATTTTAAAGGCTGTACATTAGGCGAATATGTTCGTAAACGTCGCTTATTAGAAGCAGCAAAATCATTACAAGAAAAAAATATGTCTATTTTAGACATTGCTTTAATGTATGGATTTAGTTCTCAAGCAACATTTACTCGTATCTTTAAAAAGCATTTCAATACGACACCGGCTAAGTTTAGAGAAAATGGCACCATGCCAGATACTCATTGCTTTATGTCATGTGAAAATCACTAGTAATTTAGCATTATATTACTTGTCATAAAAAACCAGCTAAAAAGCTGGTTTTTTATTTTAAAATCTTTATAAAAATTAGGCTATTGCCGTTATAAGCCACTCTTGTAGCTCATTAAGCTCTATTTTATTATTAGGATAACGCTGAATAAGTTGTTGAATAAGTCTATTTAAAGACTCGGGCGTATAACGTTGTCCAACTAACATCTCGGATAATGCCTCTAATGGTGCAGGATCTAAACTATCCGTATAAATCTGGCTTCGAATAACATTACCGCGCTCAATATCAAAATGCAGCTCGATCCCTCCCCACTTAAAACGATTATCTAAGAGGTGTGAGAATGCAGGCGCCTGCCCAAAATTCCATTCCCAGCTACTTTGCTTTGCAAATGTTTCTTCAAAACTAGGCAAATCAGGCAATTTTTGTGGTGAAATAATCTCAGCTTCAACGCGCTCACCATAGTATTCAAAAAAGCTTTCAGTGATCATCTCACATAATTTCTCATGTGTTATCTCTGGTTTTAGCTCAACTAAATTAGCGACTCTAGAACGTACTGAAGTAATACCTTTAGCTTGGAGTTTTTTAGGATCTGGATTTAAGTAATTAGCGAGTCTAGATAAATTGGCGTTAATTAACAGAGTACCATGATGAAAACCACGATCTTTTGTCTCTTTATAAGCCGAGCCTGAAATCTTTCTTTCACCTTCTTCTTGCGGTACCACTAAATCATTACGCCCAGACGCCGTTGCTTCTATGCCAGCTTTTGATAATCCATCAAGAATAATTTGTGTTGAGATTGTTTTATTATATTCCGGTTTTCCCGCCATAAAGGTAAAACAGGTATTTCCGAGATCGTGAAAAACAGCGCCACCACCACTAGAACGGCGTGCTAATTTTACGCCATCTTCATCCATTTTACGGGTATTACACTCTTTCCATGGATTCTGCGCTCGACCAATAACCACCGTATTATCGTTACGCCAAAGAAAAAGTACACGTTGATCAGCGGGCATTTGTCTAAAAATACACTCTTCAACGGCAAGGTTAAACCAAGGATCATAAGACTCGGAAATTAACAGACGCAATTTGCCTGACATAAGGAATACCTATATGAAGAAAATAAGGGATAAGATACCATAACTCTCAATATATTAGGGCCTTAAATGGCACGAAATTACAACCGTCTAGCTTGCCAAAACGTTTTCTTCCAATAAACATTATCAAGCGATGAACGTGTCACCCCTTGACTAGTTGATGCGTGAATAAATGTATTATCAGTATCATAAATACCGACATGAAGCCCATTTTCACCCCCACCCGTTTTGAAGAAAACCAAATCTCCCGGCATTAAATCATTTTTATTGATTTGAGTACCATATTTAGTTTGATCAATGGTCATACGAGGAAGTTTGATATCAAAACGATCACTATAGGTTTTATACACAAAACCAGAGCAATCAATACCTGAAGGGGTCATTCCACCATAGCTATAGGGAGTGCCATACCATTGTTCAAGTTGGGACTTTAATTGCACTATCACCATGATAGGATCAGAAAGTTGAGTTTTTAATGGTGGTGCAGGTGGGATACGCTTTGATGGGCTAGATGAACATCCAGCTAGCAGGATAACACAGAGTAAGAAAGGATAGAAAACGGACTTTCTCATTGCATTCACCATTATTATTACGAGAGATTTTAAAATCTATCTGCTTTTTTAAGCAAAAACAAGTTATTGAAGATGAATGCGTAAAGATTAATAGAATAAATCGCACAATAACCAACAAAACACAGAAAATAAATTCCAAACAGCACTCGTTTAATGCGCTACTGCATCTTTGGTTTTTTGGCTAATTAACCAAACACCGACCATAATAAAGGCCACACCCAGCGTTTTTGTCCATGAAGGTGTTTCTTGAAACCAAGGTAATACGACCGCAAGAATATAGACAAAAACATAACTTAAGCTAATTAATGGATAGGCTTTATTTAAAGGGATCGTACGTAATGTGAAGAGCCAACAAACCATAGAAAGGACATAACCTACAAGACCAACACACACGATAGCAAGTGGTGTTATATTCGCCCATAACCATGAGACATCAAACCACTGTTTTTCTAGCTGTAAATCTGGCAGCTCAGACATACCAAACTTTAACAATAATTGAGCCACCGTCACTAATAGCGCGCTTCCAATTGCCCATAAATAGCCTTTCATGCTTGCATACTCATCAATACAATACCAACCATAATTGACGCAATTCCAATCCAATGTTTTATATTAACTGGCTCTTTATAAACAAATTGCCCTATTAATGTCACCACAATAAAATTAATACTCAACATAGGATAGGCAATACTGAGAGGAAGAATTTGTAATAATCGTAACCAAAATAGCATGCCAAAACCAAGCATTGTAATGGCAACAAAAAGCCAGAAAATTGTTTTTCTGGCTTTTGTTAATGAGTCACTTTGCCAGCTAACCACTGCTTGCTTTTGGCAAACCTGCCCTATGCAGGTCAAAAAGCTTACAATTAGCAATAAAACAAATGACATCAGTTACGCTTCTCATAGGTTAAAATAGCGACTCGATGGTTTGTTACTAATTCTTCAGGTCTTGGCAACTCTGCTAATTTTTTGGGATCTTTAAATGTAATAACGACTGAGACTTTACCTTCTTTTCTTGCCTGTTCTAACCATTGAGCAAAATTATCAGGTTTAATTAATTTTTGTTGAGAGTCAGGGTATTTTTCAACACCATACGTTAGCTCACCCGTTCTTTCATACAGGTAAATATCGCTACGTTGTAATTCCCATGCTAATCCAGCACCAACTCCCACACTGTTACTCACGATATATTTGCTAGAGTTTAACGTATCCATATTTTGACGAATAAACTCTTGTGGTAACTTACTGTCAACGCTGCTGTTTGGAATAGCCTGTCCAATACATAAACTCACGCCTAATGAGCAAGACGCCGCCCATAACCAGTGCTTACCATTAAGTGTAGAACAAAGATAACCAATAATACCCCATAAAGAGAATGCCACTATGGCTAATACCCATTTGGACCATTCATAAGGCATATAAATAGGTTTTGAAGAAACCAGTTGAATAATCAAGATCGCAATAACAACAGCAACACCAATAAAAATGTTGATATAACCATTAATACGCAATGCTTTCATTCTAAATTTACGCGCACAATCAACACCATATTTTGCCATTAGCATGGCAAGTGGCGCCATAAAAGGCAGCATATATGTCGGCAACTTCCCTTTTGCAATACTAAAAAAGAGAAATGGAACAACAAACCAGCACAAGAGAAAGAATAATTCAGGACGTTTACGTCTTTTCTTCCAAGCCCCCATCAATGCACCAGGTAATAACCCAAGCCAAGGGATCACACCCAATAAGACAACAGGAATATAATACCAAAATGGAGAGCTATGCTGTGCATCATCACCAGAGAAACGCTGAATATGCTCAATCCAAAAAAAGTAATTCCAATAATCTGGCTCAGCTTTTGCAACAGCTAATGCCCATGGCAAGCTAATGAGGGTAGCACTGAATACCGCCAGCAAACCATAAAGCAACATCTGAGTAAATTGTTTTTGATAAAGCGTAATAGGTATCATCACAATGACGGGAATAGCCAAAGCTAAAAATCCTTTCGTCATAAAGGCCATACCGCAAGATAAACCTAACGTTAGCCAAGCTAATATTCGTGTTTTTACCGTATTCGCTTTCAGTGCCCAAAAACAACAAACCATACTCGCCGTGATCCAAAGCGCCAACATAGGATCTAATACACTGTAGGTCCCTACACTAAACACTAAGAACATGGATAAATAAATTAGACTAGAAACAAAAGCAACTTGACGATTACGCCACATCATTCTTGCGAGTAAATAGACAAGTAAGGTGCTTAATAGAATAGAAATGACCGAGCCAAAACGGACGGCAAAATTAGTGTGACCAAAAATTAATTGGCTGACATTATTAATCCAATAACCTGCTACGGGCTTTTCAAAATAGCGAATATCAAGCATATGAGGAACAATCCAGTTCCCGCTCACCACCATTTCACGGCTAATTTCCGCATAACGGGTTTCATCTGGTTGCCATAATAACCGGCTATTCAATGGAAATAAGTAGGTAAGAACAAAAAAAAGAGCCAAGAGGATGGCCCCGATTTTACTCGCCCGGTTATTCAACATAGTTTCGTTAGACCTCTTGTTGGCACCCTAACCAGCCTTCTCGACCTGGAAAGTCAGATCGAACAACTTTACCTATCGGAAGCGTTTCTTTATCTTGTGGTAATAAATCGCTTAATGGACAGAATTCGATGCCTTCATTTGCAATCATTGCCAATAACTGCTCAAACTGAGCGGCCTTTGACATTCCTTCAACTTCAGTGTGGATAGTATAAACAGGTATTCCACTGTCTTTTTTGATTTCATCAATAATAAACTGATTAAAATCCTCATCCTTTACTTTTGTGCCGACGACTTCATCATAAGTTGGTAATGTTACTGGAATTTGCACCGTACCGATAGAACCATTTTCTAAAATAGGCCTAAAAGGATGCGTTCCTCGACAATCGCTATTATAATCGAACTGAAAAGCTTCTTTAACTGTTAATACGCGTTCATCAGCTCGCCACCCAGCAACTGCTGAACATTTTACAGGGTTTTCAAGTGCTTTTTCTAGTGCTTCAACACCTAAACGAACTTGTTGCATTAATTCTTCTGTAGACCAACGCCCTACTTTAGCTTGCCAGCCTTGATGATCCCATGAATGTAATCCGACTTCATGCCCCGCATCTTGGGTTTCTTTCATCAAATAGCCTAGATTTTTAGCAATTTTTTTACCTGGCCATGCCGTACCTGCTAATAAAATATCTAAACCATAAAGCGATGCAGCATTCGATCTCAGCATTTTCCATAAAAATTTCGGTTTTAAAAGGCGCCATAAATGGCGCCCCATATTATCTGGGCCCACACTAAAGAAGAAGCTGGCATGAATGTTATATCTGGCAAACACATCCAGCAGTTGCGGAATACCTTGTTTCGTTCCTTGATAAGTATCCACATCAACTCTCAAACCAACTTTCTTCATTATGTGTTCCTATTTATTGCCTAATTCTTCAACCGCACCACGTAAGAAGAAGTCTAATGTTTCTTCTACTGTCTGGCGGGTTTCAATACTTGGTTTCCAATCCAATAAACGCTCTGCATTTTTAATGCTTGGCTTACGGTGTTCAACATCTTGGTAACCTTTACCATAGTAACTGCTACTTTCGATTTTCTTAAAGCCCGCGAATGGAGGGAAATGTCCACGTAATTCATGTTTTTCAAAGCAATCTAACAGCATTTCTGCTAATTCACGGATACTGGCTTCGTTAGTTGGGTTACCAATATTGATAATTTGACCATCACATTTATTATCACGGTTTTCAATAATGCGGAATAAAGCTTCTATACCGTCATTAATATCAGTGAAACAACGTTTTTGTTCACCACCGTCAACCAACTTAATAGGTGAGCCTTCAACTAAATTCAGAATTAATTGTGTAATGGCACGAGAACTACCAATACGCGCTGAATTCAAGTTATCAAGACGAGGTCCCATCCAGTTAAATGGACGGAATAACGTAAATTTCAGACCTTCTTTTGCACCATACGCCCAAATAACTCGGTCTAATAACTGTTTAGATACAGAATAAATCCAACGTTGTTTATTAATCGGACCAACAATCAGACGTGAATTATCTTCGTCAAACTCCTTATCATCACACATACCGTAAACTTCTGATGTGGATGGGAAAATAATACGTTTATTATATTTAACACAATAACGTACAATTTTTAAGTTTTCTTCAAAGTCTAATTCAAATACACGTAGAGGATTACGGGTATATTCAATTGGCGTTGCAATCGCCACTAATGGCAGAATAACATCACATTTTTTAATGTGGTATTCAATCCATTCTGTATGAATGCTCACGTCACCTTCAATAAAGTGGAAACGCGGATTACCAATAAAGCGTTCAATGGCAGAAGATCCGATATCCATACCATAGATATCGTAATTATCATCTTTTAATAAACGCTCGGTTAAGTGATTACCAATAAAGCCATTCACACCTAAAATCAGAACACGTTTACGACGCTTAACAAGAGCGGTTGCTTTTGGCCCAACACGAACATCGGTCACGATACCCATTTCAGCGGCTAAACGGCTACCTTGAACATATAAGCCATTTTCACTTTGACCGGTTATCACTTCAATCGCGCCTTGCGCGCAAGCAATAACTAAAGGTGATGTTGAAATAACAGTACCTGGACGTTTGCCTTGATTATCAGCAACAGTGCGTGAACGCCAGATAATCATTTTACGTTCACCTAAGAAAGTAAAGGCACCTGGATAGGGTTCTGTTACAGCACGGACTAAATTATGAACTGCTTTTGCATCCGCATTCCAATCAATTAAGCCATCATTGGCACAACGGCGTCCAAAGTATGTTGCTTGGCTTTCATCTTGGGCTGTTGTTGAATAATCACCTGATGAAATATGTGGTAATGCACTAGATAATAACTTCTCAGCAGCTTCTCTTACTTTTTCATGCAAAATTAGCGAAGTATCATTTTCTGTAATGGTCACTTTTTCTTGAGCAACGATATCTCCAGCATCGGCTTTTGCCGTCATTTTATGCAGAGTTACACCCGTTTCAGTTTCACCATTAACGATCGCCCAATTAATTGGCGCTCGACCACGATATTTTGGTAATAAAGAACCATGTAAATTAAATGCGCCTTTAGGTGCCAAATTTAGGATCTCATCACTTAACATGTGACGATAATAGAAAGAAAAAATGACATCAGGTTTCATTTCACGAATACGTTCAATCCACAATGGGTGATTGACATTTTCAGGTGCAAATACCGTCAATCCCATTTCTGCACTCACACGAGCAACGGATGAGAAGAAATGATTTTCATTAGGATCATCAGTGTGGGTAAATACAGCCTGAATATCATAACCTGCTTTTTCAAGTGCTTTTAAACCAACACAGCCAATATCGTGATAGGCAAATACTATTGCTTTCATTAGTCTTTTTCCTGATCTTCGTTGGGTTTGTTAACACCAACCACTTTTTGGATAAAATACCGAGGACGCGCTCTTACATCATTATAAATCCGGCCTATATATTCACCTAATAAGCCCATTGCAACGAACTGCGCACCGATAAACATAAATAAGATTGCGAAGAGTGTGAATACACCTTCAGCGGCCCACATGGCACCGAAGATAATACGTAAAATAATTAACAGTAACGCTAAGACAAAGCCAGAAACAGCAACGACACTGCCGACAATACTTAATAGGCGTAAAGGAGCCGTGGTAAGGCAAGTTAAGAGGTCGTACATTAAATTAATTAGCTTTAAAAAGCTGTATTTTGAATCACCATATTCACGCTCCGCGTGGGCAACATCAATCTCAATCGTACGACGAGCAAATGTGTTCGCAAGAATAGGGATAAATGTACTTCTTTCGTGACACTGTAACATCGCTTCAATAATGTGACGGCGATAAGCACGTAACATGCAGCCATAATCCCCCATAGAACGCCCCGTCGCCTTGGTTATCATGGCATTAATCATTTTTGATGCGGTTTTACGGAACCATGAGTCTTGACGATTACGACGACGAGTTCCAACAACATCATAGCCTTCTTCAGCTGTTGTAACGAGTCTTGGGATCTCTTCTGGTGGGTTTTGTAAGTCGGCATCCAATGTAATGACTAAGTCGCCATCAGCTTGGTTAAAACCCGCCATAATTGCAGAGTGTTGACCATAATTACGATTTAAAATAATCGCAATAACGTGGTTTTCTTCTATTGCTGCGGCTTCTTCTAGCATTCTAGCTGACTGGTCACTACTACCATCATCAACAAGGATTAGTTCATATTCTTGTTCTAATTGTTTACAGCTTTTAATGGTACGTTCTAGAAGTTGAGGAAGACTTTCTTCCTCATTATAAACGGGGATAACAACCGATACTTTTTTGATTTTATCAAATGTTGACACTTAGATATGCTCCGAAAGAATTTCATTGATCGCATCTACAACGCGAATAACATCTTCATTACTCATATCAGGAAACAATGGCAGCGAGCATAACGTTGCAGAGTTCCACTCTGATTGAGGAAGGGATAAACTAGGATAGCACTCACGATAATACTTTTGTGTATGTGCAGCGCGGAAATGAAGCCCTGTTCCAATCTCTTTTTGCTTCAGTTTTTCCATAAAGTTATCACGATTGATACCACAGCGCTTTTCATCTACCCTCACCATAAACAGATGATTAGCATGTAGATGTGAATATTCAGGGATATCCATCATCTCTAGTGGTGAGTTTTTGAGTTTTTCTCGATATAACGCAACTAACTCAGCTCGTTTAGCATTCATCTCATCTAAACGTCTTAATTGCACCACAGCAATAGCGGCATGAATATCAGATAAATTGTATTTATACCCCGGCTCTACTACCTCGGCTTGTGGTTTACGCCCTTGAATTTGTCTATCAAAAGCATCAACCCCTAAACCATGGAATTTCAAGCAACGCACTTTATTGGCTAATTCGTCATTATCTGTAACAACTAATCCACCTTCAGCGCAAGTTACATTTTTAATGGCGTGAAATGAAAAAATAGAGGTTCCTTTTTCGCCAATCCATTCATTTTTATAGCGAGTACCAATTGCATGTGCCGCATCTTCAATAAGAGGGATACCTGCATCCTGAGCTACTTTTCTTAACGCATCAAGATCACAGGGTGCACCTGCATAGTGAACAGGAATAATAGCCTTTGTTTTGGGTGTAATGGCTTTTTGAACATCTTCTGCACTTACCATCAATGTATCGCGGTCAACATCAATCATGATAGGTGTTGCACCCAGCAAGGTAATCATATTAATGGTTGATACCCAGGTTTGAGAAGGTGTGATTACCTCATCACCAGCGCCAATTCCCATTGCCATTAGAACAACATGCATACCCGCTGTTGCGGAGCAAATCGCAATAGCATGTTTACTACCAAATTTTTCACAAAAATCTTGTTCTAATTGATGGTTCTGAGGGCCTGTTGTAATCCAACCTGAACGCAGTACAGCTTCAACGGCTTTGATCTCTTCATCGCCAATCGCAGGGCGAGAGAAAGGAAGGAAGTGACTCATAAAAATGTAGCCTAATTAATGAATGAATAAAAACAATTATATACAAACTATTGCTTGCAGGCATCCGTCTTATTAAGAATATATTAAAAAAACCTTAATAATTACTTGGAGATAAGCTTCACAATAGTCATATTATTGAAAAACCCGCCAATCAATATGATTAGTATCATTAATGCATTTGATATTAGTGTTAAATGTGGTTGATAATAATTTTTCGTCCAACAGAAGTATAGATGAGCCAGAATTAACCAAATTGCCATTTTTCATGAGCCAAACCCTATCTGCTTTCTGATATGAGTGATTTAAATTATGTGTACTCATAATAATAGCACCACCTTGTTGGCAAAATATATCAAGCCACTTGTCCAAAATCGCCAATTGTACGATATCTAAATTATTCGCAGGTTCATCAAGTAACATTAACTTTCCTTTTAAATCACTTCTTGACCACAATTGGATAAATGCACCAGCAATCCTGATTCGTTGCCATTCCCCCCCAGACAAATGATGAATTTTTTTTGATAATAATTTATCAATTTGAAAATCATTTAACAGTGCATTTAATTGCTTATCATCCATTTCAGATAATTTATAATATAGCGAGAGATAATGAAAAACAGGCATAAATGGCAAAGCCTCTAATTGTTGTATAACAATGCTTTGCATCCTAGAAAGATCATTATATTTATAATGTCTTATTGAGGTTTCGTTTAGAATGATTTCGCCACAAAAAGGATGTTCTCCTGTAATAGTCATCAGAAGTGTACTTTTTCCAGCGCCATTGGCACCGATCAAGTGAATACGTTCACCGTAATCTACTTGTTCTGTAAATGCGTTGAGCCGATTATCAACACTCAATTTATCAAGTTTAAGTAACGTCATATTACAAACGCCCCATCTCTTTTGTTGCTAATAACCAGATAAATAAAGGTGCGCCAATTGTTGCAGTTATTACACCGATAGGAACTTCTGCACCATTTAACATTAAGCGAGATAACAGATCTGCGAGCAATAATAATCCGCTCCCTGTAAGCAAACATGCAGGTAGCAATATTTTATAATGAGTTATCCCACACAACCTTAATAAATGAGGGACAATAAGCCCTACAAAGCTAATAGCCCCCGCTAAAGCCACACTAATCCCAATCAATAACCCAACAGCTAAAATAAACCAATTTCGCCATTGATTAACAGATATACCTAATTGCTTAGCGCTAAATGAGCCTAATGATAAATAATTAAGAATATCGGCTTGCAAAATAAGAAGTACGATAACGGGGATCAGCGTCCAAAATAAAGCTTGATGGCGCCAATCAATACCGCTAAAACTTCCCATCAACCAATACATTAATTGTCTTAAATCTAAAGCCGAACTGAAATAAACCAACCAAGTCATTATTGCACTCGCCATAACCCCTAATGCCACACCAATTAATAATAACTGGGCATTTGAAAGTTTTCTTATTTGAGCAAAAAACAGTAATAATAGAGTAATACCTAATGCGCCTAATACTGCCGCACTGCTTATTAGCCAGATACTTGAACCTAGGTGTAAAACAATAAGTAAGACAACACAGACACCCGCACCACTGCTTACACCTAATAACCCAGGCTCTGCTAACGGATTTTGAAATAAAGCCTGCATAATGGCTCCTGCAATAGCTAAACTCGCACCAACGATCATCACGGCAAGTATTCTGGGCAAACGAATTTGCCAAACAAATAATTTAGCGTCATCGGTTAACCATTGGTGTGGAAATAACTGAATTTCACCTACAGAGAGAGAAAAAACAAAAAGAACACATAATATTAACGCCATAAAAAGTAATTTTTTTCTACCATCAATATGCTGTCTTTTTTTTAGTGCAATAAGCGGATTATTTTTATCATTACTCATATCATTCCCTATCATTTTTACTACGTTCCTCATTGTTATTTTTACGTTTTTTTTAACAACATAGCCTGTTTACTTTTGATGATAAAAAGTTAATTTCACCCTTTATGCATCATAGTCCACTAATAATGAAAATATAAACTGATGATAATAATAGCTTGATGAATACAAAATAGGATAAATAGAAAGAGGTAAAAAGGTTAATTAAAAAGAAGGGAAAACAAACAGAACAATACCTTATCAGGATAGATAAACACGATTAAATCGCCCCCCAAAAGGTACAATTAATCAACAATAATAACAGAAGAAAGATAAAAAAACGGCCTTCAATAGAAAGCCGTTTTGGGTGTTTTTAATTTTTACTCTTTTGGTGTTGCGCTCTCAACCCGGCTTTTTAACTTTTGTCCAGGGCGGAAAGTAACAACACGGCGAGCCGTAATAGGAATGTCTTCCCCTGTTTTCGGATTACGACCTGGGCGCTGATTTTTATCACGCAGGTCAAAGTTTCCGAATCCAGACAGCTTCACCTGTTCTCCATTTTCAAGAGAACGACGCACTTCCTCAAAAAAGGATTCTACAAGGTCTTTTGCATCGCGTTTGCTAACACCAAGTTTTTCAAACAGATTTTCTGCCATTTCAGCTTTTGTAAGCGCCATAGGTCTAGTCCCTCAAGGATGCTTGGAATCGCTGTTTCAATGCTGCTACACAGTGACTCACTGTTGCAGCAATCTCATCTTCTTCCAGTGTATGCTCGATATCCTGCAAGATTATGCTAATAGCGAGGCTTTTATAACCCTCTGCTACTCCCTTACCACAATACACGTCAAATAAGTTTATGCCAACTATTTGATTTCCGCCAACTTTCTTACATTCAGCTAAAATATCTTCTGCAGCAACATCATTCGGAACAACTACAGCGATATCTCTACGATTCGAAGGGTAACGCGAAACTGCTTTTGCTTGTGGTAAACTACGGTTTGCAATTGCATTCCAACGTATTTCGAATACTACCGTACGACCGTTTAAATCAAGTTTGCGTTCAAGCTCTGGATGAACAACACCAATACAGCCAATATATTCATTTCTCAGATAAATCCCAGCACTTTGTCCCGGATGAAGTGCCGAATGATTAGCTGCTTTAAATGTAATTTCATCTAGCTGGCCTGTCAATTCCAGAATTGATTCAATATTACCTTTCAAATCAAAGAAATCAACAGTTTGCTTCTCTAAAGTCCAATGTTCTTCATAACGGTTGCCCGCGATCACACCAGCCAACATAAGTTCCTGACGTATTCCATATTCTGCTTGATTATCAGGAACAAAACGCAGACCTGCTTCAAATAACCTAACTCTAGATTGTTGACGGTTCTGATTATAAACAGTCGTAGTCAATAATCCGGTCAGGAGAGACAGTCTCATTGCTGACATATCAGATGAAATTGGATTAGGTAGAATGAGTGCTTCTTCATTCGGGTGTAATAGCGCCTGAACCTTTGGATCAACAAAGCTATAGGTAATTGCTTCTTGGAAGCCATTATCTACCAGCATTGTTTTTACGCGTTTTAATGGCAGATTTGCTTCTCGATGATTGGTCATGATCAAATCGGCACGTAGTGGTACGTCAGGAATATTGTTGTAACCATAAATACGAGCAACTTCTTCAATCAGGTCTTCTTCGATTTGAACATCGAAACGCCATGAAGGAACAGTGGCTAACCAACCATCATTTTCAACAGAAACGGTGAAACCTAAACGAGTTAATGAATCAAGAACTTGTGCATCATCAATCACGTGACCTAATAAGCGGTCTAATTTTTTACGTGTCAACTTAACAGGTGCAATAGTAGGTAAATGTGCATTATTGGTCACATCAATCACTTCACCCACTTCACCACCACAAATTTCTAATAGTAGTTTAGTTGCACGTTCCATCGCATTGTATTGAAGCGCTGAATCAACACCACGCTCAAAACGGTGAGATGCATCCGTATGTAAGCCATAACGACGTGCACGGCCTGTAATCGATAATGGTGAGAAGAACGCACATTCTAAAAAGACATTCTGGGTTGCATCATTGATGCCAGATGACTCGCCACCAAAAATACCAGCCATACCTAATGCCTGTTTTTCGTCAGCAATGACTAACACATCATCTTTTAATGTAATTTCATTGCCATCAAGTAATGTGAGTTTTTCACCTTCTTTACCCATGCGAACAACAACAGCACCTTCAACACGGTCAAGATCAAACGCGTGTAGCGGTTGTCCCATTTCGAGTAAAATTAAGTTAGTAATATCAACAATAGGATCGATAGAACGAATGCCACCACGACGTAATTTTTCTTGCATCCATAAAGGCGTTTTTGCTTTCACATTTATATTTGTGAAAACACGACCTAAATAACGAGGGCATGCTTCTGGTGCTTCAACGTGAACAGGAAAGGTTGCTGAAGATGTAGCCATAACAGGCGACATATCAGGTACTTGGCATTCCATTTTATTAAGAACTGCGATATCACGTGCAACACCCATAATACCCAAGCAATCAGCACGGTTAGGTGTAATGCTAATCTCTATCGTATTATCATTTAATTTTAGATATTCGCGAATATCCATACCAATAGGTGCATCAACAGGTAATTCAATAATACCTTCATGATTTTCTGAAATAGCTAATTCAGAAAATGAACACAACATTCCTTCTGATGGTTCACCACGTAACTTAGCTGCTTTAATTTTAAAATCGCCTGGTAATACTGCACCTACTGTTGCTACAGCTACTTTCAGACCTTGACGGCAATTAGGTGCACCACAAACGATGTCTAATAATCTATCGCCACCTACGTTGACTTTTGTAACACGTAATTTATCAGCATTTGGATGTTGTTCACATTCAACAACTTCACCGACAAATACACCGTGAAAATCACCGGCAACAGCGTCAACGCCATCAACTTCAAGGCCAGCCATTGTTAACTGTTCAGAAAGTTCTTCGCTACTAATCGCTGGGTTTACCCACTCACGTAACCAAAGTTCACTGAATTTCATGAGATAATCCCACCTTATTTAAACTGTTTGAGGAAACGAAGATCGTTTTCGAAGAATGATCGCAAGTCGGTGACACCGTAACGCAACATAGTTAAACGTTCCATACCCATACCAAACGCAAAACCTGAATAGACTTCAGGATCGATACCTACATTACGCAACACATTTGGATGAACCATACCGCAACCCAACACTTCTAACCATTTACCATTTTTACCCATCACATCAACTTCAGCTGAAGGCTCTGTAAATGGGAAATAGGAAGGGCGGAAACGAATTTCCATATCTTCTTCAAAGAAGTTTTTTAAGAAGTCGTGCAGTGTTCCTTTTAAATTAGTAAAGCTAATGTCTTTATCAACAATTAAGCCTTCAATTTGGTGGAACATTGGTGTGTGCGTCTGGTCGTAGTCATTACGATATACACGACCAGGTGCAATAATGCGAATAGGAGGCTGTTTATCTTGCATAGTACGAATTTGTACACCAGAAGTTTGTGTACGCAATAAACGTTTTGCATCAAACCAGAAAGTATCGTGATCGGCTCTTGCAGGGTGGTGAGCTGGAATATTTAATGCATCAAAGTTATGATAATCATCTTCAATTTCAGGGCCTGATTCTACAGAAAACCCTAGTTCACCAAAGAAGGTTTCAATACGCTCAATAGTTCGGGTAACTGGGTGTAACCCCCCATTTTCAATACGACGACCAGGTAAAGAAACATCGATTTTTTCAGCAGATAAACGTTCGTTTAACAATGCCGATTCCATCTCTTCTTTACGAGCATTCAGCGCTTGCTGAACCTCTTGTTTAACCTGATTAATAACGGCCCCTGCAGCTGGACGCTCTTCAGCAGGTAAGTCGCGCAGCGTGGACATCTGAAGCGTTAAATGACCTTTTTTCCCCAAGTATTCAACACGAACCGAATCCAGCGCAGCAACATCCTGTGCCTCTTCGATAGCTGCTTTAGCTTGAGCAACGAGTTCAGCGAGATGTGGCATCGTTTCCTCTTCCTTTGACCTGATGAGGTCTATTAGTTGTTATCAATGGTGACGAATAAAATTGCCCTTTTTGGTTTCTAACCCTGTATTGAGATCTGAAAACAAAAAAGCCTCCATAGTGGAGGCTCTGGCGCTACTTTTCGTTTCTTCTCTTACGCGCAAAAGCCCCTTAATTTAGGCGCTAAAGTAAAAAAAGAAGCGGAAAAAAGCGATAATTAACATGAGTAATATCTCTTAAAGTATTAACTTATTGAATTTGTATCATTAAGCCACAAATATAGACAAAATAAAAGAGGGAGAAAACTCCCTCTTCCATTGACTTAATAAATAATTAAGCCAGAGCACCTTTCGCTTTTTCAACTAAAGCAGCAAATGCTACTTTGTCGAATACAGCGATGTCAGCCAGAATCTTACGGTCGATTTCAATGGATGCTTTTTTCAGACCATTGATGAAACGGCTATAAGACATACCGTTCTGACGAGCTGCTGCGTTGATACGCGCAATCCACAGCTGACGGAACTGACGTTTTTTCTGACGACGGTCACGGTACGCATATTGACCAGCTTTGATAACAGCCTGGAAAGCTACACGATATACACGTGAACGTGCACCGTAATAACCTTTAGCTTGCTTTAAAATCTTCTTGTGACGAGCACGGGCAACAACGCCGCGTTTAGCACGAGCCATATTAAACTCCTAATGTCTATATTCTGTTAAAAAGTGATACTTATGCGTACGGTAAGCAAGCTACGACCAGACCTAAATCTCCTTTAGAGACCATGCCTTTTGGACGTAAATGACGTTTACGCTTAGTTGATTTTTTAGTCAGAATGTGACGGAGGTTAGCATGTTTACGCTTAAAGCCACCACCAGCAGTTTTTTTAAAGCGCTTAGCTGCGCCGCGTACTGTTTTAATCTTTGGCATTTCTATAATCCACTTCGCATTGTTAATAACATAAAATAATGAGGCGAATAGCAATCAGCCATTAAAGGCTGACGCTATTACTTGAATTGCCCGACTATTTCTTCTTCGGCGCAAGCACCATGATCATCTGGCGACCTTCAATCCGGTTAGGGAATGATTCAACAGTTACCAGTTCATCCAAATCGGTACGGATACGGTTAAGCATTTCCATACCAATTTGTTGGTGAGCCATTTCACGACCGCGAAAACGCAGTGTGACTTTGGCTTTATCGCCATCTTCAAGAAAGCGAATCAGGTTGCGTAGTTTGACCTGATAGTCACCTTCATCTGTACCAGGACGGAATTTAATTTCCTTGACCTGAATAACTTTTTGTTTCTTTTTCTGTTCTTTGAGAGTCTTACTTTTCTCATAGAGGAATTTGCCGTAGTCCATAATACGACAAACCGGCGGCTCGGCATTAGGACTAATTTCCACTAAATCAGCACCTGCTTCCTCGGCTTTCTCAAGAGCCTCTTTCAGACTAACAACTCCAATCTGCTCGCCATCTAAACCTGTTAAACGAACTTCATGGGCGCGAATCTCACCATTGATGCGATTCTGACGCGTTGATTGAATTCTTTTTCCGCCTTTAATACCTTATTCCTCCAACTGATGAAGACTTCTGCTTCTAATTTCTTGCAGAAGCTTTTCTTTAAATTCGTTAACGTCAATACTGCCAAGGTCTTTTCCTCGGCGAGTACGAACCGCCACTTTGCCTGATTCGACTTCTTTATCACCACAGACAAGCATGTACGGAACACGACGTAGAGTATGTTCACGAATTTTAAAGCCAATCTTCTCATTTCTCAAGTCTGCTTTTGCACGAATTCCGGCATCTTGCAATTCTTTGACGAGTTTTTGTACATAATCAGCCTGTCCATCCGTGATATTCATCACGACAACCTGCTGTGGTGCTAACCAAGTTGGGAAGAATCCTGCGTATTCTTCTGTCAGAATACCAATAAAACGCTCTAAGGATCCTAGCACTGCTCGGTGTAACATAACAGGTACTTTACGCTCGTTGTTTTCGGCAACATAAGATGCGCCTAAACGACCTGGTAGTGAGAAGTCTAATTGTACTGTACCACACTGCCATGCACGATCTAAACAATCGTAAAGTGTAAATTCTATTTTAGGGCCATAAAACGCCCCTTCGCCTGGCTGATATTCAAATTCAATATTGTTATCAGTTAAGGCTTTTGCTAAGTCTGCTTCTGCAACATCCCATAATGCATCTTCACCGATACGTTTTTCGGGGCGAGTAGACAGCTTAACTACGATTTTTTCAAATCCGAAAGTAGAATATACATCATAAATCAATTTGATGCAGTCATTTACTTCACTTAAAATTTGTTCTTCTGTACAGAAGATGTGCGCATCGTCTTGTGTAAAGCCACGGACACGCATTAAACCGTGTAATGCACCTGAAGGTTCATTACGGTGGCAACTACCGAATTCAGCCATACGTAATGGTAAATCACGGTAAGAACGTAAACCTTGTTTAAAAATTTGTACGTGACCTGGGCAGTTCATTGGCTTGATACAATATTCACGATTCTCAGAAGATGTCGTGAACATATTTTCTTTGTAGTTTTCCCAGTGACCTGTTTTTTCCCAAAGAACACGATCCATCATAAATGGACCTTTCACTTCTTGGTAATCATATTCTTTTAATTTACAACGTACAAATGTTTCTAGCTCACGGAAAATAGTCCAGCCATCATTATGCCAGAAAGCCATACCCGGCGCTTCTTCTTGCATATGATACAAATCAAGCTGTTTACCAATTTTACGGTGGTCACGTTTTGCTGCTTCTTCTAAGCGATCTAAGTATGCTTTTAGCTGTTTTTTATCAGCCCAGGCAGTACCATAAATGCGTTGTAGCATTTTATTATCGCTGTTACCGCGCCAATATGCACCTGCAATTTTCTGTAACTTAAAGTTATGACAGAAACGCATATTTGGCACATGAGGTCCACGGCACATATCAACATATTCTTGGTGATGATAAAGACCTGGCTGTGAATCTTGACTGATATTTTCATCAAGAATAGCGACTTTATAATCTTCACCGCGAGAAACAAATGTTTCACGAGCTTCAGCCCAGCTTACGGATTTTTTAATAACATCGTAATCTGTTTTCGCCAACTCTAGCATGCGTTTTTCTAGAGTTTCTAAATCTTCCTGTGTTAGAGAATGGTCTAAATCCACATCGTAGTAGAAACCATTTTCGATAACAGGACCAATCGCCATTTTAGTTTGTGGCCATAATTGTTTAATGGCATGCCCTAATAAGTGAGCACAAGAGTGACGAATAATTTCAAGACCGTCATCGTCTTTTGCGGTAATAATTGCCAGATTTGAATCGTGTTCGATTAATTCACAGGCATCTACCAGTTCACCATTAACACGGCCTGCGATACATGCTTTTGCAAGCCCAGGGCCGATATCTGCAGCGACATCCATGACAGAAACTGCATTTTCAAATTGACGTTGGCTTCCGTCAGGAAGAGTAATAATTGGCATTTAAAATCCTTATTTACAGTGGTGACCCATACGCAAGATCACTTGTAAGCTTTTTATTTCATCTATATTCAGTACGTTACGACAATTTCTCACTTTACCTCGCGAGGTTTGCACACAGTGGTATATCTATTCATTATATAAATATCCATAGCATCACTGAGCCTTATCGCAACTCAGGGGGGATATTATCACAGACAGTGAAGATTTATACATTTATCTGCCTCTATTTCTCCAAGAAAACACGAAATAAAATCGCAACAATATCTTACTCATCACATTGTATTAATTGGTTTGATACCCTTTTCTCTATCTCTTTTTTATCATCTCTATTTTCGATGACATGATTATATTCAAGATGTCGGAGCAAATAACTAAAGCAGGTTTTTTCTTTGCCATGATCATCCGCCAAGTAATTATATCCATTACATTTATAATCGCTTGTATTCACTAGATTATTATCCAATAACGCTAGAATTAATTTCTGACTTCCATTACTAAAAATAAAGGTATTTATATCAAAGGGCATTATCCCTTCATCACAACCAGATGCGGATAATGTTGATGTATCCATAAGAATTTGAGTAAAGAGTTCAGGATTTTTCTTTCCTTCATCAATAACATATTTGATGTCATCTTCAATAATTGCAAAACCTAATTTAATAAAAGGATCATTCTTATCAAGATACTTTTCAAGATATTGTGCATATTTTAATCGGTGATTCCTTAATGCATATATAAACTCTTTTCGATCAAAAATAATATAGCTTTTGAATTCAGGACGCTGTTGGAGAATATAATCAATCTTTTTCGCATAATCATCAAAGGAGCCTGTATACATTAATCCTTCTTGAAAAGTTTGTATTATGGTATTACCAAGTTCCTTTTTCTCCTTTTCAGGAAGAGTGCTATAAAATTTCTCATCGATAAATAAATCAACAACATTTTCATTCCATTCTGCTATTGAGAATTCATTGTCAAACAATGGGTAATTAGTCAGTTTATAAAATAGAGCGAGTGATGCTGTCTTCTTATTTTGTTTTACACATTCAGTTAAAAACCAGAGTGATTTTTTATCAAATGTTTTTATCAAAGCTTTGTTATAAAAAAAATCGACTTCAATGCTATAAGGATCAGGGCAACTCCCTTTCCAAATTTTATCTAATGCTTCTAAGTCACCTTTTTGTAAAAGCTGAATAACTCTCTCTTTTTTATCTCCCATCATTTTTTGTGGAAAATAACTTACATTATAAGCTAAAAATGACAATATGAAGGCTATCCAATAGCCCACTATTTTGGGGTTTCTTTTTCTGACAATATGAAGATAAATAAAAGGGAGACAGAAAAATAACAAGCCTAAAAAAACAAATTGAGGTTCATTACTCTTAATAAAATCGAGTTCACCTGTTGAAATTAAAGTAGCATTAAAATAGAAAACTATATTAATTAGTATTAAAATCAAAGAGAATAAGATGGATTTTTTTAGTGGCAGTTGGATATATTTAAATGCAAATATCACAACAAAAAAATAATAAACAGGTGCTAAATATAAAATAGCCATTGCAATAAAAACGACAGTCATTATAAAAACAGCAATTTCACCACTCATAAGCATCCTTATTTTTCATTACACAAATATACTTAATTAATATATTTATTATTTTCCTATCATTTGCATAATCATATTATAGTGTGAATTTTTCATTATTCTGTGTTCCTCTTCGTAATTTCCATTATAGGTAATACTTATTATTTAAACTATAAACATAGATACATCAATCATCAAAAATATACTTATCACTTTGCAATTTATAACTAGTTTCATTACCATCAGTACCCATCAAGCGGAAACCGTGGCTTTAAAAATAACATTCTCTGGGGCGGGCCAGAACCTTCATTGTTAACATAAAGGTGTATAACGTGTTTTATCTAAAGCCCCGCCCTCGTAAGTTGGTTTATGCTATAACCTTTGAAACTCTCGCGATTTTATTAAGCACTGTTTTGCTGGCAATATTAAGCCAAAGCCAATCACATAATTCACTGCCCGTTGCAATCGCTGTTTCTGTTATCGCCTTGATTTGGAATTATATTTTTAATTCTTTCTTTGAATTTTTTGAGTTAAAACTAAACATAGAAAAACGTACAATTATGATACGCCTTATCCATGCGATTAGCTTCGAATTAGGTCTGTTCTTCTTTACCATTCCACTTTATATGTGGTGGTATAATGTAGGCTTTATCAAAGCAATAAGTATGGAAATCACCATATTAGTATTCTTCTTTATCTATACCTATTTATTTACGTTAGCTTTCGATAAATTATGTCCTCGCGTTTACCCAGTAGAAAATAAAACAATGTAATACGTCAATCTTGTCGATACTCTGTAGGGCTTTTATTAAAATATTGGCGAAATGCCTGACTAAATGCCGAATGTGAATCATACCCTACCGCTAGAGCAATGTTCTCAATATTTGTAGGTGTATATTTTAATAATTCCGCAGCTTTGCTCAGCCTTTGTTGAACCACATATTGCATGACAGTCATTCCCAACTCTGCTTTCATTTTACGCTGTAACGTACTGGCTGACGTATTAAAAGCTAAGGCAATATCATGTGTTGTTAATGGTGTATGTAATTTATTTAATAACCAAGCATCAAGACTATCACGCCAACTTTTTTGTATTTTTATTTGAGCAAGTAGAAGACGTGTAATAGTTGAATATTGTTCAGGAGATTGAGGATATTGATGTAACCACTCTAATAACCCAATAGCAGACGGTGATAATGTAAACTGCCCCCCTTTCTCACTCAATTGCCATTGTGAGGTCACAGGTAATTCTAAAATAAGATTTTTATTATCTTTATTGCCAGAAAAAGCATGGTTGATAGTGGGAGGAATAATTAAATAATTTTGATTAGAAATAAGAAATTCTTCCCGATTGAAATTAACTTCCATTGAACCTGAGAGTCCAAAAATAATCTGCCATAAATTATCATGCTGATGAGATACCGTCTCTTGTGTATAACATCGCAAGTGTAATTGAGGTAATAGCAAAAGACACGCCTCCGTTTCCATGCTCTATTTGATTAATACTATATCAAAACGCAACAGAACATTACCATCAAAGAGTGTCTTATCAAGAGGCTTATTATATTACTGCTTCTCGTTATAAACTGAATTACCCATACGTTTAAGCTAAACGCGAACCATTTGGTAAAGGCAAATTAAATTCAGCCAATACAATTGCTCCTGTTTCATCAGGGGCTCCTGTAATTAAAACTTCAGATTTTATACCTGCAATGCGTTTAACTGGGAAATTACACACACATAAAATACGACGACCAACAAGTTCTTCGGGTGTGTAATTTACCGTAATTTGAGCACTTGAACGCTTTATGCCTAATTCGCCCAAATCGACTTCCATAACATAAGCTGGTTTATTAGCTTTCTTATTTATTTCTGCGCTAATAATCGTTCCTACTCTCATTTCTACACGTAGAAAATCATCCCATTCAATTAAATCTGTCATCTTTTTACCAATTTATTGTGTTTACGGTCATATCTCTATTACTGGATTATAGATTAACACGCATTATGCTGGCTCACCTGTGGTGAAACTGTCATTCTCTGTTGAGAAAGAATCACTCACACTCTTTTTTCTCTATTTTCATCATTCTGAATTTTGCCTACTTTTTAATAACCGTTTAAATAACCATATCAATTCATAAATTTGTTATGTATAAAAAGTATTCTTAAGAAACGCACTTTTATTAACAGCCTCAGAGAATATTAATTATGAAAAAAATAACAGAATGGATAACGCTGGAAGGAAAACTTGTTCGCCTAGTGCCTCTGAGCATGGAACACTACTCAGATTTACATGAATTAATTCAAAAAGATAGGCCTGATAAACTTTGGTATACCACAGTGCCTTCAACAACAGAATTACAACATGATATTGAACATAAACTTCAATTACAGCAAAAGGGCTTAATGTTGCCTTTTACTATCATTTCTCAATCGACTAATCGCGTTGTTGGTATAACGACCTTTATGAATATTGATAACCAAACAC
Organism: Proteus sp. FME41; assembly: GCF_014897315.1. Classification (GTDB taxonomy): domain Bacteria; phylum Pseudomonadota; class Gammaproteobacteria; order Enterobacterales; family Enterobacteriaceae; genus Proteus. The sequence continues at coordinate 429,470 of NZ_JABUYL010000001.1, read as the reverse complement.
CAAGGCTGGAAATTGGTTCAACGTGGTATGCTAAACAAGTCCAGAGAACAGGTATCAATACTGAAGTTAAATATCTATTACTAAAATATGCACTAGAAGATTTGCAATGTATTGCCGTTGAATTTCGTACCCACATATTAAATCAAATAAGCCGTAAAGCAATTGAACGCCTAGGTGCAAAACTCGATGGTATTTTACGCAACCACAGATTAACAACTGATGGGCAAAAACGAGATACTTGTATATATAGTATTACTGATTACGACTGGGGCTCTATAAAAATACATTTAGAGTGGCTAATGAAGAAATACCAATAAACATTGAGATTATTATCTGTAAAAATAACTTTTTTGCTGTTTAATTTGTTATCATAATTGCTCCTTAATTACCTGTTATTAGGAGCCTTTATATTCCATGCAATCTGCTTACCAGTTTTTTCAGGCTATCGGTCTTGGTCTTATTTTACTTTTGCCTTTAACCAATCCCTTAACGACGGTTGCACTTTGGCTTGGTCTTTCAGGAAATATGACCAAAGAGCAGCGTAATCAACAATCTTTAATGGCATGTATCTATATTTTTCTCATTATGACTATCGCGTTTTATGCGGGTCGCGTCATAATGACAACTTTTGGGATTTCTATTCCCGGTCTTCGTATTGCGGGTGGGATGATAGTGGCCTTTATTGGTTTTAGCATGCTATTTCCTAATACTCCGAATGTGGATGACCCTCTTTCTGAAGATAATAATCCCCATCGAAATCCTAAAGAACCTAATATTGCCTTTGTTCCTTTGGCAATGCCTAGTACCGCAGGGCCCGGAACTATAGCAATGATAATCAGTACAGCAGCATCCATACCTTCGCGTACTGACATTGCACAATGGGTATTATATATTGCACCAATAACCACATTCTTTTTAATCAGTATTATTGTTTGGCTATCACTTCGTGGCTCTACCAAAATTATGAAATATTTAGGTCACAGCGGTATTGATGCTATTTCTCGTGTTATGGGATTCTTATTAATCTGTATGGGTGTCCAATTTATGATCAACGGCGTACTTGAAATTATTGCTGATTTACCTGCTTTATTAAAACAAGCCCAAGCGGTCGCTAATTTACCTGATTAATTATCGCCTGCGTGGTAAGCCGCCCTGACTTTTGCTAAATAACGTGGTGCTTGAGATGCTGGATGATTTTTTTCAACATAACGATAAAAATCATCCGCACTCATTGAGTTAATTTTAGCAATCGCATTATTTCTATCTTTATCAAACGTTCTTAACAACGCACCCGCACCATTTACATAAGCAAGGATCGTCGCATAATAAAGTGTTTCGGGGTTCATAATCCCTTCAAGATGACGCTCTCTTAGTAATTGAATATAAGCTGTTCCTAAATCAATATTGATTGCGGGATCTTTTAATTGTGAAGTTGTTGGTTGCCCTGCCTTTCCTCTATTTTGATAAACATCCCTTCCTGCTGTTGATGCTTTAATTTGCATTAATCCAACCGCATTTGATTTACTAATCACTTCGGGCCTAAAGTTAGATTCAACTTGGATAATCGCTTTTATCAATGTTTCATCAACGTCATAACGGTTTGAGGCTTGTTGTATATGGTTATCAAAGGGTGTTGATTTCCATTGTGCCGTTGAAATTGAAGCATTATTAATGCGGCTTTCCGTTGGTTTTTGACTTAAAAATCGAGAGTTCTCTTTTTGAATAGGTTGACGAGCATGATCAGCACAACCCGCAAGAAGCAAAATGGCCAAAGAAAAGATGATTTTTACTTTCACGTTTAATCCTTTTGCATAAATAGTTACACATAAAACACATTCACTATATATATCAATCAATTGTAATAACAAGGCGTTATTTTAGTATGAAAATACATGCTAAAATATGACAAAGCATGACAGATAAATCAATATATTACAGCTTTTAGTGAGTGTGTTTTATCTTAAATTACTCCATCTGTAGTGGTTTAATAAATTTGGCCACCTGAATAGAGGTGAATAGTCCAATGGAGCGCTTCTTTAGGGGCCTGAAGAACGAGTGGGTACCAGTGACTGGCTACATAAACTTTAGTGATGCTGTCCATGCAATAACGGACTATATCGTCGGGTATTACAGCGTACACAGACCTCACGAATATAACGGAGGGTTATCACCAAACGAATCTGAAAAGAGATACTAGAAAAACTCTAAAATGATGGCCAGTTTTAGTTGACCACTACAAACGATTCAATGCGGGTGAACGGTACCGGTGAGAGCGACCCCTCACCGACTTCGTAATGACATTTGCTATCTTATTTTTTTATGAACAACAAATAACAGCGCAAGCAAAATTGGGGTGCCCAGATATACATAAGCCATCGTGTTTTGGTGGTAGGTGCGTAAATCCTCTACAAAAGCACGCCAAACGGTAATAAGTTCATTATCTCCCATCACCATGTAGTTGTATGTAAAGCTTAAACTAAACCCAAAATCAAAGACGGCCAATCCTAAATAAAATATTAAAACCAACAGGATGATCAAAAACCATCTTAAAAACGTTCTATTTATCATAAGTGCTACCTAATACACCACCACCCATTTCACCGCCATCATAGCTCGTAGCCTTTCCACCAACATTGGCGGAAGAAGTGGCAAATTCAAAAAAATGAACCAACCCACCTTTATCTAATGGCGTTAAATTATCAATGTTTGGATACTGTTTATGAAATTCACTCGTAACTTCAATGACATCAAGCTTATTAAAATTATTTTTCTTACCTTCCAAAAAACTCTGAAATGAAAGGGGCACCGTGAACGCCTCTTCTCGCTCGATCGGATACTGTGTTCTTATTGGGGTATAACTCTCTTCAAATATCCGTGTGCCAGATTGCTTCAACCCTTTTACTGTATGAGTTGTGCAATTATTACCTGAGACATCATAAACATCTATAGACCTTCCGTTTCTACGAGTCAACTCACCTGCTTTTTCAGGGAGGTTAGGGGGGCTGCCTGATTTCCAAAGGTTATTAAAATAGGTTTCTGTTTTGTCTGTGTCCGCATCTGTTATTTTAAAAACCCTTGCATTCGTTATATATAACTCATCTCTGATGTATTTTCGAGCATCCTCACCGGTCATATATAAAAGTATTCCATCACCCGTTAAAGTTAATGGTCCAGGTGTTCCGTAGCGACCATATGAATATAATGAAACTTTATTATTTTTGTGGATTGTTATAAATGAATGGCCTGAGCCAAATGTTTCCGTCCACACAAACACTCCATCATAGAGCAAGTTATCTGAAATCCTGCATTCACCAATTAAAGGTGCTGGCGTTACGGGGTTGATCAGACTGCCAAAGCTGGTTCCCTGTGAAGGTGCTGATGCTGCTGGGGCTTGAGTTGCAAAACGACTTGGCTGCGCTTGTGCAGGTCCACTATGAGCAATAACCTTATTAGAACCTGTCGGACAGCCACATTGTACCATTGAGTCATGTACGGCTTGAAGTTTCCCATGATTTAAAAAACCTTGCTGCCCAGAAACAACGGTACCTGCCTGTCCACATTTTGGGCAATTTGTTGTCGGATCACCCACTCTTAAGGCTTTTTTATTAAAACAAGTGACCGTTTCGATGGTTGCGATACAAGTTGCTCCAGTCGTGGTCTTGTCTCCATTTAGCGCCATTGCTTTACCCATAATGATGGGCCTTACTCCAGACATAACACCTACAATGTGTGATATGGCAGTTCTATATAATTACTTAATGAAGATAACTCATTAATGTTAGCTGTTAATCTAACTAGAAACAATCTAATCATTACCGCTAACCAACTTCCAAATCCACCGTTACTTAGAATTTCGCCGCTCATCCACCCCATGATTTACTGGGTAAGGCCATCATTCATAGCCGGTCAACTTTTATCGGAGAAAGCCATGAGCATTAAAGAAAAAAATCTGGAATTACTGTACAACGCCTGGCTGTCCCGTTCGGTATCCTGGGAGTTCGACAGTGAGGATGAGCGGAAGGCTCAATGCCGTAATTGGGCTAAATCGTCTTTAGAAAGCATCACGGATGCCGAAGAGTTTGACCAGGATGAAGCTGATTACATCCTAGATGACGAGCTCACGCTCTGGACTGAATAACTTCGCCTAACCCCTTCGTCACCGGACGGTCTGATGTGACAATGAAGGGGTAAACAAATCAAACAGGCAAATCGTTAATAGGTAGCCAACCGCAACTTTATTGCAGTAATTAAACTAGGTGATTTGATGATTTGCGGTGGCTATATACGAAAAAAGCCGCACTAGGCGACTTACTTAATAGATGTTTGATTGAGGTTAGGCAGCGCTTATTGTTTCTATGTACCCTTGCTTTTTTAATAAAAGCATTTGATTATTGTTAATTGTGCCGCCTTGATAAATCGAATATGCGATTCTAATTAAGAATATAAACCCAGTAAGATCCGCATTTCCAGTCATTTCCGCAACAGCTCTTGCCCAGTAAGATAAAGTTATAATTATAATACCGACAAATAACCACAGGATAAAACCACCCCACATTTTTCTATAGAGATACACCCAAAACCCAAAGAAAAATGCAGTCCATGAAAAGCCATTCTTAACTACAACAATGCTACTATTATTTTTAAATGTTATATATTTAAGATTTTTATTCATTAAATCAGGCATAGGTTATTTCTTACTTAAGTTAAATCTTATTAATAGAATACAGTAGAAAACATACCATCATGCCAATTTTTATTAAACCACTACATACAAAGAAAAATTAAATGATCGAGATTTGAAAGAAAAAACACTTGCTGATTATTCATCAAGAATAAATCTGATTAAGCTAAATTTTGAAGATAAAGATATTACCGAAATAACAGCAAGAGATATTGCGCATTTTATTTCTGAATACCCTAAAAAATCGATGGCAAAGCTACTAAGGCTAACACTGTCTGATGCTTTTAATGAGGCGATTGCTGATGGCGTGTTAACAATAAATCTTGTATCTGTTACAAGGTCACCGAAAACTAGTGTTCAAAGGTCAAGATTGTCGCTAGAAGAATTTAACTATGCACTGAATAACATCAGAAAGAAATATCGCTTGTTATTTTTGTTATCAATACTGACAGCACAGCGCATTGGTGATATTACAACAATGAGGTGGGATGATATTAAAAATGATCGACTGTATATTACACAAATAAAAACGGGCGCAAAGATAGCAATACCCCTTGATTTAAGGCTAAACACCATTGGCTACTCATTACGAGAGGTTCTTGATTGCATTGATAAAACAAAAGAAACTATTTGTGATGTAAGTAAAGCCACTTTGCGTAATCGTTTCTCAGGGGCGCTTCCGGATAGTGAGAACAAAACTACATTTCATGAGATCAGAAGCTTGTCAGCTAGACTATATGAAGAAGAAAAAAGCGCTGAGTTTGCACAAAAAATACTAGGTCATAAATCAATGCAAATGACTGATAAGTATCTAGATGATAGAGGTAATGGCTATACCGAATTGTGAGCTAATAATGAGCTTTTGTGAGTATTGAAAATTAACCCATTGATATGTAATAAAGAATATTTAAATCACCTTTTGCATAAATAGTTACGATCTATTGTTAATTTTTGTGACAAAACCCGACAATCTACTTAACATTTATTGGAATACATGGTGTTATCTTATTTCTCATCGTTATCAAATGAAGCTTTTGCACAGAGATAACTTGACTTTTTTGAAATGATATTGATAATCATTATCAATTGAGAAAATAACTCGGCAACTATAAGGCAATAATAATATGGATATATTCCGCTCTGTAAATAAATTTTCACTTACGGTTTTATGTCTTATGACATCCGTATTTTTATTAACACCTGCACAAGCAAAAGATAAACTTAAAGTGGTCACCACTTTTACTATTATTCAAGATATCGCTCAGAATGTAGCCGGAGATGCCGCAATTGTCGAGTCAATTACAAAACCCGGCGCGGAAATTCACGATTATCAACCGACACCAAAAGATATTGTAAAAGCCCAAAAGGCTGATCTTATTTTATGGAATGGCTTAAACCTTGAACGCTGGTTCGAGCGTTTTTTTAATGAGTTACGTAATGTTCCTGCGGTTGTGGTAACAGATGGCATAACACCAATGGCGATTAGTGAAGGCGCTTACAAAAATAATCCAAATCCACACGCGTGGATGTCACCGAATAACGCATTAATTTATATTGAAAATATCCGCAAAGCACTGGTTGAACACGATCCTGATAATGCAGCAATTTATAACCAAAATGCCGCAAATTACGCAGAAAAAATTAAACAACTTGATGCGCCATTAAGAGAAAGATTAGCGCGTATTCCACAGCAAGATCGCTGGCTTGTTACTAGTGAAGGTGCATTCAGCTATTTAACGAATGACTATGGTTTCAAAGAAGTGTATTTATGGCCAATCAATGCTGAAGAACAAGGTACACCACAACAAGTTAAATATGTCATTGATACCGTAAGAAAACACAATATTCCTGTCGTATTCAGTGAGAGTACAATTTCAGATAAACCCGCTAAACAAGTCAGTAAAGAAACTGGCGCAAAATACGGTGGCGTCCTTTATGTTGATTCACTTTCTGCTGAAGGTGGCGAAGTTCCAACTTACATTGATTTAATTACTATCACTGTAGACACAATTGCGAAAGGATTTGGGCAATGAGTAAAATAAAAGCGAATCCAACGTTGACAGTTGATAATGCCACTGTCACCTATAACAATGGTCATACCGCCATTTTTGATGCGAGTTTCTCTATCACGGGTGGCACTATTTGTGCTCTCGTGGGCATTAATGGTAGTGGTAAATCGACTCTGTTTAAGACCATTATGGGACTGGTAAAACCCTCTAAAGGTACCGTGACATTAAACGATAATCCTATCCAACAAGCGTTAAAGCAAAATATGATTGCCTATGTCCCACAAACAGAAGAAGTTGACTGGAATTTTCCTGTTCTCGTTTCTGATGTTGTGATGATGGGCCGTTATGGAAAAATGGGGTTTTTTCGTATTCCCTCAAAACACGACCATGAAGTTGTTGAAGCATCGCTAGAACGTGTTGGCTTATCAGGATTAGGTCATCGTCAAATTGGTGAGCTTTCAGGAGGTCAGAAAAAACGTGTTTTTTTGGCACGAGCAATGGCACAAGAAGGAACGGTTTTATTACTTGATGAACCGTTTACAGGTGTAGATGTTAAAACAGAAAACGCCATCATTGAACTATTGCGTAATCTGCGCGAAGAAGGTCATTTAGTTTTAGTATCAACCCACAACTTAGGAAGTGTACCTGAGTTTTGTGACCATGTTATTTTAATCAATAGAACCGTATTAGACAGTGGTCCAACAGAAACAACCTTTACACAAAAGAATTTAGAACACGCCTTTGGTGGTGTGCTTCGTCATATTAGCTTATCAGGTTCTGATCTTCATGATGATGATGATCCACGTTCACTCACCGTTATTACAGATGATGAACGCGCTGCAGTCTTCTATGGTCACCAAGAAGAACATACACCAGCGCACCAAAGCCAGCGCAAACAAGGAGATTAGCCATGCTAGATTTACTCCTACAACCCTTTGAATATAACTATATGGTGAAAGCTATCTGGGTAAGTGCCTTAGTGGGTGCTGTCTGCGCATTTCTTTCATCCTACCTCATTTTAAAAGGTTGGTCATTAATGGGAGATGCCCTTTCCCACTCTGTTGTTCCTGGTGTTGCGGGGGCTTATATTTTAGGTCTGCCTTATGCTGTCGGTGCTTTTTTTACTGGCTTACTTGCCGCATTATCAATGACATTTATTCGCCATATCACTCGCCTTCGTGAAGATGCAGTGATCGGTTTTATTTTCTCTACTTTTTTTGCCTTTGGTTTGTTACTGGTTTCGCTTAAGCCGACGGCTGTCAACGTTCAGACCATCATTCTCGGAAATATTTTAGGCATTGCAGATGAAGATGTCTGGCAAGTGGTTATTATTACAGGCGTTTCTTTTCTAGTCTTATTTTGTATCTGGAAAGATCTGCTCGTTGTTTTCTTTGATGAAGTCCATGCAAGATCCATCGGTTTATCACCTTTAAAATTAAAAATTATCTTTTTTACACTATTAAGTGCATGTACTGTTGCTGCGCTTCAAACTGTAGGTGCCATTCTTGTTATTGCTATGGTTGTCACACCTGGCGCAACAGCTTATTTACTCACAGACCAATTTAAACGACTCGCTATTATTGCTATCTGTATTGGTACAACCACCAGTGCCGTAGGTGCTTACCTTAGCTACTTTTTTAATGGTGCAACTGGTGGCGTTATTGTCACCATGCAAACCGCACTATTTTTATTAGCATTCTTATTTGCCCCTAAACACGGCATGTTAGCAGCACGTCGTCGCGCACGCCAAAGCTCACAACAGTTAATCACGCAATCTCATCAGCATAAAGACGAAATAAAGCAAGAAGAGGTGAAACTATGAATGAGCTAATCGAGTTTTTTATTGAACCTTTTCAATATCCTTTTATGCAACGAGCCATTATTGCAGCAGTCATTATTGGTATCGCCTGTGCTATTTTATCTTGCTATATGGTATTAAAAGGTTGGTCATTAATGGGAGATGCTATCTCTCATGCCGTTTTACCTGGTGTCGTACTCGCTTATGTTACGGCCATTCCATTAATAGTTGGCGCCTTTCTTTCAGGGTTATTTTGTTCTTTTGCAACGGGCTATTTAAAAGAGCACAGCCGCATTAAAGAAGATACTGTGATGGGTATTGTATTTTCAGGTATGTTTGCCGTAGGTTTAGTCATTTTTGCAAGCGTTGATACTGACCAACATTTAATGCATATTTTATTTGGTAATATTTTAGGTATTACACCTGATGTATTAACTCAAATTAGTATTATCTGTTTAATCACCATCACTATCATGCTTGTTAAGCAAAAAGATTTTATGCTTTATTGCTTCGATCCTAATCAAGCAAGAATTGTTGGTTTACCTGTCACATTATTACATTATGGATTGCTCTCTATTTTAGCATTAACTATTGTTGCCTCAATGCAAGCTGTCGGAATTATTCTCGTTGTTGCAATGCTTATTTCACCGGGGATCACCGCATACTTATTAACACGTCGATTTTCTCGGATGATACTGCTTGCCGTTATATTTTCTGTCGCATCAAGTGTTATTGGTACATTTATAAGTTTCCATATTGATGGTGCAACAGGCCCATGTATTGTGCTAACTCAAGCTATGTTCTTTATTATTGCGTTACTCTGTAATCAGATTAAATTAGCGAAAATAAAGCGACAAACAAAACCCGCGAATGCCTGATAATATCCTTTATCTTTGCAAAAACGGGATAATCATCCCGTTTTTTAGCTTTATACTTTATTGATTTAATTAAAGTGTTATTGTCATAGTATAAACATCGCTCGTTATTATTTTATTTGGGTCTACTAAGTAAACAACTTTGCGAGGTGTAAGTATGTGGCAGAATGTAGGTCGTTTACTAGAATCAAACTTAGGTTTTTCAGCAAAGATAGTCGAAAAAACTCATCTTTCTAGTGGTGATATTCATCATACGTGGAAAATTCATTATGGTGATACGCCAATCTTTGTAAAATCTAATTTACGTGAGTTTCTGCCTAATTTTAAAAATGAGGCAGAACAACTCGACATGTTGGCAAAAAGCCAAACCATTCGTACTCCACGTGTTCTCGGTATTGGAAATAGCAAAGATACTAGCTTCCTTCTCCTTGAATTTTTACCCATTCAACCCTTTACACCTCATAGCGCCTATTGTTTTGGCCAGCAGCTAGCACGACTTCATCAATGGGAAGAGCAACCCAGTTACGGTTTCGATTTTGATACACAAATAGATACAACGCCTCAATTGAATGGTTGGGAAAAACGTTGGAATCATTTTTACTCTGAAAAGCGTATCGGATTTCAACTGCAACTTGCATCAGAAAAAGGAATGGTTTTTGGTGATATTGATGAAATTACTCAAATTATCAATCACCGTCTTGCTGACCATAACCCACAACCCTCCTTGCTTCATGGTAATTTATGGCCTAAAAACTGTGCTGCTATTGGTCAATCAGAAGGAACTGTATTTGATCCGGCTTGTTATTGGGGGGACAGAGAGTGTGATATTGCCATGTTACCACTTTGTACTGCAGTGCCGGCAAATATTTTTGATGGTTACCAAAGTGTTTGGCCTTTATCTGATAAATTTCTATCGCGCCAACCCATTTATCAGCTCTATTTTTTCCTTAATCGCTGTAATTTATTTGGTGGAGAAGATAATTATCTTGAAGTTAGAAAAATTATCGATGAACTATTAGCATCATCCTAATAAAAAATAGAGAAATACATGTACTTTATCTCTAAAAAACTGAAAATATAACCTCGCCAAATTCAATTACGCGAGGTTTATTTTCCTTTTTGTTAAGATAAATGAACCATCCTTGTTCATTCTAAAGCTAAATTACCATCCTAAGAATTTCAGTAAAAAATAGCCAATTGCAATTACAATAATGGGTGACAAATAAAGCACCATAATTTGAGTAAATATCGTATGTCGCGGTAATTGAATATTTTTTTGTAGCTCCTCTGAGGTAACGCCACTTTTCATTGCTCTCTCGATAATAAGCTGATCTTGTATATTCTCTTTTAAATACTTAACTTGGCGATAAATTCGTAAGCCTGATGCACTAAACGCTAAGCCAACAAACATAAAAAGAAAAATAACGAAAAAGGTAATATTTTCTTGGCTAAACCCCATTTGTGTATTGGGGATAGGTGAATTTCGCCAGAAAAAATCTAAGAAAGGTGTATTAAATTGCACCATTTCAGCTAATACACGAAAAAAATCATTAATCACTGCATTAACACCATCACCACTAGGGCGTGGTATCGCCGCCAGCCCAATCAGTGAAACTGTTGTAGAAATAAAGGCAGGAATAAAAATAAGCCACCCTAATACTCGTTTTGATATGGCATATAGTCCTGCATATTGATAACTCATCACACCCTCACTAGTAGAATTCGTCAATATTTATCTATTTATCGTAGTCTAATTAACGGCTAAATTGGCAATAAATTAATAGTTGCTATTTTCTCTATTTATTTTACAAAATAAATAAGAAACTGATTAAAAAGATTTTCCTCATAACTCTTGCTACAATCGCCATTCGACAACATAGACCTTATTTATGGAGAGTAACATGTCTTTTAAATTTCCTATTGAAGCTGCTATTTTTGATATGGATGGTTTGTTAATCGATTCTGAACCATTTTGGCAGCAAGCAGAACATGAGGTCTTTGCTGAATTAGGCGTCGATTTATCCCTAGCCTCTGCTATGCCTGATATGGTTGGGTTAAGAATAAACGAAGTCATCGATTTATGGTATAAAGCATCACCATGGCAAGGTGTTTCAAAACAAGAAGCAAAACAAAGAATGGTTTCTCGTGTAGTCAAGCTGGTTGAAGAAACTAAACCTCTGCTACCGGGTGTTGAACATGCTTTAGAACTTTGTAAATCATCGGGGCTAAAAATTGCATTAGCATCAGCTTCTCCTGATTTTATGCTTGAGCGTGTATTAGAATTATTCAATATTCGCCATTATTTCTCAGCCGTTGTCTCTGCCGATGCATTACCCCACAGCAAACCACATCCTGAAGTTTATCTCAATGCCGCTAAAGCACTTAATCTTGATCCCATTCATTGTGTCTCATTAGAAGATTCTCGTAATGGTATGATTGCATGCAAAAGCGCAAGAATGCGTTCTATCGTCGTACCAGCCGCAACACAATTTAATGATAAACAATGGGGGTTGGCTGATGTGAAAATTGCCTCACTTAATGAGTTAACACAACTACATTTATTAGGCTAGTTCCCATCAATAAAAGGGATGTTTTACTTTATTAGATATCCCTTTTATTCAGCTTTTAATACATGCCTCATCAATTCTACTTTTTTTACTCTTTACATTTTTTCACTCATTTGGATTAATTCGACTAGCATTAATTTTACCTTTTAGGTTTTTATCCTAAATTCGATCATTTTTAAATCAATCAAATAAAATATTCCTGTTATTACTTAATATTTAAGGTAATTTCTATCTTTTTTGGCTGTTAGTTATCGTCAAAACCTTTTATACTTTATCACTGTATAAATGAACAGCAAATGAACAGACAGGGAATGACCGCAGAAGGACACCTACTTTTTTCTGTAGCAACGCTTGTGTTAGCACAGAAACTTGAAATAACGCCAGCTCTTGCTCATGGTGATTGGTTTCACATGATCCCTGCTGTCTTATTAGGTTCACTTTTACCCGACTTAGATCACCCTGGCTCTATCCTTGGACGATTGTTCCGCATTATTTCTCTGCCCTTATCAAAACTGTGTGGGCACCGAGGTTTTACTCATAGTCTGCTGGCATTTTGTGGTTTAGCCATTTTATGGGAAACACAAGTTTCACCACATTGGGAGGTTTCTGCTGATATCTTCCATGCACTTTTACTTGGTTATCTAAGCCATCTTATTGCTGATATGTTAACACCTGCGGGTATTCCTTTCTTGTGGCCTTTGAAAATGCGTTTTGCACTGCCAATTTTAGGTAAAAAAAATAACAAAAAAGGAGAGCGATTTATTTCTGTTCTTATCCTTGTTGGCGCGCTTTTTTTACCGCCCCACCTCACTATTACACTCCCTTCGCAAGTCAACAACTGGTTACAGATGTACCACGACAAGCGTACTAATTTTTAACACCCCCTGACAAAACCCTACATTTCTCTATCTATTTATAAATTACCCCCTCTTTTTATGCCTATTTTTCTTGTCTTTATAACTAAACGGCTATATAAAAGAATAATAAATTATAAAAGGTTATTAACAATCCTGTTACCCTATAACGAATTGATGCTGTTATATCCTTTCTTACTATCTAAGAACTCATATCGCATACAATCGTCGAAATTATATAAATAAAGATCTCGTTGGAGAGTTAAGATGAATTTTCCGTTAATCATTAACGTACTCGTCTTTGTTGTGTTATTACTCGTCTTGGCTAAATTAAGCCAACGCCAGTGGAGCCTCTCAAAGAAAGTACTTGTTGGTTTAGTTTTTGGTGTTGCTTTTGGATTAGCGTTACACGCATTCTATGACTCACACGATCCTATCATTAAAGAATCTATTCTTTGGTTTAATATTGTGGGTAATGGTTATGTCCAGCTATTACAAATGATCATTATGCCTTTAGTATTTGCTTCTATTCTTAGTGCAGTTGCTCGTTTGCATCAAGCGTCATCACTAGGTAAAATCAGTGGCTTAACTATTGGTACTTTATTATTTACTACCGCTATTTCTGCATTAATTGGTATCGTAATCGCTAATTTATTCGGTTTAACCGCAGAAGGCTTGGTACAAGGTGAACAAGAAGCACAACGCTTAATTGCACTTGAGCAAAATTACATCGGCAAAGTTTCCGATTTAACAATGCCACAGCTTATTTTGTCGTTTATTCCTAAAAACCCATTTGCTGACTTAACAGGTGCTAGTTCAACATCGATTATCAGTGTTGTTATCTTTGCCACTTTCTTAGGTATGGCAGCATTAAAATTACTTAAAGAAGATAAACCTCGTGGCGAAAAAGTTTTAGCCGCGATTGATTGCTTACAATCATGGATCATGAAACTGGTTCGTATTGTTATGATGTTAACACCTTATGGTGTCATGGCGCTGATGACTAAAGTTGTTGCTAGTTCGAATATGCACGACATAATTCAATTAGGTAGCTTTGTTGTCGCCTCTTATGTTGCTATCGGCTTAATGTTTGTAGTTCATGGATTATTGGTCAGTTTTACAGGCTTAAATCCGATCAAATTCTTCAAAAAGGCGGGTCCTTTATTAGCATTTGCCTTCACAAGCCGTTCAAGTGCAGCCAGTATTCCGTTGAATATTGAGACACAAATCAAACGTGTAGGTGTGCCAGAATCTATCGCAAGTTTCTCATCCTCTTTTGGTACAACGATTGGCCAAAATGGTTGTGCAGGTATCTACCCTGCAATGTTAGCTGTCATGGTTGCTCCAACAGTGGGGATTAACCCATTAGATCCAATGTGGATTGCCACTTTAGTTGCTATTGTAACCGTCAGTTCTGCCGGTGTTGCAGGCGTGGGTGGCGGTGCAACATTTGCAGCTCTTATCGTTTTACCTGCAATGGGCTTACCAGTGACATTAGTTGCTCTGTTAATTTCTGTAGAGCCATTAATTGATATGGGACGTACTGCATTAAACGTGAGTGGTTCCATGGCCGCAGGGACAATTACTAGCCAATTAATGGGACAGACCGACAAAGAAATCTTCAACCAAGATGAAGAAACAGAATTAACGGTTAAATAAACCTTTAAATTTTATCTTGACCGAAAAAGCCAGTTCACATATTGAACTGGCTTTTTTGTGTATTTCGATTAAGTTAATTATCTTCAATTTGCATAATTTAACTATGCCAATAAAAAATCTATAAACATAATAAGGTAGCATCGTGCAAAAAATTATGAGAGTTCTGCGAAAACTCTATAAATATGAAAATAGCCAATATGATCCTGAGCGCCAAGTTTCTCTTTATCGTCTCAATGTTCTTTCAGAAAAACAGCAAGCCTTATTATTTGAAGTGAATTGGCAACCTAATATTATTGAAAATTTTGCTGATCACTCTGATGTTATTACTAAATTGAATAGCTTGAAGAATAACCCTCTACTCACACAAAAACGGTGCTTAGATGCATTTGTTGCTGGTGTTGGTGGCAGCTATCTTAGAGGGCGCTCTGTTTTAGGCGCCTTTCATAAATTACAAAATTTACCATTACATGATTATGATGAAAAACCGCAATATGCCTGTTGTTGGATTTGTAGTGATGCTGACCAGCAAAAACATATTAATGACAGCTATTTTCAATATTGCCTCTATTTCGGTAATTCTTATACGGGCAATCCCTCTTATGCTTACTTGAATTTAAAACATCTATTGACCGTCCCCCCTGTCAATCCAACGCCCGCGGATAAAGAGATCTTTCAACAATTACTCCATTTATTACGCCATGCGCCTGAAGATGAAACACCGGGTAAATTTGAAAAACGGTTAAATGAGGCAAAATTAATTTCTGGTGATAGATATACCAAACGAGGTATTTTGCACTCACTTGCCTTAGTGGGTGTTATTCCTAATGCCTATATTCCATTATCTTTAGATCATTGGGCTAATTTCGGCGACATTACCATTGCAGAAAATCTGCTTAATAACACCAAAGGCCGCTCTGATATGGAAATGCCATGGGCAGGCTGGAAAGGTAATCTTAAAATTGATGAAGAAAAAGTGGTGACATACTTTGGTGAGTACTTAGATTAATCCCTCCTATTCATCATAAACAGAAAGCGCCCAATACTTTCATATTGAGCGCTTTACTTTGAAAGTTCACGATTAAACTCTCAATCTTATTTCAGATACTCACCGTTGCGTAGTGCTTCAATACGCTTATCTAATGGTGGATGAGATAAAAATAATTCGCTGAATGACTTATTACGTCCATTAATACAGAAAGCCATCATGCTGCTCTCTTCTTGTGGCTCATAGCTCGTTTTTAAACGTTGCAATGCTGCAATCATCTTCTCACGACCAACAAGCTTTGCAGAGCCTGCATCTGCATGGAATTCACGATAACGAGAGAACCACATGGTGATAATGCTCGCTAGGATACCGAATACAATCTCTAGTACCATTGAAACCCCCATATAGACCCATGGGTTACCATTGCTATTTTCACTCTCTTCATCATTAGAAATAAAGTTAGCAACAAATTGGGCAATAATACGCGAAATAAAGATAACGAAGGTATTCACAACGCCTTGTAGCAAGGTCATGGTTATCATATCGCCATTAGCAACGTGGCTAATTTCATGTGCAATCACAGCCTCTGCTTCATCACGACTCATGCTTGCTAGCAAACCGGTACTTACCGCCACCAGCGATGCATCACGACGAGCCCCTGTTGCAAACGCATTAATATCAGGTGCATCATAAATTGCCACTTGTGGCATTTTAATTCCCACTTGCTCAGACTGGCGTCTTACTGTGTTTAATAACCAACGCTCTACTTCTGAGGTTGGGTTTTCGATAACTTGGCCACCCACTGAACGTAATGCCATCCATTTTGACATTAACAGTGAAATAAATGCACCACCAAAGCCAAATAAGCCCGCCATGATCATCAAGCCTTGAACACTACGACCTTGTATACCTGTTAAAGATAAGATGATCCCAAAAACAAACATTACGGCTAAGTTTGTTAAAAGGAATAACGCAATTCTCATCATATTGATACTGTTCCTATTTTATCTAATTATCACATTGCAAAAACTATCTTATAAATAAGGCTTTTTTAGATTTTATCAAGTCTTTTAACTTATTTAATATTAAAATCGATATAACTTTACATTTTGATAAAAAGAATAGCCAATGAACACCCTATATTAGGCATCATTTAAAACTTAAGTATAATGTGAGATTAGTGCTAGAGGATGTGATTTTTCTGTTTTGTCAGACTGAAGAGATTACTTTAGGAACAGTTTGTATCGTTTAGTATGTGGGTGATGAGTTCACCATAAAAAAGCAATGCAGATTAGCATACCGAAGCCATAATTTACTCACAACGGTAAAGCAACTTTCTCTGTATTTTTATGCACGACTTACAATGTATATAAGTCGTGCATCTGATATAAGCAATAAGCTCAATAAACTACATTTTGAAACGATATGTTGTTGTCATAGAACCTGATAATGAGTGAGCACGTTGTGAGTGACCATCATACAGTTTTGGTGTGGTGTAATCGTTTTCTTGCTGGTGGTGCCAACCAATCCCCCCACTTAAGGAAACAGAAAGATTCGCTGTTGGTTTCCAGTAGCTAAATAAACCAAACTGTCCTTGTTTTAATCTTTCGCCTGAGTAGCTAAATTCACTATAGTTAGTACGCGCACCAACAGACAGCTCTTTGCTAACTCTGTATTCAGCTTCCAAGGCACCCATAACTTCACCATCACGTACATAGTCAATATCAGCGTAAGCTGGTGAATTAAAGCGTCCACGGGTATTACCAATTGGATTACGTGCAAATTGACCAACACCATTCGCTTTTTCAGCGTCGGTATAAGTTACACCAGTACGTAATGTCCACGGAGATTCAGGAATACGCCATTCCATGGTGCCCGCAAAGTGCCATGCATCATTATCAAAGTTACGTTTACCTTTATTAGCATCACTTAATGTACGTTTTCCATCGCTACCATAATCGTGGTAATAAACTACACCACCAATGGTGAGATCTGAGGTTAATTTATATTTTGTTTCTAAACCTTGTTGACGGAATACATCATCTGCCTGACCGTAGAAATAAAATACTTTTAATGGTTTTGAGTTGTAATTGATACCACCGGTAAGGACATGGTCGATATTATGTCTAACGCCATTACCATCGCTGAAATACATTCTGTCTGTATTTGGGCTATCACGACGCATCACTTTACCGTCAAGAAACAGTAAATCTAAGCTCCAATCACCCATTGCAGTGTTAGTGGCATAACCATTATAGCTGTTTAATGAAAGGCGCTGTGAATTAGAAAAAATACCTGTGTTTTTCAGGGTAAACCAACCTGCTTTACCATTAATTAAAACAGGATCTAAATCAAATTTAACTTTTGCGAAACGTTGACCAATTTTGTTATAGCCTTTTGCTTCACCATCATCATTGTATAAGATTGCACGAGAGGCGAAGTCTTTACTTGCGCCTAATTTGATACCACCATAATAAGAAACATCAAATCCGAGGATGCCCCCCAAATAACCAGATCTGAAATCAGCTTGGAAGTTTTGTCCCCAAGCATTAGCAACTTGCTTTCTATAACGCTGCTCTTCTTTATCAAAACGGTTTTCAGTTTTTAGGTATTTCCACATATTAATAGCAGAAAGCTCAAGTTCAGAATCTGAAATAAGTGAATTCTCTTTAATTGAATTTTCCCAATTCCCTGCATTGGCAGCGCTCACAGCTAAAAGGCAAGGAGCAAACATAAACAATACTATTCTTTTTACTTTCATTTTAATTCAACCTGGTTAATAAATATTTGAGTTAATTTATATTGGCTTATATTTAATAAGTTCAAAAAAAGCACCACTTCTATATTTAGCTAAAAAAACAACCATCAATTAAATTCATGGTTGTATCAATTTCAAACATTAAAATTATTTTTGGGCATAAAATTTCAATATGGCTATCTCACCATATTGGTATTTACTTATTTTTTCGTAATAGAAACCTTTTAAGCAAATTATAGATTATTTGCTTTTTAGTTATTATCCCTTACGTAGAAAACCTGATTTTGAAAATATAATAATTAAGTTATACACCCTACTCTAATAATACATTTTGAACTCATAAAATAAAGATAACTCATCATTAAGGTAAGATTTTTAGCTGTTGCGTTGATGTCTCAAAGAGACACTAAATTTTTAGTATCTCTATGCTATAGTAATTTTATGTCAATTTAAGCGATCATTGTCACAATATGTTACATTTATTGCAATAACCGAACTATTAAATGAGATCTTAATCACAACAAATGGCTAATTAAACTTTTCATTCTGTTTTTTAGATATAAAACCATTTTTCATCATCATTTAAAGTGTTATTCACCTAAAAATCAATGGAGTGTTTTTTTATTTATATCTAACAAAACTTATTTGAAATGTATTCTCAATTAAAAATTATGTTGCATAAAGTTAAATTTAAATATCTATATATATTAATAATTGTTTATATTACTGGTAACTTTATGTAGTAAATAGCTAAAATGTATTGAGAAATAATGTAATGAGCCTCCCCCGCCAAGAAGATATAAGCTTACTTTTTTGAGAATACGTTTGATGACTCTCCCAATAGACATTGATTAACAATGATAATTTTTATATTTCGATTATATTAGGATATAAAAACCCCCCAATAATTGGGGGGTTACTTTAAGTACCCGTATTTATCACTGATAACTTAATTTAATAATTTTTTAGGCTTAAGCACTTTTGAGAGGTCAACTGCAATTTTTGCAGTTTCATCTAAATAAGGGTCTGGGCCTTCATAATCTTTTGGTAAATCTTCAAGTGATTTTAACAACGGCTTACCTTCTAATTTAAAACGCTCATTGATGCGATTTAATTTAATGGTTTCAAGCTCTTTGTTTTCTTTCTCTCTTTCGGCAAAGTTCAAAATAACAAACTTATCTTCACCTTTTGCTTTAGCATCATTATAACGTTGAATATCATCAAAAATGTATGAAAACTCTCTGTCATTTGCAATACGTTTAGTGTGCTGTTCAGTCAATGGCGCTAATGCTATTTTCAATTTGTCTGAATATTCAGATAACTGATAACTTGCTGGAGAAATACTATCCCAAGGTAATGCGTTATCTTCAAAGCTCTCACCCATATCGGTACTATCAAAACTTGGTAATAACAAGTCTGGTGTCACCCCTTTAAGTTGAGTACTACCACCGTTAATTCGATAGAATTTTTGAATGGTATATTGTACTGAACCTAAACCAGGCCAGTCTGGGCTAAGCATCTGGTCGTAAACACGTGTTAATGGACGATATTGCTGAACGGTTCCTTTACCAAAGGTTTGTTCACCCACAATTAAAGCACGCCCATAATCTTGCATAGCTGCCGCGAAAATCTCAGAAGCTGAAGCACTAAAGCGGTTTACGATAACAACTAATGGGCCTTTATAGTAAACAACATCATCTCTATCGAAATCTTGTCTTACTCGACCATTGTTATCTCTAACTTGCACCACAGGGCCACTTGGGATAAATAAGCCTGAAAGTGAAATAGCTTCTGTTAATGCACCCCCCCCATTACCCCGTAAATCAATAACCAAAGATGATACATTGTCTTTCGCTACTTTTTGCAGTTGTGTTTTGACATCATTAGTTAAACCGACATAAAAACTTGGAATATCTAAAATAGCAACCTTTTCGCCATTAATGACTTTTTCAGTCAATTTAACGGCTCTGTCTTCTAAACGAATTTGTTCTCTGACTATGGTGATCGTTCTTGGTTTGGCGCCTTTCTCATCAGAGATCACCTCTAATTTAACTTGGCTCCCTTTCGGTCCTTTAATCAGAGCAACAATATCATCAAGTCGCCAACCCACAACGTCTACCATTGGTTTATTTTGTTGGCCTACAGCAATAATTTTATCCCCAACTTTCAACTCTTTACTTTTGGCTGCGGGTCCACCAGTCACCATTGAGTTGATCATAGGATAATCATCATCCATCTGTAATACAGCACCAATACCTTCTAAAGAAAGGCTCATTTCAGAATCAAAAGCTTCTGTATTTCTTGGTGATAAATAACTGGTATGCGGATCAATTTCACGAGCAAATGCCGACATAATAATTTGGAAAACGTCTTCGCTTTGACTTTGTGTCTGGCGACGTAAAGCGGCTTTATAGCGTTTAGTCAACGTTTCTTTAATTTCACTGTCTGTTTTTTCAGATAGCTTCAGTGTTAGCCAATCGTATTTTACTTTTTCATCCCAAAGCTTATCTAATTCAGCTTGAGTTTGAGGCCATGGTGCTTTTGTTCTGTCTAACTGAAACTTATCCTGACCAGTTAAACCCATGGGCTTATTAATGCGGTCTAATGCATATTGAAAACGCTCAAAGCGTCTTTTTTGCGCTAAATTGAAGAGATCATATAGCGGTTGAAGCTCGCCTTTTTTCAGATAATCTCCCACTTTGTTTTTTTCTTTATCAAATTGGGCAATATCTGACGCCAGCAACACATTGTGGCTATAGTCTAATAAATTAAGATAGCGGTTAAAAATCTTTTCAGAAAAGCTCGCATCTAGCGAGAACTGACGGTAATGAGAGCGTTCAAAACGAGAGGTTACTCGCTCGCTCACAGTAGAGTGCTGTGGCTCTTGCTTTAATTCGGGTAACTGATCAATAGTTGCTATTGCTGGAGTGGCTGGTTTCTCAGCCATCACAACAGAAGTACCTGTTAACGTTAATCCGATTGCAAAAGCCACATTTAAAAGTTTGTTCATGCTCTGGTTGGCCTCCGTATCAGAACTTTAAATGTTCCGTGCGTACATTCATTGCCAAACCGTTAGGCAATTGTACACGTACACCCTCTTTTGCGATCTCTAACACTGTCGCACTCATCACACTACTGCCGACGTTAACTTTCAGCGACTGACCCACAGTAAGAACTGAGGTATCTGTAACTGGAATTAACTTTTCAGTGTTTGGTTGTGGTGCTTTACGAGGTGTTTGAGTCGCTTTTTGAGGACGAGGCTGCCGTTTTTCACCGTCTTTAGGTGGCTGACGACGCGTATTATTTGGCTTTTTCGCTGCCGGACGTTTACTGGTCTCCTTATCACCTTCAGCTTCGCGCTTTTTAGCACGTTGTTCAGCTCTTTGGGCTTGAACGCGCGCCTTGGCTTCTGCTAATTGTGTACGAGCATGTTCAATATGCTCAGCTTCCAGCTCGCCGCAGTCATTACCCTCCAAATCGACACGTTTTGCTCCTTCTTTAACTCCATAAAGGTAGCGCCAACTTGAGGTATACAAGCGTAATGCCGAACGTAACTGTGTTTTACTCAATTGAGTCTCATCTTTCAGATTCTCAACGAGATCTTGAAAAATACCGACTTTCAAAGGGCGAGCTTCGCCTTCAGCGATAAAACACTTAGGGAAACGTTCAGCTAAAAAAGCGATGATTTCTTTACTACTATTCAACTTAGGTTGATTTTCCATGAAATTTCCTGATTACAACGGTTTTGCCAACCAGCGCAGGCATGAACAAGCGACATTATAATAGTGTTGCCAACAATTTCTATGGCAAACGCCTGTTAACTTACACAAAATTCACAATATTTTGCTGTATGACAAGTTTTTAAATGCTCGCAGAGCACGTCACACAACGCTTTAAGCCCATTTTCATCTTTTTTATCAAAACGATCAAAAATAGGGCTATCAATATCGAGAACGCCGATAATTTGTCCATTTACCTCTAAAGGCAGAACAATTTCAGACTGACTTGCACTGTCACAAGCAATATGACCACTAAATTGGTGAACGTCACTCACTCTTAAAATTCTGTTTTCAGAGTATGCAGTTCCGCAAACTCCTTTCCCAAAACCTATTCTGACACAAGCAATTTTGCCTTGAAATGGGCCAAGAACTAATGAATCTCCATCATTAAGATAAAATCCAACCCAATTTATCGTATCTAACTTCTCGAAAAGAAGTGCGCTGGTATTAGCAAGTGATGCGATAAGATCATTTTCACCAGACAACAAGGCTGACAAATTATCAGTGAGTTCCTGATAAAAAAGCGATTTTGGCATCATTAAACCTTATTTACGTAACTAAAATAGATAACATACTCATAATTTAGCCTATTTTATCTTGAGGTTGAATACTCCACTTTCAAGAATTAGGTAAAAAACGATAATATGCCCTTAACACTCACAAAAAAATCAGACACTGAGTATTGTAAAATGAAAGGCGTAAATATAATAAAAATGATAACTTGTGAACCATTGAGTATAGGTACTTTTTTTTAGCTTAATCAAACGATAAGTCTGAAGAAAGTCAACTTAGGCGAATTAATGAGCAATACCGTAAACAATAACGCAACTGTGGAAACAAAATCAATACACTGCCAAGAGTGTGATCATCTTGTGACACTTCCTCTTACACTTAAGCGTGGCGAAGATGCTTATTGTCCACGTTGCCAAGCCAAACTCTCTTCTTATCGGGATTGGTCATTAACTCGTCTATTAATTTTATCTATCACAATGTTAATTTTGGCATCAATCGCATTTACTCAGCCATTAATCAAAATTTATCTATTAGGTACAATGATAACCGCAAATGTACTTGATGGTATTCGTATGATGTCAGAGCAAGGTTCTCCTCTTACTGCAACCATGGTTGCGTTTTGTGCAGTTGCTGCACCACTCAGTCTGCCTATTGCTATTTTATATCTTCATTTGGGCGCTCGTTTACGTTTTAATTTACGCCCCGTGTTATTAATGCTCGGTAAACTAAAAGAGTGGGTAATGCTAGATGTCTATTTGATTGGGCTGGGTGTTGCAACAATAAAATTAGGTGACTACGCAACTGTTTATGTTGGTAATGGTTTAATTGCCTTTGTTTCTTTAATGCTACTGAGCTTATTAATGTTGATTAACATTAATATGGACCAACTTTGGCAACGCTTTTATCCACAAAAAGAGATCTCGATAAGCCCTGCCACATGCCATGCCTGTCATTATCATTTTAAAAAAACGCCCTCAACGCATTGTCCTCGCTGTAGATCTTGCTATAACCTAAGGCAACCAATGAGTTTACAAAAGACATGGGCCGCATTAATCACAGCAATTATTTTATTATTACCGGCAAATTTATTGCCTATTTCTATTTTTTATTTAAATGGCCAGCGTCATGAAGATACCATCTTTTCAGGTGTACTTTCCTTAGTGAATTCAGGCAATACCCCGATTGCAATTATTGTTTTTATCGCCAGTATTTTTGTACCTTTTTTCAAAATTATTATCATGCTAGGTTTATTATTAAGTATTCATTTTCATTCTCGTATTGATCCTCTTTTTCGTATGAAATTATACCGTTTTGTCTCTTGGATAGGCCGATGGTCGATGCTTGATCTCTTTGTTATCGCACTAATGATGTCATTAATTAATCGAGATCAACTAATGACATTTACAATGGGTCCTGCTGCTTTTTATTTTGGTACTGCCGTTATTCTTACTATCCTTGCCGTTGAATGGTTGGATAGTCGTTTACTATGGGATACTTATGCAACACGAAGAAAACGACGTTCAGGAAACACAAGCCCAAATACGCCGCAAACGTAAAATTTCGACATTTTGGCTGCTTCCTGTTATCGCTATTTTTATTGCAAGTTGGCTACTTTTCCAACATTGGCAAGACAAAGGCGTACAAATTACTATTGATTTTCAATCTGCATCAGGGATTGTCTCCGGTCGTACACCTATTCGCTATCAAGGCGTTGATATAGGTATTGTTAAAGATGTCACGCTAAGTGATGACTTACGTCGCGTTATTGTCACTGCGGATATCCGTAAAGATCTTGCCACCGCACTACGTAAGAACACACAGTTTTGGCTTGTAACGCCTAAGGCGAGCCTTTCCGGTGTGTCCGGATTAGATGCATTAGTCGGTGGTAACTATATCAGTATGCTACCTGGTGAAGGTGAAAAGCAGTTTACATTTATTGCACAAGACGTTCGTCCCCAAGCAAACATTGATAAAAACCAACAGTTGATTACTTTAACCGCAGATAAATTGGGCTCACTGAATGTTGACTCTCAAGTTTATTATCGTCAAGTCCCTGTGGGTAAAGTATATAGTTATGCCATTCGCCCTGATAACCAAGGTGTTTTTATTGAACTTAGTATTGATAAACAATATGCCCACTTAATTCGCCAAGACAGTCATTTTTGGAATGTTTCTGGATTTCAAGGTAATTTTAATTTAAAAAGTGGCGTGTCCGTTAAAATGGAAAGTGTTTCTGCCTTAATTAATGGTGCTATTGCTTTTGATTCTCCAGAAAATAGCCTGCCCGCACAGGAAAACCAACAATTTGTTTTACAATCAGCAACTTCTGTGGATGCGGGTAAAGCGATATATGGTGAAGATGGTTTAATTATTTCTCTCACCAGTGAAGAAAGTTGGGGTGTTGATGCTGGGCAACCTATTCTCTTTAGAGGTATTACAATTGGACAAATTATTCAACGTAATATGAGTGATGACGGTGTTATCTTTGACGCCATTATTGCTCCTGAATATAAGCATTATATTTATGAGAATAGTAAGTTTGTTGCTAATAGCCGAATTAACGTCAATATGGGTTTAAACGGTATTGATATTCAAGGAGCATCTCCTCAAGAATGGCTTGAAGGAGGTATACATCTTATCCAAGGCAATAAAGGCGCGCCAAAAGAACAATACCGCCTTTATCGTAACGATTTTTTTGCTAAAGCCAGCATCAATGGTAATGAATTACCCATTACATTGACGTTAAAAGCGTCAAGTCTCCCAGGTATTCAGAAAGGTTCTGTTGTTCTTTATCACCAATTCCAAGTGGGTGAAATCACGGATGTCAGACCGTTAATGGATGAATTTGATATTGATGTTTATATTTCTAAACAATATCGTCACCTTCTTACGGAAAAAAGCGTTTTCTGGACCGAAGGTGCAGCGAAAGTTTCTGTCAATGGTTCGGGATTAACTGTTGAAGCTACACCATTAAATCGAGCATTAAAAGGCGCTATCAGTTTCGATAACTTTGAAAATATCAATAATAATGCTTCACGCTACAAACTCTATTCTTCAGAAACCAGTGCGCGAGCTATTGGTGCTCAGATTACCTTAAAAACCTACGATGCAAGTAAACTATCTGAAGGCATGCCTATTCGTTATTTAGGTATTGATATTGGACAAGTTGAATCACTCATTCTTTCATCTGATAGAAAAGCGGTAACAGTATCTGCTGTTCTTTACCCTGATTATGTAAAAACCTTTGCAAGGTCAGGTAGCCGATTTGCTGTTGTCACACCAGAATTAACGGCTTCAGGATTAGATAACCTTGATTCTCTTATTCAGCCTTACATTAAAGCAGAACCTGGTAATGGTGGCGTATATCGCCAGTTTGAATTACAGACATCAAATATCACTGACTCCCGCTATCTTGATGGATTAAACCTAGTCCTAAATGCAACTGAAGCAGGCTCTGTGCAAATTGGTACGCCAATTTATTATCGAGGCCTTGAAGTGGGCGCGGTAACAGGTTTAGAGCTAGGAAGCATGTCAGATAGAGTATTAATTCACATTAGAATTAGTAAGAAATATCAATACCTTATTCGTAATAACACTGAGTTCTGGCTCTCTTCTGGATATAATTTCTCGTTTGGTTTAACGGGAGGTGTTATTCGCAGTGGAACATTCAAGCAATTTATACGTGGAGGAATTACATTCGCAACACCACCTTCCACACCATTGCAAGCGAAAGCCAAACAGGAACAAAACTTTATATTAAATGCAAAAGAACCCAAAGATTGGGATGAATGGGGAACGGCCATACCAAAACCATAAAAATTAGATAATTTCGCCTCATTTTAAACCATTTATTTAAAGCGGATCACAAAAAACGATCCGCTTTTTTTATTTTAAAGATATATTTTGGAAATAGATTCCATTTATACTATGCTTAATTTTGTTTGGTCAAAAAGCATTCTTTACAAGAAATGTTCCAACAAAATCAGTGGAACACAACACAACATCGCCTAAACTGGAGCTATATCATGAAAAATACAACGTTAAAAATTGCTTGTTATGAAATCGAAGATATCACTTTGAAACACTCTTCCGATAATCAATTAACTTATATTCATATTCCATGCGATTATGATAAAGAGTTTTGTATGCAATTAGATGGATGGGATGAGAACACCAGTATTCCAGCCCAATTAAAAGATAAAAATATTCTGCTTTATCGTCATGCTTATGACAAAGATAGCCATCATTGGATATTAAAAGTGGCATAATGAGATGCTAAAGCGAAATAAAAAAAGCCAGATAAATCATTTATCTGGCTTAGGGAAAAGGCTCATTGCGAGCCGTGCGCTAAAAAGTGATTACTGGTTACTGCATAAACAAAATTGAGAATTAACTCAGACTTTTCTATCTTTACAACTCACTGTTAAATATTAGCTAACAATATGTAAAGATCCAGTAAACAACATAGCAACACGCTCTTTTCTATTAAAAATATTTTCCACTCATTCTTTTCTTATTTAAATCAATGAAATAAAAAACAAAAGACTCATATAATAATATCAATCACTTGATTAATTATTGTCACAAAGTGATTTAAGTGCACCTTGTATAGGTTCTAGTGACTTTTTCTTTTCAGGGTATTTAGGATCAGGAAGTACGATAATATCAATTAATTGGGCTTTTACTTTTCCACTTTCCATTTGTTTCATTGCAATTTCATTAAGTGGATACTGCACTAATGTAGCAGGATTAATCACAAACCATGCACCATCAGCACGACAATTGAGCATCACCTCTTCTCGTGTAAATGGCCAATTATCGCCAAATTGAAGTTTACTCACAGTGGAAATAGGTGCAGAGAATGCCTGAAAAGAGAAAAGTATTAACATCCCCGCCAATAAGAAACGTTTCATGTTCATGTCTCATTAAGAAGTTAGATTTTTATGATTATATAACAATCTATACCGGTGAGTTAATCGCAAAGATGGCAACAGTAAAAATAGCCATAGTACCAAGTAATAGTTCAAACCAGCTATTAATCAGCAACCATTGGAAATTATTTTTTTTACGGAGGTGAGGTACCAAAATATAACGATTAACTACAGCTAAACCTAGCATTAATACAACTAAACTAATTTTAAGCCATAGCATGCTTTGATATTCGGATGATAATTGCGTTACAGGCCAACCTGGAATTAGCATAACCGCACTAATAATACCTGTGATAATAACAAGCAATACGGCGATATGACCAAATAAAGAAAATCGCTTCATTGTACCGATAATAGGCTTGATCATACCTTCTGCAAGTTCATCTTTATTACGTAAAAACTGTAAACAAGCAACAAAAGGCCATAAGCCACCAAACCAATATGCCGCGCTAAGAAGATGGATACTTTGATTAATTTTATAAAATATCGCGTCTGAACCGGTAAACATTGCACCATGGCCAATAGAGGCATGTAGAACCAACATAATTGATGCAATAATTAATAATGCAATATTACGAATATAACGTTGGTGTATAAATAGTATAGCTAAAGCAATTGTTGCTAATACTAATTGCCACTGCCAAATTTGACCAAATGAAGTACCTAATACCGCTTTCCATATATTTAGTGACCAAGCATCCTCCCATCCATCACCCATAATACCGGATTGCACTGTCATCCATAAATATGTGGTAATAAAAACCGTGATAGTACTGATCGCTAATGCTGGGCGTAAGCGAACTTGAATAAGTGGAATAAACTTATCTTTTGCGAGAATGGCAGCCGAAAAACTCAGTCCGAACATAAACATGACTGCCACAAAATGGAAGAAACGGCATAAAATATAAACGTCTTCAGGTGTCATTATTTTACACTAAATTGATAAGAACCTTTTGTCTTGTGTCCATCAACAGAAACCACATTCCAATCAACTAAATAATTACCTTCTGCTAATTCGCTTTCTAAAGGTAACAATAATTTAGTGTTGTTCACAGGATCTAAGCTTAACTTACCTACAGTGATCGCTTTTCCATCAGCATTAGTGACTTTAATTTTACTAAAAGCAAGTTCAATGCCTTCAGAAAAATCAAGTGTAATTACTTTAGGTGCTTGAGACTGTTCAATGGCAGCGCCTTCGGCAGGCAATTGCGATTTTAATTGTGCATGCGCCAGAGCTTGTTGGTATGACATACCCAAGAATAAAACAGCAATAGCTGATAATTTACCCCAAGATGTCTTAAGTGTGTTTAATGACATAATAACCTCTTAAATTACAGGTGATTTTTTATTTATTGAAATATTTTATAGCAAATTTACGTCAAGATCTTCGCTTCTTGATATTTGAAATAAAAGGTTGTGAACTAGCACTCAAAATATATGTTATTTAAAGCAGTTTCTGTTTCAAATATCACTCATTTTTACATTTCAAAAAAATATAATACTCATATTGACAGTCTAAACAGTTCAATACGTAACCAAATTAAGTCAAAAGTGAAATCCCCCCTCTGTATAAATAATATCTCAAAAAATCCAATTTGCATAAAAAACAAACAAATATAAAAATAGGAAATAAAAAAACGCCCTGCCGTTTATTCACAGCAGGGCGCTACAATTAGGGGGATACTCTTTAGTAACTTAAGATTATCTTAATATCTAATAATCAATCGTATTGTTAATAATTAAACATGTGCAGATGTTGATAATGTGTTCAGATCTTTATCTAACAAGAATAAAGCCTTACCACTGTTACCGACCATCGCTAATTTATCTAGGATTGATTTAAATAATTTCTCTTCTTCATGCTGTTCAGCAACGTACCATTGTAAGAAATTAAAAGTCGAATAATCCTGAGTAGTCATTGCAACATGCGCTAATTTATTAATTTCGGCTGTAATATGCTTTTCATGTTCATAGGTTTTATCGAATAAATCTGATAATGATAAAAATTCTGATGGTGGCGCTTCAATAGCACCAAGTAGAGGCATTGCACCTGTATCACTTAAATAATCGAATAGGCGGTGCATATGTTCCATTTCTTCGCGAGAGTGCGCTTTTAAAAATTTAGCCGCACCATCAAATCCTTTATCGTCGCACCAAGCACTCATTTGCAAATAAAGATTTGCCGAATAAAACTCTAAATTAAGCTGTTCATTCAATTTATTAATCATATCTTGATGTAACATATTTTACGTCCCTTACGATGAAAATTAACATTATGGATATTATGCACACTTAAAAATAAAAATATAGCTATTTAAATATAGTTTTATTTAATTTTTCAATTGATTACCCTGTAATAAAAATAAAAACCAATCTCATTTGCACTCTGTTTTTTTTATTTGCACCATAACTAAATAATACTTATTATCATTAAGGATATATTGATATAAAACACAATTAAAAAAATACAACTCGTTGTAAAAAAAGGTTATTTTGTAATTATCTTAAATTAAATCCTCAATAAGAATTGCTTACTTATTTTTACTAAAAATTACCATAGTGTTATTTCATATTTAATAAAAATTATAAATTTAATTACAAAAACAAGATATTACTTTAATAAATTAATTTATTTTATATAGCATAAAAATAATTTTAACATTGCTTATAATAGATAAAATTTCTTATTATTATCATTTCTAGCTCTTATTTATATTATATAAACTAATTTAGATTTTCTCCTACCGAATACTGACTCAATCAGTTTACTATTTTCTGCATTTTTTCATATAAAAAATACATAACTCGCAAAAAATAAAAATATTCCTAATTTTTGTACAGTTTTTGATTTTGGCTGATAAGATTAGTAAGTAACTGATGTTTGTATGTACAAAAAAATTAATATCAAAGCCCTAATCATAATAAAGGTTAATTAGGAGCCACTATGACAAAAACAGTGTTAGTACCCGTTGATTTTACAGAGCTTGGCTTATTAGACAAAGTTGTTTCTCACCTAAAAGCACTATCTGTTGCTGATAAACTAAATATTCATTTTTTATCCGTCATTCCAAGTTATGAGTCTTTTGTTGGATTTGCCTTCGCTGGCCAAGACAGACTTGCAAGTGACAAGCAACGTATTGAAATTGCCCTATCAACACTAAAAGAAAACTTATCGCACATTGACATTCCAAACAGTACCACCCAGTTTTATGTTTCTATTGGTAATCCTCGCGATAAAATTTTAGAAACAGCGAAAAAAACGCAAGCAGAACTCATTGTTATCGGTTCTCGTAATCCTGGGATGAAAACTTACCTTCTGGGCTCTACTGCATCGTCTGTGGTTAGCTATGCGGAATCATCAGTATTAGTCGTACGTTAATAGCTCGCTTCATTCTCCATAAGAAATCTGGAATAAGCTATAATCCAGATTTCTTATTCCTTATCTCACAAAATGGCTACAAAATAATATTTTATAATTTTTATTTTTAAGAGTACGTATCAACGATATATTCTTAGAAAAACGTTAGAAAATAATATTAAACTCTCTCGCATTAGCATTTATTATATAAACATCTATATTAATCATCTCTAAAAGATTTATATTGTTCACAATATTAATTTATGTAAAAATACTTTCCTTTCCATTAAAGCTATATTTAATCAACACGGGTAAAAGGAATTAACATGAATAATGAGTATTCTGAAAAATGGCAAGAACGTTTTTCATTTTTTGATAAATACGGTTCGCCTAAAACACCAGAATTTAAAGCAGCCTATAAAGCACTCCCTTTTGGCAAGCGCATTCTTATTGGAATGAATATCTGGGCATTTTTCTTTGGTTTTATTTACTTTCTTATTCTTGGGTTATGGCGTAAAGCATTAACACTATTCGCAATTAATATTGCTATTTTTGTTATTGTCGGATTATTACCTGTTAATAACGGCGTGATCAATGCTATCGGTATCGCTGTTAATATTTTATGGGCAATAACTGCTAATTATGCATATTACTTGAAAGAAGCCAAAAACGATCAGAGTTGGAACCCGTTTGAAGGTGTTTTATAAAAAATGATAAAAGGGACAATATGTCCCTTTTTAGTTTTAGTTTTAGTTTTAGTTTTAGTTTTAGTTTTATGATAATTCAGATTTTCCCCTATTTATTCCACATTCACTCTACTTTTTACTCACTTTAATTATTATTTATATCAACATCACTAATAATTTAACTTTAATATAATTAAAGAAATCTATCTTAAAATAACACTAAAGTTTGATTTTCTAATCAGAAGAAGCTTGAGTTAATGTTATTATATGTTAACGATAAATTAGGAAAAAATTATGACTAATCACTTTCAAGGAAAATTTGAAGCAGAGCTAAAATATCATCTTCAAAAGCCACAAGATTTTATCAAAGCATTGCAAGGCGCTGGTGCAACATTATTCGCTTCCGAAAATCAAGAAACAGATTGGTATATGGAGCCTATTAGTACCCAATTTCCTGTACTAACCATAAGTTTATGTATAAGAAGAATGTCACCTTCTGGAATAAATCTTCTCATCGTTAAAGGTCCCGATTTATCACAATGTGAAGCGGTACGTATTGAAGATGCGGAAAAAACCGTATCGATGTTTACAACACTAGGTTATCACTGCATTCTAAATTACACCAAATCAAGAGAAATCTATTTCTTAAATGAATTTCATATCACTATAGATAAATTAGATAAGTTAGGTTCATTTGCTGAATTCGCTATCATGACGGATGACCAAAGCAAACTCCCTCTTTACACTGAACAATTAAAAAATTTAGCCCTACAGTTCGGTTTTAACGAACGCGATCTTGAGAAAAACAGCTATAAAACACTTATGGTGACTGCCCTTCAGAGTAGCCTACCCTAAAACCCTTGGGGCTTTTTCGCCGTATATTCCCGCCCGCACTGGGCGAGGATTTACGGCAGAATGATTTGATTTTGATACTAGTCTTACCAAAATAACTTTTTTCTTTAATCTTTTTATTAACATATAAGGTAAAAATTTATCACCTCATATTTTTAAAAAAACAAAACATCAAAAACAACACTCATTTCGAAATAATAAACTATAGATATAAGTCTAGAAAATAATAAATTTTATTAACTGTGCCATAATGCAGAAATACTTACTTCAGTGTTAAATTTTTATAAACCTTATTTTTTTCATAATCTTCTCAATAAATTTTTATTTAATGTTTAAAAAATCTCTTATTTTAGGCAAAAAATGTCATTTGGATCTAAAATCAAAGATATTTTTATAATACTACTTATATTAATATGATGTTTTTATTACAATTAATAAAAAAATTTATTACTAGGAGGATTTATGCTTGAAAATTACCTTAATATCTTTATTAAGGCGACTTTTATTGAAAATATGGCACTCAGTTTCTTTTTGGGAATGTGTACTTTTCTTGCCGTTTCGAAAGAGGTTAAAACCTCATTAAAGCTAGGCCTTACCGTTACCGCTTTACTCATTATTGCCACACCAATCAATAACTTAATTTATCATTTTATTTTAAAAAAAGATGTAATTGTCGAAGGTATTGATCTTAGTTTTCTTAGATATATTACTTTTATCGGCGTTTTAGCTGCTTTAGTTCAAATATTAGAGATGTTTTTAGATAAATTTATTCCTTCGCTTTATCATTCTTTAGGAATTTTTCTACCTTTATTGACTATTCATTGCGCTATCTTTGGTGCCACTATATTTATGGTTGAACGTGATTATACGTTC
Source organism: Proteus sp. FME41 (assembly GCF_014897315.1). Taxonomy (GTDB): domain Bacteria; phylum Pseudomonadota; class Gammaproteobacteria; order Enterobacterales; family Enterobacteriaceae; genus Proteus. The sequence continues at coordinate 396,292 of NZ_JABUYL010000001.1, read as the reverse complement.
TCAGAATCAATTATATATGGTGCAGGTTGTGGTGTGGGTTGGCTACTTGCAATTATTGCTCTATCCGGTTTACGTGAAAAAATGAAATACTCCGATATCCCTAAAGGATTAAGAGGGTTAGGTATCACCTTTATCACTGTCGGTTTGATGTCGCTTGGCTTTATGTCTTTCTCTGGTATTTCACTTTAAAAATATCTTTATTCCTAATTTTTATGTTTTACTTAATTTGAATTTTTATACATCATTAGTCTCATCTGTAATATCACTATTATCTATAAGCGGAAGGCTAACACCTTCCGTTTATAGTCGTTAACTCTGTTTTCTTACTTATCCCTTCCTTTCGTCTTTTCTATTCATCTTTACTCATCACACAAATAATTCTTACTTATTCTTATATACGGAAGAAAAATAATTTTATTTATAACTCTTTAAATTATTATTACTTTTTTATTTTACGAATAGAATTACTTACGCTATTAAAACCTAATTGTTTAAAAATAAAAAATTAGGTCACATTAAATTAATAATAAATCAACAGGTTAAGGTTTTTCCTTAAAAAAGTCGTATTACATCATTTCTATTTTTTATTTCAACGTTTAATACTTAATTAAAATTAATTAAAAATCAATACATTAGAGAGTGGAAACAATTGAGTTAATAAATTTATCAATAAGAACAATAAATAACCATAAAGAATATTTATAAAATGCCGATACTCTTTTTAGTATTTGAAAAATATCAAAAGGATATATGGCATTAAATCAAAGAGTGACCTAAAAGCATATGTTTACTCATTTCTTATAACTCTTTGTCTATACCAATTACAGGAAGTAAAAATAAAACTTAAAAATCAATAAATTACATAGTTATATTTTTATAAAAAAGGAAATAACATTACATGTTTAAGAACTTCAAACAGCGTTATTTGCCAAACGTCTCATTCAATATGTCGAGTTTAAAAACAACAACTTTAGTTTGGCTTATTACAGGCTCTTTAGTTTTACTTCTTGGCTTAGCTTGTATTCTCTTTCTTTCATCAGTAAATGATTACCGAAGAAATCTAAACAACCTAAATGATATCTATAATGAACAATCACTATTAAATACTACTTGGGAAAACCTACTACAAACACGTAATACCTTAAATAGAGCAAGCTCTCGTCATTTATTAATTATTAATAAAATGGCTACTGCAAATACTGATATTTCAGCTTTATTACAACAAACTAAAGAAAAATTACAACATATCGAAAATGCTTGGGAAAGTTTTAAAAAGGTGCCTCACAACATTGAAAATGAAAACTATTTACAACAACTAGAACAGAAATATACTGAACTTAACGCCGCACTCATTGAATTTTTAGCCTTTTTAGAACAAGGCAAAACATATGAGTATTTAAATCAACCGACACAATCCTACCAAGATAACTTTGAGCAGGCTTACACTCGCTATCATCAGCAATTACAAAAACATTACACCAACTCATTAAATGAAGGAGAGCTACTTTATGATAAAATTATTTACAGCTTAATTATAATTACGTTCCTTATTGTTATTTTCTCTTTCTTAGTTCAGATTGTGTTAAGAAAAAATTTCATTTCACCGCTAAATGCCATAATAAAAAATATCGAAGACATCAGTAATGGTGAATTAGCAACCAATGTGACAACAAAAGGTCTATTTGAGATAAATATCCTCACTGCTAATATTGAAAAAATGCGGAATCAAATAAAACAGATTGTAAATAACATCAATCACAGTGCAAGCCTTATCAATTCAGAGCTAAATGAAATTGCTGCTATGAACAACAATCTTGCGGTACGAGTTGAACAACAATCGGCTGCAGTACTTGAAACGTCCGCAGGAATAAGACAATTAAGTGTAACCTCAAAACAGCATGCAGAAAATACACAAACATCATGCGAGCTCGTAACAAAAACAGATTCAATGATCCATCAGAGTAATGAAATGCTCGCTAATGTAGTTGAAAACATGCATGAAGTTGTCACTTTCTCTGAGCAAATTAATGATATAACTTCTACCATTGATAATATTGCCTTCCAAACTAATTTATTAGCGTTAAATGCTGCTGTAGAGGCTGCTAGAGTGGGTGAACATGGTAAGGGGTTTTCGGTTGTCGCTAAAGAAGTTAGGGAATTATCAATTAGTTGTAATTTAGCTTCAAAAGAGATCAAAGTCCTTGTCGCTAATTCAAGCAAAAAAATAAATCAATGTTTTCAGTTAGCCGCTGACGCAAACGATAATATGGTTGATATTTCTAAGCATACTGAAAATATTAATGAAATGATCCACGATATTTCTATTTCAACCAATGAACAAAGTAATGGCATTGTCCAAATTGAAGATGCAATAAACCAATTAGATCAAACAACACAAGCTAACTCGACAATGACGAGAGAATTAGTAGGTTCACTAGACTCTTTACAAACACAATCTGACAGACTAAAACAGGAGTTAACTGTTTTCCATCAATAATCTATATTCATTGACTTACTTATAAATTCTAAATTTTATTTTCAATAAAAAGCTATCTTAGGATAGCTTTCTTATTTTTATTATTTATTTAATACCACATTAGAAATGATTAAATTCAGGAATTTCTTTTTTACCATGTGATTTTAAAAAATTTAACACTCTTCTTGGTGTCGTGTTTAATATCCGCTCTTGAGGAAACTCTATCTCAGTTAATACATCTAATACTCGATCAAAATTGCCTAATGAAGATGCAATGTGCGAGTCAGACCCTAAAGCAATTAATCCACCTGCATCACGTACCGCTTTTGCTATTTCTATACAGTTTTTCTCACTTCCCATTCTAGAGTGAATAAATGATGAATTATTCATTTCCAAAGCAACATTACAAGCTGCAGCTACTTTTGCTACTTCAATGATATCAATAGGGTATTTTGGATTTCCAGGATGAGTTATTATTTGAACGATGCCACTTGTTATTGTCGCCACTAAAGCTTTTGTATTATCCACAAGACCTAATGATCCCATGACCGGATCATGAAATCCAGCAAGTACAATATCGAGTTTATTGCTCATTCTCTCACTACAATCAGTTTCACCTTTTATATTTTTAATATTGGCTTCTATACCATAAAGAATACCCACACCATCGATAATACGAGGGATCACTGGTAAATTAGAAAAATGCCATTCGTGAGGTGCATCATCCATATCAGGGCCATGGTCAGTTATTGCAAATAATTTTATCCCCTGCTTTTTAGCTTGCTGAAAATATTCACTAACTGTACTGTAAGCATGTGTACTGGCAATAGTATGAGCATGTAAATCAACGGGATACATAAATAACTCCTTTCTAAAAACACCTTAAAATCGATTAGTAATAGCAATAAAAATGGGAAGGAGCGGATATGCTACATTTTGTCTGCTTTCCTTTTTTCCCACTCTAGCAAGAAATGAAGATAAATTTTGATAAATATGCTTTAATCTTTAACATATTATTTAATATCAATTAGATAAATAATGTTTCATTTTAGGGCTATACACCATTATTTTGAAAATATATTGAATTATGTCATTTCATTCTGAATTTAGTATTCAATTTTAAAAAGGTTATTTATGTTCAACTATCCAGCAGTCGCTCATTTTGATGAAGAAAGTGAAACCTACGAAATTACATACCGTGATTTTGATAATATACATGCTGTTGCTTATACAGAAGATGATATTGAACTAGAAGCCTCTGATATTTTACATGTCGGCCTTGAAGAGTTTATTGCAAGCAAAATGCCTATTCCGGTACCATCAAAAGTACAACCAGGTGATTTTATTGTTTATTTACCGCTCATTAGCTGTTTAAAAATTGCTTTACATAATGCAATGTTAGAAACAAAAACTAAAAAATCTGATCTTGCAAGGAAAATGAATCTATCTAGCGCACAAATAGAGCGTTTATTAGAAGTTAATCAAACATCAAAAGTAGATAGCTTAGAACAAGCTCTTTATTTATTAGGTTATGGTATTTCTATCAGTGTTAATAAGAATTGCTCATAATATCATAGCTAAAAATGGCTCTAATAAAAAATTAGAGCCATTTAATTACATCACGATTAATGGGTTGCTATAAAGAGTTACAATTTTTTACTTACTAAGAATTTCGCATGATTAGTATAAATGGCAATAATATCTTCTCCACGTCCTACTAACCCAGCAACCTGATTTACCATATCAAGATGATCTTCTGCATAATCATCTTTAATTAGTTTACCTAATCGCATACTAGTCCGACCGACTAAACCATCGTTTTGACGCTCTGCAAAAAATGCACTTAATACGCGCATTGCTGCATGAGTAGGATCCAGTAAATTACCTTTTTCACCAGCAATTAAACCTTGGATATAACTACCGAATGAATAGTAATGAACACCATTTACGATTTCTTTGCCTTCACCACCACGAACTTCCGGTAATCCTTGTGGGTATTTTTTATTAAATTCAGTAACATTTTCGGTTGTTAATGCTTCTAATGCTGCCACAGCGTCTTGCGGATTACCACGGTTACCCGAAAACGTAGAAATAATGGTACCAATGGCTTTCATTACTGCATCAGCAATATATTCTGGCACACTGTCTTTACGCATAATACGTCGCACTAGATCGGCAATTTCTGAACCATGATTGACACCATTGACAGACGTTACAGAGGCAATATTTTTAGCGTGCTTTGCGGCAACATAACGACAAGCTAATGGACCTTGGCTATGACCAATTAAGTTTACTTTTTTAGCTTTCGTTTCTTTCAGCACTTTTTGCACAAATTCCCAAAGTTGTTCACCACGAACTTCATTCGAATTAAATGCAGAAAGAGATGCAGTAAAAACTTTATGACCATCCTTTTCTAATGCATCAGTGATGCCATAAAAATAGGGATAACCTACGATATCATCAAATCCAGATAAACCATGAACTAAAACAATCGGGTATAAAGTTGACATATTTTCCACTCCTTGGTTTTAAATTAATTTATTTAATTTGCTAAACATCCTATTAGCAATACCTATAACAAAAATTAGAATATAAAAATTATTATACAATATTACATTTTAATATTCTGCTTGTTATAAGTATGATTAGATTAATCTATAATTTACGATCGTAAAGCATTATTTTAATTTATTGCAGATAATCTTAATTAAGACTAGAAAACAGTAACATACCTTCAACTATACCTTCTGCTTTTTTTATTTTTTTTCCAATATAAGTATCTGAACACGATTCATATTTTGCAAGCTGAATAAATGTTTTACCAAAAACATAATAGTCAATAAGCAGTTGATATTCCTCTCTACTGTGCTCCCTGAGTATTGACATTAATTCATTGATTATTATTGCTTTATGATGACAACATTTTTTTCTTAATCTTATCCTCTCAGGAATAACGTCCCTTTTATTGCCACTCAATAAATTAACAATCTCTTGATTATCAGCGATCCAAGATCCCCACCCCGCTAATACTTTTGATATATTTTCCATATTACATCCTTGTTTTTATAAGGTGATAATTGCATCCTGCAACTATTTAGCAATAATTAGCTTAATATGAATATAATGATAAAAGTTTAATTTACAACTTAGTTTTATTCAGATATTGAAGTAAATCATTAATCGATTAATAGAGGTATGAAAATACAATCAAACAGAAATTCTCTTCTAGCTATTTAAATTTAAAAAAGAAATGATATTAAAAATATAAATACTCTTTACTTTTTATTAAAATAGCTAGAAATAGAAAAGCATTAACAATTAGGGTAATGTTTCTTCAGGACGTAAAGTCAATACTTCATACCCATTCGCTGTAACTAAAATAGTATGTTCTGATTGAGCTGATAATTTTTTATCACGAGTGACTACCGTCCAACCATCTTTTTTAGTTTTAATTTTCGCACCACCTTGGTTTATCATTGGTTCAATCGTAAAAGTCATACCTTCTTTTAATTCAATACCTTGTCCTTTAACACCATAGTGTAATACTTGTGGTGCTTCATGCATTTCTCTGCCGATTCCATGACCACAGTATTCTCTTACAACACTATATCCATGACTTTGTGCGAGACTTTGAATAGCATGACCAATATCACCTAATGTTGCCCCTGGTTTTACTTCTTTAATACCTTCCCACATTGCTTGATACGTTATTTGTACAAGCTTTCTCGCAATAGGTGATGCCTCAGGCATAATATACATTTTACTTGAGTCAGCAATAAATCCATTTTTTTCTAATGTAATATCTACATTTATAATATCTTTACTTTTTAAACGCTCATCTACCTTTGGTACGCCATGGCAAACAACTTCATTAATAGACGTATTTAAAACATATTCATAATCATATTGCCCTTTACTTGCGGGCCTTGAATGAAGTTCATTAACAATAAAATCTTCTACTTTATCGTTAATTTCCAGTGTAGAAACACCGGGAACAATAAAATCATCAAGCATTGTAAAAACTTGCGCTAACAAACGTCCTGATTCGCGCATCAATTCAATTTCATCTGTCGTTTTAATCGTTATCTTATCCATTATTTTTCCTTTTATTCTTACTCGACTTCTTGCTTGATGGTCTCTTTTTTCAGCATTTCATTAATAATCATTGGAAACGTTTTATCTGGGTTTAATTCTGCTTGAATACCAATTTTTATCCAGAATTCTGCCTGAGCATTAACAGAGCGTGACATCACATTGCTTGCTTTTCGCAAGTACTCATGTAATTCATCAGAAATTTTTACAATACCCACACCAATCCTTATATACAGATCATAATAAAACATATACGTTATATAATAGAATTAAACCCTTCTTCTTTCAATTGCTATTCGATATAACCATAGGCATAAAATGCCTAAATAAGAAAACAAGGAGAAATACGAGAAAATAAAACTCAGAATAAAGAGGTTATACTTATGCTTTTCATGTACTTCGTTACACCCATCTATAAATTTATAACATTTAGCTTCAGACTAGCCTAAATTACAGCTATTTATTTTTAAATATGACTAACCTCAGAATTAGCTGAGAGACAAATTAGAAAGCAAACGCTAATTTAGTATTAATAAAATTTAGAAACGAATTTCGTATAAATACTAAGGAAAGCAAGAATATGAATCTATTTAAAACCATCGCATCACTTTCGTTATTAAGTAGTATTTTAATACTAACCTCAGGCTGTACAACAATTGAGAGAAATTATCCCACAAGCTTAAGTGTCGCCAACGAGCAAACTGAAAACAGAGCTCTTTCAACAAAATGGGGAGAAAGCTTATCTTCTGTTACTCAGCATGTTGATGCATATCGATTATCAGATACTCCCTCACAAACAACCTCAATATACTATCAAAGTGGAAAACCTGCTGATTCTTATTCAAAAAACACACGTATAAATGAAAGCCCAGTACAGATATCTATATTAACGGAAGATAAAAAAACAATGCCACTGTATAGTGCGCAAAACAACCAACACTTGTTATATGGTAAAGAGAATGATCGTTATATTATTTTCTTACATAATACCAGCCCACGCAAAATATATGAGGTAATTATCACTGTTGATGGTTTAGATGTTATTAGCGGTACAGCGGGCTCTTATCAAAATAGAGGTTATTTATTAAGACCAAGTGATACGTTATTTGTTGAAGGATTTAGAAAAAATGATCAGCAAGTTGCTGCTTTTCGTTTTAGCTCTCCTGATGAGGGATATGTAAATTATAATACGCAAGGTGATAAAAAAAATCAGGGAGTAATTGGTGTTGCACTTTTTGAATCAGAAGAAGGCCAACAAAAAGTGATGAAAAAGTGTAGTTATTTACCAAACCCTTTCCCAAATAGTCACTATGCACCTGAACCGTGTATTCCTTAATCCTTATCCATTCATTTTTTTATTTTAAAGATAGCGTAAATTATTACGCTATCTTTTTGAGTCCTCACAAAATAAGATACTCAAGACTATATTAACATTTCATGTTAGTACACTTTATCTAGTTCCCTTTTTTATGTATATTTAATCCCTAATCACCCTCATGTTAACTTCCTCTACATATCATCCCCCTTTATCATTATTAATTATATAAACTTATTAGGAATTATTATGTCTGAAAAACCGCATCGTATTATATTAACTGGAGGTCCTGGCTCTGGGAAAACCACACTAATAAATGAATTTAAAAATAGAGGCTATCCTTGTTCTTTAGAAGCAGGAAGAGCCATTATTCAAGACCAAAGTATTATCGAAGGAAATGCATTACCATGGATAGATCCTAATGCTTTCGCACATTCAATGCTAATTTGGGAGCTGCGTTCATGGCATGAAGCAATTAACAAAAAACTAATTTATTTCTATGATAGAGGGCTCCCCGATATTGCAGGATATTTATTACTGTGTGGTTTAACTATCCCAAAATACCTTGATAAAGCAATTACATTATTTCGTTATTCAACGAATGTGTTTATTGCACCACCCTGGACTGAAATTTATACTCAAGATAAAGAAAGGAAACAAACAGAAAAAGAAGCAAAAGAGACTTATCTAGCTATGATAGCCGTTTATAAAAAGTATAATTATCATTTAATAGAGCTTCCTAAAATAGAAACAGCCCATAGGGCTGATTTTATTTTTAATAATATCTAAAAATTTATTATCAGCCAGTAGTAATTACTGGCTGATAATAATGTTAGTTTTTAATAAGAAGCCATAATCCGTAAATCAGGTTTTTCTCCCCGCATAATGGCACGTTGTTGTTCGTGAACAGCCTCATTAATTGCTTTTTGCTCTCCTGGTGTTCGGGTATTTTTACCACAAACTAAAGTAGAACACACAGGACTCCCTAATCTGTGACTTCCTGAATCACCCGCACTAAAAGTAACGTTATCAGTTGCACAACCCAATAATAAAAAAGATAATAATAAAGTGATTACTATGCGCATATTTTTCCATATGAAATTAAATTTCAACTTGATATTAAAGTATTAATAAGCATCAAAGGTATAATGTGGTTTTTGTTTCCATTTAAATTCAACTGTTTGTTTTTTTTCATTCCAAAATGGCTCAGGAACAGGCATGGTAAAACTTATTTTTTGAATAGGCTTTATTGTTGAGTTATCATTATTGAGATATTGATTATTTACTAATGACTTTGAGTCATTTAAACCAATCTTAAAAATCTGTCCAAATTTTTGTTTTTCTTCTTGCACTTCCATCTCAAAACGAGATTGCTTTCCTAACATAAAAACCAAGTTATTATTAACTGGTTTACTATCAACATGAAAATTATCAGTATGTATTTCAGTTAATTTGGTTTTAGCTACTTTGCTTGTAGTACAACCCGTACTAACAAATGCAGAAAATAATAAAAATAAAAAGTAATGCATAATATAAATATCAATAAGAAATAGGAATTAATAATTATTTCATAAAAATATTCATCAATAAAATAATTTTTATTATTTTAATAAAAAAAGAAAAATAGACTTAAAAAAGCACCATATAAAATAAATTAAACTATAAATTACAACAAAAAACAAAATAAATGGTTGGCATAAGTAAAATACAAAGTTAGGCCAAAAAGTATTCAATTCATTATTAATATACATACTTAAAACTAATAATGAATTACGTATGAATAATTATAAATCCATGTTTTTAATGTGGATATAATTTAAGTCAACAAAAATGGACATTAAAGAATGTCCGATTAATAAAAATAAGGTTATTTCATTCTATTTTTTTATTTTATAATGTGATTTCACAAGAGAATTTAAATATACTTCTGTTTTATAATGTGTAAACTCTATCTTGTTGTTATTAGACGTAAACAAAGGTATTCCACTGCCTAATAAAATAGGCACTTTAGTTATTATTAATTCATCAACCAAGCCTTCACCAATAAAAGACTGAACTGTTTTTCCACCATCAATATACACTCTATTATAATTATTAAATTTAAGTGTTTTCACTATCTCAGAAGTACTTCCTGATAATATATTAACATTGCTAGGTAATGATAGAGGTAGTTTTTTAAGGGTATCGCTTAGCACAAAAACTGGTTGCGAATATGGCCATTTAATATCAAATCCCATTATTGTTTCGAACGTTATTCTTCCCATAACAATAGCATCTATTTCACTAAGAAAATCGGTAAAACCAAAGTCTGAATTTTCAGGATTCTCAATGTTAGTAAGCCATTCAATGTTACCTTGCTTATCAGCAATATAACCATCTAAACTTGTTGCTATATAAACTATGATATTCATTTTTCATACTCTTTTTTAGAAAGGATATATTAAATTACCATTAAATAAAAAAATTTAAAATAAAAAGAAGCGAAAATAATAGAAAGGCGATAAAAATTAATAAGCTCTTAATTTTTAATTTTAGAAATAAAGAATGAAGTGCATACTTATAAATATAATAAAAAAAAGCCTTATAGTTTTAAACATCTATAAGGCTTGTAGTTATAACGTATAACTTACTGACCTGCAGCCATTTTTTTCATTTGTTCTAATGAATCTAAAGCTTGCTTACAAGTACTTTCTTGAACGTCTTTAGGTAATGCAGCAAATTGTTCTTTAGCTTGAGCATATTGTGCTTTCATCGCTTCAGCTTGAGCTTTAGTTGCATCATTTTTTGCCATTAACTCAACATAAGAGTCAGTTTCTTTAAAATAATCTTCGCATGATTTAGATAAATCAGCAGAAACAGCAACAGAAGAAAGTGATAATAAACCCAATGCTAAAATAAGATTTTTCATAAATATCCTTTAAGTTTAATAAATAGTTAGAAAGAGATTCTATTGTTTTTCTTGAGTTTAGATTATCTCAAGAAAAATAAAAAATAAGGATAAGTATTATCTTAATTAAAAAATAAAATCACATCCAATAATGAGTAATTTAAAAACAAAATCAAAATAAGATGATTAATATTAGCCATCTCTTCTTTTAATTAACAAAAAAAATTATTATTCTTTAATTAATATGCTGTTATGAATTTTTAAAGGAAGAAATTACACAAAATAGCATAATCAAGGGTGTATCTAAACAATCATAGTTATACATTTACTTTTCGATGCAATAAAACAAATTTAACTCACAAATATAGATAAAAATGGAAATTACCAGTATAGACTGGCACGCTTATGGAGTTTTTCCTACCTTTCATGCTCCTAAAAAGAGTAATATAGATATAGTGTTCTATTTAACTTGATTTATAGAAAATAATTTGGAAAGTGATTTTTCACAAGAAAACATCTCTAAACATTAGGTGTTATACGTAAAAAAGAAATGGATGGATGAACACTTTTATAAGTTAGAAAATAATAATTATTTTTAGGTTCTCAATGTATTTTATCTCAAAGATTATCTTATTGTATGAAAAGCCTTGAGAATATTGTGGTAAAAATCCACCTTTAATTATAAACACACATCTAAAATAGAGTAACAAATAATAATTAATTACTTATTTTAACTTTTATCATCATTATATGAAATAAATCATTTAAACAACCATTAACTTATTACGAATTAAATTAACATCCTCTTAATTTAATTCTATTTTTATAATTTTGACGTGATCTATATAAAAGAATCATATGTCACACTTATATATAGTTACTCTGTACTTAATAGGTTCTATTAGTCAGGGGTACGCCCCTTCAACGGAGGCATTTAATGTCTATAAAATGGGTTTTGATCATATCTGGAATTGTTATTGGTGCTATTTCTTTACTTCTTGGTGTTAATGGAAATCCACCTAATATGGGTGTTTGTGTCGCTTGCTTTATTCGAGATAGTGCGGGCAGTATGGGATTACACAACACCGAAACAGTACAATATCTTCGTCCTGAAATATTTGGTTTTATTCTTGGCTCATTTGCTGCCGCCCTTCTGTTTAAAGAATTTCAATCAAAAGCGGGTTCAGCCCCCATTATTCGATTTGCGTTGGGTTTTTTAATGATGGCAGGTTGTTTAGTTTTCTTAGGTTGTCCATTAAGAATGGTACTTCGCATTGGTGCTGGTGATTTAAATGCTGTAATAGGATTAGTTGGATTAATAATAGGTATTGGTGTTGGTAGTCTATTTGTAAAAAAAGGATTCTCTTTACCAAGAAATTATCGTCAATCCTCTGCCGAAGGTTTTATTTTACCTATTATTTGCATAGTCCTATTTGTTTTATTCTTATGGAATAGTGATATTTTCAATGCCAGTGTAAAAGGTCCTGGTGCAAGTCATGCTCCTGTATGGATGTCTATAATAGCAGGGCTTATTATTGGATTTATTATTCAACGAACTCGATTTTGTTTTATTGGAATGGCAAAGCACGTCTTTCTATCACGTAATTATAATATGGCATTTGGTGTAATAGCATTAACAGTTGTTGTTTTTTTAGGCAATCTCTACTTAGGAAAATTCAATCTTGGTTTTGAAAATCAACCTATTGCACATAATGATGGTCTATGGAATTTCCTCTCTATGGCACTTGTAGGCCTTTGTGGTGTGTTTATTACAGGTTGCCCATTACGTCAACTTGCTAACGCAGGACAAGGCAACTCCGATGCTGCTATAAGTGTAATGGGAATGTTGGTCGGCGCTGCATTTGCTCATAATTTTTCTTATGCATCAAGCCCTGCTGGCGTTACCGATAATGGCAAAATTATTGTTATTGTTGGTTTAGTTATTACCATCACTATAGGTGTTCTTTATACTTATACTGTAAAAAAAATGCAGGATAATGAGATTAATAAAAATGACGCATAATTATTTATTTCTTTTCCATGAGCAATATGCTGTAAAAAAACTTTATCACCAACTTCAGCAAGATAATTTTTCAGTGATGATTATTGATGTGCCTAGAAAATTATCATCAGAATGTGAATTAGCAATATCGACTTATCTTTCTGAAAATGAAGACTATAAAAAATTTATTAATAATAACATTAGAGCCATTTATAAAGTAAATTCAAATCATTTCGATCTACTTTGGCAAGATAAAAACTAAATAAAGCACTCTTACATTATCTACTTTTCAAAAGTTAAAAGGCTACATTTTTGTAGCCTTTCACTATAATAAAATCTGCTACATACGAGTAAGTAATTACATTTATTAGATTATTTAAAAGATAAAAACCACCCGTATTTAAACCGGATGGTTTCTATAATTAAATATCCATAAAATGACTCTTTGATCACTCGTCATTCTTCTTCTGGTGGATTCTTGAGGATCTGGTGAATTTCCTCTTTTAGCCTTAATTTTTGTTTTTTTAACTCTACGACCTCTTCACCATAACCTCTTCTATCTTTATGTTCCAATCTTACAATTTTATGGTCAAGTTCGTTATGTTGTTCAAAAAGAGCTCGAAAGTGAGGGTCTGTTTGGCGGAGCTTTGAAATTAAATCACGATATTCTGGAAACATAAATAGCTACCTTCCTTATCAATTGTGAATTAAATACTCTTTTCAGTTTCACTCAAACAGATTGGGCTGTCATTGCCTTTATGTTAAAAGTAAGACCAATATCAATTAATATTTTTCATTTTAAAAATAGTTGAACATTTTTATATTAAATACGTATATTATGGTAACTAGTGTATTAATTGGTAATTTTACCTAGTATTAGATTATAAAATAGTCATTAATATTTATTTGAAGTTATCTACTCAAACCAAACATCTTCATATCCTTCTTTATCAATAATAAATTTATATCCTTCGGGTAGATAAAGATATTTTATTACTTCTGGCAACAATTCATTTAAATGGCTTGTATGCAGTGTTTGATAAAAATCATCTCTTTTACAGTGTTCACCGCAATAAAAAAACCAGCTTATTGTACCGTCTTGAGGTCGTTTTATGCGTGCCCCAAAGATAGGATTTGCATGTAATGTATCTAAAGCAATTGCAACCATATCTTCTGGCGACATAGGCAAAGCCTGATACTTTTCACATAAGTTTTTTTGTTGCTCAGTAATGGCTAATTCATTGTTTTTATTCATTATAAAATCTTAAAGTTAAAAAATAGTCTCTTAAATAGAATTTATCAATATAGAATTCTAATCTACCTATCGTTATCAAACGAATATTGGAAAAAATGAATAAATATTCATCTATTAATGCAAAAGATAAAAGAGAGATAGAATTATGAAAATTTACACTAAATAAAAGGATGAAAAAACATCAATTTGATTTAGAAACAAACAAATAAAAGCATTAATACCTTTTTTATTGGAAAAAAAGCATTTATTGTTAATTTATAAAATAAAAAATCGCTACATTTATAGTGATCTCTTATAGTAATTTATACCCATCTATTTGAGTCACTAAGCCCAATGCCGCCACATTGGGCTTTCCTTATCTATTGATAATAAGCATAATTTACAATTCTTCCATGATAAATATATCTATCCTTTTATCTTTTGCAAAGAATAGTTAGGATTGATATCCTCAAATTAATATACTCAGTCATAGCGTTTTAGCTAAATAAACTCTATAGGGATTACTTTAAAAAAAGAGGTAAAGCCATTACTCCAACAATTAAAGCAACAATTCCATGTAATATCATTGCTATTTTAGTTCTAACTACATTCACACACTCGTTTTTACGACAGCTTAACCATTCATTAAGTGAAATAAAAAAGCAGATAAGACAATAAAAACCAGCACTAAATATAATAAAAACTGAAGTTATTGCTCTAGATAAACTTGACCATCCCCCTGAATTGGAATGTGGGCTTAACTCATTATAAATAAGCAGTCCAGTAACTATTAACAGACCTATCCAAAATGCCATTAGAATACCTTTTCCAACAACCTTTATTTCAACTTTATCGTTTTCCATATTTATTAGCCTTTATATTTAAATTATTATCCACTCTGTTTTTTGGGCTTTCCTCACTTATTATCAGCTAAATTTTCTTGTTCTTTTAATTTTGAAAGAGCTAATTCTTTCATCCAATCTGCAAGTAATGGCATCGTTTTTATTGAATCCAATAATGCACGCTCTTTTTTTGTTAAACGAATCACAATCACTTCAGTTTTCATTGCGGACATAGTAACGTTCTCCCCTTTTGTTGAGTTGGGGAAATATTGACATAAAATATCGACAGAACGGTCTGACTTACAGGATTTTACAAAGTCATCATTTAAAGATGTAATAATGAAATAGTTGAAATATCGTCCACTATTTGTTTTTAGAAAAAATTTAATACTTTTACAATATATTTTAATAAAAAATAAGTATTATTTTTATTTCAATACCTCAAAAATCCCATTATTTAAGTCTATGGTCTTTTTTATAAAATATAAATCAGATACATTTATCTAATGTATAAATATGATCATCAAAAACCACACCATTTATAACGCAATTATCTTTCAGAATTTCAGTAAGAATAAATCCATTTTTTTCTAATACACGTTCTGATGCCCTATTCCCTGCAGTCACAACAGCTTGAAACTTTGTCAAACTAACCAATTCAGGCAAAGCTAATAGTTGAGCTAATGATTTGGTACCTATAGATTTTCCTGCGTGTTCTGGTGCAATGATATAACCAACCACAGCCAGTTTTTCTTTATCTTGGTGTATAAGCTTCAATCCCGTAAAACCTAAAGATGCGTTATTTATTTTATTACGGATAGTAAAGAACAGCCAATGTGAGGATGATAAATCCCATTCAGGCAACCGATTATTAAAAGCCTCTCTTATTTGCTCTTCACTCATCGTAGTTGATACATACTGCATAGCCTCAGGCGAGCGATATAAACGACTAAAAAGCAGCCAATCATCTTCAATTATTTTTGTGAAAATAAAGTCCATACGTTATCCAGAATAAATATAGTAATATATAAATTAATTGTATATTACTATAGGTAATAAGTAATGATAATTTTAGACTACAAATTATTTTCTATCATTTATTTTTGAGTCAAATCATAGCTTTCAGAAATTAAAGATTGCAATTCTTTTTCATTAAACTCGCAATTTAGTTTAATAGAAACCCAATGTTCTTTATTCATGTGGTATGCTGAATAAACCCCTTTTTTTAATCGTAAAGATCCAACGAGGTTTGGCATAGCTTTTAGATTAATGATATCAATTATTTTATTCTCCCCATCATCAGATAACTTATTTTCTGAAACATCCATGATAGCAGCAAACCACTTTGAATTATTTTTATGTCTAAAAATTGCATAATTTGGATATTTGCTCCATAAATATTCAGGAGTTACATTATAATTTTCTTCAATATAGTCAATGAGCTCTTTTCTATTCATTACTCCTCCAGTTCAGCAAAATATCTAAACTTAAATATAGACCTATCATGTCTTATGAATCAACTGATTATTAACACCACTACTAGTCCCCCTTTGAATAATCAGTAAATTAATAGATATTTTAAAGTTAAGGCAGATGCTTTACTAAAAATAATATTTTTAAACAACAATTGGTTATAGCTATCCATTAACAATAATTATCATTTATGGCTTATCAGCTAATTTTTTAAATATTTATAAGATACACATGAATAATTATTATTTTTTATAAAATCAGAAAGAATTATTGCTATATCAAAATAGAATAAACAAGAAATTCAAAAGGTTATCGTGGATGGATATAAAAAACGATTTGAAAAAAATTGAAGTAATGTTTACAAAAAAAGTGCTGAAACGATTTGCTGATATTCAAAATAAGAAAATAAGAAAATAAGGAAATGAAGAAATGAAGAAATGAAGAAATGAAGAAATGAAGAAATGAAGAATATATACTCTTAATGGCCTTAATGTTTTTAAGTATTATCAGTACCCTATAATAATATTTAAATAAGAAAAAACCCCGCCAAAGCGAGGTTTTATATATTTAACTATTTAATGCTTAACTTATTTGAGCTGCCATTACACTTTTACAAAATATACATCTTGCGCCGTGTGGGTTGTTCACTGTCACATCAAATTGTGATGTTCTATATTGTGAACCGCTACAACAAGGGCATTTAAAATAGAGGCAAATAGTTATAGCGCCCTTAGAGTGCTACCACATTGCCAGCAGAAGGACCTTTCATACCATTTTCCATGGTAAATGAAACTTTTTGGCCTTCAGCTAATGTTTTGAAGCTATCGCTTTGGATTGCAGAGAAATGTACGAATACATCTTTGCTGCCATCTGCAGGAGTAATAAAACCAAAACCTTTACCTTCATCAAACCATTTTACTGTACCAGTCATTGTATTAGACATAGAATTTCCTTTAATTATTTAGATCGCCATATGGCATGTTCGGTTTGTTTTTTATTTTTACTTATGGGATCAATTAGAAGGAATTCGCAATGAAGTGGTATCGAGGATAGCGCTAAACGGGAACAACCTTAATCTTACTAACATAAATAGGCCTGTACTTCCAAACCAGTGATGTCATTAAGCCATAGAAAAGCGTATATAGCAAATTTTATTTTTAAAGATAGCACTTTTATTATCTCCAATGCTCCCGATATCTATTTTTCTAACACATTTTTAAATATATGCCGTAACGTATTTACAGATATCACATTCATACCACGCGGAACGAGAGTTACCCGTTGTCGTGACTGTCTTCGTTAATTCATGAGAGAACCACATGAAATACGGAAGTTGATAGATTCAACATCATCAGGGCACCCCAACAAAGTATTATCTTCAATGCCATACTAGGATAAGCTTCCACAGCTCACTTTTAAAATCTGATAAATATCGATTCAATTGATCAGCAGTAAATTCAGATGAGCCAATATAAATAGTGCAGCTTTGGCTGCCAAGACCAACTTTGACTGCTCCAGCAGTCCTGTGGAGTGTTCTAGTCCATTGTTTGATGTCTTACTGCCAACTTACAGCTTCAATCCACCAAGATTTTCCTGAATCTTTATCTTTGATATTCTTCAGCTGAACCCGAGAACCATCCATTTAATATCACGCAAGCGACTAATTTCATTTTTGGCATTCGCTAACTCCTGCATATATTGAATATCCAACTAGTTTAGTCGTATCACTTGTGGGCTTTTTTATTGAACATCAATATAAACATATTGATACTTTTATATGATAAAAAAATATTATTATCATATAAGTATTGAATTTCAATTCTATTTTATTTATTAATAATAAGGTCATTAATGCTGTAGAGTTATAGATTCTAAGTTGTCCATTTAGTCAATATGCTGTTCTCTTCATTATACGATATGAGTTAGCATTATTTTCCTTTTAATCCATCTTCTCCAGATGGATTTTTTTTGCCCCTACATAATAAAATATCTTCATGAAAGTATAGGGAACTTCAATTAAAGTAGAATAACTTAAATTTATTATTTTAGTGATTTTTTATAATTGTGATTAATTTCACTTTTTTCCATTAAAAAGATCTATGTAATAGTAAATAGGGATTATATGGGGGTACACTATAATAACAATTATGATTCATCGGCGTTCTGTGTTCTTTAAACCATCATTATTGATGGTTTTTTATTAAAAAATAAAATTAATTTATTGCCTAGAGTACATAATCATTGCTCTCGAAAACATTAATATAAGATAAATATTTTATTCCATTCTTATGAAAAAAATCTGATCTATATTCCCCATCTCGACTTAATTTTTCAACTTAACCATAGCAAACAAATATTATTTTTTAATATTTTTTTATTTTGATTTGATAAAACACAAAATAAGCATTGAAAATTAATTATTTTTATAATACAAAAACAACTCATAACCTTTTTTACATTATAACTAAATATAACTCACACTCTCCCCCAACTCACTCTTGGGGGCTTTTTTATCGAACAGCGATATAAATATCTTGATCTTTTTTTGAAAAATCAAATAGATATTAATATACGTTATATACAAAATGGCTTCATATATTTACACATACGATTCACCTTCGAAGCATTTTATAAAGGATACAGCTTTATTAAAAAATAAAACTAGGTAATTAAATATTATTGTTCTTTTAGATGTTTATGAAAGGAAAAAATTATGCCTAAGAAATTAATCATTATTACAACAATATCAATATGTTTACTTTCCGGCTGTGCAGTTAGATTAGCATCCCCACCTGAAGATTATCAAGGCTCTGATTTTTCACGAATTAGGGCTAAAAATTATGCATATCCGCTTACAATGAACATCTATGAAAAAGATGGAAACTGCTATAAGCAAACTGATACAAAAAGTTTGGGGCCCGGATTTAATATTATTGGTATAAAATCAACATATAACAAAAAAATACCAGGAATGCTACCTCCCTCAAAAGAAATGCAAGGATTAGACGCTCTAGAGTATAAAATAAAAGCTAATCAACGGATTGAATTAGAATATAAAGCAGTAACATTCCGTTCTCAATACACACAAACAATTAAAACATACCGGCATAAATTTATACCTCAAGAAGGTCATGACTATGATTTATATGACGGAGATTTTGGAATAATAACCATCTTTGATTTAACAACAAATAGCTTTGTAAATCATGGCTGGGGAGATGATCAGGAATGCAAAGGTAAAGTAAGTTACTGGACAGGTAAAATGAACTATGACTAAAACTAATAATATTACTTACAACCTTATTAAACTCCGTTTATTTTGTGCAAGCTATTTCTAAAAAACTGAGTGAACAAACTCAAGATAAATTTATTTTTAACGATCTATCCCTGCAAAGCGGGGTTTTGCATATTCGACTATTTAATATTTAAAAATAACCTTATTTAATTTAGGGTTGATACGAATTAGTACGACATGACTTACATTGCTTCTTGCGTTTATTTTATATATCGATATGACTCCTAGCGTATCAGCATTTTTTATTGTGTTTTGGGTAATCTTTTCATACTTGCAATTTAGATATATATGATCGAATTCAACCTAATACTGCTATGACTTAAGGCTAAATCTAGTCCAATAACAGTCCGCTCAGTGCCAGGAACGGACTTTTCTAGTAGGCCTGTACAATGAGTAGAGGGATATGGCACAGTCACTACGCTGTAGATAAAAACATGTTTTAAAAAACAGTGTTGACATTAAATATCAAATGTGTAAATTAGTATTCAACAGCACAATGAAAGTAGTTAGTAAACTATTGAATAGAAAGTAATTATCGGAAAACCATTTTGCTTTACAGGCCACGAAATTTGTTGTTTGGGATGTACTTGCTTTCCGGCCTTGTAGTGATTGTGCTGGTTCGCAAAATGGTAGTGTTAGCGCGACGATGTAAGGCCTTGTTTTTTAGTTGATGCTGACGGTTTATTTATAATAACCGTATGAGCAATAGGCAACGCATCAAAGAGTATATGTCGCGAGGGGATGTGCTTGTTTAAATTGCCACGCTTAGGTTCTGAAAGTGCAGGCAGTTGTATAACGAGATAAATAGAGGGAGGATTTTAGTATTAATGCCCAATATTATCTGTAGTA
The DNA here is from genome assembly GCF_014897315.1 of Proteus sp. FME41. Classification (GTDB taxonomy): domain Bacteria; phylum Pseudomonadota; class Gammaproteobacteria; order Enterobacterales; family Enterobacteriaceae; genus Proteus. The sequence continues at coordinate 375,827 of NZ_JABUYL010000001.1, read as the reverse complement.
AACGGGTACATTTGAAAGCGGTATAAATAGCAGTATCATTTATTAAGTTTATTAATGTTAAATTTGAATTCTGAAGTACTTTAAAAGCCCTGACTGCAATGGTTAGGGCTTTTAAGATTACTCCCTCGTTTCAATTGTAAGTTCTCCCAAGAAATCATTAATAATACTAACCTTGATAATTTCTCTAGATGAACCCCTCGATGCACTATCAGTATAGGCACGCTGTAACCTCCTACTCATTAATCATATTTCCTCAATGTTAGTCTTACGATTAAAGTTGTAAGAAGAACTGCCAACGTCAGTTCCTCACCCAGAGCAGACGTTCAGCTCTAATTGCGTTTTACTTACGAACTCTGTCAACTTAAGTCTGACCAAATACAATTTAGAACCCCCGACAAAAATAATTAAGGCTACACACCATGCGTAGCCTTAATCTTATTTACATTATCTAACTTAATTAGCTTTTATCTTAATTAGTTTTTATCTTTATTCTCTATCGCTATTGTTTGCCGTTTTTCTTCTTCCGGTAACTCATACTCAATAGCAATAGTCAGAAGTCCACTTGATAAATCAGCTTTTTCTATTTTAACATTCTTACCGAGGTCAAACTGCAACGTAAATTGCCCTTGAGATATGCCTCGGTGGATCCATTTATCATTGTCTTCTTCTGATTTTTCTTCTTTTTTCCCTTCAATCAATAAACGACTACCTTTCAATGAAACCGATAGGTCATTTTCTTGATATCCAGGCACACTCACTGTCAGTTCATAATGGTTATCATCAATCTGTTTCAGGTTATAAGTCTGTACAGGTGATGCAATTGGCTTACTGCCTGTTAACTGACTAAACAGGCGATCTATCTGATCAAAACGATTTGAAACTAAGTTGTCAGATAATGTTGGGAATAATGAAAAAGGTTTAATGTTAGGCATATAACTCCTCCTTCAGTATTTAGTGAATTATGGGCAGTATCTTATTTACCCAAAATATAAATATGAACGAGCAAGTGTTTTTCAAGCCCTAAAACCTAAATTTTTTATCTTTGACCAACATGGGTTTGTAGATAGCAAAAAACCTCGCCGAAGTGAGGTTTTGTATATTCAACTATTTAATGCTTAACTTATTTGAGCTGCCATCACACTTTTGCAAAAGAATATAAAGAAGCTTTAGTGTGATTATCAAGAGATTCCTTGATTAGAGCATCGACTTTTGGTTGTATTTTAATAAAATCTTTTTGTAATAAAGCATCACATTCTTGCTGTGTGTATAGTCTATTCTGAATGATGTCATTGCCAGTATGTCCATAGCAAACCGTCAAAACACCTGCAATATCATAATAGGATTTGTATTTTATTCCTTCTAAATAACTAATAAGTGTTAAGGCTATAGTAACGGCACTAGTGCTACTTAATACAATTGTTTTCCGTTTTAATTGCACTTAATATCCTTTTTATTAAAAAGTATTATTTCATAAATATAATTAAATCTTAGAATCAAACTTAACATTTAATTATGTTATCATTAGAAAAATAAAACTTAGAGATAAAGTATAATGAAAAAAATCAATATAGATAGAATAATTAAAAACTTATCGGACAAGGATATAAAAAAAATAGATCAAATTTATAACAACCAAACTAATAAAGAAAAAAGTTTTAGTTAGTTCATAAACCTCTTTGCTCCGTTTTCTTAATTGAGAATAAGCAGACATTTCAGTTTCATACTCAATTTCTATTTCATCGAGATACTGCATTATTTCTGGCAGATAACCTACACCAAATGCCTCTTTTGCTTTTCCTCTAAAGCTGTTAGGTGGAATGTGGCAAGTCAGAGAAGATGCTGACTTGGTGGATATGCTAGCGACACCTTCAATCAATACCTTTGACGATCCAATATTAAGGAAGATATTAAAAGATGAGCGGACGACCTCGTGAGAAAAACATTGATATCCCAAATTTATATACAACGTATCATCCAAGAATGCGAAAAATGTATTGGCGATATCGCCACCCTATAACAGGTAAATTTCATTCCTTGGGCGCTGATGAAACTCAAGCGCGATTAATCGCCATCGAAGCCAATAGCCGTATTGCAGAACAAAGAACGCGTCAAATTTTAGCCATCAGTGATCGTATTGCAACTGATAAAGATGAATCAATTACCGTTGCCACATGGTTAGATCGTTATTTGAATATCCAAAAGGAACGTTTAGATCAAGGAGAGATACAACTTGCCACCTATCGGCAAAAGAAAAAACCTATCGCTCTTATGCGCCAAAAACTGGCTTTACTTCCACTCGCAAAAGTGGGCACTCGAGATTTGGTCAGTATTCTCGATGAGTATAAAGCCTTAGGACAATCGCGTATGGCACAAGTCGTTAGATCCGTTTTTAGTGATATATTTAAAGAGGCACAACATGCCGGTGAAGTGCCACCCGGTTATAACCCTGCATTGGCAACCAAAAGACCAAAAACTCGGATCAAGCGTCAAAGATTGACTTTAGATGAGTGGCGTCAAATTTATGATTTAGCTGACAAGCAACATCGTTATATGGGCAATGCGATGCTCCTTGCTCTCGTAACCGGTCAACGTATTAGCGATATCTCACGGATGCGTTTTCAAGATATCTGGGATGACCATTTGCATGTGGTTCAAGGTAAAACGGGCGCTAAAGTGGCCATTCCCCTCTCTTTACGCAATCAGGCCATTAATGTTTCACTTAAAGAAATCGTTGAACGCTGTCGTGATCGCGTGGTGAGCCACTACTTAATTCACTATTTTCGAACCACATCGCAAGGACAACGAGGAGGCTCTGTCACAGCGAATACGATGACAACGAATTTTACCAAAGCAAGAAATAAAATTGATATTGATTGGGAACAGGGAACACCCGCTACCTTTCATGAGCAACGTTCATTATCAGAACGTATATACCGAAAGCAGGGTATCGATACGCAAGCTTTATTAGGGCATGCGACTCGCGCACAAACTGATCGTTACAACAATGTTCGTGGCAAAGAATGGATAACCATCGCGTGTTGATCTTATTTCTGACTTTATTTTAATCCATCAGATAATCTGCAAATGATAATTATCGCCACTTTTATCATGCGGTTTGCAGATTATTTTTCTTCTTTTTCATGTCCCCGTAAATAAAACCTCATCACCTCTTTTTATTGTTTCATTTTAACGCTAACGTTTTATCTAATGTTCGTTGAGTTTTGCTACATCTGGCTAGTTTTAATACAAAAATACGCATAAACACATTACTCGTACTTATAAGAAAGCCTGTAACAAAAACGGGAACACTTAAGTTCCCGTAATCAATTTACAACGCTAATTATATTACATATGTTTGATAATCGCGTCACCAAACTCGCTACATTTCAGCAGTTTAGCACCTTCTAACTGACGTTCGAAATTATAAGTTACAGTCTTAGCAGCAATCGCGCCTTCTGTGCCTTTAATGATTAAGTCAGCCGCTTCTGTCCAACCCATGTGCCGTAGCATTATACCCATAATAATTTCGTAACTTATTAAATAAGCTATAATTATTGAGGGTGATAATTTGTTTCTTATGTGATCTTGGTTTGTATGTAACTGGTTGATTTTTAATTTGGATTGGGGGAGTTTTGGGGAAGTGGAAATTGACAATACTTTGTACCATCATACATAATTTATATAACTTGTCCCAAAAAAATCTTACTTATATTTATAATGAAAAATTTATCAATTCTATACTTTTTCACCTCCTTTCCTAAATACCAAATAGTTGATCTATATATTGGAAAACTCACTTACTGTTTCTTCATTATAAAAAAAAATATATAATAAGGTAATTTTCATATAAATTAATTAAAAGGTGATAAGTAGTGAGTTTAAAATCTATAAAAATAAAGAATTTGTTGTCTTTTAAAGATTTTGAAATAAAAGATCTTACAGATATAAATTGTTTCATTGGTAAAAATAACGTAGGGAAATCAAATGTTTTAAAAATCATCTCTTTTTATTATGATGCACTAAAAGGAGAAAATAAAAAAAATTTACAACTAAATTCAAAATATTCAAATCATGGAGAAATAACAATAACTTTTGATACAAGTAGGCTAGAAGATATAATTAGAACAAACAAAAATAGAAGTCCTTATCAAAAACATATTTATAAGTCAATTTATAAAAGTGAAGTAGAATCACTTTATTACCTAAATAAAAGTAATAAAAATAAAAAATTTCTTACTCTAACATTAATTCTGCATAAAAATAATTCGATATCATGGTCAAATAATGATAAAAATGTAAGAGAAATCATATCCAGAATCTATCCCTTTTTTGCAATAGATACTCGTAGGTTAGACCTTTATAATTGGAAGTATTTATGGAATGTTGTAACAAAATTAAAATTTTTAAACACAAAACAATTATCTAGAGATGAAATAGTTTCATTTATAGATTTAAATATTTCTCAAAAAAGCAATTCCTATAAGGATTATGTTAATACTATTAAAAATATTACAAAAACTTCACCGTATGAATATCAAGATCATTTACTAAATTATATTAAAGTTGGTTTGGAAGGACATACTTTTAATATAGATGGTAATGAATTAGACACACAATCAGATGGAACTAATTCACATAAGTTTCTAGAAATTTTTCTTAATTTAGTAATTGCATTAACAAGAAGAGAGTTTATAACTCCCATCATATTAATTGATGAACCAGAAATAGGATTACATCCTAAAAGAAATGAAGAATTAATAGATAATTTAGGAAACATATATCATAAACTTAAAAATGATACTGGTGAGTGGGAAAAAGGAAAATATAAAACTCCTTATCCAACCATGATATTTACAACACACTCTCCCAATATTCTCAAAACAATTATAAAACAATTCAATCGACCAAACGAACATAAAATATATCACTTCACAACAGAAGATAATAATACATGTTGTTCAATTATGAAATCATATTTTAATGATGAAAGATTTATAAATGTATTTAATGATAATGAAGCCAGGTTATTTTTTAGTAATTTCATTCTCTTCGTTGAAGGCGAAACTGAACTCGAATTATTCGGAAACTTAAACTTAAGAAAGCTATTTCCAAAATTAAATAAAATAGATGTATACAAGACAAATGAAGTAATGTTAAATGCAATAAAGCCAAGTAATTCTAATGTATCAATACCATATTTAGTATTATATGATGCAGATAAAATGGTTAGTGTTAATTTTAGAAACGGTTCAATTAATTTTCTATCTAAAGAAGTAAATATATTTACTATAAAAGAGAAATATAAACTAAGTTTTTATGGTTCTAAACGATATCATTATTATAAAGAGTTTAAAAGCATATTAAAATTAGATAATAGACAAAATGAATTAACAAAAAATAAAATATCATTTGAATTGATGGAAAAAACCATAGAAAAAGTTAATAATATTATTACAAAGACAGAAAGAATAAAAATAGCCAACAACACTACAGAGGGTTTTTTTATAAATGAAAATAGCTATAAATTATTTATTCGATGGTTAATAAATGAATTTATTACTCATGCAAAAGTTGGCTCCAAAGGAGATCCGAATAAAATTATAAGTATCCATCAAAATAAACCCGCTAAAGATTTCAATATAATCAAATGTTTTAAAGCAATTTTCAACAACTATCCACTAAAGCATAAATTAACAGATGTGAATATGAAATTTGCAGAAAAAGTTAAAAAAGATTTTTTAAAAGAAATGGGAAAAAAAGTATTAGCTGAAAAATTAACAAAAAAAGAAAAAATAATTATTTTAAGAATGGCTTTTGAAGGAAAGTCAGATACATTATGTAGTAAAGAGAATGAAAACTACCAACACATACCTCAAAATATTAAAAGTTTGATAAAAGAAATTTCAGATAATATTATTGGAAAACTTCCATATGGCAGTTCAAAAACTGGGGGGTGGGTAACTAGTTTCCTCGACTTTTCAATTAAAAACATGAAAGAATTTAGTACAAATCCCCCCCCCACAATGCAGTTTAAGTATACATTCCCTGAACTATACAGTATAATATCAGAAATTTCTTCTTCGATAGATTAAGGGAATTTGCTGATAGTTTATAGTAAATGAAGCCTAGTGCTTCCTAGTCCCATTATGTGCTAGTAGTCCATCCGTATTCCTGGAGCTACTTTTAATGCACGTAAACGTGAAAAGACGTTCTTGGTATCTTAGAAGAGATTGCAATGAAAAAAATTTTATTACATCCAAGTGTTGTTGAACTATTAAAAAATTTCAGTAACTATACAGATAGTAAAGGAATTCTTCCTTTACTATCTTCTCATGTTAAAGAATTTAAAATTGGCAAAAGATTTGTATACACGTTATCAGAAAAAATATCTCCCAGTTATAAACATATAATAAGAGCCATCCACACACAAAATCTCGCTAAAATACCCGTCAATCAATCAGCTACTGCTTATCTTAAAGGTAAATCATATTTTGATTTTATAGAGCCTCATAGGAATAATTATTTTTTTATAAAACTAGATTTGAAAAATTTCTTTCACTCCATTAGCGAAGATGTAATAAAAAGCAATTTTCTAGAGTATTTTTCAGATGAAATAATATTTCCAAATAGCACACAAACTCACGCAGAAGCGATCTATAATTTAATTAAAATAGACTTATCAGAAAAAAGTTCAAATAAGAGATTCATAAAAAAATCAATTCTTCCTGTAGGATTTCCCTTATCCCCTATCATTTCTAATATTGTTTTTCGAAAAATAGACTTATTAATAGAAAAATTTTGTGATGAAAAAAATATTGTTTACACTCGCTATGCTGATGATATGCTTTTTTCTTCCAAAGGAAAAATAGAATACAACCCTTTTTCAACTAAAAACAATAAATATCTCAATCCATATTTACATTCAAAAAACTTTTATGATGAAATATCATTTATCCTTAGTATTAACAACTACAAAATAAATAAAAATAAAATAAAAAAATCCGTACATACAATGTCATTAAGTGGATATACAATAACAGGTAGTAATTATTCTGATATAAAAGGATTCATTAGCATTTCAAATAAAAAAACAAAAATAATAAGCAAATTAATTCATGAGTTAAAAATAGAAAATACAGATGAAGATAGAGATAGAGATAGAGATATTTTAAAAAAATGTTTCTCTATGATCCCGCCAAAACCAAAATATAGAAAAAAAACAGATGAATTTATCAAAAAATTCTGTGAAAATATGATAAACAACAAATTACTAGGTTATAGGTCATTTCTAATTTCCATACTAAAATATGACAAAAACCATGATTGCATTAACATTGAAAACAATGAAAAATATAATAAATTATTAAATGAAATCAATATAATTATAAGAAAAAGATTATCGTTGAATGATTTTTAGATAATTGCCACCTGACATTTGGTGGCTTACTTAATTGCATATAATTTAAATAGTCAATGACTATATCATCATTCCCTTCATTATTGCTATATATTTTTATTAATATCTTTTTTTTCTTGAATTTCATAAATTACTTTTGTTTTTACATATAAAACAAACCATTTAGATCGTTTTTTACATTCATTAACTAAACTCTTTCTACCCACCATACTCCCTCACATCAATATAAAAATACTGCTTACCTAATGAGGTTGTTGACATCTGTCCTGAAACTATCATGGAATGAGGAATAATACGGTTACCTCGGCCACAAAGAGTTACTCTAATCGTTTTTCCTCCCATCGAATCCATCATACCAATCTGCCCTATTGTTGTGATTAATACCGCACAAGGGCATCCGACATCCACACCATTCCAATTATTTCCTGTGAGTACAAAGTTATTTCCCTCTAATAAATTAAGTGGTCTTTGGCTTGAAGCGTGTGTAATAACACCTTTATGATAGATTTGAATCCCCCATTTTTGAGGGTGAAGTGAAATATGATAAGAAGACTTCACAAATACATAGAGCTCATATTCTGCTGAATTACCTTGAATAGTATCGATTAAATTCACACACCACGCATTGTTCTCATAAATTACTTCAGATAATCCACTTAATGATGGATTAGAGGAATTAAGAACTCGAATAAAAATAAGTGGCACTGCGTTATTATTACCTTCGATAACTTTAATTAGCCCTGGCTTAGTTTTTATCTTTTTTAAAAATACGGCTGATTCATAGGGTGTTAATTCTTCGGTAATGCCCTGATTAAAAAATAATGCACCATATTTACTCATTTAATTAGTACCATAATAATTCCATTAATCGATTGACTACCACGTAGAGAATTCCACGAGATTTTATTATTCTCGACTCTAACAGTGAAATAAGATCCTCGATTTCTAGCTACAATATAGGCGGCCAATGACCGCCCTTTAGGAATATTATTATAAGTTTTACTGCCATTTTGAGTGACCGCTATTTGGTCAAAAATAAACGAACGCCCTGTGATTTTTATTGGTTTCCCTTTTTCATATATTTCTATTCCCCACGACATGAGAAATCCTCTACGGCATCAGGAGATACCCATCCTCCCAAGAATTTAAATCCTAATTGAGGTACAGCATGATAAAGAGGCCCTTTAATGGTTTCTCTCTTTTTATCAAACTTTACTAATACAGGTTGTTGATAATGAAAAGTTTTTATTTGGTAAACACCTTGGCAATCAACTTTCTTATATCCAGAGGTACACCCTGACAATAATAATGCTGTAATTAAAACAATAAACTTCATACGCTACCCTAAATAACCTATTTTTGCCGCTAACTGATTGTTTTCATCGTAAACATAAATAGTATTATTCGTGATCACTAACCGCCCTTTTGTTCCTCCTGAGTTAATATCTAACCGTCCACGAAATACTGCATCATTTAATTCCACATTCCCTGTTGTGGCATCAATATTAAATCCTTTCTTGCCCGCTGAATAATTAGTGGATGTGATTTTTTTACCTACTGATAATTTATCAATAGTTGCCTTGCTAAATAACGCATCATTGAAAAAAGCTTGTCCATTTTGGATCACAAACGGTGTCACCACTTTGCCGTTTAATGACGATATCACTGCAAAGTTTTGGGCATTAACCAGAAATTGACTATTTCCTTGTGCATTAAATCCTAAGCCAATGCCAGTAATGACTTTATTCCCTTTGCTATCTTGTTGGACTTTCATTGTCCATGATGCCGAAATTTTACCATTTATGTCTGTGACCACTTTCGAAGTTTGTTCGATTTTGGCTGAACTTGTACCCACTTGGCTTTCTAAACGAGTGATTTGCTGAACGGTCGAGGTCACCTTACCTGAAACCTCGGTCACTTTGGTTTCGAGTTGGCTTACCGCATTCGCCGTTGCATTGGCTGTCTGTTCGCTGGATTTAGGTACTTCATTCGCCACAAACCCTTTTGGTGCCACCGATTGTTTGTTAGTGGTGTAAGTGCTGGTGATAATTTGATGGTTAACACTCTTGTGTTTAGTTAACTGATATTTTGCCCCTCCCCGCAAATAAATATATTCCACGGAACCATTTATTAATTGAGCTGGCCCCATCACAGGAGATTGATTTGTCCATCGCCAATCAAAATTATCAATGATGCGGTTTTCAGACTGAGTTCCCCATCCAGAACCACTGACTTGCCATTCCACAATCATGGCAAAGCCTTTAGTGCTGTGAGTCGCATAGCTGGGTTTATTGTCTGAATATTGCCCTAAGGTTCTAAAGACCTTAAAGGCATAACGACGAGAGGTCGCTAATGGCAAAATAATTGGATAATAGGTGTTTTCATTGAGTTTTGATAAATCTAAATCCACCACCACAGACTCCATTAAATCGGCTTTCACTGTATCTAATTTGCTGGATAACGTTTGTACCTGTGAGGCTGCAGACGTCACTTTGCCATCAATCTTAGATACTCGCGTATTTAACGCATTAACCGCACTGCTATCGGCTTTCCCTTTCAAATTTGAATTGAGCGTTGAAATCTCTTGCGTTTGTGCTTGCTGTTTCGAGGTGAGGGTTTCTAGTGACTTATTAATCGCAGAAACATTCCCATTCATCCGTGTTTCCAATGATTGTCTGGCTTTAGCTTCCGCTTGGTCACCTGTAACTCGCGCTTGCTTCTCGGCGGAGATAAGTCCTGCGGTGACTTTCGATAAATCATTTCCGGTATAGTCACCACGAAGTTGAGTGGCTAAGAATTGGCGTTGTTGAGCCTCCGTTTTATCAGCTTCAGCGCGAGCTTGTTGCTCTTGGTTAATTACCGCTCCTCGCGCAACTTGCTCCGCTAAAATCGCATCATGGTTTGCTTTCACTTGCGTGTTTAATTCAACAACAGCTGATTGGTTAGCTTTGCTGTTAATTTCACCCAATAGGTCTTGTGCGAGTTGATCTCGACTAATTTGCCCAGCTAATTCTTCAAGAATTAAATCGGTTTGAGAAGAGCAAACACCATAAGCTTCCACAAACGGTGATTTACCATAGCTGTTGATTGTTCGAACATAAAAATAATACGTATGCCCTGCTTGTAAATTCTCTTGCGTCCAGAAATTCCCTTGGCCAACTTTATTTGTTTTGGTGATCACTTCATTTTCAGAAAGATCAGCGAGCTTTTCCTCACTAAACCAAAATTCAAAGGTATAACCAAAGACAGCACTATCGCCTTGTTTCGGTACAACAGTCAGATTAAATAAGCCAGAGGTAACATCAATATGTTCAGGAGGCGGTGGTGCTTGAATGGCAAAGTCACTGATAGCGGGTGCCGACATCGCACCGGCAACATTTGTTGCTCTGACTTCAACACGATAAGTCCCTCGCGCTAATCCGTTAATATCAACACGCTCAGCCGGCACCTGAATAGATTGAATAACATTGCCTTCTTGGAGAATAGTAACGGTGTTATAACGTACATCAGACGCCACATTCTGCCAAGAAAGCGTACCTTGCACGATGTCACTGACAGCAAGTGGAACAAAGGTAAGATTAATCGGTGAAGCAACACCACCTGTGGGTAAACTCACAAACGGCGGACGTTCGAAAGGCTTGCCAATCACATCTTCATATAAATAGGCACCATCCTCTTCCAACGTTAAAGCCACACCCTCTAAAGCATGAAAAGACCATTCGGCAATACGGAATTCCAGCCCACTAATCCCCAAAGAAGGTAATTCTAAAAGCACAACTTCCCCGGGACGATAAGCATAGCCGTCTAAGTTCATCGTGAGTTGAACCCGTCTTCCTGCTTTCTTTTTGCGAAGATATTGGCGGGCTAATCGTTGGGCTTGATAAGGGCTAGTAACAAAACGATAATCGATGTTCTCCCGAATTTCTAAGCCATCCTCTTTCACCCATTCGTCCACAATCACAGGCGTGAAATCGGTTTTTGTGTACAACTGTTCGGCATCAATAAATGTGCCATACACCGCATTGGTCGCGTCTTTTAAGCCTGTTTCAGGGGTACAAGTGACAGTGCCAATCAATTGTGATTCGGTAATGGTTTTTATTGCCGGCCCATAATAAGCGCCAATTTGGATACTGTGTTTTCCTGCGGTGAATGTCGGTTCGGCATTAATGCATTTGTGCATCGCTTCCAAAATACTGGATGGACTCTCATTTAAGTCATAGGCACCATTAAGGGTATATCGCGACTCAAATCCGCCTTCTGGCAGACTCACTTTTTCATCACATAAATCGGCTGCCTGTTTAAAGCTGTCAAAATCAATATCCGTATCAGGCACTTTTAAATAATAGCGGTAATAATCCAAAATGACTAAAGCCCCATTATTACTCCATGCAGTTTGCCCAGTGCGAGGATCAAACAGATGTTTTCCCCAGACTTCACATTTCACATTGGGTAATCCATAAGGGAATTTTTCTTGGTCAAACGTGAGTGTCACACGTAACCACGCTAGACCTCGACCAATCATATCCTCTTTCCATGACGGGCAATTTTTAAGCATAAAGGGATCGGCATTTTTCCTATCGTTATGTAATTCCCATGAGGCTTTATCACCAAACGTCTCAATGAGATCATCACTCAACCAAATCTTCCCGATTTTCTCTATGGGGTGCCCTGCCAGAGCCAATGCCAGTGTGATTTTTTCATTTTCATCTTGTTCCCCCGCTTCTTCTTCGGCGAAGAAAAGCAAACCCGATATCACTGTTTTTCCGACAATTACGGTTTCAGGCGCAGACGATGAACGTAACATCTGTTTGCGTTCACTGGTATCTCGATAATTCATGGAAGGCAGTTTAGGCTTAAAGATAAGCGAACCCGCGACTTGAACCGCAACGCCTGCTGCCATCAGTGCCATACCCATCGCCGAGGTGACGCCTCCGGTAAATAGCCCAGCAATCATTAAGCCTGCACCCACGACTTTTGAAATTAATCCACCACTTCCCCCCATTATTCCACTCTCCACGCTTTGATTGGGTTAATCTGCACTGGCTTCACACCTTGTGGGGTTACGCCCCAATAATGCCCCGCCCAGACCACGGCTAAACTGTCACCGTCCTCACCTTTGAACAGTACGAGGTCACCACGCTGAACCCGCTCAATCTCAATGGACTTGAAATAGCGTGATACGGCTTTCTCTAAGGAGCCAAATTTGGATTTGAGCAGGTTGAAGGCTTCGGCTTTGGTTTTATAGTGATTGAGATAAGGCCTTATTGGAGAGAAACCGCATTGTGCGTAAATACATTCAGAGGCGAAAATACAACAATCAAATTCCCCCCATGAAAAAGGGCGACTCATCGCCGCCCTTATGGTTTCAGGTAATTTAAGTGTCCAGTTAGGTTGTTTCATGTACTGACCTTAAATAGCAAAAAACCCACAAAAGTGGGTTTAACAAGACAATAAGATTATTTATAAATAAATGCAGGTGCATCTTTCTTGCTGCCCCAATAAATCGCCCGTTCAGCTATTTGAGCAACATAACGAAAGATACGATCACCTTGTCTTCGAGATGACCACGACTCATCGGTGAATCTATCAGGTAACCCGATTGACCATCGCTCGAATCGATTAGAAACATTAACACATACGGCATTTTCTTCGCCAGACACCACATTGACAGATGTGATTTGTCCGACAAATAAGACTTCAGCAAGCAACGGTTTTCCCTCTTCACCAATGGCGACCATCATCAATCGGACTTCGCGTCCTCGACTTTGCTCATTCATCACCATACCCACCAGCGATTTATCAAAACCCGTTAATTTAAGCTGTAATTGTGGAGGACTGGTTGTCTTATTCTCTTTTAGCTGACTGATTTCCCCTAAACTTCCTACACCTAAATAGGTTTCCCCCGCAATAATCAGTTGCCCAACACCGGTATGCGCACAGGTGACGCCTGATTTCAAATCGAGTCTGGCTGCTAAAACGATATAAGCCCCCTCATTAATCGCGTTGACCATGGCATCAGAAAATGGATGATATTGCATTAGTACAACACCTCCTCAAAAGATAACGTGATATTGGTATACCCCAAGCGACGATGCTGAAATTTACCCTGTTCATTATCAACGAGCCGAAATACTCCAAAAGGACGCTCAACTTCGAGCATTTCATTGACGGTAGGTGACGTTCTTAACATCGGTGAAATAGGAATATTTGCACGTCCTTGATTATCACTGACCACATCCGTCACCACCATTTTGAGTTCATTGCCCACTGTTAAGCGATCCCCTTGCTGTAACACGCGCATATTGCGCTTCCAGTCCTTTGTTTCTAGCCGATGACCTAATTGGCTCGGTATTGCAATACGAGGCGAACCATATCCATAACGCCCTTTTCTTATCCAACTGGCTATTTTGACTCGTCCCGACATCCCATCCAATGAAGCCACCAGCGCTTCTAACTGGCGCGATTTCTCTTCATTTAAATTATTAAATGTCAGTTCACAACGCCAACGGCTTCCCGGAAAGCGTACCGTCTGGCTACTTCCATTAAATGGCGAGGTAAAGGTTTTGCTGTTACTCAATAATTGCCAGTTTTCCTGTGTGGGGATCACCTCTTTTGGCCATTCCAATATTTAATCTACCTAATGCTCCCGCCATAAATTCAATCCTTGGTATGAACACTACAAAAGCAAACTTTCACCCTGAATAAATGCAATATTCCTTGTTATTTGCTATTGATTTAATTATTGATAAACTGAAATTTCGAATAATAGAGGGGGTTTTATGAGACTTATTCTGGCGTTATTACTACCTTGGTTACAATTTTTCACGATTGGTCGCCCATTCGCTGGCATCTTCTGCCTTATCCTACAAATCACCTTAATTGGGTGGATCCCTGCGGCTATCTGGTCGGTTTATGCCCTTTCTCAATACAATACGGATAAAAAAATTGAGAAAATGTCTCGCGGTGGTTAACGATTAAGCCCCACTCATGTGGGGCTATCGATTGGCCAATACACTCTCAGTGACGTTATCCCACACCTCTTCTTCCGTGATTTTCTTCTTCCACATCGGCATAAAATCCATCAATTCCGGCGGAGACGTTTTCGGATCACGATTTATCATCGCGAGAAGATGCGCCACTTGTGCCATCCGATAATCCTCTCGCCATAAACCAAAGGGTTGTTTGCGATAAAAAGCTTCATATTCACACAAGTGGCTTTCAGGCATTTGCTCGATTTCTGTGAGCGTTTTTCCCAGAGCCGACGACAATATCAATTGAAATTGTCGTCGGTCTCCGAGTTTTTTTTCGCTATTCCCCGCTTCTGCTGTAAACACCGCATTAGAGAACCCTTGCCCTAATCGATTGTTACCTACCCCGACCTATTACTTAAGCACTTCTTCCAGACGTTGGAAAAGTCCCTTTAATTAAGGCTTGAGGGCGATAATGGGCTAATGCTAAACGCTCTTCACACAAAATGGTCAGCATATTTTTCACAAAGTTATCACGATCTTCTCGACTCACTTCGATAACTGCATTCATTCGATCCCATACTTGAGACGCCAAATCAAATGCACCAACAGTAAACTCACCTTGTTTTTGTGCTTTTGTTGGAACAACAGGTAATCCCCACATTACATTTGAAGTAAAGGCTTGTGGGCCACCAAAAATATAACGCCCTTCTTTATCTTTCATTAACGCAATGGCATGCCAATCACGAGGATTTAAAATAATACCAGAGGCACTAAATTCAGATTCTGTTACCTGATAAATGGCATGAGCAATCAGGTCAGCATGCGTGTCGCCCGTAGCACTCAACGTGGTATCATAGGCAGTGGCAACATGATTAATCCCCGTCAAATTATCCGCTGTACCGTCACCATTGAGTAATTGATCCTCTTCCACTAATGCTAAGCCATACAATAAGCGGTTATTAACGTAAGACTGTAACTGCACAGCATCATCCATCACTTGGCGAGACGCTTGGATCCAATGAGCAATAGTGATCACATTTGCCGTTTGTTTTTCAAACGTCAGATTAGATTCTGGCTTTTGTGCCTTTTCTTTCACGGGTGCCGCGCTATTGGTAAATAGTTTTTCACGTACATATTCCAGTGAGTTACTGGAAATACGACCTTGAGCTAATAAATCGCGAATAACTAAACGACGCATACCCGGCATAATAATACCCGGTACTTGCATAGGCTGAATGAGAACTCCGGCTGAGCTCGCATCACTGCCTAATGATTTATTAAATGTTTTCACTTCATAAGAAGCCTGACTCCCATTCCATGATTTTGTCAGCGCTTCTGCTGCTCGCTCAGAAAAATCTTTTTTCGCATTAGGATCATCAGCGCTCGTTGCCCCTTTCTGCTCTAAATCAAACAGACGTTCACCGGCTTTTTTTAACTCCTCTTGAACTAAGACTAAATCTGTTTGTAATTGCTTTGAAACTGCGCCAGTAGCTTCAATTTCTTTCTTCTGTGCATCGAAGAGCTCTTGCACCTTTTTTTGTGATCCTTCGATGGCTTCTTGGATAATAGCTAAGTCAGACATATTCTATCCTTTCAGATTAAATGCATTAATTTGGTTAACAATGGATGCGACTAGAGATTGTTGAGTGTCATCGGACTCACTCCGAATAGCGGATTTGAAGCGGGAAATAAAACCTACTGCTTCTGATTTTGATAAACCGGCTGACTCTCTCAGCCAATCCTCAATATCTCGGATCGTTAATAACCCATCGATGCTCTTGAGTGATGAAACCTGTGCTTGGTCATTAGCGGGAAATGTACAAATACTGATTTCACGTAACAGGGAGATGTTTTTAAAAATACGACCTGAAGGTGTTCGCTCAAAGTCATTACGCAGACAACCGAATCCGATAGAAAGCCCGTCAACCGTGCCATGCTTCATTGCCGCTTTTAGATCTTGAGCCGCACTATGACCGGGTGTCAGTTGTCCTCTTACACGTAACCCTTTTTGATCTTCCTCCATGTACTCCCATTTCCCCACAGGAAGCTCCCAGACTCGATGGTTATAAAACATAGCGACTTTTTGTTTTTGCTTATCTAAAACATGCTTAAACGCACCGGGTAAAATAATGTCACCGTCGAGATCTTGATGACTAAATACGGAGGCATAACCTTCGAAAATGCCTTGTGTGTCATCTCCCGTAAATTTGATTTCCGCTTCATCAAAATTCAGTGTTTTTCTAATATCAGGCATTGAACCCCCATAAATAATTAAGCCCCACTTTCGTGAGGCTCTTTATTGAGTTGGTTAATCGGTAAATATTGTGCTTGCCGGTAAGCGACATCTCCACCTTCAAGAGGAGGATAATTATCGAGCCGTCGCATTTCATTAATGGTTCTTAGCCCTGATTCTCCCATCGCTTTCATAAACGCGGCGCGTGAAGTGGAATCGCCACGCAATAACTCATCAAGGTTATGTTCAGCATGGTATTTCCCCACTTCGGGTGGTTTTAGAAGCCAACGCGCAATGCAATTTTCCCATCGGGAGATATAGGGTTGTAAGGTATATTGAAGAAAACCTAAGTTTTGTTGCTCAATACCTGTTCCCCAACTTGTTGATTTTTCAACATCACCGACTAAGTGCGGTGGAACCCCAAAGAAACGAGCCAATTCACTGACTTGAAATTTGCGGGAAGACATTGTTTCTGCATCTTGAGGACTAACACCAATATCTTGTGCTTGAAATCCCCCTTCTAAGATCCACAATCGTTTTTTAACGGGACCACCCGCAATTTCTTTGAAATTCTCTTCAAGTTGGCTACGTTGCTCTTTATTCAATACCTTATCGCCCGTTGTCAGAATTTTAGGAGACTTAGCTCCATTAGCATAAAACTCACGTTGTTGATCTTCCATCGCAACGGCCGTGCTTGCTGTCTTACACGCATAAGCAATAGGCGACAATCCAACTAATCCATTAAAACCAAACCCTTTTAAATGAAAAATTTCGTGTTGTTTAAATTTGGCAAATTCATGATCACGCTGATATTTATAGATAATATTCTTCCCCTCCATGCGTACATCCATATTGGCAGACAACAGAGGAAGCAAGCTGATCACATCACCGACTTTATTTCGCTCAATCAACGCGAAAGCATTACCATAAAAGCAAAGTTGCATAGTCATTGCCTCTCGGAATTCTTGAGCCGTCATATATTGATTGGGCGAATATCGCAGTAATCGAGCCAATGGGTTACTTAAATCAACTTTGGTTCTATTTCCTTGCTTATCCGTTTCAAACACATCCAGTGGCAAACAAGCCGTTAACGTCGAAATTAAGCTAACACAACGCCAAACCGTGGATATTTGGAGTATTCGCTCATCATTTACAGAAGAGTCACCAAGCGAGCCTTGCGCTGAGATAACGCCTGATTGTGAACCTTGTTCAGGTGTCACGAGTCTTCCCCCGACAAAGAAAGAAGCCAGACGCGCAAACCAACCATGATTAGTGCGCAAATCGATTGAATATTGTTTATCTGTCATCACATACTCAATGGGTTAGAGAAAAAATCATCAAGGTTGCCATCATCAACCTCACCTTCCGCAGCACCAATCGCCATTGCAGATGCCACCACACCATCAATTCGACCAGTACTTTTTTTCTTGGCAAAGACGCGGTTATCTTTTTGGTCAGCCTCAAGCACAGCGGATGCGGCATTCCATCTCAAACAAGGATTGGTGTGGATCTCAATCTTCTTGTCATCAATGAGCTGTTCAAACAGTTCGATAGAGTGTGGCATCCATAGCCCTGAGTCTTTAGCTTTGTAATATCCTTGTCCATGCGGAGTTAAAGGAACCGTCACACCCGCTTCATCGAGTTTGGGTTCAAGGTATTTAATGCGATAAGGGTCAAAGGCAATGGCTCTCATGCTGACGTGCATCGCCATTTCAGCAATGCGTTCTGCCACAAATTCATATCTCACCGCATTCCCTGGAGTGGTATGCATAAAACCTTGCCTTACCCATAAGTCGTAAGGCACTCGGTCGGTTTTTGCTCTATCCAATAAGGTGTCTTTGGGTGTCCAAAATTCGACATAAAGACGTTTAAGACGAGGGAAATACAAGGCTAATGCGGTTAAATCTTTGGTTCCTGATAAATCCAATCCGCCATAACACTCTTCACCCTGAAGATCATCGAAGGTGAACGTGTTTTCACATCGCATCCATGTTTCACTGTTAATCCACGGATTATCGGCATCCACCCACTGACAAAAATTAAGCCGACGCACAATGCTTTCTTTCGCGGGCATACCTCGGGCTTGTGTCACTTGTTCGCGTAAGTAGCGATCAGAAAAGGTGTAGCCCAATGACGGATTGGCTTTCCCCCAGCAAGACTCATCCTTAAAGGGATCATCGCCTTCATCCAGTGAGCAAATATAGGAAAAGAAGCTGTCGTCTTCGATAGTGCCTTCGGCAACTTTTCGCCCGTATTCATGGTAGTCATAACACACACTGGTTTTATCATGGCCACTGTTGGTGATCATAAATATCAAGGCTTGCCGCCGACCTTTTGTACCCGCTCGCATCATCTCGACGGCAGTATTATTTTTATGCTCATGGATTTCATCAATCAACGCACAATGGGGACGAGGCCCTGATTGCCCATCATCCGAACTAATCGGGCGAAAGAATGAACTTGTTTTCAAATAAGCCAAGTTCCACTCTTTGCCTGTTCCGCCTGATTTGGTGATCCGCTGACTTAATGCGGGAGATTGATCAACCATCGCCACGCATCACGAAACAAAATCATGGCTTGGTCTTTTTTCGTAGCTGCTGCATACACTTCGGCGCGCGGTTCACTGTCAGCGACTAAACAATACAACCCAACGCCACCTGCCATCGGTGATTTTCCTGAACCTTTGCCTGATTCAACGTACACCATGCGAAATCGCCGTGTACCGTCAGTCATTTTCCAACCAAAAATAGAGCCAATCACAAAGCATTGCCAAGGCAATAAAATAAACGGCTTCCCTTCATGCTCCCCGCCATTGAGTTTTAAGACTTTCGCAAAAAAGTCGATCACTCTTTTGACAGCTTCAACATCCCAGACTAATCCCCGTTGCTCGGCTTCATTTAAATCTTTGAGATGACGCACACATGCATGACGAATATCAGGCCCCGCTAAAATTTTGCCTTGATGCACGTCTTGTGCGTATTGCGTTGCCGGATCAACCGAAATATTGGTTGAGCGGATCTTCCTCTTCTTCTCCACCATCCATCTTCACCTTCGAACGAGCGGCGGGGGTTAAACCAAACTCGACTAAATAACTTTTAAAGCGGCGATCTGCATCAGCCAACATGGCAACGGCAGGATTCGCTTTAATTAAGAAATCCCCTAATTGCGTTTTTGTGGTGTATGTCCGACCTTCAATGGCAATGGTATCTCGCAATTGAAGAATATCGGCGTAGATATCACACAGCCGTTCTAATGCCAGCGTGTCAGCCACGGTTAAAATACCCATTCCATCGAGTAATAAGGTTAATTTTGCCCACGCCATTTTCCCCCAATCCGTTAAATGTTCGGGTGGGCTTGGAATTTCACGTTTGGGTTGGGGTTCTTTATCGTTGAGTTTTCGTTTTCCCGGATTACCGGTGACCACCTTCAAGTGGGTCGGTTTCGGGCGTCTTCCTGTCATCGGAAACTCCCAGAAAAAAACTTTTCATTTCGCGGTTGTGCACACAAATGAGGGCGCTAGGTAATCAGGGCGAAAGCGTTTGAACTTTTACCCCGCCCCCACCCTGTATTTCATGGTGTTATTGATGCCAATGAGAATTGGGATCGAGAGGAATGCCATCCGCATTACAGCCAATGACTTTGCCACTCTTTTCGATACGTTGTTTGGTTGAGTTATGATGCAGTTCGCATAGGCTTTGAAAGTTATTTTTATCCCAGAATAAGGCTTGAGCTTTTGCGATACGTTCTTTATCACCTGATTCAAGTGCTTCTTTAAGACGATGTGGAGTAATGTGGTCAACTACTGTGGCAGCAGTAATGCGTCCTTGCTCTTGGCACATAACACAAAGTGGATGTTCATTAAGAAACGCTAATCGCACCTTTGCCCAGCGACCACCATAGACATTGCGCTTTTTCATGGTTTATCCCATTACAAATTTTCCCCAATAAAAAAACCACCAGCGGTTAACTGATGGCTATCCATTATTATCAACTCTCTTAAATAGATAATTTTTACAAATTAAAATAAAAATACATACACCAATCTAATAAATCAAATAATAAAAACTAGCATACTATATAATATTTGCTATATTCTATCTAACAATTAAATTTAATAGAAATTAAATGAATTTCAATTCATATCTAATTAACGACATAAAACCTTAATCTATTATTTATATTTAAAAGGATAATATAATGAATAAATTATTACTAATAGTTAGTATACTGTTTTTAAGCTCCACTACTTACGCAGCACAAGGAACTATAAAACTAGCCAAAGACTTTAAAAATATAGCTGAATACGTTAAATATCTCAATGACACGATCGTTAGTTCTGAACAATGTAGTGAACTTATAGATTCTTATAATAATGCAACTCTTATTGGTATAACAAATTACGCGTTATTACCAGACAGTGATGCTCTAGAGGCAGTTAAAAATAAATGTAGTGAAATAAATAAAAATGCAACAGAAGCAATCATTTCTGGAAATAAGATTGCGCACTAAAATGATATAATAAATGAACTACAATTAAGCTCTATTCATCTATTTCCATTTAAATAGAGCTTTATTAACAACAAAAAACAACCTATTAATTCCTGTAATTATAAATACTATATATTAAAATAACCTAGTACCTATCTAATTATTTAATTTGATTCTTCTCTGAGTAACCAATTATTTTTCTTAGTTCTCTTTCGCATAACTTCTTCAGATATGATATTTTATGTAACTACTTTCATAAGAAATAATAAACTGACTTGATTGCCATCCAAGCTGAGCTTTTAGTCATAATTTCTCTATATATTAATTATCATGATAAGATTTACGTACAATCCAAACAAAAATATCATTTACTAATGAAAACATCCCAAATAGATACCATTACTTCAACTTTAATTGACGCAATCAAAAATCCACGAGTTAAGCAAAAACTACACGAACTTAATTTATATTTTTATAATCGAAAACATGAGAATCAGATTAGGGATGAAATAAGCATTGTTATCAATGAGAACTCTGATTACTTAGCAATGACAGAACATCCCAAAAGCAGGAATGGTGCAGTGGACTTATCTCTTTATCCGGTAAATAAGGATGAATCTAGTTTGATTGCTACTATTGAATTTAAACATCATTATCCGAAGGATCTAACCATACCGGCAGTTCAAAATAGCATTATTTCTGACTTAACTCGTAATTTATCCAGTCAAACAAGTCATTTTATTCACATTATTCAACAAAGAAAAATGCGTAAAAAACCACCCGTTAGCGACGTAAAATTCTTGCAAAGAAATTCAGACGATATTGCTTATTACACATGCCTTTTAGAGAGTTTAGATAAATTCCCGTTAAAATACAATAAAAACAGCCACTCAATAACCATAAAATCAGAATTTATTGAGTCCACTTATACTTTCGATATCTACTCTCTTATGTGATAGATTTAATATATAAATTAAAGGGGTATGGATATAAAAAACTCTAATCACCTACACACTCCTGCCTGATGTAATCCTGCAACCCTTTAATCATTTGCTCTGACTCTGCAATTCGCTCTCTGAGTAACCAATAATTTCGGATAGCGGTGTCAGTAGGTCGGGCGGTGGTTGCATAAGCCAAGCTGGTGGAGGGAGTGGTTGTGACTTTGGGACACTCGGCTTTGATATACACCCGCTTAGGATGACGCTCACTAATATCACGCAAACGACTAATTTCATTCTTAGCATTCGCTAGCTCCTGTGTATATTGAATATCCAGTTGGTTTAATCGCATTATGCGTGCTTGATAATCAGTGTTAATAGACTTCTGTTCTTCGAGTGCAATCGTTAGTTCTTTGTTTTTTTCTATCAACAGATTAATCCTGTTAGCTTGCCTGTTAATCACCCAATAGCCACCCACAATGATGCCTACCATCACAATGACGACATAGAGTTTCCCGTATTTCATGATTAGTACCGATGATGTGAGAGTGCAATCTGACAGCGTTTTTCTAAACTAATGTGGTCTTTAGTACATGTGTTATCAATCAAGAGATAAATACCACCAGCAACGGTGATGAATAATGCAAGGATAAAGCTAATAATGATGATTAAAGGTTTCCATGACATAGTGCTGACTCCGCCTCTCGACGACTGACAAGCCCTCGCCAAACCTTTCCACCCGCATAAACCCAGCGTTTCATTTCTTCACAAGCACTCGATCTATCACCCGCGTTTAGTTTCTTGAGTAATGTTGAACGAGCAAATGCGGTTGTACCCACATTAAAAGCAAAGGAATATAAAGCGGCTTTGGTGTAGTCATCGAGTGGCACTTTGATTAATGCATCGACTTGCTGTTGTGTCTTAATAAAATCGTTTTGTAATAAGGCATCACATTCTTGTTGTGTGTATCTCTTACCCTGAATAATGTCTTTGCCTGTATGCCCATAACAAACTGTTAGAACACCCGCCACATCACGATAAGGTTCATAACGTACACCTTCAAAATGGGCTATTACTACTAACGCGATTGCTGTTGCCCCTGCTGTTGTTAACGCAGCTATTTTCTGTTTGAGAGACATTAAATATCCTTTGGCACTTTCACCATTAATTCAGCAAGCCTTTTTAATGTTTCGGTCGGGTTTTGTGGATCAACATGACGAACAAGCTCTTCAAATAATTGAGTGCGTTTTCGTTGTTCTCGACGTGTCATAAAATAAGTAGCTAAACCTAGAGCCATGCTAAACACCATCCCGATAACGAATCCCCATTCATATAACGAGAGGCTGGCAAAAAATGCCGTTAAGCCTGCGGTTCCATAAGTTACATTGGTTAATTTATCCATACGCATAGTCACCCCCAGAGGAGTGTCCGTTGATGATTAGTGTGAGAAAGTTAAAAGTGAAAATATAAGGCTTAATTAAATTAATGATTCAGACCAATGTGGTTGGCTGAATGAATGATCACAGGCTATTCAAGAATTCAGTGGGATCATTAAAAATATTCAGGTGCTCGCAAATAACCAAACATTCCAACTAATCGAAATTCCTTTCATAAAGAGAACATTCCAAATTAAATATCTCATCTTTATATCTTTGAATAACGCTACTTATAACCTCCTGTTGTATACCGGTAAAAGAATTCCATATAGCCAATAAAGATGTATCATGATCCGACCAAGTTTCACCTATAAAAATTTTATCTTTTATCATCGACTTAAAAATATCATTATCCTCCGTATTCACTTCTGATACATTATTATCAGGTAGGCGCCCAATAACGCAGGCTATATGGCCATTAGGATCTGCCAATCCAATGGTTTCATTTTTTATTTTCATACAAAGTCCTATGAGGAAAGAATGAATACTAAAATATTTGAAAAATTATTTCTTGCCGATGATAAAACTCGAAATGCTGTATTAACAATTTGTGAGACCGATACTCCCCTCGTCTCAGTTTTAACACTACATTTAACTTGTGAAAATTTTTTAGAAGCTTTTATATCAGCTCATCTAAATATTGAGGATTTGTTTGCAGAAAAACCAGAAAATATTAACGATGTTAGATTTAGAATGTCCTTTGAACATAAAAATAAGCTAGCTCAGCGATTAGGTATGCCAAAACAAGCATATGATGCTTTTTGTCATATTGATCAGATAAGAAATCAGTTTGCACATAAATTATTACATGCGGAAATACCCGCAGATAGAATAAATAAACTTTGCACTCTTATCGATTCAATACGCTCTTCAGAACAAGAATTAAAATTAGAAGATGAAGGTATACACTATTCCCCTTCTAATGCAAAAAAAACATTTACCTATCGAATGTCTGATCCCGATATTCCTCAACCGTTAAAACTTTGCATCGCATACTTCTCATTAATAAGAAGAGTCTCGATGATGTATCAATAATTATAAAAACCTACTTATAAAATAGTATGTAATTTGCCATAAACTCTTATAACTAAAAATATGAACTCTCTGGAGTTTCGGGAGAGTTCAACCTGTAAGAGCTAATTACAAATCAACATATTTATTTTTTGCTCTGTTTACTCAAAGTATCAAACAGCTTTCGACACATTAAATGCCCTTAATAAACCTTCAGGCAACTGCTCTTCCAGTAACGCATTAGAAACAATCACAAGACCATACATAGATATCCATGTATTCGTTTGTTGTAACTGTCCTTGAATAAATTGCTTCGCTTTCTCTAACAAATAAACACAACTCTCTTGTGTATTTTTGCGCCAATAAGATTCAATCGCCACCAGCAATGGGTCACCAGCATCATTAATCTTTTGTGTACCGATTCGATATTGTTTTTTACCTGCGGGAGATGTCGTGCAAATTAATTGCGTCAGTTGTTGAGTATCACCATCAACCGTATGAATATTTGCCGTTAAAATGGTTGAGATATTCATTTCACTGTCTGTTTCTGAGGAATAGTGAAGACTAAACTGTAATTCGCTTATCTCTTTTGACATAACATTTACCGATTTATTTTAGTTAATAAGGTGCCGACTCACAGCTCTTGTGTGAACGGTATAAGTGGGTGTTGATTCTGTGGTTGGCGTAGATGAAAAGGCTACAAAGTAACCTTATTTAATTTAGGGTTGAATATATTAATGAGAATAATTATCATTACATATGTATCAAATTGACAGGTCTGATACGAATTAGTACGACATGACTTACATTGCTTCTTGCGTTTATTTTATATGCCGATATGACTCCTAGCGTATCGGCATTTTTTTATTTTGTGTTGGGTAATTCTTTTATACTTATAATTTAGATATTCCGCTCAGATTTGACCCAAGACTGCTATAATTCAAGGCTAAATCTAGTTGTAGTGACAGAGTCGATATATTTATCCAGCATCTCGCGAGTTTCATCGCTAAATTTTCCTGTAGTTCATAATTCAACATTAACATCTGCATTTGAGTAGCTGCGCCTGGCAAACTTACGAAATACGGGTATTTGATGGGCAATCTAGTATTTTATTACTTCGTGTTTAACAACTGAGTAGGGTTTATACCCTTTACATTCAATGAAATATAGCTAATTAGGCTCCGAGAAAAAGGTATCTTCCGCTATATGGCATAATTATTTGTAGTAATTCTATCGCGTTCCGAAGATTTTCTACTTGGGCATTTAGCAACGTGATGTCTTTAATACCATGAAATAAATTATTTCGATACCTATAGACAATTAAGAGGCACACTTCGATTTTATCTTCAAAAGAAGTTTCTTTATTTCTTAGTACATCAAGTGATTTCTCAGTTTGTGAATCATCTCTAAAATAGAGGTAATCGAAATGCTTTGTTGGCTCACCGCTTTCATGTATATAGCGTTTAGACCAATATGATAGTTGGGAGTCGATCGCATCTAATGGCATATACCTTGCGACTCGCTTTGAAAAAGCTCCAATCTGATCTACAACATTCTCATTATAAGCTTCTGAAGCCTCAAAAATTGACCACATAAGAGTGAAATCGGATACTGCTTCGAGTGTATTAGGTTCAAGTTGTGCTGAGTGTCGTATGTTTTGTTGAATCCAATTAGATACTTCCACTGATAATTTCCTTTCGATAGAGTATTTATTCAATATGAATTTTGAGATTTTAGTCAAACAATTAAGCCGGGCACGGACATGACATGTCCTTATAAGACCCGTGTCATTTGGCAAATGATATACTGGTATTTTTATGACTGATATAGCAAAAGATGAACTTTTGGCAGATATCAGGATCAGATCACCACATTCCAGCTTGATAAGTCGACCATTCAGTCATGGTACGACAAACCTCCCGCTTCGTTGTCCGGATTATTCCAGCATCAGTAGCGGGGAATAATCCGTCAGCATCCCGTTTAAAAAACTCTAGGAGAGACACGATTACTCACCTAGTTATCAATTCTGAGCCAGCGACTGATGAATTAGAAGGCATAGTGATTTGGAAGTCCATAATCTGCACTTAATCACCACAATTCAATTAGTCATCTTGTAGCCCTAACTTCCTCTACTCGCTCAAACCAGTTCTCAATCTATCTACCCTAGTTCAGACCAAATACAATTAAAAACCCTCACAAAAACAATTAAGGCTACACACCATAATGCGTAGCCTTAATCTTATTCACATTCAATTATCTTTTGTCTTTATTTTCTATCGCTATTGTTTGCCGTTTTTCTTCTTCAGGTAACTCATACTCAATAGCGATGGTCAGAAGCCCACTTGATAAATCGGCTTTTTCTATTTTAACATTTTTACCGAGGTCAAATTGCAACGTAAATTGCCCTTGAGATATGCCTCGGTGGATCCATTTATCATTGTCTTCTTCTGATTTTTCTTCTTTTTTCCCTTCAATCAATAAACGGCTTCCTTTCAATGAAACCGATAAGTCATTTTCTTGATATCCAGGCACACTTACTGTCAATTCATAATGGTTATCATCAATCTGTTTCAGGTTATAAGTCTACACAGGTGATGCGATAGGCTTACTTCCTATTGTCCACTTCCCCTAAAAAGAGTCCCCTATAACTGAAAAAACTCTTAATTGGTTACTCATCTTTCTTTTTACAATGAGATAATTTCACATGAAATGTTGGAACGACAAGTTCTTAATATAGTAAGTAATAAACTGGAAAACGTATTAATAAATACTAAGAGATAGATCCCAATTTTGTACTACGGCTAGAGCTGATAATAACAAAACTTAAAGCTGGTAGAATCAATAGCAGAAGCATAGTCTGTATAGAATCCATCCCATAAGAGAAACTATATCATTGTATAATTGTGGTTAGCTTCCGCCGTTTCAAATTATACCGTCGTGCCATCACTATTTTGAATACAAAGATGACTGGATAATCAATTATATAGTATGATTAAAGCCTGTTTTCAGACAGGAGCATTAATGAATATTTATAAGATTGGTTGGCTCTACCATGGCGAAACCGTATATAAATCTGCCTCAGAGCTCTGCAACATCTATAATGTCAACATTATTCACCTAAAAAAAGTGATTAATGATGGTCATATAGAGCATTTTTTCTGGAATAAGAAAACCCGAGAAATCATTAGAGGAAAAGGAACTATCAAGAATGCTCCTTGGCTCCTATCCATGGATTGTGAATACATTACTCACTCTAGGGAACCCAAAGGAGAAATTCAACTTGGAGATTCCGTCATGGTGCATCGAAAATTCACACATAATGAAGAGTCTTTCATTTTTGGATATGTCACTGGGTTATTTTTTCTTGGAGATAAAAAAACATTAGAGATAACAAGAATATCACTGGATACCAGAATTGATGGTACAACAATAAAAGTTCTCCATAGCGAATCATCACCTGTTTTTTTCCTTAGTGACGGAATTAATGATCGCCATGAGTACATCGCTCCAACCAACAACTTGTTAAAAATAAAATACAAATATCAAATAGATGCAGTTGAGTTTCTTCTTGGCAATTTAAATACACTAAGAATTATTCGCGAAAAATACAGCAAACGCCAGCTTCCGCTGGCTGAACTAGCATTCCGCGATGTTCACCATGCCATGTTTGCAATACTTTATCCATGGGGAGGCATATATAGAACACATGATGTTGTGGTTGGGGATAGAAATAGAGAAACTCTACCATCAAGAGACATTACTAAATCCATGAGATCCTGTTTTCGACGAGTATCAAAACCAAGGTTAGAAAAGATCCGAACTAAAGAAAGCTTAGCGATGTTACTAACCGAATTGCATAAAGAACTGGCATGGATCCATCCTTTTGAGGATGGTAATGGACGCGCCATCAGGATGTATTTGCTGATATTATCTATGTCTATGGGTTTCCATATGGATTTATTTAAACTAAATGGTAATAAAAAAAGCAAAACGTTCTATCATTATGCAGTTAGAAAATCTATTTACGATTCAAATAACAGGTATCTCTACCGAATTATCTTCTTTTCACTTACAGAGATAACAAAAAAAATTGAACAAAAAACAAAATAAATATTTTTTAATAGTGACAATAAGATTTTTCAAAAGAATGAATCGTTTCTATAGGGTTCTGTCCTTCAAAAGGAGCCCTATCTCCTTCAAGGTACATTGAATTAACCATCGTATTATAAATAATTGAGATCATTTCATCTTCAGTCAGTTCATATGCCGCATCATCACTATTTCTGAGTTCAAATTTTACTGCACCATATTTTTTCATTCAATATCCCCCACAATGCTAACATGCTTTATAGCTTAAACCGCATAAAAAGTCAACATCCGCTGTGGATGCGATCTATATCACGGCAGTTACTACAATAACGTCTAGTTATGTAAACCAATATCCCAAATTATAGAGTCATTAACATATCTAATAACTAGAACATAATCTGTCACTGAACTAGGATGTTACTACCTAGACAGAATTTAGGCTATTTAGAATTTTTGACAAAAGCAATTATGGCTACATATAAAAAATATAAGTAGCCATATATACATACGATAACAATTACTTAATTAATTGTAATTTTGGTGTGAATTTATTTTTAGATCTCTGTATGTCTTCATTACCACTAATTGCTTCCATAAAGAAATTATTATTAAAAGTCAATGCACTCAGCTCATCAATTGGTAATCTTAATTGTTTTAATATTTCACCTCGTTTAACCCCTTGAGAACGTAATGTAGAAAATACCTTATCTAATATTAAGGATTTTTCACGTCCTGGCATTCCTTCAGGTTCACTAGTTCGATAACCACGCCGAGCTAACTCAATAGATAATTGTCTATAATGCCATTCACTAGATAACCCAACATCAAATGTACGCCGTACCAACGCGGCTAAAGAAACTTTCCAATTCTTTTTCATGGAAATTAATAATTCTAATGGAGGCATTCTTGGAATTGTCGCTAAAATACTACGCTCAGGCATTAGAAATGCTGATGCAAAACGATCTGCATCTAATTCAGCTTGTCGCCCATTATTACTAGAATGTTTATGAAGAACTAAATGACCTAATTCATGCGCCGCATCAAAACGACTACGTTCCGGTGTTTTCATTGTATTTAAAAGTACAAAAGGTTTTTCATCCATCCAGAATGAAAAAGCATCAACTTCAAGACAATTTTCAGCTAAAGAAAAAACTTTTATACCATTGGCTTCAAGCAAATGAATTACATTAGATATTGATAACTCACCTATACCCCAACTTTCTCTAACAGCTCTAGCAGCATGTTCTGGTTCTAAGTAGCTATCAAAACTACAATTAGGCACATTTACCTTAGGTAAGGTAAACTTATTATCAATCCACATGGACAACTCTTGCGCCAACTTTCCAGCACTAAGCGCCGAATCTCTTTTTTGAGCACTCAGTTTTGTCATTGCGCGAAAACTCACAGCTTCTGTTGATAAAGAAGGGATATCTCTATCAAGAAAAAACTCTATGGGATAACCAAGAACAGCTGATATCCTCTCCATGCTATCACTTGCAATAGGCTCAAAAATACCTGCTTTTTCATAATTAGAAATTGTCTTACTAGTTAATCCTGCCTCCTCAGCTAACGCCCTTTGTGTCAAGCCTCTCCGCTCTCTGGCTATACGCAAACACTCTGAATTAAACATGGTACATACTTAACCTACTTTGGAAATATCAAGTTCAATATCCTGGGTAAACTGTGGTGTATCTCTACCTTGGATAATCGGTTCTGGTTGGTGAATATCTAATATCAAACGTGTAGAAAAACTATTTACTATATTCCTATCATTATAAGAAATTGGTCTCGAAAGTTCGGCTCGAATACCAACACGCCCATATTCGTCAGTCTTATCGAAATCATACAACAAAAACCATAAATCTAATCCAATTTTATTAGGTAAAGGTGGGGTAATGTCTTCATTCGAAAGGCCAAAATCTATTTTTAGTTGATTATCGTTCAGTTCTAATATGCCTTGACCAGGATTATTATTGCGAATAAGCCCCATTAAATCACAGGTAAAATCCCCTTTTTTCATACGGGATTCTGGATATCCATTAATAAGCCCCGTTTGATTACAGCCACGACAAATATAAATTGCGTGATTT
The DNA here is from genome assembly GCF_014897315.1 of Proteus sp. FME41. Classification (GTDB taxonomy): domain Bacteria; phylum Pseudomonadota; class Gammaproteobacteria; order Enterobacterales; family Enterobacteriaceae; genus Proteus. The sequence goes on along the minus strand of NZ_JABUYL010000001.1, from coordinate 345,154 downwards.
TTATCAACCGTCAATTCAACATTTCTTAGAGATAATCCTTTATATCCCCTAGATGCAAGAATATCCCTAGCTCCACTCACTGCTTCTCCATAAAAATACTGCCCTCTAGAAATTAAAGGGTGATTTCGCGTTGTTGAATAACGCCCGGATAGACCCCGTTCAAAAATGCGGGTAAGATCGTGAAGACTAAGATTCATAGATTGTAAGTAAGATTCCACCACATCAGAATCTGACAACACTGTAGGTTTTGTAAGATTAAATGCTTGCATCAAATTAGCCTCGCTATAATTTTCTATTTTTTATACCTCATTTGAGGTTAAAAAACAAGAAAATAACTGGATAAATTCACAGAAAAGCATTTGTCTTGTAAAATAGAATTGAAATTTAGGAAGTCTTAATACAACCCCGTTATACTCACGAGGTTTTCAATAGATAAGTCATGTAACATTAAAATCATTATTAACACAATATATTGTGCTTTGTAATTACGCAAGACTATAAATGTTGTGTTTTCTAATTATTTTATCCATATCTAATTTTACGTTATCAACCGATAGACACCCCTCAATAAATCCTTCCGCTGTCTGCAATCGCTTAGCCACTTCATTATGAGAAATACCGAGTTTTGAAGCCATTGAGCGTAAAGGATAATTCTTCACATAGTACATAATAACCAGCTGAAATAAGTAACTATTATTTACCTTTAAATGTAATAGCGCTTTATTTATTTTTAAACCATCATCATCTGAACATTGCTCTCGGCTTCGTCTTGAACTTGGAATTAATCCTTTAAAACCTGCGGCAATTGATGAGTAATCGATACTATTTCCCTCATTAGCTGACCACGCTCCCCAACGTGATAAAACTTCCTGCATATCTCTCATACAGACTTCTCCAAACCATTTGTTACCTTGTTGCCTATTAATTAATCAATTACACCTTCATCTCTCTTTCTCGTTTTAATTGCCTGACCTTCTCTCTGTATTTATCTCGTATCTGGATATAATCTTCGCGTCGCCAATTCGGAAGCTCATGAGGCCCTCGTAGCCAATCAACTAATTCTTGACCAAATTTTTCGATAAGTTTTTCCTCATACTTTTGACTTACACTGGCATTTTTATGCGTAAACCGCCCTGCTCCACCATTACATGATTTACATTGCTTATATGCATTACGTTCATCAAATCTCAGCTCAGGGTGTGAACCCACAGATAAGAAATGGCCACAATCCCATTGTCCTCCATGTAAATCTGGAGGATTAGTTTCACCACAACTAATACAAGGCTCATCATGATCTCTGAGCCTGATATATTGATTAAACGCAGTTTGAGCTTGTTTGATAAAATATGAGGTAGGTTTTACTGCTAACTTGCGGGCTTTGAGTTTGTCTCTTGCTTTGATTTCCTTTTCTCTTTGTGCCTTTTTGAGTTTTACTAACGCTTTTTCTTTTTCCTTATTCCTTCGTTTTATTGCCAGTTCTGCGCCGTGTTCTGGGCAACACCACCAAATATTACTGTATTTAGGATGAAACCATTCTCTACATATTTTACAGCGCCGTCGCCTTAGCGACTTCATTATGTTTTCCTTTGATTTGTCCATCAGCAATTATTCCTCTTGATTTCTTTTCAAATTCATATATTCAGAATTGCTAGGAATGATGATCGGAATTCCCTTCTCAATGCACCATTGTTCATGTTTCTCCATCATGTAAAGCATCCTTGCCTTATCCATCTTGCTGGTTTTTTCACGCTCACCGTTTTCATTGCGCCCTAACCAATGTCCAACGAAATATTCATGCGTTTCCTCATTAGTAATGGGCTTTGATAAAACGATTTCACCGACACCATTTTTAATATCGATAACAACGCCACGTGCACGTAACCACTCGCCTGTGGTTTCCATCCACATACGCCATGTTTTATTCATTGGTATGGTTCTTAAATCACGCCACTCGGTGATTTTGATGCGATAGCGTTTACCTGTTGTCACGATTTCGGAGAGCACTTTGAAAATACTGTTGAGATTGGATTTATGGAGACAGATATCATCTGTCACGAGGTCTCCTTTTTACTTTCATGAGTTAAAACGATTTTTCACAATACCTTTTAGGCTCTCGTTTCGGTTGAGCGCGATAAGCAGCCATATATTGATCGACCGGTGTAATACTCAATCCTTGTTGGTCAACATACACGGTGCCTGTTTTACCGTGTCGATTAAGCCTTAAAATCATTTCGGTCAGCGTTTCATCCGCATTATCGTGGTACACCGCATCACGATAAATGCCTAACCAATAATCACAATCTTGCTCGATTTGTCCTGTGTCTCTTGAATCACTTGGTACGGGACGTTTATCTGCCCTGTTTTCTAATCCTCGATTCAGTTGCACAAGCAACACAACCACCGTATTGAGCTCTTTTGCCAATATTTTTAGCCCCTTAGTGATTTCACCATAGGCAATATCATTACGGTCAGCTTTTCCCGCTTGCATCAGAGTGAGGTAATCGACACCAATAAACCCAATATCACCGACTTTGCGTTTGATTTTCCGACTTTCAGAGCGAATATGCTGTAAGGACATGCCTGGTGTATCATCCACCCAAATATTCGGCTCATCTTTAAGGCGACCGATGGCACTGCAAAGCCTATCCCATTCATGCTCTTCTAACTTTTGGTAAAATTTATCTGAATTAATTTGGGTTTGTTGGGCTAGTGTCCGTTCAACAAGCTGTTTGTCTGTCATCTCCATGCTGAACAGCAATATAGGCTTACCTTATTGTGAAACATTTTTTGCCATTTCAGTGAGAACGGTTGTTTTTCCCATCTTAGGACGAGCACCAATCACGAACAGTGAACCGATGACAATCTGTTTCGGGCTTAATAGGCGGTCAAAATCTTTAAATCCCGTTTTTAATCCTCGATGTTTCTCTGGGTTATCTTGTCGGTCACAAATGTCGGTAAAAACATCATCCAACACATCATCAATTCGGCGTAATCCTGTTTTTCTCCCCATTTTTCCAAACGACGTAGCTTCATCAAGCAAGCGTTGTGCCTGTTCAATTTTATCCGTAAAACTTAACTCACTTGGCACCATCATGAGATTTTGAATTTCAACCGTCTTTTCGATAACAAAACGCTGTGCAGAACACTCTCGAATTTTTTTCGCATAAGCCATAATGTTAGCAATACTCGGTATTTCTCTTGCTATTTCAGCGAGATAGGCAAAACCACCTGATTGATTAATTCGCCCTTTTGACTCCAGACAATCCGTCACCGTCATAATGTCTATTGGCATACGTTGGGTATACATTTCTCGCAGGGTGAGATAAATAGTTTGATGGTGTTGGGCATAAAAATCTTCAGGTTTTAGCAGTGAGAAAATTGATTGAGCATTGTCACTTTGCGGGTCGAGCAGGAGTCCTCCAATAACATTTTGTTCCGCCATCAAATTATTCGGAACTTGGTTCATCACAGTGCTCCCTCCCTTGTTTTGAGTACCGTTTCTGGTCTGAGTAAATAATCAAAATTCGCTCGCCAACCCCGATTATTTTCTCCAAAGTACCAAGCACTCGCTGTTTCCATAAAATAATCAAAATAATTTTTAGCTGATTCGACTGTAGGCTCTTTAAGCTCTTTCAGGAATTTGGATATTGCTCGTTTGCGTTTGTCATTCAGTGATTCGGCATTGGGTAATCTATCCCCTGCTGATTCGTTGAAGGCTTGCATGATTTCCTGATAAGGAATGTTAGTTTGTCGATTAATTGAAATCTGCTTTGCAGGTTTCAAGTCGTCAGACGATAATTTTTTAGGGTTAATTGACTGGTTAAAAGACTGACTGGTTCTGGGTAAAAATTTTTGACTACCCCCTAGTCCAACCGTTTGACTACCGTGGTCAAATTCTTTGACTACCTCTGGTACAGAATTTTGACTAGGTGGTACTGTATTTTGACTACCGTCATCAAGAGATTTAGCCTCCAAATCCAGAATATATAAATTGGAAGTATGCCCCTTATCAGTTTTTCGCGTAACTTTACGAACAAACCCTTTTTTACATAAACTTTTAATGTGGTTTATCGCACTTTGACGGCTAATTTCGCAATGACGTGCAATAGTTTCATAAGAAGGAAAGCACTCACCTTTATCATTGGCATTATCGGCAAGTTTCAGCAGCACCATTTTTTGCGCTGTACTCCCTACCTGTAATTGCATGGCTTTTGCCATTAGAAGCATACTCATTTTCGCTCTCCTAATAACTTATCTCGATGTGCTTTCCTTAATTTTGCGTCTTTCAATGCTTCCTTTAAACGCTGACAACCGAGTGGAGTTATTTCTTGTAATAGCCTATTTCTCATGATGTTTTTATGCTCATCACAGCCATTAAATTCATGATTTATTCTTTGTCTCATGGTATAATTTCTCCATTCCAAAGCTGTATCAAAAAAGGGAAACCGAAGTTTCCCCTTGTGATAAAAACTGGATATTGATACAGTGTATTTGTACGTTAAATGGTGAATTCCATTGAACAACACGCCTCGTTTGTTGCCGCAATCGAGGCGTTTTCTTTTATTTTCATTTGAGAAAGTTCACCCATTTGTTTCCACAAAAATCGGTACTCTTCTTCTGAGATTTTTCGTTCTCCTTCCATCACAAAATCAATAATTCCCGATGCGACAAGTGTTTCGCATATTTCAGGATATTTTTCAGTTCGACGTAGGATTGTTGAATCATGGACACCTAACGTTCTAGCCACAGCAGATTGAGTTTTATTTCTCAATGCTTGCAATGCTTGCAATGCTGATGCGATTAGGTGATTAGAGATAAATTGATTAAATTGTTTGCGTGTATTTGCGCATTCCATTGTTTAAAGTCCTTATGAGTTAACTAAGGGACAATAATGATCCGTGGCTCATTCCGTATGAGTTGATATTGGGGGAAAAGTTGTCGCTTTATCAGCGACTCCGTAGCAGTCAAAAACTGCGATTGTTAAAGAGCGAATAAAACTATACAGTTTCTAATTCAGGCCAAATTTTATACCAATCGTCCGGCCTTAAATCTCTGCGTGTAACTGCACCATTTGTTGCTATTTCAATTTCAACACAACGTTTAGGAGAAATAGCACTAACACCAGATGCCATTTGAGAAAGGAAAGACTTCGAAACACCTAATTGGTCAGCTAATTCTTTAGCACCACCCCACTCAAGTGAATCTATATATTTTTTTAACTCCATATTTACTCTCCATTAGTTTCAAATATGGAGTTTATTAAACACTAAACAAAACGTCAAGTATTTGCTTGTTTAGTCATTACTAATCAAAATAAAGGTATGGAAATAAAAAAATTAAGACAAATAAAGCTCTCACAGTGGTTTAAAGGTAAAACCCTGCCCACTAAAGAGAAAAGCTATATATCTCAACTGATGAGTGGTAAATCATCGTTTGGAGAGAAGGCAGCTCGTCGTCTAGAAAGAGACTATGGGATGCCTATTGGTTATCTGGATACCCAAGATATTCAGGATGATGAGGTTGAATTCATAGGTAAAGTACCATCAGGTTTAGTCAAAGTACGTGGCGAAGCATTTCTAGGTGTCGATGGTGCTGTTGATATGATTGAAGCCCATAGTGGATGGTTAAAAATATACAGTGATGATGTTGATGCATACGGGCTTAAAGTTAAAGGTGACAGCATGTGGCCTCGCATTCAATCAGGTGAGTATGTTGTCGTTGAACCGAATACATCAGTAAAAACAGGTGACGAGGTATTTGTACGCACGATTGATGGTCACAACATGATAAAAATCTTTAATAAGACTAGAGATGGCGACTATCAGTTCACCAGTATCAACAACTCACATAAACCAATAACGTTATCACCAGATCAAGTAGATACAATTCATTATGTCGCAGCTATAGTTAAACCTATCAAGTTTATTGATATCTGTGAAAAAACAGGTAAAACACTTTTTTAGTAGCCTCATAGCATCTTTAGAAAGATGTTGTGATGTATAAGAAATAATAGGTATAACCAAATTGATATTTTATTCAGTTAAATACATACTCAAATAAAGAGAATAGCGTATAACATATCAAGGCATACAATGACACAGGCATTTATAAACAACAATATACTTACATGGGCGAGATGCAGAGCTTCTCTCTCTGTGGATTATATTGCTGAAAAATTCAAAAAGCCTGTTGATGTAATTATTGCATGGGAAGAAGGTAAAGAACCTATCTCTTTTGCACAAGCGCAACGATATGCAAATATAACAAAAATACCGTTTGGGTATTTATATCTCAATACGCCACCAGAAGAAAATCTACCAATCCCAGATAGGAGAACTGTGGGAAGTAGAAATAACGAGGTGAGTGTAGCACTAAAAGACACTATTAGTGATGTGTTAATTAAACAAGATTGGTATAGAGATTATGCCTTATCCAATGGGATACCTGAAGTTGAGCTAATTGGTAAGCTCCCACCTAATAGTCACCCTAAGCAAATTGTAGCTACAATAAAAGAATACATTGACCTTCAAATTCCGCCAACTAGAGGTAAATGGAGGGATTTTTTCTCCGTATTAGTAAAAAAAATAGAGTCTCTTGGAATTCTAGTCATGAGAAGTGGTGTTGTAAAAAGCAATAATACAAGACCTATTAGTGTTGATGATTTTCGAGGGTTCTGTATCGCAGATAAGATAGCACCAGTAATTTTTATTAACACTAACGATGCAAAAGCAGCACAAATATTTACTTTGGTTCATGAGTTATCTCATCTGATTCTCGGCCAGTCCGCAATATCTGATCTATCTATAAACTCTCGAGAAAAAGAAGAGATGATTTGCAATGCTGCTGCTGCTGAATATTTAACTCCAGAAATAATATTTTTAGAAAAATGGAATAATAGTATATCTCTTGAAGAAAATATTGATATGTTGAGAGATATTTTCAGAGTTAGTAGCTGGGTAATAGCTAGGCGAGCTGTAGATTTAAAACTGATAAGCAAACATGAATATACACAATACGTAAGTATAATAAATGAAAAAAGTACCTCTAGTGGTGGCGATTATAATCGCAACCAAAAAGTGAGAACTAGTGAGCGTCTTACTATTGCCGTGATTACTCAGGCGTTAGAAGGAAAAATACTTTTAAGAGAGGCTCAAAGTTTAACAGGAATACAGCCAAATAAACTATATGCATTTGCTCAGAAGGAGTTCGGGCTTTGAGCTATCTAATTGACGCAAATATATTTATTCAAGCTCAAAATGATTATTATTGTTTTGATTTATGTCCTGGTTTCTGGGAATTTATGGGTTCTAAATTCATAGATGGACAATTAATAAGTATTCGAAATGTCTTTGATGAATTACAAAAACGAGATGATGAAATATGTTCTTGGTCAAAAAACATAAGGCATTGTTTCCAAAGCATTGATGATCAGGAAACTCAAGTACATTTTCGTGCTATTGCAAATTATGTTCAAAAAGAATATACACCAAGACATAAAAATAGCTTACCCCATATACAAAACTTTTTATCCGTTGCAGATCCATGGATCATAGCAAAAGCAAAAGCAACAAACTCCATTGTGGTTACTCACGAAATTAGAGATAAAAACAATAGTTGTAAGCCAAAAATACCTGATATTTGTGATTATTTTAATGTTAAAACTATTAGAACTAATGAGCTTCTAAGGAATTTTCAAGTCCAATTCATTCTCTCGCAACAATAATATAGCCCTTTCAACTTAGGATAGGGCTTTTCTTTTTCATCTTCCATTCATCCAAAAGTGATCTGCGCTACAATCTAAGTTTTTTACAAATAAATTTGCTTAACATTCATGGTTTTGTTAACCATTAACTAAATAGTGTTTAGTAAATACTTGACCTGTATTTTAGTATTTAATAAACTAAGAACATCAACGGAACACAGCACGTTGATGTTCTTTAACAACGATGGTGGCGAGCTGTGTATTAGCTACCAGAACGGCGACGCTGATAAAGCGTCAACCTTCTCAGAAGGTTTTCGGATTGGTGTTTCATTATTTTATCACCAATCACTAAAGCCAACTGTTTGGAGGATATATGGCAACTATAAAAGTGAAGAAATCACGCAAACCAGACTTTTTACGTGGTAACTCTGCAAATAGACGTCATGCCAGACGGAAAGTCGAAGCCATTGCAATTAGAGATATTGAGATGCAACTAGACTCAATATTTCAACTAGAAACTAAAAAATTAAACCGCGTTGAAAAGACACTATCGCTAAGCCACATTCCTGTGACTAGAAGTATTGAACCTAAGTATCAATCATCACCTGATAACTGTTGTTTACCAAACATAGTTATGTTTTCGAGTGTTAGAACAAAAAAATCAAAGGACAAATTTTGTGTCACTGCAAGATAAATTAGAAACCACCTTATATTGGATGATCAGTATATCAAATTAATTGAATGATTGACTTTCATCTCATATTTTATATGAAGGAGATACTATAATCTAAGCTATTTTATTCTAACGATGTGGTTCAATAATGAAAAAAAATATTCTCGACATAATTAATAGTGCCAATAGGGTTTTAGAGCACACTACATCTATATTAGAATCATTAAATGAAAACTTAGCAAAACTTAATTCCTCAATTGAAGCATTCAGTTTGAAACGAGCTCATAACCGACCAATAGAATATGAGATAAAAAATATTAAATGTTTACTCAAATCAAATGAGTTTAACAAACAACAATTACCTCAATATATGAAAACATTGTCGGATATAAAATCCTTTAAAAAGGAATTTGAAGATTTGGATAAAGATGTAAAAAAAATATATTTAGAAATGATACCAAAAGCTAACTCAATAGATGATGAAATATTAATTATTGAAAAAGAAATTTCAATTTTGAGCAGTAACATCCTTACTGACTCTGAGGTAAATATACTTATTGATAAAATTATAGAATTAAAAAAATTACTTAAAGAGTAATATTTCCATAACTTTTATTATCTTAATTATCAAAACATCATAAATGGAAAATAAAAATGACTCAACAAGATACTTCTGTCGTTATTAACTTCAAATTAACTTTAAATCATATTGAAAATAAACCACATCGAGTAGAAGTAAACACTCAAATAAATGCTTCAGATGAAATCCCTGAGTTAGCTATATTACTAAGCGACTTCTCAGATAATTCGATTGGAGAAAATGCGATCAAAGCGGCATTAAAAAAAGCCGTTTTAAATACCTTAGTAAACAAAGTTAAACATTAATAAAAATATTTCCTCTCGTCTAAATCTTTTTTTCGCCAACACCAGAATATATTAATCACTATCACTTGATTAGTGAGGGTTTTGCACATCCAGAGGTAAACATGAACATTGATAAATACACACTTTGTTTAGCCCAAAGCCAAGCAAGGATCGCCCGTTTTCTCAAAAATAAACATGAATGGAATAAGGCCAATCAGACATTAAAACAGGCTTATAGCATAAAACATCAATACAACGCAAAGGTATGCAAAGAAATAAATATCCCAATGAATAGGCTCTATGGATAGAGGTAATTTTTTGTGAATAATTTTAATAATCAAATATACCCAAATGATAAATACCCTCGACTAAGTTCATCTACTCCGAAAAGGAATTTCAAGGAAGTTCTCGCTCATGCAATAGCTATTATTGAAGGAGAAATACCTAACAATTCGCCTAGCATAGCTGAACAGCGACTCGCTATGACGCTTTGGTATATGAATTTAGATGCATCCAAGAATCACCCTCCTCTTCCTGAGCATATTCGAGCCCAACGAGATTCAAAAAGGACATATGTACCTAGTAATAAATTTGAAGTCGATTACTACGGAAGTGATCGCCGTCAAGGTCAATATTTAGGGGATTAATATGACTGCTGTATACAAAGCTATTAGTAATGTTGCTAGAGAAATGGCTGAAACGGGCATTAAAAAAGGAAGTGTAAACCAACAACAAGGATTTATGTTCAGAGGAATTGACGCGGTATATAACGCCCTTGCCCCTGCTCTAGTTAAGCATGGATTGCTGATTCTTCCACGGATCATTGAACGTACCGTCACGGAAAGACAAACACAAAGAGGTGGCTTGTTATTCTATGTCGTAGTGAAAGCTGAGTTTGAATTTGTTTCTGTTGAAGACGGAAGTAAACACACGGTTGTGACTTATGGTGAAGCGATGGATAGCGGAGACAAAGCCACAAACAAAGCCATGTCTATTGCATATAAATACGCAGCTTTCCAAACATTTTGCATACCAACCGAAGAAACAGCAATCGATGCGGATGCAGAAGTTCACAATGTAGTACCGAGAACACCAGATCAAATATTGAAAAATTTTACTAATTCAGCAATGGCTATTACAGATCTCAATATTTTGAAAAAAGAATTTGGTGAAACATGGAAGTTACTCAGAAAAACGCCTGAACAATCAAAAGCAAAGGAAGTATATAACATCAGAAAATCAGAATTGGAGGTGATGTAATGGCAAGTAAAGGTGTAAATAAAGTCTTATTGGTAGGACATCTAGGTCAAGATCCTGAAATGCGTTATCTCCCAAATGGCGATGCGGTCACTAATATTACATTAGCCACCAGCGATTCATGGAAAGATAAACAATCAGGTGAAGCCAAGGAACGTGTTGAATGGCATAGAGTTGTGATATTCGGAAAACTTGCCGAAATCGCTGGTGAATATCTGCGTAAAGGTTTACAAATCTATATCGAAGGCCAATTACAAACACGTAAATGGCAAGATCAAAATGGACAAGACAGATACAGCACGGAAGTTGTAGTGAATATTAATGGCTCAATGCAAATTTTAGGTAACAACAATCAGGCAGGAAACCAGAAATCACAACCATCACCTCATCAACACGAATGGAGCCCACAACAATCTCCTAAACATAATGAACCCCGAATAGACTTTGATGATGATATTCCTTTTGCACCGATTGGATTACCTTATCCTCATATCGCTATTCATATTATTTAAAATACTGCTTAACAGATTACGCTAATTAATATTTATTTAAATTGAGTATAAATAACGTGGAGAGAAAATATGTCAAGAATGGTGACTCTTGAAGCGTGGGCAAGGTTGGAATTTGGAGATGCCTCTCCTTGCATGACGGTATTACAAAAATACGCAAAGAATAACCTTATTGCACCACCCGCAATGAAAGTTGGCCGCAAGTGGATGGTTGATAGAGAAGCTCGTTATGTGGGCTATCTGTCTCTCCCCCAAATTCCTACTAAATCAACGGAACGACTTAAGAGGATAATTACAGATGGCTGCCCGACCACGAACCCATAAAATTATTATCCCTAATCTATATCGAAAGCTAGATAAACGTAACGGCAAAATTTATTGGCAATATAAACATCCCATCACCGGTACATTTCATAGCTTAGGCACTGACGAACAAGAAGCGAGAGAAACTGCCATTCAGGCCAATACAATTATTGCTGAACAACATACTCGACAGTTATTAAGTATTAATGAACGGTTATCAAAAATCAAGACAAACAAGTCTGAAATATCTGTCGATATATGGATGGATAAATATTTAGATATTCAAAAAGAAAGATTAGATATCGGTGAATTAAAAATTAATTCTTATCGACAAAAAATGAAACCTATTAATTTATTCCGTCAATATTGTGGTACGAAAATATTAAAAGAGATAACCGCATTAGATATCGCTGAAATAATAGATTCCATCAAAGTATTAGGACATTCAAGAATGGCTCAAGTCGTTCGCATGGTGCTTATTGATGTATTTAAAGAAGCTCAGCATGCAGGCTATGTTCCGCCTGGTTACAATCCTGCGAAAGCAACTAAACAACCACGGAACAGAGTGAAAAGAGAACGCATGACATTGGACGAATGGCGCACTATTTACCAGCAAGCTAAGAACCACCCTCCTTACTTGCAATGTGGCATGTTGCTGGCCTTAACCACAGGTCAGCGGATCGGTGATATCTGTAAAATGAAATTCTCTGATATTTGGGATGACATGTTACATATACAGCAAGAGAAGACGGGCAGTAAGTTGGCCATCCCTCTCTCGCTAAAATGTGAGGCTATCAATCTCTCCTTACGGGATGTCGTTGCTCAATGTCGTGATGCTGTTGTAAGTAAATATCTCGTGCATTATCGGCATACCACCGCACAAGCAAAACGAGGCGAGCAAGTCACACCAAATACGTTAACCACAACATTTAAAAAAGCGCGAGATAAGTGTGGGTTAACTTGGGAAAAAGGTACGGCACCAACTTTCCATGAACAACGATCTTTATCCGAGCGGCTTTATCGTGAGCAAGGAATTAATACACAAAAATTATTGGGTCATAAAACACAAAATATGACTGATAAATACCACGATGATAGAGGCAAAGAATGGCAAATTATTGCTGTTTAATTGAACAGTTTTGGGGAAGAGTTTTGGGGATATTTTGGGGAAGAATTTTATAGTACAAAAAATAAACGGGAACCAATAAGCTCCCGTTAACTATTTATAAAATCAACAATTACATATGTTTGATAATCGCGTCACCAAACTCGCTACATTTCAGCAGCTTAGCGCCTTCTAACTGACGTTCGAAATCATAAGTGACAGTCTTAGCGGCAATCGCGCCTTCCATACCTTTAATGATTAAGTCAGCGGCTTCAGTCCAACCCATGTGGCGTAACATCATTTCCGCGGAAAGAATAATTGAGCCTGGGTTAACTTTATCTTGGCCTGCATATTTAGGTGCTGTGCCGTGTGTTGCTTCAAATAAAGCACACTCATCACCAATATTTGCACCTGGAGCGATACCTATACCACCAACTTGAGCCGCTAATGCATCAGAAATATAGTCACCATTTAGGTTCATACATGCGATAACATCATACTCTGCTGGGCGTAACAGGATTTGTTGTAAGAATGCGTCAGCGATAACGTCTTTAACGATGATCTCTTTACCTGATTTTGGATTCTTGATTTTAACCCAAGGACCACCATCCAATAATTCACCGCCAAACTCTTCGCGTGCTAGCTCATAACCCCAGTCTTTAAAGGCACCTTCGGTAAATTTCATAATATTACCTTTGTGTACCAGAGTCACTGAATCACGATCGTTATCAATCGCGTATTCAATCGCTGCACGAACTAAGCGCTTAGTCCCTTCTTCTGAACAAGGTTTGATACCAATACCGCAATCTTGTGGGAAGCGGATTTTGGTAACACCCATTTCATTTTGCAGGAATTTAATCACTTTATCGGCTTCTGCCGAGCCTGCTTTCCATTCAATACCCGCATAGATATCTTCTGAGTTCTCACGGAAGATAACCATATCAGTCAGTTCAGGTTGTTTTACTGGGCTTGGCGTACCTTTATAGTAACGCACTGGACGTAGACAAATATAAAGGTCAAGTTGTTGGCGTAATGCAACGTTTAATGAACGGATACCACCACCAACTGGGGTAGTAAGAGGACCTTTAATAGAAACACGATATTCACGGATAAGATCTAAAGTTTCTTCTGGTAACCAAACATCTTTACCATATACCTGCGTTGATTTCTCACCGGTGTAGACTTCCATCCACTCAATTTTACGTTCTTTGCCGTAAGCTTTCTCAACTGCTGCATCAACAACTTTTAACATTGCTGGCGTAACATCGATACCAATACCGTCCCCTTCGATATAAGGGATAACCGGATTATTTGGAACAACAAGCTTACCTTTAGCATCTAGTGTAATTTTAGCGCCATTAGCCGGAACAACTACTTTGCTTTCCATTTACCTCTCCTTTCATGTAAGCGCACGCTTTGTTAATTTTTTGTAAGAGACCTGTCAATACTACTTGATTATTCAGCTAACGCCAATCGCTTCTCTTTTAAGGTATAATCAATCTCCCATTTTTTACAAAAATTAACTATGCCAAATCAATTTAAAAACTCGACTAAGACAAGAAAACACCATGCACCTTCAACACAGAGAAAATCAGTACGCCCAAGAGGTGAGCGCAAAGTGGTTATCTTTAATAAACCCTTTGATGTGCTAGTGCAATTTACCGATGAAAGCGGTAGAAAAACGTTAAAAGATTTTATTCCTATTTGTGATATTTATGCAGCAGGACGCTTAGATAGAGACAGTGAAGGACTTTTAGTCTTAACAAATGATGGTAAATTACAAGCGAAATTAACACAACCAGGTAAAAAAACAGGGAAAATCTACTATGCTCAAGTAGAAGGCATTCCTAATAATATCGACTTACAACAATTTCGGGAAGGATTAGAACTTAAAGATGGCAAAACATTACCTGCACAAGTCGAATTAGCTGAACAACCCGACTGGTTATGGGAAAGAACCCCCCCGATTAGAGAACGCCAAACTATTCCGACATCTTGGCTAAAAATCACCTTATTTGAAGGTAAAAACCGCCAAGTTAGACGAATGACGGCTCATATTGGTTATCCAACGTTACGCCTGATCCGCTTTAGTATAGATAATATTACATTGGATAATCTATTACCTGGTGAATGGAAGGAGATTGATTTTGTTTAAACCCAATGTCACTGTCGCGTGCATTGTTCATGCAAAAAATAAATTTCTGGTTGTTGAAGAAACGGTCAATGGAAAAGCAACGTGGAATCAGCCTGCGGGCCATCTTGAAGCAGATGAAACCGTTATTCAGGCAGCTCAGCGTGAATTATGGGAAGAAACGGGATTAACACTCCCAGTTCAATACTTTCTTAAATTACATCAATGGATTGCTCCGGATAAAACCCCTTTCTTACGTTTTCTTTTTCTCATTGAAGCACGAGAACAATTTGAAACACAGCCCCATGATAGCGATATAAATTGTTGCCACTGGCTTAGCGCAGATGACATTATCCAAAGCCAACAATTAAGGTCGCCTTTAGTGAGAGAAAGCCTGTTATGTTATCAACAAGGCGAACGCTATCCTCTTTCTATTTTAAGTAGCTTTGGTGCGCCTTTTAACTAAATGACAGAAAAGCAAAAAAGAAAGCATCAAAAACAGAGTAACACTTGATGCACCTATGCTAGTGATATGGTAAAGTATGGCGCTTATTTTTCCGCAGTGAGATCCAGTCATGTCAGATAACAGCCAAAAAAAAGTCATCGTAGGAATGTCCGGTGGCGTAGATTCATCCGTCTCAGCCTATCTTCTTAAGGAACAGGGATATCAGGTCATTGGTCTGTTTATGAAGAACTGGGAAGAAGACGACGATACAGAATATTGCTCAGCCTCTACTGATCTTGCCGATGCGCAAGCTGTGTGCGATAAGCTTGGTATCGAACTTCATACCATCAATTTTGCTGCTGAATATTGGGATAATGTTTTTGAGCATTTTTTATCTGAATATAAAGCAGGTCGTACTCCTAACCCTGATATTCTATGCAATAAAGAAATAAAATTTAAAGCATTTTTGGAATATGCAGCAGAAGATTTGGGTGCTGATTATATCGCAACAGGCCATTATGTTCGCCGTCGTGATATCAATGGCAAAAGCCAATTACTTCGTGGTGTCGATAATAATAAAGACCAGAGCTATTTCTTATACACATTAAGCCATGAGCAAATCGCACAAAGCCTTTTCCCTGTTGGGGAAATGGAAAAACCTGAAGTGAGAAAAATTGCTGAAAAACTTGATTTAGCAACAGCAAAGAAAAAAGACTCAACCGGTATTTGTTTTATTGGTGAACGCAAATTTACCGATTTCTTATCGCGCTACCTTCCCGCTAAACCGGGTCCAATCGTCACCGTTGATGGTGAAACTATTGGTGAACATCAAGGACTGATGTACCACACATTAGGCCAACGTAAAGGTTTGGGTATTGGTGGAACAAAAGATGGCGGTGATGATCCATGGTATGTCGTTGATAAAGAACTTGAGAACAACATTCTTGTTGTAGCCCAAGGTCATGAGCATCCAAGACTAATGTCTGTGGGTTTAATTGCTCAACAGTTACATTGGGTATCAAGAGAGCCAATCACTGAGGCGTTTCGCTGCACTGTTAAAACACGATATCGCCAACCTGATATTGCGTGTACAGTAACGCCATTAGGTGAAGATAAAATTGAAGTCCGCTTTGATTATCCTGTTGCCGCTGTAACACCGGGGCAATCAGCCGTCTTTTATCAAGGCGAAGTCTGTTTAGGTGGCGGTATTATTGAAACTCGTATTCAGGAGTAGACGTGGCTAAAGATTTTCGTGATATAACCCTTGCTCTGGCAGGCATCTGCCAAGCAAGTCGTCTTGTTCAACAAATTGCTTACCAAGGCAATGCGAACGAGAATGATGTTGAAGTCATGGTTAACAGTATTTTTAATATCAATCCAACTTCAACACTAGATGTTTATGGTAATCAAATCAGCCATCTAAAGTTAGGGTTTCAGACATTAAAAGCCATTCATCAAGCAGTGAGACGAGAAAAATTAACGCTTGAGTTGATGACCTATCAGCAAGGTTTAATTAACTTAGAACGCTTAATCGGTCGAAATGATGATTATAGCTCGCGTTTATCACAAAAAATTTCTCAATTAGAGCGTCAAAAAAGCTATTTTGAGCCTATGTCTGAGGGAGTATTTAATGCCCTTGCTGGTGTTTATGTTGATGCCGTAAGTCCTGTTGGCCCTCGTATTCAGGTTCATGGCTCTATTGAACTGCTAAAAAACCCTATTATTCAAGCTAAAGTGAGAGCATTGTTACTGACAGGTATTCGTAGTGCTGTGCTCTGGCGTCAAGTGGGTGGTCGTCGTTTTGACTTTTTATTGCATCAAAAGACTATCCTACGACAAGCTGATGATTTTCTCGCTCAATGTTAATACTTTAATTCAACCTGGGAGTTGCCAACAATGGAATTATCTTCGCTGACAGCGATTTCACCGATTGACGGTCGTTACGGTAGTAAAACTTCGTCGTTACGTTCTATTTTTAGTGAATTCGGTCTTCTGAAATTCCGTGTACAGGTAGAAGTTCGCTGGCTGCAAAAGCTGGCATCTTGCGCCGACATTAAAGAAGTTCCCGCCTTTGAAAAAAACGCAAACGATTACCTTGATGCGATTGTCGCTAACTTCAATGAAGAAGATGCTGCACGTATTAAAACTATCGAACGCACCACTAACCACGACGTAAAAGCTGTAGAATATTTCTTAAAAGAAAAAGTGGCGACCATCCCTGCTTTACATCAGGTTTCTGAATTTATTCACTTTGCTTGTACTTCTGAAGATATTAATAATCTGTCTCATGCCATTATGCTAGAAACAGCCCGCCAAGAGATCCTGCTACCTGCATGGCGTGAACTTATTGATACAATTAGTAAAATGGCGCAAGAATACCGTGAGTTACCACTGCTTTCACGTACGCATGGTCAACCCGCGACACCTTCAACGGTTGGTAAAGAGTTCGCTAACGTGGCTTATCGTATGGAGCGCCAATATCGTCAACTTACCCAAGTTGAAATCTTAGGTAAAATCAATGGTGCTGTCGGTAACTATAATGCACATTTAGCGGCTTATCCTGAAATAAACTGGCATCAATTTAGTGAAGAATTTGTGACTTCATTAGGTATTACATGGAATCCATACACTACTCAAATTGAACCCCATGATTATATTGCAGAACTTTTTGATTGTATTAGCCGATTCAATACTATTTTGATCGATTTCGATCGTGATATTTGGGGCTATGTGGCACTGAACCACTTCAAACAAAAAACAATTGCAGGTGAAATTGGTTCATCAACCATGCCACATAAAGTGAACCCAATTGACTTTGAAAACTCTGAAGGCAACCTAGGGTTAGCCAATGCGGTAATGGGGCATCTGTCTAGTAAGTTACCCCTTTCTCGCTGGCAACGTGACTTAACAGACTCGACAGTGCTGCGTAATTTAGGTGTAGGTATGGGGTATGCGCTCATTGCTTACCAATCAACAATGAAAGGCTTAAATAAGCTTGAAGTAAATGAAAAACATCTCCGTGAAGAGCTAGACTGTAATTGGGAAGTATTAGCTGAACCAATTCAAACGGTAATGCGTCGTTATGGTATTGAGAAACCTTATGAAAAACTGAAAGAATTAACACGTGGTAAACGTATCACCGAACAAGATATGGCTATTTTCATTGATGGTTTAGAATTACCAGAAAACGAAAAAATACGCTTAAAAGCAATGAAACCTGAAAGCTATATTGGTTTCGCAACTCAGCTTGTTGACAAATTAAACTAATTAATTAGTTTCAAAAGGCAGATAATTTCTGCCTTTTTTTATCACAAAAAACAAAGAAAGCTATCTACAACCTAAACACTTTACAGGCTACAGTGTTTTTTAGGTGATAGATTGTCTATGATAACCTCATATTTTTATCTGATAGATTGACTATCATTTCCTATATTTATTTTACAACGGTATATTTTTACCGATTGTACTCAAGGTGGAATAATGCGGATCTTAATTATTGAAGACAATATCTTACTTCGCCATCACCTATCTGTGCAATTTCGAGATGCAGGCCATCAAGTTGATGCCGCAGAAGATGCCAAAGAAGCAGATAGTTTTATTACACAAGGTACACCTGATGTTGCCATTGTGGACTTAGGGTTACCTGATGAAGATGGTATTAGCCTGATCCGTAGATGGAGAGAAAATAATATTACGCTACCAATAATGGTCTTAACAGCGCGTGAAAGTTGGCAAGAAAAAGTTTCCGCCTTAAATGCGGGGGCGGATGATTATGTGACAAAACCCTTTCATTTTGAGGAAATTGTTGCGCGTATTCAGGCATTAATGCGAAGAAACATGGGAATTGCTTCACAAACTCTCTCGATTGCTCCTTTTGAGTTGGATTTATCACGGAAAGAGTTCATGATTTCAGGTGAGCAAATCAAATTGACTGCATTTGAATACACTATATTAGAAACATTAATGCGCAATCAAAATAAAGTGGTTAGCAAAGATGCATTAATGCGTCAGTTATATCCTGATGCCGAACTAAAAGAAAGCCATACTATTGACGTACTAATGGGGCGATTACGTAAAAAAATCTTAGAAAAATACCCAGACGATGTTGTGGTAACAGTGCGCGGGCAAGGCTACCGACTTGATATGAAACCTTAGTATGAAACCTTAGTATGCAAAAAAAACAGCGCTCTCCTTTTTCATTACGAACACGATTTTTACTTGCGACTAGTGCCATTATCTTGGCACTCACGCTCTCTTATGGGCTAGTGGCAATTGTTGGTTCCATTGTGAGCGTTGATAAAACAACCTTCATGTTGATGAGGAGTCAAAGTAACCTTTATTACAGCTTAGCTCAGTGGAATAAAGAAAAGCTGAGCATCGAGTTCCCCACGAATCTCAATAACAATAATACTTCATTGGTGGTCATTTTTGATGATAAAGGTAATGTATTATGGACACCTTCAGATTTACCTAACGCCATTCCAGATAGCATTAAACATAAGTGGCGCCATGAGGAGGGCTTATTTGAAATTTCAGTTGATGTAAGAACAACTCGTTTAATGTTACAACAGTTACCTCAATATCGTGTTTATCTTAAACGACTTGAAGAATATTCAAGTAATGAATTTTTAACTCACTCTGTCGTCATAAACCATTATCCTGCGGCTGATAATATGCCTTATATGGCAATCGCTGTTATTGACCCTATTCCTCAACGTATGCAAAAAGTCAGTCAGGTTTGGGACTGGTTTTTATATATTATTCTTGCAAATTTATTTTTAGTTGTACCTTTAATTTGGCTTGCTGCACACTGGAGCTTAAGGCCAATAAAACAAGTGATCGAACAAATCAGTGCATTAGAAAAAGGCACACGTAATGATTTGGATGAAAATCCGCCAACAGAATTAAAAGGTGTCGTCCGTAATTTAAATGTGTTATTACGCAATGAACGAAGCCGTTATAACAAATATCGCACGAGTTTATCTGATCTTACCCATAGTTTAAAAACCCCCCTTGCTGTGTTGCAATCAACATTACGCTCTTTACGTTCAGGTAAGCAGATGACGATAGAACAAGCAGAACCGATTATGCTTGATCAAATTGAGCGAATCTCACAACAAGTAGGATATTATTTACATCGAGCATCCATTCATGGTGATCATGATATTACCACACGTAAACTCCATTCATTATCAGGATTATTGGATAATCTTTGTAGTGCATTAAGCAAGGTTTATCAGTCAAAAGGTGTTGATTTAACGTTAAACGTCTCTCCTGAAATCATGTGGTTAGGTGAAAAGAATGACTTTATGGAAGTGATGGGGAACATTCTTGATAATGCTTGTAAATACTGCTTAGAATTTGTTGAAATCAATGTTAGCAATAATGAAAATAGTGTAACGATTATTATTGATGATGATGGCCCAGGTGTCAGCCTTGAAAAAAGAGAGGCTATTTTCCAACGAGGAACAAGAGCAGATACTCTGCGTCCGGGACAAGGTTTAGGCTTATCTATTGCGGTTGATATTATTGAACAATATAGTGGTGAGATTAGCATTACAGATAGCCCTCTAGGTGGTGCTCGTATTACCGCCATTTTTGCTGAACAACAACTCACCACTGAGCGCGAATAGCCTTATTTATTGAAAAAAAACTGTTTTCTTTTAAATTCCCCGCTTAATACACGACATTACGTATGATATCTGTTCAGTTATGATAGCGTTACTCGTGGTTACTCACATTGCTCAAAGGAATGTTTAGCAGGAAGTTAGAATTCATTATATTATGATTTTAGGCTTCCCGAATTCAGGATATACACAATGGACTATAAACTTAATTTAGATTGGCAATCATTTCTCGAAAGCCATTGGCAAAAGCGCCCTTTATTAATTAAAAACGGCTTCTCACGTTTTGTTGATCCTTTATCTCCTGACGAACTTGCTGGTCTTGCAATGGAAGATGAAGTAGATAGCCGTCTTGTTAGCTGTCAAGACGGACAATGGGGAGTCAAACACGGGCCTTTTGAGCACTTTGAAGGCCTTGGTGATAAAGACTGGTCTTTACTCGTACAAGCCGTCGATCACTGGCATTTTCCTAGTGCGGCATTAATGAAACCATTTCGTGTATTACCCGATTGGCGCATTGATGATTTAATGATCTCTTATTCTGTTCCTGGTGGTGGTGTAGGCCCACACCTTGATCAATACGATGTCTTTATTATTCAAGGACAAGGTCGTCGTCATTGGCGTGTGGGTGAAAAAATTCCGATGAAACAACACTGCCCTCACCCTGACTTACTTCAAGTTGACCCTTTTGATGCCATTATTGATGAAGAATTAGAGCCGGGTGATATTCTTTATATCCCACCTGGATTCCCACATGAAGGCTATGCAATTGAAGAATCGCTGAACTATTCAATAGGCTTCAGAGCACCTAATGCACGTGAACTTTTCAGTGGTTTTGCTGACTATGTATTAGCAAATGATTTAGGTAGCTACCGTTATAGCGATCCTGATTTAACACTGCGTGAAAATTCTGCATTAGTACAACATCAAGAGTTAAATAAACTTCATGACATGATGGAGGATTTACTTGCTCAACCAGAAGTATTTCGTCATTGGTTTGGTGAATTTATTTCTCAATCTCGTCATGAACTTGATCTTGCAGTTCCAGAACCTTTATATGAAAACGCAGAGATTTATGATTTACTGCAACAAGGTGAACAACTTCATCGTTTAAATGGTATTCGAGCTCTTCGTGTTGGTGATAACTGTTTTGTTAATGGTGAATTAATAGATACTAACCACATAGAAGCTGCAGATGCGCTTTGCCAATATGATTATATTGATAAACAACATTTGGGCGATGCATTATCTGATCCAAAATTTGTTCGTCTATTAACACAGTTGATCAACCAAGGTTATTGGTACTTTGAAGATTAATAACCAATAACTTTAAATTATAAAGCCCTATCATATTAATAATAGGGCTTTTTATTATAAATTTATTTTTAGTCAGTATATATCTATCATGCCCTTTTCTAACGTATTAAATAACTAACGGCTTCTTTTAAAAGCACTCTTGTATTATGAAAGAAAAAAGGAATTGCAATAAAAAAGGCACTTTGTAAGAAAAAGAGTAATAAAGTGTGCTTGCTGTTTGAAGTAAACAAAGAGAATAAAACTACAAAAGTAATAAATAAATAACTAGAAATAATAATGAACGATTGTTTTTCAGACCTTTGAATTAAAGTTTTACTTTCATTACTAATGATATTCTCTTTTTTGTTACTTATATTAATTTGTTTTTCAATTATGGGATTCACTAACTTCCCCGATGTCGCATCCATTCTACCATCCTTATATTATCATTTTACAATAATTATAGATGAAATTAACTTACTCTAATTTATCAATCTATTACAATAAAATAGCGTATATTTTAAGTTTGAAAAACTCATAATTAATATTCTTATTATTATGAAATAACTCTATTTTAGCTTAAGTAACTCCACTCGATTTATTTCAAATTATTTTTCAGCCATTTCCCCTATTTTATTTTACCAATCTCCCCTAAGATAAAATCAGATTTTACAGCATGACCTTTTTTCAACAATGGAGCTGGCTATGAAAAAAATTATTTTTTTAATTGTTGCCTTTGTTTTACCCACTGCTGTATTTGCAAAAACAGTTGAAACATCAGAAATGAAAGCACCACCAACACAAACGGATATTATTTTTGTACTAGATAAAAGTGGCTCGATGCAAGGGTATGAAAAAGATACTATTGGGGGATTTAATACTATTTTAGCAGAAAATAAGGATCGACCTGAAAAAGTCTATATCACCACTATTTTATTTGATAGCAATGCGTCGAAATTACATAATCGCGTTGATATTAATAAAGTCAAAGCATTAACCTCAAAAGAGTATTTTGCCAGTGGTAATACAGCCTTATTAGATGCTGTAGGCAGTGCCATTACAGAAGGAAATAAACCCAATTCGCCTTATAAAAATGTAATGATGGTTATTATTACTGATGGTGAAGAAAACAGTAGCCACGAATACTCGCTCGAAAAGGTAAAATCATTAATTAACTCAGCAGAAAAAGAGAAAGGTTGGGAGTTTATCTTTTTAGGTGCCAATATTGATGCAATCAGTGCAGCTGAAAGTATTGGCATAAAACCCTCTAACTCAACTCAATATATTCAAGATGCGAAAGGTTATGAAAATGCTTATGAATCTGTAAATAAAGCTGTTCAATCTAAAATTGAAGGTAAAGAATTAAATGAAGACTGGAAATCTTCTGTTGAGCAAGATTACAAAGATCGTAAATAAAAAAATATCACGGATGTCATCATACTAAAAAAATAATAGTCGATATATATCGACTATTATTTTTTCTTATTTAGCACGCTGTCATTAATTAGCTAATGACTTTTGCCTTTTCTCTTTCAGCGGTAATTTCAGCGATACGCATAATGACACTCACCGCAGCTTCCATTCCTTCTAAAGAGATAAATTCGTGTTTACCATGGAAATTATAGCCACCTGTAAAAATATTAGGGCAAGGTAAACCACGGTAAGAAAGCTGAGCACCATCTGTACCACCACGAATAGGCTTGATATTAGGCTCAATATCACAATCAATCATTGCTTGTTTCGCAATTTCAATAATGTGTGGAAATTGAACAACTTTATCATGCATATTGTAATAGCTATCATCAATAGTCAGCTCAATATAACAATCTGGGTGTAATCCTTTACCTACTTTTTCAGCAATCGCAATCATATTCTGTTTGCGTTTTTCAAATAAGTTACGATTAAAATCGCGGATAATATAATGCATCTCCGCTCTTTCTACCGTACCTTTAATTGTTTGCAAGTGGTAGAAACCTTCATAACCATCAGTATTTTCTGGTGTTTCATCAACAGGTAATTCTTGATGAATACGAGAAGCTAACCCTAATGCGTTTACCATTACCCCTTTTGCACTGCCAGGATGAACATTATTACCAACAATTTTGATATTCACGGATGCAGCATTGAAGTTTTCATACTCCAGTTCACCTACACCACCACCATCAACGGTATAAGCCCAGCTAGCACCAAATGCATCTAAATCAACATAGTGCGCACCACGACCAATTTCTTCATCCGGAGTGAACGCTATGCGAATTTCACCATGTGGTCGATTCGTTTCTTTTAACCGCACCATTGCAGTAATAATTTCAGCAATACCCGCTTTATCATCAGCACCCAGCAGTGTTTTTCCGTCTGTGGTAATTAATGTTTTACCAATCATAGAATGTAAGATTGGGAACATGACGGGTGACAACACTTCATCACCAATACCTAATGCAATATCACCACCGCGATAATCTTCAAGTACTTGTGGTTTTACATGCTTACCTGAAAAATCAGGCGATGTATCAAGATGCGAAATAAAGCCAATCACAGGCACTGGCCAAGAAACATTGGATGGTAAACTTGCCATTACACATCCTTTGTCACTGAGTGTTACATCAGTAAAACCCAGTTTTTTTAATTCATGAGCCAATGCCTTTGCAAGTTTTAGCTGGCCATCACTACTTGGCGACATTTTTGAAGATGGTTTCGATTGTGTATCAAAATTAATATATTCAAAAAAACGTTCTAATAATTTATCCATTTTGCCCCCTAAGATCTCTCTAAGAACAATAATAGGGAACTCTATAAAATAATTATTGCGTCAAATCAGCTTTAGGATCATTAATTAATTCAAACAATTTATGAACATATTCATCAACAACCTGACTGGCTGGTCCATAATGTTTTTCTTCAAACTGGCTTTCAACCAAACTTGGCTCAAGATTGAGCTCAACAGTATGTGCACCTGTTAATCTAGCTTCATGCACAAAACCCGCAGCGGGATATACATTGCCAGAAGTCCCAATAGAGATAAATATATCAGCTTCCGCTAATGCACGATAAATCTCTTCCATACCTATTGGCATTTCACCAAACCAGACAATATGTGGACGTAATGGTGAGGGAAATTGACAACAATGACAGTGATCGGTTGTTTCTAAGTCACCTTTCCATTCAAAAACTTGACGAGATTGAGGGCAACGTACTTTGAGTAACTCACCATGCATATGCAAAATATGCTGATTACCTGCTTTTTCATGTAAGTTATCAATATTTTGAGTTACTAATAGAAAATTTTCTTTACCGAGATATTGCTCAAGTTTCGCTAATGCATAATGCGCAGCATTGGGTTGAATTGAAGGTTGTTGCAATTGGCGACGGCGTTCATTATAAAATTGCTGAACTAACTGGGGATTGCGTTGATAACCTTCAGGTGTTGCAACATCTTCAACGCGATGCTCTTCCCATAATCCATCTTCTGAACGGAATGTTTTAATTCCTGATTCAGCAGAAATACCCGCCCCTGTTAATACGACAACTTTGGGTAAATTCATTTCATGTTCCGTTTTATCGGTTAAATGAAAATAACGACAACGTGAATGTTGTCTGCGTAAACTTTTAATCTTACGAAACTTCCTAAGCCGACGATGACGAAGTTTAAGTTTCATCATTACAATCCTTGGTTTTCAAGTTTAAATACCGCGTTTTTGATTTCTCTATTTTAAGTGTTTTTTCTTTTTTGTATGTCAATAAACTTATTGTCCACTTAAAATTCTTGCAGGATCTAGTTTAGTGGCTCGACGAGCAGGATACCAACTTGCTATCAGGCTTAAGATCACAGTGGTAATAAATACAGAGAAAACATCTATCAAATGTACTTCTGAAGGTAGAAAATCAACGAAATAGACATCGCCAGATAACACACTATGCCCTGTTAATGACTCAATAACAGAAACTAAAGGTGTTAAATTATAAGCCACTAAGACACCAAAAATAACGCCTGCAATACACCCAATCATACCTGACAATAAGCCGTACCATAAAAAGATATTACGTATATGGCTATCTCGTGCCCCTAATGTACGTAAAATAGCAATATCACTGCTTTTATCTCGCACTGCCATAATCAACGTTGAAACAATATTAAAACAGGCCACACCAATCACTAAGATCATGGATAAATACATAATGCTACGGATCATCTGGATATCGCTATACATATAGCCATAGTCACTTATCCAGCTTTTTGCATAAACATATTCTTTACTGTTTAAACCTGCGCTATGAATAATTTCATTAGCTAAAAAAGGATCAACTGTTTTGACTTCAATTCCCGTAATACCTTGCCCATAATCCATATATTGTTGAGCATCCGCTAAAGGAATCAACGCTAATTGATGATCGAGCATTCCACTCAATTTAAATATACCACTGACTTGTAGACGAATACGTTTCGGTTGTAATAGCTTAGTTGGATCATCATTATTGGGGATTAATACCGTTAACCAATCGCCCTGTTTAATCTTTAATGCCTCAGCAACACCTTGCCCAATAATAATTTGTTGCTTACCCGCATTAAAATTTTGCCATGCATTATTTTGCACATATCGAGGTAATAAACTGATATCACCCTGTTTTTCAGGTGAAACACCCATTACTTGTACCGCTTTTAGATCTGTGCCTTTCTCTAGCAACCCTGTTAATAAGATATAAGGGGCAGCCGCCACAACACCGGATGTATTTTCGATACGAGGTAATGCGGATTGCCATTGTACAAAAGGCTGTTCTACCGAATAAATTTGACCATGAGGTACGACAGATAAAATACGGTTTTTTAATTCACGTTCAAATCCATTCATGGCACTTAAGCCAATAATGAGCACAGCAACACCAAGCATAATGCCCAATGTGGAAATAACAGAGATTAGCGAAACCATTCCCGCACGTTTTCGTCCTCTTGAAAAACGTAAAGCGGTCACTAAAGTAAGTGGCAATTGCGCCATTATTTCACTCCTGAAATCACGTTTTGTGGCTCTAATTGACCATCTTTCATTTCAAGTTGTCGCTGAAAACGTGCCGCCAGTGACAAATCATGCGTAACGACCAGAAAAGCCGTTTGCTTCTCTTTATTTAACTTAATTAATAGCTCAAAAATTCCTTCTGCATTTTTCTGATCAAGATTACCAGTAGGTTCATCAGCAAGCACTAATGCAGGGTCGTTAACCAATGCCCTTGCTATTGCAACACGTTGTCTTTCCCCTCCAGAAAGCTCTGAAGGACGATGGTGAGCACGCTCTTTTAACCCAACCGCTTCAAGTAAAGACATCGCTTTCTCTTTCGCTGTTGCGACACTAACGCCCCCAATCATCAATGGCATTGCCACATTTTCAAGTGCGGTAAAATCAGGTAATAAGTGGTGAAATTGATAAATAAAGCCCAATTGTGTATTCCGTAAATCAGCTTTTTCTGAAGAGGAGAGTTTATTCAGTGATTGTCCTCTAAAAAAAACTTCACCTGATGTTGGAGAATCTAAGCCACCCAATAAATGCAATAAAGTACTTTTACCTGATCCTGAACTTCCTACAATTGCTAAAAAATCACCTTTCCCCATCTTAAAAGAAACTGATTTCAGTACCTGAGTTGAAATTGAACCATCTTGGTATTGTTTACAAAGGGAGTGACAATCCAATAAACAATCTTTGTCAATTTGCATTTGTTTTTCTGATGCCATTGGTTGTTTAAAAGAAAAATTACTCATAACGTAGCGCCTCTGCTGGCTGAATAGTCGCGGCCCGCCAAGACGGGTATAAAGTCGATAAAAGGGAAATAACAATGGCGGCAAAGCCAATCATAAATACTCTTCCCCATTCAAGGGTTGCAGGTAATTCCACACCTTGCGGAATAAGTCCCACTGCGGGCATAATGATGTTTAATTGGCTTGATAGCAGAGCCCCTAAAAGCCCACCAGCAACCGCACCTAGCATACCCGCACCTGCGCCTTGTAACATAAAGATAGACATAATCTGAGAACGCTTTAAGCCCATTGTTTGCAAAATAGCAACTTCTCCTTGCTTTTCCATAACCAACAATGAAAGCGAGGTAATAATATTAAACGCTGCTACAGCAATAATTAAGCTTAATAATAACCCCATCATATTTTTTTCCATTTTAACGGCTTGGAAAAATTCACCTTTACGCTCGCGCCAGTCTTTCCAGCTTAAATTGTTGGCTAAAGGCTGGGCACTGTATTTATCAATATTGAGGGGATCAGAAAAGAAAAGACGCCATCCTGTTATATTACCTGGTTGATAACGCATTAAACGCGCCGCATCTTGTTGATTGACTAAAATTTGAGAGGCGTCTGCATCGCCACCACTTTGGAAAACACCTTTAACCGTAAATAATCGTTGGCTGGGTAATCTTCCCATCGGCGTCAATTGGCTTACACTGGGCACAATAAGGCGGATATTATCGCCTTCTTTCGCCTTGAGTTGTTTGGCTAAACCACTTCCCAAAATCACACCATATTCACCCGCTTTAAGCATGGAAAAATCCCCATAACGAATATGTTTCGTTAATGGTTCATCTTGTGCTTTTTCCACACCTAACATAACACCCACACTGATGTTATCTTTACTTTGCAAAACAACATCACCTTCGACTAAAGGTACAACATTTATGATACCTTCTCGCGTCAATAGATTTTCAGCTATAGTAGATTGTCGGGGTAATTGCCCGTTAGGTGATGTCACTATTGCTTGTGGGATATAAGCAAGAATACTTTCTTGTAGTGAGCGTTCAAAGCCATTCATGACAGAAGTCACTGTGATCAGTGCCGCTACACCTAACATTATCCCTAAAGCAGATAGCCATGAGACGAAACGACCGAACTTATCGATCGCACGACCCCGCATATAACGGAGCCCTATATAAAATGAGACAGAATTGTACATGAAATCTGTGCTGTTCCTGTTGCTAATGCGAAGTGTTCAGGGATAATAAAGGGTAGTCTTACTGAATGGAACCACTCTATTCCCAAACTGTGGTTTTTCTTTTATCTTAACCTGCCCGCCAGTTTAAGCTTTAGCGATTACGCTGAAGATGTGTTGGGAGTTAACTACAACAAAGAGTTCACATTACACGCTTATGTCCTCAGAATATCGTTATCAACTTCCTGTAAAACAAGGGGATACTCGCCAGCTAGGTCAACTGACGGGTGCCGCTTGTGCTCTAGAATGTGCCGAGATCATCAAACGTCATTCTGGATTAGTCGTTCTTGTTACTCGTGACATGCAAAATGCATTACGTTTACAAGATGAAATCCGTCAGTTTTGTGATTATCCAGTAGAGACATTATCGGATTGGGAAACACTGCCTTATGACAGTTTTTCACCTCATCAAGAAATTATCTCAAACCGCCTTTCTACGCTATACCGTATCCCATCACTTCTCAAGGGAATTTTAATCTTACCCGTCAATACGTTAATGCAGAAAGTCTGCCCTACAGATTATCTCGCAGGTCATGCGCTGGTAATGCAGAAAGGAGAGGTACTTTCTCGTGATAATTTGCGTAAAACATTAGATGAAGCGGGATATCGCCATGTAGAGCAAGTATTAGAACATGGTGAATATGCCACACGAGGCGCATTGCTTGATTTATTTCCTATGGGAAGTGAATTTCCTTATCGTATTGATTTTTTTGATGATGAGATTGATAGCTTACGTACTTTTGATGTTGATACACAACGAACATTAATAGAAGTTGATCAAATCAATTTATTGCCTGCCCATGAATTTCCCACTGATGCTAATGCTATTGAACTCTTTCGTAGCCAGTGGCGAGAGCGCTTTGATGTAAGGCGTGATCCTGAACATATTTATCAACAAGTCAGCAAACACATTTTGCCCACAGGAATTGAATATTGGCAATCACTGTTTTTTGAACAACCTTTATCTCATTTATTTGCTTATTTTCCTAAAAACTCCCTGATCATTACGCAAGATCTACAAGATTGTGCCGATAAATTTTGGCAAGACATCAATCAGCGTTTTGAAAGCCGTCGCGTTGACCCAATGCGTCCTTTACTTCCCCCTGATGATATTTGGCTCAATGTTGATACTTTTAATAAAGAGCTTAAACAGTGGCCTCGTATTCAACTTAAAACTGAAACATTGCCAGAAAAAGCAGGTCAAACTAATTTAGGTTATCAACCACTTCCTGATTTATCGATTAATGCTCAAAGCAAGTCACCTTTAGATAACTTACGCCGATTCCAAGAGCAATTTTCAGGCAGTGTTATTTTCTCTGTTGAAAGTGAAGGCCGACGCGAAACTGTACAAGAGCTTTTATCACGAATAAAAATAGCACCTAAACAGATCATTGAATTATCTGATGCTAAAAAGAAAGGTTTTTACTTTATCATTGGCGCTGCTGAACATGGTTTTATTGATAGCCATCGTCAATTGGCGATGATCTGTGAAAGCGACATGTTGGGTGAACGTGTCAATCGCCGCCGCCAAGATAATCGCCGAGCCATTAATACTGATACCTTAATCCGTAACCTTGCTGAATTAAGCATTGGACAACCTGTTGTGCATCTTCAGCATGGCGTTGGTCGCTATCAAGGTATGACAACCTTAGAAGCAGGCGGTGTGAAAGCAGAATACCTAATGTTGAGTTACGCAGGTAATGACAAACTTTATGTTCCTGTTTCCTCACTTCATTTAATCAGTCGTTATTCAGGTGGTGCTGACGACAATGCCCCATTACATAAATTAGGGGGTGATGCCTGGGTAAGAGCTCGCCAAAAAGCCGCCGAAAAAGTCCGTGATGTCGCTGCTGAACTGTTAGATGTATATGCTCAACGTGAAGTAAAAACGGGCTTTGCCTTTAAAATGGATAAAGAGCAGTACCACGCTTTCCGTCAAAGTTTTCCTTTTGAAACCACACCAGATCAAGAAACGGCAATCAATGCCGTATTAAGTGATATGTGCCAAGCCATTTCAATGGACAGATTAGTCTGCGGTGACGTGGGTTTTGGTAAAACTGAAGTGGCAATGCGTGCTGCATTCCTCGCAGTGAACAATAATAAGCAAGTTGCCATTTTAGTCCCAACCACCCTGCTGGCTCAGCAACATTTTGATAATTTCCGTGATCGTTTTGCCAATTGGCCCGTTAATATTGAGATGATCTCACGGTTTCGTAGTGCAAAAGAACAGCAACTCATCACAGAAAAACTGGCAGAAGGTACGGTTGATATTGTCATTGGTACACATAAGCTACTTCAGCCGAGTATTCAATGGAAAGATTTAGGGTTATTAATTGTCGATGAAGAACACCGTTTTGGCGTTCGGCATAAAGAGCGTATTAAAGCGATGCGTGCTAATGTGGATATTTTAACACTAACAGCTACCCCTATCCCACGTACGCTAAATATGGCAATGAGTGGTATGCGCGATCTTTCCATTATTGCTACCCCTCCTGCGCGGCGCTTATCCGTCAAAACCTTCGTGCGTGAATACGATGATTTAGTGGTTCGTGAAGCCATCTTGCGTGAAACTCTGCGTGGCGGACAAGTTTATTACTTGTATAACGATGTTGAAAATATTGAAAAAGCCCGTGAAAGACTGGCTACTCTCGTTCCTGAAGCTCGTATTGGAATTGGGCATGGGCAAATGCGTGAACGTGACCTTGAACGTGTAATGAATGATTTTCATCATCAGCGTTTTAATGTCCTTCTTTGCACAACTATTATCGAAACAGGGATTGATATTCCCAGTGCAAATACCATTATTATTGAGCGTGCCGATCACTTTGGTTTAGCTCAATTACACCAATTACGAGGTCGTGTGGGACGTTCGCATCACCAAGCTTATGCTTATTTACTAACACCACATCCTAAAGCGATGACAAAAGATGCTCATAAGCGTTTAGAGGCTATCGCTTCACTTGAAGATCTGGGTGCAGGTTTTGCATTAGCCACTCACGACTTAGAAATTCGAGGTGCAGGAGAGCTATTAGGTGAAGAACAAAGTGGTCAAATGAATACCGTGGGTTTTTCACTTTATATGGAATTGCTAGAAAGCGCAGTAGAGGCGCTCAAAGAAGGCAGAGAGCCATCACTTGAAGATCTCACAAACCAGCAAACTGAAATTGAATTAAGAATGCCAGTCTTGTTACCTGATGATTATATTCCTGATGTAAATGTTAGACTCTCATTCTATAAACGAATTGCGAGTGCCATTGATTTAAATGAACTTAATGATTTAAGAGCTGAATTAATTGATAGATTTGGTAAGTTGCCTGATGCAGGCCGTTATTTACTGCGTAATGCCGCCATTCGCTTAAATGCGATGAACCTAGGTATCACTCGTATTGAAGCGCATGATAAAGGTGGATTTATTGAGTTTGGTGAGAAAAATAAGGTTGATCCAAGCTACTTAATTAGCTTACTTCAAGAACAACCTGCTATTTTTCGCTTAGATGGTCCATCAAAATTGAAGTTCGTCATTGATTTGATTGATCGAGAAAAACGACTCACTTTTATTGATGATATGCTAACTGCTTTTGATGATCATAAGGCTAAATAACCATACTTTAGTGGTTATTTAGCACAACAAAAAGGCGTAACTGAAGTGTGATTTTACTTCTTCATTACGCCTTTTTTATATTGCTAGAGTTAATCTTTACGACAAGGAATTTTTTCATTCATAGAACAATAAGGTTCTTGTTCTAAAATCAACCGACCATCCGCATCTAAAGCAATCACTTCACCCGGTTTAAATGTGGTGCGTACTTTGCCCGGTGTTCCATCAATTGTATAAAGCACATCATAACCAACAATTCTGCGCTCTTGACGATAAATCGGAATACACTCTTTGAATTGAGGGTAAGGGAAATTTGCAATATTGCTATTATTGAGCGCTTCAATCATATAAAACACGCGACATTCTTGTTCCGCGGGATGAAATCGTGATAATTTTTCTGGTGTAAAAGGCGTGGGTAAACCGATTCTATGGCAATACTCTTCTGTTACAAAAACTGTCGATTTAATCGGCGTAGCTGAAACGACATGAGCGAATTGAGGCTGGGGAAATACCCACCTCCATGCAATAAATGAAAGAATAGCTAATACAATGATTAGTCCTATCAGTGTGTACTTTCTGACATCAACACTCACTTTTACCCCTTTTTATTTGTTTTATCCTTAATTGCTACAGATACAGAACAAAGCCACTTTTTTACGATAACTGGCTAATATATTTGATATTCAATAAATGAATGCATTTATCTGATAGCTTAATTCAACGTCCTTGCTGATTAACATAATAAGTAAACTACGTATTTATGACATGTTAAATACACCACTTATTTCTGTTTTAATTACTTAATTAAATAAATACCTACCATATCCTTAAGATTTACCCATTATATTAAAAGTGATCTTAATTTATTTGGCTGACAAGTATAGACACCGTTATGCTATTTATAATACATCATTATGATAACACCAAGTTAACAATTGTCGCTTAAAAACTGTCAATATTTTATTTTTAAGTCATATTATAAAAATTACTTTCAAGATTTATGAAAACATTTTATCTCATTAAATTGGAATAAAAATAACACCTTAAGCTTATGCCTAATGGATTCTATTCATTATTTGTCTAATTCAAATCTGCGAAATACCATAACACTTTATTTGATAAATTAATGAATTAAACATCCTTTTTTATTTAAGAAAAGTCTTAAATAATTTACCGTAATAATAAAAAACAAATTCTATCTTTAATATTATTAGTTTAGCCTTAATAATAAAATTATATTTATCATTACCCTATTAAGCGTTAGAGTTATTGGTTATTTTCGGTATAAACAGATAAATCATCTAGTGCTTTATGCTAAGATTATTTATCTTATTTAGATATTCTCATTTAATTATTTAATTTAAAAGAAAAAATAGATAAAAAACCCTCATATAAGATGAGGGCTTTAAAAGATAACTTTTGTTTTATCACCAAAACAAAAGATAAATTAATGAAGTTTTAGCTTGGGCTTGATCACTCGATTGATTGATCCGACCAACATCATGAGCCCCGTTTTGATGTAACCATGCAACGCAATTTGATGCATACGATATAAAGAGATATAAACAATACGAGCAATTCGCCCCTCAATCATCATGTCACCTTTCATCAAATTACCCATTAAGCTTCCTACGGTACTAAATTTAGACAAGGAAACTAATGAGCCGTGATCGGTATACACATAATCTTTTAAAGGTTTATCTTTTAACATTGCTAAAATATTGCCATAACAACGACTTGCCATTTGATGTGCAGACTGTGCTCTAGGTGGAACAAAACCCCCTTCTTTTCGGGGGCAAGAAGCACAATCACCAATTGCAAAAATAGACTCATCTAATGTTGTTTGTAAGGTTGGTTTAACTACCAATTGATTTATACGGTTAGTTTCTAACCCTGCAATATCCTTCATAAAATCAGGCGCTTTAATACCCGCAGCCCATACCATCAAATCAGCATCAATATGCTCACCCTCTTTGGTATTTAATCCATCATCATCTGCACTAGTGACCATTGTTTTGGTCATGACTCTTACACCCAATTTCGTTAATTCATTGTGTGCTGCACTTGAAATACGTACAGGTAAGGCCGGTAAAATACGTTCTCCGGCTTCAACTAACGTAATATTGAGTGCAGAAGGTGCTAGTTTTTTTAATCCATAGCTATTGAGTTGACGTACAGCATTATGTAATTCAGCCGAAAGTTCAACGCCCGTAGCACCACCACCAACGATCGCAATATTAACTTTACGATCCTCTTCTTGAGCATGGGTATCTGCAGAATATTTTAAGAATAAATTCAGCATTTCATTATGGAAACGATGAGCTTGCTGAGGACTGTCTA
This sequence comes from Proteus sp. FME41, assembly GCF_014897315.1. Classification (GTDB taxonomy): domain Bacteria; phylum Pseudomonadota; class Gammaproteobacteria; order Enterobacterales; family Enterobacteriaceae; genus Proteus. Next base: position 310,330 of record NZ_JABUYL010000001.1, on the reverse strand, counting down.
AGAAAATACAATTTTCTTTAATACCCGGCGTACCAAAATCATTTGATTTACTGCCCAACGCCATGACTAAAATGTCATAATCAAGTGTACGTTCTGGTACGAGTAACGCTTGTGCTTCATCATATATAGCCGCTAGCGTAATATTTTTTTGCTCGCGATCAAGCCCAGTTAATGAACCTAATTGAAAGTTGAAATGATGGTTATAGCCATGCGCTAAATAACTTAATGCATCAACCCCATCATCTAAAGAGCCTGTTGCTACTTCATGTAAAAGTGGTTTCCACAAATGGCTATTATTGCGATCGACTAAGGTAATTTCTGCTTTTTTGCTGCGACCTAATTTATTGCCTAATTTAGTTGCAAGTTCTAAACCGCCTGCACCACCACCGACAATAACAATTTTTGTTAATGACATTTAGCGTCACTCCATAAAGATATTTACTGTTGTTATTTAAATAGCCTTGGTGAAATCTACTTATATAACGACAGTTAAATCGTTTCGGCTGTTATTTTGTTTTCAAACAAATTAATTGGGAAGATGGTCATACCAAAGTTGATTTATATCAAAAAAATTTGAATATTCATATCTCTTTTTTGAAGAACCGAGGGGTAACTCGCCTTTTTATGACGATAAAATAACTCTATTAAAGAGGTAAGTATCGATTTTATTCAAGATATACAATTAATTAAATATAAAGAAGGTATAAAGAAATAGGGATAGAACGTGATCATTTACGTGATAAAAGATCACACGTAAACAAATGGTAAAAAATGAAAGATCACACAAAAACAGGGGACTTTAGGCTTATAAGATAAAAAAATGGATGGAAAAATTCCACCCATTTTAAACTCACTTATTCAGTCTTAATTTTTGCTATTGAATGCTTTAATTTTAAACAAATGTTCAGAAAGGCTCTTAAATTTATGTGTCTGCACTTCATCCCAAATCACAGAATAATAAGGTGATAATTCATCAGCAGAACGCTGACTGTCTAAAACTTCATCATTTCGGGATAAAATGACTAACGCATTGTCTTTGTTCTTAGAGCGAAAATCTTTTATGCATTTCGTTGTAATATCTAAATATTCTTCAGGCCTGTCGATTTTATCTGTCATATTTTCGTAAGGAAAAAGATTAGGATTAACCATCACCTGACGAATATTACATAAGAAACCAATACGCTCAGCCCAATATCCACCTAATCCAACACCACAAATTAATACAGGATCTTTCGTGGATTTAATCACTTTATCCGTCTCTTTTAGTAAGTGTTGCATGTCATGTCGAGGATGCAACGTACTGTAACTAAGAAAACGAACATCAGGATCAATAAACTGTAGCTGTAAAACCTTCTCATGATTTCCAGGACTTGTGGAATCAAAACCATGTAAATATATAATCATGCGCGCTCCTGCCATTGCTCCTGTAATTGGGTCAGCAACTGATTCGCTTGTTTCCAACGATCAGAAGTTTGTAGCTCACTCAATGTGTAACGACCTCGGTGATGGTACAATGTGGAAATTCGTTCTGCTTTGACAGAGGACAGGTTATCTAACACACTCACCGCCCCTTTTCGGTTATTACACACTAAAAGCATATCACAGCCAGCATCCAGTGAACGTTGTGCTCTTTCTGCATAACTTCCCATAATAGCTGCGCCTTCCATCGATAAATCATCAGAAAAAATAACGCCTTGGAAGCCTAATTGTTCACGTAAAATGGATTTCAGCCAGTAGGATGAACCACTAGCAGGACGCTCATCAACCTGAGAATAAATAACATGCGCTGGCATAATGGCATCTAATAACTGGCGTTGAATAAAATCTTTAAAAATTGACATATCGCGTTGGCGAATATCATTTAAAGCGCGATCATCGCGAGGTGTTTCTTTATGAGAGTCCGCTCTTACCGCACCATGTCCAGGGAAATGTTTGCCTGTTGATTTCATACCCGCAGAACGCATACCTTTAATAAAGCTTTCTGCCATAGTCATTGCAATCTCAGGTGAATCATGGAAAGAACGTTCACCAATAGCAATACAGTTATGCCCTAAATCGAGAACAGGTGCGAAGCTGATATCAATATCCATAGCAATCATTTCTGACGCCATTAACCAGCCAGCTTCTTGTGCTAAATGGCTTGCTTGATAACTTTCATTTAATGCCGCGTAAGATTGTGCTGCTGGTATGCGCGTAAAACCGTCACGGAATCGTTGTACTCGACCCCCTTCTTGATCAACTGCAATGACAAGACGCTCATGAGACGCATCACGGATTTGGCGGACTAATTCATTTAATTGTTCAGCATTGTGGAAGTTGCGGGTAAAAAGGATTAATCCACCGACAAGAGGGTGCTTTAAAATTTCACGCTCTTCACTATCGAGTTCATACCCTTCAACATCAAGCATTACCGGACCCATAACATTCCTCTCTTTGTAATTTTGACAAGATAATGTCGTTAATTCATCAGACTAAAATAGTGACGTAAAGGTTCAGACATTATTAAAAATGATTCATCTTTTGTTTGCTGCCAACGGACTTCATACCACATTAGCATCATATAAAAAATGAATGGTTCTCTTGAAAGAATACGTTCTCTTAACTCTTCTATAGAATAAAAAGAAATCTCTTTTGACTGCGTATAATGACAATGATACGAACAATAATAATCCAAAAATGTATTTTGTTGGATTTCATTTAATTGATTTGTGGCAAAGAACGTCATTAACGAGTCTGCGGTATCAATATCGGCAGCATATTCCCAATCAATAAATTTTATACCTGAATTACCAAGAAGAATATTCTCAACGTGTAAATCCATGTGAGCTGGCGCGTACTTTATGAGATTACACCGAGGTTGGCGTAAAAAATACTGTTGTAAGCCTAACCATCTCGCTGATAACCGTTTTTTATCTATACCCTGCCAATAAACAGATAACTCGTGGTTTAAATTAAGAGGAAATCCTAGCGGTGTTTGTTGATGTAATGTGGCTATTTTTTCAGCAAGGGGCTTTAAATAAGTGCTAAAAAGTGATTGATGAGTAAGATGTTTGCCAGGCAACCAATAAAGAAAAAACCACTCTTTATAACGTGCAGCAACTTTAGGTGATAAATTAGAGCCGGCAAGCTGCTTTAAAATGACATACTCTTTTCTTCCATGTACATAAAGCGCTTTTTTTTCATCACCATAATAGCGAGCGACCCAATCAATATCTGCATATTGTACGCGAAAAGCGCCACCGCCAGATCCTTCTAATGCAGCAACTTTCCATTTACTTAATGCCATTGCAGGGAAAAGCGCTTGCAAGGCATTAAGCAAACTTAGGTAATGCGGATCACTCAACTTGATGACGCCCAGTCCAAAGAATTTCACCAGAAGAAACCGACATTAACTGCATGCTGATGACGCGATTATCTTTTTTACCATCAACCGTTGAGAATAAAATATAATCTGCTTTTAAATAGCGAGCTAAGCCAATTGCGGCACTACGAAGACCAAGGCTGTCTTCTCCTGATAGACCTAGCGCTTTTCGTGCTGACATCATTTGTGCATAAGGTACCGTTTGTAACGCGCTAATACTATTAACTGATTCGATAATCGTATTGGCGGCATTAACTGCTTGGATATTTCCACCTGAGTTATTTTTAACATTATCAACAACGATTAATTTACCCGGTTCTAAATCGTCAGTAACTGCCATCTCTCTTATTAAAGGTGTCACTGCCGCATTCCAATTAATGCTAGTGATTTTAGGGGGTGTTGGCACTACTTCAATTGGTGGTTCTATCGGTTTAGAGGGTTCCTCTACTGGCACTGTAGGCGTAACAGGCTCTATAGGGACAGGCGGTTGTTGTGGCAACATGGATGGACAACCTGCTAATAAAAATACAGACATCGCCACAAATAGAAGTCTTTTCATACTCGCGTTACCTTATCCTAAGTAAAGAGATAAACTCTGACATAACTAATGGTTTTATCTGGCACATCAGCGCTAATTTCCATATCACCATCACCCAGAATAGTTACATCATTTACATGCCCAGCAGGCGATATTTCAAGCCCTTGTTCGTTATACCAGTAAAAACGATAACGGATAGAGACAGGATAAGATTGTGTATTTGATAGCATTACTGTCGCTCTTGTACCATTAGCATGGTGGTCGAGTGTCGGTTGCCCAGCCACAATACCCACGACTAATACTGAGGGCTCCATAATAATGGCCTGCTGACGATTAAAATAGAGTTTATTATCTGAATGAGATGATAAACATCCAGAAAGCAATGTCGTCATACATACAGCAATAAGTAATGCGTAAATAGCCTTACCTTGTCTTATCATGTATTACTTCCTGTTATCTTACTTTTAGCATCATATTGATTATTGGCTTAATAATGGCCCCAATGATTTACCACCCAGTAAATGCATATGGATATGGAAAACTTCTTGTCCACCATGTTTATTGCAGTTCATCACTAAACGATAGCCATCTTCAGCAATACCTTCTTGTTGGGCAATTTTTGCAGCAACCACAAAAAGGTGTCCTAACACTTGCTCATCTTCCGCAGTCACATCATTTACGGTGGGGATCAATTTATTAGGAATAATCAAAATATGTGTGGGTGCTTGAGGCGAAATATCACGAAATGCGGTAACTGTATCATCTTGGAAAACGATGTTAGCCGGAATTTCGCCACGAATAATCTTACTGAAAATTGTTTCTTCTGCCATTTCTATCACCTTATTATCTATTTTAATTCCTGAACAACTTAATTAAGCGGATAAATTTTGAATATGAAAAAGAGTAGCAAAATTACGTGTTGTTTGTTGTGCTAACGCTTCAACACTCACGCCTTTTAATACAGCCATATATTCAGCGACATCACGGACATAAGCGGGTTGATTTTCTTTACCACGATGCGGCACGGGTGCTAAATATGGCGAATCTGTTTCAACTAAAATTCTATCCAGTGGCACAATGCGTGCGGCTTCTCTAATTTGTTCTGCATTTCTAAATGTCACAATGCCTGAAAAAGAGATGTACATTCCAAGATCAAGTAATTTAGTCGCGGTTTCTTTATCTTCAGTAAAGCAATGTAATACACCACCACAATCTTGTACTTTCTCTTCTTTTAAAATCGACAAGGTGTCTTCACGAGCACTGCGTGTATGTACGATAACGGGTTTGTTGACTTGTCGACCGATACGAATATGCTCACGAAAAATATCACGTTGTAATGCCGCATTTTCTTGTTGGTAATAGTAATCTAACCCTGTTTCACCTAAGGCAACCACGTCGGGGGCTGCCGCTAAGCGTGCTAACTCTTCAACGTCATGACCTTCGTCTAAATTTAAAGGATGGATACCGCAAGAGAATGCGATATTGTCACGTTTTCCGATAAGCTCACGCATATTTTTGAAACCGGGCAAAGTTGTTGCTACAGCTAACATATATTGAACATCACGCTGCTGTGCTTTTTCGACAACATCATCAATATTTTTATGTAAATTTTCATAATCTAAGCTGTCGAGATGGCAGTGTGAATCAACTAAAAACATAACGTACTCTCATTTATCTGATATGACTTATAGATGTTATTTATTACAGCTAAACCGCAATTAATTTTATATGACGGATTAATTTCGTGTTACTAACTGATTTTCCCAATCTAGCAGTTGTTCTGCCAGTAATAATTCTTTGTTTAAGGCAGGAATAGTCATTATTTGATAACGACACTGTTTCCAGCCATCAATTGTGGTTAACAATACAGATGAAGGCCATTGTGATAATGCCATAATTAAAGGCTGTTGATCTTGGTTAACACAATAGGCTTGTGCATTTGTTTGATATTTTAATGCATCAAGTAACAGTGATAATAACCAGTACAATCGGCGATCAATATTATCTTGATTTAATTGTGGTAAAAATACATATAAATCATGTTGTTGTAAGCTGGTTTGTAACGCTTGACAGAAGGTATTTCTTTCTTGCCATTCATCTTTTAATAATGACAACGCCAAAAGAGGAGCTTGTTGCGATAAATTAAGCGCTGTTACCCCATTGGCATAAGTCATATTCGGTAACTGTTGCTGTAACCAATGTATTGCCGGCTGAATATCTGGCGTTGATAAATGGTAACAGAAACAACGACTACGTAATGTCGCTAATAAAACTTCAGGCTGTTGGCAATTCATTAAAAAATAAGTATTTTTAGGTGGCTCTTCTAACGTTTTTAACAATGCATTTGCTGCAGCTTCAGTTAATGCTTCGACATTTTTTATCCAAACCACTCTGGCACCACTTTGTTGAGCATGGTGTTCTAGTTTTTCAGTGATTTTTCTGACCGCTTCAATACCCACTGATGACTTACCTTTTTCACTTTGTAAAATATGCCAATCAGGGTGTGTTTCAGCAAGCATCAAGCGACAGCTATGGCACTCGTTACAACTTTTTAATCCCTGTTTATTCTGACACATTAACCAACGACTTAAGCCATAAGAGAGTGCCTCTGCCCCCATCCCTTCTGTTGCATGTAAAAGCAGAGCGTGATGACCTCGCCCTTCTTGATACATACTAATAAGTTGCCGATATGCCTGATTTAACCAAGGATACCAATTCATGATACTTTATTTTCCTGCTGGACTAACCATGTGGTTAGCGTTTGGCGGATATCTGCTTGTACTTTTTCGATAACTTGTGATGCATCAATGGTGATAATAGTCTCATCACCTTTAGCTAAGGCCTGATAACGCTCACGAGTACGATAAAAGAAGTCCATCGATTCTTTTTCAATTCGGTCTAACTCACCACGAGCCCTTGCTCTCGCTAAACCAATAGCAGGATCTAAATCAAGGTATAACGTCAAATCAGGGCGAAAATCACCAAGAACCGTATTACGAAGTGACAGCATAAGATCTTTATCCAAACCTCGTCCCCCACCTTGATAGGCTTGCGAAGAGAGATCATGCCTATCACCAATCACCCATTTCCCCTCGGCAAGGGCAGGTTTTATCACATTTTCGATAAGCTGAACGCGTGCGGCATATAACATTAATAATTCGGCTTTATCTGTAACTTTTTCGCCTTCAATACCTTGTTTGATAAGTTCACGCAATTTTTCTGCGAGCGGTGTGCCACCAGGCTCACGAGTAAATGCTAAGTTAGTAATGTTTTTTTCTTTTAATGTATCAATAACGGTTTGAATTGCACTGGTTTTTCCAGCGCCTTCTAATCCTTCAATTACAATAAATTTACTGTTGTTCATAATTATCTTTGTTGTAAGCGTCGATATTGTGCGACGGCTTTATTGTGTTCATTAAGTGTGGTTGAAAATTTATGACCACCCGTTCCATCAGCAACAAAATAAAGATAACGCGTATCCGCCGGATGTGCAGCAGCTCTAATTGAAGCAACACCTGGCATTGCTATTGGTGTTGGCGGTAATCCATCAATTTGATACGTGTTATAAGGGGTATAACCATTTAAATCACTACGATAAATCGTGCCTCTATATTTATCACCTAAACCATAGATGACCGTTGGGTCGGTCTGTAATCGCATGTTAGTTTTTAATCGATTAACAAAAACAGACGCGACTTTTGTTCTTTCCGCATCAATGCCCGTCTCTTTTTCAATGATTGATGCCATGATAAGCATCTCATAAGCCGATTTATACGGTAAGTCACTATCGCGTTTAATCCACTCTTCTTCTAATGTTTTTTCCATTTGTTGATAGGCACGTTTTAAAATTGCGACGTCTGTCGTACCCGCTGTGTAATGGTATGTATCTGGTGCAAACCAGCCTTCTAAATTCACTATTTCAGACTTTATTCCTATTTCTTGACGCAATTTATCGCTATCCATCGTATGAGCGATAATACTCAATTGAGGTGCTTGTTCAAAGATAGATTGCCAGTCTTTTAAACGGCTACCTTCAATAAAGCGGATTGTAAATTGAGCCTCTTTACCACTCTTGATGAGTAACAAAATATCTCGCAGTGTCATACCTTTTGTTAAACGGTAGGTTCCTGCTTTAAATTGGCTTAGTTCTGGTTTCGCTTTTAATAACATCTGAAAATAATCGCTTTCATTAAGCAGATTATTTTTTATTAATAGTTGCTCCATGGCAACACGCCCTGTTCCTGCTGGCACAGTCAGTAGCATTTCATCTTGTTTTACAACAATATTTTCTTCTAGGCCTCGAATATGTTGCATCATATACAATGCAACTGCACCAAGGCTAATCAATAAGGCAAAAAAAACTATCCATACTATTTTTTTTATCTTCATTTATAACTCATCAAATTCTATTTAAGTGACAAACAGTGTTGTAAAACAACATGATAATACTCTCTACAAGGATACTGATAGCACTTATCATCTGAAAAAGTAATGCGTGAAACTGGGATCACTGGCATCAAGCTATTTGTTAACCAAATTTCATCCGCATGATAAAGGGTTTCCGGTTTCTCTCTCACAATATCAATTTTCCAATGATAATTTTGAGCTATTTGAAAAATCGATTGGCGCATAATGCCATTTACGCCTGAATCTGTAAGATCAGGCGTAAAAAGAGTCTTTCCTTTACGCCAAAAAAGATTAGCAGCATTCGCTTCAACTAAATATCCTTCATTATCACACACCAATACATCATCAAATTCTGTTTTTTCTAAATGATACTTGATAAGCACTTGTTCTAAGCGGTTTAGATGCTTAATACCGGCTAACATGGGATTTCTCCCTAGAGTAACAGGACTAAGACCGAGCGAAACACCTTTATTTTGCTGGTGGCGATAATGTTCAGGATATGATGATAAAGAAGTTATTACTGTTGGTGTAAACAACCCATTAGGAGAATAGCCTCGGCCGCCATAACCACGACTGATAATCACTTTAATAACACCTTTTACTTGGGTATCTGAGGCGATATCAATAATATGGCGTTCTAATTCAGACCAATTAGGATAAGGCAAAAAAAGTACATCACAGCCTTGTTTTAAGCGGTTGATATGTGTAGACAATAAGGTGGGCTTTCCTTTTTCAATAGCCAGTGTAGTAAAACAACCATCACCAAATTGTATTGCTCTGTCACTTGCATCAACATTTTGCTGCTGTTGTCCGTTTACCCAATGCATCTAACACACCTTACATCTATGTTATTGATATCAATCTGCACATGATAAAACAACTGGCAGTAAAAGGACAAAATAAAAGACCCAGAATAATCCTGGGCCTTTAGGCATTTTTCAATTTTCTACAAAAAACGGTTTATACGCGCTTAAAGAGAATTGAACCATTAGTCCCACCAAAGCCAAATGAGTTACACAGAGCATATTCCATGTTCTCAACTTTACGTGCTTTATTGGGAACGAAATCAAGATGACATTTTTCGTCTTGATTATCGAGGTTAATAGTTGGAGGGACGATTTGATCGCGTAGCGAAAGAATAGTAAAGATAGACTCAATCGCTCCAGCAGCACCTAATAAGTGACCTGTCATCGATTTTGTTGAGCTAACTAACACCTCAGTGCCTTTGCCAAATACGTTTTCAACCGCTTGTGCTTCAGCCACATCACCGGCATTTGTTGATGTTCCGTGTGCGTTGATATACCCCACGACTGATGAAGCAATACCTGCATCTTTCAGTGCGTTTGTCATCGCCAACGCACCACCTTCGCCATTTTCTGCTGGTGAAGTCATGTGATAAGCATCACTGCTCATACCAAAACCAACCACTTCAGCATAAATTTTAGCGCCACGGTTTTTAGCGTGTTCGTATTCTTCTAAAACGAGAACACCCGCACCATCACCTAACACGAAACCATCACGATCTTTATCCCATGGACGGCTAGCCGCTTGAGGGTTATCGTTACGTGTAGATAATGCACGAACTGCACCAAAGCCACCCAAACCTAATGGTGTGGTTGCTTTTTCAGCACCGCCTGCGAGCATTGCATCTGCATCACCATAAGCGATAATACGTGCAGCATGTCCAATATTATGAACACCTGATGTACATGCAGTTGCGATAGAGATTGTAGGGCCACGAAGACCATACATAATGCTTAGATGTCCTGCAACCATGTTAATAATAGTTGAAGGTACAAAGAATGGGCTAATTTTACGAGGTCCACCATTTGTCATTGACGTGTGGTTTTCTTCGATAAGGCCTAAGCCACCAATACCAGAACCAATAGCAGCTCCAATACGACTTGCATTGGCTTCTGTTACTTCAAGACCTGAATCCGCCATGGCTTGCACACCAGCTGCAATACCATATTGAATAAAAAGATCCATCTTGCGCGCGTCTTTACGCGAAAGATTATAATCTTCATGATTGAAATCTTTAACCAATCCTGCGAATTTAGTCGCATGATGACTGGTGTCAAAATCTTCGATAAGGCCGATACCACTCTGTCCGGCACACACCGCTTCCCAAGAAGCTTCTGCGTTATTACCGACAGGAGATAACATGCCTAGTCCGGTCACAACTACACGACGCTTAGACACGCTTATCCTCCAAGGAGGGAAAAAGTTTAGGATTAAAAATATAGGCGGTCGAGTGACCGCCTAGATTAGCAAGCTTATTTACCTGCGTTTTCAACGTAATCAATAGCAGCTTGAACTGTAGTAATTTTTTCTGCTTCTTCGTCTGGGATTTCGATATCGAATTCTTCTTCCAGAGCCATTACCAGCTCAACTGTGTCAAGAGAATCAGCGCCTAAGTCATCAACAAATGAAGCCGAATTTACAACTTCTTCCTCTTTAACACCCAGTTGTTCTACAATGATTTTCTTAACGCGTTCGTCGATAGTGCTCATACTATTAAATTTCCTATCAAAACTCGCTTGCGCGATGATTTTCTTAGTTTATAAATACAGGAAAAGATCTAACCAATCCCGACTGTGTGGACTACTTTATTCGCTATATTTTGCATTATATTGTACGCAAAAAGCAAATATAAAGACGTCCCCATAATTAGATCATGTACATGCCACCATTGACATGCAATGTTTCACCCGTGATATAGCTTGCTTCATCAGAAGCTAAGAAAGCTACAGCACTGGCAATCTCTTTGGCATCACCTAAACGGTTAGCAGGAACTTGAGATAAAATACCTGCTTTTTGGTCTTCTGTTAATGCTCTAGTCATATCAGTTTCGATAAAACCAGGTGCAACAACATTCACCGTAATGCCACGGGAAGCAACTTCGCGTGCTAATGATTTACTAAAACCAATCACACCCGCTTTTGCCGCCGCGTAGTTTGCCTGTCCTGCGTTACCCATGGTTCCAACAACAGAACCAATGGTAATTATACGACCATAACGTTTTTTCATCATAGCACGCATAACTGCTTTAGACAGACGGAAGACTGATGAAAGATTTGTGTCAATAATATCTTGCCACTCGTCATCTTTCATGCGCATCAACAGGTTATCACGAGTAATACCTGCATTATTGACCAAAATATCAATTTCGCCAAATTCAGCACGCACATCTGCTAAAAATTTTTCGATAGAGTCGTTTTCTGTGACATTTAACACAAAACCTTTACCTTTATCGCCTAAATATTCGCTGATAGCTTGCGCACCATTTTCACTCGTTGCGGTGCCAATTACGATTGCGCCACGTGCAACTAAATCTTCTGCAATCGCACGGCCGATACCACGGCTTGCACCAGTAACTAGCGCTATTTTTCCGTCAAATCCCATGAGATCCCTCAGTCATTTCTTAATGCAGCATCCAATGATGCGATATCATTAACTGCTGTAGCATTCATTTCTTTAGAAATTCGTTTTGTTAAACCCGTTAATACTTTTCCTGGGCCGATTTCTAATAGTTGTGTGATACCTTTTTCAGCAATAAGCTCAACCGTTTCAGTCCAACGAACGGGATTATAAAGCTGACGAACTAACGCATCACGGATAGCATTAGCCTCGGTTTGTGCTTTCACATCAACGTTGTTAACGACCTGAATTTCAGGCTGTTTAAATTCAATTTCTTGTAATGCAACTGCAAGTTTATCCGCTGCAGGTTTCATTAAAGCACAGTGAGAAGGTACGCTCACAGCTAATGGTAAAGCACGTTTAGCACCCGCTTCTTTACATAAAACACCTGCGCGCTCTACGGCGTCTTTGTTACCCGCGATAACAACTTGACCAGGAGAGTTAAAGTTTACAGGTGAAACAACTTGCCCTTGTGCCGCATCTTCGCATGCCTTTGCAATAGCATCATTATCCAGACCAATAATGGCATACATTGCGCCTGTACCTGCAGGTACAGCTTCTTGCATAAGCTGTCCGCGTAATTCTACTAGTTTAATTGCTGCTGCGAAATCAATAACACCCGCACAGACTAAAGCAGAATACTCGCCAAGACTGTGACCTGCCATCATTTGTGGCATTTTGCCTTGTTTTTCTTGCCATACACGCCAAACAGCAACGGATGCTGCTAATAATGCAGGCTGTGTTTTCCACGTTTTGTTTAATTCTTCTTCAGGGCCATTTTGGACGAGATCCCAAAGAGAGTAACCCAATACATCAGATGCTTGAGCAAATGTTTCAGTCACTATCGGATAGTGCTCTGCAAGTTCTGCTAGCATTCCAACAGCTTGCGATCCCTGTCCAGGGAAAACCATTGCAAAATCAGTCATGTTTATTTTCCTGATAATATTAAAAACGGATAAGTGCAGAACCCCAAGTAAAACCTCCACCAAACGCTTCTAGTAAAATTAACTGACCACGTTGGATACGATTATCTCTCACAGCTTCATCTAACGCTGTTGGGACTGATGCTGCTGACGTATTGCCGTGGCGATCTAATGTCACCACTACTTTATCCATTGTCATATCCAGCTTTTTCGCTGTCGCTGAAATAATTCTTAAATTTGCCTGATGAGGCACAAGCCAGTCCAGTTCAGATTTATCAATATTGTTAGCGTCAAGTGTCTCATCCACTATGTGGGCAAGTTCACGAACTGCGACTTTAAAAACTTCATTTCCTGCCATTGTAACGTAAGCAGGTAACTCTTCATTTTCTCTACTCTGGTAAGGCAATGCTAATAAATCGCCAAAACGTCCATCTGAATGTAAATGGGTAGAGATAATGCCGTTTTCTTCTGATGCACCCACTACTGCGGCACCGGCTGCATCACCAAATAAAATAATAGTACCGCGATCTTCAGGATCTAAAGCATGGGATAATCTGTCTGCACCGATAACAAGAGCATGCTTGACAGAACCTGCTTTAATAAATTGATCCGCAATACTTAATGCATAAACAAAACCTGAACATGCCGCAGCAACATCAAAGGCAATACAATCACGGATACCCAGTGTATTTTGAATTTGACATGCAGCACTCGGAAACGCATGTGAACCCGATGTTGTTGCAACGATAATCAAACCAATATCTTGTCTATCAATGCCTGACATTTCTAATGCATTTTCAGCGGCACCTGCCCCCATTACGGCAACGGTTTCTTCTTCTGTTGCAATCCGACGTTCATGAATACCTGTTCGGGTAACAATCCACTCATCAGATGTTTCAACCATTTTTTCTAAATCGGCATTAGTTCGCACTTGTACAGGCAAGTAACTACCAGTACCTAAGATTTTTGTATACATTCTATCAATCGCTCTTGGGTAATACTGTTGTCAGTCGTGAAGCGATCCGTTCTGGGATTTTTCGCTCGACGGCATGAACAGCCTGTTCTATTGCTGCTGTAAACGCGCGTTCATTTGCGCCACCATGGCTTTTAATGACGATACCGCGTAATCCTAACAGAGAAGCACCGTTATACTGGTCGGGGTTCATGTGTCCAAAACGCTTAATTAGCCGTTTTTGTAACCACTTCTTCAATATTTTCATCCACCACGACGTTTTTTTATTTTCGGTAGTAGAAGATTTAATCAATGAAAGGAAAACTCTAATAACCCCTTCCATTGTTTTAAGGGAGACATTACCTGCGAAGCCATCACACACCAGAACATCAGTTTTGCCTGTCAGTAACTCATTACCTTCAACATAACCAATATAATGAATATTAGGTGTCGATTTTAATACTGTAGCGGCTTCGCGGATATTATCTAATCCTTTACTCTCTTCTTCACCAATATTTAAAAGGGCAACTTTAGGTGAATCAATTCCTGCTATTTCTTCAGCCATCACTGCACCCATAATCGCAAACTGTACCAGCATTTTGCTATCACAGTTAACGTTGGCGCCTAAATCAAGAACAACTGTCTTACCTTTTTTCTGGTTAGGCAATATTGACACCAGCGCAGGACGTTCAATTCCATCAATTGCATTAAGCCGAAGTTTTGCTAATCCCATTAATACGCCAGTATTACCTGCACTTACACATGCTTGTGCTTCACCTGTTTTCACCAGATCAAGTGCCACTCGCATTGAAGTTCCTTTACTCGCCCTAATGGCTTGTGAAGGTTTAGCATCATTGGCGACAATATGCTCTGCGGGTATAACGTGTAAACGGGAGATTAGCTCGGCATTTTGATTTGCAAGCAGAGGAGAGATAGAGTCTGGTTGACCTACCAGCAATATTTTTAAATGAGGATTAGATGCCAGCGCCCGCAAACAAGCAGGCACTGTGATGCGAGGACCGAAGTCCCCGCCCATCGCATCTAACGCTATGGTTAGATTTGTCAAGGTATCAACGAGCTATAAAGCTAATTACTTGTTGATAACCTTGCGACCACGGTAGTAACCGTCAGCAGTTACATGGTGACGCAGGTGAGTTTCACCAGAAGTTTTGTCAACTGAAACTTGAGTTACTGTCAGCGCGTCATGAGAACGACGCATACCGCGTTTAGAACGAGTTGGTTTGTTTTGTTGTACGGCCATTGACCTTACTCCTTAGTACTTTTCTTTAAACTGGCTAATACGGCAAATGGGTTTGGTTTCTCTGATAATTCCTCAGGGAGTTCACCAAACACCATATCCGCGTCGGACACTTCACAGTGTTCAAAATCATGTACCGGAACTACCGGCAAGTTGAGGATTATTTCATCTTCAATCATCGCCAGCAAATCTATTTCACCAAATTCGTTTACACCGACTGGTTCATATCCTTCCGGTAATGCCTCGGCCCGTTCATCACTGACAACAGGGCTAAAACAATATGTTGCGTGAACATGATAGGGAAAATGGCCACCACAACGCTGACATTCTAAAGTAACATCCACATCGGAATGTCCTTTAATCACGGCAAGACGCTGATGGTCTATATCAAATGATAAAGCCACATCAATATTACTGTCCACACTGACCACTGATTCAGCTAAGCGGCTTACTTGCTCTGGAGAATAATGACCGTCATAGTCTAAACTCTTCTGAGCGGCTCGCAGCGCATCAATGGTCAGGGGTAATTTTACCTTTTGCATAAGGCGCGCATATTATCTTTGTAATGGAATATAGTCAAAGAAAAAGGCGGTTTATCTACACCTTTCCACCAAAATTCGCTTTATCAGCGGCGCATAGTTTAGAATGTCAGGCATCATTTTGCTACGGATTTTAAAAAAAATATGTTGCCACTCGTTCTTGCGTCTACTTCACCCTTTCGAGCTCAGTTGCTGAAAAAGCTTGGAATGCCTTTTATACAGGCGTCTCCAGAAATTAACGAAACCCCAATGCCCACAGAGTGTGCACACGATCTTGTTACTCGCTTATCCTATGAAAAAGCCAGCGCTTTACAAGCTAAATTTCCACATCACCTTATAATTGGTTCTGATCAAGTTTGTGTGCTGAATAAAAAAATCACGGGCAAGCCCCATAATTTTGATAATGCTTTTACACAATTAAAACAAGCATCAGGGCAATGTGTCTCGTTTTATACCGGATTAACAGTATATAATAGCTTAACTTTAGAGCATCAAACACATTGTGAATTATTTCAAGTCTACTTTCGCCATTTAACAGATGATGAAATTACCTGCTATTTAAATAAAGAAATGCCTTTCAATTGTGCCGGAAGTTTTAAATCAGAGGGGTTAGGTATCACCCTTTTTGATAAGTTCGAAGGGGATGATCCAAATTCTTTAATTGGTTTACCACTTATCCGATTGAATAAAATGTTACTCTCGCAAAGAATAAACCCATTATTTTTCTCTGATGATCAAAAATAATTTGCTCATCTTATTTTTAATCTTATGTAGCGATAAAGCGTATTATGAATAAACTAACATCAGTCTTAACAGCATTAGTGATGGCAGCAGCATTAGTAAGTTGTTCTGATGAAAAAGATACTGAGATATCCACAACTAAGACGGCTAGCACAGCAAGTATTCTTCAAGACAGTGTAGTTTCAGATAAAAAAGACGACAACGTGTCCTCATTTAAAAAGAATTTTGTCAGCAGCTGTCTATTAGGTTCAGGCATTACTGATGATGCACTGATGCCTCAAATTATCGAAGTGTGTGGATGTACTTACGATAGCATCATTAAAAATTACGGTATTACAGAGTTTATCCGTGTTGACATGGAAATGCGTAAAAACGGTTCTAAATCACTCCCTAAAGAGTGGGACATTGATAAAATTGTTGAGCAATGCATGACTAAAGTAGAGGGCTAATCGTGTTTTAGTTTGCCGTTTTTTTTCAGTCCATTTAAGCAATACGCCCAGCTAATTGGGCGCATTGAACTTTCGGATTTTCTGCCGCAATAAAAATGAGCGGCTTAAGATTTTTGACTACGTAATACTTGTAAACAATGACGTAATTGATTATCCATAGGCGCTTCAATTCGCATTTGTTCGCCCGTTGATGGGTGAGTAAACGTTAAAGAACTTGCATGTAAAAATAAACGATTAAGTTTTGTTCCTACCAATTGAGTATCAAAATTACGATCACCATAGCGATCATCAAATGCAATAGGATGACCTGCATGTAATGCATGAACACGAATTTGGTGTGTTCTTCCTGTCACAGGACTGGCTTTTACCAGCGTAGAAAACTCAAAACGTTCTTCCACTTTAAAACGTGTTTCTGAAGGCTTACCTTCATTACTTACTTTCACTATACGCTCACCACTTTGTAAAATATTTTTCAATAAAGGAGCTTGCACGACTTTAGCATGAGATTGCCACTCTCCGCGTACTAATGCTAAGTAATCTTTTTGCATCTGTTTTAAGCGTAATTGCTCATGTAATGCACGTAATGCCGAGCGTTTTTTCGCAATTAACAATACGCCAGAGGTATCTCTGTCAAGACGATGCACTAGCTCTAAAAACCGAGCTTCTGGGCGTAATGCACGTAATCCTTCAATAACACCAAAGCTTAATCCACTTCCACCGTGCACTGCCGTACCTGATGGCTTATTAATCAGCATTAGGTGATCATCTTCATATAAAATACAATTTGTGAGTGCTGCAACTTTATCTAATTTTGGTGAAACCGCAATTTCTTCTTTTTCAGCTACTCGTACCGGTGGAATGCGAAGGATATCACCCGCATTCAATTTATATTCTGGTTTAATTCGCCCTTTATTAACCCGAACCTCCCCTTTACGGATAATTCGGTAAATCATACTTTTTGGTACACCTTTTAAGCGTGCCAGTAAAAAATTGTCGATACGCTGGCCGGCTTCATCGCCATCAATGGTGACGAACTGAACTTGATTAAATGATTTCATAGTGGCGATTCTTGGGCTCTCTTAAAATAAAAATTACAAATAACTTAATGGTGCGCAAAATAACATCAATTCTGCCGTCTATTTTAACCTGAATAATGGGAAAAAGACGAAACATTAGCTAATCTCTCATATTTATACAGAAAAAGTCACCAAAGCGGAAAAGTCATCTTGCTATCACCCTAACACCAATGGAATAATGCAGACTCTCCTGATTATGTTTATCAGGTATATTTATGAAAATTTTGTTTGTTTGATTTTCAAAATGCAGCAATGGCGTAAGACATAGTCGAAAATCAAACAATTTAGTATGCCACAAATACATCGCTTATTGAGTTGAAACATCGTGTTCAATTAAAGAGTGCTGAATTTTTGAACTAAAAATCAGACTCACCGAGATATTGCACCTCTATACAATCGACAGCCGTGAGGTTGACGCATTTGTAAAAGACACGAGGTCATCGGTTATCAATAGTGTAATTACGTATGTTAGTGGCACATTATAAAACGTGAAAATAACGAGTAAGTCACAATATGAAAAGAATGTTAATTAACGCAACTCAGCAGGAAGAGTTGCGTGTTGCCCTTGTGGATGGGCAACGCTTGTACGATCTGGATATCGAAAGCCCCGGTCATGAACAGAAAAAAGCGAATATCTATAAAGGTAAAATCACTCGAATTGAACCCAGCCTAGAAGCCGCTTTTGTTGATTATGGTGCGGAACGTCACGGTTTCCTTCCTATTAAAGAAATAGCCCGCGAATATTTTCCTAGTAATTATCACTCCCATGGTCGTCCTAACATCAAAGATGTCTTAAAAGAAGGTCAGGAAGTCATTGTTCAAGTTGATAAAGAAGAGCGTGGTAATAAAGGTGCAGCATTAACGACCTTTATCAGCCTTGCCGGTAGTTATTTGGTATTAATGCCAAATAATCCTCGTGCAGGTGGTATTTCTCGTCGTATCGAAGGTGAAGACCGTACTGAACTCAAAGAAGCCTTATCAAGCCTTGAAATTCCGGATGGAATGGGCCTGATTGTGCGTACTGCGGGTGTGGGTAAATCAGCCGAATCACTACAACAAGACTTAAGTTATCGTTTAAGACACTGGGATGCCATTAAAAAAGCGGCAGAGAATCGCCCAGCACCTTTTTTAATTCATCAGGAAAGTAATGTTATTGTTCGCGCATTCCGTGACTATTTACGCCCTGACATTGGTGAAATCTTAATCGACAATGCTAAAGTTGTTGAAATGGCGCGTAGTCATATCGAAGCAATTGGCCGTGGTGATTTTGCCAGCAAAATTCGTCATTACACAGGTGCAGTTCCTCTGTTTAGTCATTACCAGATTGAATCACAAATTGAATCTGCGTTTCAGCGTGAAGTACGTTTACCTTCCGGTGGTGCATTAGTTATTGATACTACTGAAGCATTAACGGCTATTGATATAAACTCCTCGCGCTCTACTCGTGGTGGTGATATTGAAGAAACTGCCTTTAATACTAACCTAGAAGCCGCTGATGAAATTGCTCGTCAATTACGCTTGCGTGACCTAGGCGGATTAATTGTTATCGACTTTATTGATATGACGCCAGTGCGCCATCAACGTGAAGTTGAAAACAGGATGCGTGAGGCTGTACGCCAAGACCGTGCTCGTATTCAAATTGGACGTATTTCTCGCTTTGGTTTATTAGAGATGTCGCGCCAACGTTTAAGCCCTTCATTGGGTGAATCTAGCCATCATGTTTGTCCTCGTTGCTTAGGCACAGGAACCATCCGTGATAACGAATCACTGTCTCTTTCTGTGCTACGTCTGATTGAAGAAGAAGCGCTGAAAGAAAATACTCATGAAGTGCATGCTATTGTGCCCGTTCAAATCGCCTCTTATTTGCTTAACGAAAAACGTAAAGCCGTTACTGACATTGAACTGCGTCAATCTAACGTTAAAGTGATTATTGTCCCTAATGACCAAATGCAAACCCCTCATTTCTCTGTTGTTCGTGTACGTAAAGGCGAAGAGATTACGTCGCTTAGCTATAATTTAGCGCAATTCCACGAAAATCAGTCAAATGAAGCTGAAGATGATGTTGTTGCAGAGCGTAAAGCACCTGAACAACCGGCTATCTCAGCCTTTGGATTACAAGAAGAAGACACAACTGAAACGGCAAAAAACAAAAAAACGCTGCCTACCCAAGCTGCCCCTGTTAAATCAGAACAAGTACAAAGCGCAGGTTTCTTTGCTTCTATTGCAAAATTCTTCTCTAACTTATTTGGTAGTGAACCAGAACCAACTGTGACTAAAGAACAGCCACAGGAAAATAAGAAAGAGAGTAATGATAATCGTCGTGATCGTCGTAACAACAATAATCGACGTAACAACAATAATCGCCGTGATCGCGACAACGACCGTAATCGTGATAACGACCGCAATCGTGATAACGACCGCAATCGTGATAATGACCGCAATCGTGATAATACGAACAGCGAAGATAACCGTAAAAATCGCAATCAGAAACCGCAAAATGCAGTAACAACTGAAGCAAATAGCGAACAAGAGATTGCGGAACGCGAAGCTCGCCGTCAGCAACGTCGTGAACAGCGTGCAGAACAACGTCGTCGCCAAGAAGAAAAACGCCAACAACAACAAGAAGCCGCTAAAACACAAGTTGCTGTTGCTGAAAATGAAACAGATGCTAAAGACAGCGTAGAAGAGAAGAAGGAAGAACCTCGTCGCCCTGCCATGCAACGTCGGACTCGCCGCCAGTTAACGCAATCTATTCGTGTTACTGACAACGATAGTGCTTTACCTGTTGCACCTGTAACAACAGAAAAACCTGTTTCTGAGCCACCCGTTGCCACAACACCAACTAAAGCTGTTTCTACTGAAAAAGTAGCCCCTAAAGCCGTAGTTGTTGCAAATGTTGAAACAAATGAAACGCAAGCAGTAAAAGCGGTATCTGATACCTCAAAATCACACGATGACAGTAAAAATGAAGATAACAACGGGCAAGATAATGTGATGCCTCGCCGTTCTCGTCGTTCACCTCGTCATTTGCGTGTAAGTGGTCAACGTCGTCGCCGTTATCGTGATGAGCGTACCTTAACAGTATCACCAATGCCTCTAGCTATGGCGGTTGCCTCTCCTGAACTAGCTTCAGGTAAAGTGTTTATTCGTTATCCTGTGACACCAATAAGCGATGCGGCATTTGTTGAAAACACCAATGAATACTTTGGTGAAAAGAACATCATTACTCATGCTGATCCCCAGATGGTCGCTATTGCACCAGCTGTTTCAGAAGTCATTGTTGCTGATATTGCTCAGACAGAAACAGCTGAATCAACTTACTCTGTCACTGTGAGCACTGAGTCAACAACTGATGCTGATGCTGTTGCTGAGATTGTCGCTATAGCACCGCAATCAGCATCAACAGACGTCAATGAAAACACTGTTGATGAAAGTGTTGTCGATAATGTGATTAATGAAGTAAATACAGAAGATCACGTCACCCGTAAAGAAAATATTTCAGCCGTATTAAATACAACTGAAGCTTATATGCATGAAGCTTCACAACAAGCTGAAAACGTTGTTGAGACGAAAGAAGTTGCACAAATGGCCACTACAGCAGTAGAAAGTGATCAAAATGAAACATCGGCTCTTGAATCACAACCTGTTGTTACACCAATTGCAACTGAAGAAAACGCTGAACCGTGCAAAGAAAGTCATGTTGAAGACGTTGTTGAAGCTGTTATTGAAAATAAACCTGAAGAAAATGCAGAACCTGTAGTAGAAGCGGAACCAGTAAAAGAAAGCAAACCTGCTACTGTCGTTATTCGTCAAGAGCCTATTGTGCGCCAACTACGTGCAAGCTCACCAATGACAAAAGCACCAGCGTCTGATAATGCTCCTGCAGAAATCGAAATCAAAGCATGGGACGCTCGTCCTGCTTTTGATAAGAAAGGCCGTACAGGTGCGGGTGGACATAGTTCGACTAATCATGCTTCTTCGGTCATGACTAAAGCTGAAAGTCAAAAATGATAATAAAGTGTTATTAAGAATATCTTAATAATACTTCTAAATTGAGAACCCACTTTTTAGTGGGTTCTTTTTTTTGGGTAACTATTAGCAAATTAACTTAGTGCTTATTAAGCCAAAAATAAAAAAGCCCCTAAATATTCAATTTAGAGGCCTTCAATTTCTTATACTTAGTAAAGCAATTAGTCTTTTAGATCAGGAAGATTTTTAATTTCCCCCATCGCTTTTAATTGCTTAGATAATTCACGGCGCTCTTTAGACAGATCGGCATTTTTAATAATGTAATCGTCAACACGATCATCATAGTCACTACGCATATTTGCAATAATACCAAGTACATCTTCAATCGACATACCAGGCTTAATATATTCACTTAAGTTGTCTAATAAAAGAACACGCTTTTGGTTATCACGGATCTTTTTCTCATTGTCAGTGATCTCACGACGGATTTTGTTTTTACGACGATACATACGCACAAACTCCAGTACGTTTTGGAAAGACGGCTTGTTTGCGTTATCCATTTCCTACACCTTTACAATTGATATTTAAGATAAATAGCTCTGTTTAAGATTATCGCTTAATCGTGTCAATAAACAAGCAATGTTTACAAATTTAATTGATTTTGCTTAATTAACAATTAATTAGAATGACATGTATTAATAAATATAGTCAACATTGTTTAATGAGTAAATATACGTTCATTAATGATAAAAAAATGGCTACACATTTTTATCGGTAGCCAAAATTGACACTACAAAGGATAAATCAAAAAGCAATTAAACGGGTTGAGTTTTATTTTGATCTTCATGCTGCAATACATCAAATGGCAATAAAGCTTTTGAATCTGAGCATAAAAAGACAGCGGAAAGAAGTGTTGTTCCAGCCACAATACATCCCATCACCATATAGGTTGGTGCAAAACCATAATGATCGTATCCATAACCTGCTAATGGCGAAAGTAATGTCGCTACAATAGAACTTACACATTGGAAACCCACTAAATACAGTGTTGAAGATAAACGTTTATCAAAATGTTGACTGTTATATTTAAAAATTGAAATTAATAAAATCGGTAACTCAACGGCATGTAATAATTTCATACAAGAAATTAAGATTGGCCCTTCAACTAATCCCGAGCCAATAATACGTGCGGCCATAACACTACTTGCCAGCAATAAACCATTTTTAGCCCCTATTCTATTTACCAAGAAAGGGGCAAGAAACATGCCACCAGCCTCTAAGAATACCTGTAATGAATTCAGGTATCCGTACATTTCATTTCCCTGCTGTAATGTCGCAAATTGTGATGAAAAAAACACTGGAAACTGTTGGTCATACACACCATAAACACACGTTCCAATCACAAATAAAATAAGGGCCCAAAAACGAGGTAATGAAAGTAAATTGAGTGCGTCTTTTATTGTAATTGCCGACGTTTTACCATGTTCTAATTGATTAAAGGCGTCGGACTTACCTGTTTTTAACAAAGCTAAAAGAATTAAGAACACAACCCCAGAAATAGAGGCCATGACAAAATTGTAATTAGGGTCGATATTAATATTGTGTCCAGCAATAAATGTCGCGGATGCCCAACCTAGTGATCCCCACATTCTCGCCCTACCGTATTCAAAACCACGAATACGACTAACACGCTCTGTATATGACTCTAATACGCCAATCCCTGCATTAAAGGTCATACCGACATATAAGCCCCCTAAAATGGAACCCATAAAGATATTCCAGCGTAATATTGATGCAAAACTAAGAAAAAATGGCCCTGAAAGAATCAATAAGATGGCGATCACTAATAATAAATTTTTTCTTAATCCTAATTTATCTTGAATAAAGCCATATAAAGGTTGAGCACATAATGCAATCAGAGAAATAGCAGAAAATATTAATCCTGTGTCAGTCGCTCTTAACCCGACATACTGGTTTAGCCAAATAGAGACTAATGAAAATGATGAAGACCAGGTAAAAAAGAAGAAAAATAACAGTGCACTTAAGATCGCATAGTATTTTTTTGAGTCTTTGTTCATTGGTTAAGCGCCTTATAAAGTCATTCCACCCTTAAATGTTAACGTTAACTTTTAAGTTAACAAACAATTTTATCGCTTTAATGTGATATGAAGCACATAAGTTAACGTTAACAATTTGAGTTACGTGTTCTAGATCCACTTTTACTTTTATTACCGTTATTCACAATAAAACGCACAAATAGGTATCATATATTTCATTTTCTTTGGTTTCCTTTGCTAAAATAGCTGTATCTTTCATAACTATATTCAAGCCATGCTAACTGATTTAAACCACCTAACACTCGCCGTCAATAATGTGAATAAAAGCTTTGCCTTTTATACTGAAATATTAGGTTTTAAGCCCCTTGCTTTATGGGATAACGGCGCTTACCTACAACTAGGCTCCTTATGGTTATGTTTATCTCACGATAAACGCCATATTACTGAAGACAGTGATTACACCCATTATGCTTTCAGTTTATCTGCAAATAATTTTGAAGCCTTTAAACAACACCTTTTATCTCATGGTATTACTGCATGGAAAGAAAATAAAAGTGAAGGCGATTCATTCTATTTTTACGATCCTGACCATCATAAACTTGAAGTCCATGTGGGTGATTTAAAAAGTCGCTTAGAAGCTTGCCGTCAACATCCTTATTCCGGTATGCAATTTTTCGACGAAGACTAAAAAAGTATCAGGACTAATCAGCGAAGATAATACTATGGATATATTGGGTTTTATTATTACTTTACTGCCTATCATTATCTCGCCGGGTGCAAGTTTTACAATCGCTTTAGACAATACCCTAACCTATGGTGTAAAAGGGTTATTGATCACGATTATAGGCACTGCATTAGGCATTATTACTCACGGGATTTTAGTAGGATTGGGAATAACCAAACTCTTAGTTTCGTCCCCCTCTGCTTTTATAGTGTTAACTCTCCTTGGCAACTTATATTTAATTTATCTTGGCATTTCACTGATACGCTCTGGATTAAAAGCGGCTAAAAACACCACTATTATTCATCAAAAAGCCTCTATTAAAACCGCTTATATTGCTAATGTGCTTAACCCTAAAGCAATTATGTTATACCTCGTGGTTGTTTCCAGCTATGCAGGGTCAACACCAACATTAGTTAATTATCTTGCCTTATCTTCCATTCATATTTTAATGATGACCATCTGGCTGATTGCTTGCTGTGGTTTTATTTTATTGTCATCACAAAAAATCAATATTATTACCATGAAAAAAGTAATCAATATTAGTGGTGGCACACTCCTACTTATCCTTACTGCCACACCCTATATTAAACACTACATAAGTGTGCTTTGATCTGACATTTCACGTTTACCGCGTTATGGTTTACCATAGTCTTAATTAAGCCCAATACAACTCATTGAGTAATGATTTAAAAAATCATCAATAAACTTACGGTAGGAAACCTTGTCTAATTCAGCGAAAACGCCCACATTTTACGTTCATGACTACGAAACCTTTGGCACACGCCCCGCACTGGATCGTCCAGCACAATTTGCAGGTGTTAGAACTGATATGGATTTCAATATTATTGAAGATCCTCTCGTTATTTATTGCAAACCTAATGATGATTATCTACCCCATCCAGAAGCTGTGATGATCACAGGAATAACACCACAAATTGCGGCAAAAAATGGGATGGTTGAAGCAGAGTTTACTCGCCAGATCCATCAAGCTTTTAGCCAACCTAATAGTTGTATTATGGGTTATAACAACCTTCGTTTTGATGATGAAGTCACTCGTAATATCCTTTATCGTAATTTTTATGATCCTTATGCTTATAGCTGGCAAAAAGGAAATTCGCGTTGGGATTTACTTGATGTTTTACGTGCTTGCTATGCGCTGCGCCCTGAAGGTATTGTTTGGCCTGAAAATGAAGACGGTTTTCCAAGTTTCCGTTTAGAGTTATTAACCAAAGCCAACGGCATTTCTCATGAAAATGCGCATGATGCGATGTCTGATGTTTATGCCACCATTGCGATGGCAAAAAAATTAAAGCAAGCTCAACCAAGAATGTTTGATTATTTCTTTAATTTACGTGATAAACGCAAAGTGCAGGCGCTAATTGATATTCCCGCAATGACACCGATTGTGCATGTTTCAGGTATGTTTGGTGCCGCGCGTTCTAATTTAAGTCTTGTTGCCCCATTAGCGTGGCACCCTGATAATCGTAATGCGGTTATTGTTTGTGACTTAGCCGCAGATATATCTCCTCTATTAACTCTCGACTCAGACCAATTACGTGAGCGTTTATATACACCACGTAGTGAATTGTCAGTTGATGAGCCACCTGTTCCAATTAAATTACTGCATATTAATAAATGTCCAATTGTGGCACCACAAAATACATTGAGACAGCAAGATGCAGATAGAATTGGTTTAGATATTGATGCTTGTTTAACAAACCAAGCGATCTTGTTTTCTCATCCAGAAATACGCAATAAAGTCGTGGAAATATTTGCTCAACAAACGCCTTTTGCTGTATCCGATAATGTTGATTCACAAATTTATAATGGTTTTTTCAGTGAGAATGATCGTAGTGCGATGGAGATCATTCGCTCAACACAACCTCAGAATTTACCCGCTTTAGATTTAACGTTTGAAGATGCAAGAATGGAACCGCTATTTTTCCGTTATCGTGCAAGAAATTACCCTTCAACACTTAATTATGACGAACAACAACGTTGGTTGGCGCATAGAAAAGAGATGTTAACGCCAGAAAAACTCACCGAATATATTAATATTATTCAGTTATTAGCTGAAGAACATGCTGATAACGAGGAAAAATTAAAACAGCTACAAGAGCTTTATTTATATGCTCAAGAGATTGCAAGTTAATTGATAAAATAAAAGGCGGGTTTTAACCTGCCTTTCTTGTTGCTTAAATAAGCTCAGTATAAAACTATTATTCTTTATTCTCTGTATTAGCATCATTATGAGCATGTCCACAACCACACTCATCTCCCCAATATTTTAATTTTGAGGTTTTACCAATACCTGGGTTCATGCTATTGGTTGGATCGTTATGTTTATAAAATGCTTTTAATTGAGGCTTAGCATAATACATATGACCCACGTTATGCTCTGCGGGATATTCTGCTCCACGTTGATCTAATAACGCCAGCATTTCTGCTTTTAGCGCCTTCGCATCAACACCTTTTTTAATAATGTAATCTTGATGCATAACGTGGCACATAAAATGACCACAATAGAGTTTATAAAGTAATTTACTCTCTATTTCTGGTGGTAATTTTTCAAACCAATCTTTGTCATTACGACGCAATGCAATATCTAATGGCAATACATCTTCAACGTCATTCACATGAACAGCATGATAACGAACAGCAGCACCAGCGGCAGCAAAGCGATGTAAGAATGCTTTATTACCTTCCTCTTCTGTACATTCAAAATAATCACCTGAAGCTTGTTTAAAGTATTCTTTTAAATAGGTAGATGCCTCTTCAATACCCTCATCAGCCATTCTTAACATTAAATGATGTTCATATTTATCACGGAAATCTGTCATACGCTCAGGTAAATGAGCTGGCCATAATTTGCTCATAAACTGCATGATTCTATCGGCCATATTTTTAGGTAAAAAAGGCACTTTATTTAATACCGCATCAACTCGCCCTTTTACAGCAAATAGAGTTGGCATTTTATCTGTGCCTAATTTATCTATTACTAAAAACGTATCTTTCCCATACTCCTCAGCCATTTTATAATAGCTTCTGTGCATATATTCCCCTGCGACAGGAAGTGTTTTAAAATGACTTAAAATATGACGGCGAATATCTTCAAGTTCATCTGGATTATTAGTCCCAATATAGAAAACTTGGGTGTGATGATCTGCAGGAAATGTATCTAATCGTACTGCAAATACAGATAACTTACCTGCACTACCCGCCGCTTCATACAAACGACGTTCATCATTATTAAAACGAGAAGGTGTATTGGCATCAACATCACGTATACGTTCATGGTATTCATGATCAGACGCCAATTTTTCTGTCGCTTGTATTTGTTTCTCGTGATAATGACGATTATCTAAATTCGTTAAAATCTCTTCAGGTGTTTCACCTAAATCAATTCCTAAGTGATTAACTAATTCGGCCTCACCATTTTCATTAACACGAGCATACAGCGATAATTCTGTATAAGCAGGTCCTCGACGCACTAAAGCTCCGCCGGAGTTATTGCAGATCCCACCAATAACAGAAGCGCCAATACAAGACGAACCAATAACAGAATGAGGTTCACGTCCTAATGGCTTTAATACTTTTTCTAAATGCCACAGCGTACTACCAGGAAAGGCAATAACTTGATTATGCTCTGAGAGAACCTGTATTTTATCTTGACGTAATGTACTAATAATCACGATATCTCTATCATAATCATCGCCATTAGGTGTCGAACCTTCTGTTAATCCCGTATTCGCCGCTTGCATAATAATAATTTTATCAGCTTCAACACAGATTTTAAAAACACGCCACTGCTCTAATAGATTAGCAGGAAATACAACCGCTAATGCCTTACCTTGTCCTGAACGAAACCCTTTACGATAGCGTTCCGTTTTATGTGCTTGTGTTAATACCTGCTTTTTACCAACAATACTTTCAAGCTTACGAATAAAGTGTTGATTTACAGAGCTATTACTCTCATTCATATTCCCTATCCTATTCCTGTCTTGTCTGATTTATTTTTACTTTGCTCGTTTTTATTATTTCTTATAAGACTACGTGCAAAACATCAACTTATCATTTATACAAGTATTTTTGTACTGCTATCCACATTTGCTAAAAAAATAATATTTTCTTATCTTTAATCACTTTCATTATTTAAAGATAATTTTAGTATTACGTATCAAATTAGAGTGCAGATAAACTTTAATTTATTCTTTTAGCATCAATTTTTCACTTCCTAACTAACTCCACACTTGGAGATTTCGATTTTTATCACTATTTTTCTTGTAAACATGATTAAATCACACTCCCAAAACTTCACCATCACAATAATTAAATCCAAATAATTATTACATACAGAAACAATACTTCTCGCATTATAAACCCCACGGTAATTATAAATAAAATCATTAATGAGAAATCATTAAAAAAGAATAAAACAAAACCAATCAAACAGTTATGAATATTAACAGAATAATAAAATATCAAAAATCGATAAATTAATTCTATTTAATTACATTATCAATAATAAACTATCCCCTCTTATATTATTTTCATAATAAAACATTAAGCACAATCTAAAAGTATAACTATTATTTAATTGATTATTATTTTAAATATTTGGAGATAACGTGAAGAAGACTGTCGTTGAATATATTTTAAACCGTTTATATGATTTAGGAATCAGTGATATTTTCGGTGTTGCGGGCGATTATGCTTTTCCTATTGAAGACACTATTTGTAATAGTAGCCATATGCGTTGGATTGGTAACTGTAACGAATTAAATGCAGCTTATGCGGCTGATGGCTATGCTCGAATTAAAGGTATGGCCGCGCTATCAACAACATTTGGTGTCGGTGAATTAAGCGCAATTAATGCTATAGCGGGTTCTTATGCAGAAAATCTACCGATCTTTCATTTAGTCGGTATGCCAACAAGTGGTGTACAAAAAAGTAAGCGTCTCGTTCACCATACATTAGGTAATGGCGACTTTGATATTTTTTATCAATTAGGCCAACGTCTTGCTTGTGCTCATGCAATATTAACACCTGAAAATTGTATCGCTGAAATAGAGCGTTTAATTACCACAGCATTAAAAGAACGTCGCCCTGTTTATATTGGTTTACCGTCTGATTATGCCATGATGCCAGTGATAGAGAATACATCAGTTACAATACCTAAAAAGCCAACAAGCGACAAAAAGGCACTAGAAAAAGTCGTATCAACCATTATTGAAAAGCTTATACACAGCAATAGTATTTGTGTATTGCCTGGTATTTTATCCTCACGTTTAGGCTTATCAGATAATGTTCAACTGTTTATTAATAAAACAGGCTTACCTTATGCCACTATGTTTATGGATAAAAGTATATTAAGTGAGTCTAATCATCAATATATTGGTATGTATGATGGTAAATTAATGACACCTGATGTCAGAGAATTTGTCGAAAATAGCGAATATGTAGTAGGAATTGGTGCAATAATGACTGATTTTAATACAGGCAGCTTTACTGCTGATATTAAACCAGAACAATTTATCAGTATCATGCCAGAATATGTTGTCATTGATTCTGTTATCTACTCTTCTATTTACATGGAGGATATTCTCTCAGAGCTAACAAAACGACTACCAAATAAAACTTATCATCAGATAAAAGCCAAGGGATTAGGTGACGCTATTTTCTCTAATAATGGTGAAATTACAGCTCAATATCTCTATCCTCGATTAGAAAAATTCTTTAAGCCTAACGATATTATTATCGCTGAAACAGGCACTTTCTCAATGGGATTAGGTTTCGCCTTATTACCAGCAGCTGCACAATTTCATAATCAAACATTATGGGGTTCTATTGGTTGGGCAACACCTGCATCCTTTGGTGCCGCCCTTGCAGCACCTGAAAAACGGATTATCTTAATTACGGGTGAAGGTTCACATCAACTCACAGTACAAGAAATTAGCCAATTCGTTCGGTTTGGATTAAAACCAATCATTCTTGTTTTAAATAATGATGGTTATTTAATCGAACGATTATTATGTGATTATCCAGAAGCCTATTATAACGATCTGGCACAATGGAATTATCACTTATTACCTAAAGCCTTTGGTGCAAAAGATTGGCATTGTGAAAAAGTCACAACAATTAATGAGTTAAATAAAGCACTTGAAGTTGCTGAATCGACAGAAAGTGCATCTTATATAGAAATAGTAACAGAACGATATGAAGCCTCTGAATTAGCACAAAAATTAAAAGAGTCTAAAGATTCTCTCTATTCATTCTAAATTATGCTAAGCATAATACATTAATATAAATAAAAACCTAACGGATAAATTGAGTTAGGTTTTTACACTATTTTCTCATACCAACATTCTTAATATGATAAAACAAAAATGTTCAATATTTTCACACTACATCATAAAATAATAATATTCTTTTTTTACATCATCCCTATCCAAAAAAAATATATTTATCCATAAATATTTATTTTTTGACACTTTAAAACAAAATTTTATTTTTATAGTCTCAATAAAGTCATCTATTTTGAGATATGCTAATATAAACCACTTTATTATTTAATAAACTCAAAAAAACATGTATTTACACTAGAAAATTAGATTTATATTTTAAAATTAACAAGGATGACTTATGTTAAAAAAAATAGCCTTTTTAAGCATTATATTGGTTCTCAGTGGGTGTGACTTATTTGCAAAGAAAATAGCCTTTACTATCGATAACCCTACTGATGAAGCCATTACAGTTCAAGTCGATAATAATACTTATACCTTATCTCCTCGAACATACGAAAAAATTGAATTAATAAAAGGAACACACGCGGTCACCTACCAAAATGAAACTGCTCATTTTTACCTTTATGAAAATAGTCGAGGTGGGATGATCAATCCTACAATGTCACCTTATTACATTAACTACGTTTTCTATAAAGTTGAAAATGACGGTTTAGATTATGAAAAAACAGCTAAAGAGATGCTATTTTCATATAAAAACACAGACACCATACAAGGTGTTTTATATTCCGGATATTTTCTTAAATTTGATAACCTTATTGTCGAAAAAATAGGTGATACCTATGAATGGGTTGTTGACGTTAATGAAGATTATTTAGATGGTTATCGTGCAAAATCAGCATTACTTATTACTGGTAAACTTTTCCGTGAAGATGATTATATTAAATATATCAAGGCTAATGACGGTATTACGATAACACCAGCTACAGATTACCAACAAACAAACAGAACAGTAAAAGATGCCTATCTTTTTTATCCTGCGATTCAATTAACGACAGATTGCCAACAACTGAATGATTTTATTAAAATATTTAATAATGATTTAATCAAATATCAAGGTGTTAATACAACTGATGATGAAAGAAAAGTATTAGCAGAAAAACTACGCTATTACTCTATTAATTATTTTTCAGCAAAAAAAGAGTGTAAATCTGATTCTTATAAAATGGATCGCGCTTTTGATAATCAACTTAAATTTATTTTAAGTCGTTTTGTATTGGTTTTAAAATAGTCAATTAAGTAAAGATGGTCCTATTCGAGTTAAGACATATCACCGAACTCACTCTAGTGCGCCTAAATTTGCCAATAATAAAATTGACGGTTACAGCGCTGAGGTTCCGATTGATATTCCTGACGATCGTTTTATTTCCGTGCGTGTACAGATGCCAGAACAATCAATCTATAAAGTGAGCATGTGCAGATGGAAGAAGCGCAGAAAGCGGAAGAGGAACGCAGGCAAAAAGAAGAAATACTTTCTATTGATTGTTAATTTTATACGTGAATCGTGAATATAGAGGAGTTTGACTCCTCTATATTAATATAATAACTATTTATATTGCAGAGTATAAACAACACTACTACTTACTTTACCTGCGGTAGTTTCACCGATTGCATAGTATTCGACAGCATAAGGTAGTGTTGCTTTCTTATCTTTTATATTCACATAAGTAGTATCAGTGACTTGTTTAGTATTACCTACTTTTATAGGAGTAAAACCATTACTACCATCCAATAACTGCAATTGAACAAACGTTGCACCAGTTGGTGATGTATCCATATTTTTTAAGCGACCAACTGCTTGGTCAACAGTAGCGCCTGTCTCAAAGAAAGCAGAAACTTTTCCATGAACAAATGCATTGACAGCCGCTCGAGTGACGACAGCATTCTCCTCAAAATTACAATCATAAAGGTTCATATTAAAAGAGGTACGACCCGTTACTTGTCCTGCTTGAGATAAGGTATTTGTACTCACTGTTGGCAATATAATGAGAGCATTAGGACCTTGACCTTCTATATCAACCTTACAACTTGTGTCGGTCAATTCGCCATTGAAATTTACAGTACCCGTATTGTCAGCAGAAAAGACGGTGCATGTCGTTAAACTTAATACAACTATTAATGATGTATTTAGAAACGTTTTATTCATGAAATACCTCTGTGTTTATAATTAAATATAGCCATGCGATAGCATATAAACTCTTATTAATTAAAGAAAATTGGTTATTCCAATATAATATTATTAAGCGATAGTTTATTTCTATAAAAGTGTAATTTAAAAAAACATCAATAAATACAGCCTGATACAATTATCATCTGCAAGTTAAAAACAAATTAATTATATTACTAACTTAACACTCTAATTTATATTTACATATCAATATAAAAACCCAAATATTATCTTTATAAGACTATTTGTATAATTTCAAATTACGTAAACTACCCTTAAAAAGAGTTATTTTTTCTTATAAATGGTCATTTGATATATAAGATCACATTAAATTAAGATGATTCTTAAGTTAATTTACCAACTCCAGTGCATTAACCTTCAATATTGCCCATCACACCTTGCGTAAATGTGGTGATAGCTTGGATTGCACGGGTGTATTTACCCCCCGTGCCAAAGTCGGATCGGTTGGTATAATCCTGTAAGGCTTGTTGAAAGAGGTGATTCTGAATCGGCTTTCGCTTGGTTCGTGCCACGAAGAGTATCAACCGTAGTTGCTAAGTCGATAACTAACCACCAGTGCTTGATGATTTATGAGTTGAAACTAAAAGTTACTCCCTCACTCGCCAAGCCGGACAGTGGATTATCCGGCTAACTGAGGGGAGATAAATAGAACCTACAATTTATTTTTTTGATAGAACGTCAAAGATGGCCCGTAATCTGATTCTGAGTTATAAAGTTCAATTACAAATTCTTTTGTTGGAAATACTTTTTTGAGCGACATTTCCCAAGAACACTGCATTACTTTGTATAACTGCAAAAAAACCGAATCCGATATATCATCTAAATTACCAGTGAATAGGTCATATAAGTACACATGATTTAGCATCTTTTCTATTGCTGCTCGATGCTCTTATCTAATCAACGTTCCCCATTTTATGGATATAAACGGTTTTACTCTTATCTCAACTTTTGTTCTTATATCTTCTAAGACTATTTCAGAATATAAATATTCACCAGCCATATCTTCTTTTATCATAAATTTATTTACACTTTCACTGAGGTGCCTTGCGATTTCATTCCCATTAAATTCTAATACTGTTTGTATCCATCCTTCTAATATACTAAAAGAAAATACTAGGTGAACTCCATTATTATCTGTAAATTCATATGCAAAATGCCGATCCAAATGATCAACTAATGTCGGTTCACTTTCAAAAAACGAAAGTAGAGCTAAATCATCAGGATGAGATTCAATAAACATTATTTTCTTCCTTCTTTTGGTATTGTTGTTACAAACCGTCGAGTTCCATCAGGCATGATTTCAAATGATGTTTCTAATTTTGTTACTTTACCTGACGGACCAAATAATAATGATTCCCTAACTTCATATTTACCATAATTATCACTATATACTTTTATAATGTTTCCTTGTGTCTTAGGTACATTTGAGAGGTGAACCATTAAAAATTTAGCACCTTTTTCATCTGTTGAAATACCTAAACGCCTCATAGATTGTTCTAATTGAGTCGAACGAGCTGCATTGGCAACGCCTGCGCTATTATCGCTGATTAAACCGCCGATAATCCCTGAAGTTAACGTTGCCCATGCACTTATATTCTGCTTTTCAGTCTCAGTGAGTTCTTCGGGAGTTTTGCCATAAAGTGAGTGCGATAAAATACCCACTGTTTCCCCTGTCATTGCGCCAGAGGCCTGTACTACTGCATTCTCACCTTTTGCCAGTGCAAGGCCTGCATTCAGTAAGCCGTGCGCTATCGTGCGCTGAATATCACTTTCAACACTGTTACCTTGAATTTGGTTTTTCACTTCATTAGCAAGATAAGGCGCGGAACCATTAGCAATCGCGGTAACAATATTGTTGCCCATTACACCTTGCGTAAATGCGGTGATGGCTTGGATTGCACGGGTGTATTTACCCCCAGTACCAAAGTCAGATTGGTTGGTATAATCCTGTAATGCTTGCTGGAAGAGGTGATTTTGAATATCACGCTCAGTAACGTTATCGTTAGTTTCTGAAAGAGCTTGATAGAGATTGTCGTAAGCCGTATCACAAAGATTATCGAGTTTTGAATCGGCTTTCGCTTGGTTCGTACCACGAATAGTATCAACCGTGGTGGCTAAGTCGATAACTTGCGCAACTAACGAAGGTAGTCCCTATTGCTAAGCGCGATTTTAGTGTAAAAACACAGACAGCTAAAGTATAGGAGGTTAAAACCAGACACTATACAGTGGGTTATACCCCTAACCGAGGTACCCGCCCCAACCCGAAACTGGCTTTCAGTGGTAAGTGGTTGAGTGAGCTAGGGTTTGAGGTAGGTAGCCACTACCCCCTCACCCGCCAAGCTGGGAAGTTGATTATCCGATTGGCAAAGAAGTAAGGGGTTAAGGGAGATCCCTGTGAATGCAGGGATCTATTATCAATAAAAATTATCGTCTAACTGACCTTCTGATTTTAATATCTCTAAAAATCTTTTATAGGCGGTTTCATCTAATTCAAGCAAGTCATCTAATAATGATTCTTCGATTAAAGCCCAATGATATACGCCAGAACCAGCACCATCATTTTGGAAGTAAATTAATGTACCAATAAGTTTCGATTCTATTAGATCAACCTCTGATAAATCATAAACAGACAATCCACCATAACCTTTAGGCAAACCAAGACATAATGATTTATTGTTTATCCAATAAATAGCAAACACATCAATCAGTTCACCGCTCGATTCTTGTATTCTCATTTAATATTATCCTTTATTGTATCTACAACTTGTTTCGGATCTTGTTGAACCCTCTGAGGTGTAGTAATTTTCATATCGTAAGCTTTACCAGTCGTTGAGTTATACTGGTAATGCATTGTTATAGTTTGACCATCTGGGAGTCTATGTTTCGCTTCCATTTTTTGGAATCCAGCTGATGTAGGAAAACGAGGATCATTATTAAGCCCAGGTAACTCTTTACCTTGTAGTGGCTTAGATTGAACTGATTTCCAAAATGTTTGCTCATTCAGATCTCGGGGAATAGCAGTTTGCAGACCAGGCTTCGCAGTTGATATTTTTTCTGCATTTATAATCAGCTGTTTATTATAAACTGAGTTAACTTCTTTCTGACCAAGATTTTTAGTATTGTTTGAA
Organism: Proteus sp. FME41; assembly: GCF_014897315.1. GTDB lineage: Bacteria > Pseudomonadota > Gammaproteobacteria > Enterobacterales > Enterobacteriaceae > Proteus. The sequence goes on along the minus strand of NZ_JABUYL010000001.1, from coordinate 274,298 downwards.
TTCTCACCAATTCTATTTAGCGCATTTTTTTCTGATTCTAACTTGGTGTTATTGATTCGTTTATCTGTTGTTCCACGATTACCTTTACCACTTCCACCATTAATCATTCCGGGAAGTGCCATCGCTATCAAACCGGCTGCTTCTGGTTCAAGCCCCATTGCCTCAAATCGTTTAGCCCACTGATGTTCGACTGTGATCCCTGTCGCATCCATACTCAACATATACACTGCAGGCAGATAATCACGAAATTCATCAGGTAACGATTTGTCTGCTGCAAGATGTTTTATTGCTGTATCGAAAGCATTCCATTGCTCAACTAAATAGCCATACTTTTGCCGACACTGCTCTGGCGAGGTTGAACAAATCTGCTTTATTTCTTCCTGTTGCTTGACATTGGTATCTACCATATCACGAATAATTTTCTGACATTCATCACCAACACAATTTCTTGCCTGATGGGCAAAATTTTCTAATTGATTCGTACTCAAAAAGTTATTCTCAACCACCACCTTCCCTGCTTGAGCAGCATTGGCAACGCCTGCACTATTATCGCTGATTAAACCGCCGACAATACCGGAAGCTAACGTTGCCCATCCACTTATATTCTGCTTTTCAGTTTCGGTGAGTTTTTCGGGGGTTTTGCCATAAAATGAGTGCGATAAAATACCCACTGTTTCCCCTGTCATTGCGCCAGAAGCTTGCACTACTGCATTCTCACCTTTTGCCAGTGCAAGGCCTGCATTCAGTAAGCCGTGCGCTATCGTGCGCTGAATATCACTTTCAACACTGTTACCTTGAATTTGGTTTTTTACTTCGTTAGCAAGATAAGGCGCGGAACCATTAGCAATCGCGGTAACAATATTATTGCCCATTACACCTTGCGTAAATGCGGTAATAGCTTGAATTGCACGGGTGTATTTACCGCCCGTACCAAAGTCGGATTGGTTGGTATAATCCTGTAAGGCTTGTTGAAAGAGGTGATTCTGAATATCACGCTCAGTAACGTTATCGTTGGTTTCTGAAAGGGCTTGATAGAGATTGTCGTAGGCCGTATCAGAAAGATTATTGAGTTTTGAATCAGCTTTCGCTTGGTTCGTACCACGAATAGTATCAACCGTGGTGGCTAAGTCGATAACTTGCGCCCCAATTTCGCCCACTAATTGTTGTTTTTGTTGACGATTTTGCTCTTTTTCTTTATCGAAAATCTTATTTAACGTGCTGTGAGCATTATCCGTATCTTGGCTTAATTGCGCGATATCTTGCTGTTGATTGTCGCTATCACGCACTGTCCATGTCCCTTGTGATACCGCAGATTGAGTGGTGTTTTCAGCGCTGTCACTATGGTTGCCTGCCATCGCTAATGCATGCCCCATATTCGCCAGCATATTCCCTTCAACGCCACCTGAAGTACTTACACCACCAGATTGATGCTCAACTTTATATTCTGCATAGTTATGGATATCACTAAAGCCTAATGTACCTGTATCTAACTGATTATTTTAGCTTCTGCTGTAACTGCACTTAAAAGATAAGGACTAAGGTATTAGTGAAAATATCGACTTCCCCCGTGGTGGTATTGGTGGTGCAGTTTTTGATTGCGGTAACCAAGGTAATGGAAGGCTCCGCTTGCAGTGCGCCAGAAAGGTTATTGCCAGATAATACGGTTAATGCATTTATTACAAATGAAGATAAATCCAACTTAGTCCATAACTGACTATCAGTGATAAGAGTATGAATAGGTTAGGGTTATAGGTTAGAACACACTACACCCTCTCTTACAAAACTGGACCGTTGTGAAGTGGTCAACTAAATCTGGGCATCAGAAAGTGTGTAAGGTAAATACACCGAATTATTTACAATACCTGTAAGTTGACGATTAAAAAAGAAATCCCAACACTTTGAAATACTTTCCACCGTTGGGATTTTCTTTAAAACTCATCAATAAGGCATTCCATACGAACCTTCTAGTGATTCATATAACTTTACCGCCACGTCACCTTCCGCAATATATTCAACATCAATGGGTTCTAGCTGAATTTGAGGATTAGTATAATCTGCTTCTAAAAATTGACGATACTGTTCCAGCACATAAAGAATTTGTTCAATTGTGAGTATAACCTGCTGTTCAATTACATACTCACAACCGATAAAAACTTTATCTTGTACAGCTAAAACCCAATGGGCGTTCCCCATACCGAAGCAACCATCTGCTAATTTTCCTTCAATAAAATCAGAAAAATTTCTTATCCAAATATCAATTGAGTTAATAGAATATTGGATATCATCGGACAACCAAGCAGCTATTTCACAAACTCCATAACCTTGTTTTGGTATTCTTCTAATATCTTCATTAGTGTTCATACCAGATGGAGCATAATGTTGATGGAATTGGCTCCATCTTAAGTATATTTTTCTGCTATACATATCATTGTTTCCTACCATTATATACTGGCCAAGCAGTTGCACCTGTTCCATCGGGTTTTCCATAATACCCTTCAATTTTAACTCCCGAGGACGATACCCCTTGCCATACTTCCTTTCTAAGAGAATCTGGTGATGAATTTTTAAATGCACTCTCTATTTCCTGAGCGGTTTGTCGCTTAGACCAATGTTCAGGGAAAAATGTTGTTTCACTTTGCTTTTTTATCCATTTTCCTGTTACTTCATTTCTTACTGATATATACCCTTTTGAGACACCATTTATATCTGGTATAGCTGTCCATTTATCAACCCTTACATTTGGATCTCTTAAATAATGGCCTCCACCTGCTTTTTGAAAACCATTTTTATATACTTTTACTTCTCCATTAAGAATATGATCCATTCGTATATAGGCTGTTTTGAAGCCATTGCCACCTTGCTCCTGAATTAATTCTAAAGGCGTAGATGATGGTTTAAAATCATGTAGATATTCACCGCCTTCCCACTTCGGAATTGACTGCCCACCTTTAACAAATGCCAAATAGGTTTTTGCTGCTATAAATTGAAGAGCTTTCGCTGTTGTAGTCGGTGGAGTACTTCCCACTATTTCAGCTGCTTTTTCTAGTGTCATCTCTTGTTGTGTTAAAAACACATCAAGCGGTATACCCGTAATATTTCCCCATGCAATCATTATCCCCAAAGCCGGATCTTGCCCCTCAGGGTGAACTCCTTTCGTCGCTCTTGTTAACGCAGTATTGATGTCCTCTATACTATTATCATTTTGTGCCATCGAAATAGCCAGTGATGACATGGCTTGCCCATAATCGGCCATTCCTGAAGGCAGATCTTTAGGACCAAATACATTATTCTCAACCACCACTTTCCCAGCTTGAGCTGCATTGGCAACGCCTGCACTATTATCGCTGATTAAACCGCCGACAACCCCTGAAGTTAACGTTGCCCATGCACTTATATTCTGCTTTTCAGTCTCGGTGAGTTCTTCGGGAGTTTTGCCATAAAGTGAGTGCGATAAAATACCCACTGTTTCCCCTGTCATTGCGCCAGAGGCTTGCACTAAGGCATTCTCACCTTTTGCTAGAGCAAGACCGGCATTCAATAATCCATGCGCTATCGTGCGCTGAATATCACTTTCAACACTATTACCTTGGATTTGGTTTTTCACTTCGTTGGCAAGATAAGGCGCGGAACCATTAGCAATCGCGGTAACAATATTGTTGCCCATTACACCTTGCGTAAATGCGGTGATGGCTTGGATGGCACGGGTATATTTACCGCCCGTACCAAAGTCGGATTGGTTGGTATAATCCTGTAATGCTTGCTGAAAGAGGTGATTTTGAATATCACGTTCAGTAACGTTATCGTGGGTTTCTGAAAGGGCTTGATAGAGATTGATCGTAATTTAGATTTGAAAAACTAGCACCAGAGAATTAGTCCATAATTGCAAGTCCAAAACTGACTATCAGAGGTAATTGGCTGAGTGAGTTAGGGTTTACGGTGGGTAGCAACATCACTCTCACCCGTCAAACCAGACGGGTGATTATCCGAACGGCTAAGAGGAAGTGATAACATTAACGAAGATCCCATTGTAAGTTGGGATCTTTAGCAATTAAATAATGATAAGCTCACCATGTCGATCAAAAGGCACATTCAGATCATAGTGACGAGTATAAGCATTAACTATATGCCTTAAATAACTATTTAGATCCCATTCAGTAGCTTCTATAATTTCTTCATTCTCATCATATTGATAAATGATATTAGGTGTAACTGATGCTGTTAAAACAAAAAAATATTGAGTATAACTTTCCACTGCAATAAAAAATGGTTTTTTATCTAATAAATCATATTGTTGAATAGCAGAGAGTTCCTCTCTCATTCCTGATTGCATCAATATACTTCCTCTTATTGTTTTTTGATTTCTATAAAAAAGAAGAGGATCATCGCCAAAAAGACCACCACTACAACGCCCTATACTCGTTAAAAAATCATATAACTGATCTTTCACTTCGATATCATATAAACGTTCGATTTTTTTTATTTCATCATCAGAATAACCTCGCATATAGCTAACATCAATAGGTAATTCTGGATAAACTGAATGTAAAAATTCGATTAATTTTATATTCATAGTATTATTAATTTCGTCCAAAGCTAAACTCAAGGTGATATATTAAAAATAAAACTTTTACCAAATAGTGTAAAATCATTATATTTTATTTTCCTTTATATAGAGAATTCCAAAGCCAATCCCTGCGGGTATACCTCCGCCTATGCTAATTCTTAACGCTCGTTTAAATTCAATTAAACTAAGTGAAATAGGTCTTTCTGCATAAAAATAAAAGAATAAATCTATGCTAATATAAGTAACTATTGCAACAATCAATAATGATAAAGTAAATAAAATCATTAATGCTATAATAAGTACAACAATATGAAATATTCTTTTCATTGTTATTCTCCAGTTTCATTAATTATGTCTTGCATATAACTTGCACTAACTTCCGCAGCCCCGCTATCACCAATATTACCTACTCAAGAAAAAATTCTAATTTCGGATACTTCCTGCATAATATAAGACTTTCCCTTAACTGCTGGCTCTGAATATTTTATCAATACTTCATTCAACTCAGGATCATTATCTTTTGTTATTATTTTACCAATCCAATTAGTTACAGGTTTTACTATAAAATTACCTAATCTGTCCACTTTCCCTGTTATATTGGTTTTTCCATAATATCCTTCAATTTTAATTTCAGGAGTTAAGGATTGATGTACTCTGTGGGGCTTAATAGTTATATCTATCAATACCCCCTGTAATTTAAGAATTAATTTTATTAGCCATTCTGTAAAATCACATTAGTGCCTTTTATATTCTAAATAGTTAACTAAACAAATTACGGCTCCTAAAAACAATCCCATTACTCCTCCTATTTTTAATGCATCAATAAAATCATTTAATTCCCAAACAAACGAGTTTTTTTCAAAATATAACATTAGTTTAACTAGAAGTTTAATTAATATTATTGTCAAAAAAACAGTTACACACATACTCAAAGACCAAAGTAAAAAGTATATAAATATTTTCATTTCTCATCCTTTGATTTTAACTCTTCTGTAATTATTTTATTCGCACCTTCGGAACCAATAGCTCCAATTGTACTTCCAACAATACTTGGTACTACTGATACACTCGGCGGAGCTGTAATTGATGGCATTACAACTAATGGGCGATCTTTAAGCCCACTAGACCAAGGATTAAATTTATTATCAAAATGATGAGTTAACCATTTTGTACTTCCATACCCTCACTCGCCAAGCTGGACAACTGATCATCCAGCTGGCTGAGAACGAGTAAACTGATTGAGGTAAAAGATTAAAACTTGTCGGCATAGTCACTGTTTAAATAGCCACTATGCCATTATTTTTATAGATCTTTGTACCTATCTGGAAGGTATCTTCTATTCTCCATTGATTTTATTAGATTTTTTAGATCTGCTAAGTAATGTGATAACTCTTGTTTATTTGAGCATTCCGTTTTTTCATATATTTGCTCATCAGATAAATGAGTTAAAACGTAATTTAAGCAATCTGTATAAATTACAACTTCCGATTCAGATAAACGAATATCAAATAAAGTTACATCTGCTTCTGGTATGTAATTAATTTTTAGTGTATCCATCTTACCACCTCACATAATCAGAAAATTTTTCTTTAAATTCATCTAGTTTTTCATTACTAGGTCTATTCCATCGACCATCTCTAATACGTTGAGCCGTATTTTTGTCGCTATTTTTAAATGACGTGACCACTTCGCCATCAGGCTCAATTAGATGTATTCTTCCATCATTACCTTTTACAACCCAACGACCATCATCTTGTATTAATATATCGGAAGGTCTCGATTTCTGAACATCATTAATGACGGAACCAACTGGCCGACCCTCTTTATTTCTGATCCCCGCATGTTCACCTTGCGTAATTTTGTCCAGATAAGCAAGATCATCTAACGTTGGTTTTTCAGGTACTGGTGTTTCTGTAAAGTTATCTCTTGGCTTAGGTATCTGGTCACCACCAGTATCTGTCCAAATTTGGACTGATATTTGCTCTCCTCCAGTATCAGTCTGCCCTTGGTCTGGTATCTGATTGCCACCCGTATCAATCCTATCTTGATCTGGTATTTGATTACCACCAGTATGTGATGGTATACCAAGCCTACCACCCCAAGGTTCAGAGCCAAATATTAACCTTGCGAGCCCTTTGTTATGAATTATTTGTTCATCAATATAAGCAACCTGTTCCGGTGAAAGGTTCCTCATGGCTTTTATATCACCATTTCTGGCAGCAGCTCCAGCATCCATGGCTTCTTGAATTTGCGCTGATGTTAAACCAAAATTTACCCCTAATTGCATAAGACCATTTCGACAGGTCGCATTTTTCATGCACCATTCATAACCCTTTTCTAGGCCTTTAATGATTGGCTTAGCAGCACCTATCGCATTATTCTCAACCACCACCTTCCCTGCTTGAGCTGCATTGGCAACGCCTGCACTATTATCGCTGATTAAACCGCCGACAACCCCTGAAGTTAACGTTGCCCATGCACTTATATTCTGCTTTTCAGTCTCGGTGAGTTCTTCGGGGGTTTTGCCATAAAGTGAGTGCGATAAAATACCCACTGTTTCCCCTGCCATTGCGCCAGAGGCTTGCACTACTGCATTCTCGCCTTTTGCCAATGCAAGGCCTGCATTCAGTAAGCCGTGCGCTATCGTGCGCTGAATATCACTTTCAACACTATTACCTTGGATTTGGTTTTTCACTTCATTAGCAAGATAAGGTGCTGAACCATTAGCAATCGCGGTAACAATATTATTGCCCATTATACCTTGCGTAAATGCGGTGATGGCTTGGATTGCACGGGTATATTTACCGCCCGTACCAAAGTCGGATTGGTTGGTATAATCCTGTAATGCTTGCTGGAAGAGGTGATTTTGAATATCACGCTCAGCAACGTTATCGTTGGTTTCTGAAAGGGCTTGATAAAGATTGTCGTATCAAAAACATCCCATTGCTCAAACAGATAAGGAGTGAGTAGGTATAAAAACTTAAGGAGATCTCGGCATTACGCTAAAATCTCCTCCGTTATATTATTACTTTGTGTACATTTTCGGGAAATACTTGTTGATTTTATCGTTATCCAATACTTTATCGAGAGTAAAATCTACTGTATCAGAAACGGCTATTCCATGACGTAATTCTTCAGGAAAGTCATAGATTGAAGCGTATATCGTTGGTACTAAGTACCTAAAATAATCACCCATTTTAGTTTTTCCAGTAAAACCAACAGGATAATCTTCCCCTTCCACATTCCCTTCTATACCGTGATATATAAAAAAGCCTTTTCTAGATGGCATATTAATTTCATTAAGTTCTCCACTAAGATGCCTATTTACCCAATATTCAATATCTTCTCTATATTTGAAATCTCGATATACAAGAGATGAGTATAAATCAAGAATAGTTTTTCCATTTTTATTTTCAGGATATGTAGTGTATTTTTCTGATTCTTCCCACTTAAATTCATTAAGTTCATCTAATAAATTTTCAAAGTTATTAATTGATAAAAGAGAGTTAGGTAACCAACCCCAGCAATTATTAACCATTACAGCTATCTTTCCATTTTTATCCATTGCAAACCAAGTATAAATAGTACCAAAACCGGGTTCCCAATGACTGTTTGATGTATTCATTATTTTATTTCCTTTGGCCATGTGACTTTACAATTATCACATGTTTCAATAATTATCTTTTCTGAGTTTAAATTTCCATTCTCTTGACTAGATGCTTGCCTAAATGCTTTAGGTCTTAATGCATCAGTAAATTTAATATTTCCAGGTTTAGCACCTTGGCGAACCAATGAATCTGCCGCCGATACCTCAGCACATGCACCAACTTTATTTTTACAAAAATGAGTAAACTCACCTATTTCGACTCCTAACTGTTTCTTAATATAGTCTACTGTTGTTGGATGTAGCGAATCTGCAGTAATTTCTTTATTGCTATATCCTACGGCTGTTTTACCTGTTTTAGAATCGTAAGCACCAATCATTGTTGCAATTTTTTCAGCTTGAGTATTAGATTTAAACTTACCTATTTCATTGATAAGTTCTTGATGAGCCTTAGTCGCAAATATTTGTTCTTCTTTGGTTAAATAATTACCAAACTTCGAAGATTCATTTCCTTTCTGACTTGCTTCTAAATTCTTTTTCAGAGCATCTTCTATTTCATGTTCACTCTGAGTGATCTTATCCAGATAAACAACATCATCTAACGTTGGTTTTTCAGGTAGTGGTGTTTCTGTCAAGTTATCTCTTGGTTTAGGTATCTGGTCACCACCAGTATCAGTCCAAATTTGGACTGATATTTGATCTCCTCCAGTATCAGTCTGCCCTTGGTCTGGTATCTGATTGCCACCCGTATCAATCCTATCTTGATCTGGCATTTGATTACCACCAGTATGTGATGGTATACCAAGCCTACCACCCCAAGGTTCAGAGCCAAATATTAACCTTGCGAGCCCTTTGTTATGAATTATTTGTTCATCAATATAAGCAACCTGTTCCGGTGAAAGGTTCCTCATGGCTTTTATATCACCATTTCTGGCAGCAGCTCCAGCATCCATGGCTTCTTGAATTTGCGCTGATGTTAAACCAAAATTTACCCCTAATTGCATAAGACCATTTCGACAGGTCGCATTTTTCATGCACCATTCGTAACCCTTTTCTAGGCCTTTAATGATTGGCTTAGCAGCACCTATCGCATTATTCTCAACCACCACTTTCCCGGCTTGGGCGGCATTAGCAACGCCTGTGCTATTATCGCTGATTAAACCGCCGACAATACCGGAAGTTAACGTTGCCCACGCACTTATATTCTGCTTTTCAGTTTCGGTGAGTTCTTCGGGGGTTTTGCCATAAAATGAGTGCGATAAAATACCCACCGTTTCGCCTGTCATTGCGCCAGAAGCTTGCACCAGCGCATTCTCACCTTTTGCTAGAGCAAGGCCGGCATTCAGTAATCCATGAGCTATCGTGCGCTGAATATCACTTTCAACACTATTACCTTGGATTTGGTTTTTCACTTCGTTGGCAAGGTAAGGCGCGGAACCATTAGCAATCGCGGTAACAATATTGTTGCCCATTACACCTTGCGTAAATGCGGTGATGGCTTGGATGGCACGGGTATATTTACCGCCCGTACCAAAGTCGGATTGGTTGGTATAATCCTGTAATGCTTGCTGAAAGAGGTGATTTTGAATATCACGTTCAGTAACGTTATCGTGGGTTTCTGAAAGGGCTTGATAGAAATTGTCGTAAGCCGTATCAGAAAGATTATCGAGTTTTGAATCAGCTTTCGCTTGGTTCGTGCCACGAATAGTGTCCACCGTGGTGGCTAAGTCGATAACTTGCGCCCCAATTTCGCCCACTAATTGTTGTTTTTGTTGGCGATTTTGCTCTTTTTCTTTGTCAAAGATTTTATTTAACGTGCTGTGAGCATTATCGGTATCTTGGCTTAATTGCGCGATATCTTGCTGTTGATTGTCGCTATCACGCACTGTCCATGTCCCTTGTGATACCGCAGATTGAGTGGTGTTTTCAGCGCTGTCACTATGGTTGCCTGCCATCGCTAATGCATGCCCCATATTCGCCAGCATATTCCCTTCAACGCCACCTGAAGTACTTACACCACCAGATTGATGCTCAACTTTATATTCTGCATAGTTATGGATATCACTAAAGCCTAATGTACCTGTATCTAACTGATTATTTTTTGCATCGGCTTTACTGCTGATCACCGCACCATCAAGCTGGGTATGTTTACCCACGGTAAGATCAAATCCTTGATTGCCTGCAAATAAGCCGGTTTGTTCTTCCACTGAACGGTATTTACTGTCCATTTTATCGCGACTAAACGAGATATTGGCTGAACCTCCCGGTGTGCCCATCACATTGACACTACCACCCACACTTTCACTCGATTGCTTCGATTTGTAGTCATCAATGGATTGCTGGCTTTCAAGGTGTAAATCCCCACCCACTTTCGCAATAACTTTATCACCTTGAGCTTGTGCGCCTTTTAGGGTTGTATCTTGACCGCTTTGTAAGGTGAGTGTTTGCCCTGCATTCAACGTGGTATTGGTGTAATAAGTATGATCCCCCTCTTCAAACCCCTTACCTCGGCTACCATTGGCATTAATATTAACGCCAACACCGCCAGAGCCCACCGTCACACCAACGCCAACAGACGCACTTTTACTTTCGTTTTTACTATCTGTTGTTTCTTGATTTTTTGCCGACTGTAAGGTGATATCACGGGTAGCAATCAACGAGAGATCGTTGCCAGCTTGCAGTTCACTGCCCGTAACAGTGATATTACCGGTTTCTTTACCTGTTGCGGTGATAGCGAGGTTTTCACCTGCACTTAAACTACTGCCTTGAGCAATATTTCGTTGGTGTATGGTTTCTGATCCAGAAGAACTTTTACCATAAGCAACATTAGCGCCAATTAACGTTGTGCTTTCATTATCTGTACCTGATTGGGCATTATCTAACGCCACAGCACCCACTGCTTGAGCACCAGAAAGCCCAGCTTTGATACTTTGTAAGGTACTAATTTGGCTATCGTCAGTTTCTTTGGCAGCTTTGTATCCCGCAATAGCGCCATTGATAGCACTTCCTGCCGTACCGCTTAGGGCAACCGTCACACCACTTTGTTTACTTTTAGTTCGACTTAATTCGGTATAGCTATTTTCAGAAGAAGAAATATCAACAGAATCCCCAGTAAGAGATATCTCCTTTTTGGCAATCATTTCACTGCCATCTATAGTGAGATTATCACCCGAATTTATACGAATATTACCCTCAGTACTGCCGATTACACTGCCTTTATAGGTAATCGCATCACTGTTATTCAGCTGTTCAAAGGTTGATTTCCCGACAGTAAAACCAATCCCCCCAGTACCGCCAATTCCTGATTTTTTGATCTTTTCTTCATAAGATTGAAACTCTAATTCTTGTGCCGTTGTTAGTGATAATTGATGACCGGCATCAAGATTAATATCTTGTGTCGCAATAATTTCACTACCTTGTGCCGTTAAATTATTGCCCGCAGAAACCGAAATTTCATTCCCTTTTAATAGAGAGCCTGTTGCTTGTTTATGATGAATTTCAGCATGTGTAGTGCGTGTTTCCGATGAACCAAACGATTTATCTTTTGTGACACTATGGGCAATTTGATCAATTGAGGAGTACCCGCTTTTTAGCGAAATATCATTTCCTGCATGTAATCCTAACAGTCCCGTGGCTTGAATATCTGTTGCTGTAAGATGAATATCTTCACCCGATTGCAATGCAATATCCCCCCCATAAAGGCGAGAGCCTACCTCTTCTTGCGTGGTTTTATGCAGATAGTTTTTACTATCCCAATCTATATTTTCTTGGCGAACCGTATTGATAGTTCCTAACTCAATATTTTCACCTGCATTTAATAAAACTTGGCTATGACCACCGGCTAAAATATCTGTTGCCGTCAGTTCTAAGTTACGTGTTGCCTTTAATGCAATCTCACCATCAGGCTCTGTTAAATAAATGGCAGCACCACGATTTATCCATTGATTAACTTCGTCACCCTTTGTTGTTGCGGTACTAATAAGAGAATGACCCGCTTGCAAATTAACACGACTTTGCCCTGCAATTTGACCACCTTCATTTTTAATATCGTGTAACGCGGTTAAATCAACGGTTTTTCCTTTTATAAGGCCTTGGTTTATTAAATTATCTGTTGATGCCTGTAATCCATTTTTACTTAAAATAGTTCCTTGGTTTTTCAGCTCTGGAATATTATTTAAAATAACTTCGCTACCTGAAAGCAATGCACCACTATTTTGTAAATCACCCGGTAATACTCTGGCATAAACTTGTGGTACCAACACTTTTTCAACAGAACCATTGGGTAGAGTGATTTCCCTACTGCTTAATAGCACCATATCAGCCGTGATCATGGCCATTTGCTCTGCTGTTAGCGTTACACCCGGTTTAATACCAAACTCTTCACTAAAGCGAATACCTGCATCCATCAATGCATGATATTGCTGTTCATTATCATTGTGCCCGTCTAAATATTGATTTCCGGTCAATTGGATAATTTGATCGCGGACTATGCGTTGCTCATAAAATCCATCACCAATGCGTTTATGCGTATTATTATGATCAATCGAGAGCGCATTTTGCATATAATCTGAACTTAACCACGCTCTTTTATTGGTGAAACGAGAGTCTGTTTCAACAATATATTGGCTATCGGTTCCTTTATTTAAGTTAAATAAACGATTTTCAGGTAATTTCAATATTGGCGCTATTGTTTGAATATTAACCTCAATATTTTTATTTTCTATCGGTTTATCCAATTGAGGTACTGTAATAATTTTACCAATAGGCTGTTGCACTAAAGGCTGTTTATCTACCTGTTTTATTTCAGGTAGGGTTAAATTTGGCTGATTAATTTCAGTCTGTTTAATTTCAGTAATAGATACGTCATCACCTACTTTTAAAACTTTATTTTCAGCCGTTTTTTGCTCAATAGTTCCATCTAGTTTTTTGGTTTCTGTCTGCCCTGATAAGATAAAATCATTCTGTTCAGATAATAAATCATCTTGATGTTGTGTTAACGACAATTCATTAACTAATTTTTCGGTGCCTTTATCTAATGTAATAGAGGCAATATTTTCAGTATGAACATCAACACTTTTTTCTTTAATACTTAAAAGACCAAACTTTGGTTTAGTCGATATAATAACTTCATTAGTTTCACTTGCCTCAGGACGTTTATCTGACGTTTGATTGCTGTTTTCTTTATATTCTAATAAGCCCAATGGCAAATCAGTCACTACCTCAAATGGCCCATATTGAGTACTTGAAGTCGAACTGCTTTTTTTCTTACGTCCAGCCTTACGCTTACCTGGACGTTTATGCTGTATTGCTGTTCCTTCGTGGTATTCAATATGTTGCCCAGCTGTTTCCTGATTATTAATATGCATTCCATCAATAATCAGTTTTCCACCTGCAATAATATGACTGTCTATATTGTTTAAATTATCACCTTTTAGTGTAATATCCTTACCCGCTAATATTAATGCAGGATCACGGTGTAATAATTTAGATTCTTCGGTAATGATATTATATTTAAATTCATAAAAATCTTTATATTGTCTACCATTAACATGTAATAAATGTTCACGAGTGTTTATGTTGTACCCGATTTTTTCATCATCAGCGTCAAATTTATCACTACTGTAATCAACACCAAATTGATACATTGGAACTTCAGACACTTTTTCGGGATCACTTATTTTTAAATAGAGATCACGGTTATTAATTTCTGAAATATGAGCAAATAAATTGCCACTGGCTTCAATTGAAGCACTTTCATTATTAAGAACATCAGCCGCGATACTTTTTTGCGGATTTTCGGTATCAAACCCAGCAATTACCATGTCATCGCCACTATAAATCAAAGCATGATTACGATTATTTATCGTATTACTGAAAAGTTGTAAATTTTCACGAGAGGCTAATACAGGTGCAATTTCATCAAATTCTGCATTATTATCTAATCGTTGGCTTTTTATATAAATATTATCGCCATATATACGGCCACCAACTTGGTTATAGATTGTCGTTGCAGTTAAGGAAAGTTTACCTCCAAAGGCATCAATCAACCCTGTATTGTACAGATTATCTGAAACAGTAATTGTTAAATGCTTGGCACTAATTTCACCATTATACTTGTCATTATTATCAGGGCTTCTTGCAATACGAGTCGGTATTACCTCATTATTTTTTATAGGCTCATGATTGGTAAAGTTCATTGCTTGAAGTGAAAGTTGATTACCAGCATAAATAAATCCACGGTTATCAATTTCTTGTTCTGAAGAAAGTATTAATGAGTCCTGAGCTTTAATTGTGGCATTTTTATCTAATACAAACGCACTTTTGAGCTGAATTTCACTTTTACCTGCCGAAATAACATCACCATCACCCGTTAAATTTTCAGCCCATAAACGAAGCTGTGTCGTTGCTGCTAATAACCCTTTTTTATTATCAATAGCTAAATTATTTTTTGATGATCCCGCAATGGTCAATTCATTAGCGGAAATCAAACCACTTTGATTATTTAGTTTTTCCGTTGGTGTTAATGTTAATAATTCACTCGCCTGAATAATACCTTGATGATTAAGAAGTTCATCAGTTGAAATACGAATATTACTTGCCTTTAGCCCTAACTCATCATTTTGAGTTTGTTGGTTATCCAACTTCTGAGTATTGAGGACTAACAAGCCTTGAGATTGAACTTGTCCTAATTGGTTATTAAAACTTTGCGCTAACGTAATATTGGCATTATTTCCAGTGACAATATGCCCTTTCTTGTTATTGACGCTATCACCCTTAATAACCAGATCTTTTTTAGATAACAATGTGCCTTGTTGATTATCTAACGCTTGTTGATTTAATTGAATATCAAGTTTTTCAATTGATTGAATATGCCCTTTTTGATTATTTAAGGTACCAATATCTAATTGTGTTTCAGTACCACTAATCACACTACCTTTAGTATTGATTAATGTTTTTTTATTTGTATTTACTGATAGCTGATTATCAGATTGTAATAATCCTTCCGTATTATCCAGTTTTTGAGCATCAATTTTTAAAATTGATTTTGCGTATAATGTCCCTTTATGATTTTGTAAATCAGCACTGTTAATTGTTACAGCATCGCCTGCTGTAATATATCCTTGTTGATTATCTAATATGCCACTTTTTAGCCAAATATTATCAGAAGAAACTAAACTACCTTCGCGATTATTAAGCAGAGAATCCGCATGATTTATTTTTAACAAACCAATTGATGAAATTTTTCCTTGGAAATTATTTAATTGGGAGGTGGTTAGCTCTACTTTTTGCCCAACGGTGATTAATCCCAATAGATTATTGATTTTTTCAGGACTCGTTAGGTCTAGATTAGCGGCTACTGAAATTAATCCTGCCTGATTATCAAGTTGTTTAATTTTCAGATTAAGATTATCTTTAGCAATAATACCTGCTGTTGCTTTGTTATCAGTGTTAGTTAACGCGCCATCCGCATGAATTGTTAATGCTTTCTCAGCATAAATTAATCCTTGATGATTATTAACATCTTTTGCTTGTAATTTGAGCGTGTCATTATTACTCGCTATTGTACCTTTTGTATTATCAAGTTGCTTTGCGGTAATATCAGCATGTTGATTAGATGCAATTTTTCCAAATTGATTGAACAAACTTCCACTATTAATGACTAATTTTGCTAATGTGCTTATTGTTCCATTTTGGTTATTAATTTTTTGTTGTTGGGTTTTAATCACTAAATCATGTTCAGCAGTAATAACACCTTTTATATTTTCAATTTCTGTTGTGATAAGATTTAATTCACCCTGTTTACTGCCTAGCTGTGCTTGGTTATTAATCAGTTTACCACTTGTGATATTGACGTTATCATCCGAAACCAATCGTCCTTGGGTATTAATGATATCACCCGTTTTTAATATCAATGTACCTTTACTAATAATACCTTTGGTCAAGGTTTGGCTATTATCTAATTGATTTCCTTGAGTATCTAATGTGAAAGAAGCCGCCGAATAGAGTGTCCCTTTTTGATTATTTAGTGCTTGTGTTACTAATTTAAGGCCATTAGATTGACTGGCAATTTCACCATTTTGATTATTTAGTCCAAGGCTGTTAAGTAATAGTGATTTTGCAGAAAATAGATATCCAGATTGATTATTTAATTTTCCCGTAAATAAATTAAGTGAACCTTGGCTAATCACCCCAGCATTAGATAAGGTATGACTATTATCAAACTCATTACCTTGAGTCTCAATCGTTAAATCATTTTTAGCACTAATTAATCCGCTTTGATTATTAACAGCCAGACTGTCAATAGAAACATCGTCTTGTAGGCTCCCAATTTTCCCTTTTTTGTTATTAATATTTTGAGCAAAAAGAGATTGTTTTGTCGTCGATATTATCTTTCCATCTTCATTAATAAGATCACCAACATGAATTGTTAATTCTCCTTTACTAACAATACCGCCACTCTCTTTAGTATGGCTATTATCAAGATATTGCTCATGGGTGTTGATATCTAGATTACTTATTCCCGTAATTAAGCCCGCATCATTAACTATTTCACCACTTTTAATCGTAATATTATCAGACTGACTCACTATTACGCCTTGATGGTTATTTATTTTCTGTTTATGGGTATTAATATCCAATAAGGAAAAAGCACTTATTAACCCTGAAGAATTAAATAATGATTGGCTGTTTACTATTAGTTTCCCAGCTTGGCTCGCTATTGTGCCTTGTTGATTATCAATTTCATTAAAAGATAATTGATTATCTTTCTTGGCGATCAAACGCCCCTGTTGATTATCAAAATTTTTCGCGGTAATTTCAATATCACCATGACTAACAATACCTAGTTCACCAACGGTTTCGTTATTATTTAGCGTCTTTTCTAGTGTTATTTTTAATTTTTCTGATGAGTAGACTAACCCTTTGTTATTATTAAGCTGATTTCCTGTTACGGTTAGCTCTTTTTGCAGACTCGCCAATTTTCCTTGTTCATTATTTAACTCATTAAAAGTGATCTTTGCTAAACCCTCAGCACTTAAATTACCTTGAAGATTAAGAATATTACCTGAATTTAATAATAAGTTACCTTTAGTTAGAATACCTTTATTATTTTTAGTATCACTGTTATCAATATCATGACCTTGAGTATTAATAAGCATATTCTTAAAAGAATAAATCAATCCAGATACATTATTTATAGCATTTGAATTTATTGTTAATAGGCCATTGTCAGCAGAAACAACCCCATCATGATTAATTATTTTTTGCTGTTGAGTATCAATAATCAGATCAGTTTTAGCAATTAAATGCCCTTTTTCATTATTGAATTTACCACTTTTTAAGGTAATATTCTTTTGGCTAACAATGCCACCGCTTTGGCTAGTGTCAGCATTATTAATACCATATTTATTCGTATCTAATGCTAAAGTGTCTTGTGCTGAAATAACGCCATAACGATTATCAATTTGATAGGTATTTAGAATTACGGATGATTTTTCACTCCCTAAACGCCCTTTGTAGTTAATTAAATCACCCTTTGATAAAAGACTAACACTATTTTTCCCAATAACTTGACCTAATGTATTATTAAATTGGCCATTATTTTCGATCGTAACACTATCGTGCCCTTCGATTTTTCCTTTTGTATTATCGATATGATTACCCGAGGTCACTGTGATCGCTTTATTTGCAGAAATCTGTCCTTGAGCATTATTTAAGTTTTTTGTTGTTATCTCTAAAGAGTGAGCACTTGATATTTGACCTTGTAAGTTATTTAGATTTTCATTATTTGTAATACTAATTGTATTTTGACCAATCAATTTACCTTTAGTGTTATCTATCGCACCACTTTCAATTGTAAGATTATGCTTACTAAAAATTTGACTACTGCCTTGCTGGCTCTGATTACTTAAACGTGCGCCTTGTGTATTAATGGTAATATCATGAGCAGTAATAGAACCATCATTATTGTTTATTGCTTTACTGGTAATAGATAAATGATTATTTAAACTACCTAAAATTCCTTGTTGATTGATAATTTCATTACTTTCTAATATGAATTTTTCACCAGAAACAATACGCCCGTTAGTGCTGTCAATATTTCCACTCGTGATGGTTAATGAACCTTGGGCTTCAATACCTTGGTTACTTTCTTTGGTATAACCATTAGTCAGTTTATCACTTAATGTTAATAGTAAATTTTGAGGAGAAAAAAGATGACCTCGAGTATTATCTAGCAATAATCCTTTAAGTGTTAAACTCGATAACTCACTAGCAATTTTGCCTGCATTATTTTTTACGACTTGGGTTGTTAAATTTATTGCTTGCTTAGCAAGAATTTGCCCTTGTAGATTATCAAGTTCTCCACTTTCTAGTGTCAATTTACCTTGACTAACAATACCACCACTCTTTTTTGTCTCACGATTATCAATTATTTGCTGATGGCTATTAATCGTTAAATCTTTACCTGTAATAATCAAACCTTGTTGATTATTAATTTCACCCGTTTTTAAATCTGCACCTTCAGTTAAGCTTATTTTTCCAGCTTGGTTAATTAAGGTAAATTTACCTGTATTCAGATCTAACGTTTTTCCATCAATAATACCTTGCCCGTTATCTAATCCGTCTGTTGTTAACAATACAGTTGTTCCGCTAATATCACCTTTATAGTTATCTAAAGCCCCTGTATTTAATTCTAGTTTTTGACTCGCCTGAATACCTTGATTATCTTGTGTATCTCGGTTAATAAGCTTTTGTTTATGAGTATTAATTGCAACATTTAACGCATTAATTAACCCTGAAGTATTATCCCAACCTTGGGTCTTAGCCGTAAAATTCTCCTCAGTTACTATTTGACCTTTTAGGTTATTGACTGTTTTAGCCCGTAAATCAATGGTTTTTCTAGCATTAATAAAACCTTGCGTATTATTGATATTTCCCGTTAGTAAATTCAATGCAGTACGGCTATTTATACCACCTGAGTGCTGGGTATTTTGATTATTTAATACATTCCCTCTGGTATCAATCCACATGTTGCTTTCAGATTGAATACTGCCTTCGCTATTATCAATACCTTTTGCTGTAAAATGGAGCGTATCTTGGGCAACAATAATGCCTTTCTTATTATTCGCCTCATTACTTAAGGTTATACTTAATGTATTAGCCCCCATTTCACCTTGCTGATTGTTCAATCGATCTGCTTGAATTTGGCTGTTATCAAGCGTAATAATCTTACCTGTTTGATTATTCAATTCATTCTTTGAGGTTAATGAAATATTTTTTTCAGCCTGTATAAGACCTTTTGAATTATCTAATTGACCCACTTCTATTTTATTGTCGGTAGCTGCAATTAACTTACCTTCAGTATTAATCAAATTTTGTTGTGTTGTTATAACAAGATCATTATTTAATGTTCTGATTTCACCTTGATTATTATTGATTATATTCGCTTCAAGCGTTAATTGGTTTTGAGTTTGAATTTTACCACGTTGATTACTGAGTGTTTCTTCAACTGTAATCACTGTTGCTTTATCACCGGTTTGCTTTAAGGTCGCATCGTCATGATTCAAATTGATCGCAGTAATAGTAATATTCTCAGCCTGCGTTGTTGCTTCTTCTAAATCAAGCTGTTGGCTTTGTAGAGATAAGTGACCTGCTGATAATAATGTTCCGTCTTTACCAGAAAGATGATTAGTTTCTATTACTATTTGCCCTTGTTTAGGTAAAGAAATTATCCCTTTTTGATTATTAAGTTCTGTTGTATTTATTATTAACTGGTTACCTAAACTTTGAATATTTCCTTCTTTATTATTCAACGTTTTGTGTTTAAAGTTCAGCACACCTTCTGTATTAATTTCACCCTGTTGGTTATTTAACACATTCGTATTGAAAGATAATTCACGAGAGCCTGTTTGTGTAATTTTCCCCTTGGCATTATCAATCAATTGAGGTGCCGTAAGTGAAATAGTATCACCTTTAATTTCACCGTGGCGATTTGAGATATAAGTACCCGCATCAAGCACTATTTTTTCAGCATTAACTTGAGCTGAATCAGAAATAACGTGGCCTTCTGTCGCTTTTACTTGCAACGATTTACTTTGAGTATGACTCTTTGAAAGATCAATACTCTTAGCATTAAATGTAATATCGCGACCACTTAAATGTTGACCCGCAGAATTTAATTCATTATTTATATTTAATGTCATCGTTGCGGGTTTTAAAATATCACCTTGATGATTAACGCCAGCACCTAACTGGCTTTTTTTCTCTGCTAAATAATTTTCAGCCTCAAGTTGAATATTTTCTTGTGCAAGGAATTTACCTGTTGTAGTTTGAGAAACCGTTCCTTTTGCATCGATTTGAATATTATTTTTAGCTTGTAAAGTCCCACTATTTGCTAAATGGCTTTCGACAGTAACCGTTAAATCTTGCTGACCAACGAGAGATCCCTGATTATTAAGGCTCACTGTTTTTATGTCTAATGCTGAATGAGATTGGATCTTTCCACTATTCACCAATTGCCCATTATTATTAAGTGTTAAACCACCAATATCGGCACCAATTTCCCCTGCATTATGTACACCCACACCATGTTCCGTACCAATAAGTTTTATTTTATTGGCATACATCCCCCCAACCAGTGCAACATCAATGGCATAGTCAGTTTGTTTTTCAGCTTTATCATCTTGATTAATAATATTGCCTTCATTATCTAATCTATTTTTACCTGTGGTAATTTCTAATTTATTAGCTTGAAGTCGTGAGTTAATTTCTACTGCTCGCGCTAAAATACGTGTGTAATCACTCGCTGTATCATTTAATCCATTTCCTGAAATAACAATTTTACCATTATTAATTTCATATCCTGTGATTGCACCATCTTGCGTTAATGCATTTCCCGCAACTAATGTGGTATTTACTGCATTAATAAAGCCACAACCTTGGCAACTGATCCCTGCTGGGTTCGCAATAATAATTTCAGCACGTTGACCTGCGACCTCAATAAAGCCATTTAATTGACTCGGATTTTGGCTATTAATTTCATTTAAAATAACCTTAGCTTCACCTTTAACTAACCAAGGATTACCCGTTACCATGCCCGCTAATTGAGTTTGTGTATCTTGCAGACTGTTATTTAAAATTGCACCTTTATTATCAACATCAAACTGCGTAAATTGATTACGTGAAACACCATGTTGATTCGGTTGCTGAATATTAACTTGAGCAAGCCCATTACTTGTCTGTAATACTGTTGCTTGTTGATTTTGAGGCGCGTGTTGATCAGCAATAATTTGACTCGCTTGTGCTGAAAAACTCACTAATCCCTGCATCACCAATAGAATAAAAGCGACACTATTAAGTGATGTTCGAATAGGTGATGAAAAAATACTATTTCGTTTACTGTTTTCACCGCTAGATTTTGTTAATTCAGAAACGACAACCATTAATTGTCGAGTACGATTATAAATAATACGATAACATAATTTATTCATGTGTAAGTTCCTTGTCAAAAAGACAATAAAATTTCATTTAATTATTATTTTTTATTTAATATTTGAGTTAATTCTGTATTTTAATAATTAAAATTAATACTAAATCCTAAATTAACATGATCCGTTTTAAAGCCATCAGGTTTAGATAATGGCGTGCCAATAAACGAATCATATTTTATTGTGGATGAAAATAACGAGCCTTTTATACCGATAACACCACCTGCAAGATGTTTACCTAATAAGCGAGGATTATCCGTATTTGTTTTTAACTCACCATAATCTGCACCAAGATAAATAAATTGCTCTGACATAGGATATCGCCAACTTAATGTATTTTGTAAATACCAACCTTCATTCGCACTAAGTGTTCTTTCACCATCAAATCCGCGAATAGTCCAACGATTTCCAATTGCGAGTTGATCAATGGGTGTTAATGCATTATGCGTCATTTGTTTACGATAACTTGCTTGGTATTTAAATTGCTGTTGAGCAATAGATATGGGGATATCTAATTCTGCACGCCATGTCAAAATACCCGCTTTATCTGTTGCATAGTCATTATCAAAATACGCTTCCTCATAAGCGGCAACAGAGCCAAACCAACGAGTTCCTTTTTGATAATTCACACTACCTTCAAAAGTGCCAAAGCTAAAATATTGGCGATGTGAAAAATTCATTAACCAATGGCTAACCCGTCGGCGTTGAATTTCAATTTCAGTGTTATCAACATAATTTCGTAATACTTTAGCTTGAACACCATAACGTAATGTCGTTTTACTACTTTGATTACGAAAAAGTGTGTATGACACACCTGCATTAACACTGTCACTTTCTCCTGAATAGAGAATATCTTTAATATGGCCTGCAACTGTTTGGGAATAATCATATTTAGAGGCATTAATATCAAATAGCCAATATCCATAAGGTACTGAATAATGGACCATTATATTTTGATTATTTTTACTACCAACAAAATCTAAATCACGTTCTGTTGATAAATAGAATAGATCACTTAATGCAAAAGGATTATCTAATGCTAGCATCAAGCCACCTTGATAACGTCCTGTTGCTGGCGATCCTGCGTCATTTACCCATAATGAAGCGTGCCAAAAACGTGATTGTTTTCGCTTTATCACTATATCGCTTTCACCTACATTTTCACTTGGCCTAATTTCCATTTCAGCACTCACAACGGGTAATCGTTGCAGGTTCTCTAACCCTTGTTCAATATCACGCAAATCAAGTAATTGTTCTTTATGTGCAGGCATACTGGTATAAAGTAACGCGTATTTATCAGAATCATCGGTAAATTTAACATGACGAATAATACCGGGTACTATCGTTAAATATAATGTTCCACGACTAATATCTTGTTCAGGTACAACAATACGCGTGGTGATCCACCCATGCATTAATAACCGATTTTGCATACGAGTCACTAAGGTATTTATTCCTTTTATACCTAAACATTGCCCTATAAATTCCACTTTAAATAGAGATAAATTAACCCAGTGAGGGATAACTTCTTTATTTGTTATTTCAATATGTTCAATACTAAAACAGAGTTTATCCTCTGTATTATTTTCTCGTCCTGTGTATTGGCTCATATCAAAATGTATATTAGGTGTTTCAGGCGTGAGTTGTTGATAAAGTGCCTCTTGCTGGCTTTGATTATGCTGTTGTTGCTGATTAAATATTTCAGTCGCTTTTTCAGAAGCATCCGCTGAAGATATGGGAGTATTAAATAGTGTAAAAAACACCCATAAATTTAAAAAGAGTATAATTTTTTTCATATTGTAAAATAAACAGAGTGTGTGATTTTAATTGTATTTAGGATACATCTAATCTTTAACATTATTGATATTAAAGTATATAAAGTAAATATCAAAAAATGAATAACAAATAAAATACCGTAACTTTGACAATATAAAGATTAAAAAAATCAACCTATGTTAAAATATTAGCCTTATATAATCACAAAAATTACTTAATAAATTAATTAATGTTAATCTTAATTAATTATAAAAATTAAAATAAATTTCACTTTGAATTAAAACATAGCCATTTATTTAGTTTAAATAACTTGAATTAAAATAATTTATTTATTATTGAAATATTTATTCGAGTTAAAATAAAATCTTAAATTAAATCAATAGAAATAAAAATATCTTCCATAAAAAAATGGATCCTAAGATCCATTTTTTCTTTTTTAAACCTCTATCTTTATCCACGGACAAAAATATTCACATCCACTTTACCGCGATATTCACCTGCTTTTGTACCTTCTGGTTTGCAAAGAGCCCATTTGATACCAAATATATCAGGTTGATTATTCCCCATATTGGTTCCACTTAACTCAATATCTGTATTATTGAACTTTAATAAGTTGTTATTATTTTCATCAGCACACGTTAAATTCGGTGTTGAAGTTTGCTTATAAGGCAATCCTATAACCCAAGGCTTTTTGTTAGATACAGTGCCATTAATAGGTGCTAAGACTAATTTATTTACATTACTTGGGTCTAAACTTCCCTCTTTAATCACCGCTGACATATTTACAGGGTTACCTGTCCCCCCACAGGATAATGTAAATACAGAGTCTTTAATGACTTCATTTGTAAATGTCATATTTTCATTAATTTGTTGATTAGATACGCCAGTAACAGCACAAGAACGTTTTACTGTTACATCAGCAATTACGTTAACTTGTGAAAAAAAGTCACCACTAGCACTCCGACCAAAACTACCTACATAAAAAGGAGTGCCTTTATACGTTAACTTACCTGGCGTTAAATTAGCATCAATATAAACAGGAAATGAACTTGGTGTTGTAACACTAACAACTTTTGAGCCACCACCAGGAACTGTTGTCGTTGCATAATTATGTGGCACAAAACATACATTAATGCTAGATGATTCTTTATCAACGAGACTACTATTCACCTGAAAAAATTGCCCCGAATAAGCACTTTGATAATTAGAACTAAAATTAGATAAACTGACATTGAAGTTAAATTGTGGTGTTACATATACTGCCGTACTTGTATTATTGGAATGCGTTAATTTTAGACCGTATTTATTAGTTTGCCCTGGAATTTTAGAAACAAATGTAGAATCACATCTCGTTTTTGACTGACTTAATGAAATAATCGCATACTTAGTATCCCAAGAAGAGTTACTGCTATTATCATAAACAGGACTCCCAGGAAAACTACTATTCCCAGTCAATGTACCATTTATATATTGAACTTGTGTAGGGCTAATATTCATATCAATCACCCCAGTTAAGCTTAATGTCATAGCCCCCCTATCTGTTCCAGCTAAAACATTAAATGACGAAGTCATTAATACTGAAGTTAGTGATGCCATCATTAAATTACGCATTTTCATTGTTATGCATCCACCTATAAAATAAGGATTATTTTTTATTGGCAAGAAAGAGATAAAATTCTTATTGGTTGCTTGCTATTGACTTCAATATTACTTAAGCCAGTATATGAAACGCTGCAACTTTGCTGATTTTTATTACCCCATTTCACTAACAACTTGCCATTATCAGGAAGTCCACTCATATAAAGCTGGCCATTTTCACCAACAATACCTGTATTCAAATCATTAGGATTATCAGCATCAATTAACGTAGCAATAGCGCCAAATGGGATAACACTTTTATTCTGAGAAAGATTTAAAATAGCCTGGAAACCAATCTTTGTTTTAAAGGTAACCTTAACAATAGCGCCTTTTGTCGGAACTACATTTTGAGATGTGGATTGTAGAGTCGTATTATCAGGCAATGTATTTACATTTAATGCAATTGTGTTTTGGCGATATTCTGTAAGATACGGTGATAACGCATATCCCTGTCCATTAATCGCACCATTTCCTGAACTTAATTCAGTACCTTTTGCTCCAGGCGCTTCAACAATGGCCATACTATTGCCCATACTTCTACCTAGCAATAAACCACCTGAATGTAAAAGCAAACCACCATTCATGCTGCCATTAACATTATAGTAGTCACTTGAATAATTATAATTTAGAGAGGATGTACCGTAGTTACCTGAATAATTAGCATATACTGAGCCATTATTAGATTGGCCTTGGTTAGCCCAAGATTGAGAAATACCATAAGATAAGGAGTTATCAAATGCACTACCAGATAATCCGACTTGCTGGTTAGTTCTTCCATTATTATCATGGTTTATCATGTAAGTACTATTAAAATTGCTGAGCGCAGGCGAATGACTAAACACACTAAATGGAACACTCACATTAAAACTAATTTGCCTATTTTCAGGCCAGCTATCATCTGATTTTATTCTATCAATACTGTAATTAACGCCAAAGTTAATACCACGAATATTGCCATTATATCCTGTCGTAAGTTGAGTAACATTCTTATCTTGTTCCCAATAATTATAACGGCTACCAGATAAATAAATACTACCGTACTGACCTAATGATTGTGATAATGACGTTGTAAAACGACTTTTTTCTCGTTCACCTAACCACGGTGAAGTACCATCTTTTAACCGATAATCTTCAGTATTAAATTGATTAAAATCGTAATAATCTTTAGTTGAAAAACGTAATGCAGTTAAGTCAACAGAGGTTCCTGTCGTGGTCATATTCTTAGAATAGCGGAATCGATAAGATTGCCCATTTTGGGAGCCTATTGTATTAAAGTCAGCATGAGCATGTGTGATATCTGTAGACAGAGCCCCCCAATTACCTAATGAAATTCCTATCCCAGAAGAAATAGCATAATAATCTTTCGCACCTAATAACCCACCATAAAGAGTGACATCATGAGGTAAACCATAAATACCACTAGCAAGCAGAAAATCTGCTTTTTTAGAACCAACCGTTGTGCCACCATCAAATCGCCCAGTACTAATTTCATATTTCCAACCACCCGGTCTTAACATTACGGGTAATGATGAAAAAGCAACTGTAAATGTCCTTTCTGAACCATCTTCTTCTTTCACTGTGACATCCAAGTTCCCTCCTGAACCACTCGCGTAAAGATCGGTTATTTTAAATGCGCCGGGTGCAACATAAGTTTGATAAATGACATTCCCATTTTGTCGGATAGTAATTTGCGCATTAGATTGAGCAATCCCACTCACATCTGGAGCAAAACCTTGTTGACTCGCTGGCAACATCTGTTCGTTAGAAACTAAACGCATACCTTTCATTGGTATACTATCAAAGACATCATTTCCGGTTGTAGTTTCACCAATAATAAATTCCGACCGTAAAGAATAAAGATTACGAGAAAGATAGGTATTAGAAAATTTATTACTATTATTACTTTGAGTCTCTACATTATTTGAATTTCTGGTATACGTCTGTGTCATTGTCGAACGTAAACGCCAATCATAAAGATTAAAACCGGTTCTTAGTTGAGCAAAGAAATTATCATTTTTTTGTTTTCCATTATTATTAATTTTATCAAAATGGCTATCGTTAGAAGAATGCCCTCCACTAAACATATAATTTATAAACATGGCAGAAACACCACTATCAAAAGAGGCGGGATCAATATAGCCAACGGCATCATTAGACATAACAATTTGAGGAAAACTAGTAATTAGTTTTAATTCTGATAAATTTACTTTTATTAATGCATCAGGAATATATTCATTAATATCATAAATCACCTGATCGCTTTTTAACATATTTAACTTAGGTATCACCTTAGTATTAACACCTAACTTATCTAATAATCCTCGAGTTATTTCAGGTACTACTTTATTATTAGGCCCTTTTACCAAATTAATGATGAACTCACCATTGTTATTATTATTGACATAAACTAACAAAGATATTTCACCTTCAGGTAACGCATCTTTTTGTGAAAATTGGCTTAAATCAATTTCATTTGCAGATGCACCTAATTGTCCATCCAGTAATGCAGGATCAAAATAATCCTCTGCAAAAGAGTTAAATGAGAACAAAATAAGTGATGTAAAAAAACTGTATCTAAACATTGCCATTGATTTATTCATTTTTACACTCTTAATATTTATCTTTATAAAAATAGATATTTTTATAAATTTTTTAATTTACTGTTTTCATTTTTTCATCTAATGGGAACATAAACTCATCTAATACCTGCCAATGAATAGATGTAATATTTTCTTTATTCAAAAATAAGTATTCTTGCGTACCAAATGGAGGTACATTTTTCGATAACTCTTGCAACTCGATCTCTTTTCCATTTATCTTTATCGTGTTAAAAGCTAGATAAATAGGTGAATTATTTTTAGCAATTATTTTATTACCATCAATTAAAAATGATAATTTTTTTTCTGCATCTTTTATTTTTATACCTTCAAGAGATTTTGGCCGATAATATATTTTAAAATTTAATGCCCTAATAAAGTTCATCTGCACATTTGAAGTTTCTTCAGATGTGGATGGTATTAATCGAAATTGAGAAATATAAACACTCTCTCTATCTGTTAGTAATGCACTTTCTGAGCCAGTAAACTTAATTACCCACTCATAGTATTCTTCAGGTTCTATTTTTTGTAATAGCGGAGTTAAAATAAAAGGAGGACTCTCTTTTTTATCAATTAATTGTAACCCCGTAGATTCATCTAACCATCTCATACTCGCTTGAACGAGATACGCTTTTTTTTCATTATTTCTTAAGCCAATAGAAATGCTTTTACTACTTTCATTATATGTCATTCTTTGTAATGAAAATTCAAATGCATTATTAGCAGACCATACTAATTGGCAATAAAAAAAAACCAATATCAAAGTAGTAATAGAAAAAACACGACTATTTAAAACCTTCATTTCATTAGTCCTTATATTTGAATTCTTTTGATAATTCACCATAGTCGTTAATGATATGCCAACTAGCTTCTTTTATTGATATTTCTACCAATTCAGTTTTGCTATAAGGTGCTAATAAGAAAGTTTTATTATATTTTTCATTATTAACTTTAATTGATGTCAATGTCATATAATATGGAGTTGGATTATCTAAAAACCACTTTCCTTCCTGTTCTTTAATAAAGATTTTTTTGTAATCTTTTTCTGAAGGCCTTGCTATATTTTCAGATCGATAAATGACTTTAATCACAAAATTAGTTATTAATACTAATTTTGATTCCTGTGATTCACTTTCATCAGGTCGTTTAGTAGAGGGTATAATTTTTGTATTCAAATAAAAGAGTGACTCTTTGTCATTGGGTAAATCTTGAGTATCTTTTAATAAAATACGTAAAGATGATACACTCTTGTTTTCTAAACGAAACACAGGAGGAGTAACAATAAAATTAGATGACAAATTTCCATCAATTCTTTCAGTAACGCCAGCTTGTATTAAATAAGGTTGATTATCATCATTAGAAATAGTTACACTTTCACTTGAACTACCTTCCGAAAAAATAACGCGTGTTTTGCCTAAACTAACTCCTTGAGCGTTAGCATTAAAATAACTAAAAGCTAATATTAAAATAACGGAAATTTTTATAATAAAATTATTCATATAATATCTTAATCAACGATATACGAAAAAGTTAACGTTGCCGAAAACTCTCCAGATTCGGGATCACAAACTGTGGGATCTTTGCATTTAACATAGGTATAAAGTGTTTTTTCTAATTTATCTTTACTTATGTTATTCCAAACCGTATCTTCAGATTTAAAAAAGTCTGCATTAGTATTAGATTGAGCAACGTTATTTTTACTTGATACTCTGATACCAAAACTTTTATTGAGATCATCATTAAAAGTAATCGTATTTAAAGTGCTTTTTGCCTTCATCGTCACATAAGTATCAAAAAAGTCATTCGTTTTACAGTCACTCAGTAATACCTTTATCGGAATAGGTTCTATAAGATTATTTTTAATTTTATTCGACTGAATACTGCCAAAATCAACTTCATTGTTACTTGTTCCTAATACTGAGAGCTTGCAGGTCTGTTTATCAATGGTCACTTTAAAGTCAAATTCAATACTTTGAGCACTAAAACTAATAAATAGTGCTAGTGTAATAAATAAACTTAACAAACTCCTTTTCAATAGAAATATATTCATATTTACTTTCTCAAGGTTGTACAAGCGTTAATGCTAATATTGCTTTTAGCGTACCGGGGTTAACCGCAGAACTGTCTTTCTTAACGAGCTCGACTTCAAAATCTTTATTTTTATTACCATTTCCTGTTGTAATATAAACAGAACTTGTTCCAGCATTAAAATTAACTAAAGAACAATGATCATCTTTACAATCGTATAGAGCAAAACTCGCATTAGTTAGATTATTCACCGGTGATATTTTGTTATTTACAATTTGTGTTCCTGATCCCGCTTTTATAACAACTTCCATATCAGGTGTTTCATCAACATAATCTTGGCAAAGATAATTAACTGAAAAAGGTATTTTATTTTCCTTTTTTACACCTATTTCATCAATATTTTGCATTAATGTTGATTGAGAAAACTTCACCGTTTGATCGGATAAAGTAAAAGCGCACGTTCCTTTTGTTACTGAGCCTTTTACGATAACAACCGCAGAATCATCAATAGCGCTATATCCATAAAAAGAGATACAAGTTAATAATGCGCCCAATACAATTGGTTTAAAATGTGGCTTTATGTTCATTAAATCCACCTAAATCATCTATTGTACGCCATTGAACACTTCCTTTAGTTACACCTGTAGGTAAGGCATATTTTATCGAACTATAAGGCGCGATCATGGCATTATTATTGGCCAAACTAACATCTAGCTTTATATTGTTGACAAAAAAACCAGCAAAATTGACGTAATAAGGAGAATTATTGACTACCTTTAACTGTTTTCCTTCCACACTAAATCCTAATTTCTTTTGCGCGTCCTCTGATGTCATCGGCAAATTTTTAGGTCGGTAGAAAAGTTTTATGACATTATCAAATCCCACACTTAGACCCGCTGTGTCAGTATTGTTGTTTTGTCCAGGGATCATCTTTGCATGAAAATAAAAAATACTTTCTCTATCTTTCGGTAAAGAATTACTCATGGCATAAATTTTTACTTCATGCCTTGATAAACTATTAATTCTAAAAAGAGGTGGAGTGACTTGAAATACAATTGGGTTTTCATCAGAGGAAATATAGGCTTGTACCAAATAATTTATTTTTGGTTCTTCATTACGAACGATGACCCCTACACTATTCTCACCTTCAGGATAAATAATACGTGTAGCGTTTAAACCCACACCTTTGGAATAAGCAAGTGGAGATATAATCATTAGTAAAATAACAAAAAATTTTTTTATTCTATTTGTAATTTTAATCATTATATTTCTTCTTTAATGAGAGGCTCTATTAGATAGAGCCTCTAAAAATTAAGTAATATTAGTTATAAGCAACAGTAAAAGTAACTGGTACTTTTAATTCATCACTTGTTACTGCACCGTTTGTTAAATACAGACCAGCAGTCATCGGAATACGACCAGTGCCGTCTTTAATGATCTCTTGTCCTAATGTCAGACCTGTTTCAACATTTGGTTTAACTAAAGTATTACTTGCTGTTGCTAACAATTTTACCGCTAAAGAAGCTGCTGTTGCATTAGCAAACATTTCAGAATCAAAGTTTGATTTATTACCACGAGCATAAAGATTGATTGTTCCATCAGCTGCTAATGCTGCTGTACAATTAGAAAGCTCTAAATTAAACGTCTTGTTATCTCCTAATTGATCACCGACGTTTTTGCCAGTAACTTCATCACTTGTGAAAGTTCCCCAATCAATTCTAGAACCTTCTGTTGTTGAAGAAACATCACAACTTGCGGCACGAATTAATGCTTCGAATGACACAGTTGTACCCTGTGTTGCAGCAAAAGCATTACCTGCAACCATAAATCCAGACAACACAATAAACGGAGCAACTTTCTTAATTAAAGACATATTGTTACCTTTCGTTTTTAAATAAATCGCCTATTGAAATTAGTTATATTCCCTTAATTATCTTATCAGATAAATTTCAAGGAAATATATTTACTAACTCCTTCAAAGAATAGCACAACAATCAAAGTTTACTCATAGAGTAAGTTTAAATCGCATAAGGATAATTATTTAAAAAACTTTATTTATAAAGTATTTTCTTTATTTTTAGGATATTTGACTAATCTTTAATTGAGTATCAATATAATACTTAAAATTTTATTTTAAATATATATTCTTTATTTTTCATATGTATATTCACATTTAAACAAATCTAGAAAAATATTTTATCGCACATGAAATACGTTATTTTACCTAATTATCATTACCTAGGAAAATACTTAGATTCAATATAAAATTATTTTTAATTTTTTATTCAATAAGTAGATATATTTAATTTCATTGTACACAAACCAGCCAATTTATTATTTATCACTCTCTATTCTTTTTTCAATACAAAAAAATGGCCTCAATAATGAGGCCATTTTATGTTTATTATTACAATTTTTATAATATCATTTTTCTGGCATTTGTGGCATTGGTCGACGGAACCGGCGTGTGAGCCACACCATATAAAGTAGACCAATTGCCCCCCAAACCAAGCCTAATTTCATTGAACCTGGTTCAAGATTTATCCATAAAACACCTATCGTTGCCGCCCCTATAATGGGCAGTATTAAATAGTTAATATTATCCATTAACCCTTTATTACGACGCTCACGAATATAAAATTGCGAAATAACAGATAAGTTAACAAAAGTAAAAGCAACCAATGCACCAAAATTAATCAATGCTGTTGCTGTCACTAAATCAAAGAACACTGCACCTAACGCTAAGAAACCGACAAGCAAGACGTTAAACGCTGGCGTACGCCATTTTGGATGTACATAACCAAACGTTTTTTCAGGGAAAACACCATCTCGCCCCATAACATAAAGTAGACGAGAAACACCCGCATGGGCAGCCATACCCGATGCTAAAACAGTCACACAAGAGAATACTAAAATAATTGACTGAAAAAGGGCACCAGCAACATACAGCATAATTTCTGGTTGTGATTCATCTGGTTTTTCAAAGCGTGAAATATCAGGGAAATATAACTGTAAAAAGTAAGATACAATAATAAAGATTAGTCCACCGATCAGCGCCGTTAAGAAAATCGCTTTCGGAATAACTTTACCCGCATTTGGCGTTTCTTCAGATAATGTGCTGATACCATCAAAACCTAAGAATGAGAAACAAAGAATGGTTGCTCCCGTTATCATCGGTATTAATTCAGCATCAACTGATGCGAACGGACGAATTGTCCATAACTCCCCTGCACCTTCTCCATTATATACACCGTGGATAAGTAGCCCGACAAAGACAATCATCACGGCAACTTGAACAATAACAATAATTGTATTTAAGTTAGCAACAACATTAATGCCACGTAAGTTAAAAAATGTCATTATTGCTACTAAAGAAAATACAAAGATCCACGGATCAACACTTGGGAATATGGCTTCTAAATAGATTTTTGCCAGCAATATATTAATCATTGGCATAAATAAATAATCTAATAATGAAGACCAACCCACCATAAAGCCAACATAGGGACTCATGGATTTTTGAGCATAAGTATAGGCAGAACCGGCCGATGGAAAACGTTTAACTAGTTTCCCGTAGCTGATTGCTGTAAATAAAATAGCAATGAGTGCAATTGCATAAGATGTCGCAACATGCCCATCGGTAATGCCAGAAACGATACCAAAGGTATCGAAAATAGTCATAGGCTGTAAAAAAGCGAGCCCCATCATGACTACCTGCATTAGGGTCAATGTTTTACGGAGTTGAACTCGATTGTTAGCACCGGTTTGGTTGGTGCCGATAGAGGAAATGACGTTATCTGACATTCGCGAATCCTCCCATAACTTCGGTTTGAGTATTCAATAAACTCAACCGACAGTTACTGGGAAGACTTCGCATCTGCCTATAAACAGAATAGAATGAAGTTTTTAGGGATGTGTATGTATTTAGGAGACGCCGTGCTCCGTAGTCATCATTACCGCAGGTGCCGTTCGGCCCAACTGCGAAAGAGAATAATTGTACCATATTAGCATTCCTCTATCATGACAACCCTTTCTCTAAGGGGCTGGCTGCTAATCAAATTATATTATCTATTCAGATTCAAACGAATCTGACCTCTTGGTGTAGTAATAAGTAAAAATGCAAAAAAAAACCGATGCACATTAAACGCATCAGTCATATTTTTAGTGGGCGCATTTTGCACGTCTCAGACTTAAATAGCAATACATTTTCATCAAAAAAACCTCTTTTTTTACGATCTTTTTAAATCGCAAACTAAGTCAATATATAATGCCACATTTAATTAACAACTATTGTGCTTTTATTACAAACACTAAGATGTAAACATTTAGAAAAATAGAATTTTAATTAAAAACACACACACGTAACCAATTAATAAATAAAGACTAAGAGCTAAATTAAATTTATTTTCAATACCAAAGCATCAAAATAAAGCATTTGAAATGCATTAATAAGATTAATGCTATGGTTTTGTTAAAATCCATTTCCATTTTTCAAAAAAACATTTTTTAATAAAAAACACCTATTTTTTATAGGTCTATTTCGCACAATAAAAATGTTAGTAAATAAATTAAGGAAAAAACGATAAATAACACGTAGAAATAACAATTTAATAGTCAGAATAAAGTGATTGATAAGATGATTTATTGAGCTAAATATAAACCTCAATATTTAAATTTTCCAGTATTAATTTTGAACAAATAAAACGAAATGAGTGATAAAAAAAGACTCCACAAATGGAGTCTTAATGACACAAACTGAGGGGGAATAAATTAGAAGTTGTAGTTCAAACCAAGGTTATAACGACGACCTTCTAATGTAGTATTAAAGTTTTCATAATTAATACGACGATCAAACACATTATAGACGCCACCAATCACATTAAGCTGTTTGGTTAAGCTGTAGCTGGTCCCAATATCAACAAACGCATAAGAAGGTGTTCCTGTTGCCATGCTGGTACGCGATAAATAATCCGATGTTTTGCCACGGAAGTTAATACGCGCCCACGTTTCCATTTCTGGCGTTGTTTCCCAGTTTAAGGTCGCATTAGCCATATGACGAGGCTGTTTATTCAGTGGCTTACCACTAAATGCACCACTCTTCTGCTCTGAATCCGTAAAGGTATAGTTAGCGGCTAAATTCCACTCTGGTGAAATTGTCCAGTTACCTGTAACCTCGATACCGCGCATATTGGCTTTATCTACATTTTCGCGCGTACTGATAAAGTCATATTGGTGACCATATCCTTGCTCTTTGGTACATGTCGGTAACACGCCTTTATCATCACAAATGCGACGTTCAGTAATTTTATCTTTAAAGTCAGTATTATAAATAGTAACACTTGCCGTTAAGTTGTCACGGTTGTCCCAAATAATACCAATTTCTTCAGTTACTGATTTTTCAGGTTTCAGATCTGGATTACCGTAAATCACAGCATTACCACCAGAGCCACCCGTTGCTTGTCCCCAAGTTTTGGTTGCTTGGCGTAGATCTGGTGAACGATAGCCAGTAGAAACGCCCCCTTTTAACGTCCATTCATCAGCCATATGCCAAACACCGTAAACACGAGGTGTCCAATGCGTACCGTAGTTTTCGTCTTTATCCATACGTAAACCGCCGGTTAAAGCGAAATCATTTGTAAGCGCCCATTCGTCTTCAGCAAACAGTGCCCAACTATAACGATCGAGTTTGCTGCCTTTATCTAAATGATTGTTGCTATCTTTTAACTCTTCAAAGCGATATTGAGCACCGACACTTAATGTATGTGCATCTAACATAAATACCGTTTGATTACGTATAGTCGTATCATTGTATTCCATTTTACGACTTGGATTATTATTCTCGTCACGTTGAATATATGTATTCATCGTACCAAAATCATAAACACCGTCATGAGTCAGTGCATATTGCGTTAACTCATATTTACTGAAGTCACTATTTTTAGATTTACGAGAACGCTCAGATGCTGAATATTCCCAACGTGCATCTCGATGTTGGCTGTCCTTTTTAAATTCAAATTCAACCGTGTTTTTGTCATCTGGTGTCCAGCTTAATGTCCCACCACCGCTTGCGGTAATTTGACGATTATAGCCATTCATAAATTTATCTTCACTACGATGTGAATATTGACCTTGGACTTTTAATCCTAGAAGGTTATCAATTAATGGACCTGCTGCATAAAAACTACCTTGTTCAGTATTTCCTGAGTTTTGACGTTCTGTCAGCGTGCTATCAGCACGCAAACTTACATTCCACTCTTTTTGTGCTTTACGAGTAATAATATTGATAACCCCACCCATTGCATCAGATCCATATAGAGAAGACATAGGACCACGTACAACTTCAATACGTTCAATGGCAGGTAAAGGCGGTAACCAACCTTGTTCAATACCCGAGTTATCACTATTAGGACGCGTCTCACGCGATGCAACACGCTTACCATCAACCAAGATCATGGTATATTTTGGATCCATACCACGAATACTGATATCAGAACTACTCCCACCGCCAGTTACTAATACGCCAGGTACATCTTTTAGCGCATCAGTCACGTCACGATAAGATTTAGTTTCTAGTTGTTCACGCGTAACAACAGAAACTGACGCAGGCGCATCTTCAATGGTTTGTTTAAACCCTGAAGCGGTTGTTACAAGCAGTTTTTCAACATTTTCTGCTGATGCAGTCATAATAAAACTTGATGCAATTGCTGCAACAACGCCAAGTGCGATTTTATTTTTATTTAACACTACCATTCCCGAATCTCCAAGAATATATATTCTTTATGTTTTATATAGATGGATATATCGACAATTGCTCAGAAATTAGGGTAATAAATAAATTTAATTACCCTTAGTTATTTTAATATTATTTTTATATCCTTATTTACTTCATTCCTATATTAACTTCTTTTTATCTTTCTTTTTTACTTCTCTATTTTATCCACTAAACCATCAATAATAATTTGAGGTATTCCTTGTGAACAATATTCCAATCTACCTTGAACACCGTAAACATCAGCAAGGCTTTGTGCCGTGATAACCTTATCTGGCGCGCCCTGTGCAATTAATTGTCCTTGCTTCAACATTAATACATGTTCGCCATGTCGTAAGGCGATATTAATATCGTGAACCACCACAACAGTAATAATATTTCTACGGTGTGTTTCTTTAGCGACTAAATCCATTACATGATATTGGTAATTAAGATCCAACGCACTTAATGGCTCGTCCAATAATAATAAAGAGGGTTGTCTAATTAATGATTGAGCAAGCCCTACTAATTGTTTTTGACCACCCGACAATTCATCTAAATAACGTAACGCTAAATGCTCAATACCTAATTGACGTAATAAGTGCATTACCTGAGCTTCGCTATGTTCATTATGTAATCCACCAGAAGCACGCTGTGCCACAATAATGGATTCTAAAACATGTAAATGAACACCTGCGGGTAATGTTTGTGGCAAATAAACCACATTTTGAGCGCGTTGTGCAAAATTCATCGATGTAAGATTATTCCCATCTAAACTGACAACACCTGATGATTTATTTAATCCTGCTAACGCTCTTAATAATGTTGATTTCCCACTGCCATTTGGCCCTAATAATACGGTGACTTTACCTTTAGGTAAGGGCGCGACATCAAGTGCTTTAATAATCAAGTGTTTAGCATATCCTGTGCTAAAATCTTGGATCTTTAATCCTTCCATCATTATATATTCCCTCTATGACGTAAAATCATACTGAGGAAAAACGGTACTCCCACCAGCGATGTCACAATACCCACAGGAATAATGACACCAGGTATTAAATTTTTAGAGGCAATAGACGCCAAAGATAAAACTAATGCGCCAATCAATGCACTTGCAGGTAAATAGAATCGGTGATCTTCACCAAACATCATGCGGGCAATATGAGGTGCCACTAAACCAATAAAAGCAATAGGCCCAACAAAGGCAACTGCTAGTGCCGTTAAAATACTGATGCGCACTAATGAGCCTAATCTCAATTTTTTTACATCAATACCAAAACTAATTGCTCTATCTTCGCCTAATCGCAATGCGGTTAGTTTCCATGCACTCATCCATGAAATTATCATGATCACAGCAAAGACAGCAGCCATAACACCTAGTTTTACCCATGTCGCGCGCGCTAAGCTTCCCATCGTCCAGAAAACCAATCCTTGGAGGGTATCTTCTGTCGCAATAAATTGCATCATTGAAACTAAGGCATTAAAGGTGAATACCATCGCAATACCAAATAGCACAACCCCTGATGTAGGTACCCGGGTCCAACGGGTTATACCATCTAATAACAACGCTGATAGCAAAGCAAAAAGAAATGCGTTCGCCGAAATAAACCATTGATCAGGGATGCCCGGAATACCAATACCTAGCACAATAGCTAA
The DNA here is from genome assembly GCF_014897315.1 of Proteus sp. FME41. Lineage (GTDB taxonomy): Bacteria > Pseudomonadota > Gammaproteobacteria > Enterobacterales > Enterobacteriaceae > Proteus. Next base: position 236,200 of record NZ_JABUYL010000001.1, on the reverse strand, counting down.
TGCCGCACCAAATGAAGCTGCATTTGATAAACCTAGTGTAAATGGACTTGCTAATGGGTTATTTAAAATAGTTTGCATTTCTGCACCCGCTAATCCTAGCGACATGCCAACCACAACTGCCATTAAGGCGTAAGGTAAACGAATATCCCATACAATCACCCGAGAACCTACATCAACAAGCTCAGGCTGAAAAAGTGTTGTAAGTAATTTATCAAGAGACAAACCTGAAGGCCCCATGGTGAAATCTAACACCACTGAACCACAGATAATAAAAATGATAACACCTAGCCATAACATGCGTTTATTCATCATATTACGATAATGTGCTTTAACATTATCTGATGTGTTTTTTGCATGCTCTTCTGTGGCAAGTTGTTCCGACATAATGCTCATATCAATTGTTGTACCTAGTCTTTTTTTTACGTTGTTCTGTTTTTACTCGTTGTTCAATAAAGTAAAAACATATCGTACAACTCATCAAGTACTTTTTATATTCAAGTATCCAATGACTAATCTGGAGCAATTTATTTAATAAATAAGTGAGTTGCCAAATTATTATACGGTGAATTATATTGGCTGTGTAAATTATTATATGACGGTGAGCTATTTGATTGTGGTATTGAACAACAGAAGGATTAACTGTTATCAGACTTATTACATTAAGCATATTATTTACAACCAATAGCACTGTCATTTTATTTATCATCAAATAAATTGTGCGCTAACAATAAAGCAAATAATAATAATTATCAATGCGATTGCTAATATAATTGGAATTTTTGTATATCTTTTATAATCTTTGGATTATAGAAATAAAAAATGCCCGTTTTATAGTGATTAAGATCACAAAACGGGCATTTTACTATCTTGTTTTATTGGCTATTTTTTATTCTCAATATGCGTTGGAAATTCCATTTCGTTATAACGAATAAAGCGGGTTTTCTTCACAATCTTATAAGAAAACCAGATTAATAAAAATAATGGGATACCAATGTACGTTGCAATTGCGCCATACCAATCAATTGTATCTTCTAAAAATGCTTGGTAGTTTTGCCCCAATGTAATAATTAAACACAGTATAAAGGCAAAAATTGGGCCAATTGGGAAGAATCCTGAGCGATAAGGTAAATCATTTAAATCGCGGCCTTGTGCAACATAACCTTTACGAAAACGATAATGACTAATCGCAATACCTAACCATGCAATAAAACCGGTCATTCCTGATGTGTTTAATAGCCACAAATAGACCGTTTGGTTACCGTACATTGAACTTAAGAAACACAGACCCGCAACAACCGTTGTTGCATAAAGTGCATTACGTGGTACACCGTTTTTCGATAATTTACCAAAGCATTTCGGTGCTTTACCTTCTCTTGCTAAAGTAAATAGCATACGTGTTGATGCGTACATACCTGAGTTACCCGCAGAAAGTACTGCAGTCAAGATAACAGCGTTCATGATGGCAGCCGCAGATAATAGTCCTGCATTCTTAAAGACTAACGTGAATGGGCTAACACTAATATCGCCAACATCATTACGTAATAAGCTAGGATCGGTATAAGGGATAATTAAGCTAATAATTAAAATAGCAAAGATATAGAACAGTAAGATACGCCAGAAGACTTTACGCACTGCTTTTGGAATATTTTTAGCCGGATCCTTGGATTCACCCGCCGCAATACCGATTAGTTCAGTACCCTGAAATGAGAAGCCGACAATCATTGCCACACCAATCATAGCAGCAAATCCACCCGCAAAAGGTGCATCACCAATTTCCCAGTTGTGCCAACCTGCGTTTTCAGCACCTCTCATTATGCCAGTGATCATCGCAATCCCGACAATAATGAAGATAATAACGGTAGTAACTTTAATTAAAGAGAACCAGTATTCTGCCTCGCCAAATCCTTTTACAGAAATATAGTTAAGCAAGAAAATAACACCTAGGAATAATGCACTCCAAATCCAACCGTCAATATCAGGGAACCAATAAAGCATGACTAATTGTGCAGCAACAAGGTCAACAGCAATAGTCACAGCCCAGTTATACCAATAGTTCCAACCTAATGCGAAACCAAATCCTTCTTCTACATATTTAGAACCATACGTAGAAAAAGAACCAGATACAGGCATAAAGGCAGCTAATTCACCAAGGCTTGTCATTAGGAAATAGACCATCAACCCAATTAAAGCATAAGAGAGTAATGCTCCACCTGGCCCTGCTTGAGCAACAGTAGCACCTGATGCGACAAAAAGTCCTGTACCAATTGAACCACCAATAGCGATCATCGCTAAATGTCGCGCCTTTAATTCTCGGCGCAAAGTCGGCTGTACTGCACCCGAATTCGCAGTACTTTTTTGTTGTTCTGACATAACATTCCACTTTTATATTCACTTTCCTGACAAGGATTGTAGCAAATTTGTCGTTTGTGAATAGCAAGGATCAAGGATTATAAGATACCTTCATAATCGGGCGTCAATTATTAGCAATTTATGAAAGATTGCCGATTAAATGCTCGGCATTACAATAAGTCAGTAGTTTTTTCAGCGCATCAGAGACGTGTTTTTGGCGATGATAGACAAGATATAAGGTACGTTGTAATGCCAAACCTTCTACTTTTATCTCTTTTAATGCACCATTATTAATCTGTTCATCAATAACTCGGCGAGATAAACAGCTGATCCCCATTTCATACATCACAGCATGTTTTATTGCTTCTGAATTACCTAGCTCCATTTCAATACGATAGCCGGGTAAAGAAGCAAAAAGGAGGTGATTAAGGACATCTCGGGTTCCTGATCCATTTTCTCGTAAGATCCAAGGCGCTGATTGTAAATCGGTTAAAGTCACCTTTGAAGCCTTGGCTAATGGGTGGTCGGGAGAGCAAAAAATAACCATTTCATCTAAAAGCCATTTTTGACTAATTAGCTCAGAACTTTGACACGCGCCTTCAATTAAACCTAAATCGACACGAAACTCACTGACTAGCTTTACTACTTCTTCAGTATTACCAATGCTCATTTCTAGTGGGATATCTGGATAATTACGGTGAAAATTACCTAGCATTTTCGGAAGAATATAATTTCCTATTGTAGTACTTGCAGCAATACGTAAGGCACCATTTCCGGCTTGGAATAACTGCTCAATTTCTGTGGCGCGTTCAAGTAAAGATAATGCTTTAGGATAAAGTAACCGCCCATGTTCATTAGTAACTAAGCGTTTCCCTACTCTATCGAAAAGCTGTACACCTAATTGGCTTTCGAGATCAGTTAAAGATGCACTAACAGCAGATTGTGATAAAGCAAGCTGTTGTGATGCTTGCGTTGTAGAACCACTCTTGAGAACTTCAGTAAAGACTTCCAGTTGCCGCAACGTAATTCGCATATCCATTCCACCTTTGAACTGTCATTGTAATAACATACTATCCACAAACCAGTAACATACCAAGCACATTTAAGAAAATACACATATATTAGTTTTAGTGGTTATTATTATAAAAATAATGAATTTAATAAATAAGATTACTTGTTATATGCTTATGCAAAATTCATATAAGCAGGTTTTTTCTATGTCAGAGCAAAGTCAACCTATTACATTAGCGAAAAGATGCTTCACCCCCATCTATCGCTGGCTTCCTGGTTTACTACTAACCGGTGTATTAACTGCACTTGCTATTTATATTGGTGATATCCCTTGGTTTTCGAGTATGGGATTAGGTGCATTAACGCTAGCGATTTTATTCGGTATTATCGTGGGCAATACCTTTTACCCTGTTGCAAAGCCTTATAGTGATGAAGGTGTTAAATTCGCTAAACACTATTTATTACGTACAGGTATTATCCTATATGGCTTTAGACTGACGTTTCAGCAAATTGCTGATGTAGGGGCTACGGGCTTAATTATAGATGCCATTATGCTAACATCGACTTTTCTTATTGCGATGTGGGTTGGCCGAAAATATTTCGGTTTAGATGAACAAACGGTGATCTTAATTGGGGCGGGTAGCAGTATTTGTGGTGCAGCTGCCGTGATGGCCACAGAGCCCGTAGTTAAAGCACAAGCAAGCCAAGTTGCGGTTGCTGTTTCTACTGTAGTGATTTTCGGGACTATTGGTATTTTCCTTTATCCTTGGTTTTATCATTTAAATGCATTTGCAGGTTGGTTACCATTTACGGAAGAAACCTTTGGTATTTTCTCAGGCTCGACTATTCACGAAGTCGCACAAGTGGTTGCCGTAGGCCATTCTATTAGTCCTGATGCTGAAAATGCAGCGGTGATCAGTAAGATGATCCGTGTAATGATGCTAGCGCCTTTCTTAATTATTCTTTCAACATATTTAAGTAAAAAGAAAAGCAAAGCAAACAATGGCGCACAAGATACTGAGAAAAGCCCAATTACTATTCCTTGGTTTGCTGTGTTTTTTATATTGATGGCTGGTTTTAACTCTTTTAATTTAATTCCAGCGTCTATTGTTAGTTACATTGTAACCATTGATACTGTTTTATTAGCAATGGCGATGGTGGCCTTAGGTTTAACAACGCATATTAGTGCAATCCGTCAAGCGGGGGTTAAGCCACTATTATTAGCATTATTCCTTTTCTTCTGGTTAACACTGGGAGGTGCTGTTATTAATATCTTTATTCAATCTGTGTTAATGTCTTAAGTTAACAATTAACAGCCATTATTTCCGCCTTGAGATGTATGTTTAATTATTGCGCAACTTTTTCAGTTGCGCTTTTTTGCTTTTATGACCTCAATATGATGTTATAAGTCTGTATGTTTGTTATCGTGGTGTGAAATAAATCTAAGGAGAGAAGTAATGAAATTTGTTGGCGCACATGTCAGTGCTGCGGGTGGTGTCGATCAGGCGGTATTACGCGCACATGAAATCAAAGCCACTGCGTTTGCCCTTTTTACTAAAAATCAGCGCCAGTGGAAAGCCGCACCATTATCCACAGAAGTAATTGATAACTTCAAAAAAAATTGTGAAACTTATGGATACGCCCCTTCTCAAATTTTACCCCATGACAGTTATCTTATTAATTTAGGCCATCCTGAAGAAGAGGCTCTTGAAAAATCAAGAAATGCTTTTTTAGATGAGCTTCAACGATGCGAACAACTGGGTATCGAATTACTCAATTTTCATCCAGGTAGCCACTTAAATAAGATTGATGTTGATAAATGCCTACAAAAGATTGCCCAATCCATTAATATCGCCTTAGATAAAACACACAACGTCACCGCAGTGATTGAAAATACCGCAGGACAAGGCACAAATCTAGGTTATCGTTTTGAACACCTTGCTGCCATTATTGAAGGTGTCGAAGATAAATCTCGTGTTGGTGTTTGTATTGATACTTGTCACACCTTTGCCGCAGGTTATGATCTAAGAACTGTTGAAGAATGTGAAAAAACATTTGCTGAGTTTGAAAAGATTGTAGGCTTTCAATACTTAAAAGCCATGCATCTGAATGATGCAAAAAGCGAATTAGCCAGTCGTGTAGACCGCCATCATAGTTTAGGTGAAGGTAATATTGGTAAAGTTCCTTTTAGCTATATTATGCAAGATCCCCGTTTTGATGGCATTCCACTTATTTTAGAAACGATTAATCCAGATATTTGGCCTGATGAAATAGCGTGGTTAAAATCACAACAACGCTAATCGCTGTGATATCTACTACAGCTACAATTGCGGTTTACCTTTCAATAAACCGCAATTAATAAATTTTATTTAATAGGTATTAATTCAATCTGAGTCATCATTTCAGCAAGTTGACTTCTGTCTTTTATTCCTACATCCGACTGACTGACAGATAAAGCAGAAATCGCAGTCGCAAGGCGCAATGTATGTTCACTGGTTTGGCTCATTAATAAACCATAAACTAAACCTGCAACCATTGAATCACCTGCACCAACAGTGCTTATGACATCACAATGAGGAGGTTTTGCTAGCCAAGCTCCTGATGCATTTACCCATAAAGCGCCTTTTTCACCTAATGAAATAACCACATGAGCAATACCATTCTCTCTTAGTTGATGAGCAGCATTGATAATATCTGTCATCTCAGTAAGCGCATGTCCTATCCATGCTTCTAATTCTCGATGATTAGGCTTTACTAACCAAGGCGCAGCTTTCAGTCCAGCAACAAAGGCATCACGACTACTGTCGAAAATAATACATGGACATAATCTTCTTAATTTAATCATCCATTGAGTAAAAGCATCAGGTTCAATGCCTTTAGGCAAACTTCCACTCACCACCACCATATCAAAATGGCCTAACCAATTTAGCGAGTCTGTTGAAAAGCGTTGCCAGTCTTGCTCTGCTACCGTGAAACCTGAAAAATTAAAGTCTGTAACTTGCCCTTTTCCTTCAGTTAATTTCACATTAATACGTGTTCGTCCTGACACAAGATAAAAACGGTTTGCCATCCCATTTTCACTGAAAAAATGCTGAAATTCCTCTTGGTTTTCGCGTCCCATAAATCCGCTAACCGTAATATCTATTCCTAAATCGCGCAGAACTTTAGCGACATTATTTCCCTTTCCAGCAGGATTAAGCCCAGCAGTTCGGACTAAATTAACACCACCTATATCAATAGCTGGACAAGCACCAACAAGATCATAGGCCGGGTTTAAGGTGATCGTAGCGACACGGCGACTCATGCCCTCACTCCCAAATCGTTTTTATTATGAATATTTAGGGTGCTATATATAGCATTAATTAACCTTTTATTCAGTGAAATCACTCGGGTTGTTCTTGCACTCTTGCTATCATCAAAGGACAATATCACCCATAAAAACGACTTATCTTATCCGTTATCGATAACTATATAAAAAATAAGGAGCTTAGAATGTCAGTCGTGGTAGGCGTTGGCGTGATTATCGTAAATGAAAAAGGCGACATTTTAGTAGGAAAGCGTTGTGGAAAACATGCACCTTACTGGTCAATTTTTGGTGGTCATGTTGATGAAGGTGAAACATTTGAACAATGCGCCATTCGTGAAATAGAAGAAGAAATTGGTATTGCAATTACAGCGCCTCAAGTGATTGGTATTAGTAATAATCTGGAAACTTACCAATTAGAAGGCAAACACACTGTCTCTATTTGCATGGTTGCACAATACCAAGGCGATAAACCCAAATTAATGGAGCCAGACAAATGCTCTGAAATTCGCTGGTGTTCACCCGATGATTTACCTGAACCTCATTTTGAAGCTAGTCGTAACTCCATTACCTTATGGAAAAGTAAACAATTTTACCAAGATTAATTAAAAATCCTCTATCCTGTTCATTATTCTGAATATTCTCTATTCAGAATAATGTTTTATTTTTGCTTAAAACTTGACTTATTTATCCCCTTATTTCTTTATCATTTCTAATAACCTTCGCACTAATCTATTGATTTATATAATCACATTTTTCTATTGTATTATTTTTACTCAGTTTTTTCTTTTATAAAGCACTATTTCCTCTATTTACACCTTGAATTCAAAAGTGTATTCTTTACACCATCAAGCTAGTACATTGAGTTAATTTTATAAGGACATCTTATGTCAGAAGTCACATCACTAACAAAGCGACCATCCGTACTCGGTGGTGCTATGATCATTGCAGGTACCGCCGTCGGTGCTGGTATGTTTTCCATTCCTATTGTGACTTCAGGTATCTGGTTTACCGGTTCTATTTTTCTGTTGATTTACACTTGGTTTTGTTTATTTATGTCTGGATTAATGATCTTAGAAGTGAATCTTCATTATCCTTTAGGTTCCAGCTTTCATACCATTACCAAAGATTTGTTAGGAAAAGGCTGGAGCACCATTAATGGCCTTTCTATTGCATTTGTTCTCTATATTTTGACTTATGCTTATATTTCAGCAGGCAGCTCAATTATCGTACAAAATTTTGCAGAGATGATCAGCGTACCACAAGCGATTGCAGGCCTAGTATTTGCTTTGATTGTCGCTTTCTTCGTGTGGTTATCAACACGTGCAGTGGACAGATTAAGCACTATTTTAATTGGCGGGATGGTCATTGCGTTTATATTAGCTATTGGCGGTTTATTTACTGAAGTAAAAATGCCGGTGTTATTTAACACAAATGAAAGCAATGCCAGCTACTTACCATATGCCTTAGCCGCATTACCTTATTTACTTACCTCGTTTGGTTATCACGGTAATATTCCAGGTTTAGTAACGTACTACCGTAAAGATGGCAAAGCAGTCATGAAAAGCTTACTTATTGGTACGTTAATTTCACTCGCGATTTATATTTTATGGCAGTTTGTGGTACAGGGTAATATACCTCGTGAAGATTTCAAGCAAGTCATTGCTGATGGTGGAAATATTGGTAATTTATTAACTCAAATGCGTTCAACTACTGCCAATGCTACAGTATCACTGCTATTAGATTTATTCTCTTATATGGCATTAGCAAGCTCATTCTTAGGCGTTTCATTAGGATTATTCGATTACTTAGCGGACTTCTTTAAATTCTCCAATACAGGAAGTGGTCGATTTAAATCTGCACTAGTGACGTTTATACCCCCGACTATTTTAGCCATTATTTTCCCTGATGGCTTCTTATATGCCATTGGATTTGCAGGTCTCGCAGCAACTATTTGGGCAGCAATTATTCCAGCCTTAATGGCAAAGGCCAGTCGCCAACGTCATCGAGGTCAGAGCTTTAAGGCTCCTGGTGGTATGTTTATGATTGGATTTGTTATTTTATTTGGCATCATCAATGCTAGCGCACATATCTTAGCAAACTTTAATTTTCTCCCTATCTACCGTTAATCCCTTCATCAAAAGCCAGCATTAGTTGGCTTTATTTTTTATTAAATCTTATAAAAATGTGTGCGAATAACTTGCCAAGTTTCTGCACTACGAGTAATTTTGTCGCCATTATCGTCAATGTTATTTAATGGAAGGTTTTATATGGCAAAAGCCAATGAAATTAAACGTGGTATGGCTGTTAGTTATAACAACAAATTATTACTGGTAAAAGATGTTGATATTCAAGCACCGAGTGCTCGTGGCGCAAGTACTCTGTACAAAATGCGCTTTACTGATATCCGTACAGGCCAGAAAGTAGAAGAGCGTTTTAAAGGCGATGATATGGTTGATACTATCAACTTAACGCGTCGCGCTGTCAGTTTTTCTTATATTGATGGTGATGAATATATCTTTATGGACAATGAAGATTACACACCTTACACCTTCAAAAAAGATCAAATTGAAGATGAATTACTGTTTATTCCTGAAGAAGGCTTAGCAGGAATGCAAGTATTAACAATGGATGGCCAGGTTTTAGCATTAGAACTGCCACAAACTGTTGATATGGAAATAGTAGAAACCGTTCCAGGTATTAAAGGTGCATCAGCAAGTGCGCGTACAAAGCCTGCAACATTACCTACAGGATTAGTTATTCAGGTACCTGAATACCTTTCAACAGGTGATAAAGTTCGTATTCATATTGCTGAACGTCGTTATATGGGCAGAGCTGACTGATCAATAGTCAAATGCTCCCTCATTAGCAAATCGCTAATGTTGCTTAAATAGGTCAGATAATCGTAAGAAATCCAATGTGACAAACGATTATTTGACTTGTTTATCCTTGATACTTCTCTCTGGCACAACATCTTAAAAATATTGAACGTCAATAACACCATTCTTTTGTGTGCTATCCATCCAACGAATTTGTGCCTTACCCATATCTTTAGGCAAAATAATAGTTTGTTGGGATTTATCAAAAGAAGCCGGAACGATAGATTGAGTAGAGGTAAACACTTTGTTGTGTTTGTAGCACTGATATTCAGCTTTATCGAGAGTGAAATTCATTTCACATGCAGGATCAACAATTGCACCCCGCAGATAAATCTGCCCTGTTGTTTGCATGGGATCAGATGCCCAAGCTAACGATATCGAACTGGAAACGAGAAGACTACATACTACGGTCAGATATTTTCTCATAACGACCTCACTTCTTGTTTGCGCTAGCAGGTATGAGGATCACACCTACCCGACATATTTTCATCATAGCAATAAAATATGACAATCATATAGACAGAAGAAGAATATTTGATGTCTATCAAATATAAGTGTTCGATATTTATAAATAAGAAATCAACGTTGATTAAACTTAAGTCAAATATTTTTAACTTTAATAACAGTTCTATAAAACCATTAAAATTTTATTTAATTAACACAATTATTTTTATAATAAAGACAATAGAAAATTAATTATAAACAATATTCATTACAGCTAAGTTGTCATTAATCCATTTAATATCCATAGAACCTTTGTTGTTAATCAGCTTTGAGTTAAAGTGTTTGTTCCTTTCTAGCTGATATTCAGATTCCTGCATTTCACGTCCATTCCAACAGCTTGTTTTAAAAGTATTTTTATCCGTATCCATCTGACAATTTCCTTCCACAATTGCACCAACAAAAGTAATTGTTCCAGAGCCAATGACTTTATTTTCTTTACTAAAAGATGAAGTACTAAATAATAAAGCCAAGCACATAGCTGTAATATATACCTTCTTCAAAACTAATCTCCTCTATTTATTGGGTGTAGAAAGCCAACAGGCCAATATGTTATTAAAGTCCTAACTAATATCGGCTTGTTACTTTATTTATTTAATTTTTATCTTTAATTAAAGAATAGAAAAAAATTATACAATACTCAAATTAAGACTATCAAGAAAAAATATTCTAAATTTAAGTTAGGTAAGGATGAATGCAATCAACAAAAATGAAACGAACAGGTAACATTTATCTAAGCGACAAATTGCAAAGATATATTTTTTTATTTTGACTATAGTCCTATAATCAAATTTAAACTTATTGTGATCTACATCACTAAATACACGTAAAAATTGTCATTCTATTACTATGAAACTTTCTAATTTTCGTCAAAAAGCAGTCGCCATCTTTCTACTTAATCTGGCGGGACTAATCATTTTTTTCTCTTGGTATCTTCCAACGCAACACGGATTTTGGCTATCAATAGATACTCATATTTTTTATTTTTTTAATCAGCATATTTTGCCTGATACGTTTTTTGCTACTTTTGTTGCCTATATCAATAATAGAGCCTTTGACTTAGTCATTTTATTTGCAATGGGTGCACTTTATTACAATACATTTCGTAAAAAAGATTATATAGGCAAACGTCATCTTATAATTGTGGGATTAGTAATGGTAATAAGTGCCGTGCTGATTAATCAAATTGGACAAAATATTCCCATTGAAAGGCCCAGCCCAACACTGCATTTTCAAGATGTACATAGAGTAGGCGTTATCACGGGTATTCCGACAAAAGATGCCTCTGGCGACAGCTTTCCGGGGGATCATGGCTTGATGTTGCTTATCTTTTGTAGCTTTATATTACGTTATCTTTCATTCCGCTCTTTCTTATGTGCGCTTTTTATTACTGTTATATTCTCACTACCTCGTGTTATGGCTGGCGCACATTGGGCTTCTGATATATTAGTAGGCTCAATTTCTTTAACTTTAATCACGACCAGTTGGTTATTAATCACGCCATTATCTGATGTCATAATTAAAAATTTAGAAAAATACCTCCCATTTAAAAAACAAAAGGGAAAATGAATCTAATTTATTACAAAAGAATAGGTGTAATCTTTGCACTTATTCTTTTGGTCCGATTTTTATGAGTTAAATGATATTATTATGACAAAATGAGATCTATTTTAAGTATTAGCACTTTATTATCTAATGTTTTGTAAATTAAGCCTCTTTTCTCTCGCCATTTAACGCCTCTTTCTGTACACTTTTCTAGTTTCCTCATTATTTATTGTTTAATGTGGATATTTACGTGCTTTAGAGCACGTTTTTCGCGAAATGGGGTTGCCAGAGTTAAATTACACTATATTCTCTGGTTATTTGGTGAATTATTCATGTGCGCTTCTGCACGTAAGGATGTAAGGGAAATCTGTCACAATGAGAACAAAACCGTATATGAGAATGCTTAAGCTCATACCGGCGTTCATTGTTGTAGCTACGTTATCGGCCTGTAGCTCACAGAACGCAAATTCACGCTTAGCGAATTCAAGCACTGCCCCACTTAATACATCATCAAGCACGTCTATTTCCCAAGCATCTCAAGATGAATTTGAATCATTGGTGAAGAATCTTGATATCAAATCTAAGATACTTGACCAATATGCAGACTGGAAAGGTGTTGCTTATCGTTTAGGTGGAGACACAAAAAAAGGCATCGACTGTTCTGCCTTTGTACAACGAACTTTTCTTGACCAATTCGGTGTAGAACTACCTCGCTCAACCTCAGACCAACAATTTTCAGGTACTCAGGTTAATAAATCAACATTACAAGCAGGTGATTTAGTTCTATTCAAAACAGGCCGCACTATGCGTCATGTCGGTATTTACATTGGTAATGATAAGTTTGTTCATGCATCCACCAGCAATGGTGTTACTGTGTCACAAATGTCAAATGTATACTGGAACAAACGTTTTTATGCAGCAAGACGTGTTATTGAAAATAACGATGCAGCACTTGTTGAAAACAACCTTTCTCAAAATATATTAAGATAACTTATTCCCTTATATCTTATCGCAATAAAAAAGCCTCATTATTTGATTAATGAGGCTTTTTTTGTGTTCTTTACTCATACTATAAATCACACAATCATTATGTCACTTTTATAAAGACATATAAATGTTATAAATAAGAATATGCAGTAGGGAATGGCTCAGCGATAGCAACACCGGCATTTTTTAAACAACATAATGCTGCACATTCATCGTCGCTACACAAGAAAAGGCAACGTACCCCATCCCACTCAATCACAACGCTATCAATATGGAGATTACTCAGATACTGACGCAAATTTTGTATTGCCTCGTCCAGTGTCATACCATCATGACTTAATAATTTTAAGCCAATCAATGTATTTTGCTTTCCAGCATCATTTTCAGGCAGTATCTCGACTCTTGTACCTGCAAAACCTGCTAGCCACCGATAACTCAGCGGCAGCTTATGAACTACCGAAAGTTGTACATTATTCACAAATCAATCCTGTTTCATCAACACGTTAATTTAATACATCATCAATACGAGTTTGAACTGACTTGCTCACACTTCATATTAGAACTTGGTTAATTGTAAAACATAAATGTTACATTTATTTTACAAAAAAAGTAAAGAGACGTATCAAACCATTTATTTAGTCTGGTGTTTGTACGCATTCATTTCTACGATGATTAATCTCATCAATTATTCTTTCATTTATTTAACATTTTATCAACCATATAAAATAATTGTATAAAATATTACGCATTCATGTAAAACAATTTATCAATTTTTATCACGATACTTCATATCAACAAAACAATAATAGATGATTATTAAAATAAATTTTACTTAATTTAACAAAAAAACAACATCAGGTATTGATTCAAATCAAAAAACAGACTAATTGGAAACGTTTCATGAAATACAGCAGAGGAAAATGTGGTTTATTCAGAGGAAATAAAGGAAAAGAAAAGAAGCACGCTATAAACTTCTGTTATTTATAGCGTGATATTCTTATTTATAACGACGAGCAAGTAAAATAAAGCCCATAGCAAACAGTACACAAAAAGCCATAGCACTAACCATTGGCCATTCTGATTTTGCAGGAAACATAGCAATGGCTGTACCCACTAAAGCACCCACACCAAAACGGACTGTTCCTGCTAAAGAGGCAACCGTTCCCGCCATATGAGGATAATCATCAAGGATCACGGCCATCGCATTTGAGGTGATCATGGCAATTCCACCGATATACATTGCAACCCCAACAACAAGGAAATAGAAATGCAAATTAAGCGCAACCACGAATAATAAAAAGATCCCCATAATACATTGAATGGTTAAACCAAGACGTAACATATTCAATGCACCAAATCGACGAACATATCGTCCATTAATACTGGTCAGAACAATTAAGAAGATGATATTAAAACCAAAATACAAACCAAATTGATCAAATGGAATGCCGTGTAATTCGATATACACGAAGGGTCCTGCACTGAGAAACGAGAACATCCCAGCAAAAGAAAATCCCGATGCTAAAATATAACAAAGCACGCGACGTGTTCTAAATAAACTAATAAATTGGCTAAATGTGACCCTTAAACTAAAGCGCTGACGGCGCTCTTTTGGTAATGTTTCTGGAATATAAAAAGCAATTAATGCAGCCGCAATCACTGCGGCTATTGCGATACTCCAAAAAATAGCATGCCATGAAAACCAATTCATCACCCAAGCACCTAATAATGGTGCTAATAAAGGTGCAATTGTCATTACTAAAGAGACAAAAGACATACTTCTAGAAAAATCATCTCTAGAAAACATATCTCTCATTAATGCATTAATCACCACACTGGCAGCCGCAGCAGCAAAGCCATGTAAAAAACGCATGCCAATTAACATATCAATAGATTCAGATAATGCACATGCGCTAGAGGCAAAAGCAAAAACGATCACACCTCCCAAAATAACAGGTTTGCGCCCCAAACTATCAGCCATAGGCCCATACACTAATTGCCCTATAGCAAAACCAAAAATATAGATACTTAATGTCAGTTGCACTTTACCACTAGGCACGCCAAAATCTTGCGCAATAGTCGGTAAACTTGGCAAATACATATCTATAGCCAATGGCATAAGCATGGAAATCAGCCCCAGGATTAAAATGAGACTCAGGTACGACGAACGTTGCTGTTGCACGCAGATAAACTCCCAAAAACGACAGGATAGATAATAATTATTGAGGTATGTGGATGCTGTTGATCTCTTCTTCTGTTAATGGACGATATTCGCCCTCAGCTAAAGTTTCATCTAATGTGATATCCCCAATACGCTCACGGTGTAACGCACTTACATGATTACCCACCGCAGCAAACATACGTTTTACTTGATGATATTTGCCTTCACTAATAGTGAGTTTGACTTCTGTTGGCGTAATAATTTCTAAAGTTGCTGGTTTTGTCAGATCTTTTTCGCCATTAAGTTGCACGCCTTTTTGGAACTGTTCAGCAACACCCTCGGCAATAGGCTCTTCCAGTGTGACGTAATAGGTTTTCTCACAATGATGCTTTGGTGCGGTAATACGATGTGACCATTGACCATTATCTGTCAATAAAACAAGCCCAGTAGTATCAATATCTAAACGCCCAGCAGCATGTAATTTATAAGCCAGTGGTTCATCAATAAAATACAGAATTGTCGGATTAACAGGATCATCAGTTGAACATACATAGCCGATAGGCTTATTCAACATAAAGTAACGAGGCCCTAAAATTTGAGTTAACACATTACCGTCATAAGCGACTTCTTGCTCTGGCGCTATTTTGGTTGAACCGCTTTTCACCACGTCACCATCAATTGTTACAAGCCCTGATCTCAGCTCACGAAGGATCAAGCTACGGCTAATCCCCAATTGCTGGGATAAAAATTTATCTAATCGCATGAATTTCTCTGAAAAATGGAAGAATACCATCTGATATGAGGTATCTATTAAAAATGAATATTAACAATAAAACAACTAATTAATTTATCAATAAATTATCACTATCTTTACCCACTAATCCCCTTTTCTCTTATTCGCGCTATCTATAAAAAAATGTTACGCTGGCACCCTGTTTGATTTCTTATGTAGAGTTATGGCTTTTACACTCAGACCCTATCAACTTGATGCCGTTAACGCGACAATCTCTTATTTTCGCCAACACCACACACCCGCGGTCATTGTATTACCTACTGGCGCAGGGAAAAGCTTAGTTATCGCAGAACTGGCCAAACGAGCGCGTGGGCGTGTATTGGTATTAGCACACGTAAAAGAATTAGTAGAACAGAACCATAGCAAATATGAAGCTTATGGTCTATCTGCTGATATTTATGCCGCTGGCTTGCAGCAAAAAGAAAGTCGCGGGAAAGTTGTCTTTGGTAGCGTACAATCTGTCGCGCGTAATTTATCTCAATTTAATGATAAATTTTCACTTCTTATTATTGATGAATGTCATCGTATTAGTTTGTCTAAAGATAGCCAATATCAACAAGTTATTAAGCAACTGCAATCCATTAATCCACAATTACGTGTTTTAGGATTAACTGCAACACCTTATCGTTTACCTACTGGTTGGATTTATCAATATCATTATCACGGTATGATTAAAGGCGATGAAAATTGTTTTTTTCGGGATTGTATTTATGAATTACCGTTGCGCTATATGATAAGTAATCATTTTTTAGTGCCACCAACACGCTTAGATATGCCTATTTTGCAATATGATTTTAGCCAAGTAAGAACAAGTCAAAATGGAATATTTAATGAAGAAGATCTTAATCGTGAAATAAAAAAGCAAAAACGCATTACACCACATATTGTTTCACAAATTAGTGAATATGCAAAAAATTGCCGTGGTGTGATGATATTTGCGGCTACCGTTGAACATGCAAAAGAAATTCTCTCACTTTTACCGCCAAACGAGGCCGCATTAGTAAGTGCTGATACGCCCTCTCATGAACGAGATACACTTATTTCTCGTTTTAAACAACAACAGTTACGTTATATGGTTAATGTTGCTGTATTAACAACAGGCTTTGATGCACCTCATGTTGATTTAATTGCGATTTTACGCCCTACGGAATCAGTCAGCTTATATCAACAAATTGTAGGGCGCGGATTAAGATTATTTGCAGGAAAAACAGAGTGCCTGATTTTAGATTATGCAGGTAATCCTCATGATCTCTATCTTCCTGAAGTCGGCACTAAAAAACCAAATCCAAATAGTAAGCCGGTACAAGTTTTCTGCCCTATTTGTCAATTTGCCAATACCTTTTGGGGAATTGTTGATGCTGATGGCGATATCATTGAACATTATGGGAGACGTTGCCAAGGTTGGGAACTAAATAAAGATGGGCAAAAACAACAATGTGAATTTCGTTTTCGTTTTAAATTATGTCCCCACTGTAATGAAGAAAATGATATTGCAGCGCGCCGTTGTATCCACTGTGATGAAATTTTAGTTGACCCTGATGATATGCTTAAAGCAGCATTAAAACTCAAAGGGGCACTTGTCCTGCGCTGTGGTGGCATGCAATTTCAATCTGGAAATGATAGTAAAGGCGAATGGCTAGAAATTCATTATTTTGATGAAGAAGGTACATCAGTATCAGAACGTTTTCGTCTAACCACTCCAGCACAACGTAAAGTCTTTGAGTTGAAATTTTTGCGTGAACATCAACGTGTACCGGGTGTCCCTATTGTTTGGCATAATGCTAACGACATTATTAAACAATTTGATTTATTACGTTACCCTGATTTTATTGTTGCCCATAAAGGTAAAAAAGAGCACTTTTGGAAGATAAGAAATAAAATTTTCGACTACGTCGGACACTACCGAAAAGCAGATACCTTGTATTAATATGGATTAACATTTGCTGTTAGCCCGCTTTTTCGTTAAAATGCGCCCCGCTTTATCTATTTTTAGATAAACCAAATCTCGAGCTTGTTGCTGGGTCGCCTGTAACAGGTATGTATTTTCTTTCTTTTTCATAAGAGAAAAAAGATGTTAACTATTAATGCAACTGTACGTAAAGAGCAGGGTAAGGGTGCGAGCCGCCGCCTGCGTGTGGCTAACCGTTTTCCTGCTATCGTTTATGGCGGAAATGAAGAGCCAATCGCTATCGATTTAGATCACAACGAAGTGATCAACCAAGAACACAAATCTGAATTCTATTCTGATTTCGTTAACCTGGTTATCGATGGCAAAGAAACTAAAGTTAAAGTTAAAGCAGTGCAACGTCACGAGTATAAGCCAAAAATTACTCATATTGACTTCCTGCGCGCTTAATAAGCCACCCTTCGAGCTTTATTTTTCGGGACGCCGAGCATGTAACGCCACTTAATGTGGCGTTATTTGTTTCTGTCGCTTAATTATTTTTCTGATGCCCTACGCTGTAACTGATCACGTAAGTTCGGCGGTGTGCCTTTAATGGTGAGTGTATCTGTTGCTGGATCCCAGAATATTTTCTCTCCTAATAATTTCGCATCAAAATTAACGGTTAATCCACCACCACTGCCAGAGTATTTCATCAGTTGACGTAAGGTACTGCGATCAGCAGGGAACGTTTCTGCTAACTCATAGCCCTTTTCTTCTGTAAATTGTGCAAAATTTTGATCACCTAAAGAGGGAAGTTCTTCGGCAAGCTGAGTTAAGGCGATTTCTTCTCCAGATTGCAATTGCTCATTGCAGTAGCTATATACTTGTTCACGACAGGTTTGACGTTCTTGTTTACCCATTTCTGATGCTTCACAAAAATCATCAACGGCCTGTAATAAACCTTTGTTTTGAACCTTAGCGTTTAAACCTTCTTGAGCACCTAAAAAATCCATAAAGAAGTCAGAAACTTTACGACCGACTCGACCTTTTAAAAAAGTTAAATAACGCAGCGAATCTGGTGCAGTTTCCCACTCTGTTAAATCAATACGAGCAATGATATCTGCATGAGGAATATCTAAATAGCGCGTTGATGAAACATCAAGGCTGTCATTCACCCACATACTGTTACAACTACTGAGCACCGCAATTAAAAGATAATCTACCGCTAAATAACGATAATGACAAAAGAGAACCGTGCCCCCTTCAGCAAAAGGATATTTTGCTAATTCATCTTTTAATCTCACTGTTGCTGCTCGCGAAAAACCTAAAAAATTTTCTTCGCCTTTACGCTGTAAACGCAATGCTTCAGCTAATTCGCTTTCTTCATTAAACAGACCATAAGCTTTATTTTTTGCACTGTAGACACGATGCAACTCTTCAATCATTTCCTGAACAACAGGCTCAATGTCTAATACTGAATCGCGTAGCACCACTTCTAATGTTTGCTCATCTCGCTTGATAAGCTGATGTAAGACTAACTGACTAATATCTAGACTCATGGTCGTCCTCTTTTATTTCTTCACTTTCTCATGCGCGTATTCAAACACTCCCTACTTTCAGTATCAAGGGAAAATTAATTAATTTAATAGCGGAAAAAGACCTAGCAATACGGTAATATATAGCGTTTTATTCATTTAGTAGGAATTCTGATTTTATGCCACAAAAATCCCGTTATAGTGATGAACAAGTTGAGCAATTACTTGCAGAACTTGTCAGCGTTCTTGAAAAACATCATACTCCTACAGATCTTTCTTTGATGGTGTTGGGGAATATGGTGACAAACTTAATTAATACCAGTATTGCACCTGCTCAACGAATGCTGATTGCTGATTCTTTTGTTCGCGCACTGCGTGCTTCAATTGATGAAGGCAATATTCACTAATAAACATAGAAAAATTACTCATAGACATGGTAACGAGACCTCAATCCTATCGTGAAAAAGTATCCCAAATGATCAGTTGGGGTCACTGGTTTGCGCTATTTAATATTATTCTAAGCTTACTGCTTGGAAGTCGTTACCTGTTTATTTCAGATTGGCCTGCAACTTTTGCGGGTCGTTTTTACGCTATTGTAAGTTGGATGGGACACTTCAGTTTTATTGTCTTTGCTATCTACATCCTTATTCTTTTTCCACTCACTTTTGTCGTTGTTTCTCAACGCCTACTCAGAGTGATCTCTTGTGCTCTTGCCAGTGCAGGTTTAACTATCCTTATCTTTGATATGGCTGTTTACCAGCAATTTCAGCTTCACCTTACTCAACTTGTTTGGGATTTAGTTATTAATCCAGATGAAGGTGAAATGACACGTGAATGGCAACTTATTTTTATTGGCATCCCTATTATCTTTCTTATTGAGATGCTGTTTGCAACGTGGAGTTGGCAAAAGTTACGTAGTCTAAATCGTCAGCGATGGGGAAAACCCTTGGCAGGCGTCTTTATTACTTGCTTTGTATTATCACACTCTATGTCAATTTGGGCTGATGCTAACTTTTATCGCCCTATCACCATGCAACGCGCTAATTTACCGTTATCGTATCCAATGACAGCGCGTAAGTTCCTTGAGCGCCATGGTTTCATTAACCAATCAGAATATGAACAACGTGTTATCAGTGAAGGTAATCCAGCCGCACAAGGTATCACTTACCCACTTGCTCCATTAATCTATGCCGAAGATACCTATTCTTATAACTTGCTCGTGGTTGTTATTGATGGTTTAGGTAACGAAGAAGTGCCTAAATTACCAAGCTTGCGACAATTTGCACAAAATAACCTCGATTTTTCACGCCATTATTCATCTGGGATTGATAATGATACGGCATTATTTGGTTTATTTTATGGTATTTCGCCATCTTATTTAGATAGTGTGTTAAGTAGTAGAAAAAATTCAGCCTTTTTCGATGCGCTAAGTTATCGAAACTATCAATTAGCCTTGTTCTCTACCAATGGGTTTCAAACCCCCTTGTTTAAACAAGCGGTATTATCTGATTTTTCTATTCCGACATCACGTAGTGATAATAACGATGCTACGATTGATAGCTGGCGAAATTGGTTAGTGAAAAATAATCAAGCAACACCTTGGTTTTCTTTCTTACAAATTAATGGCCATACTAATAAAGACGCTCAGCGTATAACATTGAATGCACAATTAGAGGCTATTTTTAATACACTGCAAGACACCAAGGTACTTGATAATACCGTTGTCATCGTGACCTCTAACTATCATCAAGACAGTGATAAGAAGCAAAATAATCAATGGCTTTCTAATAAAACAACGTTTAACTTAAGCCAATCACAGGTACCTCTGATGATACATTGGCCAAATATGGCACCACAGTTAATTGATAAAATGACTAGCCATCAAGATATTATGACGACGTTGATGCAGCATGTTTTACATGTCATTAGCCCTGCGGATAACTATTCTCAAGGTGAAGACCTTTTTGCAAGTAGTCGCAATCACCCATGGATATTCACAGGTGATGACGAAACATTTGTGATCTTTTTACAAGATAATACTTTGTTGATAGATAAACATGGCAGATATGCATTATTTGATAAATCAGGAAAAGAAATTAGTGCCGCAAAACCTGATTTGAAATTATTACTGCAAGTTCTTGCTGAACAAAAACGCTTCATTGAGCGCTGATCCTATCAATAATGTATAAAATTACGTCACTTAATGCGCAAAGGGTTGCTTTAGCAGTCAAAAACAGTAATATACGGGATATAAACGGCATGTAGCGCAGCCTGGTAGCGCACCGTCATGGGGTGTCGGGGGTCGTAGGTTCAAATCCTATCATGCCGACCAACAATATTTAAGAAAACCAACCATTTACGGTTGGTTTTTTTATGTCTGAAATTTGCTACTGGTAAAACTCTGGTAAAACGACGACAAATAATCTCTCAAAATCCCCCTTTCTTTAGCCCATAAAATTGCCCTTTTCTTCTTGCTATTCTATTCATTACTCTATATAAATTACTGTACAAAAACACAGTTAAATAGGTGGTACCATGATTAAACTTGAAATCAATAATGCTGAATATATTGCTCAGTTAGAAGAGGCTCGTTTATCTGCAGATAACCCTTATGGCTATCTGTTTATGGATATTATCTTTTCTGATCCAATGTTTGATGAGAGCACGTTTAAAATGAAAGATGTTAGACGGGAGCCAATGAGGACGTATATGACGGAGGATGTAGCAAGGGATTTGTTTGAGAAATTAAAAACTCATTTCAATCATCAAAATATGGTACCGACATCAAAAAACATAAAGAATCTTATGTAGTTTTAGTTATTTGAAATCATCTTTCTCGCTTGTTACTAATGAGTTTGTTAGTATCTATTTTAATTAAATTTTCTTTAGTATATAGATAAAAAGAGAGATTATAATGGACTTAAAACAGTGCGATAAAAAACAATTAAAAGAAGAATTTGATAGACTTACAGCATTAACAAGCTATAAATCAACAATGGGTGTTTTTGATATTTTCACTAGACTACCTGAATTATTAAATAATGGTGAAACTGTTTTATGTGTTAATAGCGGACTCGTAAAATCTAATATTTGGTTGATCATTCCTACAAACAAACGAGTTATTTTTCTACATAAAAAGAGTGGCCTTTTCCATAAAAAAATTGATTCATCTTCCGTAAATTATGATGCAATTACTTCAATTGATTCATCTTCTGGATTAGCAGGAGGCAAAATAAAAATAAACACTCCTGGTACTATTTATGAAGTTGGTACACTACAAAAAAATTCAGTACAGCCACTAGTTGATATTATCCTATCTACAAAAAATAACTCATCACAACAACCTTCTAATAATAGTGGTGGTGATGATCTGTTATCTAAATTAGAAAAATTGGGTAAATTAAAAGAAAGTGGTGTACTGACAGAAGAAGAGTTCCAAGAACAAAAAAGTAAATTACTTAATTTATAATTTTAATAGCGGACTCTCTAATTAGTGTCCGCTATTTTTACTCATTCTGGCTTTTCTGGAAATTCTATATCGGGAGCTAACAATAGATTTACATCGTCTAATTTAACTGTATAAATTTCCCATGCTGTAAGTAATTCTTTATCTTCGTCTGTTGATAACCCCAAACGTACTTTACGTTCTAGTTGAATAATACGAGATTCTGCAAGTTGTGAAAGCTCCTCTTTTTGTTTTGTTGCTAAATTAACATGAGCATCTCTGACAGCTTTTTTGTCAACAACCCAAATTTCCCCATTCCATTTATCAAACTCACTAGTTGGCTTCAACAGTGTGAGTGTTTCAGGTAATGAACCTATAAAATCAATCATAATGGGTTGTTTGGTTTGTGTATCATAGGCAACTGAATCTCGATAATCGTCAACAATTTCCCACGATGCACTATCTTTTGTACGCCGAACGGCTTGATTTTCTTTTTTGGGTAATAGTGGCTCATCTAAATAGGCACCGGCTGACAACGAAACATCAAACAGAACATTTTCCATTGTTGCTCCTATATATTCATTCGTGATTGGATGAGCCAAATAACATTTAACCCAGCCAGCAACTTTTGCCAACCCATTTTCGCCAATTATTCCATTTTGAATATCTAAACTATATTTGCTCATTATGCTGCTCTCACTATGTATAAAAATGCAATGTTACGCATGCGGGTTTCGTTGCTATTTTTGCCTTCTATTTGTTGCCAAATGCCGTAACCACCTTGGTTATTCGTACCAGTACTACCAATCCAGCCTACTTTCTTTTCATACTGTGTTGCTACTTCACTATCATCATTAAATAGATTTGTTGATAGCAAACTGTTACCCATCTGTTCTGACAATATTTGACGCCCTACATCAACACCTCGGCCAGCATCTAATCCACGAATAACATCAGCACGCAAATCTGGCAATCTTCCAGATGGATATGCAATAGACAATTTGGGATATGTTGCTTTATTGAATGTTTGACCTTGGCAGATTAAATAGCCGGAGGGTGCTGTCGCTAATGACCAAGGAATAGGGGAACCAACAGGAATATTGTTAGCCTCTTCAATATCACTCATTAAGGCAAGGGTACCGGTTTTATCTGGAAGTACGACACCTCTCCACCCATTAACACCATCAGTGTGTGTGATTTCGGGTCTACCCGCTGTTAATTCGAATTTAATTCGGCGCTCACCCGCCTTTGCGCCAACATTATTCGTTGCGTAAATAGGGCCATTAAAATCTTGGTTTAAGCTAGACGATTTATCAGCATAATTGCCTTTACTTTGATATCCATTTAATTTTGCATCAACTTGAGATTGAGAATAAACACCCGACATTCTGTCAAAATGCACTGTGCCCCTTGTCATAAATCCGCGTTTATCAAATCCCCACACTGTTGCTTGAGCATCCCGATCATACCCACCTGTTGCTCCATCATCATTAACAAAGATAAGTATTTTATTATTGGGGGAGATGATTTTTGACTCTTTACCTGAAAAACTTAAAAGCGGTAATTTTGGCGAGTATCTATTATCAGACTCTAACTTTGTATAACTTTCTCCAGCTAGCGCCATTGTTCCTGATTTATCAGGAACAACTATGGTTTTCCATGTTCCTGATTTACCATATTTAACAATTATTGTAGGGGTGTTAGTTGCTGTTTTTAACGCAAGCCTCACATCTTCAGAAGAGGATTGCACCTCCCCCGTAACTTCTAATGGCCCTTCAAATTTTTGAGTAGATTTTGAACCTTTGTCTGCATAATTACCTTTTAGTTGGTAATTTTTTCCGGCCTCTTCAATATCACTCATTAAAGCAAGGGTACCGGTTTTATCTGGAAGTATGACACCTCTCCACCCATTAACACCATCAGTGTGTGTGATTTCGGGTCTACCCGCTGTTAATTCGAATTTAATTCGGCGCTCACCCGCCTTTGCGCCAACATTATTCGTTGCGTAAATAGGGCCATTAAAATCTTGGTTTAAGCTAGACGATTTATCAGCATAATTGCCTTTACTTTGATATCGCCCATCACTTTCTATTGCTGTATAACTATCACCTTTATTAGCATAATTGCCTTTTCCTTGATATCGCCCGTCACTTTCAGTTTTTGTGTAACTATCCCCTTTATTGGCGTAGTTACCTGCTGGCGCATAATTGCCTCTGGGCTGATACTTATTATCAGTTTCAGATTTTGAGTAGCTGTACCCAGAAAGTATGTAATTGCCTAGTGGTTGAAAGCGTTTATCTGATTCCCCCTTTGAATATGCCCCCACATCACTAGCTGTGGTGTCTGCTTTTAATTCTGTCCATGCATTACCCGTGACTGGCTCAACATTATTATTTTCAATTTTAGATTGCCAAGCTTTGTTTTTATGATAAACCACACTACGAATAGGGTAAGGTTTACCCGCTTCTGACCACTTAGCAAAACCTTGCAATTGCATTTCACCAATAGACTCGGTGATATCGTGAAATAAACTATTCATTTTTTCACGTTCAATATCTTTTGCGGATGGATCTGAGGTCTGGTCACGTTCATAGTCATAACTGTATCCCTGAGTATAAGATACAGAGCCATCAGGCTGAGTTTCAACAGGCACAACTATTTTATCCCCTTGTGTTGCAAAGGGAACTTTGAATATTTTTGTCATGGAAATTATGCTCCGAAGTTACTATCTATGAAGTTTTTACGATGCTGACTAAAGCCAAAGGATTTTTTTGTCACAATACGATATTTAACACCGACACCTGAAGGACGAGGCATTAAATCGAAGTTTTCTAATAAAAGTCGTAAACGCTCGTCGGGATTAAAATTAAAAACGTAATACATGTAGGACATATCTAGAGGATCAAGCACAAAGACTTTACTGTTATCACGCCAAAAGAAGCGTTTAAGAAAATCATTAATATTGGTGACCGTAGGACTTTGTGTCAGATTAAAATAGCGCATTCGCACTAACATGCGTTTTTGGTCAGCCGTCAGTGACAATGTGTAATCCGCATTGCGTCTGAAATTGGCTTTAAAATTGGCTTTCTTTTTGCCAAAACCAAACCCGATTTTATTTTTATCACTGGGTGGAATATCAATGCCTAACGGCACATCCAGAATGCGTGACCAGATTGAAAGCCCAAAGTCATTCGCTGTATCGATATTAAACACGTCTCGGTACCAGTTTTGCCAAAATGACACCATCGACTTCTCAAAATGAGAAGCTTTAAAACTGGCGAGTTTTTTTAGATTTTCGGCATCTTCATACTGCCAGAGGATCGCTTTTAATAAGTCTGAATGAAACTCAAATTGTTGAATGTTCATACAATCACCACTTGCACAGCACCCCGTTGCAAGCGTGCGATTTGATTAATAGCAATAGGTATTAACGCAACATTCCACACTTTCCCGTCCAGTGACAATTCAACTTTAGTGACAAATAAACGAGGCTCAACAGTATTTACCGCTGAAGCTATCTCAAAAGGCGACACTTCACGCCCAACAATCAAACCGTTATCGCCGTCCAGCTCTCCGCGCGTCCATTGTTCTATGGCACTAGGGATAATAGTCTGCGCATCAACGGCTGATTTTTTAACTGTCACTCGACAAAAAACGGTGATCTCTTTAGGGCGTGAAAATTTCACCTTGTATTCTTGTCCACTCACTGGCTCTACAACACCAATTTCGATCTCACCATTAAAAGCCGATCCAATGGTTTTGGTTCTAAGTAATGATTTAGCAATTTCGTTACTATCGCCCCCTTCCACACAAACGTAAATACTGTGAGGTAACAGAGAGACACCATCAATAGTGAGCACTGCATCGGTGTAGTTCTCTCGAAAAGAAAGTGAGTTAACGCCCTCTAGCTCATACAGTGAAGAAGTGATCGCTTCTGCAACACTGACGGTATTTTTAGCCAGTGTTTGCTTGCGTCTTCGCCTTGCTTTGATATCAGATTCAGCATAACGGCCAACAACGGCGTGAGTGGGATTATTGACTTTTTCCCAGCCTAACACTGAACTGGCAACCGAATTAAGTTGGCCAGCACCGCATTCAACAGGGCCATATTCAACTGCCCTCATATCCCCTGTTGCTTTACCTGTATTATCAATAATCAAGGGTGAAACTGTTTCGAAGATAGCACCGGCAACACTGGATGCGAGTGAACTTTTTGGAATAATCGTGCCGGGTACGCCACTAAATTCAACACTCGAAAGATAAGAGTGTGTAGCATTAATACGTTGGCCACCCATTAGTGCCCATATTGCATCAAGAAAAATACCACCAGCAATATCAGGGTTTATTTGATTTGCTAACTCGGCATTATTCCGTGCCATCGCATCACGATTTTCGACTTCCATCGTAGCCAATACACCTTGTGGTGTTTCAGGGGCAAGGTTAATAGATTGACCAAACACCGCACGAAACTCGCTTTCAACTTCATCACGTATTGTGGTTGTGTCGGGAAGAATAACGCCTTTATTATTGATATAACGATAATCAGCCATTCAATGTAAACCCTCCGTATATCGTGCGAATTGTTGCTTGATACTTCAATTCACCGTTTTCCACTGTGGCGCTAAAATGAATCACTTCAATCACCTCCTCAATTTCGCTCATACGTTGTCTAAATGCGGTTTCAAACATCGGAACATCCGCTTGGCGACCAAATGTCGTTGGCCAGAAAGGAATACCTTTATCTTTTTTATGTAACATTTCACCACGCACGGCTTTAGCAAAGTGCTGACAAAGTTTTTTAACCGCTTCATCTTTTTCGCTAAATTGGAGATTTCCATCAGGGCCAATAAAGAGATCATTATTTTTATCAATTAAAAAGGTTCTCATAGAGGCGCTCCTGTATTCCCTCGGCCGGTTTCAACACCACTATGTTGGTGTGTAGAACCAATATCTTTCCCGTTATGTCGCATGGTTCCCCCTTGTGAATCGCTATTACCATTTACCGCGTAATTACCGTTCACAGTGACATTGCCAGTAAATATCGTTTCAGGGGCGTTGATTTCATACTTTGGCGTTTCTAGCACCACTTTATCGTTATGAAGAGAAAAACAGACTGAACCATCCATTGATTGAATAACTAAAGCATCAATGTTCTTTCCATCAATAGCCCATCCTTTGATGGTGTCAGGGAAAAACATCGCATCACTGAATGAATGGAGACGCGCAGTATTGGGTTGATCTTCTAATCCGCCACGTTGGAAAATTAGGCTAATATCTCTGTCATTGGCTTTTATCCAGCCAAAATCACCCGGTTTAATGGGCGCTCTAATAAAAAAACCACCACCACCAAATCGAAACACGGGAATATTAGCAACCGGTGCTCGCCCGACTGTTCCCCCTTCCGTTGTTACCATCATCACAAGCGGTTTGATAACAGCACGATTGGTTTTATCGTCATAACTCACCACAGTTGCAGGAAGCATATCTTCTGTATTCATCATCAGATTACGAAATGCAGACGTGAACGCACCTGCCAGTGAGCCGTCACTGGCAATGTCAGTATTGGGTTTATTCATTGTTATGCTCGTTTACAGGTAGCCTGATAAAAGAAAGGATCATCATGTGAAGCAACATCAAATTTCAGTTGTTCAATGATGTAGTCGCCATTAAGTGCAGAATTGAATTTACTCTCGAGTCGTAGCATTCCCCCTAGTTCTGAGGCGCCATCAATTAAGTAGGTAACGGACAACCCTTTTTCGGTGGCTTTGGGTATACCCACCATGCCTGATTTCATGCTAAGAATGCGCAAGCGCCCTTTTAATGCTTTATCGTCATCTTTTACAAATAACGTATCATCATCAATAAACGCTTTAACGTTTCCCGCTTCCTGCAGTCGCTGTACTTGCTGTAATGCTGAACCGCAAAAATACCAATTAGCAATATTCTTATCGGTAGCTTGAAAATCTAGTCTGACTTTACAGTCTTTCGCTACTGACGATGCGATCTCGCTTATTTTCTGCATGGCCCCACCACTGGAAGAAACAATATCACCCGAACTGGCGTTATTAGTTTTAGCCTTAATTGTTAATGTCACATCCGGAGGAGAGGCAATTTCTGCACTGACAATATCACCCGTAAAAATACGAAATAATCCCGTATTGACACGCCCGACCTCAAGATAGAGGCGACGAGTTTGTTTGCTTTTATGATAAGGGCTGGTTTCAGTGAGAAGATAATCTCGAGTGTGGGCGTTTAATCCATCAATGCTAATTGTGCATTCATTTTGTAAAGGATTGGCATACTTGGTGCCGTTGGCTTTAATACGCAA
This sequence comes from Proteus sp. FME41, assembly GCF_014897315.1. GTDB lineage: Bacteria > Pseudomonadota > Gammaproteobacteria > Enterobacterales > Enterobacteriaceae > Proteus. The sequence goes on along the minus strand of NZ_JABUYL010000001.1, from coordinate 207,477 downwards.
ACCTTCATACCACTGCAGTCGTTCTGCAACTTCAATCCCCACCCGTATTCGTCGTAAGTCCATCATCACTCCAAATAATTAATGATTGGGTTCTATCAAATAATTCGTACCAGGGCAGATCATCATTTTCTGTTATAAATGCTAAATTGGACCATCGGTCAGGTAACGATAAGGAATGATAGGTGTGTTTGCCACCGCACGCATGCCCACTGCAATAACCTCACTTTCTCGTTCAATATCGAGATACATTGCATGGCGACCGGCTTTTATTGTTAGCGTCCAATTAACACCGTCTAAATTGACGGATAAGCGCTGGTTTGGTATGGCTTTTAAAGGAACAGTTTTCATTAGAAGCTCCAATCACCATCCGCGATACGAGTTGCAACAGAGCCTTTTTTCTTAGTCTCAGCATCCGCTTCTTTTGTTTGCACATTCCCCCGATTTACCGTTGATGATTGTGACGGCTTTTGTGTTGAACGAGGCGGTAATTCTCCATACTCAGGCTCAACAGTGCGCCACTCAACAAACCTTAGGGACATCTTTATAGCATCAATCATGTCGGGTATTTCATCATGATTAAAACCCGTTAATAACATCGGTTGGTAAGTTTTAACTCGGGTTTGAATACCGACAAGTTTGTGTTCATCAAAAACTTGTTGCATCGATGAGAAGATGTTTTTTATTTCCCCTGTTAGCACTAAATCCATACCAATTTCGATGGGATTAATAATCACATGATCACTACGAGTTTCACCGCTTTCAACTTGAAACTGTGTCGCTTTATGCTCATCTCTGATGTTGATTTGAATTGGATTAACGCTATCAAACAGTGTAGAAAACGACTCTAAATCAAAGATTTTGACTTCTGTTATCATTTTGCTACTCCCGTTGAGTTTTGCTGATTAAAATCGGCTAGCTGATCTTGCAATGCATCTTTTGCGCCCGATGCCATACCCTGCGCATCTGTGGCTTGAGTTTCAACCTTAATTTCTCCAATGCTTATGTTACTTTCATGTTTCACATTGGATTGATTACTAATAGCTTGGCTTGTAATCGGGTTCATCGCATTGTTGGCAATCGCATCTAACTGTGCATTGGCTTGAGCAAGAGATTGTCTAACCGGTGGCTGTTGTGCTGTTTTGCTTTCTTCTTGAGGTATCGCATATTCAATATCACCATTATCATTGACTTTACGTTCTACGTTTTGAGTGACAGTGATTTCTTCATCATCACCGAAACCGAAAAACTCTTTAGCCGATTTCCAACCATTTTTAACCGCATCAAGTCCCGTATTTACCCAACCAATGATTTTTTTAACTTGCTCCCACATCCATTCAAACGCTCCCACAACGGCATCCGTCACCGTAGTAAAAACACCCGCAAAAGACTTACCCCATCCTGCAATCACTGAAATACAATTGATGAGAAACTTAACATACGCTTTTAAGCCTGATGCCATTAGATCCCAGCCGGCAACAACAATATCCGCCACAACACCAACGATAACTTTTAGATATTCAAAGAGCTTTTTGAATGTTTCCCACAATGTAAGAATAACAATTTTCAATCGTGGATATTTTTCAAGAATACGCCCAATCATCGAATCGTTACCGTCGATAAAGTTCATGATGTCGTCATAAACAATCGCAAATGCCATAGCTAAAAGCGCAATAATGGCAATAATAGCGATAATTGGCCATGTTGCTGCAAGTGTTGCTGATGCAGCAGCTATCATTGGAGGGACGTAATAAAGTGCTACGGCCAAACCAACAGCTGAGAAAAAACCTATCAATAAGTTTTTATTCTCTTTGCAGAAAGAGATAAATTTAGTTAACCAGCCTAACCCCTTCGATAAAGCAGGGATCACCATCTCTAGAAAGGAATTCTTTAATACGCCTGATGTTTGTTGAAACTTAGACATGGCTGTATTGAATTTAATCGAACTTTCAATACTCTCTTTGCTAATTCCTGAATATTCTTTTTGAATACCCATTGTGCGCTCTAGTTCTTTGCGCCCCTTCATCATTAACTCAATGGTTTTATCGTCCGATACTCCCATACCTTCCAGCGTTTTCTTCGCTTTATCAAAGCTCATACCTTGAACTTTGTCCGCTGTCTGAAGCACTTTTTCCATTGAGTCTTTAGTGTTGCCAAACGCATTGGCCATAGCGGATAAATCGGCTTGTGCGGACTCTATAGAACCGCCCAATTCAGCCATTGCACCAGAAAATGCATCAACGTCTGCGGTCGCAACGCCGATCTGTTTACCCAACTTATCCAGCGTTTCAATCTCTTGAGAACGAGAAACGGATTCAGCAAAAATACTACCAATACTCATGACAATGCCAACGGCACCTAGCGCCTTTGTCGCAAATCCTGCAACCGAGCTTCCAGCTTCTTTATACTTTGCCTCTGTTTCTGAAAGTTCTTTTTGTAAGTGATCTTGAGCCTTTGATTCCTCGTCAGTGGTTTTAATCCCTTTTGTACACATTGTTTCAATAAACTGCGTATAGTCGGCATTTAATGCAGTGAGAATGGCTTCAATGGCTTTCTTTCCCTCCCTGTTCTTTTTCTCTGCATTAGTGAGTGTGCTTAACTCATTATTCAAAGCCAGTAATTCATCTTGCATCTGTTGATATTGTGCATTTAACGCGTCAGATGAAACATTGCTGTCATTCATCCCTTGTGATAGCTCATCACGTTGAATATCAAGCAAACTCATTGATGATTTCAGCTCATCAATTTTAGATGTTACAGACGTTATTTTTTCTGGTATGTCATTACTATTAAGATCAAGAGTAATTTCACTATCAGGAATATTTGATATCTGAGAAATAATCGTTTGAATAAATCCACTAAATTTATTTTCAGTGTTATTTAATCCATTTTGAATGCTTTCAATTTCAGAGATTAAATTTGAAGAAATATCGGCACTATCACCCGTTGATAAAATTGTTTCCTTTAAGCTTTTCAGCTCTTTTATTGTCGACGCTATTTTTTGTTGTGCTTCACTTGTATTGATATCTATTTCAAGAGAATCATCTAATTGAATATTTCCGATATTATCGATAACGCTTTGAATAACATTAGTTATTTCATCTGCGTTTGTGTTTGCACTTTCTTTAATGCGTTCTATTTCAGCAATGATGTTATTAGCAACTCCTGATGTGTCACTATTAACATGAATATCGACTGAGTTTGATGATAACTCTGTCAATTGAGCTGATAAGTTTTGAATAAATTGAGTAAACCCATCAGCTCCCATTGTTGCCGATTGTTGCGCTTTTTTCATCTCAGCAATAATGTCATCTGTCGATTTACTGACTCGATTAAAAGCATCATCAGCTTGTTGAGTATCAAACTCAAACACTTGTACAAACGTATCTAACAGCGACATGATTAACTATCCTTTCGATGAAGCCAGCGCTTCGTTATAGCGATTAGTAATTGCGATCTCCCACAAATCAAACGCCTCTTCTAAATCTATTGACGTTTTGAGTTCTGTGAGCGTGGCGAAACCGGCTGAGATGATGACGGCAAAGAATCCATCAGCGTTTTTATAATCGACGGGAGTGAACCGGTTATTTTGTTGAGCAGGAATTGGAGGAAACCTTGGCTCCCGTCTTTGCCGAAAAAACTGGTGTTATACTTCAGCATTTCGAGTTCAAGACGGATCAATGCTTCTCCATCGGGCACATGATTATCAATCAGAGTGCTAGTTTTTAAGTAAACTTCTTGCCCTTCTTTTTCTACTGCAACGTAAGCTATCATTTTGAGCATGGCTTCTTTGCTGACTTCATAATCACCAATTTTGGGCGCATTTGATAAAGGGTATTTAGCGAGAATTTCACGCCCAATCGTTGCCGGTAATCGGCTAATAATAAAAGTGTGCTCTTCACGGTCAGCATCGGTGATCGTAATTTCTTTCGGTTTAATCAACATGATTGATATCCATAAAAAAAGGCGGAAGAACCGCCTTGAATTAACGTGCGCGAGTGCGGTCGAAGTCTTGGAACACAAACGTGTATTGCTTTGATTTGTGGCGTCCTGCACTGGCAACAGAACTACCGCGACTGCCATTTGTAATTTTCCCGTTACGCGCAGTAGTCGTTGAACCATCTCCGTATGAGGCAACCATTGTGATAATGTCGCCTGCATGACGTTGTCCGCGACGAGCAGTATTAGAGTCAAGCAAGATAGCGAGATTTTCATCTTCTTCGCTACCGGCTAAAACATTAATCGTCACCGTTTGAGGCGTAGGCGCTGACCAACTGACTAGATTGCCATTGATGTCCATACCAGTTTGCGCAATATCGACAGCTGGCAAATCTAATGGATCGGCATCATCAGCGAACGTTGTTATTTGAATACCGGTTGGAAATGTTTTGTGTGCTTGAATAACAATACTCAAGCCGGTTGCTGATACATCATTCATATTGTGTTCCTTACACTAAGTTGTGAGAGCCTTCGACTTTACGAACCCAGTCGCCCTTACCGTAAATTAATACATATTTCATCACGTACTCGGGCAAATCAGATGGGCCTGTGCTTTCGACAATTTGAGCGTTGTACCAATAACCCTTGTTTTGTACATCATGCCATGCCAAATCATCACCAGAAGCGTCTGTCACCGCGATTTTTTGAACATCAGTTAAGGTTTTACCAGCCAAAATGGTGCCGTTATTAATCGCCTTAGTTACCGCCCCTGCAATCACCATCATTGCTCGTGCTTCACCGTCTTTATTGGCAGGAACTCCACGTGTGGCCATTAACAAACTAAACCACTGTTGTGAGATATAGGCCTTTAACCATTGCTCGTTAGCATGGACACTCATATCTAATGGGTTAGCAATACCACCACATAAAAAACCACGTTGATAGAAACTAATATGTGAACCCGATACCGCCGTTTCTCCGTAATAGTTCACCCGTAGTTTATCTAAGCGATCAGCGTCAATATCGGTCGTGATTTGCGATGGGAACGTGACACCAAATTGACGGTACATATAGTTTGTCGTCGCATTGGTTCGGTCATAATCCGTGGCTGACATAATGGCCATAGGCAACGCATGAACAAAGAATTTATCCGCTGTTCTCAGGTTTAAGGCTGTTGAAGCCGTTCCCACCAACGCTCCACTAAAATCTTCAGCATTTTTGTTAGTCACAGATAAATGAAGTTGGTACTTCACGTTTTCACCCGCAACATACTGCGCCAGCTCTACTGCATGTTCTAATGAGAGTTCCGTTAAAAACGTTGCGCTACCAAATGAGTCTGAAATTGCTTCAGATGTGATGAACGCTTGCAATGGAGTCTGAGCAGGATTACCGGCTGATGATGTGCCATGGCTAATATTCATTGCATCAGCAAGCACTGATTGACGCACGCTAATATCAGCACGCTCTTGTACGCCACCGCTAATAACAAAAGCGCTGTCTAGGGAATTAAACGTGACATACGCGCTAGAAAACTGAGGTTCATTTTCTGCATTCAATTTCGCTTGCACAGCTGTCGCAACATCCGCATATGATGTGCTTTCAGTAAGATCAATTCCTGTGATTGTTTTTGTCACTTTTCCAATGGTGATATTGAGTTCACCATCATTAATCAATTTTAAATCGGCTAAATCCCCCGTTTTGTTGCCAAATAAGGTCGGAGCTCGACCAACGGGCTCATAAGATGCAATTTGCAATTCTTTGGGCTTGCTTGCTGGTGCTGGGCTGACATAGCTGAAATACTGTCGTGCAAAATGTGCCTCGGGTGAATCAGCACCCAATAAGTCATCGACTTGGCCACTGGCAAATTCAAGCACTTTACCTGCAGGGATTTTAGGATTAGTTGAAAAAATACGAGCCGTGAGCTTGCGCATCGGTACAGCAGACGCGCCAATCACCGCACTCGCGATATCGACATAGCGAGTTTGTTTGATAGACATAACGTTCCTTAAATACGATAAATATCGGGATACAACGCACTCACGGCGTCAGTATCAGGATGAAGTGTGCGATTAAATGTCACATTGAAATCAAATGAGGGGTTTTGTTCGTAGTTGCCCTGGTCATTCAGAAAATAAGGCGTTCGAATACCGGTTGCACGTTGAATGCCAATACCTTGTTTCCGAAGTGCCTCAACAAACGGTAATGAATTGGCGATCATTCTGACAATCGCGGTAATATCCTTGGCTGTATAATTGCCTAATTGCGTCACGAACGCTTGAACTTGGTACGTATTTTCTGATAACTGGTTTTCTTGGTGATTGGCTTTATTGCCTTGAACATTATATTTTCGCCCTTGCCAGCCGTGGCCGTTTTCATTAATGGGAAAAAACATCACCATATTATCTTCACGACCTTGCTTTGTAGATTGGAAACCGGCTTTAACAGGGATCTCAATACCGACTTCTTTTAACTGCAACAAGAGTTGCTTACGAATTGCGACATCAACATCATAATCCGTCATAAGTGCCCGCCTCGATACAGATCACCGATTTCCAGCCATCTTGTTCGTACCAGTCTGCATCACCCACTACGTCATATTTACGACCATTGAACACCAGAAAATCAGGAGATGTACCACGTTGAACGGCTTTAATATCATGAGAAGTATATAAGCGCCGGTACACTTGGCTTGTATCTAACCCCATTGATTGAACATCTTGAGTATCAACGGCCTGCCAACTTCCACGAACTTCTACGGGATCGTAATAGTAATTCTGGTCATTCCCTCTAGCATCAGGCCCACGCTCCTTAAATCGAAACCAAAGCACCTTTTGCTGGGGAATATAACGTGAAGCGATACGGTTTAAGTTACCAAACATTATTTATCCTCCACTGCGAAACTAACCGCTTGAAGCATTTGGCCAGTATCGACTAACGGCTTATCGGTGGCTTTGCCTTTGCTATGTCGACGAGCTCTTGCTTTGACCGTTGACTCCTCCAGCGCTGGGGTGGTGACTGCTTTTATTGCCATTTTCACATCGCCCGCAACCGTCGCACCAATTTGAGTCAGTCCATTATCCAGCGTGATATTGCCCTTAATAGAGGCTTTCACAGCACGAAAAATTAACTGACTATAATCCTGCTTTTTATCATTCATGGTCGGTCTTAAAAATGGGCGAGGAGGAATGCCACCAGCGGGATAGCCCAACTCTTGAATAGAAGCAACATAAGCAATAGGTGTTCCATCGGGGTACTTTGAATGCTCAAAGAAGCCAACACTTAATCGCTTTTTAGCCAATTCATCGTAAACCGCTTTTAATTGTGCTAATTTAGTCATTAACGTAATCGCCCTCCTCGCGTAAATCGCCCTCCTACACCCCGAAAAGCTGAACGCTCACCGCCACCACCAAAATATTGAGGAACGCTACAACGCTTAATCAGTGCTAGAAACTGCTGGCCAAAAGTTGTCATTTTAAACCAGTGCGACCAGTCCGAACCGGCAGGGGGTGCCGTAAATGACACGCTCACCTTATCAATGGTTACACTCGTCACCACACCGGTGGGCGACTCATCATCAGCAATCATTTTTCTGAGTGTTAGCATGTGTGCAACAACGAGCATCCACAGCTCGTTAGTACAAACACCCTTACAGGCAGAGAAATAGTTCAACGCAGATTGAGCAATGATAAATATTTCATCATCACCCACAGAGTTAAACTGCGGATAGAGCACACGGAATGACGTTAAAGGGAATGTGCTCGTATCCATAATCACTTACCTTTTTTGTTGGCTTTAGGAACATCTAACTTTTCAGCCTCTAACGATTCAGGAGTGTCAGGGGCTGATTGGTCGCTAGCTTCCATATCAGTGGCAACTTTTTCGGGATCTTCTTTGCGATGCTCAACTGTAATAAAGCCATTCTCACAATGAAGCTTAAAAACGTGATTTTCTTTGAGCTGTTTATATTGCTCATCAGTAATTTCTGTCACACGGCCACGCGGTGTGTACATGTGTTTAGTCATCACGTTAGCTTGGCCAGCAATAAACACTTTCCCGTCTTTTACCGTATAGTTCTGGTCATTTGATAAGGTGCAATATGCGTAAAGAGGCATGGAGTGCTCTCCTATTGTTTAGATATAAAAAAGCCCTCAAATGAGGGCGCAAAAAGAGAAGTGGTAAGATTAAATGCCGGTTAAGCGTGTCACCGCCCACGGACGAGTTACAAACACACCCGCTGTCGCATTGGTCGCATCTTCCATATACCCTTTAATTTGATTGAGTGAACCTAATAACTGGTATTTCACAGGCACGACTTGAAGGATCACCGCACTGGTTGCCGTTGAGCCATCATCAATGCTATCTGCGAACATATAGGCCACATCAGCCCCACCATTTGCGCCAACAAATTCAGGAGAGAAAACCAGACGCATATTTGGATAGTTTTCATTTATCCATTGTTTGACTGTTTCACCACGTGCCACCGGATTAGCCACATTCAGTGCAGAACGAAAGCCCAACGGCAATGTTAAGGTAATTGGCGTATCATCTTTGATAATACCGCCAGAACTCGTTTCAATACGCGAGAACATATCGGTAATATCGGCAGTAATATCCGCAAAGGTTCCGCCTTTCCATTTACCCTTTGCGGTTTCATAGGCGGGCAAATTAGGCTCATTCATCAAACCAAAGACGCGCGTTTCAGGGCTATTAAACCCGTAGTAACCCACGCGCTCACGCCCTTGCTCTAATGATTCAGTCACTGAATTGCGCTTTTCTTCCATCGCAACAAAGCCTGCAGACGATTGGCGTGCTTCTTCTAATTTCCCCACTTGGAAACCCAATTCGAAACGGACAAGACCACGGCGCTCTTGGTCTTGCGCATAAGACGCTAATGGTACATTGGTATGGTCACCATAAAGCTCTGCTTTACCAGTTGGCGTTGCGACATTCAGAATAATTTCTTCATCATGCCACTCACCCGCATTGACAATACCGGTGATTTCATCCAGTACACGCACGCGCGTTGCGGTACGAATGACACCCGGTAAAACGTGTTGCAACATTTCGCGTTGAATTAAGCCCCCCTGCATTGCACCACCGCTAATCGCGGAGTCCATCGCAGAAAAACCACCAAAGCCGATTTGCGCTAATTCACCGTATGTCCATTTCTGATCAGGGTTAATATTCAGTTGTCCATGTTTTTTGACATCACGGCCAGACATGTGAAATTTAATGTTACTAACTGGCATTACTCACCTTCCTTTGGAGACACTGGATATGGGATTTCTGTTAAACGAATAATGCCCAAATGAGCACTCTCTGTAGATTCAAGGTGTCGGCTGATATAACCAATAACACGATCACCAGCATTAATTGTTGCTTTAGACGATAACGAGCCGTCAGCTTCATCGAACACAACCGGTGCGTTGATTTTTCCTGCCACTTCTTTTAGTTCAACGAAAACTTCACCCATTGTCAGGAATTCGCCCTGTGTGCCGTTAAGAGCAAATTTTTTCTCGATACGATAGGCTTTAGGGTTAATCATGATCCCAGCAAATGCGCCTTTACCACCTACCTGAACGGATTCCACTGAATCATCGTTGTAGGTATACGCGCGACCGAAAATATTTAGCTCTTCATCCGCTGAACTAAGAATGGCTGAAACAGCGCGAATAGGGCCTGCATGACTAATTTCACCGACAACACCAGAAATTAGCCCATTTGCTACTGAATTAGGAATTGCCATTATTTCTCCCCCCATTTATCCATAATTGATTTATTGCTCACTGCAGAGTCCATTGTTGAACTCGGTTTTTGAGAGTCAGGAATACGCCCTTGCATCCAAGCATCGAGGGCGATCGCTTCGGCGCCCTTACTGCATTGAATACCCAGTTTTTCAACACCGTACTCTGCGACTTGTTGTTGAGTCATAGCAGAGTGGTCAAACACACCAATGAACGGCGTTAACTTATGTGCTAACGAATCACGCACACCGATTTGTTTGAGTAACTCACCAGTATCCATTACCGGTTTTGCTTTCTCTAATCGCTTAACTTTACGTTTTAGAGATGCCATTTCATCCATTGCGGTAATGCTACTATTCAGGCGTTTTAAACGACGATGGAGGCCATCAGTAGTTGCTTGATCAAGATGCTCTTTGGCTTCTTCAATCGCTTCAACTGCAGTTTCAATCGCAATTTCGGCTTTCTCAACTGCCTCGGGTTCGCCAGTTCCCGCCTCTTCTGTGGCGACTTCGGCTTTTTCCACCGCTTCTTCCGCTTTCTGCTCTTCGTCAGGGTCTGAATCAGTTGAAGGTTTATCTTTATCGTCTGGTTCATCGTCTGTCGCAGGCTTAGCGCTGGTAATTGCTTCTTTGATAATGGCTTTTAACGCTTCCAATTGCTCAGGCGTAAAGGCACCTTCATCAGTAGTTGGTTTGTCTTTGTTTTCATTTTCAGGATTCATGCGAATAAGTTCCTTTGTGTCTATGGTAATAACGGAATGGTCTTGCACAGCAACATCAGCGCCAGTGCGCCCTTCATCAACTAACGCAAGATGGTTGGCTCTAATATGCCGTTGTATGGCGTCATAACGTTCACCGTTAAATTCGCCTGGTGTGAAATCGTAAACACAGCGATAACCAGGAGATAATTCAATTTTTCCTCCATCAATTTGGCTAATCGCTGAATTAGAAAGGATTTTGATATTGCCTCTGAGGTAGGGGTATTCAAAATAAACCCGCTCCCCGATGACTCCTTGTATCCCCTTTTTTTCTGCAGGTGTGCCGTCTTTCCCTAACATTTCATGCTCATCAACAAAGGGCATTAATTTGAAAGAGTTAATTGTCTCTGTGCTGGCTAGTTCTTCTTGCGGGCGATACACCTTATAAATTTTGTCGGGTATTGGTGCACCAATTTCACACCCCAAATAATCAAAAACCCCAACTTTAGAGATGGGGTTATCTTTTACTTCCAGCCAGCCGTTTAAATCATATTGTCGCTTTGTCATGTCTCCTCACCAAAATCAATAACCGGTGTCCAGAAGCATTTACAGTTTGGCAACTGTCCGGGCAATCCTCGCTCTCCCGTTTTGGGATCAATAATTGGTGGGTTATCTAAATCGAATACTTCACCATCCAATTTAATATGCCATTCACGAGGTTCTGCACCCCCACCAGAGTGATGCCAAACTGCCTTACGAATACCAGCAGATTTCATACGTTCATAGTTAACCGCCGTTGTAATCTTTCGCGTTTGATCAACTGCGATAAAACTCGCTCTTTTTTCTAGCTTTTCCTTTTCTATATCAATAAGCGGTTTCACTTCATCAAATAACGTTTTAGCGCCTTCACCACCTTGGCTAATAGAGAGTAAGGCAACACTTTCAATACGTTGATGAAATTGCAGTGGAATAGATTTAATGAGTGATACGTTTTCAGCCGTAGAGGCAATGATTTTATCTTTCAGAGCTTCAGGCATATTAGGGGTTTTGATAGTGATCCCCCCTGACAGCTGTTTGAGAGAATCATCTAAATTACGCTTTGCGCCTATATCGACTTGAGAAACAAACTTATCCGCAATCTCTGAGGACTTTTGCTTAAAAATACTATCCCATTTACGTTTTAGCCGGTTCAACCAGATACGTGTTTGACTGGCAAAACTAGCATCCATCGTAAAACCCTCAAAGTCGTCATTTAATTCACTAAACACTTTTTCATAGTCTTTAATCATTGAATTAATGAGTCGTGACATGTCACATTGATAACGACTAGAGGGAGCTACTGAATACTGCAGGGGCTTCCCTTTCATTACTGCTTGGCGAGAGGTTGCCCATTGCGCTCGCTTCGTTTGTACTCGTATTCGCCTCGACATAATCTGCCTCGTTCACTTCAATGCCGTAATAGCTGGATGCTTTATCGCTGGCTAGTTTCTTACGAATATCTAGCCCATCAATGGCCCCTGTTGTTGCATAGGCTGAATCGGCTTGTGCTTGCTTAAGCTCAATATCTGCACTCTCAACAGCCGTTGGGCTATCAAGTGGTGCCCATGTGATAGAGATTTCTGTCACGGGTAAATCTTCGCTACGCATTAACATGTCGTAATGACGCTGTAATAGCTCTTCAAGGTCGTTTGATTGAATACTTTCAAGCTCTTCGCGGTAATTGGCTTCTTCGTATTCCCCCGTTGAATTAAAGCCTTTCGGTGTAGTACCTAATAGCTTTGTTGCTGGTACATTGGAAGCCGATGCCACCAGCTGATATTGCGTCATGATTGTTGCATCTAAATCCGCTAATGAGGTGTCGAATTGCTGAACGACATCTTCTTTGCCTACTGTCTGAACACCGTAATTATCTCTCGTTTCAATGAAATCAAGAATATTTTGGCGAATAGTCAGTTCATCCATCCCTTCAATATCTGCCATGCCAATCGTCAGTAAGCGCTTGGTCATTGCCAGTTGTGGTGCTTCATTCGCTGTGCGTTCTGAGGCATAGACTCGCTCATAAATGCGTTCTGGCACTGATACACCAAAATAGTTGTAAAGTGGCTTAAGCACGTTAGGTACAGGGAATGGTACAAACTTAATAAAGTGAGACTTGTGATATTTACGCCCACCGATCACATAATAAGTAGGCTCGTAGAAATCCATGCTGGCAGGATCTTGAACATTGGCATCCGTTAAATCAGCCGTTACCCATTGTGGGTCAATCTGTTTAATTCCCTTGTACATGCCTTTGGTCACGCCATCGATATTAAACGGGTTTTCATACCACTCTTTCGGGTTTGATGTCTCAACAACAAATAACGCTAAACGACCGCCGTATACTCTCCCAAAGTGAACCAGCTCTTTCAGTTGGTGTGTAATACGGTATTTTTTATCACGTTTGCGGAGCTTTTTGCTGATAGCGCGATCATCGTCGTTATCACAATCAATATCGTAACCCTGACGTATCGCATCACGCGCGGGCATATTGCAGGCTTTATCCACCAGCCAATGTTTGGCGATAACCGCACACATATTGTTACCGATAAACATTTGTGAGGCATACCAAGAAGCCTGTGACTCCGGCACACCGTAAACCTGCTCACCTTTAAATGAGGGAACATAACTATCAATGCTATCCATTGCGACGCCATTGATTGTAGGCTGGGGTAAGTCCAATCCTTTAAAGTCATTATCAGGAACCAGTGAAGAATATAAATGCGTTGAGAACGCAGACCGTTTGGGTGCTTTTCTTATTTCAATTTTTTTCTTACTAAATGGCCACATACTAAGTCCTCTTACGAGAGAAGAAACCGCCTTTTTTCTTCTGGTATAAATCACGTAGTGCCTGCGTCATCGCATCCACTGTGTCGTCATGGCCAGCAAATGGGAATGTGGTAATTTCCTCCACAGTTTCCACAATCCACGGTGCAATGTCTTTGTGGGGGAGCCACACATTTCCAGCCTCCCATTCAGCAGTACACGCATGGGCACGAGCAACCTTGCTACCATCTGGCTCGACGGGAATTAACCCTGATATGGTTGATTTGAGAGAGTCGATTACAGCAGGGCCATTAGCTTTGTCTTCCACCAACTTACGTCGCCCTTCAGGGAATTTTTCAGCTAACCATTTCACCGACTTTAAGGTTTCAGTAAAACTCATGCGCTTTCTAATTTGATACAGTAGATAAGCATTTGCATCTTTCTTGCCCCATACCTGCCCCACCACATAGTCAGTACCGTCACTATCTTTAAAGGTCATATCCCAACTATGAATAACCGTATCGAATTTTTCAGGTAGGTCTTTCGGTAAGTAATACTGAGCAAATTCTTCGTGGAAGATTTGACCATCACCCGGCTTAGGTTTTTGTTGGTACATGGCAGACCAGAAGTAATCACCGAGGATTGCTTTTGTCTCAAGAAGTTTATCAAGAGGGTGTAACTCAGGAACAAGCGCCTCATTCTTATCGTTGATAGCAGGAAACGTTAATACTTGCGTCTCTGGTGCAATATCTTTTAATCGTCCAGATAAGTCATCAGTAGCCCACCGAGTGGCCATGATGATTTCACCGCTATATTTAGAGAGACGCGTTTTAAACGTAGAAACGTACCAATTCCATATCGACTTTTTAGTCGTTGGACTCAAGGCTTCTTTTGAGTTCTTTATTGGGTCATCAATAATACCGAGATCAACTTTCTTACCTGTTAATGGCCCACCTACACCAGCACAAACATAACTGCCTTTGTGGTTAACAATATCAAACTCGTCAGAATTACGTTTAACCGCAATACCGTTTTCAGGCTTATTGCCTAACCAGCTTTTAGGAAATAGCGCACGATATTCATCGGACATCATAATTCGCTGAACATCTGTATTCATATCCCCAGCTAAATCTGAGGAGTACGATAATGCCCCAACGCGCATATTTGGGTATTTACCAAAGAAATAGGCTGGCAAATAGCGAGAAACAATATCAGACTTACCATGCTGAGGGGGCGCACTTAAAATTAACTTAGGGCGTTCGCCCTTCATCATATTTTCAATAAATATATCTAGCGCATTACACACCGTTTCTGAAAAGTGGCTTGTAATGTATTCATGGTTTATATACTGAATAAATTCATGCAAACTACGCCTAGCTATCTCTCTCCTGACCTCTTCATCAAACAAGTCGAAATTGACATCCATAGAGATACCTAAAGTGACAAAAACAACCCTTTCATACCGTAATTGGCACGAAATGATTTTCATGTTTTTGATAACAATTGATTAACAATAAAAAAGAGATTAAACAGAAAGAAAATTGTTACTTTTAGCGGTTTAGGTTGTGTTTTTAGTTGAGTTCAAAAGTGAAGGGGCGCATTAGAACCATTATGTTAAATAGAGCTACTTTTCACCCTTTTTTCTCAATTGAAGTAGTTGCTCGAAACTAAGGTGACTTAAATCTATTCCTGTTGTTTGAATAGGCCCACCATCGGCACCAGTTAATTCCGTCTTGTTCTTCAGCATACCTAAATGCTGTGCAACCATCTTAAGCGCTTCATCTTGATTACGAGTGATAACCTCAACACCAAACTTACCTTCTTTCACTCCCGCAAATACTCGACGAGCTGGCCCTGTTAAATCACGCGTATCATGAAAATGCGCACGACCAACACCAGCACCGTTACAGCGCGGACAATCAGGATTTGGATCTAATGTTTCATCGTAACCATAGCCACCCACATCTTGTGGAGGAGGTTTCTTTGCTACGACTGCTTTTTTAGTAGCATCTTCAAATTCTATTGAGTCACACCACTGATAATTGAAACCAAAGCCCCAGCAATGACGACAACATAATCGACGGTATTCAGTCAGCTCGTTAACGTCTGCTGTTGCAATATCCCACCACATTTTTAATACAGCGTCTTGGGTTATCTCTGTTCTGCGTTCCCGTTCTGCTAATGCGTCAGTGATTGCTCGTGAAACCTTAGCATTTCTTAGCATGCGAGTAGCATTGACATAAGCTGTATTTCCTTCGCCTTTATAGCCAGCTCGCTTATATGCTCCCGTTCGATTTAAGTCGATGAGGTATTCACTAACAAATTTAACCTGTTGTTCAGTTAGCCCGTAATTGCGCAGACTAAACGTGTTTTCATCATCGTGCGCATTACTGGATTCATTACTATGCGCAGTTGGTATATCACTATTGCGCATTGGCTCTTTTGCGCATTCTTTTTTCTGCGCAGTGCGCAATTTCTTGTGCGCAGTTTTTTGCGCATTCTGCGCACTGGATATTTTGATATATCGTCGGGCTGTTGAGTAGTTCAGTTCCTTTAGTTCACACCACTCTTTAGGGGATATTCCTGTTATAGCATGTTCGGCGAGGAACTGTTGTTGTAGCATCCCCCAATCCGGTTTTGCCATTGTGTTTATCTCCTTTGCCTATTAAAAAGCCCACTCGAAAGTAGGCTTTGTGATTGGCTATCCCCACACATATTTAGAGAGGCTCCGATTTTTAGTGTGCGATTACACTTTATTCACATTAAAAGCTTAATAAAACATCTATTATGATAGCGTATTCATACTATTACTTCGTTTTATCTTGCTCCAAACTCTGGATGTTTTTTATTTTTGACACGCAGCGCCCATCAACTAAAGTTAATTAGCGCTAGTCAAAATCCTCTCCCCATTCCTCATTCATCCATTTGAACATATCTTTATTTTCAGAATTAGGTCCAAAACCTGACCATGTATCTCCATCTTTATTCATTTCTATAACCAGCATCCTAGTACCAGGACAAATCTCTTGTAACTTATCCCTCAAAAAACTGGCACTCATATCTTCCTTACTTGATGTTAACAGCCAGAAATTATTTAACCAGCTCCACCACCCAAAACCGTTTGATTTAACAAATTTTTTTATTTCATCTATTTGCTGTTCTGTAGTAGAATTTAATCCTATTATAAATTTCTTTTTCATTACTTTTTATCCTCCGCTGCGTCTTTATTACCATCATTAGAGGATGTTATGTTTAGGACTTTTGGGTTACCATAATCCTTCTCACTATTTGTTAGGTTTATATGCTGGTTTTCAATGTGTTCACCAGTATAGCTGTCACCAACTACCTGTTTTTCTATTGCCATTTTTTGTATTGACCACTTTTCACTTCTTAAGTAATCTGGGTTATTAGTCAAACAATGCCAGTAAACTACCATCAGGAATACCAAGATAGCTAGTAGCAAGATAAATGTGCCGACCTTCAGTAAATTGTCAGCCTTGAAATAAACCTCCGCAATTAACGCTGAAATCAATATACCAATAACCCATAACAAGGGGTGTATAATTGTTGATTTCTCCCCAGTTTGATTGGCCTGCCCGAATAATGACGTGATCCATTTAGGTGAAATCAAAGCTGCTTTCCTCTAGATATAATTAATTTCACCATCTTATCACACCTACTAATATATTTGTAAAATGGCCATTTAGAATATTCTTCCAGTCAAATCTACATAAAATGCCACTAATACTCTAATTTGTTATTTTTTATTCTCTATATACACTATCTGCTTAGAGGTAGCAGGTCTCAACTAACACACAGGCCAGCAACAACACCGCTCTATGACATTACTTTGATTGTCCTTTTCTAATTTGTTCTAACGCATCGAGTTGAATATTTGCCTGCTTGAGATCCGCTAATAAATAAGGTATCCATTCAATAGCCTGACAATAAGTTAATTGTCGGGAGGAAGTGAAACCAACACCTGTTGTGTCAATCCGCTTGGGATCGCCGGACAAGGTGCTGGCTCGTAAACGGTATGTGTCGTAGAGCATCCCATCAGTAAAAGGCTGAGGAACAATAAGATCACAAGTTGGCTCTTTCTTAAGAATCGTTCTGTATTCAATGATTTTCTCCTGTGATTCTGCTTTAGAGACAATGCCGTTTCGATAAGCAGTACCCGTTATTTGATTGATACGGTTGAATTCGAATGACTGTTCAGCAATCAACTTGCTTTGTTTGTCATTATCGACTTGAAGCCTGTCATTATCTTTTTTCAGCAGCTTATTATCATCGTGAACAGTAACAACCCACCAGCCTAGGCCAACAACCATAATGAATAGCCAAAATGATTTATCGAATTTCATTACAAACCCCAATACGCATTAAGCCGGATATGACTTATGTGTTAATTGGAAGTGCGGGCCGTCTTTAAAGCTTATCCAGTTGCCGCCCCACTCAAGGTCAACGCCTAGCTCTTTTGCAGCTTGAAGCATTGCATCAGCAACTAATTTGAATTTCGACCAATCTTTCCATGGGATTTCACGATTAACCAGCGGTGCGCAGTCAACTGCATGGCCAGTTAAGTGGCGGCTGTTCATTGTCTGGCTAGCGCCATTTTTCACTAATTGTCGTTGACGAGCTTCCGTTCGCTTACCTTCGATAACCATAAAATCGACATCGCTTAATTCTAGTGCTCGTCGAGTTACTTTGATTAAATCAGGATGAACACCCTGCATGTTCTTTTCACTACGCGTACTAAATACAAATTTACTCACCACTAACCTTCCTTAAAAACCGCTTTTCTAATGTTTTAATTAACTCAGCTCCAGACCAACCGGCTAAACCAGCAATACCACCAGCTAATTCTGGAACCCACTCATAATAGCTAGATGCTAGATACACCATTGCACCAGCAAAAATAGAGACGATAACTTGAAAGAAAAATACCCCCCAACTTATATGCTCCCCATTCAGCGCTTTATATGCACAACTAGCTGCAGTGCCTAACAAAGTCATGACGCTGATAAGTATGCCCACAAGCCAGTTATAGTTATTGGGGTCTTTATATGGCATTTTCTTCATACCTCCCCCTTAGCTTGGGGCTTATTAGTTAATAAAAGTCGGACTTAGTCATAATTACTTTCGTAATCTAAACTGTTCTATTTCCAGTCTGGTTTGTTCAAATCGCTCTTTCTCAAGTTCAACCCCAAGAACTCGACGATTTAACTTTAATGCGGACTTTAGTGTTGCACCTGATCCCATAAAGAAATCAGCAACCAGATCACCTTCGCGACTGCTTGAGCGAATAATGTGTTCCATCATTTCTGCTGGTTTTTCACAAGGGTGTTTACCTGCGTAATATTGCACAGGTGGATACGTCCACACATCGGTGTAAGGAACATCAACGGTGACAGAAAAAGGACGACGTAATAATTGATATTGTTCAGCAAGCTCCTGGTATTCTCGACTAAGAGAAGCCTGAACCTCTATCAAATCAGCATGATCACGATTTAAAGGATTACTACTAAACTTTTCACTTGCTACACGCTGAAACAGCTCCTGCAGTTTTTTGTAATCAGACTCACTAGGTAGTTGCCATTGGCTATAACTAAACCAGTGTGAAGCCATATGCTTACCTGTTGTCTGTTTTATTTCTTTTGCTGTTATTCCTAATGATTCACGTGCAGATTTAAAATACTCAATTAAAGGCTTAAATACGTTTTCTTTAAGCGCCTTGCATTGCTGAAGATAAGCACTACTTTTGCCCTTGTATGGGCTTTGATAATGTTCAGCAAATAAAATTCTTTCAGTGCTTGGGAAAAAACTGCGTAAATCAGCTTTACATGCCCTACGCCAAGGCCCTGATGGTTTAGCCCATACAATGTGACTTAGAATATTAAATCTTTCACGGACGAGCAATTCTGTATCTGACGCTAGTTTTGAACCACAAAATATATAAATACTGCCATTAGGCTTTAATACTCGCCAAAATTCAGCAAGCATTTCATCAAGCCAAGATAAATACGCGGTGACATTTTCCCACTGATTATCCCAACCACACGCCTTTACTTGAAAGTATGGCGGGTCAGTTGCAATTAAATCAATACAGTTGTCTGGAAGTGTTTTTATATAGCTGAGTGAGTCATCATTGACTAAATTCACACTGTTTAAATTCACAGTATTTTTCATAGATCAGGAGAACCTTTTTTGATAAGCTCACAATGCTTTGTGCACATAAGCAGTGGGCTTTAGTTTGTCCGTGATCTACCAGAACGGGCAAATGACAGCGGGGATGTTAGTAGCATCCTCACTGTCGCCCATTTTCACAGTATTAGATATTTTGAAATGTGTTTTCTTTGATGTTTTCTTTGATTAGTCCCGCCATCGCCAACTGCGTTAATATCAATTGACAACGTGGCTCAGTTAAATAAGTAAATTGTGCAACTTCGCCAGCTGTAACTTCCATCGTGTGCGGAACAACTTCAAAAACAAGTCTTGCCTCTTCTGTCATATCACTATGTTTTAACATGATATTTTAATACCTTTGGTCAGTTATTGGTCGTGAATACACATGTAACTCTGAACAAAGGAAACAGCAAGCCTTATCTGTTTTAGATACAAAAAAACCCAGCGCTTAGGCTGGGTTAGTTGGTCACTGTATAAAAACGGCAACTTATACTTAAATAGTGGTTCATTGGCTCAAAGAAGTCAACACGTTCTTGCTATTATTTTTACTTTTCCACTCTTTTTCACGTTTTTTAAATGCATCTTTTAAATATGGGTAAATTAAATATTCAGCTGAACTAATTATGTCCTCAATTTCTCTTCTGCATGTAGACATAGAGGGTTTTCTATATTCTACCGTTCTATTGCGTCTAATCATTTGGCGCGGTTTCACGATATGGTGATAATAACGAGCAATAGCGCGATCTGAACTACCAAAGGCATACCGCAGTAATAAGAGCGTAAAGGCTATTCTGTCTATGTGATAAATTTTATCGACCACTTTAGCGATCAACATACCATCATCATCATTACACATTTCTCGCTCGGGATAATCGCGCCTTTCTACTGTCGCCATAAATTCAGCGATAATACTGCTTTGCCTTTTTTCTATCCTCCCTGAATAAACCCATGCTCCAAATTTTGATAACCAAGGCTGAATCCATGCGACTTGATCATCATCAAGTTTTAACCCATCAGATATACTCTTTATACTCGACATGCTCGTAACTCCATTACTTCTTGCTTAGTCTGTTCCAATAACTCAATCTCGGTACCATGAATTTCTTGCCACGATTTAGGCGAAGCGTGAAAGCCGGTTTCGTAACACGCTCTATGATGTGGAGGACACAGTGGTAAAACATCCGTATGACTAGCCCGTTGTGCCATTCCCTGCCCCGTTCTAACATGATGAATTTCCGCTAAACTGGCTCCAAACCCCATATTGCGACAACAAATACACCCCAGTTCTGCTACATCTGATAGCCACTGTCTTTCTTCTTTGGTCTTTGATTTGATCATTGGTCTTGCCTCTATGTGAAACTTAATAATTGAGATACTGTATTTTCTACAGCTTTTTGAGTAGGGAATTGCTTGCGAAGGATAAAATTCCACAGCACATCGAGTGTGGCTTTGTAGAGTTCACTAAATGCTAAGTCGTCCATATTTGCAAAGCTGATTGATTTAGCGACACGACGCAAACTACCGTCTGGCATTTCAAACGTATCGTAATAACCGGCTTGCTCTATGACCCAATAACGAAAAGCATCAAATGACTTTGTTGCTGAGATATTTTGCGCACGATTTTGTGCAACTTCTTCAAGATAGATATCAGATGCGAATAAAAGCGCGTCAGCATTATCCGTGTGATATGAAAGGAATGTGACGTAACCACGCACTAATTCTTTTTCTTCAGGTGAAATTGTACCGCCAACCGGCTCCCAATATTCATAGCCTAAATTAAGTAATGCGAAGTATTTACGATGGAATCGAGGGTTACGAGCTTTCTTAAAATTCGCTGAAAGCACATCACCACACTTGATTTTTGAATGCAGAAAATCTCTCGTAACAGGGTTAGCCGGTACAAGAGTATCGTTAGACATTTTGATAAAGCTATGCTGTGCCATACTTGACTCTCAGTTGACACAGCAAATATTTAGGATTGGGTGTTCAGGCCAATGGTATGATTATATAGGAATTAGCTAACCGAATAAATAAAAGAAGTTTTATCACTAATTGGTTTATTAACACAAAACAATTCTCGTACTAACTCTCTTGTAATCCCTGTTTTAACAAGAATGTTATTCCATGATAGGTCGTCTAACATTTCAATACTTCTAGTAAGTAACGTTGGTTCTTCAACTTGGATAGAATTATCCCCAGGCTCAATTGCAGTATATCCTTTTGTATTAAGATACATATATCCTTGTCTTGCTTGGTCTTTTGTAATTACCCCTAAAGCTGAAGCTCTATAAATTATCATTCTTAGGCTTACTCTCCAGCGTAATTTAAACTCAACTAAAGCACTCCAATCTAAATAACGCCCTTTCATTTTAGGAAATTCTTTCATGAAAGAAACTCTTGGAACCATAAAAGCACTAGAAAACTGATTTGCTTGACTCTCAGTTAAGTTATCTCCAGTAATAATTCCATCGTGTAAAACAATATGACCCAATTCATGTCCAATATCGGATCTAAATCGACATACAGAACTTTTAGCATCGTTACGAATTATTATTGGCCTCTTACTATTTACAGTAAAAGCATCAACTCTGTCATCAACATCGGACACATGTGCGATAATAATGCCTAAATTCTCAACGAATTTAACCATAGATGTTATTGGTCCTAAACCAATACCCCAATAGCGACGACAACTCTCAGCTATTCGTTCAATATCATCTAATGTACTCATTGCTCGATCTGAAATATCCGGAATATTTAGTTCAGGATATTCAATTTCATCTTCAAGAGCAGATAATAAAGAACTCAAGATTTCAGCCCTTGCTAATATGCTATTAGTTAAAGTTTTAGTTCTCGATTTTTTACTTCTAAAATGACATTGTTCATCTTCTATTGGGTAGCTACGCTCACTAAATAGAAAATTAGGCAATATATTCAAATGCCTTGCAATCTCATCAGTTAGCTCTTCTGATGGTTTAAATCCTTTCTCTAATTTGCTAATATATTGTTTACTTTTACCTAAAGCGGTCGCTAACTCTTCACACGACAACCCCCTCGCCATCCTAGCAAGACGTAATTTATCCCCTCTATAGCCTGATTTAAAATCAAACAGTTCCATCTTTTTTCACAGTTTCATCTGTTGTGTTACGGCGTTTCAATGGAGCATCATCAATATCAGCGGCATCAGGTCTCGCATCAGAACTATCCATCAACGGAACGGAAACAGTTTCATAATATCTAATTTCACTTACGCTAGAACCATTTTGGTTAATGCCTACTAAAGCCACATCCCATTGAGGAAACTCATCAGCCTCCTCAATAAAATACGGCTCAGCAAGTATTCGCCATATTAAATCATGCTCCGCTTCTAAATCATTACCGCCAAATAACGTTAATTGTTTCGATTCAGCTTTGTTTCTCACTAATCGATGCTTTTTCTTTGGTGCAAAAATACAGTCTTTCGAGAACTGGATAGGAACCATATTAATCGAAAAAACAAAATCAAGTCTTCCAGACACCATTTTCAATTCAGGTATGGTGCCTTCTTTAGCTGTTATTTTAATATGCTCTCTTACCCAGATATACTCACGTGATCCAGTAATCAAGCGACAATCTAATCTATGCTCATGTTTAGGAACCTCCATAAGTACACCAACAATAGATTTTAGTAAGTCCATAACTGGTTTTTGTTCTAAATATGGTTGGATATCCCAACAAGGGGCAAGGCTTCTATCTTCCATTCGTATTAAATCCTATTTTGTGAAATGTCAGATATATATTTTCGTATTTTCTTGTTTTTGTCAACTAGAAAACTTCGGATATATTGATATTTGACAACCAATACTCTTGATCTATTTATATACTCAATTTTATCTCATTATATCCTTTGGTTACCCAACATTGTGAATCGCCAGACAAACAGCATTGTTGAACAGGTAATTGCTCACCACAGCGTTTACACTTTTGCTTAGATAACATCTCAGCTTGCCTTTTATACTCAGCATCATCTTTACGAATAAGCATCTGTAAGTATTCAACAACGTCATACGGTTCTCGACCAGGCATGCGTAATACACAATTACGCTTTAACATTTCCAATTCTTGATTATCTACAAGTAATTCAATTTTGGTTACACCTAATTCTTTCTGCCGTTTACGTTGTTCTGATTTGCGTTCTGCTACTGTTTTTGCCATTGGTCTTGCCTCTATTAGTAGTACAACTGCTCACAAACAATTTAATCACTAAAGTTAAATTCAAATAAAAGGTAACCATGCTTGGAATGAATCACAAAATTATCCCAGCGTATTGCGTACCAAACTGGCGGGATCATATTCACTCTGTATATTGAAGAACCTATAGTGTATGGCTGAATTAAATCTCTAAAACCAACGACTAAATTCTTTAGTAAATCCGGATGCTTTGTAGCAATACCAAGCTGAAAAAACCATTCTTCCACTATTTTAATCATATCGTTTTCACTGATTTGCTCTAACGAAACATTCCAATGCTCAATGGGGTGTTCATCGCTATGAGGAATAATTACTGACTGAAGCGAGCTAAGTAACGTCGCTTTTTCTTCCACATAAGTGCACTCATAGTCAGGGGCAACATTTGGCTCCCTATTCAGTGACTCAACAGCGCATAAGTAGCCATTAATTTTTTCAACATCCAACAAAACAAGTTCTTTCGACATCGGTTTACATTTCATTTTTCATCACTTTTATTTGATTTAGATATCAATTACATATAATAAATTCAGCCAATAATTCATCATTTACCTCGATATAAGATAAATTTTCGCCCTAATTTTCTTTAATGCTTGCTGCCCTATCAGTCGATATTTACCATCTTTATCGATTAATTCTGATGTAGAAATTCCTCTTTGATTTCGACCAATTAATGGCCTAATCGGTGGTATCACTCGCCCGTCTTGTATTTGCTGATAATAAATAATTAACTGCTTTCTTATGAAATCCCTAACATCTTTATCGGGTAAATTATATTGCGTCATTCGCGATCTCGCCTCAGGCACAATTAAATACATAATATCTGAACTCCACGGGAACGACTCAATCGATGGATATCGCCACTCCATGTTGCTATAACGCTTCATTTCATTCATCACTTCACAGACTGAAGGCAAACCCATTGATTGCATCATTCCTTCACGGCACCAACCAATAAATTTTCCACAGGATGGCCAAAAATCTGATTCCTGCTGTCTGGCAATACTCATCCCGGCTTTTAATTGCTCAACAGATGTTATTTTATTTTCAATAAATGCGAGTACCCATTGGCGTTTAGTCGCTGAAATATCATCTCTATTTGAAAATACGGTATGTTTTGAAGCTGGGAAAATTTGTACTAAATTATCAAATAGCATATCAACCAGTTTTTCCGCATACGCATTAATACTTGTAGGTTTATTTTGTGGTTGAGCCAACTCGGATAATCTCTGGCCATCTCTAGTTTCAATCGCTGAAATTAAATTTTTCATAGGGTATTCCCCCATGCTTCAGGGCTATTCCAATGAACTTGATCCGATGTGCAGTTTTCATCATGAGAAATTTCAGCAAATTTTAGTACAAGCTTATCCCACTGTTTTCTAAGTGTGCTTGGACTAAGTACATTTTTGCACCAAAAAGGATCTTTATTTACCCTATTAAACAACTTGCATATTTGTCTATGAGTTCGACCATCAATTGTTCGCATCAATCGCACCTCGTTGGCCCATAACGCCCAATTAGGTTCTTTAGGTGGATCAATATCACTATCTGATTCAGATGCGTTATCGTAAAGCTCCATCACTCTTTTGAAAATCCATTGAGCACATAACAAATCATCTGCAGTACCCCATTGCCGTTTTTTAGCGCTGAATACAACAGCCTCAGGGTGACGAGTAATAAATAATTGGTCACTCGCATTTTTGTCTGGTTGTGAAGCAACCGGACAAGAAGGGGTTTTATTATCTGTAGTAATATATGTAGTAATCTCTGTAGGATCGAACTGCGGATTTGTTTCACCGCCACCGTCTGTTTTGTCTTGTCGCGGTCGTTCGTTTTGTTGTTCCGCGAAATCACTATTATGACTTTCCCCAGTTGCGCTTTGCGCATTTGGGGCATTTTCAATAGGTTGTGACATGACACTATCTAATTTTTCACAGTCAATTAGATAATAAATTTTATGTTCTAGGCGTTTATTAGTCTCAATCAAAATGCCTCTGCTAACTAAATGCTTTCTGGCCGTAAGTTGTTCTCGATAGCTTAAACCCGTCTCAGATTCAATTTCTTCTGATGTTTTATAAACACCTAATTTAGAGTCAGCTTTGTCTTGCCAATAAAATATTTGGCTAAAAAATATTACTGCATTTACACTACCCAAGCGTTTTACTAGCCCGGGGAAATAAGCAACTGGACGTCCAAAGTCTAATAACAAATCGGATGCTCTCACTTCACACCCCCAACGATTTAGCTATGTCATAACAAGCATTTTTATACTGCTCAGCGGTTAGTTTTTTTAGGCGTAACTTTTGTTTCTGCTTCTCATACTGTTCCCAAACTAATAACGCAATAACACGTCTACCCTCAAAGATATCTTTAATTTCTGATATGTGGGCAGGCTTATCATTCAGCATAAACCCGTTACGATATGTAATTTTTTCAGTTGATCTAATCATTGGTCTTGCCTCTTGAATTAATGCACGCTGGTCGGGCGTGATATCTCATTTAATGCACGTACTACATTGTTTATTTGGTGTGACATGTCACGACCCTCTAATAAGATTTCAGTCATAGCATCAGCAAAACGCTGAATAGCTACGGTTGCTAAATAGTTTTTGGTGTCTCCACGTACTCGAGCTAACCTTGAAGCTGGTAGTGCCATTTCTATCGCTGGCATTAACTCAGCAATCTTTCTTTGAGATGCACGAGAATCACCCCTTAACCAGCGAAATATTTGTTGCCGGTTATTGTTGATTGCTTTCCAATCAGCTTTACCCGATTGATCTTCAATTGCGTGTAAACGACCATGTTCTTGATTAATAACCAATCGTAAGTAAGCTCGGCTAATCTCAATAGCAACATACTCTTGCCCTTGTTCTACAGCCCAATTCTCAACTTCAGCTCTGATAATATTGATATCAAAATTCATTTTTGCGTCTCCTGTCGCTAAAAAATTGATTATGCATAATCAGTTTTTTAATTTGATACCTGTAATACTGAATGCTCCTTTGGTAAGCCATCCCAAGGGTTAGGATAATCAACTGGATTGAGATCATGTGGTGTTACTAACCAATTAGTTTTTGCTGACCATTCAATAGCTTTTCTACCTTTTGGTAGGTAGCTACCAGCTATAACTTGGCTAATAAACCCTTGGGTAACTCCAACCATTTTCCCAAATTCAGATTGGCTAATTTTTTGTTTTTTTAAATACAAACCTAATTTCATGTTTTTCTCCTGTTATTTAACAACTGAATATTAGCAATGCTAATTTAATAAATCAATAGCAATGCTATTGGAAAATTATTAGCAATACAAATAAAATATAACTATGAATAGAAAAATTTCAGAATCAGACAAAATTGCAGCTCAGAACCTACGAAATATTTGGGAAGCTAAAAGAGAATCTCTGGGCTTAACCCAAGAAAAAGCTGCAGATATTATGGGATTTGCAACTCAAGGCGCCGTAAGCCAGTATCTAAACGGTAGAACAGCTTTAAATACAGATACTATTCTAAAGTTTGCATCATTATTGAGAATTGATCCGGAGGATATTAATCCGGAACTAAAAACTTTATTAGACTATGTTAGAAAAACAGGAAAAGAAGAAGATACAAAACAACTAATGCCATCCACTCAAGATGAACATACAACATTAAAACTAATGGATGTATACGCGAAGGCAGGCCCTGGTGGCTTTATAAATAACGATTTCCCTGACACAATTAAATCTATTGAGTTTTCACCAGAGAAAGTTTTTGAGTTATTTGGCCGTAAAAGCTTAAAAGGAATTGAAATAATTAATATTAGTGGCGACAGCATGTCCCCTGCTATTAACCCCCGAGATGTTGTTTTTGTTGACACCCACAATGAGTTTTTTGATGGCGACGGTGTTTATATTTTTTGCTTCGAAAACTCGTTGTTTATAAAAAGGTTACAACGAGTTAAAGGCAGAAAACTAGCGGTTAAATCAGATAATCCTGCTTATGAAACATTTTATATCGAAGAATCAGAAATGTATGATCTTCGAATTATTGGAAAGGTAATAAGATCTCTTCCTATTAAAATGATTGATTTTGCGTAAAATAACAATGAGTTAAATATAACCACCGTTGATGAGGTGGTTTTTTTTCACCTAAATATTAGCATTGCTATTGACACATAAAATAGCAATGCTAATATTAAAGCCATTCAAAACAACACAGCAAGTGTTTAGGTAAGTGTTCAAATTCAGTTTTGCTGTTATGCCGGAGGAGAACTACAGCTCTCATCGTGACCTGTCATGATTACCACGACATAACGGTAAATTTTTTAGCAGTACCAGGGAATTTAATTAGTGACCGACCACAGCTATAAGGCAAGACCTGACAGCTCGGAAAGACGGGCAACAAATTTTAGACGTAAAAAAACCCACCGAAGTGGGCTCTTTTACCCGGGTCGCTGACCAAAGCTAACCGGAAGTTCTACTAGCGCGACCAAACGCTAGAAGAGGCAAGACCAATGATAAATCACTGATCACCGTTATTTTAAAGGAGTTGCTATGAAAGCACAACCTGAAAGCCTAACAGTCACACTCTATATTCACGCTCAAAAACAGTTCGATGGTTCTTACCAATATAATGCCTATGCATTTAAAGCAGATCCCAATACTGGGCTAGGTTTTGTTATTGCAGAACACACTATTGATGTTCCTTTTAAAGAGCCTACTCAAACTGATCTCATCCATGCTGAAATTGATTTTCTACGTAATGAGCAAGAAAAAATTCTTGCTGATGCCCAAGTGAAATCAAGCTTATTAGAAGATCAAATCCAAATGTTACTTTGCTTAGAAGGCAAGCCAATCTCTAAAACTGACGAAGAAATTCCTTATTAAGAGGCAAGACCAATGAAAACTTTTATCTGTGTATTTGAGCCTACGACCGAGGCTCGTACAAACAACGGTGCTGTACCGCTGGCTATAGCGTTAAGCACTGCTAATACAAAGCTGGCAACAGCAACGGCTGTAGTAAAATTATCTGAAGTATATCCAGAATCAATGGATAACTTTAATACTGATGAGCCTTTAATGAGTGAATACATTGACGGTTCTTCTTGCCCTACTTTAGATGCTTTCGATGAAAAATTTGCCATTGAAAATGAGTTTGATGGTACTCAATGGAAACCTATCGAATATAAAGAATTTAAAAAACTGGCCACAAAACCTCGTATCGCAAGTTTATTATTATTTGGTAAGACGCTAATAACTAATAAAGAATTGTCGCACGCATTGAAATACCTCAATGAAAGTAAAGAAAATCCAAAAATTTGCAATATCGCCACAGGTCTTGCCGAAATCACAAAGTTATCTTTGATGGATGCTGAACAAACAATGGAAATAGCACAGTCTATCTATGAGTTTGCTAATGATGATGTCACCGTTGAAGAGGCTAAGTCATTAGGTGAAAGTTGGCTGACAGAAGAACCAAAGCAACAGGAAGAAACGTCTTCTATCAAACGTAACTATGCAACCATAGATACTGAAATCGCATTAGCGTTATTAAATAATTTTGATCCTACTAATGTTCTTCCCTCTCAAGTGAAGAAAGCTAAAGAACTGATAGATGATGACGACAAAGCATGGAAACGCTGGTCAATGGATTTACGCACCACAACGGGCATCTTAGAGATACCTCGTGAGAAAATTTTCTCGTTAATAACTGAAAGTAAAAAACGGTCTGAACTATTAGATAATCCCAATGCACGAAAAGAATTTATTGATCAGCATTTAGGTATTAATAAACCTAATAACACTGAAAAAGAAGAACATATCGCGTCTAATCAAACAAATAATGTCTCTTCTGCATCCAATGAAAATACAGTTGAAAAAGAAACCAAACCTAAGCGTTCACGTAAAAAACAAGAAGAAGTTCCAAAAACAGAGGTTTCTCAAGTGGTCGAGCAAACTGAAGAACCTAACGAACCTGAAACACCATCAGTACAACACGATAATTTTGAACAACGAGCTAGTGTGCTTGATGAAGTTCTTAATTTAGGTGATGCAAATAATCTTAATATTTGGAAGCGTGTACAGCGTACAGACCCTCGCTTTACTAAACCATTAGAAGGCATGGGATTCATCGGAACCAGTATAAACAGCACCTACATGTTTATGCGCGCGACTGAAATATTTGGCCCTGTCGGTGAAGGGTGGGGTTATGAAGTTCTTGAAGAAAAATTTATTGATGGAAAGCCTCTTGTAGAACCTGTTCTCGATGAGCGTAATAAACAAGTTGCAACCCGTTTTTTACGTGATGGTGATGGCTCGTTATTCTGCGAACAGAACCACTCAGTTAAGATCCGCTTTTGGTACATCATCGAATGTGAAACCCGTGGTGAGTTTGAAAGCTATGGTGCTACTCCTTACCGTTATCAAACCCAATATGGCATTAAAGTTGATGGCGAAGTTATTAAAAAATCGCTGACTGATGCAATCAAAAAAGCACTGTCAATGCTTGGCTTTAGCTCTGATGTTTTTATGGGAATGCACGATAACCCTGAATATTTAGCAAGTAACAAGCTTGAATTTGAAATTAAAAATGCGAGTGAAAAAGCTGAAGATATCACTCGTATTCGTAAAGAGTTAGACGAGAAATTTACTAAGCATACGGAAGTTATGCGTAGTGCTGTTACTGAGAATGAATTGCGAGGCATTGCATCCACATTAACGCGCGAAATTTCTGCACATATCAAATTAGCTCAAGAACGTCGTGATAACGATTACGAGAAATATTTATCTGGTCGATTACGTCGATTAAACCAAATCGAAAAAGAGTGTTTAGACCAACTGAAACATAAAGAAGAGGCAATCTAATGACCAAAACTACCGCTATCGCACTGGCGACTAATTACGAAAAATTACAACAACTCGTTGAAACAGGAGAATTCTCTCCTGAAGATATCGCAGATACGTTGGAAGGTATCGAGGGCGAGCTAGGTGATAAATTGGATGCAATTATGCACCACGTTCGCAATATCGAAGGTCAAGCTAAAACACTTGATGAGGAGTCTAAACGGTTATCTGATCGTAAAAAATCATTCGAAAACCAGGCTAAAAACCTAAAGAAATATGCTCTCAACTGCTTATTAGCTTCAGGATTAGATAAATTAAAAACAACAAAAAATACATTCACAGCTAGAGCTGGTGTTGTTCGAGTCATTATCGACAATGAAGCTTTGTTACCGGATGAATTGGTTGATGTTCAAACAATCACCGCGCCTGATAAAAAAGGCATCAAAGATGCGATTGAACATGGTCTTGAGATCCCCGGAGCACATCTTGAAGTTGGTGAACGCTCATTGATGGTTCGTTAATTCATAATAGCGCCCTTTATCGGGCGCATTATCAGGAGATAAACGTTATGGCCATGAAGTTAGAAGTTGTCATCACTCATGATGAAACGACAAATAAATGCAGTATAGAATGGTCTACGGCATCAACAGAAAATGTCACTGAGCAAGAACAACAGGCACTTTCATCAATGCAAAAAGCATTATTACTGCAACTGGGGCATCCCACAAATATCGCTATTATCCATTAGTGTGACATGTCACGAAGAGGCAAGACCAATGCTAAGACACTCTCAACAAAAAGACCAAGCCGTAAAGATCACATTACCTGATGGTACACATGGCTTTGTTTCAACAGATAGACGTTGCCACGTTTCATACGATTTTCCAGCACACGTGAAAATTGAACTTCAGCAAACCATCGCTGAACAACAAAGGGGGGAACAGTAATGTTTGGTTTATTCCTTTTAATATGTAGTTCAGTGAATTGCCAGTTCGAGCCCTATGGCTACATTTATCCTGATGAACAAAATTGTTTAATTGATAAAGAGGTACTCGCTACCAAAGGGAAAATTGCGGAGTGCTATCCAGTAGAGGGAATTATTCGGGTAAAAAATTGATTAAGCATAATCAGTTTTTACTTTTCGTTATTATTAACATTGTGGTTTATTCAAAACCAATGGATAACCACAATGAAATTATTAACACCTTGGGAACCGGGTTCTCAATTATTAACAAGTTTTGATATTAAATTAGGTCGGTTAGCGTTCAGTGTAAGAAATAGACCATGTACTGAAGCTGAAATCAAACACTCCTGCGATACAGCAGACCGGCTTATTTTATTGATGATGAGGCAAGACCAAAATGAGCAGAAAACTGATGAAAGCTAGTGCATGGGCTAAAAGAGAATTTGAAATAGGTTCTATTCCAGATAATAGAACCATAAAAAAATGGGTAGAAACTGGTTTATTAAAAGGCAAAATCGTTGATTGTTCTGTTTGGGTGTATTCATCTGAGCGCTGGGGTATCGAGTCCGTTATTTCTTCATGTGTTGATGAGTTAATAAGGGCTTCTTGATATGGCCAGTAGACCAAGAAGAAAGGAATTTAGGCATTTACCTGACTTCCTTTATTTTGATAAATCAGTCAAACAATATCGTCTTACATTAACTAATGGATTAAGAAAATGTATTGGTGCTGATAAAGCAAAAGCTATCGCAATAGCCAGAGAATACAATAATATCATGCGACCAGAAAAATCTGTTTCTGTAAATTCATTAATTGTTGATTCAGGAGGGCAATATGGTGAAGCCCTTCCCTTCTCTGAGCATTTAGATAAATTGTTTTCTCGGATCATTAATGATGAGCAACCATCTAAAAGCACGTTGAATGACTGGACTAACGACCTAGAAAGAGTGAAATCCTTTTTTAAGGATATTCCATCAAATGAAATATCTCTCGAACACGTTAATGGATTTATTAATGAATACCATGCTGAAGCTTCTGCCAATGTACAAAATCGAAAAGTAGGCTTTTTAAAGAAGATTTTCAGTTATGCAATAGACGAATCTCTTATGTTCGATAATCCAGCAGAACGTAAAAAGATGAAAAGAGTCGACGGCAAAAAACGTAGAAGATTATCTTATGATGACTTTCTTAAAATTCGAGCATCCGCAGAGCCTTGGTTAAGAACGGCAATGGATCTCGCATTACAGACAACACAGGCTAGGCTTGAAGTCTCACGAGTAAAATACAATATCAAAGCACCTAAAGAAAGAATATGTGGGTGTGTTTGGTATGAGGAGCCTAAAAATGGGATATATGGAATGATCTATATCCATAGGCAGAAAGTACAATACAAAGAAGCTTCTCACGTTGCTATTCCTATAGGAAAGGCATTAAAAGAAATCATTGATAATAGCCGTGACAATGTGGCAAGCCCTTATATTGTGCATAGACTGCCTACTCGTATCCCAAATAAAGTGAGTAAAGAAGTTAATCATCCAACACAAGTCGCACCTGATTACCTTAGCCGTGCATTTTCAGCGTTGCGTGATCAAGTGGGCGTTACCAGTCATTTGCCTTTAGATGAAAGACCAACCTTTCATGAAATAAGAGCATTGGCGGCCTTTATGTTTAAACAACGTGGTTTTGATCCTCAAGCTCGAATGGCTCACAGTGATGCAGAGTCGACAAAGATTTACACCGAAAACCATGTACAATGGGTTGAAGTGCCACATTGTGAGATTGCATAAGTTATATTATTGCAGATTTAGTCTTATACAGCTGAACCAATTCTAATTTGACACGCTGTTCTTACCAGATAAGGACATTAGCTTTTCAGTCTGTATTAACAGATATACTATTGTATGTTTCATTAATTCAGAGTAACCCTGAAAAAAATTTAATGAATACAGTCAGAAAACAGAATGTAAGAGGCTGGCATGAAAAAAAACACGGGAAAGGAATATGAGGAATTTGTTGGAGCTATTCAACAAAGTTTGTTAAATGCGGAGGGGATGTCGCATTTAAAAAATACATTAGTGGAGGTAAACAAAAAAATAGAAGACAGAAACGGAATTTTAAGGCAGTTTGATGTGTATTGGGAATTTAATTACGGTGGTTATGATTACAAGACGGTAATTGAATGCAAAGACTATGCATCCACAGTGACCATTGACAAAATTGATGCATTTATTGGTAAAACACAAGATATACCAGGTCTTCGTCTCATCTACGCTACTAAAACAGGCTACCAGAGCGGAACCCAAAAAAAGGCAGAACAATATAAAATAGATCTTCTTATTATAAGAGAAGGAATTGACGATGACTGGACTGCACCTGATGGGACACCATTAACAAAAATTATAAATTTAAATATCATTGCTCACTCGTCTCCAATAATTACTTCATTTTTTCCTATAATCGAATCCTCTTGGTTGGGCTCTCAGTTAGGGCTTAATATTGAAGATATAAAAAATAAATTCAGTGATATATGTAATAACAAAGTTTTCATATTAAATGAAATAACTGGCGCCAAATTTTCACTTTTTGACTTGGAAAATTCACTGACTAATAAAATACCTGATATAAAGTATGGTGCTGGAACATATAGTGAGAAGCTAAGTAATTCATATTTAGAGTCTACTGATGGAAAATTAAAAATAAAAATAAAAGGATACAAGTTAAACTATCAATACTCTGAGCCAATAGTGTCTACAACAATAATTGATTACTCCAAAGAGCTCTTAGGTATTGTACAGAACTACTCATCAGGAGATAAACGAATGATATTCAAAGATGGGCAGGTTAAGTGATTCTATTTTGAATAAAAAACCAACATTCAATCGCCCTCTAATGGAGGGCACTTTTTACAATGAGCACGTAATTATATACTATTCACTCTTGATATTTATTAATAAATATACAGTTTTATTAGCAATTATCCATCAACAGTAAGATAACTCATAACATCTATTTTTTCGCTCAACTCTTCATATTTAACTACACCCTACCTACGAAACATATCAATTCTAGTTTGAACTAACGTACATAAATATAGTGGTAAAACTCTCTCTAACTCATTGATTCTTATAATGCACATTTTGTATATTTAGCACTGTATGTAATTACATATAAAAGCATTATTTGCATTTATAATCAATGCGTTATGTAATTTAAAATCGGTTTCATGGGGTGTCGGGGGTCGTAGGTTCAAATCCTATCATGCCGACCAACAATATTTAAGAAAACCAACCATTTACGGTTGGTTTTTTTATGCCTGAAATTTGCTTGGTGTAAAACTGGTGTAAAACTGGTGTAAAACCCCCATCTTGTTTGCCCTGGTTAAAGCTCAATTCTCGCCCGGTTTCTATACTATAATTTTTGCTTAAGTTATTAACTAATTATGTAAAAAAGATCTTGTAGGCTAACTAAAAAAGATAAATTAAACGATAGATATGATTACTTAAGAAAGAAATAAGAAATGCATGATATGAGAAGCTTTCCTTGATTAAAGAAGAGTAAAATCTTTTTATTATGTTAATCAACCTCGTAAGTTCCATAAAATGGAATAGGCGACAATATGAAAAAATAATACACATACTTAGCATTATTATATTAGCCACATTTTTGAATAGCTGTACATTCTTCTCGTTGGATGAATCAGATACTCTTTCATATTAAACAAGTGAGTTAGTTAACAAAAACGGCTCCACAATTGCGGAGCTCTAATAAAATTAAATGTGATAAGAATCAATCGCCCACTATTTAAAAATAGAGCTCTAATTAAATTCAAAAACCAACATTTACACTGTTTATAAAAGAGCCTTCCCCTGTTGTGGTGGATAGTACATAATTAATTTGTTTTCAAACACGACACAACCTTTATGGTTTATCTATTTTAATGAGATGGAATTCCTTATGAGCGTACCACAAACAAAAGCTGAATTACTTTTAGCTATTGATAAAAATTTCAATAAATTAATTAGTTATTTAAATGCAATCCCAGCAGAAATGACATCTGAACACTCAATGGATGGGCACGCCAAAGGAACAGAGATGAGTGTTCATAATCTTGTTTCTTATTTGCTCGGATGGAATGCTCTTATTGTAAAATGGATCACTTCTGATGCCAAAGGCCTACCTGTCGATTTTCCAGATACGGGTTATAAATGGAACCAACTTGGTCTTCTTGCTCAAAAATTTTACTCCGATTATAGCGAGTTAAATTATGACTTGTTAGTATCTGAGCTTCAGACTGTGAAAAATGAAATTGTGAAGCTTATTGATGAGCGAACTGATGATGTCTTGTATGGCAAACCATGGTACACAAAATGGACGATGGGCCGGATGATCTCATTTAACACATCTTCGCCTTACGCCAATGCTAATGGAAGATTAAGAAAATGGGCAAAAAACAATAATATCGAATTAAAGTAAGTATCAGTGTAAAAATTACACATGTATTTAAAAACAATGTAGGGCTAGTGATCAATGTAATCGACTAAGTGATATAATCACTCAGTTATCATTGCCGATGTTTAATTGATATCCTGTTATTTTTATAATGGATAGGAATATGAATAACAAACAAAAAAATAAAAAATTGTTTACATTTACATCTCCATTATTATCTTTGACGATATCACTCTATCTCAGTATATTTACATTTGGCTATAATAATATTATTTGGCTAGTTTCTTCTTCTATTATTTTTTTTGTCGGTATTGTCGTATTTATATCTTCTTTAGAAATTTCTATAAAAGTTATTTATTTTAAAAAAATATCATTTTTACATACTAATAAATTTGTTATTTTAATCTTTACTTTAATGAGTTTTATAGCAGCCACCATCGTGCTGATAATGATATTTTATGAAGAAAAATTATCCTCTAACTTTTTTAACAGTGTGGAATTTGTTGCTTTTCTTATAGCTTATTTTTCTTTTATCTTAGTATCTATTTTTGTTTCTTGCGTATATTGCATGATTAATAATAACAAAAAATTCTTTTTACTCTCTCTGTTTTTGTTATTGATAATGATAATTATTTTCTTTAAAGAAAGAGATGCTCATTTTTTAATATTCTATTCCCTTATTTTCTTTATTATATTTTTAGGTGGAGTAACTATTATTACGATAAGAAAGGCTTTTTCTAATTATGATTAAGTTGTGGTTTTTCAATAACATATTTTTAATAGATTAAAAATTTCCTTTACTACGTTGCTGCTCAATATAAATGTTCTGATTAGCTTTAATACTATTTAATGTACTATCAGAATATGGATCTTCTTTATGACTTTTACTTTCTTGAGATTCTATTGCTCCTGTTGATGAGCAAGCAGAAATAAAAAAAATACCCAAAAGCATAAGTAATCTCATATCTACTCCAAATAATATTTTAAATTAATAGCAAATGTTTAGAGTAAAAATAAACAATTTAGTTCATAAAATCAATCGTCTTCATTTTTTATACTTACTCTTAATATGGTTACATAATAAATCATACATCGATCGCAACACAAAAAATGGATGCAATAATGAAATTATTTATGTCCTATGTTGGCGGCAATGTGGTAAGTTAAACATAAAAACCCAATATATTCAATGTGTTATATCATAAAAATCTATAGATACTTGGCCTGCATTAAGAAAGGTATGGTTTGGTGACAAAGATAAAGTACATATTGATGGTTATACTGAAATTACTTGGGTTGATGGATTTGATATCAGTCTTAGTCTTAGCAATAAGACGAGCAACAATAAATTATATTTTGTTAATGTAGGTAGTTATCACCCATCAAACCTAGCTGAACTATTTATTTGTTGCACAATCGCCAAATGAGGCCAAAGAAAAAGCCATCCTAACGCTTTTAGTCGATAGCCAGCAATACATAAAAATAATTTAAAAGATGTTGATGATTGCATTTTGTTGAGTAAAATCGGTAATTACTACATTCATCTAATATCAAGTAATGCAAGTGAACATTTCAAACCTTTATGGCAAGGTTATCAACCTATTGGTATTGAGAAAAATTAATAATTATTTTTACTGCGCTGTAAATTGTCAATGTAGTAAATTTCTCGAGTGACGCAATCATCAACTCATTTTCAAATATCAATCAACCACGTATTAAATAATATTGATATTTTCATTTGAAATAATTTTATATTATTTTTTTGTTACTTTTATTATTTAAAATTCATCAATTTTTTAAAATAAAAACCTTTTTTAGTTTTTGGAAATTTATTTCCATTATATATTTTTCGTTCATAATCTCGACCAGCATAGTGATTATCACCATAAAATTGACCATATAATGCTGTTTTAGGGCATACATCATCAGAAAAGAATCTATGATTATTATCCACTTCCATTTTCCTTATTTAATTTTAATTAATTAGATACCTCTTAAGGTAAAATATCTATAAATAGTTATTAACTTACAATATATATAAATCATTCAACACCATACTACTTCTATAAAAATAGATCCAACTTTGTTCTTATTTTTATTTAAAAAAAACAAATAAAATAATAAAAATAGAATATTTCAACTAAAGGCCATATTAGACAAAATAAAAAAAGAAGGTATGATATAAATATCACACACATTTTTTATTATAATAATTTATTATCTATATCTTTGTTCGCTACACCAAATGGGATATGTACAGAAGGAAGTTCAGACGAAGATTTTAAATGTAACTTTTGATCATCAAAGAATATATGTGGTTTTAAAATCTTTAGCACATTCGCTTTCTCTACTCCGCCCATAAAAAAGGCTTCATTAACAGAAATTCCCCACGCTCTCATGGTATTAATAACTCGCTTATGAGACGGCGCATTTCGTGCAGTAACAATGGAGATTTTAAGTAATGGAACATAACTAGAGTCTTGTTTAACTTTTTCTAACTCAAGCTTTTGAATATCAGAAATACGCAATAAGAAATTTTTTAATGGCCCTGAGTTATGGGGTACATCAACCATTTTAGCTTCATGACGATGAAAGTGAGATAACTCACCTGAAGTTTTATAAATAATCTCAGCTTCATCATCAGCAATAACACCATCAAAGTCGAAAGCGATTCTTAATTCATCTGCACTATCGTCATTAATATGACCCGCTAATATTTGGCCTGCTGGATAATTTGCCTTAATTGCTTGTAAAACATCGTCATGATCTGCAGATAAAAATAATTCAATATCGAAAGCTGGAATGTAAATATGTGGTGATTTACCTTGAAGAAATACAGCTCGAGTGATCCCTAATTCATAATGTTCAATAGAATTCATCACCCTTAATCCCGTATCAGGATCATTTCTGGACAATAAAATAACTTCAACTAAAGGATCATTCGGTCGAATATTATTCAATTTTAAAAGCCGACTAATAAAAGGAAATGCAACACCTTTATTAAGAGGGTTATCTTGCATTTTTCGTTGATAGTGCCGATAAGCTTCTTCGCCTTCTGTGCGAAATATATTATCTGACTCTTCTAAATCGAATAATGCACTAGAAGAAAGCCCTATGACTAATCTCTTTGTTAAATCATATGCCATAGCGTAAGTTCCTTGTTAACTCTCCATATTATTCATACTATCACCCTTTTAATAGAAGTTAGATAAGAAATTTTTTGGTTATTAGTATTCATAAAATCTCCACTTTAAATTCAGTAAAATAAGCACTTTTATTGACTTTTTGTGTAAATAAATAATATCCACATTTTTTATAGGGTTGACATATCAAATGATAATGATTATCTTTTAACTTGTGAGTAGTTGAGTATTTTACTTGGTTATTCACAACGACATTGCTCACATTGCTTCTAGTATTTATTGACCAACTCTCCTAGCGTTGGTCTTTTTTTTATCTCCCCTTCTATTTAACGAAAAATACTATTATCTTATTGAAGATAAAATGGTTTATAGCGAAAATTCAGTAAGATAATATTTTTATATTTGGTTTTTACTATCCAAAAAAGATTATTAAAGAACCATTTTATGATTAAACCATATCATCAATAGGGATTTTAATTTATGGGTTTTATTTCAGCTATCTTTAAAAAAAATAAAGAACTGACACCACAGCAACAATGGGAGCAAATAAATAAAAAATATGCAGATAATCTTATTGAACGTATCCGTGAGAAATTGGTACTAGTAGTTAGTATTGATCATGAATATAAGGAATTTGGTGCTGATAATCATAAATATCAGCTAAATTCTCCACTATCAATAGAGAACGTTAACCAACTACAAGTAAAAGCAGGCTGTGAATTTCCTGAAGATTATATCGCCTTTGTAACTCAAATTGGCAACGGTGGTACAGGCTCTTATGGTGGCGCAGGCCCCTATTATGGTCTCTACGCTTTTGATGAAGCAATAGATAGAAATGGTATACAAAATTGTGCATTACCCTGTTTATTGAGTCCTAAAATGGATATTGATGAATGGAAAGCACTATGCCATGTACCTGATGATTGTAGTGATACAGAATTTGATAATATTTATGATAGGATTCATCAGGGTACACTTTATTTAGGGACATGTGGTTGTGAATACGATCTTTTGTTAGTGATAAATGGTGATTATAAAGGCCATATTTTATACACATCAGACTGGGTAAATTCAGATACTCCCTACACTTTTTCCTATGAAACTTCTTTTACACAATGGTATGAACGTTGGTTAGATGAAGTAATTTTAGGCTATGATACCAGTTGGTTTGGCCATCGTATGGGCGGTAATGAAGAAATACTTATCACATTTGCCGAAAATAATAATATTACTAAAAAAACAGATGCTATCAATGCCTTAACAAGACTTCCTAATTTAACAATTAATAGTCTATATTTTTTAGAGCAACAGCTAAAAACAGAGTATATTGAGTTATACAAAGCCTCATTAAACGTGTTAGCAACCTATTTTAAAGAACAAGTATTGCCTCATATTCAAGGTGTATTAGCCGATCCACTGAATCAGAAAATAGATATTGTTATTCCAATTATTTATTTTAAATATAAAGATCAATATATTTTATTTAAAGATAGCCTTTTCCCTATTCTTAAAAAAACTGAGAATGAGAATACATTGCGCTTTATTGGCTATACATTAGAAGAGCTGAACGCGGTTTTAGTTGAGGATTTTCAACCCTTCTTCACACATCAAAATGTAGAAATAGTCAGAAGTGCAATTTATGCAGCTTCTCATGATATTGATTTAAAAGATAAGATTTCAGCATTTTTTGATTTAGCTATCTCAAACAATGCAGAGATTAGTTTGAGTGCTATTCAAGCTCTTTCTAGCTCAAATTATATTAATAACGAGTTATTACCCTATTTGAAAAAAGCATGGCTAATGTATCCTGAAGAAAAAAATCCTTACATTAGAAATAATATTTCTTTGTATATCAATAAAATATATAAAAACAATGAAATTGACATCAATAAATGGTCTCTCAATTAAAAAATATTTTTTATTATAAGTGAATAAATTGCTAGGTAAGAATAAGTTATTACCTAGCAAGATTAGAATTACAAGTAATAATACGTATTTCGCCATTAACAAGCTAAAAATAGTTATTTAAACTCAAAAAATTTCACATAAATGTATGTGGTTTTAAATGAAAGTATGACTAATAATAATTTAATTGAATTCCATAGCCTTTACTTGACGCATAAAAAATTCTTTAAAAACAACAAAATAAAAATAACTTCATTATTGAGCCACCCTTTTTTCTCTCTATTCTATTTAAATAATTAATTATTTTTCTTTAAGATTTGTTACAGATTGATATCTTTTTTTCCCTTATTATCGTTTTCAGTATTTCATCACTGATAGATATTTAATATTCCCCCGCCTAGTGCGGGGATTTTTTTATCTGAATTTCTTAATTCCTTCTCATATTTATTCATAAAATCACAGCTATTTTCACACTAAAAATGCTTTTATTTACTTTCTTTATAGCGAAAAGACATCATGACTGTTATATCTTTTACAATTCGATAGAGGATGTATGTCCGTAAACCCTAAACTATCACTAAAAAAGTATTCAACATATTTAGAAAAGGGAAGTGACTGTACTATCAACCCTATTTTTCCGAGCTTAAACACCAAATTTATAAGCTGAAAATATTTAGTTAACCATCTAATTTATCAAGGAAATTTATTGTGACTAATAAAATATTAATTACAGGTGCAACAGGGCAAGTCGGAGGCCTATTAATAAAATCACTACAAAAAAAAGGTTATAAAAATGTTGTATTAGCGATTAGAAAACCTGCAGAAAATACCCACTTTCCCTATCCTACTGTATTAATGGATTACGACAACCCTGAGACAATAAAACCAGCTCTTAATGGTATTGATTCCGTATTTATGATGACGGGTTACACAATTAACATGCTTCAACAGAGTAAAATTTTTGTTGATATCGCCAAACAACAGGGTATCGATTACATTGTTCATTTGGGAGCTTGTGGTGATGATAATGCGCAGGTTTCACATTGGGCTTGGCATCAACTCATTGAGCGTTATATTGAATGGTCAGGCATCCGCTTTACTCATCTCCGTCCTGAATCCTACATGCAAAATCTACTAGGCTATCAGGGAGATAATAATCTAAATAAAAACACTCTTCGTTCTTATTTTGGTGATGCAACTTTAAGTTGGGTTGATTGTACCGATGTGGCTGAAATAGCTGCTCATTGTCTATTATCACCAAGTTTACATGCGGGGAATACCTATCGATTAGGATATGAAAATAAAAATTATCCACAAATTGCACAGTTAATTACTGAAACATTAGGCCAACCTTTTCAATATAAAGCCGACTCTCCTGAAGTGTTTTGGCAATATGCTCAAGAAAATGGACTTGAACTTTCCTATATGAAAAGTATTTATGACCATTATGTGGATTTCACTTCAGGAAAATTATCGAGAGAGGGCGCTATATTTGATAATTTTGAAAAAATAACAGGAAAGCCAGCAATAACATTAAAACAATTTATTCTTAATAACAAAAAACACTTTAGTTAATGCAAAAATGTTAAATATGAAATAGGCTATTAATTATAATAGCCTATTTATTGCTAATTAATAAACACTATATTTTATAGGCTTCAAAGGTAATAATTTCAGTTTCATTATTAGGCACTTGCAAATATTGGTAGTCACCCGAGATTGTTATTCCTTTAAAACCAATAGATTCAAGTAAATGTTTAAATTCAGAAACACCAAACCATTTCAATTTAAAGACTTCCCATTCACTTTCAATTATTTTACCCTCTCTCCACTTATCATAACGGTGATGAGATACAGTAAGCTGATTAATGTGATCTATATCGGCATTAATGATCTGTAAAGTAATTAAATCTCCTTCAGGGGTTTCAAATTGTCTGCTAGTACATTGGCCCTTCACAAAAGAGTGTGCC
Organism: Proteus sp. FME41; assembly: GCF_014897315.1. GTDB lineage: Bacteria > Pseudomonadota > Gammaproteobacteria > Enterobacterales > Enterobacteriaceae > Proteus. The sequence continues at coordinate 164,634 of NZ_JABUYL010000001.1, read as the reverse complement.
AAGCTGATATCCACAAGTAAACGTCCTTTAAAATTCAATGCGTTATAGCATTTTTGAAGTGATTGTAACGCTTTCTCTTCACTATCTAGTAGCAAAAAAGTTCCTGTGGGAATAATAACTGCATCAACTAAAGTTTCTACTTGGAATGTTAGCAGGTTATCTTTGACTACTTTTTTTGCAGTAAAGCCATTATTTTTCAAATTATCCACACAGAAATAAAGCATTTCGTCTGAAAGATCAAATCCTGTTATATTTAGTCCCGCTTTTAATAAAGGGATCAAAATTCGTCCAGTTCCTACTGCGGGTTCTAAAATCTTGCCATCAATATCTTTAAGGCGCTCTTGATAGTATTCTACATCGCCAAAGCTACAGCCTATAGGCTTATCTATTTGATACACTTGGGCTGATAATGAGTGATAACTCTGCATCGTACTTTACTCTCTCTTATTTTTACTCTATTGATGATAGGGTTATAAAATAAGATATCAACAACTCATTTTAATTAAAAACATCAAATAATGATGTTTTTTTTCTTTGTTAACAATTTTATTGAAATACTTTGATAAGTTTTATTTAATTCTGAAATCACTCCATTTATACATCTTTTGTTTTAACAACAAAATGTATCATTGAAAAATTAAGTAATATAACTGATATTAAATTATATTAACTTATTAATGAAATCATTAAAATTCTATATTACACCTTATTTATCAATCCATTACATTTAAATCATAAAAATTAAATTATTAAAAAAACATTAAAACCACCAATAAATCATTCATCATTATTTATATAACTGTCATTAACCATCAAGATTTTTTACAGATTGATATATTTTTTTCCTCTAATATTCCCTTCATCAACTCGACACGGAAAGATATCAATTAAACGTGTGAGAAAAAATCAATCATAAACACTAACTAATTTTTTTATTAGAAATTAGTACACAAAGATAATCAATAAAATATTTGAGGAATAAATAATGAAAAAGAATCTTATTATCGGAACTTGCTTAGCATTTTTATTATCAGCACCAGTTATAGCAGATACAAATAAAGTCATTGGATCAGGAACGATTACTTTTACAGGTTCTATTGTTGAAGGTAATTGTATGACAGACTCTGTTGGCCATGTTTTTAAAACGAACTGCTGGAATGGTGTTGAAATGGAAGAAATACAACACAGAATCGAACCCAATAAAATGTTTAATGCTAAACTTGGTGAAAATAGAGGTTCAATGAATATAAACTGGATTGGTGAAAATTTAGCAATAATGGATATTATGTATAACTAATATTCATAAAATTTAAAATTCCTATATTTTCAATAAACATTAATCTATAATTAATTTAGGAATAATATTTATTATTAAATAATGAGTATATATTTTTAGAACATCAGAAGTTATTACTATATTTATATAAATGGTATTTTTCTACTATGGTCATAATATATTAAGCAGGTATAGTCTATTTCTATACCTGCTAACTCAGTGCTTTTAGTTTTCTTTTATCTGATTTGTTCTTTTTTCTTTTCAACCTATCCTTTTGCCTTTATTACATTCCTTTCTATTTACACTTTCCTTTAATCCATACAAACGCTAGGGTTGACAACCCAACTGATAATGATTATCTTTTAGCTTGTGATAAAGTTGAGTATTGTACTCAACTTTATCACAACGACATTGCTCACATTGCTTCCAGTATTTACTGTGACCAACACATTGTGTGTTGGTCTTTTTTTATTTAACAATTACAACTTAATTATAAAGACTTGCTTCACCTTCAGGTCTAGTTTTAAAACGTCTATGTGCCCATAAGTATTGCTCTGGCGCTCGCATTATCTCTATTTCGATCAGTTTATTCATTCTATCTGTATCATTTTGAATATTTTCAGTAGGATAATTTATAAGCTCCTTACCAATTATCAGGCTGTACTTCTTACCTTGTTTTTTTTCATTTCTGACCAAAGTTACTGTTAACGTTGGTGCTCCTGATAATTTAGCTAAAATGGCAACTCCTTTTGAAGTCGATGCCTTCTTAACAGAGAAAAAAGGTGAGAATGTGGTTCCTTTTAACCCAAAGTCTTGGTCAGGTGCAAACCAAATTGCTTTCCCTTTTTTTAACTCCATAACCATAAACTTTAAATTACGTCTATCAATCATCCCTTTATCAGAACGGCATCTTGCTTTAGTTTGAATATATTCCATAGCTTTATTATTGTGTGGGCGGTACATGGCATTAACAGGGAAACAAAGCCCCATGATTCTACCACCTAGCTCTAACGACATGGAATGTATCCCTATCAATAGAATTCCCGCATTTTTATCATTCGCATTGGTGAAATTAGAAATTCCGTCTACTTCAAAGAGATTCTTTAACCGACGATCGCTCCAAAACCATGCCATTCCTGTTTCAAATAATGCAACGCCAAGAGAAGATAAATTATCCATGACAAGTTTATTAATTTCATTTTGATCTTTGTCGGGAAAACACAACTCTAGATTTTTCTTTATTATAGAAACTCTTCTCTTTACAAAAAAACGTGATAACAACCCTAAACGTTTACCAAGAAAAAGCAGCCAAGAATAAGGTAATTGTACTAATAAAAAAAGAATAGAAACACCAAACCACGTCAGAAAATATTTTGGGTGTAAAAGGTGCAATGAGAAAAAATTTTTAGCGTACACTAGTTTGTCCTTTAGGAACTAAAAGTATTTAAACCACATAGAATTAGACATCAATTGTTTAAGATAAGCCATTAAATATTAATTTAATTTTTAACTTCAATTATCTTTTTATGATTTATCCGATACTTTTCTATTCTAATGAATTTTTTTTCTTTCTTTTCATTGAGAAAGCAATATCTTACTATCTTTATTTTGCCATTATAAGAATTTTATTATTATTTAAATTATTTTTATGTATTTTATTGGTTATTAAAGTAAATATATTTCTAATCAGGAAAATTATTTACCTTCGATATTTACATAACTTTAATAATAATATTTTGAAGTATTTTCAGAAATAAAATGAAAGTGAAATTATGGACATTATTAAAACAAAAAAACCCACCAAGGTGAGGTTTTTTTTATTGGCATTATCAGTATGTTTGATACTGCATTAAGCAATACATACTGTAATAATAACCAATATTACAGACCGATTACGTTCGCGGCTGCAGGACCTTTAGCGCCATTTTCGATAGAAAATGAAACTTCTTGGCCTTCTTTCAGAGATTTAAAGCTTTCGCTTTGAATTGCTGAAAAGTGTACGAATACATCTTTGCTTCCGTCTTTAGGAGTGATAAAGCCAAAACCTTTATCATCGTTAAACCATTTTACTGTACCAGTCATTGTATTAGACATAAGATTTCCTATAATTAATTTGTTTGCCATAAGGCATTGTTTGCGGTTTGATTTCGGATTTTACTTATGGTCACTATTTGAAGGAATTCGCAACGAAGAGGTATCATGGATAACGCTAAACGGTGAACTACTTAAAACTGCACTAACATAAATAGGTCTGTACTTCCAAACCAGTGACGCTATTAAGTCATATAATTCATTTTATAGCAAATTATTTTCACCTTTATTTTAAAAAAAATTTTTCACGCACCAAATTAGAAAATAATTATAAGTTAAAAATAATTATCTATTTTACCTATCTCATTATTTTAATTTAAAAACATGAATAAAAAAGTAGATACTGTTATTTTTTAAGATAACCAGTATCTACTCTATCATTAATGTACTACATCACCTTAATCAACTAGTTCTAATAAAATTTCTTCTGTTTTCGTCCACAGAAGTGAACCACCTTCTTCTGGCCATAAATGTCGCTCAGCATTAGGAAAACGTTGAAATAATAAATCTCCAAAGTCCGGAGAATGAACGGTACTAGTATCCTTCATTCCGTACCATAAAGTTGTTGGTGTCTTTATTTCTTCAGGTGAAAATCCCCAAGGTTGCATCGCAATCAGCAAATCTTGAGTGTATCCATCATTGCCCTGTTTAAAAGCTTCTGCCATACATTCTTGATAAACAGGGAGAAAATCAACTGATTTATAAATAGCCAAATCAACATCAGCACTGTAATTTAAAATAAAATCCATTAGCCATTTAGCTGTTATATTTTGCTTAATCCAACTGGTTAACAGTTCTGGTGCTCCAACAGCTTGACGTTGCATATTAACAACATCATCTGTTAGCTTATTTTGCGTATCAGGATAATCAAATTGATCTTGCCCTGCGACAATCAGTAATTTATCAACATGACAGTAAACACAAAGAGCCATCGCAAAAACAGCCCCCTGTGAAAATCCCATTACATTAATATTTTTGATATGAAGATGATCTAATAAAAATAAAATATCTTCAGAAAAAGATTTTAACGATTTTTTAGGATCAAAAGTAGAATCGCCCAATCCTGGGCGAGTTGGCGTAATCAGCCGAATATTAAGTTTACTTAAGAGGTCAACGTCTACACCTAATAAACCACTCATACCTGCACCAGTGCAAAATAATACTGGCTTACCTTGCTCTGGACCCGATTCATACCACGTTAAAATTCTATTATCTGGTAATGATACATTATATTTTCTTGAGTTTTTAATTTTCATTAGATTTTGTCTTTTATTAATTTTTGATAACACATTACCTGCCATATTGGATAGCAATGCCTATTTTAAAGTTCTTCTTTTAAAAATTAATATTGAGATTAGCTAAGGGTAAGACTTCATATAAACTCACAATAAATATTGTTTAGTTGCAGATAAGTGGATAAACCAAAAATTTATTTTTTGTTTTTTTTAAATAAAAAAGAGTAGATGTCATACTACTCTCTATTAGTATAACCAATTAGCTGTAATAAGTAAGGGCTTTACCACTGATCACCTCTACGAAAATCACAATATAACGATGAAGTTAAATCAATTTCATTTATAGTACTCAATGCCATAATTCCTTCATCATCACCCTCTGTTTGTTTATAAACACCTTGGTTTAATTCAAAGAGCTTACCTGTCCATTTACGCCATCCTAACAAAGAATATAACGGTATACCTTTCTCAGAAGCAGAGAGTAGTCCAAGCTGATAACAAGACTTGATAATATCATTCGCTTGAGTCATTAATTCTTTACCTATTCCTTGTCGACGATAATCCTTTAAAACAGCCATTGCCTCAACATATCCTACCGAAATAGGATTATTATCAATCGCCATATTTCTTTGAACAATAGCAACATGCCCTACCATCTTTTCTTGATAATAAGCAAAAATATGCATACCACCTAATGCATGCTGAAAGTCATCTAATGAAAAGTCATCACCAAAACTTTCTATTAACAAAAAATACAGTATTTCTTTCTCTATTTTGGATAAGTGACAAGTATGCTTGGATGTATATTTAATAATCATAAAAAACCATTTAGCAATCACAATAAGACTATCTTTATAACTGATTTGTTTTTTATGACCAACTTATTTGTGTGATAAAAAATGCGTTATTACTTTTCTATACTTATTTTTAATTATTATATTTACTTAATCTTTTTCTTATAAAAAAGAGGACAATAAATTGCCCTCTTTTTTATTTATAACTAGTTTCTACGTTATTTTACTAATTTACAGGTACGGCCCTTATCTTCAGCAATTCGCCCATTAACTGCATCATCTTCTGAAATCGTTGCTAAATTAAATTCACCTTTACCTTTGCCCCAAATTTGGAAGTTCTCACCAACATAACGAGCACCACTAGCCGCAACAGCCTCTTTTAAAACAATAATTTCATCGCTGTAATACATAACAGCTAACTGTTCAGTAGGAAAAGAAACTCTGATTTTTTGGCCTTCACAGTTATAAGTATCCGTTTTAGCTGCCAAAGCAGGAGCTGTTATTAATGAAGAAACTAAAGCAATAGCAGAAATAGAAAATAACTTATTCATATACATCTCCTAAAATAACCGATAGGGTTTTACTAATATAATTAAGCTAGACTTTTTCTAAAAAAGAAAAAATAGGATATCTCCGCATTTTATTAAATATAGAAATATTCATATAGATTTTAATTTAAACTTAATTTTAATAAAAAAACATCAATCATTGATTAGTGAGTTAAATGCGCTGTTTTTATTTACTATCAAGTTTAATTTTAAAAAATAGCAATACATAACTTTACATTATCACCTACCTATTTTACTTTATTCAATGTAACTATCACTATACGATATGCTATTATCCTAACACCTATAAATTTATTGTAGCTCAATAAATTAAGTCGATCTTATTGAAAATAATCGATAAAAAAAATAATAGGAATATTCATGCTTCAAGAGAATGTTGTTAAAGATATCATTGTTTGGATCGAACAAAATCTCGATTCACGTTTATCATTAGATATTGTTGCTGAAAAGTCAGGCTATACAAAATGGCATTTTCAGCGCTTATTTAAAGCTTATACAGGAATATCTTTAGGAAAATACATACTCGCCCGTCGTTTATCTTGTGGCGCCTATGCCTTAAGAATAACGCGTTGTAGCTTGTTAGATATTTCATTGAAATATCGTTTTGATTCTCAGCAAACATTTTGTCGAGCCTTTAAAAAACAGTTTAATATCACCCCTTCAGAATATAGAAAAAAGCCAGGATGGGATATTAGTGAGCTTATTTTTCCCGCTCTGGAAACTGTTGAACTTAGCGCCAAATACGAAGTAGTTACCCTTCCTTCTCTAAAATTAGTAGGTATGTCCCACCATTACAATAAACCCATTTCTACATGGGACTCTGACAAAAAAAAATTCAGAAAAGAATTCTGGCGTAAATTTTTAAAAGATGTACATACAATACCCACTGAGTTATATGCAATGCATAGAGCCTCTGCATCTACACTAGAAGATACAATGTATATTTATAGCACCGCCGTTGATAAAGATAACTTATCAGCAACATCAAATGTCTCTTCTATGTCGCAACTGGAGTTGCCTAGTGGCAATTATTTAGCCATTACCTTTCATATGGATGAGATTTTAGATTCATTAACGGGCTATGATGATATTATTTATACCGTATACACTAAAGTATTACCAAAAATGAATTTATTGCGTAGACCTGGCCCTGACATTGAACGATACACATTAAAAGGCGCCGTTAGCTATGATAAATTGCTAGGGCAAAGTGGAGAACACTTACAAAAAATTAGCTATTATATTCCCGTTCTTTAGTCATCCCTACATTGAAAAAGATCCCAAAAATAAATTGGGATCTTTCGGTTTCAGTATTTCTTAAAACACTTATTCTTTATTAGTCTTTTTTAGATTTATTAGCCAAGAAAATATCATCTTGAATATCTTTTGTTCTCACGGTAAATAATTCATTAGTTAAATTTTCCGTCAACTTTTCCGCATCCGCCATAATGCGTAAATTAAACTCGTTAAGCATTTTATCTGCACCCACTTTATCGGTTTTAACCATATTGAGATATTTAGCTTCCATTTCTTTTTGTTCTAATGCTGTTTTGATTTCCCAATCTTGATAGGCTTTTTTTACTATTGGCGCTAGTTTTGGATAATCGGTCATAACTAATGTCTGCAATTTACGATACTTCCAATAAATCGAGTCACTGTCCGCTTTATCTGTTCCCATGCCATAATGTTGAGGATAGACTTTTAATCCACTGTAATACGGAACAAATGCAGTTAAATCCGCCATACCTAAACCAACATAAGTTACTTCACCTATTTCTTGAGGAAGTTCAGGGCGAACTTGCATTACATGTGCTTCATAAGTTCTAAACACACTAATTGGGCGCCAAGATTCTTTACCATTTAATCCATTAGAATATGGGTCGTGTTCAGTTCCTTCAAAGTGATTACGTAACATCGCTTTAGCTTCTTCAACAGATACTTTTTTCTCTGGTGTTAATAAAGGTGCGAAATGACGACCATCATCCACAGCTTGTTTTAATGACGGATTAAATTGTTGTTGAATAACCCATACCCGAGGATCGTTGTAAGTACGATCTCGTTCATCATCACGGGTATACGCCTTAGAAAAGTTAAATATCCCCTCTTTTTCTGGATTATAAAGTCCTTTTTCAACCGCAAACTCTACTAAATTTTTAGAGCCTAAGATATCTTCACTGTTTACATCATAGGTTTGTAACCTTCCTTGGTTACCTGTCGCAAAATATTTATCTTTAGGTAACTTTTGTGCAATCCAGTGGTGTCCTGTTCCTGTTTCTAAATACCAAAGCTCATTTTTATCAACAACAGCAACACCAAACCCTTCTCCTGCACCTTGTTTTTCAATAATACTTCCTAATAATTCAATTGCTTCACGCGCTGTTTTCGCTCTTGAAAGAAGCACATCTGGAATATCATCTTCTGTTATACCGGTATCTTCAACATAGGGATCGAACTCAAGGGCTTTAGGTGAAGCAAAAATAGATTCTGTACCACTAACCCCGACTCCCAGTTCATTAAATCCTGTCGCACCATGAAGCTGTGTTTTCCAATTTGGGACAGTGGTATAACGCAATGAATTTTCAGGTAATGGATAAATAAAATTATTAGCACCATTATGTTCTTTAGTACTATAAGTCCCTGCTTGATTTGCTTTTGCTGGATGAATAACAAAATGTTGTGCTTTTAATGCATTACTATCTGCACTACGAGCAATAATCAATGATCCATCATTTGTTGCATCACTTCCTGCTAACAAGGTGGTACAGGCTAAAGCAGAAGAAACTAATGCAATATTAAGCGATAATGCAATAATACCTTTTTTAAATAAAGACATAAATTTTCCCATTTGCTTGTTATTTATAATTTATAGATCAATTAGGTATCTTGAAAAATAAAAAACCAGATAGATAATTGGACGTGAAATATTAACAATGAGAAAGCGATCATTACCGTGATTTATATCTCAATGAGCATTGTTTTTTTAAATAATCATATTAATTAAATGTATCATATTAATATCATGGGATTTTTTAAAATATATATTTTATATATAAATAAAAATAAATTCGTTATAAATGTTATTTTTATGTAATTAGAAGTCACATTATTCATTAAGGTTAGTTTTAATACTAAAGTTAATAACAATACATTAAATATGATAATAATCTATGTTATTTTTAGTGTACCATAGTAAATAAAAGGATGTGAAACTTGTTAAATAATTATAAAATAAAAATAGAGATTAAGATTGAGATATTTTTATTTCTATAATTCATTACTTACAACATTTTATTTAAAAAACATTATCCACATTAAAAAACAAGAAAAATAGAGGTAAATAATAATCATATTAAAATAGTGACTAAAGTGTTTATTCTTTTAACCACTATTTTATTTAATCGTTATTTAGCTATAAACCGCATTAATTGCTGGCGTAATTGTTTATTTTCCTGTTTTAGCTGCTCCATTTCATCTAATAAAGCAAGCGCAATGGCAATGCCATGCCAATCTAAGGCAAGCTCTTTATGAAGCTTTAATGCTCGGTGTGTCACCACAATCGCATTATCATCAAAAAGCCATTCTTGAGTTTCAATCTCTAATGGTTCAATCATGCCAAGCGCAACACATTCTTTAAGCTCATCATTTGATATCCCAGTATGATGACAAAATTCAGTGACAGTAAATACCGTTGTTGTTAATTGAGCCATTATTTATTCCCCCAGTTTTCACGTGGATTATAATCGGCCTGACTATCTGCAATCTGTTGCCATAATGCACGTGCTTTCTCATCAGATTGAGGTGGCATAACAATTTTGATAATGGCATATAAATCACCACTGACTTTTTGGCTGGCTAATCCTTTGCCTTTAATACGCAATCTTTGCCCTGTTTGGCTTCCTGCTGGAATGGTTAATAAAATTTTGTCTTTAATTGTAGGTATCGGAATTTTTGCACCTAATGCGGCTTCCCATGGAGCAATCGGAACGACTATTTCTAGATCATGGCCTTTTACATCAAATAAAGGATGAGGTGCTATACGAATAGTTAACCATAAATCACCATTTTCACCACCATTTTCGCCTATTGTCCCTTGTCCTTTTAGACGGATGCGTTGACCATCAATAACACCCGCAGGAACTTTAACATTTAATGTTTTAGGAATTTCTTTTTCCACGATCCCAAAAACATTATAAACAGGTAAACGGTAACTAATTGTGCGTTTATGTTCTTCTTGTGATTCTTCCAGAAAGACGGCTAATTCTATTTCTAAATCATGTCCGCGTTGTTTGAGTGGTTGCTGGGTTCGACGTCCTTCAAACGGAGAATGTTGACCAAAAAATGAAGTGTAAATATCATCAAAATCTTCTTGGCTAAAGCTTTCTTGATTTGTATTTGAATGTTGTTGTGTAAATTGCTTAAATTTTGGATCGTTGCGGTGAGCCCAAAGTTCATCATATTCAGCTCTACGTTGCTCATCACCTAATATCTCCCACGCTTGAGCAATTTCTTTAAAACGCTCTTCTGCATTAGGTTCTTTACTTACATCTGGATGGTATTTTTTTGCTAAACGTCGATAAGCTGTTTTAATCGTTTTAGTATCATCGGTGGGCTTCACCCCCATTATGGTATAGTAATCCTTTAATTCCATAGTGATATCTCAATTATGTTAAATGATGAATTAAATACTACTCCCCTAGACTTGATTAATTATAGAACAAAGAAATCATATTAATAAATAATGTTCCTCTTAAAAAATTTCAATTCAAGTAAAAAATAAATATAAAAAAATAGTTTAATCATTAAATTTAATTTAAGCCATACAAAACAATTAATTAGAGTAATGTTGGGTGAAATTATTGTTTTTTATCCTTAAATTGCATTTGAAATACCTCATTATAAGGGGTAAATTTTACTCCACAGCTCAATCATTTACTGTGTTACTAACTTCAGTTTTTCAACTAAAGTTAATGAACAGAAATATCAAATTCTTCACTATTTTAGGGAGGTAAAGTGGAACGTATTATTATCCCAACTCACTATATTCATGTTCGAGCAACACCGCTTTGGACTAAAGACACTGCCCCTAAATCAATTTGGGAAAGACATCTAGATAAAGGAACTCGCCAAGGGGTTTACCCTAAACTATCGGTTATGCAAGGAACGATTGTGTATTACGCATATGCAGATGAATTCAGTCAAAAACCAACTGAAACACTTGTAATCAATGCAGGTGAATTTGGTGTATTTCCACCAGAAACATGGCACAAAATAGAAGCTAAGACTGAAGATACTGTTTTTAACGTCGATTTTTATGTCGATCCTAAAATACTTGCTGAAGACTAAAAGGACGGATGATGGATAATGAAAATAAAGGCTACTTGTTAGAGCTAATTAATACTGATACTCAAGAAAAATCTCAAAAAAATTTTCTTAACCCTAAAATTTTATATATTCCTGAGGTTGCTACAAAAGAGATTTTACTCTTAATCGATGAACTAAAAAATAAAATTAATATCGATTCACAAGCCATTTCTTTAGTACTAACAAATAAAAATAACGGTGTTTCTGTCGATAAGGAAAGCGCATTAACCGATCTCTTGAATCCCGAGTACTCAAGCTTAATAGTAAAAGATCTCATCAATATAGTACGTGGTTATGATATGGATGAAGAAACAAATGTTTGTGGTTGGTGATCACCATTATTAAAGTAATAATAAATCAAATTCATCTTTGTTATTAATAATAAAGGTGAATTTGATTTTTTTAACACTTAACGAGAAAATTGCAGATCATTTTTTAGAAGTTTATCAATCATCCAATATCCTGCTTTTCCGGGTGGATTATTTCTCGACCAAACTAAATCAATATCTATTTTTTTCGGAAATTGGTCATAATTTAAGCTAACCAATAAATTATGACCAAATTGCTCAACAAGCCAGGTAGGTAAAATCGCCCATCCCATTTCTTGTTCCGCCATTTCTAATAGTAATAAATAATTAGGTGCTAACCAATTTTTTTCACTATTAATAACGAATTGAGCACGGCTGCTCAGCCTTAATTGACGATGCATTGTTAAATGTTGATAACCAATCTGTTTTTCTTTAGCAAGAGGGTGTCTTTTATGTGCATATAATCCTAACTCACCGCTCACTGGTAGACGAGAAAAAGCAATATCCGCTGGATATTCTATTCGTGATTCCATCATACCAATATGTGCCTGCTTATTTTGCAGCATATTAATGACATCATCATTTTCAGCAACGAGAAATTCAAATTCGATATGAGGAAATTCTTTATCTAGAATTTTTAAGAGTTGTTCAGAATAAGGCGGTTGGTACATATCAGAAAAAACACAACTTAATCGAGGTTCCATCTCTGGTGATAATTCTATTCTTAATGCCTGTAATCGTTCATCAGCCACTAAAATATCCTCAACTAAACTTAATACTTTTTGACCAGCAAAAGTCAGTATTGATTCTCTTCCTTTACGTTCGAATAATTCGAAGCCCATATCATCTTCAAATCCTGTGATAGTGCTACTAACTGTAGATTGGCTTTTATTTAATTTTCGGGCAGCGGCAGAAAATGATTTTAGTGAAGCTGCTTCTACAAATGTACGCAAAGTTTCTATGGAATAGTTCATATGGTATCGACTTTTTCGATGGCACCTATTTTGTATATATACAAAATATCACCAATAATTGCATCTGTTTTTTGCTAAATAATTACTTTGAGGTGGGATATGAGCCAATATCAGAAAACATTTACTGAGCGCGTTTTTCATGCTGTTTCATTTGAAGTCATTGCTATTGCAATGACAGCGCCGCTGAGTGCATGGCTTTTGGGACGCTCAATTTTTCAGATGGGAACTGTCGCTATTGTTTTATCAACATTAGCCATGCTGCTAAATCTATTTTATAACATGATTTTTGACCGTTATTGGCCGTTATCAAAAGGTTTAAGACCAGCCAAAATACGGATCATTCATGCGATTGGTTTTGAATTTAGTTTTGTGATTATTGGTTTACCTATATTGGCATTCTTATTAAGCATGTCATTATGGAATGCATTTTTATTAGAAATTGGCTTCTTTATTTTCTTCCTTTTCTATACTTATGCATTTAACCTAACTTACGATAGATTGCGTGAAAGTTGGTTTGATCGTAAAGAAAAAAGCATTATTGCACGCAATTAATAACGATGTACTTAAGCACTTAATAAGCTATTATTAAGTGCTTTTTTATTATCACTATTAATAAAAATAAATTAATCTCACTAAACTTTTCTACTCATCATCAAATAAATGAGTCAGTGTTTTTCTATACTGTGTTTTTGCCGTTAATATTTTAATACCACCAGCAGGCTGTAGTTGTTCTTTATCTCGTGTTATTTTTCTCATTTCATCAACGCGTAATTCATCATTAAGGAGATGTTCTAAGGTGCTCATACTGACAATTCTGTATATTGTTTGATAAACTCCTTGGGTTGTTCCTAATTTATCAAAATAATAGTAGCTATTTTCTTTTTTCCACACTTCACCATAACGATGATAAGTCACATCTCCCAGCTTTTTCCACTCACCTACTGTATTTTCGTCTAGGAGATAAAGGTGCGTACTACGAGAAATTAATCCTGGTGATTTATTTCCTCCCCAACTTTCTGATGTTTGTAAAAAATAGATTTTACTATTATAAGAAAAAACTAGTGGTGCTATCTCTTTCCAATAGCCTTTTAAGAACGGATTATCCCCAGCTCTACGGATTTTCTTTTGTTGTGTGTCATAAAAATAAACACCTTGATTAGATAAAAATAAGCCATGATAAACATGCCCACCATAATGACTTATTACTTTATAAGGTGCATTGTCTAAGGGAAAATCGATATTATTCATCGATATTTGCCCTGTGTTAGGCTCAAATAAATAAGCATTTTGATATAAATTACCAATATAGAAACTATATAAATCTGGGCTATTCTTTATACCTAACTTGTGCTGCTTATAATAAACATTAATTTTATCATGATGATAAAGATGACTTTTTCTTAAAGATCCATCGTTATACAATATATTAATTGATTTTAACTGTTCAACGGATGCATTAGGCATCAAATTTCCTTCATAAAACACTTGCTCTCCATTACTAATTAAATCAGCCTCAAGTATAGGTTGATAAGGTGTTTTTGATAAAGGAAGCGTTCTCATTGGATAGTAAAACGTCTGAGGTTTTTCGCCAAATGACCAACCGTATAACCATGTTTGATATAATTCTTTAAGGCTAGATAATTCGATATTTTGTAACGTAAAAGGCGCACAATAAAGGGTGTTTTTACCGTCTGAAAAATAGCTATGTCCTAATGCTTTTACTTTATTAGGATCAAGATCAGGAATAATACGGTTACCGCAATAACCATTATTCTTATCTATCGCAAATTGACGTTCTCGGTAATTAAACTTTTTTGATAACATTCTGAAGCTACTAGGATCAGCAAATGCAATGACATACTCTCCATTGCTAGGCACAGTTGCATAAATTTTGTCGTTATAGAGCGTAAAAATACTGTTTCCAATTTTTTTACCATTATCAATATCACTTCCTGATACTTTATAGAAAGAGAGTATTAAGCCTGACAAAAATACAATCGATATTAGAATAATACCAATACTAATCATGACAATAAATTTAGATATCTTCATAAAATGATATAAAATCTCTTAAGATTCAGATAATAACGATAAATTTTAATATTGTATTTATGCTAACATGACTTAATAAGCCTCAACAGAAAATTAAATTTATAACACTATGATAATATTCTGATAAATAATCATTTTTAGATTAAAAACATAACGTTTAACAAAAAAGGAATTTAAGTATGATATTTTTTATTAGCTATATGCTTTTTGCTATATTTCTAATTGCAACATTAGCATATTGGAGTTTTTCTGCATTATTTCCTAAAGCTCCACCAACCACGCTGTCATGCCTTTTGATAAGAGTACTTATTGGTGTATTACTCATTATCGTGGATATTAGTCTTATTTTGGTTTTTTTAAGCCAAGTACTGTGATTTAAATTATGTTTAACATATGGAGGGATATTTTAAGAATAATAAATTATAAATATTCCTTTTTCTCTTAAATATCCCATTATTTGAAATAAAAAATAGACAGATAACCATCAATGATTTTATTTCTATCCTAAACTACCTATCACCTATCACCTATCACCTATCACCTATCACCTATCACCTATCACCTATCACCTATCACCTATCACCTATCACCTATCACCACATATTTTTCTTAAAATTTATATAAACGGACAGATTATTGTCCAATTACGAGCAAAAAACGTGATTATATAAGCAGAATAAACTTAATTAAACACTATCATCTTAACAAATGTAATAAATTTTTAACAAGTGAGGATGATATGAAAAAAAAGAGTAGCATTGCATTTATTAGAAAAAAATTAATTAAAGATAATTCCATCTATGTAAAAGAACTCAGTGTTCTGCTTCATGTATCAGAAAGAACGGTGAGGAGATATATAGATGAATTACAGCTTTTAGGGATAGCCACTAAATTTCATGGTGGCGTAAAATTACAAAAAATTGAGCTTGAACCCATCATAACCCAAACTATTGATGAAACTAAAGTTATTCATATTAATAGTCAAAAACAAAAAAGGGACAGAAAGGATGTCGATAAATGTGCATTATATATCTTGGGATCATTTAATTTAGATGTTGTCACGGAAGTGGAACGATTTCCCTTTGTAGGGGAGACAATCAAAGCAATATCCACAAATTTTTTCCCCGGCGGTAAAGGAGCAAACCAAGCTGCAGCGGCATCAGAGCTAAATGATAATGTGCATTTTTTCGTTAAAGTAGGCGATGATTCATTTGGTGCAACTGCAGAGAAATATTTTAGTACGACAAAAATAGGCTCATACACATTAATTAAAGATCCCAATGCAAAAACGGGAAATGCCCTTGTTATGGTTGAGAATTCCTCTGGAAACAATAGCATTGTTATTGATCTAGGTGCTAATGCAACGATTACTAAAGCAGAAATTCTTTCCGATATTAATCACCTGCAATCGGCAAAAATTTTTCTTACCCAATTAGAAAATAATATAGAAGCGACAAAATTTGCCATTGAAATAGCAAAAAAGTCGGGGTGTTACATCATTCTGAATCCAGCCCCCTACTCTGATCAAATTATTTCACATTTACCCTCTGTTGATTTATTAGTTCCCAATGGAACAGAAGCAGAATTGATATCAAATATTAAAATCGATAGCGTTATTTCGGCACAAGAAGCCATAAAAGCAATATACAACTTAGGGGTTAAAGAAATAGTAATGACGCTTGGTGACAGTGGTGCACTTTATTTCAATGGCACCACAATGAAATATTATAAAGCAATGAGTGCTTCTGTTGTTGATACAAGTGGCGCTGGTGATGCCTTCACAGGCTCCTTGGCTGCAAATTTGATTGAAGGCAAGAATATAGATGAAGCCATCAAATTTTCTATCGCTTATGCATCATTAGCGGTTGAGAAGAAAGGTGCATCATCAATGCCATCTCGTACAAGTGTTGCTGCCAGACTCAAAAAAGAGTGTATGTAAGGGAAGTGTATAAATAACCCACCCCGTTCATAAGTTATATAATCGAGGTTGTTATGAAGTATTTAATTTTTGTCATTAGCCTTCTCTTAATATTTACAGTGGCATCTTCTATCAGTTTTAAAGCTCGTGAAATAAGAAAAAAATTTATTCCAATTGTAGTTCTTTTATTAATAGAGGCTATTGTTGCTTTTATACTTTTGCATACATCTGTCGGAACAACAATTCTTAATACAACGACTATTGGCATAGAATATTTAGTGCATCATGCAAATAAAGGTATTGATTTTGTATTTGGGGATATCAGCACTAAAACACCTATTGTGTTTGTTGTTGTTGCTCTAATGCCATTGGTATTTATTTGTTCAATTATTGGAATATTAAAATATTTTGGTATTCTTCGATTGATTATTCTGACCATCGGATACCTTATTAATAAAATTGCCAAAGTAGGTAAACTTGAATCTTTCTCTGCAGTTAGTGCTGTCGTCGTTGGCATGATGGCGGTATATGTATCAATTAAAGAGTACATTCCAAATTTAACAAAACCACAAATGTATACAATAGCTGCGTGCTCATTGTCTACTGTCGATATTGCAATACTTGGCGCATACACTCAAATGTTATCTCCTCAGTTTGTCTTTATCGGTGTGTGCCTAAACTTTTTCAGTACTTTCGTTATTGTTTCTATTATTAATCCTAATGATCCCATTGAGATATCAAGTAATTTCTCTGGTCCGAAAAATGAACACCACAGCTTTTTTGAAGTATTAACAGAACATATGTTAGATGGCTTTAAGTTAATTCTAGCTATAGTTCCTATGCTGCTCGGCTTTATCGCTTTAATTAGTATGTTGAATGATATTTTCTTACACATCATAGGTATAAGTTTCCAAGGGCTTCTTGGATATCTTTTTTCTCCTCTCGCTTTTGTACTTGGTGTTCCTTGGCAAGACAGCATTCAATTTGGACAAATTATTGCTACAAAGATTTTAACTAATGAATTTGTTGCCATGATTGATTATATCAAATTAGAGGATCTGAGCCCAAGAACTGAGGCCATTATGTCAGTCTTTCTTATCTCATTCGCAAATTTTGGTTCTGTAGGAATGATTATCGCCTGCGTCGCCAGTATCAGTAAAGAGCATGGAAAAATGATAGCAGCAAATAGCTTTCGATTGATCGTTGGTTCAACGTTAGTCAGTTGTTTATCTGCAACTATGGTCGGTGTTTTTGTTAGTTAATGTTTATTTTTCAAGCACTCTATTTCTATTCATACCATTACTATTCAATGCATTACGGTAATTATTAACGGAGAGGTTATATGACTAAAATTATTATAGATTGTGATCCGGGCGTAGATGATGCTATTGCAATTTTACTCGCATTGGCATCACCTGAAATTAAAGTTATGGGGATTACAACTGTCGCAGGAAATGTTGAACTTGATAAAGTCCATGAGAATGCCCGCAACATTCTTTCATTTGTGTCACGCCCCGACATCCCTTTAGCCAGAGGATGTGAACGACCTTTGATTGCGCGTCGAGGAAATAAAACACAAGTACACGGTAATAACGGCCTTGCGGGTGTAACGTTACCGAAATCCAATTACACTTATCCTGATATACATGCTGTGGATTTCATTATTGATACTGTGATGTCTAATCCTAAAGAAATTACCCTTTGCCCGACAGCCCCACTTACCAATATCGCCATGGCAATGCTAAAAGAACCCAGGCTTAAGGATAATGTGAAAGATATCGTTTTAATGGGAGGAGCTGCATTTCGTAATGGGAATATAACACCAGCAGCCGAATTTAATTTTTATGTCGATCCACACGCGGCACATATCGTCTTCGACACTGCGGAACACATTACTATGCTGGGACTAGATGTCACCCATAAGGCTGATATTCGAGCAGGGTTATGTCAATCGTTAGACCAAGGTAACATCATTGCTAGAACAGCAGCAAAAATGTCTCGTGGATATGCCGCATTTGATCCTTTTTTACATGATCCTTGTGTAATAGGTTATTTAATCCGCCCAGATATTTTCACCGGTATAAATGGCCATATTGATATTGAGTACGAATCACGCAAACTCTTTG
This sequence comes from Proteus sp. FME41, assembly GCF_014897315.1. GTDB lineage: Bacteria > Pseudomonadota > Gammaproteobacteria > Enterobacterales > Enterobacteriaceae > Proteus. Next base: position 145,930 of record NZ_JABUYL010000001.1, on the reverse strand, counting down.
GTTTAAGTTTTGCAACAGTCCATGATGATTCAATACCACCTAAAAATAATAGTAGTTTAAATGAATGTCGTATGAATACGATGATAATCACCGACGTTCAATCGGAGAAATTAATGTCACTGATATCTGAACGAATTTTATCTTTGTAAACTAAATCAAATAGAAAGAAATACAGAGAAGTGTAGCTTCTCTGTATCAAACTTTATGATATTATTTTTTATACTTTTTTATTTGAAAATTAATATTATTCTTCCTAACAATAATTGATTAATATCTTGCCAAGAACAAAACAAGAAATATCCTAATAATAATCATGTACTCTATTTAAAAATAAATAAGTCTATTATGATGATCAACATCGTAGCAAGAGGATGTTGGTATTTATATAACAAACATATATAACAATAAATTAGGATAAAGGAACATGACTAGTTATAAAAAATTAATGGCTTTAATCGTTATATTATTTACCTTCATAATCGGGAGCGCATATGCAGAACAACGCCCTGATGTGGCAGATAATGTTATTGCCTATAAAGGCCAACAAGGGGTGATTGTTTGGACTCTGCGTATTGGTGATCGTAATGCGAATGAAGCATTAGTGCAGATCGAAAGTATTGACCATGACTGGAATTTAAAAATTCAGAAGATGCAGGTCGAAAAAACAAGTAAAGATACCCGATACTCAATAAATATCAATGGCAATAAATTTGTTGCTCTAATTATTGAGAATAAATGCTGTGGTAATCTGTACATACCTGAAGAATCTCAACCTATATCAGTAAATTACTCTGAAGGAATATCCCATGAAGGAAATGCACAAGCATTTCTCACGGATTACCTTCAAGTTAAAAAGAATGAAAAATAATATTAATACCAATTTGGCCACAGTGTTGCATATAAAGAACGATCAAATATGCAAATCATTATGGTAACGCCTCATGTATTTTTTTGTTGGCGTCAATTCAACCAGATAATTGTTGTGTTACATTATCCTTTTTCTTATTACTGACTATTATTAATTTTCTTAACTATTAGTTTTATATTGGGGGGATTAAATATTAAGGGGGATATAACATCTTCCATTTATACCCCAAAAAATGGAGCTTTCAAGAGACATCAGGAGACAATGATTTTGTTGGAATGCTTGATTTACTTGGAATTTGGGAGACTTCAGGAGACGCTAGGAGATGATGAGATGGCGGAGGAGGAGAGATTCGAACTCTCGGATGGTTTCCCATCGGCGGTTTTCAAGACCGCTGCCTTCAGCCGCTCGGCCACCCCTCCGCAATGGGGAGCAATATAAACACCTAGGCTTATATTGTAAAGGCCTTATTGTACTGTTTGCCGTAAAATTAAACGCATTACAAGTCAATGGCTTAATTTATCAACGATTTATGGGTTCTACTTGGGTATCTTCCTTATTTTTGCTAAATTAGCACTATTATTTTTGATTGGTCATAATGCGCATGTTTGTATTTAACGGAAAAGAAATCGAGACAGATAGTCACGGTTACCTAAAAAATAGCAATGAATGGAACGAAGATATGGTTCCTACATTAGCTGAAATAGAAGAAATTGAACTGACGGAGCAACACTGGGAAATTATCCGCTTTGTTCGCCAATTTTATTTAGAATTTAATACCTCCCCTGCTATTCGTATGCTGGTAAAAGCCCTTGCACAAAAATATGGCGAAGAGAAAGGCAATAGTCGTTACCTTTATCGTCTATTTCCTAAAGGCCCTGCGAAGCAGGCTACAAAACTGGCTGGTTTACCAAAACCCGTTAAATGTATTTAAAAAATTAGCTTTTAATAAAAGCTAATTAAAAAATCATTAAAAACTATATTACTCATAATGGCGGATTGAAAAATCTGCCATTGGTTCATATTCACAGTTTATCGCAGACCAAAATGTAATTTTGGCACTTCTGGGCCCCCCCATTTCTAGCCAACTTTCAAATTCTTTTAATGCATCTTCTTTCGCAAATGCTCTTACTCCCACACTGCCGTCATCACGATTCCAAACATAACCTGTTATTGGTTTTCTTTTCATCCATTGATAAGTAAAAAAACGAAAACCAACACCTTGTACACGCCCTTGAATAATATATTCTCGACCTATTCTCATTTGATCTCCTGGTAGTGTTTTTACAATAAAAATTCTGTTCAGGTTATTGTCTTTTCTTTATACAATAGATAATCTGATTTTGTGAGGGTCTTTATTCATAATGAAAGCAAAGGATTATATTTTTTTTAAATCCTTGAAATTTCACTTTATGCCCTCATATATATAACCAATATGCAAGGCTATTTGGAGGTGATACTATGATGACCACCAGCAAATTTGGGATAGGACAGCAAGTTAGACATAAATTACTCGGCTATTTAGGCGTTGTTGTCGATGTGGATGCTGAATATTCCCTTGATCAACCTAATGAGGATGATATTGCATCTAATGTGACCTTGCGAGCAGCACCTTGGTACCATGTTGTAATGGAAGATGATGAAGGGCAACCTGTTCATTCTTATCTTGCTGAAGCGCAGATAACTTATGAAGTTTCAGATGAGCATCTAGATAATGACTCATTGGATGAATTATCATTATCTATTCGAAGTCAATTACAGGCACCACGATTAAGAAATTAATTTAATAATCTCGCTAGAATGCTATCTGAATCTCAAACAATAATCGCCGAATTTATTTTCGGCGATTTTATTTAGGTGCATTACCAAGGAAGACCATGAGCCTCTATTTCTTTTTTAGGACAACGATCCATAACCACTCTTAATCCTGCTTTCTCTGCTAATTCTTTAGCTTCCTCATTGATTACACCAATCTGTAACCATAATACCTTAGCTTTAATTCCAATGGCTTCTTTTGCAATTTCTAATGCAACAGAAGACTGGCGAAAAACATCAACCATATCGATTGCAACAGGAATATCTTGTAATGAGGTATAGCATTGTTGACCCAACAACGTTTGCCCAGACATGCTTGGATTCACAGGGATAACATCATAACCTTGTTCTAATAGGAATTTCATGACCTTATAGCTTGGGCGATCTTCTTTATTGCTTGCGCCGACAAGAGCGATTGTTTTAACACTTCTTAAAATGTCATAAATGTCTGAGTCCACCATTTACCTACTCCGTTCATCATGAAGATTGAAAATATTATGATACATCATAGTATCTTGATCCGTTCATAGCTTATAAGATAAAAAAAAGGTATTTTGACAACTGGAACAATAACTGTATTTATTTTTAAAGGTATCAAATGGAACAAATTGACCGCACGCTCTTAAAAGAAAAAAATATCGCGCTTGTTGCCCATGATCACTGTAAAAGCTCATTACTGGAATGGGTTGAAAATAATCGTGAACAACTGTCCCTACACAAGTTATTTGCAACCGGAACCACCGGTAATTTAATTAATCACCACACAGGCCTTTCTGTTACTCAAATGCTAAGTGGCCCAATGGGGGGTGATCAACAAATAGGTGCCATGATTGCTGAAAAGAAAATTGATATTATGATTTTCTTTTGGGACCCGTTAAATGCAGTTCCACACGATCCGGATGTAAAAGCGCTTCTGCGCTTAGCGACAGTGTGGAATATTCCAGTTGCAACCAATCGTGCAACTGCAAACTTCTTAATTTCATCACCTCTGTTCTCACAAGAATCTATAATTAAAATTCCTGATTACGAAGGTTACTTAAAAGAAAGACTAAAATAATCCTAAGGTTTTCGCTGTATAGGAACACCTTGAGATTTTAGCTCTGACACAAAACAGGATGGCTGTTGTTTATTAAACAGCAGCCATACTTGTTTTTTCGCTCTTGTTAATGCGACATACATCAAACGTCTTTCTTCTGCATTAGGATAATCTTCAACTTTTGGTAATAGTGCTAACTCAATAATTGATTCTCTTGCTGGGGCAGGAAAGGCATCTGTTCCCTCTTGCAGGCCTAAAATGATCACATAATCTGCTTGTTGCCCTTTCGATGCATGAAATGTCATAAACTCTAAATTTAAATTAGGCCAACGTGTCTTTGCTTTTTTTAATAATTCTGGTTTCAAGTAATGATAACGGGCTAATAAAAGAATCGTTTCATCTTCACCGACATAGCCACTCATCTTATTTAATAAGCTTTCGAGCTGATCATCAGCTAGCAACACAACTGCCTTTTTATTACCTTTGACTAAGCTATTTAAAGGTTTAGATAATTGCGATGGGTTTTGTTGAATAAACGTATTTGCCACATTCCCTATTGTGTCATTAAAACGATAGGTCGTATCTAATGCGCATTCTGCACCGTCACCAAAGATATGATGAAAAGACGTCGTTAATAATAACTCGGCACCACTAAAACGATAAATAGCCTGCCAATCATCACCTACAGCAAATAAAGATGTTTGTTTATTTTGTTGTTTTAATGCCGTTAATAATGAGGATCTAAGAGGAGAAATATCTTGGAATTCATCAACAAGAATATGCTTCCATGGGCTTATAAAACGTCCTTTTTCAATAAGACTGATAGCTTGATGTAGTAAGCCCGAAAAATCGATCGCCTCTTCTTCTTTTAATGCCGATTTCCAAGCTTTTAATAATGGTGCTAATAATTTTAAATATTTTTTAAATATTTCAGTATATTCAGATTGTACACTTTCAATCAGTAATTTTTGGCTACCGCCCTGCATTCTTAATAAGCCAATCCAACGTTCTAATCTTACCGCAATTTGATTTTCTAATTTTTTATCATGCCAAAACTCACCTTCTGGAATATCCCATTCAAATTCTTGAGATAACCACTCTCGCCATCCTTTTGCTTGTGCTTTTTTCTGCTGGCACTGATTTCGCCATTCACCTAATAATAATGCCCTTCTTTTTTCACTGTTTATTTCAAGCTCACTAATTTTAGGTTGTTTTTTGGTCGCTTGTTGAATAATCGATAATGCTAGAGCGTGAAACGTTTTTGCCATAATATCAACATTTAAACGTGATGAAAGCCGTTCATTCATTTCTTGCGCGGCTTTACGACCAAAAGCCAGTAATAAAATTTGATCAGGTTGAGCTAAATGACGGCGCAGTAACCAGCCAACCCTTGCCACTAATACTGATGTTTTACCACTTCCCGCACCGGCTAAAACTAAAATATTTTCTTCACCATTAATAACTGCGCGACATTGTGATTCATTTAGTGGAGATGATTCAATGGTATTAAAAAATTCCGTATGCGCATTTAGCATTTGTGTTATCCATGCAGAATTTTCTTTATTAATAAGCTGATCACCCTGTTTTAGCCATTCTAAACATTGGTGATAAAGTGCTTGGCAATGATCAAATTGAGTGAGACGTTCAAGTGGAAGAGGCAGTGCAGAAAAACTCTCTTTAATGGATTGTTGAATTTCACTCAAATGGGATTGCTTTATCCATTTATTTGATTGTGTGATTTCAGCGATATTCTGGAGTTGTTTCTCAAGAACTTGAGCGCTTATTTCGCTCATTTCTTTACTCCAATTTTGCCATGTTTGGTAAAGGTAACGATAAAATTGCTGAGTTTCTTCCCAATCTGTTCCATGTAATCGAACAACTTTATCTTCAGGAAGTAAAAATTCTAATTCACCCCATACAATTCCCTTTTTACAGAAAATATTAATCAACTCGTTAAAAGGAATTAAATATTGATGTTTTTCACCGCTGACTTCAATGCCTGCATTTAACAATTTGACGCTATTATAAGGATGTTGTGCTAAACGTTGTCCCATTGGGGTGGATTTCAGTTCCATACTGTAATTCCTACAATAAATAACAAATAGTCTGTTGTTAGGCTCTTTTTAATCGGTGATAAACCCTATATTCTAAGAGGTAATTATCTTCATTTTGTTTATTTAAGGGCTTTTTGTGTTTACTTTGCTAAATGGCGCCCGCCGATTTATCTATAATAGCCACTTTCTCTATTATATTCGCATAATAATCGCACTTACGGGAACGACTTTGTTTCCTTGGGTTTTAGGGCAAGAGCCGAAATATACCATACCACTCACTTTAGGTGTGGTTGCGGCGGCACTAACTGACTTAGATGACAGGCTTGTTGGTCGCTTAAAAAACCTTGTCATTACTTTATGCTGCTTTCTACTTGCTTCGGCATCAATAGGATTGCTTTATCCATACCCAATTTTATTCTTTTTGGGTTTAGCAATTTCTACTTGGGGATTTATTTTACTCGGGGCTTTAGGGCAACGTTATGCCACAATTGCTTTTGGTGCTTTACTAATCGCTATTTATACCATGCTAGGAATGCCTATTTTTCCAGAATGGTATGAACAACCTGTTTTACTGTTATTAGGGGCAATTTGGTATAACGTACTCACTTTAATTGGTCATTTATTATTCCCCATCCGACCTGTTCAAGATAATTTAACCCGATGCTACCAACAGCTTGCGACATACCTTGAAGCTAAAGCCACTTTATTTGATCCAGATATTGAAGACGATTATCAACATTCGCTTTATAGTTTAGCAATGGCAAATAGCCAGCTCATTGATACTATGAATCAAACTAAAGTCGCATTATTAAGCCGCTTAAAAGGTGATAGAGGCCAGCGCAGTAGCCGCTTTACACTTCACTATTATTTTGTGGCTCAAGATATTCATGAAAGAGCCAGTTCATCCCATGTTCAGTATCAGCTACTAAGTAATGAATTACGCCATAGTGATGTGCTTTTTCGTTTTCAACGTTTACTGTCTATGCAAGCAAGAGCTTGTGAACAAGTAGCCCAATCCATTCTTTGGCATAAAAAATATCAACATAACCCCGCACTTGAACGCTCTATTAATTATTTAGAAAATGCATTAAGTCATTTAAAAAATACGACATCAGAACCACAATTAATGACGCCTTTAAATAATTTATTACAAAATCTTCAAGGCATTGATGCGCTTTTACGAAGCATTAGTACAGAGCAGTACCAAATATCACATGATCAAAAAGAAGAAACTCAACTTTCTGATGATGGTTTAACAGGGTGGCGAGATATTGCATTAAGAATAAAAGAACATCTCACGCCTAAATCGGCTCTTTTTAGGCATGCCGTTAGAATGTCATTAGTGCTCTGTATTGGTTATGCCGTTATTCAATTTTTCCAATTAGACAGAGGCTATTGGATATTATTAACCAGCTTGTTTGTTTGCCAACCAAACTACAATGCCACTCGCCGGCGTTTAACATTACGTGTCAGTGGTACCATTATTGGCATTTTAATCGGTTTTCCTATCTTATATTTTGTTCCTTCAATTGAAGGGCAGTTAGTTTTGATTGTGATAACAGGTACCCTTTTCTTCGCATTTAGAACGATACAATATGCACATGCCACACTCTTTATTACCTTATTAGTCTTGTTGAGCTTCAATTTACTGGGCGAGGGTTATGATGTTGCCCTTCCTCGTATTATTGATACCTTAATTGGTTGTGCAATTGCCTGGTTTGCTGTCAGCTTTATTTGGCCCGATTGGAAATTCCGCCAACTGCCTTTAGTTATTCAAAAAACAATGACCAATAACTGTTATTACCTTGATGCTATCCTCATTCAATATTATCAAGGGAAAGATAATAGCTTGGGTTATCGAGTTGCTCGGCGTAATGCTCATAGCAGTGATGGCGAATTAGCATCACTAATTTCAAATATGTCATCAGAACCTAAAAGTTATCAAGCCTCTCAAGAAGCAGCTTTTCAATTACTCTGTTTGAATCATACCCTGCTCAGCTATATTTCCGCATTGGGTGTTCACCGTTCTAAAATAGAAAATGAAAACGTACTTGCTCTGCTTAATGATACTGTCTGTTATATTGATTCTGCTTTACGGCGTAAAACACCGCAAGATAAGGCTTTTAAACAATCTCATGTAGAATTGATTGAAAGGATCAATACATTTCCTAACGCAGATGATGGTCGTATTCAATTAATACTAACTCAAATTCGATTATTGTTAGATTTACTACCACAAATCATTAACTGTATCCAAATTATTGAGCAAGGTGAACTTAATAGCCTATCTCAACCACCAGTTTAATGATTAATTGATGCTATTTTCTCTAATCCCTATAAGGACATTAGAGAAAATAGCAATCCTTTATTTTTCTGACTAAAAAGACAATTCGTTATACCAATCTAATAGCTCAGTTTTAAGCTGATTTGGTAATACTGAACGATGACATCCCACTATTGCACCAGCCAATGACAATAAGAGTTCACTATTTTTTAAATGATGGCTATGTATTAGCTTTAAATAACACGCTTTCGCACCTATCAAGCGAAGTTCTTCAACTTTATTAATACCTATTTGATTCAGTTTCTTCTCTAATATAACGCCAAGGTTAGGTAAGTCCTTTATGCGGCAAGGCCTTTTTCGTTGACCTAAATACTCTTGAATACTGTAGTGATATGACAGATCAATATATTGATCCAATTTTTGCTGATTCTCCCATAAAGTATCTGTTATTTGATAATAACGTAATGTGATAGGGCTCCCTTTCTTTAGGTAGACATAGGCTTCCATTTTTGTTGCCTTATAGAGCGTCTCTAAAAAACCACTTCCTTTCAGATAAAGTTCGTTATCTGTTGTGATAGCAAACATAACGTCATCAATCATTAAACTAACACCACCAAATTGAGACTTCGTTGTTAACTCTCCATATTTCGCAATACGCGATAATAAATGAGCGTTCCTTTGCTCAGGTAAAAATGACATTAAAACTCCAATAACACTATTGATATTAATTTTTTATCTTTGAATTCAAAAACATGCAAGTAGATATTACAAGGGGACAATAAAGACTTTCCTTTTTATTGCCAATAGTTAACCGTTAGAAAAGGGGAATTTACATAAAATTTGAGAGGAACTTTCAAAAAATTGATCTTGATTTAAGCGAAATTTAGGGATACTGTATATTCATACAGTATATATTAGAACGAGGTAACCATGAAAATCTCAACATCATCTCCGACAAGACAAAATACTATTCTCCAAGAGATCTCGAACGAGGTATTGCCTCTATCTATCCCTTTAATAAAGACTATCTCTGAGAATGATAATAAACAAGGTATGGTGAGTGAACTTCTCTATCAAAACCCACTCGTCATTAATCATATTTTGTTGCCATTACTGAAACAGTATAGTCATGAATCACGTTGGTTACTGTGGCTTAATCCACAACAAAAACTAAATCGCTCTTGGCTAAAAAAAGCAGGTTTGCCACTTAATAAAATAATTCAATTAAATCATATCAATATGATAACTACGGTCGATTTAATGGAAAAAGCATTAATGAGTGGTAATTACAGTGTTGTTTTAGGTTGGCTACCCGAAATATCACCAGAAGAGATGAAAAAATTAGAACAGGCTGCCAGCAAAGGTAAAACTCTCGGCTTTATTATGCGACAGCAAATCAACGCAAATATCCATTTAGAAAGTACTAATACACCTAAACGACATTTAAATTCCGTAAAAATTCATTCAATTCACTACCATTAGTGAAATTTAAGAGTTTTCCTAATACTCAAAACACCCTTATATCATTTAAGATAAGTTAAAAGTATTTATAACCTAAATCATAGAGTTACAATAAATTTAACAAAAATACAGAATCTTCCCCATTGTGGAATAAGGCAGATCTTTTTAAAATTTTAAGTCGAATTTTAAAGGATTACTTGTAACTTTTTAAGTTCATTGTAGACTTTATGTCGTTAAGGTTATGCTTTAAATCCCATTTTTTGGGATCATCATTTGATGAAAGCATTGGATTCCTAACAATAATTTAACCAAGGGCAAATAATAAGGCTTAAAGCCAAATGCCTAACTTGGATGATAACGAGGCGTAAAAATGAAAAAGACAGCTATCGCATTAGCAGTGGCAGTGGCAGCTTTCGCAACTGCAGCGCAAGCAGCTCCAAAAGACAATACCTGGTATACCGGTGGTAAATTAGGTTGGTCTCAATACCAAGGTACAAGTAATCATTTCGGTGATACTTCTATCGGTAACGGTAACACTCACCGTGATCAGTTAGGTGCAGGTGCATTTGCTGGTTATCAGTACAACCAATACTTAGGTTTTGAACTGGGTTATGATTGGTTAGGTCGTATGACTTACAAAGGTTCATATGATAACGGCGCATTCCGTGCACAAGGTGTCCAATTAACCACTAAATTAAGCTATCCAGTAATGGAAGACTTAGACGTTTATACACGTTTAGGTGGTATGGTATGGCGTGCAGATTCATCTGCAACTAAAAACGCAACTTCAGCATCTCCAGCTCAAGAACGTTTTTCTAATAACGATACTGGTGTTTCTCCAGTGTTTGCATTAGGTACTGAATATGCGATTACTCCAAACATCGCTACCCGTGTTGAATATCAATGGATCAACAACATCGGTGATAAAGGTACTCTGAATGCACGTCCAGACAACGGCATGCTGAGTGTTGGTGTTGCTTACCGTTTCAACCAAGAAACGCCAGCACCAGTTGTAGCGCCAGCACCAGTTGTCGCGCCAGCACCAGTTGTTGAGAACAAAACCTTTACTCTGCGTTCAGACGTTTTGTTTAACTTCAACAAATCAACTCTGAAAGCTGAAGGTCAAGATGCTCTGAATGGTCTGTATTCTGAACTGGCTAACATCGACCCAACTCAAGGTCGTGTCGTTGTTATCGGTTACACTGACCGTATCGGTTCACAAAACTATAACCTGCCTCTGTCAGAAAAACGTGCTCAATCTGTAGTTGATTACCTGGTTTCTAAAGGTATCCCTGCAAACAGCATCTCTGCAGAAGGTCGTGGTAAAGAAAATCCAGTTACTGGCAACACCTGTGACAACGTTAAAGCTCGTTCAGCTCTGATCGATTGCTTAGCGCCAGACCGTCGTGTTGAAATCGAAATCCAAGGTACAACTGAAGTTGTTGTTCAACCTGGTAAATAATTCAGATAGTAGATTAATCTACTGTTGATGAATTCAAAACCCTGCCAATGGCAGGGTTTTTCTTTATGGGTATAGGTATATGAAATAAAGAGATATAAACCAAGATACAAGAGAATTGTTGTATAACGGTAGGTAAGATTTAATCCCCTACGCCCTGACGAACAGGGAGATAACGCGTACTGAGTAAAGTAGGTATGAAATATTACAATAAAAATTGAGGATAAAAATAAACCTCAATTAACCAAAAGAAAATATTATTTATTTACCTTTATCTCGTTCTAGTAACTCAATTAATCCATCTTTTAAACTATGTACTTTGAGTGCATATTGTTCTTTGCGTTCAGCATCTTCAATTAATTGCACTATCGTCTCTGATAATGTTATTCCCCGACGCTGAGATAAAGCCGATAAACGTTGCCAAACCTTAAATGTTAAATCGATAGATTTTTTACGTGTATGCTGATGCTCTGCATTAAAATAACGTTTTCTACGGGCCCTGATAGTTTGTTTCATCCTATTTGATAACTCAGGATTTATATGTAAGTCTATCCACTCTATTACTTTTGATGGTTGTGATTCGATAAGTAACAATTTCTCAACCACTTCATCAGCCGCACTTTTTTCAATATAACGGGTAATTAATTCACCTTCACGGTGTTTTTTTACTAGATAGGCCCATTTCCAGCCGCATTCTAGGTTCTCTAATTGTTGATATTTCATACAAACCCCCGTGACAACGTAACTATATAGTAGTTTATCAACAATTTTACAAAAATACTGCCACTGAACCGAAATTTTTAGCCTATTTTATAGGCGAAGTTATTTTAGATAATCTTTTTTATCAATTAATAACAAGATTTGATAAGGGATAGTTTTCTGAGCACATTATGATAGAATCGAGCGTCGCTACCCTAAAACCATAATGGCTATTTATTAGCTTGTTGTTATAAGTAGTAGCAATACATATTCCCTGCCTACGCAGTTGATGACAGTTAAAGAACCGTCTTATTGCAGGATAGATATCGCTATACGGTATCTAAATAAATCTCTTTTCACTAACCAATAATAAAAACGGTAACCTTGAAAAACAACGAATTAGAATGGCAGGCGTTACGCCCTAATTACGCCTCCTATCAGACTTTCTTTCAAACAGCATCTCAATTACCTGCATCTCTACTTCGTGAGGTTCAACCTCGCCTGTATGAAAGCCTACAATGGCTAAATAATGCAGATTCAGGTCAATTTATGCTGCTTAAAGCCGATGATTCTGCTGCGTATTTTGATATGCTGACTGATACATTGACACAATCAGAAATCAAAACCTATCCAGTTGTTGGTGCTTATCAAGCAGAATCAAATAAACTCTATTGGCAAGAAAATGTACAAGGTGCATTTTCATCATCAGAATCCATTACTTGCTGCCAGTGGATAGAACCCGAACAACTTTTTGGCTCATTTTATTACCATAAGAATGAAGTCACTGTGAGCCCCGGTTTACTGCATAAAGTGAATGGTGGCGTCTTAGTTCTCTCTATTAAATCTTTATTAGCACAACCATTAATGTGGTTCCGCCTTAAAAAAATGGTTGAAGAACAACGTTTTGAATGGTTAGTTTGGAATGATAATCAATCCTTACCTTTGCCCATTGAAAGCATGCCTCTCAATCTGCGCGTTATTCTAGTTGGTGATAGACTCAGTCTTGAAGAACTTGAGTTTATGGAACCCGAGTTTAGTAGTAATGCTTTATATGGCGAATATGAATATGACATGTATTTAGAAGACGAAAATGCACTTTCTCAGTGGTGCGGTTTTGTGAATACATTATGCCAAAAATATCACCTCCCTTCTTTATCAGCCGATGCATGGGAAGTGTTGTTAACACAAGCGGCAAGACAACATGAAGATCAGCTGATATTGAGCTTAGATTTAGAATGGATCTTACGTCAACTTCGTTACGCTATGCGTTTTAATCATGATGCTTATCTAAATGCTGATGCATTAAAAAAAGCTGAAGAAAATCGCTTATGGCGGCATAGTTATCTATTAGAACGTAGCCGTGATGAAATTCTACAAGATCAAATTATGATACAAACAGAAGGCGAAGCTGTTGGTCAAATCAATGGGCTTTCTGTCTTAGATTATCCTGGTTATCCTGATTTAATTGGTGAACCCACTCGTATTACCTGTGTTGCTCATATTGGTGATGGCGAATTTACGGATGTTGAGCGAAAAGCAGAGCTTGGTGGTAATCTTCATGCTAAAGGGATGATGATTATGCAAGCTTACTTAAACTCAGAGTTACGTTTAGACCAACCACAGCCATTTAGCGCTTCTATTGTTTTTGAGCAATCATATGGTGAAGTTGATGGTGATAGCGCCTCTCTGGCTGAATTATGTGCATTAATTAGTACGCTTGCACTGCACCCCATTGACCAACAAATTGCTGTAACTGGTGCTGTTGATCAATTTGGTCAGGTTCAACCGATTGGTGGCGTAAACCAAAAAATCGAAGGCTTCTTTGATATTTGCCAACAAAGAGGATTAACCGGATCACAAGGTGTCATTATCCCTCTTGCGAATATTCGTCATCTTGTGCTAAATGAAAATGTACAACAGGCAGTAAAAGAAGAGAAATTTCATATTTGGCCCGTAACCCATGTAGCAGAAGCAATAATGCTACTGACTCGTCAGCCATATTATGAAGAACAAGGCGAACCAGAACAATCTGACGCACACCTGTTAGCTGTTATTCATGACCGTATAACACTTGCAAATAACCAAGATAGACCTAAGTTACCTTGGTTCTTACGGTTATTCAGATAATTCTGTTTCAAGTGATCGGAGTTGTTCAGCGTACAAGTGTAAGCTATTCTGTTGACTTACACATGATAAAGGCTATATAGACAATGGTTGATAAACGCGAATCTTATTCTAAAGAAGACCTCATTGCTTCAGGCCGTGGTGAATTATTTGGCCAAGATGGCCCACCACTGCCATCGGGTAATATGCTAATGATGGATCGCATCATTAAAATGACGGAAGATGGCGGCACCCATAATAAAGGCTTTATCGAAGCAGAATTCGATATCAAGCCAGATTTATGGTTTTTTGACTGTCACTTTGTCAATGATCCAGTAATGCCAGGTTGCTTAGGCCTTGATGCTATGTGGCAACTTGTTGGCTTCTATCTTGGTTGGCTTGGTGGTGAAGGTAAAGGCCGCGCACTCGGTGTAGGCGAAGTTAAATTTACCGGACAAATATTACCAACAGCAAAAAAAGTTACCTATAAAATTGATTTCAAGCGTGTTATCAATCGTAAACTGATTATGGGTATTGCCGATGGTGAAGTGTATGTTGATGGTAAGCTGATTTATGAAGCAAAAGACTTAAAAGTTGGCTTATTTAAAGATACAACTGCATTCTAAGTTCGATAATAATCCGAATCTATTATAAAAATACCGTGTAACATAAAGTACACGGTATTTTTTTATCTACACTAACAGTGTATTTATTTTCTTTATAAAAAACAGATCATATTCAATTCAGTTTTTATCAACACAAACCGTCGATTGCTTATCTTTTAGACACTGAAAATGATGCTTAATTTTAGCAGAGAAAAATAAGCTATATGTGAGATAAACAAATAAACCGGCTAAAAATAAAACACCTAATACTTCACCTGAATTTTCTGCTTGATTACTACCATTTGTATTATCAAATGCATTTTGAATTCCAATTATTATTGCGATAGTGATCGGAAACATTGATATACTCCAGAATATTTTCAGCATCATTGGTGCTATTTCTTTCTTCATAAAAATAACAAAAAGTGTAATAACATATAAAGTAGGGAGTGAAAAAGTTTGTATCATACTCCACAATATAGAAAGAGAAGCTATTAAATTAAAATTCGCACTATTTTTTATAAATACACTCAATAAAGTCGAAACACTAGTAAATGAAGACATTAATTGCCCTAGTGTGAAAAAAGTAAAAGCAATTAATATTATCCATAATGAGATTGGTTTTTTCATTGAAGTCTTCCTTGTAAATAAAAGTCGCTATAATAAATTAATCTATGTATAGTGTCATTAAATTAGTAAATGAATTTTATATATAAATATAAGCTTAAGTTAAGTGAGCTTTCTTATCATAAATAAATATGATACTAAAAATTTATATCAACTTAGTACAAGTAGATTATGTTAAGGAATAATCGTATGGATATGATTATAAGCGCAATTGTAGAACTCTTTAGCTTTCTTATTGAACTTACTTTTTTTCTTTGTAAAGCCATTGGCTATCGTCTCACGATTTTATTGATTATATTTATTTGTATGTATGCTAGTCAATTCGATATAAAATGGATCTTAGGCTTTTCTATAACCTCATTATGTTTATATAGCCCAAACTTATATAAATTATTTAAAAAATCAAAAGAAAACCTTTAAGTTAAATTAGTTTTTATAAAAAGAAAATTTAAGGAAAATAAGTGATTAACAAAGGAAAAGTATCTAAAAAAATAGGCAGACTTTATGTTTTATGGTGGCATATTTTTGATATTTACATCTTTTATAACTTGGTTTACTTCAGAAAAAATTGATTGGCTATATAATTCCGTCAATACAATACTTGCTATTTTTCTTACTGTTTATGGTTTTCGCTTACGTAAAAATTTTCATGAAATAAAATTAAAAAAGTAATGATAATATAACGTAAAAAGGCTTACAAAATATGTAAGCCTTTTTTATATCCAAATTAATCGTTTGTTATTTATACTCAAATTGTCCTATGCTCAATATGTACATAGGAATGTATATAAATAACCCTCGTTTTGATTGTCGGTAAAATCTTAGTGATAATATTTAATATAGCTAAAAATAAGCTATTATCTATTTCACTACGACGGGTTATTTATTTTACCAGACTCGGGCGATCTTCCATCGCCTGTCGCCAACCTCCAAGCCAATGTGAACGCGCATCAATGGCGAAATAAGGGCAAAGTTCTTTTGAACGACCTTGCATACCAGCTTGATAACCTTTCGATAATGCTCTTGCTAAACGATCTCGTTTCTGTCTTTTCATATCTAGACAACCCTCACGTTCTAAGTTTAAGCGGAAAGATAATGATTGTTTTTTCAACAACCACTATAAATTGATACGCTTTATTGAGCATTTAAGCAAGTAAAGAAGTTAATACAAATGTCATATTTGTGATATTGAGCCAACCGCAAGTTTAATAACTATTGTTATCATTTATTTTATTTAATGTTTTTATTAAAATATTATCTAGTTTTTTAATAAGTTACATTGCAGATAAATATAACCTATTGATATTTTAAAACAATAAAGAAACAAAAAATATTTTTTCCATTTTCATTTCATAAAACCAAAAAATCAAGTAAGACAAAATGATGTTTTAATTTAAAATTATGTCAATATAAGACTTGGTTTATAAATATAACTTTTTGCTCTATTTTTATTTTTTTGTAGAAAACTCTTTTTAATTACCTTTGTTTTATTAAGGAATTAGCTATTATTGAAAATAAAATAGGCTATTAACACCACTTACATACTTCTATTAATTCAAACTCTTCAAATACCAACTCCATATCTTCTGAAAAATGACCTTCTCGATTAAAGAAGGCTTTATGTCCTTCTTGCCAATATGCCAAACTTAAATCCCCTTCGCCTTCTCTCTTAGCCAATTCTTCGGTGACTTCATTAAATCGGATTAGTTGCAAAGAACGTGTTCGAATAACACAAATAGGCTCATTTTTACTATTTAGAATAATGCTAAAGCCCCCAATAACAGGAATAACGCTGTCACTAAAAAAACCATTTAATGAGCTACACGTTGCCGTTTTTTTTCCTTCTACCACCAGCATAGCAAGCTCATCCGCTAACTGAGCATTATCCCCAAATGACCAACTGATCGCAGTGGGATATTTCTTTTTAAGGCTTTCTAACATACTGTTTCCTTTTTTTGTTTTTTAAATAAACAAAACCCAATACCCCACTTAAATATAATTTAAGAGAGTATTGGGTTTTAATAAACGTAATGCTAAATCAGTTAGTATTGCGCTTGAATTGCTTTCGCGATATCAGAGACAACCTGTTCCCAACCTTGCCCTAATGTGCGTACTAAAGCGGGATAACCATCTTCTGTTTGTGTCAACACTAATGAAAATGGCTGACTAATAACCTTATTGTCTACAGCATAAATCCAATCACCTGAAATAATGACTTTTCCGTCATACCGACCTTGGAAGTAATTAACAGTTACTGTTAATTTCGCCAGCTTATCTTCAACTGGCTGATTAGCAACAACCGTATCAGGCAATGATTTAGTCAACCCCGAAATAAGATTTTGTTGTAATTGCTGATCAAGTGGGTTGATCCATAAATGTTGGTTCGCTACGGTATAGTTAATATCCGTTGTTTGATAAACAATTCCTGCACTTACTAGCATATTAGATAAGCGGATCGGCTGAACCCAGATTTGAGGCTTCTTCGCTGCTTGTATTGTCGTTACTTCTACTGATACACCATTCTGGTAAATATCAGGTAACTGATAATACGTTTTATTAGTCTGGCTTGAACATGCCGTTAGCATCAATACAAATATTCCAATGATGTATTTCATCATTTCTCAGCCCTCTTTGGTTCTGGATCTTTACCTTCCTTCGCTTCGAAAATCAATGCGTTGCTCTTATTGTTCAATGTTTTCAATAAAGGCTGCATCTCTCTTAACACCTGATCAAGCTGTTGCATGTTATCGATCATTTTTCCGTATGCAGGAGAACCGGGTTGGAAGCCTTGCATACTGCGATTGATCTCTTTCAATGATTGTTGGATATCATTAGGGAGGTTTCTAAATTCATCACTACCAATCATGGCATTCAATGCTTTTAACGTTTCTTTAGCCTCAGTGACTGCTTTTTGACTTTCAGATAATGTCGCTGTCATCTCTTTGAGCATTGGCTCAACAGGAAGATTGTTTATCTTATCAAGTGATGTCATCACTTTTTGCTGGATCTGCGCTAAACCTGAACTTACGGTAGGAATTTGTTGGAAACCCGCGACTTCTTGAGTCCCTTCCCATTTGGTTTCATCCGGATAGAAATCGAGGTCAATATACAACGCACCCGTTAAAAGGTTTCCTGATTTCAATGACGCTCTTAGTCCATTATTAGAAGCAGAGGATATTTCTTTAACAAAATCAAAACTTTCACCAACATCATTGGCAAAACGTTCTGGCTCAACATGAATAAGTACAGGAATACGGAAATCTTTATCCAGTGATTGTTGCATACCTTTCGTGTAATAAGGCACTTGAACAACGGTTCCCATCCGAATTCCGCGGAATTCGACCGGAGCACCTGCTTGTAATCCTCTCACTGAATCAGAGAAGAACATGATGTAGCTACGGTAATCGGTATATAACGAGTTTTGAATGCTCTTTTCATTATCGTAAAGCTTAAATTCAGTTTTAGGTGCAATTTGTTCACCAGGTAACCAACCAGGAGGAACATCAAAACTCACGCCTCCACTAAAGAGTGTAGAAAGTGACGCCATTTCAACTCGTACACCCGATGAAGACATATCAAAGGCAATACCTGAATCTTTCCAGAATCGAACATTGGATGTCACCATTTTGTCATAAGGGGCTTTGATAAAGAGTTGGTAATGCATGTCTCGACTATCAATGTTGAACTCACTGGTTTCAACTGAGCCAACTTGATAACCTCTGAATAAAATCGGATCACCTGCATTTAATTGGCCCGCTCTTTCGCTGACTAAATTAATGCGGATACCCTTAGCATCCGGTGAAGCAAGCGGAGGGGCATCAAGGAGATTAAACTCATCTTTTTCTTTACCAGTTAATCCTGGTTGTAACTCAATATAAGCACCTGAAAGCAAGGTTCCTAAGCCAGTTACACCATCTTTGCCTATTTGTGGCCTTACAACCCAGAATGCTGTGTCAGTACGTAATAACTCGTTCATGCCTGTATCAAGACGTGCATTGATAATAACGCGGCTAAAATTACTGTCGAGTGTGACACTTTCAACTAAGCCAATATCTACACTACGGCTTTTAATTTTGGTTTTACCCGCTTCAATCCCCTCGGCATTATAGGTAATTAATGTAACTTCTGGGCCTTGATGGCTGAAATGATAATAAAGTATCCATGCACCAATCAGTAAAGTGACTAGAGGGATAATCCAAACTGGAGACCAGCTTTTTAATTTGTTAATTTTTGCTTCCTCGAAAGCAGTTTCATTCTTTTCAGTCACCCTTAGGCTCCTTAATCATGGGGTTATCATCATCGGCTGTACACTTATCCCACGTCAACCGAGGATCAAACATCATTGCAGAGAACATAGTTAACACGACGACCAATGCAAATAGCACCACACCAAAATCAGGGTAGATGCTCATCAGACGTCCCATTCTGACTAATGAAGCTAAAACCGCGATAACGAAGACATCGATCATTGACCAACGCCCGACATATTCAACAACTTCATAGAGAAAATGCATTCTGGCAGGATCTCTTTTACCTTTTGATTTATGCGCATCCCAACATAACCAAGCAATCGCGATCATTTTTAAACTGGGCACCATAATACTGGCAATAAATATCACCATGGCAACAGGATAAGAACCATCTTCCCATAACAAAATAACCCCAGCCATAATGGTCGAGTAAATATTATTGCCCAGAGATTCAGTCACCATAATAGGTAATAAATTAGCTGGGATATAAAGGATTAATGACGTAATCAGCAGAGAGACTGTCCATTGCAAACTTTTTGGTCTTCTTGCGTGTCCTTTAACTTCACAACGACTGCATTCATATTGTGAAACTGGCAAAATTGCCGTGCAGGAACGGCATAATCTAACCCCTTGCTTTAGGCCTGATTTGCCTGACTCTATATCAGGATAGGCAGGACGAGGCTCTAACTTCTCCCATAATGTATGCCTATCAAGGCATTGGAAAGCACGAATTTGAAATAAGCAATAAAGCACATAAGGTAAAAAACTTAATCCTAAACCAATATCACCATATGCCATTAATTTAACAAAACTGACTAAAATTCCGGCAAGAAAAATTTCTGCCATACACCATGATTTAAGTTGGAATAAAATACGAGATAACCAGATTTGTAACTTCCTAGGTAATTTAATCGGTGTGCAAAGTAATAAAATTGCCAACATACAAAAGGCAGGCACAATCTGGACAAATAATAAGAAAAAAGCCCCCAGTTCGATGTAATTTTCACTAAACATCACGTTTGGGATTTGCATCAGAGTAATATTATTGGCAATACCTGCAACTTCCATGCTCACAAAGGTAAATTGACTCGCCATAAATAACATAAATAATGCACTGATTGCCAATGCAACAGGCTGATAAAAAGGCTGACGCCAACGAGCTGTTAATACCGAGTGACAACGAGGGCATGTGGCTTTGGTTCCTTGCGCTAATTCAGGAACATTGACCACCAGATCGCACTGAGGACATAATATTTGCTCATGCTTATGTTCATGACGATGTTGTTGACCAGAGCACACAGCGACACCTCTTATTTTTGATAATCAATAAAAGAACATTCAATCTAGTAAGTAAAACGGGGCATCATGCCCCGCTTTCAATCGGTTATTCACCGTTTTGCATTATTTCCAGCTCTTGCCATCTATCAAAAGCGGTCTCAAGCTCTTGTTCTTTGTCTGCCAGCGCCTTTAGCACTTTTTCTGTCTCTTCGTGAGGACGAGTAAAGAAATCTGACGCACTCACTTCTTCTTGTAACGCACTTAACTGCGTTTCTAAACTTTCTAACTTAGCAGGAAGTTGTTCAAGCTCACGCGTTAAATGATAACTTAACTTGTTACCACTACGAGTGTTTTTTTTGGCGCTATCTTTAGTTTTGGCTTCTTTTTCAGCTTTTTCTGGTGCATTACGTGGTTTATTTTGATCATTTTTCAATGAAACAGTCTGTGCTCTTTGTTGTTGAGCATCAAAATATCCCCCCACGTAACTATTAATAACGCCATCGCCTTCAAAAATCCAACATTCAGTAACACTGTTATCAACGAATTCACGATCATGGCTGACGAGTAAAATAGTTCCTTGGTACGCATCCACCAGCTCTTCCAATAATTCTAATGTTTCAACATCCAGATCATTGGTTGGTTCATCGAGGATCAGTAAATTACTTGGTTTTAAGAATAAACGCGCAAGTAATAAACGGTTTCTTTCACCGCCAGACAGAGCACGAACAGGTGTCATCGCACGCTTAGGCGGGAACAAGAAGTCTTGTAAATAACCTAATACATGGCGAGGACGACCATTTACCATGACTTCTTGTTTACCTTCTGCAAGGTTGTCCATGACTGTTTTATCAGGATCAAGTGCAGCACGATGCTGATCGAAGTAAGCAACTTCAAGCTTAGTACCACAATGGACTCGTCCACTGTCTGCTTTTAAGTCACCTAACATCAGTTTTAATAGCGTCGTTTTGCCACAACCATTTGGCCCAACTAATGCAATTTTATCACCACGTTGCACCTTGGCAGAAAAATCACGAACCAATTTACGTGTTCCAATACTGTAATTAACCTCTTCCAGCTCAAACACAATTTTGCCCGATCGAGTTGCTTCTTCGACTTGCATACGTGCACTGCCTAATACATCACGGCGTTCACTACGTTCAACACGCAGTGCTTTTAAAGCGCGTACACGCCCTTCATTACGAGTGCGTCGTGCTTTAATACCTTGACGTATCCATGTTTCTTCTTGTGCTAACTTGCGGTCAAACTCTGCATTTTGTTGCTCTTCAACACGCAAGGCTTCTTCTTTGCTTTCAAGATATTTATCGTAATTTCCCGGCCATGATGATAAATGCCCCCGATCCAGATCGATAATACGGGTTGCCATATTACGGATAAATGAACGGTCATGGGAAATAAACACAATACTTCCTTGGAAATCTTTTAAAAATTTCTCAAGCCAAAGAATGGTTTCGATATCAAGGTGGTTTGTTGGTTCATCTAAGAATAAAACTTTAGGTGCGCTGACTAAAGCACGCCCTAACGCCGCTTTTCTTAACCACCCTCCCGATAAAGAAGAGAGTTCAGCTTCACCATTTAAGCCTAGTTTTTCTAGCACTTCAGCAATGCGGCTATCAAGCAACCATAAGTTACGGTTATCAAGCACTTCTTGCAGTTCAGCCATTTTATTGAGGTTTTTATCCGAAGGATCAGTCTCAATCAGCTTAGAAATATGATGATAATCTGTTAAGTATTTAGCGTCTTCTTCAACCCCTTGTGCCACGAAGTCAAAAATAGTGCCTTCAATATCTCTTGGTGGATCTTGTTGTAAACGAGCAGTCACAAGATCTTGCTCATAAATAACTTGACCATCATCTAAAGGTTGTTCTTTAGATAACACTCTTAATAGCGTTGATTTTCCTGCACCATTGCGCCCAACTAAACAAACGCGTTCATTTTCATCAATAAATAAATCGGTGCTATCTAATAAGGGGGCATCACTGAAAGATAAATAAGCCCCAGTCAAACTAATTAACGGCATTGTAAATTATTCCTCACCAGCATGAGTTAACAGCCAGCAATTGTGGATTTGTCGGTTACGCGCAAAATCTTGCGATAATGTTTTCTGTGTTATCTCTTTTGCGGATAATCCTATTTTTGCTAACTCGTCATATTCCATTTTGAATCCACGTTTGTTATTTGAGAACATAATTGTTCCGTCTTTTCTCAACAAACGTTTCAGATGTTTCATTAATTCAATATGATCACGTTGTACATCAAACGTGTTTTCCATTCGTTTTGAGTTAGAAAACGTAGGTGGATCGATAAAAATCACATCAAATTGTTCATGACTTTGCATTAACCATTGTAAGCAATCCGCTTGCATTAAACGGTGTTGTCTACCCGACAGGCCATTTGCTTGAAAGTTTTTCTCAGCCCATTCAAGATAGGTACGTGACATATCAACAGTCGTTGTACTTTTTGCACCACCAATGCCGGCATGAACAGATGCGGTACCGGTATAAGCAAAAAGGTTTAAGAAATCTTTTCCTTTACTCATCTCACCTAGCATTTTTCGTGCAATACGGTGATCTAAGAACAGCCCAGTATCAAGGTAATCTGTTAGATTTACCCAAAATTTTGCACCAAACTCATTAACTAAGAAAAAATCACCTTTTTCTGCCATTTTTTCATATTGCAGTTTGCCTTTTTGACGCTGGCGAGTTTTTAAAATAAGTTGATCAGAACGTAATCCTAAAACTTCCATTGTCGCACTAATTACATCAAACAAACGTTGGCGTGCTTTGTGTTCATTAACTGTTTTAGGTGGTGCATATTCTTGAATAACAACTTTTTCGCCATAACGGTCTACAGCAACATTATATTCAGGTAAATCAGCATCGTATAAACGATAACATTCAATTTGCTGTTGTTTGGCCCATTTTGCGAGTTTTTTCTCATTTTTACGCAAGCGGTTTGTAAAATCTTCAGCAAGTCCTGTGTTAATCGTTGAAGGGGTATCAGAAAGTAGATAATTCTTCTGCACACAATCAAGTGGACCATTTTTCGCTTTAAACTCACGTTCAGCACGAAGTTGAATGCAACTTAACAATTCGGGTGATGCACTGAACAGTGATAATCTCCAACCTGGAAAATGCGCTTTTACCGCTCGTCCTAATTGACTATGCAGTGCAATAAGTGCGGGTTCACTTTCTAAACGTTCACCATAAGGTGGGTTACTGATTATTGTCCCTTTGATTTCTGCTGAAACAGGGTTTGTTAGTTTTGCCGCATCACCGTGAGTAAAGGTAATTAAATCAGCGACATCAGCTCTGCGCGCATTGGCTCTTGCCATATCCAATACACGTTTATCAACATCAAAACCATAAAAACGGGCGGTTGTATTCTTTTTGCCTTCACGAAAACGTGTGAAAGCTTCATGAGTGACTTCTTTCCATAACGCTTCATCATGACCTAACCAATGGCGAAATCCCCAGTGCACACGATTTAATGCAGGAGCACAATCTGTTGCCATCATGGCAGCTTCAATTAATAACGTTCCTGAGCCACACATTGGATCAATTAATGGTGTATCTGTTTTCCAACCTGACCGCATAATAATCGCGGCAGCTAAGTTTTCTTTTAAAGGTGCTTGCCCCGTTAAATCACGATAACCACGTTGATGTAAACCATCACCACTTAAATCTAAAGATAAAGAGGCTTTTTCTTTGTGAAGATGAATAGTTAAGCGGATATCAGGAGATTGCTTAGCCACATCAGGGCGTTGCCCTATTTTACGTTGGAATGCATCAACGATGGCATCTTTCGCTTTTAATGCACCATATTGACTGTTACGAATAACGTCATTTGTGCCATTAAAATGGATAGCAAAGGTCTGATTAACAGTAAAAATCTCACTCCAATCAATTGCCTGCACACCAAGATATAAGTCTAAATCGCTGTAAACATTGAATTCATTTAACGGAAGAATAATACGCGACGCTAAACGACTCCAAAGTAAAGACTGATACATGGTTTTATCATCAGCACGAAAATAGACACCGCCTTGTGTTATCTGGCAAGCCTGAGCACCAAGGTGTTCAAGTTCAGATTTTAAGAGTTCTTCCAGACCTCGGCCTGTGCTGGCAAACAGAGAGCGCATAGTATTGTTACCACCTAAAATAAAATTGTTGGGCATTATAGCTAATTGTATTACGTTGTCATAAAGTTACTGGCTATAAAAAATAATAATGTCTTTTGGGAGCACCGATGATCAACGTTTCACGCCTTTATATACACCCAGTTAAATCCATGAAGGGAATTCGACTTTCTCATGCTTTTGCTCGTGAGAGCGGATTCACGTTTGATCGTGATTTTATGATAACCACGCCTGAAGGGACGTTTATCACCGCACGAAAATTCCCCGTTTTGCTGTGCTTTATTCCCACTGTCATGGCAAATGGTATTTATATTCAAGCACCTGATGGTGAGGGTATTGCTATCACCTATCAAGATTTTGAGACCACATTGCAACCGACAGAAGTTTGGGGTAACCATTTTACCGCGTATGTGGCACCAGATGAAATAAATCAGTGGTTCAGTCGTTATTTAAAAATGGATGTTCAACTTCGTTGGACTGGTGAAAAATCGACACGCCGAGTGAAAAAAAATCCAGAAACCGCTGTTTCTTTCGCTGATGGTTACCCTTACTTATTAATCAATGAAGCCTCATTTCAATACTTACAACAACGCTGCCCTGCTTCAATTAATATTGAGCAATTTCGAGGTAATATCCTCATAACAGGTGCAAAGCCTTTTGAAGAAGATACTTGGCAGACTATTCGTGTTGGCTCTGTTGTGATGGATCTGATGAAACCTTGTAGCCGTTGCATCATGACCACAATTAGTATTGATAAAGGCGTTAAACATCCTAACACAGAACCACTTGCAACACTGCAAACATTCCGTAGTGATGAAACAGGTGATGTCGACTTTGGTCAAAATATCATCATTCGCCAAACAGGTATTATTCGTGTAGGAGATACTGTTGAAGTATTAGCTTATAAAGAGGCAAAACAGTATCTTGTAACAGCACCTGTTGAAACACAAGCAACACCTATGGTTGAAAACTCACAAGAACAAACTGTCAGCATTGAATTTAACGGTGAGGTTTTCGAAGGTAATAACCAAGAAGTCCTGTTAGAACAGCTTGAAAATAATGGTTATACCATTCCTTATAGTTGCCGGGCGGGTCTTTGTGGCTCTTGTGTTATCCAACTAGATGAAGGTGATGTTAATGCATTAAAAGCTGGAGCAATTAAACGTTCAGGTAAAATTTTAGCCTGTAGCTGTGTTCCTAACGGTAATGTGAAACTTTCATTTAAAGATAATAAAAATCAAATTGATATGAACAAATAAATTAAATAAAAAACTAAATATAAACACAGTTATGTATGATATATATCGTTATCAGTAAACATTAAATTGATTAATTTTACCTCATTCATATATAACTGAGTTTATTGAACTCTTAGTCTCAAGTAAGCTCACTCGGATTTTCGTTGCATTGCCAGTCGTTAATGGTTTTCGGGGAAAGCATCATATTCTTTAGCACAAAGGTAATGGAGACGATTTTATTGAGGATGAGTGTGTGTAAAGTTGATTAAATGACTAATCTTTTCTAGGACGTCTCTTTGATCAATAAAAAAAGCCTCTGTTAAGAGACTTTCAAAATGATATAAAAAAATATTATATACGCTTACTCATTACCACTTATCACGGTAATCAAAAGAAATTTGGTAAAGATACTTATTTAATTCAATTTTATGTGTAACATGCTTTTGAATAGCGTTGACCCAACCTTCGTGTAAATCGAAAACTCCATTATTAATTATATTTTCATCTTTCGGGTCAATTGTTTCATCAATCAGGAAGTCATCATCACCAAAATCTTTTGAGTATTCCTCTCCTATAATTTCTTCTGTTTTTTTATCAAACCACTGAGTATGTAATTTCAATCCCATAATCTTATCTTCCTTATAGATATTTTTTGATATTGCGTTTAGGATCAGCTGGTTTTAACTGGTTACCTGTTTTTGGGTCAAATGCCCCAATATGTTGGCCATCACTGGCACGATATCCTTCCAGCTCACCATGCTGTGAATCCCATTCATAAATTCTTCGCCCCTTATCATCTTTCCAGCGATTGCGCTTACCTGCTCCACCTTGTTTAGGTGTTTTACCTTGGACTGGCTTAAGGATACCCAATCCTTTAATATCTTCAGTTCTTGGTGCTGGATGATAACTATGACCACGCTCTTTTACTCCCTGACGAGGTTTATCCTTTTTCCCCGTTGATAAATAAATTGGTTTTATCCCTAATTCCCATGGAAACACCAAAATTATAGGCTCTTTCAGCGTGGACTGCTTTTTCTCACTTTCAGTAAAGAATGTTGGCGGCTGTAAAGGTAAGTTATTAAATCTAGGTATATCGTATACCTTACCTGGTAGATATTTATGCCTTTCAGATTGAGGTAGAGCCGTACCCGTTAATATCGCTACGTTACCAATTTGAACCCTTCTTTCTTGTTTTTCATTTGGTAAAATATAAGCAAAAATACCTTTTTCAACCGTTTTTCTCGCTTCAACTACACGAGTTTTAACGGGTGCATCCGTTTTCACTAATTCAATTTGTTTTGTCCCATTAACTACTTGTTCGATTACAATAGCTGAGGTATTAATTATCCCTTGTTTCGCTGCAATATCTCTCAACTGTGCTTCTTTGGGGATATTTAACCTCACCCCAGCGTCAGTAAGCGCAGTTTCTTTGTTTTTTGGGTATTCTTGATAAATCATCGAAGGGTATCTATCACTCCCCACCCCAACGGGAGGGGAATACAGCATAAGACCAGCACCTAAACCTAATGCACGACCTAAAATAGCACCGAACGTTTCTGTCGCCGTTGTACTTGTCGTTGTTATTGCAGGAGTGAATACAGCGATCGGAGCCAATGTGGCTTTATCAATAGTCTTTCCAGGGATTAAAGTTGATTGAGCAGATGTTATTGCTGTATTTAACTCAACGGGAATACTGATTTGTTGCTTAGGCGTTGAAGTAACCATTTGAATAATAGAATCATATGATTCAACTGCTTTCTTTAAACTGCCACTAATCAGCCCCGCATACTGTAGATAACGCTGAGAATATATTTTTATCGCTTTGGTTATATTACCTTCCCTAAACGCATCCATCATCTCCTTACAATGCTTATCTTTTGTTAAAAATGGACAATCCATTTTTGCACATACAGGACAAATATTACGCCTTATTACCTCGATCGGTTTGACTCGTTTACTCATATAAATTCCTTTTTATATTTAACCATACAATGACAATAGTGCTCTAATATGACCAATACTCAATTATTCATCTATTCTGTTTTTTGATACGAGGTTTATAAATTTCTTTACCCATGGCCGCCATTAGACACACCATAAGGAAATTCTCTTGATTAAAGCGTAATATTTAATATGGCCATGTAGCACCTTGGCCAACCATGTTCTCTCTATAAAAAAGAAGCTTTTTTAAAGGTCTATCTTAGTTCTGCCATACCATTCAGGTAAAATTTTAGCCTGTAGCTGTGTTCCTAACGGTAATGTGAAACTTTCACTTAACAAAAAATAACTCTTATCTTTATCGCAAATTAAAAGAAGGTAATTTGTCCTTATCTTCTTTTTTTATTTTAAATAAAATAGTTCGTTTAATAAGAATTATCTTATTAATACCTGAGCAATGAATTATCGATAAACTCATTTTATTTGTTTCTAGAAATGTACTGTAAGAAAAGAATAATAGAGATTTGATTTTAGGAAGTGTTGTTTAAGGTGAATTTGTTTTTGGGATGTGAAATTAATGAGTAATAATAAAAAGAGAAAGTCCTTTTTACTCTTTTTGTTAAATAACTTTTTCGTACAAAAATGATCCTGACTCTGACTCTTTATGATAATCGCTCAACCTGTCATTCATAATTTTTATCGGGTCACAAAAATTAAGTATTCTATCAAATAACGTTAACTGCGGTTGCGCTAATAAACATAAACAAGCTTGAGCCCCCACTTCTGTCACTAAAAAAAGGGCTGTTTCATTGCCTTCTTTTAATGAAGCCTCTACCACTTGCGATAAATAAGGGTTGATTTGATTATTGTTAACTTCAAAATACCAACTCTTAGGCATCAGCGGTTTTAAAAAGCGATGGGCTATTAATGCATTTAAAGCTAATTCAGCTCTTGATTCTGATGGCATATCTATTTGGCGAATTTGCTCATCGTATCCATAATAAAGAGCTGCATCATCGACGGTAAAAGATGCTGATTGGCGAGCGCTCTCACTTAACATTTTACTTGGAAAGCGTGAACGAAAAATCATGCCATTGGCTAAATCAAGCATTAATTTTTGTTGCTCAACATCAAAATACCAACGCCAGCGATCATCGGGTTTTATTATCACTAATTAATCCCCCTTCGATTCATTACCTGTTTTATACTCGGATAAACGATCAAATTTAAATGACCTAAATAAAATATTTAATATCACTTAACAAAAACAGGATTCATTTTACTATTAATTAAGCACAATCAGTGCAATTTAATAAAAAATAACCAACTAGGGGCAATATAAACGAGTTAGGGGCAGAAGAAAAGCCCCTATCTCATTATTAAATAGATTTAGATATGATTAATTATAGATTTGATAAGTGCAGGACCTTGGTAAATGAATCCTGAATAGACTTGAATAAGAGAAGCACCAGCATCCATTTTTTCTCTTGCTGCTGTTAATGAATCAATTCCACCTACACCAATAATAGGCAATGCACCTTTTAATTCTTCATTTAATTGGCGGATTATTTGTGTGCTTTTTGATTGTACTGGGCGACCACTTAATCCCCCCGCTTCATTACAATGATCTAATCCACTGACTAATGATTTATCTAATGTCGTATTTGTCGCAATAACACCATCAATATGATGACGCACTAAGCTATCTGCAACTTGAATTAATTCTTCATGTGTTAAATCAGGTGCAATTTTAACCGCGACAGGAACATATTTTTGATATTTTCCCTGCAACTCTAATTGTTTATTTTTAATTGCAGATAGCAGATCGTCTAACGCTTCACCATATTGTAGCGTGCGTAAACCTGGAGTATTTGGTGATGAGATATTGATTGCGATATAACCGGCATGCGCATAGACTTTTTCCATACAAATCAAATAATCATCTTTACCTTGCTCGACTGGGGTATCTTTATTTTTACCAATATTAATACCCAGTACACCGCCATAACGAGATTGTTTTACATTTTCAATGAGGTTATCAACGCCAAGGTTATTAAATCCCATTCGGTTAATTAAGCCTTCGGCTTCCACTAAACGAAATAACCGAGGTTTATCATTTCCTACTTGAGGGCGTGGTGTCACAGTACCTACTTCAATAAAACCAAATCCCATTCCACCAAGTGCATCTATGCAATCGCCATTTTTATCAAGACCGGCTGCAAGACCAAGAGGATTTTTAAATGAGAGTCCCATACAGGAAACGGGTTTTGAAGGAAGCGACTGCTGAATAAGAAATTGAAATGGGGAATGAGATAAACGTTTTAACTGACGGAAGGTAAAATCATGGGCACGTTCAGGATCTAGCCGAAACAATGCCTTCCTTACTAAGGAATAATACATACGATCTCCATTGAGAATATCGGGTATTAGGAATGGTACGTCTACGACAATTTAAGCGTCGTGCATCTTATAGATAAAAGCACGAAAAGTAAACGTTTCAACTTCACAATTCGCCATAAAAAATCCCCAGACTATGCAGGGGATCTTATCATCATGCTAATTTAACACTATTTATTCACTTATAAAGTGATATAAAACGCGATATTAATCAACTAACGCTTTGGTGATTTTCTCATAAAGATCGCCCGATAAATTATCCAGCGTTTTCAGTTTTAATAACTCAGCACGCATTTTTTCTTGGCGTGTTGCATCATAACGTTTTAAACGAATAAATGGTTCAATAAGGCGTGATGCAACTTGTGGGTTACGGCTATTTAAGTCAGTCAGAATTTCTGTCAATAATAAGTAACCAGAACCATCTTCAGCATGGAAAGCGACTGGATTATTATTTACAAATGCACCAATTAACGCACGAGTACGGTTAGGGTTTGCTAATGTAAATGAACGATGAGATAACAAACTACGAACTTTCTGTAACACGTCTTTTGCGGGGCTCATGGCTTGTAAACTAAACCATTTATCCATCACTAAACCATCTTGATGCCATTTATCATCGAACTCTTGCAGTAACACATCTTTGCAAGGCAATTGTGCCATGACGGCTGCATTCAATGCTGCAAGTGCATCAGTCATATTGTCACTGTTGTGATATTGTGCATCAACAAGTTGGTTACCTGTTTGCTCATCTTCAGCCGCTAAATAACCTAAACACACGTTACGTAAATCACGTTTTGCAATATCATCATGATTAACACGATAAGCGCCAATATGCATTGAATGATAAACAGCAGAGAACTCATCTGCCATTTCAATCGCTAATGTTTTACGAATAAAACCAAGCGCTTCATGAATAGCGATAGGATCAATAATACTAAATGATTCACCCGCTTCAACATCAGTTGGTAATGTCAGAATAAGTGCAGCTAATGCTGGATCGATATCTTTATCAAGTAATACGGCACGGAAAGCATCAATCACCATATCAGGAAGAATACCGCTTTCGCCCTTTTGAACACGAGCCACATTTTCTTTTATATAACGGCCTAATAATGATTGCGCCGCATCCCAACGTGAAAAGGCATTACGTGCATATTTCATTAAAAAGGACAGTTGCTCATCCGTAAACGAATAATCAAGTTTTACGGGTGCTGAGAATTCACGTAATAAAGAGGGAATAGGTTGTTCTGGAACATCATCAAACACAAATTGCTGTTCTTCACGTACAATATTCAATACATTAGAAATCGCCTGACCTTGTGAGCGCAAAGGAATAACATCGCCTTTGGTATCATATAACTCAATATCTAATGGAATATGCAGTACTTGCTTTTCAGTTTGATCTGCGGTGGGTGGTGTCATTTGACTAACAGTTAAGGTGTATTGCTTTTTGTTAGCATCATAACTATCACGCACTGTCAGTTGTGGCGTACCTGATTGGCTATACCAACGACGGAATAAAGTGAGATCAACATTAGAGGCATCTTCCATTGCTTGAATAAAATCGTCACAAGTTGCCGCACTTCCATCATGACGATGAATATACATCTGAATGCCCGCTTGGAACTGTTCTTCACCTAATAAAGTGTGGATCATTCGGATCACTTCTGAACCCTTCTCATATACAGTTAAGGTATAGAAGTTGTTCATTTCGATCACGCTATCAGGGCGAATTGGATGCGCCATCGGACTTGCATCTTCAGCAAATTGCGCACTACGCATTACGCGTACATTATTAATACGATTGACCGAGCGTGAACCTAGATCCGAGCTGAACTCTTGATCACGGAAAACGGTTAAGCCTTCTTTTAAACTTAATTGGAACCAATCACGGCAAGTGATTCGGTTACCTGTCCAGTTATGAAAATATTCATGACCAATAACAGATTCAATACCCAAATAGTCTTTGTCTGTCGCCGTTTCACTTTTAGCCAGTACATATTTCGAGTTAAAGACATTAAGT
Organism: Proteus sp. FME41; assembly: GCF_014897315.1. Classification (GTDB taxonomy): domain Bacteria; phylum Pseudomonadota; class Gammaproteobacteria; order Enterobacterales; family Enterobacteriaceae; genus Proteus. The sequence goes on along the minus strand of NZ_JABUYL010000001.1, from coordinate 113,642 downwards.
CCTTTGTTCTCCATTGCACCCATATTAAAGAAGTCAACCGCAACTATCATATAGATATCAAGATCGTATTCTAAATCGAATCGAGATTGATCCCATGCCATCGCATTTTTCAATGATGTCATTGCCCAATCGGCACGATCTAAATTACCCTTATCAACAAACAGCTCTAAAGCAACTTCACGACCGCTTTTGGTGATAAAAGTATCTCGTAACACATCAAAATCACCTGCAACCACCGCAAATAAGTAACTTGGTTTTGGATGTGGATCTTCCCATGTTACCCAATGACGACCATCTTCAAGTTCACCTTGTGCAACACGATTACCATTGGATAATAAATAAGGATACTGTTTTTTATCCGCAGTAATTGTTGTTGTGTAGCGAGCTAATACATCAGGTCGGTCTAAATAATAGGTAATATGACGGAAACCTTCCGCTTCACACTGTGTACATAATGCATCACCCGATACATACAGCCCTTCTAATGCAGTATTAGCAGATGGATTAATTTCGTTGATAATTTTTAATGTAAATTGCTCTGGCAGTTGTTCAATGATGAGTTTGCCGTTTTCTTCTTTATAGTGTGTCCAAGCAACATCATTTACTGCGATTGATTTTAAGGTTAATTCTTCACCATCTAAGACCAAAGGTGTTGAGGTTGAAGCCAAGCGCTTACATTGGCTGATCGCCGTAATCTGGGTATTTTCTTTATCTAAAATAAAATCAAGATGCAAATCGGTGATTGTGTAGTCAGGGGCACGATAATCTTTGCGAAATTTCGCGATTCTTTGTTGTGTCATAAATAAAAACCTTTTAGTTAACACGACTATTTAACGGTTATATTGCCAAAGCTTACTCGTCAAAAATCTGTTTAGCCAGTCGAATATTCAATTGAGAACATTAAAAGTCAACAAGATGTTAATAGATTATTAATACATGTAATCAATTTATTTGGTAAATGATGCTAATAGACTCCCAAATTATGTTTAACGTGGTAAACTCATCTAAGTTTTACAGCTTGTTTTTATGTCGCAGAGAAATATTATTGAATAGTGACTTTTTGTTATCATATTCGGGTATACTCTCCAACCTTAACGATTTAGCAGACATAAAAACGCTCCGTGAGGATGCTTGACGCGCTATGATTTTAGACGCTACACCGATTATTACATCACTTTTGGATACCGATGCATACAAGCTCCACATGCAACAAGCGGTTTACCATCATTACAGTGATATTCCTGTCGTTGCTGAATTCCGTTGCCGGAGTGATGAACGTCTAGGTGAATATGCAACAACCTTACGCCATCAAGTTAACATGATGGCAGACTTGTCATTAACGAATGAAGAATTTGACTATCTTCAGAGCCTCCCCTTTTTCAAAAATGACTATCTGCAATGGTTTAAGCATTTTCGTTTTAAACCAGAACAAGTCCAAATTTCAACCACACCTGAAAACCAACTTGCCATCAGAATAACAGGCCCTTGGCGTGAAGTTATTCTATGGGAAGTGCCTTTGTTGGCTTTAGTGAGTGAAATTGTACATCGTACTCGCTCCCCTGAAATCACTCCTGATGATGCTGTTGACCAATTACGTAAGTTAATTGATATCTTCTATCGTGATGCTGCTGAACAGCAGATTAATTTAGCTGATTTCAAATTGATGGATTTCGGCACTCGTCGTCGTTTTTCTTATGATGTGCAGTGTGCCATTGTGGATGAGCTGAAAAATCATTTTCCTTATCTCATTGGGACTAGTAACTATCATTTAGCAGAACGTATGCAATTAGCGCCAGTGGGTACACAAGCTCATGAGTGGTTTCAAGCACATCAGCAAATTAGCCCTGAGCTTGCCAATAGTCAGCGTGCCGCCTTACAGTCTTGGTTAGATGAATATCCTGATCAATTAGGTATTGCATTAACTGATTGTATTACGATGGATGCGTTTTTGCGTGATTTTGATAAAGCCTTTGCCGTAAGCTATCAAGGTTTACGTCATGACTCTGGCGACCCTATTGAATGGGGAGAAAAGGCCATTGCACATTATGAAAAATTGGGTATTGACCCAATGAGTAAAGTACTCGTCTTTTCTGATAGTCTCGACTTTCAAAAAGCTCTCGTACTTTATAAGCATTTTCATAAACGCATTCGCTTGATCTTTGGTATTGGCACTCGACTCACTTGTAATATTCCAAAGATAACACCGCTCAATATTGTGATTAAGCTGGTGGAGTGTAATGGTAAGCCGGTGGCTAAATTATCAGATAGCCCTGGTAAAACAATTTGTGAAGACGATGACTTCGTTGACCAACTTCGCAAAGCCTTTGATGTCCCGCTCATAAAACAAGCCTGTTGATTAGCTAAAAATCTTCATTCACAAAAGAAAGGGTAATAAATACCCTTTTTTTTGTCATAACTCCCTTTCTTATCAATATTTCACCTGTTTTTATCAATTTATTTTATACAAAAGCTTTTCTCTTCTTTATTGACTCTTTAAACTAAAATTTCCTACTTGTTTCCTGCGCTATTGCAAGTAACATAGAAAAACTGTCCGACAGGGGCAGAGTGAATTAACCAAACAATTATTTTAATTAAACGAAGAGAGATTTATTTATGATCGTTGCGCCTGTAGTCGACGTACTGCAAGGCCGTATCGCGGTTGGCGAAGACGTCACCGTTCGCGGTTGGGTACGTACAAGAAGAGATTCAAAAGCTGGTATCTCATTCCTTACCGTCTACGACGGTTCCTGCTTTAATCCAGTACAGGCCATCATTAATAATAATTTACCGAATTATCAAGATGAAGTGCTGCACTTAACCACAGGTTGTTCTGTGGAAGTCACCGGTAAAATTGTTGAATCTCCGGGCCAGGGACAGAACTTTGAAATTCATGCTACTCATATTGTTGTAGTAGGAATGGTCGATGATCCGGAAACTTATCCGATGGCCGCCAAACGTCATAGTATTGAGTACCTACGTGAAGTTGCTCACCTTCGTCCTCGTACTAATTTAATTGGTGCAGTTGCACGTGTTCGTCACACGTTGGCACAAGCACTACATCGTTTCTTCGATGAACAAGGCTTCTTCTGGGTTTCTACGCCACTTATTACGGCCGCAGATACAGAAGGTGCTGGTGAGATGTTCCGTGTTTCTACACTTGATATGAATAACCTGCCACGCACTGATAAAGGTGAAGTTGATTTTAGTGAAGACTTTTTTGGTCGCGAAGCATTTTTAACCGTATCAGGCCAGTTAAATGGTGAGACTTATGCTTCTGCATTAAGCAAGGTATATACTTTCGGCCCAACATTCCGTGCTGAAAATTCAAATACCAGTCGCCATTTAGCTGAATTCTGGATGGTTGAACCTGAAGTGGCATTTGCTGATCTGAACGATATCGCAGCCCTTGCAGAAAAAATGCTGAAATACACTTTTGCCGCAGTGTTAGCAGAGCGTAAAGATGATATGGAATTCTTTGCACAACGTGTCGATAAAGACGCGGTCTCACGCTTAGAAAGCTTTATTACGTCTGATTTTGCTCAAATTGATTATACCGATGCAGTCGCTGTACTTGAAAATTGTGGTGAGACATTTGAAAACCCTGTTTACTGGGGTGTTGACCTCTCTTCTGAGCATGAGCGTTATCTGGCAGAGAAACACTTTAAAGCGCCTGTCGTTGTAAAAAATTACCCAAAAGATATCAAAGCATTTTATATGCGTATGAATGAAGATGGGAAAACAGTTGCAGCGATGGATGTATTAGCACCAGGTATTGGTGAGATCATCGGTGGTTCTCAACGTGAAGAACGTTTAGATATGTTTGATAAACGTTTAGAAGAAATGGGCATGAATAAAGAAGACTACTGGTGGTATCGTGACCTGCGTCGTTACGGCACAGTACCTCATTCAGGCTTCGGTTTAGGTTTTGAACGTTTAGTTGCTTATGTGACCGGTGTCGCAAACGTTCGTGAAGTTATTCCATTCCCACGTACACCAAGAAATGCTGATTTCTAATTTAGTGATTAATTAGTATTCAATCAGAAATTTGCACTGCTGTTTTATTGTGCAGATTTAGCTTAAGTGAAGAAGCCAACCACAAGGTTGGCTTTTTTTATGCATGGCTCTTATTTGATTCAAAAGTTCCCCAAAATACATAATTTGAAATGCATAGTTACAATTTGTTACACTTTTTTCGTTTTTGTAGCAAATTGGGGGTAGATAAAATTTTTTACCAATGGAACACTGTCACCCGACACAGACGACACTTAACTCTCATAAATAGTTCCATAAAAATTAAGAAACTATTTCTGGCAGTGGCAAAGGTGTCTGAATAACACCAATGAGGGTAATAATAATGATGAAGCGCAATCTTCTTGCAGTGGTAATCCCAGCTTTAATGTTTGCTGGTGCAGCAAACGCAGCTGAAATGTATAACAAAGACGGCAACAAAGTAGACATCTACGGTAAAGTTGACGTTCGTCATTACTTCGCTAACTCTGAAAGAGACGGCGGTAAAGAAAGCGGTGACGCTTCTCGTGCGCGTATCGGTTTCAAAGGCGAAACTCAAATCAATAAAGATTTAGTTGGTTTTGGTCGTTTTGAATACGAAGTTCGTACTGGTGAACAAGAAGGTGAAACAGACTCACGTGCTCGTTTCGCTTACGCTGGTTTAAAATTTGCTGACTTCGGTTCAGTAGACTACGGTCGTAATTACGGTGTAATTTACGACACCAACGCATGGACAGACGTTCTGCCTTTATGGGGCGGCGACTCAATGTCACAAACTGACAACTTCATGACTGGCCGTACTACTGGCGTTCTGACTTACCGTAACACTGATATGTTCGGTTATGTTGATGGTCTGAATTTTGCTCTGCAATATCAAGGTAAAAACAACTCAGAAACTACTAACACACGTACTGATGTTAAAAAACAAAACGGTGACGGTTTTGGTTTCTCTACAGCTTACAACTTAGGTTGGGGCGTAACTCTGGGTGGTGGTTACTCTAATTCATCACGTACTGCAGAACAAAAAGTAAGCTCAGCTAAAGGTGAACGTGCAGAAGCATGGAACTTTGGTGGTAAATTTGCAGCTAACAATGTTTACTTAGCCGCTATGTACGGTGAAACTCGTAACATGACTGGTTTCAAAGGTAATATTGCTAACAAAACTCAAAACATCGAGTTAACTGCACAGTATGACTTCGCTGATTTAGGTATCAAACCATCTTTAGGTTATGTTCAATCTAAAGGTAAAGATTTACAAGTTAACAACGTAAATGACGAAGATTTAGTTAAATATATCTCTGTAGGTTCTTTCTACAAATTTAACAAAAACATGACTGCAGTTGTTGATTATAAAATCAACCTGATCAAATCTGATAACAAACTAGGCATCAACGACGACAACGTAGTTGGTTTAGGCCTGACTTATCAGTTCTAATTACCACTTAGGTAATTAAACAGTCAAGTTAATTGATTTGAAAAGCAACACTTCGGTGTTGCTTTTTTAATTTCACCGTTAACATACACTCTCCCTTCCTCTATCTATTTATTCTATATTTATATTAATCACGCTTAATTGGTTTCTTGATCATCATAACTCTCTCCTATACTTTCTATTTTGAGAACATTAAAAAGTTTATCATACTAAACAATTATGACTTTTTAGTGATTATTTTTACATGTTAATGTAATCACAGGATATTCACTTACTTACATCTTGTTTTGCTATTTATTCTCACTTAGTTCACAACTTCTTGTTAATTTCTCTACAAACAGTTGGCAAAAATCCCTCATAGCGTTACTCTTGATACTCATATTTCGGCTTCGTTTTGAGCTTAGGGAACAATTACACTATGTTTGAGAAAATCATTGCTGCACCAGCCGATCCTATTCTGGGTTTAGCTGATAGTTTCCGTTCTGATCCTCGTGAAAACAAAATTAATTTAGGAATTGGTGTTTACAAGGATGAAACAGGCAAAACCCCTGTTTTAACCACAGTTAAGAAAGCAGAAAAATACCTGTTAGAAAACGAAACCACTAAAAACTACCTTCCTATTAGCGGTATCCCTGAATTCGGTGCTGTTACCCAAGCACTTTTGTTTGGTGAGCAACACCCTATTATTGCAGAAAAACGTGCGCGTACCGCACAAGCACCCGGTGGTACTGGCGCTTTACGTATTGCGGCTGATTTTATTGCACAACAAACCACAGCAAAACGTGTTTGGATAAGCAATCCAACTTGGCCTAACCATAATAATATTTTCCAAACAGCAGGTCTTGAGATCTGTAATTATGATTATTATGATGCAACAACACGTGGGCTAGATTTTGAAGGCATGTTAGCAAGTCTTGCAAAGGCTCAAGCAGGTGATGTTGTCCTGTTCCACGGTTGCTGCCACAACCCAAGTGGTATTGATCCCACGGAAGAACAATGGCGTCAACTGGCTGCATTATCAGCAGAAAAAGGCTGGCTACCGGTTTTTGACTTTGCATACCAAGGTTTTGCTCGTGGTCTTGAAGAAGATGCGCAAGGCTTACGTCTTTTCGCAGAAAACAACTCTGAACTTATTGTGGCAAGCTCATATTCTAAAAACTTCGGTCTTTACAATGAGCGTGTTGGTGCATGTACTATTGTCACCAAAGACAGTGACACTGCTGAAAAAGCCTTTAGCCAAGCCAAAGCCATTATTCGTGCCAACTACTCAAACCCACCCGCACATGGAGCTTCTGTAGTTACCACCATTCTTTCTAATCCAGAATTAAAAGAAGAGTGGATTGAAGAGCTGACAACCATGCGTGAACGTATTAAACGCATGCGTCAACTGTTAGTAACCACATTACAAGAAAAAGGCGCAAAACAAGATTTTAGCTTTATTATCGACCAAAATGGGATGTTCTCATTTAGTGGTTTAAATAAAGAACAAGTTGAACGTTTACGTGCTGAATACGGTATTTATATCGTAGGCTCTGGACGTATTAACGTTGCAGGCTTAACCCTTGAGAATATGGTTCCGTTATGTGAAGCCATTGTGGCTGTGCTTTAATCTCTGTTTAGAAGCTGAATAAGATAAATGCCGCGTTATTACGTGAACTGTCCAATAAACTGGGGTCAGTTCGATTACGTAACGTGGCATTTTTATTGGCATAAAAGAAATATTAGTTATATTTTTTAATTATAAAAAAGCTCTTTATAATAAAGAGCTTTCATATTTATTCACTTATATCAGCGCACTATTACCAAATTGGCATTTCATCTTGTAAAAAAGGATTATATTGGCGTTCATGTCCTAAATTAGACATAGGACCATGTCCCGGAATAAACAGATAATCATCACCTAAAGGTAATACTTTATTTTTAATTGAAGCAATAAGGTCAGCATGGTTACCACGAGGAAAATCTGTACGGCCAATGCTTTCTTTAAACAACACATCACCCATAGAAATGAGTTTATTCTGGTGATTAACAAAAATTATATGTCCGGGTGTATGGCCTGGGCAATGTAAAACAGATAACGAAATTGTTTTACCAATTGTCACTGTATCACCCTCATTTAACCAACTGTCTGGTGTAAATGATTTTCCACAGGGGAAATTAAACATGCGGCACTGTTGCTCTAATTCTTCTAATAAAAAACTGTCATCTTTATGAGGACCATAAACAGGAACCTTGAAGTACTCAACAATCTGAGAAGTACCTGCTATATGATCAAAGTGTCCATGTGTTAATAATACTTTGGTCAATGTTAATTGGCGTGCTTCGATTTCAGCAATCAACATTTCAGCATCGCCACCAGGATCAACAATTGCGGCTTCTTTTGTGTCATCACACCAAATAAGGGTGCAATTTTGCATATAATTTGTCACGGGGACAATGTGATACATCATTAATCACTCCACTCTCTATTAACTCATTCTTAATAGATTACCATGAGCGGACAGGTCCTGTATCAATATGCACAAAATTACTTCTTGGGTAATATCCAACACCGCCGGATTTCATTCTTAATGCCACTTGGCGAACTTTAGAAAGATCAGTACCGACTAAACGGAAATCCATTGCTTGCCCGCGAGTATGGTAACTTTTCTTAGCCACACCACTGCTACTTTGACGCAAGTTATTATTGGTCACTAAAGAACGATAACCTGAAATAAGTTCAACGGGTTTATTATTATTTAACATCACTTGCAGTAAGTAGATTTGGTCAAACAGTGCGGGATCAATGGTTTTGATTTTATTTTGACGATAATCTCTAAAAAGGTGATTTAATTTAGCAAGTTCATGTTTATTATAACGTTTTCCATCAAAAAACTCGGCTTTAATAGTTTCACCAGTATTTAAATTATTAAAGCGAAGAATTTTTGGACGAGGTGTTGCTAATGAAGCAAAAGCATGAGAAGGCAATAAACCTAACCCCACTGCGGCCATACCCAGCCCCAGCCATTTACGGCGATGTGAATCAATAATATCCATAGTCTATGTACTCAAAAAATTATTTCAGGAGGAAGAACCTTTATTATGACAATATTTTTCCCGAATTGTTTCTTATAGTTTGTATAGTATTGTAAATAATACTTTCTTTTAATTTATCAACATTTAAAATTTTATTAATTTAGTTATTTATACTAGATTGTTTTTTATCATTCTATTTTTAATGTAAAATTTAAAAATATTTTGTATATTTATATTGCCTTTATCTTTCTTATTGAATGATACAAAACAAAACACATCCTATTGATTTATATAAAAATAAAGGATAGTCAAATTAACCATCCTTTATTCAATTTATATTTCTTTATATTACAAATATTTCTTAATATTCTCTAAATAGGGTTGTGCATTTGAAATACTTTTATCATAAGCATAAATATCGGCACGATATTGAGGGGTATTTTCCTGCGCTACCCATGCAGTTTGATAATATAAATAAACCGGAATTCGTTCTGGAATAGGCGCATATTGTGTTGAACCTCGTTTTAATGCTGCATCAATTCTATCTTGTTTCCATCCCGCATCACCTAATAAAATTGAGGCAAGCTGAGACGCTTTATTGACACGAATACACCCAGAGCTAATCGCTCGCATATTTTTTGAAAACAGCGAATGATTAGGGGTATCATGCAAATAGATTGCCTCTGAATTTGGCATATTAAATTTATAACGCCCTAAAGAGTTGGTTGGACCAGGAGCTTGCCAAATTCGATAAGGAAAATTCGCTGCACTCATATTTTGCCAATCAATATCGTAAGGGTTAATAGGATAAGCATCATTGCCCCAGCCTGAATAAATAGTATATCCCTTACGACTAAAGTAACTAGGATCTGCTTTACCTCTAGGAACAATATCTTTGCGCGTCATGCTAGTTGGCACATTCCAAGGAGGATTAACAACCACGTTATTCAACGCACTACTCATAATCGGTGTTTTTCTATCAGGACGACCAACAATCACTTTTGAATCAAGAATAAGTTCATTATTGGCATAGAAATAGAGTGAAAAATCAGGAATATTCACCCAAATTCCAGTATCACCAATAGCAGGCGTTAGGCGTAGACGTTGAATATTTAACGCCATAATACTGGCTCGTTGTGCAGGTGTTGTATTTAGCCACACTCGTGTTTGTCGTCCAATCACGCCATCAGGCTCTAACCCATGAGCCGTTTGAAATACTTTAACTGCGGTAATTAAAGGTGCGTCATAAACTGTTGTGGCAATTTCTTGCTCATTTTCTGCTAATTCAGGTATTAATTTTAAATGGCGTAAAATTTGCCTCAATGCCAAGACTTCTTCAGATGATTGATTTGGCTTTAATGATGCTGTGCCTTTCATTTCAGGCCATACAACTGCATTCTGCAATTGCTTGCGCACTTCTTCTTTCATTAATGCGTAATAAGGATGGGAAGGAGCATAAGAAATAATAAAGCTACCCAATGTGTTATTTAGAATATTTTGTTGCAAGTCTGCTACGGATTTATCTGAAGGTAATGGTAGCGCTTGTGTTGCATTACGATACAGTAAAGAGGCTCCTGATTTATTTACTTGCTCAACAAAACTGATATAACCTAAAAAAGCGTCTGATAAAATAATATCACGCCCTTCTTTTGTTAATTCAGGTATTTCCAATTGCGTCAGCCATTGTCCAAATTGAGGCTGAATACCCGAAATTGCCACTTCTGCAATTTGTTGCTGTAACTGCTGTACCACCTTTTCATCTTGCCAAATTAATGCAAGATTATTCGCTTGGTAAACTTTTGCTAACTGCGTTAAATATAATGGTTTATATTCCTTGGGGCCCCAAAGCTGTAGCGTTGTTTTTGCTTCTAGTTCAGTGATTTGCGGGATATTCATTGCCACAATGGCAGGTGTTGGTATTGTTTCATCCGTTACAGGAACTAATGTCGTATTTTCTGTTGCAGGTGTAGAAACAACGACAGGCTCTGATTCTGTTGCCACGGCATAATGCCCAGACAGAAGTGAGCTTATAACAACTGAATATGCGATTGCTCTTTTAATTGGTTGGTGCGCCATAAATCCTCTACCCTCATTCCTTATTATTATTTTGGTATCCTAGAATAATAGATGAGCTTGGAAAAGAATTTTATAGGAATAAACTAATATTTTTAAAGTTTTATAAACCTTTGATGGGAATTTAATTTTATTTAATCAAAAAAAGACTATTTAGCTGTTTTTATATTCAATACTATATGTTAAATAAAATTGCACATAAGTAATAAAAGACAACTTATTTTAAAATGAATATATCAATAATAAACGAAGAATAGAGAATCGATAAATAAGATTATCGACATGGAAGGCGTTTTAAAATAGAAAAAGGCGCAGTTTTCTGCGCCTAACAAATAAAGGTAAACAAAGGGTAAAAATTAGTATTCTGAATTGATAACGACTTCTTCACCAAACTGACCTGCTTTAGGCAGTGGTTGGTAAGAAGAGTTAGCTGCACGCAGAATACGGACACCACGGATACCTAGCTCATCTGCTGCTGCGATATCCGCATCCGCATCACCGTAGTAAATTTTCAGTTTATGATCACGCATCCAGCTTACTTTGTTATTTGCACCAGGTTGGTCACCAGCAAAAATAACCGATTGCATTTTATCTGCTGGAATATTCAACCCTTCTTGAACATATTTGGTCACAGTCTCAGTTTTAGTTTGAGTACGACCCGTAATGAAATAAACAGTATCTCCACGTTTTAAGTGCATCTGAACAAGATCGATACCGACTTGTTTAGGCATACTGAATTTATCCCATTCGTTATTCATTTTTTCCCAGAATTCTGGGTTTTTCAGGTAACTGAAATCATTCGGAGAATATTCCAATTTACCACGATAAAAACCTGGGCTTGAGAACAGAACGGTGTCATCAATATCGAAACCAACCGCCATCGGCGCTTGGCCTGCTAAGCTTTTCTCGATATCTGCAACAGAAACCCAGTTAATAGGTTGTTGTTGTGCTAATTGAGCAACAGTAACACCTGGACTCACTACTTCTGGCATATGAACTTTTGCCATTGCCGCGCCATTTAAACTTAACGCTAAAGCAATTGCACTAAAAGCTAACGTGACTTTACGCATTCTCTTTCCTTTAATTTTTATATTAATCACATACGGGAACAATCATAGACATCACGATTACATTTAAATGAGAGATAGCGCACGTTACGTTGTTTAAATTTTCATTTTTTTGTTAATTTACTTTCATTTTTTGATCTATCTAACACTTTGGAAAAAGAAAGCGCCATAAGCATATGCCCATAGCGCCTTTCTATTTGCCAATTTAAAGCAAGTCACGAAATAAAACTATTCTGTTATTTCAGCAACATTTGATGATGCAATTTTATCTTTTTCAGCCTGTTGACCAAACCCTTTTAATCCAACAACATGAACATGTTCTGTTCCATTGAACACTTTACGGACTAGTTTATAGGTTGTGCCTTTTTCTGGGCTAATATTTTCAGGTGCTGCAATAATGAGCTGCATATCTAAACGGTCACACAGTTCAAATAACGTTGCGATAGATTTCGCATCTAAACGCGCGGCTTCATCAAGGAAAAGTAAACGACAAGGTGAAATATCTTTTCCTCTTAAACGTCGTGATTCTTCTTCCCAGCTTTGTACAACCATCACTAAAATTGACATCCCCGTACCAATCGCTTCACCAGTAGATAAAGCACCACTTTCGGCTTTTAACCACCCTTCTGGTCCACGATTAACTTCAACATCCATTTCAAGATAATTACGGTAATCTAGCAGTTCTTCACCCACAGTTTGAGGCATCCGTTGTCCAATATCCACTTGTGGGTTGAGACGTTGATAAAGTTTCGCCATTGCTTCAGAGAACGTGAGGTTTTGGTTTTTAAATAAGTCTTGGTATTGATTGTCTTCTTCAGATAACACATCAAGAAGTACTTGATGACTTTCACGAATATTGACGTTAAGTCGCACACCACGCACTTGACCAAATGAAACCGCTTGCAAACCTTGGTTTAGCATCCGAATACGGTTTTGTTCGCGCTGAATAGTTTTACGGATAATATTTGCCACACTGCGTGAACTGATCGCTAATTTCTGCTCACGGTTGGTCAATTCTTCCGTTAAGCGAGCTAGCTCAATTTCCATCTGTTCAATTGCATCAACCGGATCGTCTGTTTTAATAATATCTTGGCGAATACGCTCTCTTAAATGCTGGTATACCGCAATAAAGAACTGAACTTTACGATCAGGATATTTAGCATCCTCAGAACGACGTAATGCATCGCGTAAATATTCATTATCAGCAACTGCTTGACGCAATGCTCCTAACGCTTTATCCGACATTGAACGTAATTCATCCGCAGAAAGATAAGCAAAGTCTCGACGATGTAAACGACGTTCCATACCATTTTCTTTGACCAATCGCATTACTGCACACCAACCCGCTTTTGCACTCACAACATGTTCACGGATTTGAATATAATCACGCTCAAGTTTACGAATTTTTTTAGTCAGATTATCGCGTTCCGCTTCACTCAATGCGATATCACGCTCAAGTTGACTAATACGAGTACGGTTAGCACTGACTGCCGAATAACGTTGATCACGTAGCTCTTTTGCTCTGGTTTCAGCACCAACATCAATTTGGATCCCCGTGTCACGCATCTCTTGCTCAAGCTCTCTAAGCAATTCAGATTTAGTATCAAAAGAGCTCTTTAATGAGGCCAACACTTGATTAAATTGAGCACATTGGGCTTGTTGTTGACGATAAAGCTCTCTTGCTGTCGTACGTTCTGTCTCAGCCATTTCTAAACGGTGACGTAACTTTTCGTTAAGATCGCTGTTTTCACTGACAATTTCAACGGCATCACTATAGCTAAAGTGCGCGCGACGTTGTGCCACTTCCACCAGCAAGAAAGCTTGTTGTTGATAACGCTGTTGCTCTACTTTAGCTTGTTCGTAATCTTGTGCTAATTGTTCATGCTCTTGAGGATCACTTTGTAAAATTGACGCAATAGGCTCTAGGGTTGCTAACGCTTTTTCATGACGTTGTAAGTGACGCATAGATTCTTCAGCGGTATACAGCTCCTCACGGAGCTCTTCAACGCGATCAATCAGCGTTTCATCCATCAAGATATTCACTTGAGGGATCAGTTTATTAAGTAAATTCAGTGACTCTTTAGCACGGGCATAATGTTGACGTTGCTGCTGAGTACTTTCTTCATACTGTGCGAGTGCTCTTTCTAGCTCATTACGTCTTTGATTAAGTTGGCGGATATCTTCTTCAGGATCGGCTTCAAAGGCCACTGAAATATGTTGTCCGACAAATTGACTAAAAGCATGGTGAGCACGTTGAATTTTCTGCACGTCAAAAGCTTGTGTTGCATAAAGCTCAGAAAGCTCATCTCGTTGACGAGATAAAATCTCTAATTGGTTTTCACGCGCTGCACGACCAAAAAGTGGAATTTCTGGGTAACGAGAATAACGCCATTGTCTATCTGAGCTTTTAATCAGAACCGCTTTATTCATCTCTTGTGCATTAAATACACTGTCATCGAAAGATTGTGGATCACCTTCAATAAAATAGAGATCTTCAGGACAATCTTCTAATGTTTCTAATTGTTCCTGAATTGGAGCGAGATCTTGTACCACAATAGCATGGCGTGCAGGACCATATAATGCAGAGAAATAAGGTGCATCATCTAACGTAATATCATCATAAATCTCTGATAATAGGACCCCATTAAAGCGCTCTGCTAACGTAATTAACCGCCCATCTTCAGCACCACTTGGCTGACTTAAACGTTCAATTTGTGCTTCGATTTGCTGTTTACGCGTTGCAGTTTCATCACGTAATACGGTGGCTTCACGCTCTTTTTCAAGTAACTGCTGCATATATTCTGTTACTTGATGGCCCGTTTCAAAAGATTGACGAGTCTGCTCACATAATTGCGTTAATGCATCTTGTGCCGCAAGCCATGCGGGGGCTTGTTTCTTTAATTTTTCAATTTGTTGTTTGAGTTGATCGAGCTCTTGACGCATTTGCATGCGATGTTCACCAGACTCATTGACATAATCGCTAAGTTCTTCAATTTTAGCTTCTAGCTCATCTTGTAGAATTAAGAGATCGTCAGGCTCCATGGATTTACCATGGTGTTTATTAAATTCTTCAAGCTGGTGCTGAGCATTATTTCGTTGATGTAAACGTTGCTCTAACTCTGCTAACTGCATTCTGATAGGATGAACCCTGTCAGCTTGATGTCGATGCGAAGACCATTCACGTAACGCCGTTTTAGCTGCACTCCATGCATCTTTACGATCAACCTCACCTACAATGGTGCTAACCAGTTTATAGGCTTGATCAAATTGTGTTTTCGCGGCATCAGAAACATTGAGTTTCTGTTCCATAGAAAGCAAGGTGTGAGTAATGGTTTGAATTTTTGCTTGAATACGTTCAGCCCACTGATCAGCATTACTTTCATCTAAATCAGCAATATCACATTGTGCTTTAGCACGCTCTAAGGCTTGCACAGCTTGGCGATATTGAATAGCACGTGTTTGTTGCACGTCTAATGCTTGTTGATAATCTGCCAACTGATTTTTTAGTTCATCCACTTCTTCTTCCGCGGACTCAACCCGCGCTTCAAGCTCTTCTTTCTTAGACGCAGCTTCTTCAACAACTTCGCTTTGTTCTTCTAAGCGGAAAGTTATCTCTTCCACATCAGCAACATAACGATCAATTTTTTCTTGCTGACGAACCGCATTTTGTACCAAGTTTAATCGGTCACTTGCCGCTTGATAATCCGCTTCAAGATCAGAAGAAAGCGCTTGTTGTTCTTCTAACTCTTTGCCCATTTCAACAAAACGGTAGGCTTCATTATTAATAGATTTTCGCTGACTCCATAATTCTCGACGTACATTTAAAGCTTCATCAAGATGAACACGCCTTTCATTGGCATGGCGCATATAGTCAGCCGCAACATAAGAGGTTGCTTCTGTAATCAGGTGTTTAAATAAATCACGATCAGATTGAGTGACACGAATCGCTTCAAGTGTCATACGGTTTTCCCGCAATGCCCCTTCCATATCTTGAAATGCTTTTCTTACACCGCTATTTTCAGGTAATAAGTAGTCACGTAAAGAACGGGTAATTGCACTCGAAATCCCCCCATACAACGATGCTTCAATTAAACGATAGAATTTCGCGCGATCGCTTGCTGAACGTAAACGTTTAGGAATAACCCCTAAATCAAACATAACAGAATGGAAATCAGTGATTGAATTAAATTGTCTAAAAACAACACCATCAATCGCTTCGACTTTTTCTTTTAATTCATTTAGCGGTAACACACGTGCTTGGCGATCGGCAACAGCTTGCGTTAAGATTTCTGTTGGATTCTCTGCCATAGGCAACCCTTGGATCATAAAGGGTTTGATATCGACTTTTTTATCACGTCCTGCAATCTGTTGTAAACGCACACCAACCACTGCACGTAAATGTCGTGAGTTAATCACATCCAATACGGCATAACACACACCAGGACGCAGTTTCCCGTATAACCCTTTATCACGTGATCCGCTTGTCGATCCTGCTTCTGTGGTATTACGAAAGTGAAGTAAAGTGAGATCAGGGATCATAGCTGTGATAAATGCAGCCATGGTGGTTGATTTACCTGCACCATTTCCGCCTGATAACGTAGTCACCAACTCATCTAAATCAAAAGTACGAGCAAAAAAGCCATTCCAGTTGATCAATGTTAATGAGCGAAATTTTCCCCGTTCAATCATTTATTTTCTTCCTCCGCATCATCTTCACTCGACTGTAAATGCTCATCGTCATTTTCTTCTTCATCGTTTGGTGTGTCTGATCCCGTATCAAGTGCCATTGCTTCACCATCACGGATCATGCGCATTTGTGCTTCAATGGGTGAATCACCACTACGCACATCAGCACCGAAACGGAACACTGATTCAGTGATTGAAAAACGCTGTAAGTCATTTAATAAAAACGAGATCATTCCTAAGCGACGTAAGCGATTAAGAGATGTTCTCATTTTTTCTTGTAATTTTTGTAAATCAAGATCAGAGCCTGTTGAGCGCTGATTGACTAAACGAAGCAGTTTGGTTTCATCCGCTAACGTTCTCAATTCATCAAACAATTCTTGAACAGTGAATATACCCTGATTTGCTAACCGTTCTGGGCTTAGGTAGAGATAACAAAGAATTTTACCTACCAGCATATCCATTTCAGAAAGAACAGAGCGAGGGATAAGTGTGGTCGAGCGAGGACGTAAATAGAAAAAGCCTTCTGGTGCTCGAATTAACTCGACGTTATAACGCGCATAAAAATCGGATAACTCATCTTGGAAGTCCATCAAGAAAGCATGATTATCCAGAGAATCTATACCGATGTGTCGGCCAGCACGTAACTGACTATCCAGTTCAGGAAAAAGTGAGTTCGCTAATGCCTGAGCCAGTTTTGCTGGCATAAATTGTTCAGTATGTATCGATGACATGCGCCTGTACCTTAGCTCCATATTCGTTAATTTCTGACCATTTTGCAGGTAATCCCGCAAGTTCAGCGCGTGCAACCCCTAATCGTACTGCTTGATCAATAACAATACGTGCCACATCAAAATGTTTTGGTTGTGGATAATGATTGAGGTATTCAACTAACACTGAACTGAGATCTAACGCTCGTTGTTCTAATTTGTAAGAAGCCAGCTCTTGCTCTACCCATTGTGCTATTTGTTCGTTCACTTCACTGAACATTTGATATTCGAGTTCTTCTGGCAGCTCACCCGTAACTTCTTCATCACGTAAAGTCAGCTCTTCATCACGCATATCAAACAACCTATCCGCATTGGCATAAGTTAATGCCCAAGGGCTTTCAAAATAATTTTGTACCGATTGACGTAACCGACGAGAGAAAATACGGTTTTTATCCATATCAATCGCCGTACGAATAAATTTATGAACATGTCGGTCATAGCCAATCCATAAATCAATAGATTGTTGACCCCAACTAATAATGCGGTCTAATTTGCTTTGAAGCTCAAAGACTAGTGTATCAATTTGCTCAACATGGCCCGTATTCATATTTGCTTCTTGAATACGTAATAGATTGGCTTGAAGCTTATCTCCCGCCGCTTCAAGTGTATCTTGCAACTCTCTTAATGTGCCTGATGTTTCAGATAACAATTGCTCACAGCTTGAAATTGCCGCTTGCCAATCTTGATTTAATAATTCAGCAATATCTTCTTTTACTGTATTTTGCTGCTCATCCATTATTCGCTGAGATAAATCGATGCTATCGAAAATTTCTGCAACAGAATATTTTAGGGGGGCAAAAACATTACGATGCCAATGATATTCATCTCCACCATCTTCCGCAGAGCTGGCTGCGGAATCAAGTTCACCGGCAACAATAGATAACTGCATAGACAAACGTAACGATGAAAACTCACGCTGGCGGATATAGTAATCACTAATTCCAATGCCTAACGGGGTTAAACGATATATTGCATTACCCTCTACCAGTTCACTGGTAAAACGGTTAAAAAGCCGCTGCTTTACCATGTCATTAATGGCATTATTAGCACGAACTTGTATTGATTCTATGGGTTGCTCAAAGCCTTTGCATACTTCTCTAAAGGCATCAATTAACTCACCTTCACTGATTTCGCCATCAAGGCGCTCGCCATTTAATACAGCAACAGCCATCAAAAAAGCTAATCTTTCAGGTGGCAGTGAGATAGAGAAATCATTTTTTCTCGCCCAAGACACTAACTCTGGAACGGTCTGGGTAAAATCACTCATAGTACATCCTTAATTTACACGCTTTTGTGCCATGACATGAATGTAACGCCCCAGACTGATGTAGGGCTCTTGCCGACAATATCGTTGCTCTAGTGCAAGCAATGATGGAAAATCTTTATTTTGTAGTTGGCGACTTTGCAAATAATCATGAAAAACACGCACCCCCGTTTTTCCTAAAATCGTCATTGAAAACTCAGCCAGCCATTGATAAACATCTTCAGGTTGTAATGGGTTTTGTGGTGATAACGATTTTTTTCTTCTACGCGGAATTTCGGGGTTTGCCAAATGAAAATTACCTAAAATTGCGTTTCTCATCACAATGCCATTCGCATTGTAAAACATTAGCGATAAGATACCATTAGGTTGCAATATATCGGTAAGAACATTTACGGCGTCTTTCTGATCCGTGATCCACTCCAATACGGCATGAAACAGAATTAAGTCAACCTTTTCATTAATATGCTCTTTAATCTCTTGAGCTGCACAACAAATAAACGTCATGTTCTCGACAACACCTTCTTCAATCGCCGCTTCTTTGGCGCGATTAAGCATCTCTTGTGATAAGTCACATAAAATGATTTGGTGTCCTAATTGAGCAAGCTGGCGAGAAAAATAACCTTCGCCTCCTCCTGCATCTAAAATCCGCAAACGCCGATGAGGTAAGAGAGTCAATAATTGTTGTAGATCTTCCCAAATCACAGCTTGGCGAATTTTGCCTTTTGTTGTGCCATAGATATTGCGGGAGAATTTATCTGCAATATCGTCAAAATTACGATCTGACATTAAAACGCCTCATGATAACAACTTGCTACTTGCGCTCTTTGCATTCTGATAAATTCAAAAAATATGAGACACTGTACATAAAATAAAGACAGCAATTTTACCAGTGTTCTATGATACTGACTGTTTTCTGTAAAGAAATAAGCCATGAATCAGACTATTCGCAAAGCGCAGTATAAATATAACGCTTATTAATGAAAAAATTAACGCTCAAACGTTTTTCGTTTTATAAATAATTAAATGGTTCTTTATTTCTATTGATAAAAACTGAGTGAAACATTGTTGTGCTCGCTATTTTGACACAATGACTTGGAATTCCCCTAGTTTTCACTAAGCTTTCGCTATCAATTGCATGTATTTCACTCAATCTAGGATGATTTATGCTGTTTTTGCTCAAAAAATATGTTGCAGGCTTTCTGATGCCCTTGCCTTTACTCTTATTAATCGCCTTTTTTGCATTAGCACTACTTTGGTTTACTCGTTGGCAAAAAACCGGAAAAAGTCTACTCACTGTTGTGCTTGTTCTGTTAACTATTTTAGGCATACAGCCTGTTGCCGATACACTATTAATGCCAAGTGAAAAAGAGTATCAAGCTCGTTATGAATTACGAGAAAATTCGCAGCAAGATGTGAACTACATTGTTGTTTTAGGTGGTGGATTTACTTATAACCCTGATTGGGCACCCAGTTCTAATCTTCTTAACAATAGCTTATTTCGTGTTGCTGAAGGTGTAAGGCTTTATTATCGTAATCCTAATGCGATACTCATTTTCACAGGTGGGGCAGGTGTTAATCAGATAAGTAGTGCAGAGGTGGCAGCTCAAGTGGCACAATCTTTAGGTGTTCCTGCTGAGAGAACTATCGCATTATCAACACCGAAAGATACCGAAGAAGAAGCCTATGAAGTTGATAAATTAATTGGTAAGAAACCATTTTTACTTGTGACTTCTGCCAACCATTTAGCCCGTGCTGAACGTTTCTTTTTAGCTCGCGGTATGAAACCTATCGTTGCACCTGCTAACCAATTAGCAATCAGTTCTCCATTGCATCCTTGGGAGAAATATTTTCCTTCCGCCACTTATTTTCAACACAGTGAACGTGCATGGTATGAGTTTTTAGGATCAATGTGGCAATCAGTAAAACCTGCTGGGCAACCAGCGACTATTCCTGAAAATGAAAATCATCAATCTGATAAGGACGAAAGCCAATAATCAAAAATTTCTCCGCAGAATGATACCAAAACGGCACTTAATTTAAGTGCCGTTGAAATTTATTTGTTTTTTACTGTACGAGAAGAGATCAAATTGCTTTTGTTTGCCTGATCATAGGAAGATTTAAGCTGGCGCATTGCTTCTATTTTACGTTCCATTACACTCATTTTTTTCAATTTAGAAATATCGTGTTTTGATAGCATATCCTCTCCCCGTTTCTCCAATATCATGGGTAATAATTGATACTACTTCAACCGACAAAGCCTGTAAAACTCTATCATAATAGCGCTTTAATTTATGGTTTTCTGCAATAAACAAATATGCTTTAGAGCCATATATCTTACAATGAAGAGTAATTATCATTTCTAACGCTTCAGTTAATTCTTTTTGAAAATGAAATTTTCGTGAACACTTCCCTTTTTCTGGCGGCTTATAATACGTTTCATTAAGAAAATTTTCTTTTCTATCAAATTTTAAATCATAACAGTTATCTATAATTTCAAATCCAGCTTCTTCACTTCGATAACAAAGATATGCTTTATCCATAATGTTAATTTGAGTAAAAAACAAAATAAAATTAAATTCATCAATAAAGAAATCATATGTATGCGCAATAAAATTATTGTTGGGGAATTCTTGAAACCTACCTGAATATCGTATCATCATATAAAAACTAAGTTAATAAACCTAACGACACACTAACATAAATAATTCTTACCGCAGATAGTGAATCTCACTTTTCAGACAAACTTTATTTATCATAGGCTTAATTAACTTAATAGGTAAGAATTGCTGTAAAATGTAGACTGTATAAATACAAAAACGGCACTTAATTTAAGTGCCGTTGAAATTTATTTGTAACCATTAAGAATTAGAATTCTTGGTTAAGTGCGCGATATGCCGTTCTTGCTGCGACAAGATCATCTTGAGTATCTACCCCCACACCAGGAACTTCTAATGCTTTTGCAACATGGATTTTTTCGCCATACCACAGCACTCGTAGCTGCTCTAACATTTCAATAGATTCTAATGGGCTTGGTTCCCAAGTAATATATCGACGTATAAAGCCTGCACGATAAGCATAAATGCCAATATGACGGAGATAATGCTCACCAATTTCATCATGTGATAAATTAAAACGGTCTCTTTCCCAAGGAATGGTTGCACGAGAAAAATACAGTGCAAAACCTTTTGCATCCATCACCACTTTCACAGCATTAGGATTAAAAGCTTCTTTTGAATCAACAATTGGCACTGCCAATGTTGCCATTCCCGCACCACAGTTTGCTAAATTTTCAGCAACTTGAGTAATAATCACAGGTGGAATAAGAGGTTCATCGCCTTGTACGTTAACAATTATCTCATCATCTGCAAATTGATATTTTTCAATGACCTCAGCTAAACGTTCTGTGCCTGAATGGTGGTCTTCGCGAGTCATACACGCTTCTCCACCCGCCTTTTCAACTGCAGCAACAACATCTAAGTTATCTGTTGCAACAATGACACGATTTGCACCAGAGCGCATAGCCTGTTCCATCACACGAACAATCATAGGTTTACCATGAATATCCGCGAGGGGTTTACCCGGTAAACGAGTCGATGCATATCGACCAGGGATAATGACCGTGAACATGAAGTTACTTTTCCTCTTCTAATGACAATTCTCTTGCTTCATTCTCCAGAAGAACGGGGATATTGTCACGAACAGGATAAGCTAAATGATCAATTTTGCAGATAAGCTCTGAGTTTTCTTTATCAAAGATAAGTTTGCCGTGGCAGACTGGACAAGCAATAATTTCAAGTAAGCGGTGATCCATTTTGTCCCTCTCAAGGGTTAATCATTTTATATGGCAAAAGGATATCATAAGGAAGGATCAGCGTTAATACTCAAAGCCGCTCGTTTAGTCATAATTCAGAAATTATTTTAGCAATTAATAAATTTATTATTTTCTCTTTTACTATAAGCAACAAAAAAGCCACATTAATGTGGCTTTTTATCGTTGAGTCTGCAACATTATTAATAAAGAATTACATTCCGCTTTTATTGATAATAATTTAACCTTTTTATTATCTTTATTGCATTCTAATTAACGTAGCGACCCTTTTATATTACTTACTGAGCGTGATGATAAACATTTTATCTTTATCCCACCCTAAATAAGCATAAACGATAATTTAAGCTCAAGGTTAAATTATCGTTTTATCTGTACTAACAAGGCTAAATTTTATTTAAAACCCTATAACATCAGCAGCTTCTAGACCTGCTGCTGTTCTGATAACAGAAAATTCAACGTGTTGACCTTCTGTTAATGCTTTATTTTTTGTATTGGCAATCGCTTTTTTATTGACATAAACTTCTTGTTCAATATCTCTTGCAACAATAAGACCATAACCTTTGTTATTGTCGAACCATTTTACGCGACCCATTCTTAATTGTAATGTCATGATAGATAAACTCCTTTTGTTCTTTGTATAGTTTTTATTTTTCTATACAAATGCATCCTACTTTTTATTAAGTCTTCTTATATAAAATCCCAATTAAATTCTGAACACATTAATTTAAGTAGTGCATTTTATTATTCAATATAAATGTTCAAAACCGTGATAGCTAAGCTTAATGAATATCTATAGGCTCAATAAATATTTACAGCATGTTCATGACAAAAAGATGACATGAGAAAAGCATCTTATTGTGCACCTATAAATTAGATAACCGAATATAACGATTAATAGTCACTATTTAAAATAGTTTCTACCTTCTATTGTGCACAAAACCTATTACATTCACAGCAAAAAAATATTACGTCCTACATCAAAGATCCACAAATCTCTACACAAGGCTTTTGAGTAGATAGGGTATTTTGCGAGTTAAATTGAACTACGACAAAAGCGATATGTGACTGTGGGTAGGTAATCTTTTATGTAACACTATCCTGATTTCCACTATAAATATCATTGTTTCAGATCAGATACAAGTTTTTTTCGAGCCGTAAATTAAATTACTGACTTGTTTTAGCACAGATTGGTTATTTAACTCTGCACTTACTGGTAAATACCACCAGTTTTCCTGTGCAAAATGCCGACATTTAACAGCATCTTTTTCTGTCATAATTAGCGCTTCTTGGTGAGGTGTTAAATCTTGCAATTCTTGTGCGCTATAATCGCTATGGTCACTAAATGCTTTGGTGGCTATTAATTCAATGCCTTTTTCCTGCAAAGAATTAAAAAAACGAGGAGGATGTCCGATACCAGCTATTGCAACCGCTTTATCGATTTGTTGAACCGGTTTCTTTTCACCTGTCTTAAGGTTAACAATGATATCCCCTTTTAAAACCATCGCTATCTCATTGCCTTGGCTTAATCCACCGTTAACAATAATTGCATCAACAGAATGTAAGCGCCCGGCTCGTTCACGCATAGGGCCAGCGGGCAACCACCAACCATTGCCAAATCGTCGTTGTCCGTCGATAACAACTATTTCATAGTCTCGTTGTAGTGCATAGTGCTGTAAACCATCATCCGTGATGATCACATCAAGATTATACTGCGCTAATAAAGCTTTTACTGCCTCTCGTCGATTAGGTGCAACGGCAACAGGTGCACCTGTTCGATGATAAATTAACACAGGTTCATCACCCGCCATCGCGGGTGTTGTTTCTGATGTTAAGAGCAATGGATAATGGTCTGATTTCCCACCATAACCGCGAGATACAACCCCAGGTTTAAACCCCTGCTGAATTAATTGCTCAACAAGCCATATAACAACAGGTGTTTTACCATTACCACCCGCTGTTAAATTCCCCACAACAACGACGGGGACAGGGGCTTTCCATGATGCCAATCCACCTTTTTGATAAGCAAAGCGCCTAAATACAGTAATAGCGCCATACAACCATGAAAATGGCAGCAATAGAAGATAAAACCAAGATTTACCAGACCAAATCCGTTCAATCATTTACCAAATTGCATCCTGTGAAGTTGTGCATAAACACCTTGTTGCTCAATCAAATCAAGGTGTGCGCCACGTTCAACAATTTCACCATCTTCAATAACTAATATTTCATCCGCTTTTTCAATGGTAGATAAGCGGTGGGCTATCACTAAAGAGGTTCTATTTTTCTGTAGTTCATCCAGTGCAGATTGGATCGCGCGCTCTGATTCTGTATCCAGTGCTGATGTGGCTTCATCAAGGATAAGGATCGGTGAATCACGTAGTAACGCCCTTGCTATCGCGATACGTTGACGTTGTCCACCCGAAAGCAAAACACCATTTTCGCCAATTTCGGTATCTAGGCCTTTATCCATTTTATTGATAAAGTCCATGGCATGTGCCATTTTCGCTGCTTTCTCGATATCCTCACGGCTATATTGGTCTTCACAGGCATAAACAATATTGTTTGCTACTGTTTCATTGAATAAATGAACATTTTGTGAAACTAGCGCCACTTGGTTCCGTAAAGATTTCAATGTGTAGTCACGAATATCATGACCATTAATCAATATTTGCCCTTCATTGATATCATAGAAGCGGGTAATTAAGTTAGCAATAGTCGATTTACCTGAGCCTGAACGTCCAACCAAAGCAACTGTTTTCCCTGCTGGAATAGTAAATGACATATTTTTCAAGGCAGGTGTATCTTTTGTCACATATTGGAAAGTTACATTACGAAATTCAATATCACCCGTTGGTTTTTTCAGCTCTAACTTACCAGTGTCTTTTTCTTGCTCCATATCGAGGATAGCAAATAAAGTCTGACACGCAGCCATACCTCGTTGAAATTGAGCATTCACATTTGTCAGAGATTTCAATGGACGCATTAATGCCACCATTGAGGAGAAAACGACCGTAATTGTTCCTGCGGTAAGTGTTTCCATAATTTCAGGAAAACTTGCAGCATAAAGAACAAAAGCTAATGCAAATGAAGCAATTAATTGAATAATAGGATCTGAAATTGATGATGCAACAACCATACGCATACCTTGGCGGCGAATATGGTTACTCACATGATTAAAACGTTTATTTTCAACTTCTTGACCATTAAAAATTAAAACTTCTTTATGCCCTTTCAGCATTTGTTCAGCACTCGTTGTGACTTGTCCCATGCTGTTTTGAATACGTTTACTGATCGTTCTAAAACGAGTCGATACCACTCGGATGACAATAGCAACAACAGGTGCAATCACAATCAAGATAAGTGACAATTGCCAACTATAATAGAACATCAATGCAAATAGCCCGATGATATAAGCACCTTCACGGACAACAGTAATTAATGCACCTGATGAAGATGAAGCAACTTGCTCTGAATCATAAGTGATACGAGAAAGCAAAGTTCCTGTTGATTGCTGATCAAAAAAGCTCACCGGCATTCCCATAATATGAGAAAACAACCGACGACGCATATTCATTACAACTTTTCCAGATACCCAAGAAAGGCAGTAACTTGAAATAAAGTTAGATATACCGCGCAGAACTATCAGTCCAATAACAGCAATAGGCATCCATTTTAATACGTCATTACTTGCTTTACCAAAACCTTCATCGAGAAGTGGCTTTAATAAAGAAATCATAAATGCATCTACACCCGCATTGATGATTAATGCAATTGCTGCTGTGATCAAACCTGCTTTGAAAATCCGAATCATCGGCCATAAGCGTCGAAATGTTTGCCACGTTGATAGGTCTATATCATTCATATATATTACCAAACTTTTAATAATTAGCCGGTCATTCTACTCGGGAAACGTCAAAACACCAAACCACTGATGATACCAACGAGGTAAAATATCTCGTCTATAGGTAAATACATCAATATTATCGTGATTAAACTCGATAGAAATCTGCCCACTAATAGGGGTTGTTAGCCAATTAATGGCTTCTTTTTTATAACGGTGATGTACTTTATCAGAAGGTAAATGCCAAGGGCTATAACGAGCCACAGAAACTAAAGCAAATTTTGGTGATACTGCTTGAATAAACGCTAATGTTGACGATGTTTGACTACCATGATGCGGAACTTGCAAGATATCCGCTTTTAATTGTGATTTTTCCAGCCTGACTAATTGAGATTCGGCTTCTTTTTCTATGTCGCCCGTTAATAAAATATTCTGTTTACCATCACTAACATTAATAACACAAGACTGATTGTTTTTTGGAGAGCGTGAGGTATTCAGTGGCCATATTGCATCGAAATTAAGTCCTTTCCATTGCCATGATACTCCTTGTACACACGGTAAATGCGTGGGTGAATCAAAACTACTGCGCAACGTTAAATTAGGATAAGTCATAAATAGATCATCCATTCCGCCGGTATGATCAAGATGATCGTGACTAATGATCAAAGCCACAGGATTAAGCCGATGATACTTTAAATAAGGGATAATCACACTCTTCGCAATTGAACCACCGCTTTTCCAACGGATCCCAGTATCATAAATGACAGCCTCCCCCTCTTTTTCAATAATAATAGCCAAACCATGCCCTACATCTAGCATTGATATACGCCATTGATAACGTGTGGAAGCAGTACATTCACAATAAAAAATAGTCACAATAGTGATTAGCAAAATAAAATGGTGACGCCACCATGACATTCGTATCACTAAAATTATTCCAATACCCAAAAACGCGACTAAAAAGGAAAGCCTACCACTATTTTGCCAATAGGGTAAAAATACAGGAGCACACCAAAAAGCAAAATTGATAGAAAGATCAACCCAGTGCCAAAGCAATGGCTGTGAAAATGAAAAGAATGATGTCAATAATCCTAACATTATCAAGGGAACAGTAATAAAGGAAATAATGGGAACTGCCCATAAATTAACGATTAAACTAAAAAAATTAGCGCCACCAAATAAATAAAACTGAAAAGGTAATAAAATAATTAATAAGCCAAATTGTAAGTGCATTAGCCTCAGAATAAACCAACGCTTTTGGTAATTATATTTTGATTTTAATGGACACATCCAATACCAAAAAATAATGGCAAATACAGCTGAAAATGAAAGCCAAAAACTGGCTGAAAGAATTGAAAGAGGTTCAATAATAAGAATAAGGGCTGCACTCCAAAGTGCCCACTGCCAAGGAAGGAATAATCGACTCCCCCAATGTAGTATCACCCAAACACTTAACCCAATAACGGCCCTTGTTGCTGGTATTCCCCAACCCGATAATGCCGCATAAAAAACACCACATCCCCAAGCAATAATCAGTGGAAATTGTGTATTTATCCATTTTAAGGGGAAAAAAAACTGAATTCCTCTTGCAATAACCCACCCTACAAATGCAGCTAAACCTATATGTAAGCCGGAGATAACAATAAGATGCGCAACTCCTGTTTTCATATAAAGTTCTTTTCTTTCTGGATCTATTTGTCGTTTATCACCTAAAACTAAAGCAATAATTTCACCTTTATTTTTAGCGGTTTGCCAATAGGGTGAAACTGTATGAATAAACTGAGTACGTAACGGAATATCAGCATGAACAAATGTAGCTAGCATCACTTTTCCTGCTAATGTTTCTTTCATTGAAGCTGCATATTTTTGACTATCAAACCCACCTTCATTTAAATAGCTGTGAACAGCTCTAAATTGAATTTTAAATTTCCAATATTGTCCTATTGCGACATTATTAGGCGGGTTTCGCCAATATACACTAGCGTAAATAGTGGAAGAAAATACATGTTCTTTAGGTATAGGAATTTTAACAATCAGACTACCATCTGATAATTCACGATATTCAATAATAGGAGTTTCAAATGTCGCAATATTATCAACAAGCTGTGTTGTTCTCGCCATTAACGATTGTGCAGCAAGATTTGAATAAACCCAGAAAAATAAAAATAATGCTAAAAAACGAATTAAAGAGAAAGGTATTAGCAATAAAATTATTGCGATAGTAATGACAATATAATAAGTAATTTGACTAAAAAGTGTATGTTGCATTAATAAAGGCAAACACCCTAATATTATAGCTAAAGTAATATGATCTAAAGTCAGCGTCGTAAAATACAATCGTTGAAAGTATGTTGAATGAAAGCAGTGCTGTTTTATTAGCAATATTCTCAGCTGAAAAGCACTTATTATCTTCTCCAATAAAATCATCATTCCTATTTCCACCTCAAATAATTTCTTTATATATCATGAGATTATAATAAAACTAAAGATAGCTATTAAGGCTGTTTTTTAGAGCCTCTTTATAAAAAAGAAAAGCCGTTTTGTCATATACACTATCTTTTGAGAAGGTGCTCGAAAAAACTAAAACAATTTAGTGAGAATGGTGATTAAATCGAGAAATTAAAATTAAACTACAATAAAGTAATACAAGAAAAAGTAAGAAAGAGGATAACTTGAGTAACAGAGATTTCATAAAATGAAAGAAGGAATTAAAGGCGAGAACCAGAAAGGAATAATACAGAATTAATAAAAGATAATAAATATGAATAAAAAAGAATAAAAAAACGACACCTAAGTGTCGTTTTTGAGAAAGTTAACTAACATCGTGCCATTTCGACAGGAGTTATTATTCCGTGTAAATATTTACGCGGTCACGCAACTCTTTGCCTGGCTTAAAGTGTGGAACGTATTTACCTTCCAGGTCTACTTTATCACCAGTCTTCGGGTTACGACCCGTACGCGGCGCACGGTAGTGTAGAGAAAAACTGCCGAATCCGCGGACTTCGATACGCTCACCATCAGCTAAAGTATCAGCCATATGATCAAGCATTTCTTTTACAGCTTCTTCAACCGTCTTAGCCGAAAGATGAGATTGTAGGCCTGCAAGTCTCTCGATTAACTCAGACTTGGTCATATTACCTCCCTAAACTACCGATAAATAGGCAACGTTTAACGTTGCCTTCCGTTAATAACTTAAATTATTCGCCTTTAGCTGCTTTGAAAGCTTCAGCCATAGCGTTGTTTGAAAAACCAACTTCTTCTTTATTGTTTACAGAAGCGATAGCGTCTTTCTCGTCTGCTTCGTCCTTAGCACGAACAGATAAGTTGATAACGCGGTTTTTACGGTCAACGCCAGTATATTTAGCTTCTACAGCTTCGCCAACATTCAGAACCAGAGTTGCATCTTCAATACGGTCACGTGAAGCTTCTGAAGCACGCAGGTAACCTTCAACACCGTCAGCTAATTCTACAGTTGCGCCTTTAGCGTCAACAGCAGTTACTTTACCAGAAACAATAGCACCTTTTTTGTGAGCAGACAGGTAATTATTGAATGGATCTTCTGATAATTGTTTAACGCCCAGTGAGATACGTTCACGTTCAGCATCAACTTGCAGAACTACAGCAGCGATTTCGTCGCCTTTTTTGTATTCACGAACGGCTTCTTCACCTGCAACATTCCAAGAAATGTCAGATAAATGAACCAGACCGTCGATACCGCCGTCTAAACCGATGAAGATACCGAAGTCAGTGATAGACTTGATTTTACCTTCAACACGGTCGTTCTTGTTGTGAGTTTCTGCAAACTGCTGCCATGGGTTAGATTTGCATTGTTTCAGACCCAGTGAAATACGGCGACGTTCTTCATCGATGTCAAGAACCATAACTTCAACAACATCACCAACGTTAACAACTTTAGATGGGTGAATGTTTTTGTTAGTCCAATCCATTTCAGAAACGTGTACCAGACCTTCAACGCCTTCTTCGATTTCTACGAAGCAGCCGTAATCAGTCAGGTTAGTTACACGACCAGTCAGTCTAGTACTTTCTGGATAACGTTTAGCGATAGCTACCCATGGATCTTCGCCCAGTTGTTTCAGACCTAATGATACGCGAGTACGTTCACGGTCGAATTTCAGGACTTTAACAGTGATTTCGTCGCCAACATTGACAATTTCGCTTGGGTGTTTAACACGTTTCCAAGCCATGTCAGTGATGTGCAGTAAGCCGTCAACACCGCCCAGATCAACGAATGCACCGTAGTCAGTAAGGTTCTTAACGATACCTTTAACTTCCATGCCTTCTTGCAGATTTTCTAATAACTGATCGCGTTCTGCGCTGTTTTCAGATTCGATAACCGCACGACGAGACACAACAACGTTATTACGTTTTTGGTCTAATTTGATGACTTTGAACTCAAGCTCTTTGTTTTCCAGATGAGTTGTATCGCGAACTGGGCGAACGTCTACCAGTGAACCTGGTAAGAACGCACGAATGCCATTCAGTTCAACAGTGAAACCACCTTTAACTTTACCGTTGATGATACCAACAACAGTTTCGTTTTCTTCGTAAGCTTTTTCCAGCATCAGCCACGCTTCGTGACGTTTTGCTTTCTCACGAGACAGAACGGTTTCACCGAAGCCATCTTCAACCGCGTCCAGAGCAACATCAATTTCGTCGCCCACTTGGATTTCTAATTCGCCTTGAGCGTTTTTGAATTGTTCTACAGGAATAGCAGATTCTGATTTCAGACCTGCATCAACCAGAACAACGTCTTTATCGATAGCAACTACAACGCCGCGAACGATAGCGCCAGGACGAGTTTCGATTGTTTTTAGGGATTCTTCAAAGAGTTGAGCAAAAGATTCTGTCATGTTAATGATCTTCAAGTAAATTTAATTAACGTCCATTTAGCATCCGGCCGAATGGGGTTGTTTCACATACCTCGTTACATCCTTTGTGACAAGGTCATCGGGCATTATTGTGTTTTCATTAACACGTCAACCCGATTTTGATAATTACCTAGTATAAACGAAATAAAAATTAATTACGCTGATAATTGCAGATTTTTTTTAGCATAAGTCAACGATTTTTCAATGACTTCGTCGATAGACAAACTTGTAGAATCGAGAATTAATGCATCTTTCGCCGCAATAAGTGGCGCAACAGCGCGATTCCGGTCACGGTGATCGCGTTCTTTTATCTCGGATAAAAGGCGTTCAAAGTTAACATTAAAGCCTTTTTCCTGCAACTGTAACGTGCGACGACGTGCTCGTTCTTCTGCACTAGCTTCAAGAAAAATTTTTACTTGAGCATCTGGGAAAACGATTGTTCCCATGTCTCGGCCATCTGCAATTAATCCTGGCGCAGTACGAAACGCACGTTGGCGACGTAATAATGCTTCTCTTACTCGAGGGAAAGTCGCTGTTTGTGATGCTGTATTTCCGACTGTTTCTGTTCGAATTTCATTCGATACATCTTCGCCTTCAAGGATAACATTTAAACCATTTTCAGTAGGAATAAAGCGTACATCTAAATTAGCCGCTAATGGCACTAATGCATCTTCAGAAGTGATATCAACATCGTGGTGTAAAGCGGCTAATGCCAGCACACGATAAATAGCACCCGAATCAAGTAAGTGCCAACCAAACGCTTTCGCTAATGCTTGACATAATGTTCCTTTACCTGCTCCGCTAGGCCCATCAACAGTAATAACAGGGACGATAATCGCCATGAGTTTCTCCTTTATATGGGCACTGCGTTTCTGTGTTTGCCACCTTTACTACATTGATATAATAGGCATATTGCTCAAACAAAGAAAAACAGTATGAATATATTGCGCGCCATTATACGCATACAATGTATAGGAAGAAACAAGCAGATAAACACAAGGGAGATTTATTCAATATTATTTTTTCAAGATCCATTATTTTTTAGAAAAAAATAACTCATTACAAGAAAAAATCGACACTATTATTCCTTATAAAGTTCAATAGTGTCGATTTAACTGATTTAATTTTGACTGTTTTTTTTAGTTCATTTTATATTAATGATTACGCTGTGAAAGTGTTTCTAATTTTTCAAAATAATCAGGAAATGTTTTTGCAGTGCAACCTGGATCTAGGATCGTAATCGGTGTATCCGAAAGTGCCACCAGCGAAAAACACATTGCAATACGATGATCATTATAAGTTTTGATATCAGCGGTGGTTAACTGCTTAGGAGGCGTCACCTTTAAGTAATCATGTCCTTCTTCAACAATGGCCCCCACTTTTCGTAATTCTGCCGCCATTGCTGATAATCTATCGGTTTCTTTTACGCGCCAGTTATAAATATTACGAATAACAGTATCACCTTCAGCAAATAGTGCTGTCGTAGCAATGGTCATTGCGGCGTCAGGTATCGTATTCATATCCATATCAATACCTTTTAATGTGCCGTGTTCACATTCGATATAATCATCACCCCAACGAACTTTCGCACCCATTTTTTCAAGAACAGAAGCAAAATGAATATCGCCTTGTAAGCTATTTCTGCCAATCCCTGTCACGCGAACAGTACCACCTTTAATGGCAGCTGCGGCTAAGAAATAAGATGCTGATGATGCATCGCCTTCTACAAGGTATTTTTCTGGTGATTGATATTGTTGCCCACCTTTTACCACAAAACGTTGATAATCATGATTTTCAATCTTACCACCAAAAGTGTTAATTAATGCTAAGGTAATATCGATATAAGGTTTTGATACTAGCTCACCTTTAATAGTGATAGTGGTGTCTTGCTGAGCTAATGGTGCGGTCATTAATAACGCAGTAAGAAATTGACTAGAAACTCGACCATCTACGGCAACATCCCCTCCCTTAAAACCACCTCGTAGGCGAATAGGTGGATAATCTGTCTGTTCAAGGTAATCAATGTTAGCACCACCTTGACGTAAAGCGTCAACTAAGTGTCCTATTGGACGCTCTTTCATGCGCGGTTCACCCGTTAAAATAATATCATGCTCACCTAAGCTTAATGCCGCTGCTAATGGGCGCATTGCCGTACCAGCATTACCTAAAAAGAGCTCTAGTGGAGAGTGTGATTTAAATTCACCACCTAAACCTTCAATATCACATACCGTATTATTATTTGATAACTGATACTGTATACCCAATGTTTTTAAAGCATTAAGCATATGACGAATATCATCGCTATCTAATAAGTTAGTTAAACGTGTTTTACCTTTAGCTAAGGCGGCTAATAATAATGCGCGGTTAGAAACACTTTTTGATCCGGGTAAATTAATAGTCCCTTCAACATGCGCGATAGGTTGTAACGTCAACGATTCCATAAACAGGTAGAACTCCAATAGATAAGTAAAATAAAACTAGACGTTATTTAATTCATAATTAAATTATTCGGTTTCTATATTTTTATTTATTATTTTCGTACTGAGCTAACTCAATTTTAATTATTAACATCTTTAATGATAAGAAAACCTGCTATTATGGGCAGGTTTTCTTAGCCTAGAATAAACCAATTATGCGTGGCGACGTTCAAAATCAGCCATAAAATCCACTAAGGCTTGAACACCTTCTAATGGCATTGCGTTATAAATTGAAGCACGCATTCCCCCTGATACGCGGTGGCCTTTTAAAGCAACCAGACCTTGTGCTTCAGCTTCTTTTAAGAAAACAGAATCCAGTTCAGGAGACGACATTTGGAAAGGTACGTTCATTAGTGAACGGTTTTCTGTCGCAATGCGATTAATATAAAAATCGCTATTATCAATGGCACTATAAAGAAGCGTCGCTTTTTCATAGTTACGTTTTGCCATTTCTTGTAACCCACCTTGCTCTTTCAGCCATTTAAAGACCATGCCGGATAAATACCAAGCAAAGGTTGGTGGAGTATTAAACATAGAGTCATTTTCAGCAAGCACCGTATAATCAAACACAGACGGTGTTTCTTTGTGCGCGTTGCCCAATAAATCTTCACGAATAATAACAATGGTTAAACCCGCTGGGCCGATATTTTTTTGTGCCCCCGCATAGATCACACCAAAACGGCTAACATCAAGTGGTTGCGATAAGATAGAAGATGAATAGTCCGCAATCACAATTTTTTTATCATCAAAATCGGGCTCTTCATGAATAGCAATTCCGTCAATAGTTTCATTTGGGCAATAATGTACATAAGCAGCATCATCACTTAATTTCCACTCTTTCATTGGCTTAACACCAATTTTGCCATCAATTTCTGTTTTAATTTTAATGATATTTGGCGAGCAATATTTAGCAGCTTCTTCGGCAGCACTCTGTGCCCAATAACCACCATCAATGTAGTCTGCAGTTGCTTTTTCACCTAATAAATTAAGCGGCAAAGCAGCAAAATGACCACGAGCACCACCATGACAAAAAAGAATTTTGTAGTTTTCTGGCACATTGAGTAGATCACGAAGATCTTGCTCTGCCTGATGAGCAACATCTAGAAACTCTTTACTGCGGTGGCTAATTTCCATCACCGAGCGCCCAAGTTCATGCCAGTTGCATAATTCTAATTCTGCACGACGGAGAACTTCTACCGGTAACATAGCCGGACCTGCACTAAAGTTATATATCTGACTCATTCAAATTCACCCTATCTGAATATGTTTTTACAAAATGACCTTTATCGGTTGTATCATTCCCGTTAAATTGGCGCAATGATTATTGTGAAGTAACGCATAATACGCAGTGCGTAAGAATAACGGTTAGGAGTGTTTTATGTCGGGGAGTCTAAATAAAAAAGAAGAAGCGAGCTGGGGAATGCTTCTTCATGGAAAAAATAGTCTAAAATCTCTCGCGTTAGCAGGAGGTGTCGCATTACATGCGATTAATGTCTATATCACGATAACAACACTGCCTTCAATTGTACGCGATATTGGCGGCCTCAATTTATATGCATGGAATACAACCGTTTTTATTTTAGCGTCTATTCTCTCTTCAGCACTTACTTCGCGCTTACTCAGTGTATTTGCGCCTCGTAATAGTTACCTTTTTGCTACCATTTGTTTTTTAGCCGGTTCAATTATCTGCGCAACCGCACCATCAATGTATATATTACTGTTAGGGCGGTTTATACAAGGAGCTGGGGGCGGTATGCTATTAGCCCTTGCCTATTCATTAGTCAGAGTGATGTTTCCACAACCCCTTTGGTCTAGAGCCATGGCATTAATGTCAAGTATGTGGGGAATATCAACATTATTAGGCCCTGCATTAGGTGGGATATTTGCAGAGTATGATATTTGGCGGGGCGCATTTTGGTCTATCTTATTCGTTGGCATTCCCTATGCTATTTTATTATTTACTATTCTTCCTACAGAAAATAATGCTGATAATATCGTTGCAAAATCCCCTTTACCTTATCAGCAACTTATTTTATTAATGCTTGCTGTATTATCTATTTCAATCGGCAGTCTTTATAACATCACGTTATATCACGTATTATCATTTTTATTTGCCATTCTCTTTATCTTACTTTTAATACACATTGATAAAAAATCTAATGATGGTTTATTTCCTAAAGGCACATTTTCTTTTTCTGCACCTTTAGCACCAATATACCTCACAATGGCATTATTAGGGATCAGTGTACAAACAGAAGTCTTTGTGCCCTATTTCTTGCAAATTATCCATAATATTACCCCACTACTTTCCGGTTATTTAGCTGCATTGGTTGGTGCGGGTTGGTCTTTCTCTGCCATTATTTCTTCATCAAGTAAGCAACATACTGCTCAACACTTAATGCGTTTTGGTCCTATGATTAACTTTTCTGCGATAGTTATTCTCGGTTTATTTATATCCAAGAGCATCACATTACCTTATGGGCAAATGATCATTATTTGTGTGGCGCTATTTTTTACGGGTGCAGGCATTGGTATGGCATGGCCTCATTATTTAACTCGTGTTTTACATGTTTCTCAGGGCCAAGATGCCCAAAAAGCAGCGACATCAATTACGACTATCCAATTATTTTCAACCGCCGTTGGTGCCTCAATATCAGGTACTGTGGTTAATATGGCAGGGTTAACTGAACCAGGCGGAATTATAGGTGCTCAAAATGCGGCACATTGGTTATTTATTGTTTTTGCAATCACGCCTCTATTTGCTTTTTTCACAGCTAATATTGTTGTTGTTCGTTATAAAAAATCAAATTTATAGATTTATATTTATTAACGCAAAGACTATTAAAAAATAGTCTTTGCGTTATTTATAAATAAAGACCCTTTTTATTTTATCATCTTTAT
Organism: Proteus sp. FME41; assembly: GCF_014897315.1. Lineage (GTDB taxonomy): Bacteria > Pseudomonadota > Gammaproteobacteria > Enterobacterales > Enterobacteriaceae > Proteus. Next base: position 77,393 of record NZ_JABUYL010000001.1, on the reverse strand, counting down.
TCCTTTCATTATTATCTATAAATTAAACTTAGATTTAAATAAGAAAGGAAAACTATATGAATTTAAAAACTGCAATAATAATGGGTTTAATATCTGCATCATCAATATGTCAGGCAGATAATCAAGAACATTATGCTATTAATAAAGAATATGCTGAATATGAAGATGGTACTGAAATTCTTATCAACAAAGATTCTCTAACTACAGTTAAAGCGAGCCTAAATAATGATGAAGTCGCTGAAATTTTCATCTCACCTAAAGATGAAAACCATATTTCACACAATAAATATGACCGTTTCCGTGTTGATGATGGCGGTATTATTTTAAATAACACCCAGGTAAAAGCTGACTATATTATTAATGAAGTGATTAACAATGGTCCAACCTCTTTAATAGAGGGTAATATTGGCATCAAGGGACAAGCAGCTCACGTTATTATTGCTAACCCTAATGGTATTACTTGTGATAATTGTAGCTTTTCAAACACATTATCTGAAACACTTGTTAGTGGAAGTGTTCAGAGGCTTAACAATACCGTTGCTATTTATAATGCCACAGAATTACCCGATATATCATCCTCAGATCACTCTAAATTTATCCCTAACCGTGGGAAAATAAACATTATAAATTCAAAAAGCATCGACAATAACACCATATATAATCAATTAAATATTATTAGCCATGGAATAACAATTAATAATAAAATATCCTCATCTAACAATATTAATTTCTTTAATAATTACAATGTGATACATAATTTAGATAGCACAATGAATTTATATTACCCTATGGCTAAGTTTAATTCCCCATCAGTCTTAAATCCGCTCAGTCGCGCTAATCGACCTGTAAAAAACTTACCAAAACGCCCCAACAACAACTATTTGATAATTGGTAATAAAGAGACTACTAATGCTATCCCATCAAACTTAAGTGGTAGCATATACAGTGACAATGAAATTACTATTTATGCAAATCAGTCTCAAGTGAAAAATCATGGTTATCTAAATAGTAGAATAACAAATTTATCACTTTATAATCGAAGTAAACTTGAAAATCACAACTCTATTTTTACGGAAAATTTAATTTTAAACAAAGAGCGCACATCCACAATAATCAACATGGAGTCAGGCTATATTTTTCATTACTTACCTCATATATATAACTCAACGTCTTCAATGGAAGAAATAAATGATAATGAAATAAATAATAATGAAAAAAACAGAGTCATTACATCATTAAATCATCACTCTTTTAATAATAGAGGTGTTTTCCAATTCTTAACCTTAAAACATACTCATTAATTTTGTATTGATAATGAACGGAGAATGAAGCCTTGTAACAAGGCTTCATTCTTATTCAAACTACTTTGAATTAATATTTTTCGAAATTCTCTTGGATCTTGGCAGGCTCTTGTGTTTGTGTTAATGACAATTGTAATAATACTCTTGCTTTTTGTGGATTTAATCGTTCAGATGCCACAAAACCGTATTTTACATCATCCACTTCACCATTTTGTGTTGTAAAACCTACAGGCACACGACTTGCGCGAACAACAACGACACCTTTTTTAGCACCGTCTGCTAAAGTATTAAAAATATCAGTATATAAATTACCGTTACCTACACCCGCACTCACAATACCTTTATAGTCATTATCAATAAAAGCTTTGGCAGGTAAATCAGAGGCATTTGAGTAGTTATAGACAATGCCTACTTTAGGTAATTCAGTCAGTTTACTCACATCAAAGACGGGCTTATCGGCACGAGGCAATGCAGCCGTATAAAAATGAACTTTACCGTTATGTACATAACCTTGAGCACCCGCATTAACTGGTTGGAAGGCTTGTACTTCCGTCGTGTTCATTTTCACGACATCTTTACCACTGATAACGGCATTATTCATGGTGACTAACACACCACGATTTTCAGACGCTTTATCACTGGCAATCACAACTGCGTTAAAAAGATTTAAAGGACCTTCAGCGCCTAATGCAGTTGCAGGACGCATTGCACCCACCATAACAACTGGTTTCTTACATGCTGTGGTTAAATCAAGAAAGTAGGCTGTTTCTTCCATGGTATCGGTACCATGAGTGATCACAAAGCCGTCTGTTTTATCGCAATCGGCATTAATTTTATCAGCCAGCTTGAGCCATACTTGGTCATTCATATCTTGAGAACCAATATTAACGACTTGCTCACCGTTTAAATTAGCGATTTTTTTAGCCTCGGGGACGGCATTAATCAACGTATCAATACCTAATTTACCTGCGGTATAGCTTGATGTTGTTGCTGAATCACCGCCCCCCGCAATTGTACCACCGGTTGCCAAAATAGTGACATTAGGTAAGGCAAAAACAGAACCACTAGCTACAGCTAATAGGCTGGCAAGCAATGTTTTTTTCATCATCGAACTGATCCCTTATGAGTTTATAAATAAATCCAATTATGATGATTTAAAATTATTAATTCCGTGATAAATCGAACGTATTTATTAAAAAAACTCATATATCAAATAAATTATTAATTATGAATATGGTTAGTCTTTGGTAAATGAGAGAAATTATTAGTGCATTACAGGGGATTTCAGTATCATGTGCCCCTAACTATCACCAGCAAAATATTGATGAAACCTGCCATGTCACAAACATTTATTCCTGGCAAAGATGCCGCACTGGAAGATTCTATCGCTAGCTTTCAAAAAAAATTAACCGACTTAGGCTTTAACATTGAAGAAGCGTCTTGGTTAAACCCTGTTCCTAATGTCTGGTCTGTTCATATTCGTGATAAAGATTGCCCTTTATGTTTTACCAACGGTAAAGGTGCCAGTAAAAAAGCAGCATTAGCTTCTGCATTAGGCGAATATTTTGAACGTCTTTCAACCAATTATTTCTTCTCTGATTTCTGGCTAGGTGCTGATATTGCAGAAGGTGAATTTGTTCACTATCCAAGTGAAAAATGGTTCCCACTAACAGAAGATGATTCTGTTCCTGCTGGCTTATTAGATACACGTTTACGTGAATTTTATGATCCTGAAGGTGAGTTATGTGGTAGTGAGTTAGTTGATTTACAATCAAGTAATCATGATCGCGGAATTTGCGCCCTACCATTTATACGTCAGTCTGATGAAAAGCCTGTTTATATTCCTGTCAACATTATTGCTAACTTATATGCATCTAATGGTATGTCAGCAGGGAATACAAAGAATGAAGCTCGCGTTCAGGGACTTTCTGAGGTTTTCGAACGCTATGTAAAAAATCGCATTATCACTGAAAGAATTAGCTTACCTGAAATTCCTAAAGAAGTTTTAGCGCGCTACCCTGCTGTTATTGAAGCGATTAACACCTTAGAGCAAGAAGGTTTCCCAATCTTTAGCTTTGATGCGTCTTTAGGTGGGAAATTCCCTGTTATTTGTGTGGTGTTATTTAACCCACAAAATGGTACTTGTTTTGCCTCTTTTGGTGCTCACCCTGATTTTGGTGTAGCGTTAGAGCGTACCGTCACTGAGTTATTACAAGGCCGTAGCCTTAAAGATCTGGATGTTTTCAATCCACCAAGCTTTGATGATGAAGAAGTGGGTGATCACACCAATCTTGAAACACACTTTATTGATTCAAGCGGCTTAATAAGTTGGGATCTGTTTAAAAAAGATGCCGATTATACTTTTGCTGATTGGAATTTCAGTGGCACCACTGAAGAAGAGTTCCACACCTTAATGACGCTGTGCCAACAGTGTGATGCTGAAGTCTATATTATGGATTACTCACACTTAGGCGTTTACGCTTGCCGTATTTTAGTGCCTGGTTTATCTGATATTTACCCTGCAGAAGATCTACAATTAGCCAATAACATTATGGGTGTACATTGGCGTGACACTATTCTTTCTTTACCAACAAGCCAAGGTACTAACGAAGAATACCTTTCTCTTATTGGTCAATTCGATGAAGATGGTTTAGACGACTTTACACGAATTAGAGAAATGATTGGTATTGCACCAGGCAAAGATAATGGTTGGAGTCATTTACGTGTAGGTGAATTAAAATCGATGCTTGCACTTGCAGGGGGTGATCTTGACCAAGCCCTCGTTTGGGTTGAGTGGACTCAAGATTTCAACGCTTCTTTGTTTACTCCAGAGCGTCAAAACTATTATCGCTGTTTACATAATCTCTTATTATTAAAACAAGAGACTGAGCGTAAACCCGAGCAATATATGCATGCATTCTCTCGTATGTATGGTGAAAAGACACTACAAGCCGCACTAAATGCGATGCAAGGTAAGCAAGCATTTTATGGTTTACAACCTATTGATGCAGATTTAATCAATCTACCTGTACATCAATCATTACTTGCCGCTTATGAGAAATTACAAAAAGCAAAACGCCAATTGAGCAAATAAACCTATTTTATTTAAGGTAATTTATTAAATAATCACTAAATTTAACTGAATAATAAGCACATATTTAAAGTGAAACACTCTATTGAAAAGTAGAGTGTTTTATTTTGCTGAAAATAAATTTTTGACAAATTTGTCAACATGGCAAATCTGTCATCCGACAAAAGTGTCAAAATATGGCAAAAGTGACGATTTGAGGTGTTTAATATGACACTATAAATACATATTGAATTTTTTCACTAAGAATAACGCTTAAAATTAGTTTAAATTGCTATTTGTTTAACTAGGTCTCAAAAATTTAAAAACCTTATTTTTATAATGGATATATGTCTGGGGTAATCAATAGAGATTAACCATAAATAAAGTAATGTTTATATTTATAGCAAAAGTAAATAAGGCGTTAAATTTTATTTTTATTATTAACATACGGGGTTTAAATAATACTTTATATTTACTTTTTACTTTATTCATCCAGCTAGTCTAAAATTTTTTGATAATTTTTAAAAAATTTTTTTACTTAATTAATCAAATAGTTATAGTCGAAATAGCGGGTTTTTACGCACTAAAAATGAGATCTCAATAAGCGACTATGATCCATATCAATTTTAGAAGTAAGCCCCTTTGCTACTATTATTGCGTACTATAATTATTCCAACATATAAGAGAGTGTTAGTATGAAAGCTGACAGCCCTTTTAATTTATTATCCCCTGCTGATATGGCAAAAGTTGCCGATGATGCAGGTTGTTATAAAGCAAATAAACAGATCTCAACGACTTACTTATCTGCATTTACTGCGGGAATGTTTATATCAATTGCTTTTGTTTTTTATATTACTGCTACTACAGGCACCGCATCTGTTCCATTTGGGCTGGCAAAATTAGTCGGCGGGATCTGCTTCTCTCTGGGGTTAATGCTCGTGGTCGTTTGTGGCGCGGATTTATTCACCTCAACTGTTCTTACTATTATTCCTAAAGCAACCGGACGTATATCTTGGGGCAAAATGCTTGCGAACTGGATAAATGTCTATCTGGGTAACTTTGTTGGCGCACTCTTTTTTGTCGCCTTAATGTGGTTCGCAGGTCAGCATATGGCAGCGAATGGGCTTTGGGGGCTAAATGTTTTACAAACCGCACAACATAAAGTTGAACACACCTTTATAGAAGCTGTTTGTTTAGGTATTTTAGCTAACTTGATGGTTTGTCTTGCAGTCTGGATGAGTTATGCAGGCCGTACACTTATTGATAAGCTTTTTGCACTAATTTTACCTATCGGCATGTTCGTTGCTAGCGGTTTTGAGCACAGTATCGCTAACATGTTTCTTATTCCTTTAGGTATTGTTATTAAGAATTTTGCACCTGCAGAATTCTGGACTAAAGTAGGTGCATCACCCGAACAATTTTCAGATTTAACGATATCAAATTTCCTCGTTGATAATTTAGTACCCGTCACTATCGGTAACATTATTGGCGGAGCAGTCCTAGTCGGTCTGGTATACTGGTTAATGTATCTGCGCGGTGACAAGCATTAATCCGTGCAGGTATGACTGATTTCTTAAGTTCCATTGTAAAAAGGTAGAAGTATCATGTCTGATTTAAATGAAAAATTTGCTGAAGCATGGAAAGGTTTTTCTGAAGGTGAATGGCAGAACGGTGTTAACGTTCGTGACTTTATTCAAAAAAACTATACTCCATATGAAGGCGACGAATCTTTCCTAGCAGGTTCCACTAAAGCAACTGATACACTTTGGGAACAAGTTATGGAAGGCATCAAAATCGAAAACCGCACGCATGCGCCGGTTGATTTTGATACTTCTGTTGCTTCAACTATCACATCTCACGATGCGGGTTACATTACTAAAGATTTAGAACAAGTCGTAGGTTTACAGACTGATGCACCTCTGAAACGTGCGATCATCCCATTCGGTGGTATCCGTATGGTTGAAAGTTCTTGCCAAGCTTATGATCGTGAGCTGGACCCAGAACTGAAAAAAATCTTTACTGATTACCGTAAAACTCACAACCAAGGCGTTTTCGATGTTTATACTCCAGACATCATGAAATGCCGTAAATCTGGTATCTTAACAGGCTTACCAGATGCTTATGGTCGTGGACGTATCATCGGTGACTACCGTCGTGTTGCACTGTACGGTATCGACTTCCTGCGTAAAGACAAATTCGCTCAATTCACTTCTTTACAAGAAAGAATGGAAAAAGGCGAAGATCTGGAAATGACTATCCAACTGCGTGAAGAAATCGCAGAGCAGCACGCTGCTTTAGGTCAAATCCAAGAAATGGCTGCGAAATACGGTTATGATATTTCTCGTCCTGCTCAAAATGCAAAAGAAGCTGTACAATGGACTTATTTCGGTTACTTAGCTGCTGTTAAATCTCAAAACGGCGCGGCAATGTCATTTGGTCGTGTATCTACTTTCTTAGATATCTATATCCAACGTGATATTGATGCTGGCCTTCTGAATGAAGAACAAGCTCAAGAGTTAATTGACCATTTAGTCATGAAATTACGTATGGTTCGTTTCTTACGTACTCCTGAATATGATGAGCTGTTCTCTGGTGACCCAATCTGGGCAACAGAATCTTTAGCAGGTATGGGCTTAGATGGCCGTACTATGGTAACTAAGAATACATTCCGTTTCTTAAATACCCTGTACACAATGGGTCCGTCACCAGAACCAAACATGACCATCCTGTGGTCAGAACAACTGCCTATCAACTTCAAAAAATACGCAGCAAAAGTCTCCATCGATACTTCATCAATTCAGTACGAAAATGATGACTTAATGCGTCCTGACTTCGACAGCGATGACTATGCAATCGCATGTTGTGTTAGCCCAATGGTTGTTGGTAAACAAATGCAGTTCTTTGGCGCTCGTGCAAACTTAGCCAAAACTTTACTGTATACCATCAATGGTGGTGTTGATGAAAAACTGAAAATCCAAGTAGGTCCAAAACATGCGCCAATCATGGACGAAGTATTAAACTTCGATACTGTGATGAACCAAATGGACCACTTTATGGATTGGTTAGCAACTCAGTATGTAACTGCACTGAACGTTATCCACTATATGCACGATAAATACAGCTATGAAGCCGCGTTGATGGCACTTCATGACCGTGACGTATATCGTACAATGGCATGTGGTATCGCAGGTCTGTCTGTTGCAGCTGACTCACTGGCTGCTATCAAATATGCGAAAGTTTCGCCTATCCGTGATGAAAACGGCTTAGCAATTGATTTCAAAATCGAAGGCGAATACCCACAATTTGGTAACAACGATTCTCGTGTAGATGATATCGCTTGTGACTTAGTTGAACGTTTCATGAAGAAAATTCAGAAAATGCGTACATACCGTAATGCGGTACCTACACAGTCTATTCTGACTATTACTTCAAACGTTGTTTACGGTAAGAAAACAGGTAATACCCCAGATGGTCGTCGTGCTGGTGCGCCATTCGGACCAGGTGCTAACCCAATGCACGGTCGTGACCAAAAAGGTGCAGTTGCTTCACTGACTTCAGTTGCTAAACTGCCATTTGCTTATGCAAAAGACGGTATTTCGTACACCTTCTCAATCGTACCTAATGCGTTAGGTAAAGATGATGATGTTCGTAAAGCGAACCTTGCAGGCCTGATGGATGGTTACTTCCACCATGAAGCAGGTATTGAAGGTGGTCAGCATCTGAACGTTAACGTGATGAACCGTGAAATGCTGTTAGAAGCAATGGAAGATCCTGAAAAATATCCTCAGTTAACTATCCGTGTTTCTGGTTATGCAGTTCGCTTTAACTCACTGACTAAAGAGCAACAGCAAGACGTTATCACCCGTACATTTACAAAAACAATGTAATTTGATAACTAATGCATTTATTTACTGAGAAAGTAGATAAAATCGCTTAGAATAAAGGCCCCTACTTTGGGGCCTTTTTATCTAGACAGTTTTGGAGTAACCCTGTTATGTCCGTACTTGGTCGTATCCACTCATTTGAATCCTGCGGTACTGTTGATGGTCCCGGAATACGTTTCATTGTTTTCTTTCAGGGATGCCTAATGAGATGCCTCTATTGTCACAACCGTGACACATGGGATACTCATGGTGGGCAAATCGTCACAGTTGATGAACTAATGAAAGAGGCGGTTACCTATCGTCATTTTATGAATGCTTCTGGTGGCGGCGTTACTGCTTCTGGCGGTGAAGCGATTTTGCAAGCAGAGTTTGTGCGCGATTGGTTCCGCGCATGTCAAAAAGAAAATATCCATACTTGCTTAGATACTAACGGCTTTGTTCGTCGTTATGATCCTGTGATTGATGAATTAATCGATGCCACTGACCTGGTTATGCTCGATTTAAAACAAATTAATGATGAAATTCATCAAAAATTAGTGGGTGTATCAAACCAACGCACACTTGAATTCGCGCGTTATTTAGCCAAACGAGGCCAAAAAACATGGATTCGTTATGTAGTTGTACCCGGCTGGTCTGATGATGATGATTCAACTCATCGTTTAGGCGAATTTATTAAAGATATGAAGAACATCGAAAAAGTAGAGCTTCTTCCTTACCACGAACTCGGCAAACATAAATGGGTCGCGTTAGGCGAAGAATATAAACTTGATGGTATTCATCCACCGTCAAAAGAGACGATGGAAAATGTAAAATCCATCCTTGAGTCTTATGGCCATAAAGTCATATATTAAGTTTTTCACTTAAGATTTATTTAAGAAGCAGCGTTTTTAAGCGCTGTTTTTTTGTCTGTAAAGATAAAATAAGGTTAATATTAGAGAGACTTGTTCTATTATCTTCTCCCTTTTATTTTCATCCGTTTTAAACGTTTTACCCGATGAATCATATATTCTTTATTAAATAAATTGTAGTCATCCTACTTATTTTATTTATTATCAAAATAAACCAAATGACACCTAACTGGTAAAAATAACTTTATAAGAATTTCCTTAACCTATATTAAGTTTAATATTGTTGATCAATAACAAAACAAAAAGATACTATAGAAGACTTATATTTATAAACAAAATTATTGGGATTAAGGTACAGGAAATGGAACAAGACAATAATTCATCGCAAACAGAGCCACAAGAGGTCTTTACGCCACTCCCTCAGGCTCGAGGTGCCTCCGGCGGAGTACGCTGGTTAGGGCTGGGATGGGATTTAATAAAAGAACGTTTTTGGATGTGGATAGGTGTTATTATTATCTACTTTATTGTGAGCCTTATAATATCAACCATTGCTGGATTTATTCCACTTATTGGTCCAATCATCTCACCTTTTATTACGACGGTATTAGCCGCAGGTGTCGTGGCGATTGCTCATCAGCAGTATGAAACTCAACGAATGGATGTTGATAACCTGTTCACTGGTTTTTATAACAAACGTTACCTTAGCTTGATGGGTGCATATGGTATCAGTTTTCTAATTTTACTTGTGGGCATTATTCTCGCATTTATCGTCAGTAGTGCTGCCATGATGGATATTTTTTATGCTATCAATAGCGATTATCCCGAAGAGATCATTGCTGAAATGATGGTGGATAACTCATCTGGGTTTACATTATTTTTTGTTATTATCGCTATTTTTGGTGCATTGAGTACCGCAGCCTATTGGTTTGTTCCTGCACTTGTATTAGTTAATGGCTATACTGCTTTCTCGGCGGTTAAAGCGAGCCTTGCCGCAGTAAAAATAAACTTAGTAGGTGGTTTTTTCTTCTTTATTTTACTGTTCTTTATTATGGCAATTAGTATTATTCCATTTGGTTTGGGCCTATTAATTACTATTCCACTTTCTTACACTGCAATGTATGCTTCTTATCGTGATATTTTTTATCACCATAATGCAGGAAATAATGGTGGAAATGGTACAATTTCTCTCAATAAAACGGCTGAATCCAATATTGGTAAATTAGTCAGCTAATAGAAAAGTTATCTCGCTTAAATAAAAAAACAGTAGACCTCACAGCCTACTGTTTTTTATTATCCAAAATAAATCTTATTAATGTAATTAACCTGCAAATGGATTTTTATTATCATACGATTTATTATAAAGTGCATCAGACATCAAATAGTTATAAATTTCATCAACAATTTCAATACCTTCTTTTTCACTTCTTTGCTCTTCTATTTGGCTATTCTCACCAGGATAAAGAACGTTCTTTACATGAGGAGCTGGCTTAATGGCATTTAACTCCCCCATAACCTGTGAGATATGTTCTCTAAATAATGTTGCATCAGTAAAAAATGCAGGATTAATGACAATATGTAATTGACCTAATTCTCGCCCTTGCGTTAAATCGTGGTACATCGAGCTAACATGTTTGCCAAAAGGAAGCCCAAGCAAAATACCTGACAACACATCAACCATCATCATCAAGCCATAACCTTTAGGGCCAGCAATAGGTAATAAGCCTTTTACCGCAAAGGGATCCGTCGTAGGCTTACCACTTTCATCTACCGCCCAAGTATCAGGAATTTCTGCATGACGAGAGCGTGCATCTAGGACTTTTCCCCACGCTTGTACTGTTGTCGCCATATCAAATGTAATATGTTTATCACCGATACCCGGTGCTGAAAATGCGATAGGATTAGTACCATAATAGACTTCTGAGCCACCAAAAGGCACAACCATAGGATCTGATTGGCACAGTGAAATACCTATCATGCCTGCTTGTGATGCTTGTTCAACAAAATAAGAGAGTGCACCACTGTGGCCTATTCGTCTTACACCAACAACGGCAACACCTTTCTCTTGTGCCATGTTGATAGCACGTTTCATTGCATCTTTCGCAGCAACATGCCCAGCACCATTATCACCATCAAATACGGCGCTACAGGGCCCAGTTTCAGTATAAGTAAAGTTAGGTGCCGTATTAGTACCACCTTTACTTATACGCTCAGCATAATACTCAACTCGCACAGCGCCATGAGAGTGAATACCTTTAGCATCAGCATGGGCTAAGACATCAGCCACCGTATCTGCATGCGCTTCATTTAGCCCTGCATGATGTAATTTATTTTTTATTAATTGATGTAACTGTTGTTTAGAAACTATCATAGAATATGCTCTTTTGTAGGGTTCTAATTTAATAGAAACGTCATAAAATAATTGAGATAAATTCGAGTGATAGCTCTAATTTAACAGTATAAATAGGATCTGCCGTGATCGGTTTAACCAATGACAGATTGCGTTATATTTTTGTTAAATAGTCATTTCTTTATTAAAAACCTTTTGATAATCTTCTTAAGAATAAGCAAAAAAGCGGCATAATTTCTTACACCACTTTTTTATACATTATTTTTAAAATAGATCGATTATGGAACAGGAACAGCTTCACCTTTAAAGTTATCCAAAATAAACTTTTTGGTTTCAGGTGCTTTTAACTGTGCCATTAATTTAGCAATGCGTGGATCATTTTTATCTTCCTCTCTTATGACAATCACATTGGCAAACTTACTGTTAGCAGCAGGCTCTGTATAAATCACTTCTTTGGTTAAATCGAGCCCTGCATTAATGGCAAAGTGTCCATCTATAGAAGCAACATCCGCTTCACCATTTTTATAAATTTGGGGTAACAATGGCCCATCATAAGTAAATAGAAATTTAATATTACGTGGATTTTCTACAATATCATCTATCGTAGAATCATCAGGATCGATTCCATCACGTAACTTAATTATTCCCTCATCTTGAAATAGTTTTAATATATGCCCATGTTGTGCCAGATTATTACTGCTTATCATTTTCGCACCATTAGGCAAATCTTGTAAGCTTTTATATTTCTGTGAAAAAAAACGATATGGGTGCATATGTACTGCGCCTGCTGATACTAATTTCCAATCAGGGTGATCAGCAAGTGTTTTATTTAAATAAGGGACATGTTGAAAGAAGTTGGCATCTAATTCTTTTTCTGCTAATGCCTGATTAGGAATAATATAATCATTAAAAATTCGAATATCTAACTCTAATCCTTCTTTTGCTAATTGGGGTTTAATAAATTCCAGAATTTCCGCGTGAGGTGTACTTGATGCACCGATAATTAATTTATTTTCTGATTTTTCATCTGATGGTTTACAAGCAGAGAGTGCGAGGCTAATAAGTAGCAGTGATCCCAGCTTTTTAAATACTGTTAATTTCATTGTTATAACCTTATTTTTAAATTTGATTTTTAATTGAAATATTTTTTAATTAGCGTTTATCTATATTTCTTACAACACTATCTCCCAATAACTGAATACATAACACAATAAATAAAATCACTAATGTTGCAATCCAAACTACATCAAGATGGCTGCGCTGAAACCCTTCTAAATAAGCCAAATTACCTAATCCACCCGCACCTATTGCGCCAGCAACAGCTGTTCCACCCACTAATGAAATCAATGTTACCGTTAAACCAGAAACAAGAGCTGGCGAAGATTCAGGTAATAACACCTTAAATATTAGTGTTGGTAAATTAGCGCCCATTGAGAGACTTGCTTCTATTACACCTTTATCAACTTCACGTAATGCTAATTCAACCAACCTAGCATAAAAAGCAGCAGCGGAAATCACTAATGCAGGTAGTGCTGCATTAACACCTAATATGGTTCCCACAATTAATTTAGTAAAAGGAAACAATAAGATAATTAAAATAATAAAAGGCACCGCTCTAAAAATATTTACAATAAATGAAAGTGTTCTATATATAGAAACCTGCTCTTTATATCCCTCTTTTGCCGTTAGAAATAATGCGACACCAATTAAGATCCCTAATAAGCAAGATAATAAACCAGAAACAAGTGTCATATATAATGTATTTAATGTTTCTTCACCTAATACATTGAGTTTTAAATGAGGTAAATAACTATTAATCCAACTTTGTATTTCATCCATATCACACGACCGCTATATCAAATTTATTATTCTCAAGATATTGGATAATTTCATCCGATTTATTATTTAACTGTAAATAAATAAACCCACTCTCTTGCGAAAAACTACCTTTTATTAAATTAATAGGTTCATTAAAATTAGAAATTAAATCATAAAGTAAACAGTCATATTTTTTACCCTCTTGCAGTAACAGTTTTATTACTGTGCTTTGCTGTTTTATATTATCAATATCATCACTGTTATCTGTTACATGTATTGATTGTGATAAAAACTGTTGTGTCACTTTATGTTTTGGCTGGTTAAAGATTTTTACTACTTCACCTTGTTCAATTATTTTTCCTTGCTCGATAACCGCTACTTTATTACATATTGCTTTTACAACTTGCATTTCATGTGTGATCAACACAATCGTAATATTCATTTTTTTATTAATGTCAGCCAACAATGCTAAAATTGTTTGTGTTGTTTTTGGATCTAATGCAGATGTTGCTTCATCACATAATAAAACATCAGGGTTGTTTGCCAGTGCTCTAGCAATACCCACACGTTGTTTTTGTCCACCACTTAATGTTGATGGATATTCATCGGCTTTATCAGCAAGCCCAACCAAGGCCATTAGTTCACTCGCTCTCTGAAAGCGTTGTTTTTTATCTACACCCGAAATTTCGAGTGGAAATTCAATATTCTCTCTCACTGTACGTGACCACAATAAATTAAAGTGCTGAAAAATCATGCCAATAGAATGACGAATTTTACGGATCTCACGTTCACTGCTAGCAGTGATATTGTATTTTCCTACAATCACTTCCCCTTTTGTAACTGGCTCTAAGCGATTTAATAGTCGGATCAAACTACTTTTACCTGCACCGCTATACCCAATAATGCCAAAGATATCCCCTTGTTCAATATTGAGATTAATATCATCAACAGCAACAGTTTGTTTTTTCCCTCGCTGGTAAATTTTGCTGACATTTTTTAGTGTTATCATTTTAATCAACTCACTTATTAAATGGATACATAGACGTCTAAACATCTAGATTTCCAAAGTAGTGTTAATGAGCAGTATTGTCAAGCAGGGAATAAGAAAGGGATAAAACAAAAAATGCATACCTTAGAATTAAATTATTTCCAATCGCTTTTTTATTTTATTTTTGTACGGTAATAACGCTAAAAAATACTATTCATTACTATAAAAATAGTAATTGTCAGTGATAAATATTTTATTGAGGCAATAAAAAACCCTCAGTCTAGGCTGAGGGTTTTATGGCTAATATTCAATTAATTAAAGAATAATTAACCGATATATTCTAAGCCGTTCATGTAAGGACGTAACACTTCTGGAATTTCAATACGGCCATCAGCCATTTGATAGTTTTCCATAATTGCTACTAAGGTACGACCGACCGCTAAGCCAGAACCGTTTAATGTATGAACCAGTTGAGTTTTCTTATCGCCTTTAGAGCGGAAACGTGCTTGCATACGACGTGCTTGGAAATCCCACATATTTGAGCATGAAGAGATTTCACGGTAAGTATTTTGAGCTGGAACCCAAACTTCTAAGTCGTAAGTTTTACGTGAACCAAAACCGATATCACCCGTACAAAGAATGACTTTACGGTAAGGCAAGTTCAACAATTGCAGTACTTTTTCAGCATGACCTGTTAGTTCTTCTAATGCTTCCATTGATTTTTCTGGATGAGCGATTTGAACTAGCTCAACTTTATCAAATTGGTGCATACGGATAAGACCACGGGTATCACGACCATAAGAACCTGCTTCTGAACGGAAGCAAGGTGTATGAGCCGTCATTTTTAGTGGCAGGTCATCTTCTTCAAGAATTTCGTCTCTGACCATATTGGTCACAGGCACTTCTGCTGTTGGAATAAGTGCGTATTGGCTTTCTGCTTCTTCTTCTAACGGTTTAGTGTGGAATAAATCTTCACTAAATTTAGGTAACTGACCTGTACCGTACAGTGTTGCATGGTTAACCAAATAAGGAACATACATTTCTTGGTAGCCATGCTCTTCTGTGTGCAGATTCAGCATAAATTGTGTAATAGCACGATGTAAACGTGCAATTTGACCTTTCATTACGACAAAGCGTGAACCGGTAATTTTTACCGCAGAAGCGAAGTCTAAGCCATCAGTCAATTCGCCTAAAGTCACATGATCTTTTAATTCAAAATCATAAGTCTTTGGTGTGCCCCAACGAGAAACTTCTACGTTTTCGCTATCGTCTTTGCCATTTGGAACAGCATCATCTGGCATATTCGGGATAGTTAAAACGTAATCACGAATTTCCGCTTGAAGCACTTCAAGTTCTGCTTTCGCAGCTTCAAGTTTTTCACCTAACAGGTTAACTTCCTGACGAAGTGGCTCAATATCTTCACCACGCGCTTTTGCCGCACCGATGGACTTCGATCGAGAATTACGTTCTGCTTGCAGGGATTCAGTTTCAACCTGTAACACCTTACGGCGTTCTTCTTGTTGACGAATTTTTTCCACATCGAGGGTGAACCCCCTGCGAGCCAGTTTTTCGGCGACCGCGTCTAGCTCATTACGCAGTAGATTTGGATCGAGCATGCTTATCCTGTGCTTATTGATAGATTAATAAAAACCTTTTCTCCTATCTTTATCAAAAAGATATCTGAGACAAGGCATAGTTAAGAAATTAATGATAATTTAATAACCTTACCGCATCTTTACATTTTGCGATAGCGTTTTGTAACACTATTTTGATCTTGTTGAGAAAGCCAGTCTAATTTCTCTCCAACCTTGATCTCTAACCCTCTTTTTACTGGGTAATAGTACTGTGTATTGGCCATTTCTTTAGGAAAATAGACCTCTCCAGCAGCATAAGCATTAGGTTCATCATGGGCATAACGATATTCAGCACCAAGCCCCATTTCTTTCATTAATTTTGTAGGCGCATTACGCAAATGCTCAGGTACATCGTAATCAGGTTTATTTTTAGCATCTGCAATTGCCGCTTTAAAAGCGGTGTAAACGGCATTACTTTTTGGTGCACACGCTAAATACACTATCGCTTGTGCAATCGCACGTTCGCCTTCAGCAGGACCAACGCGTGTAAAGCAATCCCATGCAGCAATGGCAACTTGCATTGCGCGAGGATCAGCATTGCCCACATCTTCTGACGCAATAGCCAATAAACGACGAGCGACATAAAGCGGATCGCCTCCTGCTGTAATGATCCTTGCATACCAATAAAGGGCCGCATCAGGCGCTGATCCTCTTACTGATTTGTGTAGTGCAGAGATAAGATCATAAAAGCGGTCACCTTTATTATCGAAACGCGCGCTACGTTCACCACTGATTTCTGTCAGTAATGCTGGTGTTAATGTGCGGTTTCCTTGGCTATCCACTTCGGCAATATCTGCCATCATTTCAAGCAAATTTAGCGAGCGACGCGCGTCACCATTTACAAGTTGTGCAATCATTTTACGTGTATCATTAGGTAAAACGATATTGCGTCCGCCTAATCCTCGTTCTTTATCATCTAAGGCTTGTTGTAGAACGTGCTCAATGTCCGTTTCAGTTAATGAACGTAATAGATAAACTCTGGCCCTAGAGAGCAATGCAGAATTTAACTCAAAAGAAGGGTTTTCTGTTGTTGCGCCAATAAAAGTAATAGTGCCATCTTCGATATGAGGCAAGAAAGCATCTTGCTGGCTCTTATTAAAACGATGCACTTCATCAACAAACAGAATTGTTCTACGCCCTGCATTGCGGTTTTGACGCGCAATTTCAATAGATTCTCTGATTTCTTTAATACCCGAGGTTACCGCAGATAATCGTTCTATATCGGCTTGTGCATAACGACCAATAATCTCAGCAAGCGTTGTTTTGCCTGTACCAGGAGGTCCCCATAAAATCATGGAATGCAATTGACCCACCTTAATCGCACGAGGCAGTGGTTTACCTTCGGCAAGTAAATGCGTTTGTCCGATATAGTGTTCCAACGTTTCAGGGCGCATTCTTGCGGCTAAAGGCTGGAACTCATTGCGTGAAAAATCGAGTGAAAAATTACTCAAAATATCCTCACTGACGTTGGTCATCCATAGTCACACCCGCAGGTGGCGTAAAGCGAAAAGCAGAGGCATCAATAGGTGCAACAGTTTGAGCAGTCAGTTGATAATTACTTATTTGACCATCTTGTTCTGTGGCTGCAAATTGTTGAATTTGCCCATTAGGTAATACCGTAATTGTAAAGTGCTTTAAGTTATTTTCTACTTTTGGTGTTAACTCAAAACGATCACCCGCTTGTTTTACTTCATAGTTTTGCCACTCTTTACTGTCATTACGCGCGATCAACATAAAAGGGGTATTGCTTGTGGCACTTTCAAGCCAAGTTGCTGTCACTTGCTCTACAAAGGGATTGTAAAACCACAATGTTTTACCATCAGAAATCAGAGTACTCTCGTCAGGTGCAGTCATTTGCCAATTAAACAAATCAGGACGCTGTACTTTTAAATTCCCTTCCCCTTTTTGGATAAGCGAGCCTTCATTGCTTGTGACTGTTTGGCTAAAATTAGCTTGAAAGCTATTCACTTTATTTAATCGTTGTTGTAAATCTTGACGTGCATCAGCCCAAGCGGCTTGGCTACTTATTAATGTCATCACACACACTGCAAATAATACTTTTTTCATTCTACAAGCCTCGGCATGAGATAACGCCGACATAATGTCGGCGTATAATTTATTAATGATGTTGTGCAGGTTACCACGCTATCTGATTAGCTGATAACTGTGTTTTCAAGATATTACATATCAGAAGGCGGTGGCGAAAGTACATCACGCGTATTGTTGTGGTTTGGCGTGCTGACAATACCTTGCATTTCCATTTGCTCTACAATTCTCGCCGCGCGGTTATAACCAATTCTAAATTGGCGTTGTACACCTGAAATGGAAACACGCTGTTTTTCAACTACAAATTCAACAGCTTGGTCAAATAATGGGTCTAGCTCTTCACCGTCATCGTAACCACCACCATTGCCAGCTTCGCCTTCTTCACCACATTTAGTAATAGCCTCAATATATTGAGGACGACCCCGTGCTTTCCAATCTGTTGCGACAGCATGCACTTCATCATCACTCACAAACGCACCATGGACACGTTCAGGTACAAAGCCGTTTGGTGCATAAAGCATATCTCCCATGCCTAATAAAGACTCTGCACCGGCTTGGTCTAAAATAGTTCGAGAGTCAATTTTACTGGATACCGTAAAGGCAATACGACTAGGAATATTGGCTTTAATTAACCCCGTAATAATATCAACAGATGGCCGTTGGGTTGCAAGCACAAGATGAATACCCGCAGCACGTGCTTTTTGTGCTAAACGTGCAATTAATTCTTCAACTTTTTTACCTGCTGTCATCATTAAATCAGCAAATTCATCGACAACAACCACAATGTAAGGCTCTTTCCCTAGGGTTGGCATTTCAGTTGCCATGCTGTCGGTTGGTTTCCAGGATGGATCAGGAATTGGCCGTCCCATTGCTTCTGCTTCTTTAATTTTTTCGTTATAACCCGCTAGATTACGTACACCTAGAGCTGACATTAATTTATAACGACGCTCCATTTCTGCCACACTCCACCGCAACGCACTTGCCGCATCTTTCATATCCGTAACAACTTCGGTCAGAAGATGTGGAATACCTTCATAAACAGAAAGTTCAAGCATTTTGGGGTCAATCATAATAAAGCGGACATCTTCAGGTTTCGCCTTATAGAGAATGCTAATGATCATCGCATTCACACCGACTGATTTACCTGAGCCAGTTGTCCCTGCCACCAATAAGTGAGGCATTTTAGCCAAATTTGCCACAACAGGCTGACCGCCAATATCTTTACCTAAAACAACAGTAAGAGGGGAACGACTCTCACGGAATACATCACTGTCTAGCAATTCACGCATATATACGGTTTGACGTTTTTTATTAGGTAATTCCAGCCCTACATACGGTTTTCCTGGGATCACTTCGACAATACGTACGGCTATAGCTGACAATGAACGTGCTAAGTCACGAGATAAATTTGAAATTCGAGCCGCTTTTACACCCGGTGCAAGTTCAAGCTCAAAACGTGTGATAACCGGCCCCGGTGAAATACCCACCACCGTAGCTTTAACACGATAATCATTAAGACGCGCTTCGATTAATTTACCAATACGCTCAAGCTCAAACATATCAACAGGTTCATCTTCTACTGGCGGCGTGGTTAGCAAATCCAGAGACGGCATTGGCGTTGTTGGTTTTTGCAACGGCCTATCATTACGCATCAAGAATGGGTGAATTAATGATTCTTGTTGCTGTTGCTGTTGCTGTTGCTGTTGCTGTTGCTGTTGCTGTTGCTGTTGCTGTTGCTGTTGCTGTTGCTGTTGCTGTGCAAAATGCTGAACCATATTAGTCTGTGGTTCAATACGTGATTGCGACGCAGATTGAGGAGCAGCATGTGGTGTAACAGGTTCTGAAACAATCGGTGTAAACACTGGCTCTATCGGATCTTCATCCAATAAATCATCAATAGGTGAGAACGCTTCTAATGCAGTGAGTTCTCTTTCTAACTCAATTTTCGGGCGGTACTCTTCCTCTTCTTCATCACGAGGCGAAATTTGTAAAAATGCATTACTGGTTGGGTACTCAACTTTCTTCTCAAGAGTTTGTGTCGGTTGTGCTGATTGTGGCGCAAATGAGTGTTGAATGTGGGGTTGATACCCTGTTGTTGCTTGTAGTGAAGATGTCTGTGTGGATAGTTGAGGCAATACTTCATCTTCGTCATCATCTAACGCAACATCATCACCGTAACGATCCTGCAATTGTTGTTTAAATTGTGCAGCCAATAGTTGGTCATATTGCTCATCTTCATCAACCTCAGCATTACTATCTTCTACTGAAGAGAATGTATTTGTTGTCACCGTGGGTTCACCACGATAATCATCTTGTTGATAGTCAAATGCAGAAACGGGTGATTGAATATTCTGCTCATGAGCAGGAGGATAGTGTGTATCAGCGTCATCTCCTTCAGCACCGTAACGTTCACGCTGTTGCTCAATAAATTGCTGACGTAATTCTTGTTCAAAATTAGCCTGATCTTGAATATCCGCTAACTCGTCTTCAGGTTCAAAGTGAACAGCACCTTCGCGACGACGCAGTTCTGCTTCACGTTGTGAAGGAATATGAATGCCATAGAGCTCACGACGAGTAGGTAACCGTACTGGATTTGGTCGCGGCAGTTCAGGCCCTAAACCTTGTTTAACTTGTGCAGCGTGATTCACTAGGGGACTTGTTGCTACTCCCGCAGACACCACAGCCGCTTGTGTTAAGGTATCATCACTCTCTGGTGCTAATGAAAATGTAGGTTCAGCTTGCCCAACGGGCATAAAACTATCCACAGATTGCGCGATAGGATTATTTTCAACTAACGGCATTACAGAAGATGTGTTCTCTTCTGGTATTGAATAAACAGAATGTTGAGGAGTACTGATTTCTGGTTGAATGTCTTTTTTTAGGAAGGCTTCCGGAATATCAAAACGATAATGTTCAGGTGCTTCTTCTGTTATCTCAGACGTTTGTTCTACAACAGGTTCAGCTATAACAGGTGCAACTTGCGTTAATGATTGAGTATGCTCGTCTGTATCATTTGTTGCACTGAAAGAAGGTAAATCATCTTCTTGTTCCGTTTTTGGTTGTGATGAATCGATATCTTGCTGACGAGCAAGTTCAAGCGCTGAAGGCGCAGAAAATAAGATGTCATCACTCTCTTCGGTTGTCAGTTCTAATGATTGATTTTCTGTTTGATTTGAATGTTCAGTAATATCATCGGCTAAATCTTGAGTGCTATCATCGTCTTCGTATTCAGTATCGTGTTGGCCTCGATTAGTTATAAAACCCACGGAACCAAGGATAACTGCACCAATTTTTTCTGTGATAGTTAACCACGACCAGCCTGTAAATAATGTAAAGCCAACCGCCCAAACAGACAACAGAGCAAGCGTTGCACCCAATATATTAAACCACGGTAATAAGGCTTTACTAAATAAGCTACCAATCACCCCTCCTGAGCTGAAATTATAGATATCATCAAAATTAAGATCAGCTAATGCACAAGAGGTAAAGATCAGAGCCAAGGCACCAATCGTGCGAAGTGCAAGGGAAAAGAAGTCGGTGTATTCACGGTTTTGTTGGTAGCGTAGAGAATTCCAGCAGCCAAAAACCACGACAACAGGAATGGCATAGGCAAGTAAGCCAAATGCAGAAAATAGAATATCAGCTAGCCATGCTCCGATGCTGCCACCTAAATTTTGAATAGGTTCATTCCATGTGGTTTGTGACCAGCTAGGATCAGAGGGATGAAAGCTAAGTAAAGAAACCATCAAAAAGACAGCGCCAATCCCGATCAATATGAGAATAGCTTCCCAAATACGGCGACGGTTACTTATCTTTGTTAAACGAATATTTTTATCTTCTGTATATTCCTGGCTCAAAGAGGGCTCTCCAGGTTTAACTTAGGGTTAAATTAAAACGGAACAACGCTGAGATATCTCAGCGTTGAAACTGTATGCATAAACAGGAGTGTACCTAATTTTTTCCTGTTTTGCACCAACCTATTAAGTTGGCTTAGCGAGTTTTGATTACAAGGCGGTTGCTTTGCTTAACTTCTTCCATAACCACGTAAGTACGTGTGTCGTTAACACCAGGAAGACGTAACAAGGTTTCACCTAACAATTTACGGTAAGCGGACATATCAGGTACACGAGTTTTCAACAGATAGTCAAAATCACCAGAAACTAAATGACATTCTTGGATTTCTTCTAATTTTTGAACAGCCATATTAAATTGTTCAAAAACATCTGGTGCGCCACGGTTTAGTGTGATTTCCACAAATACCAGTAATGATGCATCTAAGTAATGTGGGTTTAATAGCGCGGTATAACCGGAAATAAATCCTTGGCGCTCTAAACGACGTACACGCTCTAAACACGGTGTTGGTGATAAACCGACACGTTTAGATAGCTCAACGTTTGAAATACGACCATCTTTTTGAAGCTCATTTAGAATATTCCGGTCTATTCTATCAAGATCTTTACCCGGACGTTTTTTATTATCAATCATCTCTATACTCTCTTTCTCTTTTTCTCTTACTTTATTTTCCTATACCCATACCTGTACACCTTCAGCATCAACGTCGAAACTTCGGTATCAAACGGTCAGAGCAAACTACCAATCTATTTTCTTTTAATGCCAGATAAAACATCTATTTTATCTAAATACTCATTAGCAAATATCGCAAAGTAACTATCCCATACCCTGTCTGTCTAAAAAATAGTGCGTGTAACATCCGAGGATAATTATCTTTAACAATCATGTTTTCGCAAATGTACAGCGGATTGTCAAAGCAAATGAGTAAAAATCAGAACAAGGCGCTATGTTATTATCTATATACGCAAGATAGTCATCAATTGTAAAGCAAAATGTTTCAGGTTAATTCGATGATGTTAGCCCAATATAACTCTATAATTATTAAACTATATTGGTATCAACTATTGCTAAAATAGCTAAAATATTATGTCTATTTCTCGTCATTAGCTTTTTTTAACGTCTTATTTCTCCTACAATCCCTCAATTCGCATCACGCCTAATCAGAGATGAGGTACACATGAGCACCATCAAACATAGCAAACTTATTATTTTAGGTTCAGGCCCTGCGGGTTATACTGCCGCCGTTTATGCGGCAAGAGCCAACTTAGAGCCTGTACTGATTACCGGTGTTGAAAAAGGCGGTCAGCTCACAACAACAACAGAAGTCGAAAACTGGCCCGGCGACCCAGAAGGGTTAACAGGCCCAAACTTAATGGATCGTATGTTTCAGCACGCAGAAAAATTTAATACAGAGATTATCTCTGACCATATTAATAAAGTCGATCTGAAAAACCGCCCTTTTCGCCTATTTGGTGATGAACAAGAATACACGTGTGATGCATTAATCATCGCAACAGGCGCGTCTGCACGTTATATCGGTTTGCCTTCAGAAGAATCCTTTAAAGGTCGTGGTGTCTCTGCTTGTGCTACTTGTGACGGTTTTTTCTATCGTAACCAAAAAGTCGCTGTTGTCGGTGGTGGTAATACTGCCGTAGAAGAAGCGCTGTATTTAGCAAACATTGCATCAGAAGTTCACCTAATCCACCGCCGTGATTCTTTCCGTTCTGAAAAAATCTTAATTAATCGCTTAATGGACAAAGTGAACAGTGGCAATATTATTTTGCATACTGATCGTACCTTAGATGAAGTTATCGGCGACGATATGGGTGTGACTAAAGTTCGCTTAAAAGAGACTAAAAGCGATAAAACTGAAGAATTAGATGTCATGGGTGTTTTTATTGCGATTGGTCATAGCCCAAATACCGCTATTTTTGACGGACAATTAGAATTAGACAACGGTTACATCAAAGTTCAATCTGGTACACAAGGTAACGCGACTCAAACCTCTATTGAAGGTGTTTTTGCTGCTGGTGACGTAATGGATCACATTTATCGTCAAGCAATTACCTCTGCAGGTACTGGTTGTATGGCAGCTTTAGATGCAGAACGTTACTTAGACGCACAAAAATCCAATTAAAATCATCACTTCCTTTCAAGGCGCTATTTCAGTAGCGCCTTTTACCATGTAACATACAAGACTGGTTGCCAAAGCGTATAACTACTTACCTTGGCCTTTCTGATACTTTGTATCCCACCTGCAGATTTGAATCTTTTCTTATGGATAAAACTAAACAAAATGAATTGGTTCGATGGCTGAAACAGCAAAGTGCTCCAGCCCGTCGATGGCTACGGCTATCAATGATTCTAGGTGTTGTAAGCGGTTTATTAATCATTGCTCAAGCATGGTTATTAGCTGTTTTACTTCAAGCATTTATCATGGACAGTCTTAACCGTGATACGCATATACCTACCTTTCTCACTCTTATTGGTATTTTTATCTTACGCGCTGTAGTCATAGCAATTCGAGAACGTGTTGGCTATCGCTGTGGCATGGCTGTCAGGCAACAAATCCGTAAAATGGTTCTTGATAGACTTGAAGAATTAGGCCCTGTTTGGGTTAAAGGAAAACCCGCGGGAAGTTGGGCAACCATTATTCTTGAGCAAATCGAAGATATGCAAGATTATTATGCTCGTTATCTTCCTCAAATGTACCTTTCTGCTATTGTTCCTATTCTTATTCTTATTACAATATTTCCTGTTAACTGGGTCGCAGGCTTAATTTTATTCTTTACCGCCCCACTTATTCCACTGTTTATGGCGTTAGTGGGATTAGGCGCAGCCGATGCAAACCGCAGAAACTTTCTCGCATTAGGCCGTTTAAGTGGTAACTTCCTCGATAGATTAAGAGGGTTAGAAACTTTACGGTTATTCAACCGCGGTCATGCTGAAGTCAAACAAATTACAGAAGCAACAGAAGATTTCCGTAAACGTACAATGGAAGTGCTAAGAATGGCATTCCTTTCATCGGGTGTATTGGAATTCTTTACCGCTGTTTCTATTGCTGTTGTTGCCGTTTACTTCGGTTTTTCTTATTTAGGTGAACTTAACTTTGGTAGTTATGGCTTAGGTGTGACACTCTTTTCAGGCTTTTTAGCCCTTATTTTAGCGCCTGAGTTTTTCCAACCTTTACGTGATTTAGGGACTTATTATCACGCAAAAGCGCAAGCAGTTGGTGCGGCTGAATCTCTGGTTGAGTTTTTAGATGCTGAAGGTGAAAAGCCACAATTAGCCGGCAATGAGCGTATCCAGTCAAACGAAAGCATTGAGATAACGGCCACAGAGCTAGAAATTTTATCTCATCAAGGTATCAAACTTGCAGGCCCATTAAATTTCACCATTAACCCTAATCAACGCATTGCGATTGTGGGTCAAAGTGGTGCAGGTAAAAGCTCGTTATTAAATGCACTTTTAGGCTTTTTACCTTACCGTGGTTCGCTAAAAATTAACGGTATTGAATTAACACAGCTTTCTCCTGAGTCATGGCGACAATGTTTAAGTTGGGTGGGTCAAAACCCGAATTTACCGGAGCAAACCTTACTTGATAATGTGCGTTTAAGTGCCCCAAATGCCACTACAGAGCAAATCAATCTTGCCATCGAAAAAGCCTACGTCAGCGATTTTATTAACGATCTCCCTGAGGGTTTAAATACTGTGATTGGCGACAGTGCTGCACGTCTTTCGGTTGGTCAAGCTCAGCGCATTGCTGTTGCGCGTGCTTTATTATCACCTTGCCAGTTTTTGTTATTAGATGAACCCGCAGCAAGCCTTGATTCTCACAGTGAACAACGTGTTATGCATGCACTTAATAATGCATCATTGCATCAAACAACCTTGCTTATAACCCATTTATTGGAAGAAACACTGGATTATGATCAGATTTGGGTGATGGAAAAAGGTCAAATTATTGAAACAGGCACTTATGCATCATTAAGCCAACAGCAAGGTGCTTTTGCTCGTCTTCTTGCTCATCGTAAAGAGGAACTTTAATCATGAGAGTATTGCTTCCTTTTCTTGCGCTCTATCGCCGCCACTGGTTTATGCTCTTGCTGGGTATTATTCTGGCTATTCTCACGTTGCTTGCCAGCATTGGTCTTTTAACATTATCAGGTTGGTTTTTAGCAGGCACATCTCTCGCCGGTTTTGCCGGCATTTATAGTTTTAACTATATGCTTCCTGCTGCAGGTGTTCGTGGTGCGGCAATATTTCGTACTGCGGGTCGTTATTTTGAAAGACTGGTCAGTCATGATGCAACATTTCGCGTCTTATCACACTTACGTGTATTTACCTTTAAAAAGATCTTACCACTATCCCCTGGGGGCATTGCTCGCTTTCGTCAAGGGGAGTTACTTAACCGTTTAGTGGCTGATGTTGAAACCCTCGATCACCTCTATATTCGTGTTATTTCACCTATTATTTCCGCCTTTGTCGTCATTATGATGATTATGTTTGGGCTTGGATTAATTGATGCACGTTTAGCCAATACGTTGGGTGGCATTATGCTCACCTTACTGATTGTTTTACCTTTTGTATTCTATTATGCAGGTAAACCTATTGGTCGTGATCTAACTAATTTACGCGGTCAATATCGCACAGTATTAACCAGCATGTTGCAAGGACAAGCAGAACTGACTGTTTTTGGTGCGTTACCCCGCTTTAGACAAACCTTAGCGCAAGTTGAAGCTAAATGGTTACGCAGACAAGCACAACAAGCAAACTTAACTGGCTTATCGCAATCATTGATGATCCTTGCGTCAGGATTAACCGCGACATTAATTTTATGGCTAGCCGCTGGAGGAATTGAGCATAGTTTTATGCCTGAAGCCTTAATTGCATTATTTACTTTCTGTGCATTAGCCGCTTTTGAGTCTTTAGCTCCTGTCACTGTTGCTTTCCAACATTTAGGCCAAGTGATGACATCAGCGACGCGTATTTCTCATTTAATTGAGCAAAAGCCAGATGTTACATTCCCTGAAAAAGGGGGAGAAGTGAAAAATAGTGCTTCGCTTACCCTGCATAATATTTGCTTTACTTACCCTTCCCAACCTATGCAAGTTATTAATCATGTCAACTTAAGCATCGAGTCTGGACAACACATTGCATTATTAGGTAAAACGGGTTGCGGTAAATCAACATTATTACAGTTGGTAAACCGTGCTTTTAACCCGACTCTCGGTACTATCACCTTAAATAATTCACCACTTGCTGATTATGATGAAGCCACATTGCGTTCAATGATGTCTGTGGTTCCTCAACGTGTTCACGTTTTTAGCCATACATTAAGAGAAAATTTAATTATGGCAAAAGAAGATGCAACGGATGACGAACTAAACCACGTTCTTCAGCGAGTTGGGCTTGAACAATTACTGGAGAATGAGGAAGGCTTAAATGCATGGATGGGCGATGGTGGCAGACAGCTCTCAGGTGGCGAACAGCGACGTTTAGGACTAGCAAGAGCTCTACTCCATAATGCGCCACTTGTATTGCTTGATGAGCCGACAGAAGGCCTTGATGCCGATACTGAGCAACAGATCCTTGCACTCTTACATCAGCATTGTCAGAACAAAACCGTATTAATGATCACTCACCGACTTCACGGTTTAGATAAAATGGATAAAATTTGCGTTATGGATAACGGAAAAATTGTTGAAACGGGTACACATGCTTCGTTATTACAACAACAAGGGCATTATGCTAAATTTCACCAAAGGCAGGCTCTATTAACACCGTCTCACGAGGCATAACATGCCTTTATTTCAATTAGATAACAATGAGTTAGATTTTCCAGAACCTCATTTAGCACTAAAAGAGCCTAATGGGTTATTAGCGATAGGGGGAGAAATCTCCCTTTCCCGATTGCGTGTTGCGTACCAATCGGGTATTTTCCCTTGGTACTTTCCTAATGAAGAACCGTTATGGTGGTCTCCAGATCCTAGGGCTGTATTACCTATAGGGTCGTTGCATATAGGCCGTAGTTTGCATAAATTTTTACGTAAACAGCCCTATAAGATAACGTTAAACCATGCCTTTAGCTCTGTTATAGAGTCCTGTTCTATTCGTGATGAAGGAACATGGATAGGCCCTGATATCAAAGCAGGTTATGAGGCGCTTTATCAACAAGGTGAAGCACACTCTGTTGAGGTGTGGGAAGGTAACGAATTAGTCGGTGGGTTATACGGCGTTAATATCGGTGCTGTTTTCTGTGGTGAATCGATGTTTAGTCGTCGTGATAACGCTTCTAAATGTGCCTTTATTGCCTTTTATAACCATTTTCTTCGTTATGGGGGTCAACTATTTGATTGTCAGGTGCTAAACTCTCATACTGCCTCGTTAGGCGCCACAGAGATTTCGCGTGAACAATATTTAGTTGCATTATCTCGTTGGAAAAAAGTGATTATTGATAAAAAGTGTTGGTATCAGCAATCGTTGGAATTATAATCACAGCTTATTTTTGTAAAGCCCTTCTTATTGACGACAGAATCAAGAATATCATTCTGTCATTTGGACAAAAGGTTTATACAAAAAATTTATCTGCACACCCATGATGTGGTGGGGGTGTTGTTACTTTATTGTTACAAACACCACAAATTAAAGAATTACGACTTCTGTTATTACTGTTGCTTTAGCTGAGTAAAACGTGAGTCACGGTAAGGATGTTAAGTACAATAGCAAGGTAGATACCTTTGCTATCCAATAACATTCCTTTACATAGGACAATATTTTCGGCATTATCTTGCCGTTTAAAAAATATGGTTATTAAAACTTAGAGGATTAGATGGCCAAAGAAGACAACATTGAAATGCAAGGCACTGTACTGGATACTCTGCCAAACACGATGTTCCGCGTAGAATTAGAAAACGGACACGTCGTTACCGCTCATATTTCAGGAAAAATGCGTAAAAACTATATTCGTATCCTGACAGGCGACAAGGTTACCGTTGAGCTGACCCCATATGACCTGAGCAAAGGCCGTATCATCTTCCGTAGCCGTTGATCCCAATCTGTTCTCTCCCGCTATTGTCATGTAACGGGTGAAAAAAACACCACAGGCAAGGCATTAATTAATGCTCACCTGTGGTGTATGCGTTTATGGCTGAGTTAAAAACCGCTATCTTTAGATAACGGTATCTTCATTTTTAGCCAACTTTTCTTGGCTTAAAAACTCATAATCTAACTTACCTACGTGTTTATCCAATGTAACAGAAACTGAACCGCCATTTATCAAAGAGCCAAATAAAATCTCATTGGCTAATGGTTTTTTCAGATTCTCTTGAATAACACGTGCCATTGGTCTTGCGCCCATCGCTTTATCGTAGCCCTTATCGCACAGCCATTGGCGTGCTTCTTGACTCACTTCCAGCGATACCCCTTTATCGTCTAACTGTGCTTGTAGTTCAACAATAAATTTATCTACAACCATCGAGATAATTTCTGGCGATAATGCATTAAACCAAATAATGTTATCTAAACGGTTACGGAACTCAGGTGAGAAGGCTTTTTTGATTTCAACCATTGCATCAGTGCTATTGTCTTGCTCTGTAAATCCGATAGATTTACGTTGCGTTTCACGCACACCCGCATTGGTAGTCATCACTAAAATAACATTGCGAAAATCCGCTTTGCGACCATTGTTATCCGTTAATGTACCGTTATCCATGACTTGTAATAGAATATTAAACACATCTGGATGTGCTTTTTCAATTTCATCAAGTAATACCACAGAATATGGATTTTTGATCACGGCATCTGTTAACAATCCACCTTGATCAAAACCAACATAACCCGGAGGTGCACCAATTAAACGACTAACCGTATGTCTTTCCATATATTCAGACATATCAAAGCGCAGTAATTTCACATTCAACGCTTTCGCTAACTGCACAGTGACTTCTGTTTTACCCACACCGGTTGGGCCTGCAAACAAGAAAGAACCAACAGGTTTATTATCCTGGCTCAATCCTGCTCGACTCATTTTAATGGCTTCAGACAGTGCATGAATCGCCTGATCTTGACCAAACACCAGCATTTTTAATTGATTATCAAGGTTTTTTAGCATCGATTTATCGCTGCTAGAAACCGTTTTCTCAGGAATACGCGCAATTTTAGCCACAACCGTTTCAATGTCAGAGACATTGATGGTTTTCTTACGTTTGCTCGGTGCAACTAAACGTGTTCTCGCACCAGCTTCATCAATAACATCTATCGCCTTA
Organism: Proteus sp. FME41; assembly: GCF_014897315.1. GTDB lineage: Bacteria > Pseudomonadota > Gammaproteobacteria > Enterobacterales > Enterobacteriaceae > Proteus. The sequence goes on along the minus strand of NZ_JABUYL010000001.1, from coordinate 47,338 downwards.
TCAGGTAGATGCCTATCAGTGATGTATTTAACCGATAAATCAACTGCAGCCTGAATCGCTTTACTGGTATAACGTACATCGTGGTGCGCTTCATATTTTTGGCGCAATCCTTTAATGATTAACACTGTTTCATCTGGTGATGGTTCAGTGACATCTATTTTTTGGAAACGACGAGCCAGTGCTCTGTCTTTTTCAAAGATATTACTAAACTCTTGATACGTTGTAGAGCCTATCACACGGATCCGACCGCCTGATAAGAGAGGTTTAATTAAGTTTGCAGCATCAACTTGTCCACCCGAGGCTGCGCCTGCGCCAATAATGGTGTGGATTTCATCAATAAATAAGATACTCTTCTCATCTTTTTCGAGGGTTTTCAGTAGCGCTTTAAACCGTTTCTCGAAATCACCACGGTATTTTGTGCCCGCAAGTAATGAGCCAATATCCAGTGAGTAAATGGTATAACCTTTCATAACCTCAGGAACATCATCTTGCTCGATACGCCATGCAAGGCCTTCTGCAATCGCCGTTTTACCTACGCCTGATTCACCCACTAATAGTGGATTGTTTTTACGACGACGGCATAACACTTGGATTGTTCTTTCTAACTCAGCTTGACGCCCAATCAGGGGATCAATTTTACCTTGGCGCGCTAACTGATTAAGGTTAGTGGTAAAATTATCCATATGATCGTCACCTTGAGGCATCTCTTGCTGAGATTGTGCGTTCATCTCATTCATGTCAGAAAGATCATCGTTTTGTTGATCTTCCTTTGAAATACCGTGGGAAATAAAATTAACCACATCAAGACGACTAACGTCATGTTTACGTAATAAATAAGCTGCGTGAGACTCTTGTTCACTAAAAATAGCCACCAGCACATTCGCGCCAGAGACTTCATTTTTACCTGATGATTGCACATGAAAAACAGCACGCTGTAACACGCGTTGAAAACTCAATGTTGGCTGTGTTTCTCTGTCTACATTCTCAGGCAGTATTGGGGTTGTTTTACGAATAAAAACATCAAGTTCTTCACGTAAGACCGCCAGATCGACTTTACAAGCTTCCAATGCTTCGCGTGCCGATTTATTACTTAATAGCGCCAACAACAGGTGCTCTACAGTCATAAATTCGTGTCTGTTATCACGGGCTTTCGCGAATGCAACATTAAGACTCAGCTCTAATTCGTGATTAAGCATAAGCACCTCCTCCTTAAAAGACTAACCGGATCATGCTTGTTCAAGAGTACATAAAAGTGGATATTCGTTTTCTCTCGCATACAGATTAACTTGAGCCACTTTTGTTTCAGCAATATCCGCACTATAAACCCCACAAACTCCCTTTCCTTTATGATGAACGTCCAACATAATTTGCGTGGCCTTTTCCTCGCTGAGGAAAAAATACATCGTAAGCACTTCTACAACAAAATCCATGGGGGTGTAATCATCATTATTCAAGATCACCTTATACATCGATGGTGGCTCAATGACCTGATGAACGTCATCCCTTAGCGTAGTTTCTGTTAAAAAATCAAACTGACCCATTGTTTTGCATTACTCATCATTTTATTAAACATCATATTCAATTATGACATTTAGTTTACCATCTCACAGGAAAGTCTGCCTATCAACGCTTTTTTATTCCCTCTTTTTACACTCAAATAAATAACAAAGCGTTAGCTACATCAAAATTTCACCTCATTGAAACACATTCTATCCCTTTCACCTCTTGACGACTTAAACAATAAAATAGAGTATGTTTTATGAACAGCTCAGTAAATATACTGAAGGTAATGTTAAACAAATAAATATAAGTATATGAGAGAAGCTAAGTATGGAGACAGGTACAGTAAAATGGTTCAATAATGCTAAGGGCTTTGGTTTTATTACCCCAGCAAAAGGTGGCGAAGATATTTTTGCCCATTATTCAACAATTAGAATGGAAGGCTACCGCACACTTAAAGCGGGGCAGATAGTTAATTATAGCACGATAAAAGGACCTAAAGGTGATCATGCAGACCTTATCATTCCTATTATTGAATAGAGGATAAATGACCGTATAGGTAAATTTTAGTACAAATACCTTTTACTCAATAAGCTTGCTATTTCAGCTAAATATGAAGCCTAATTCATTCAAATAAAAGCCCTTTATGGTGAAGGGCTTTTATCTTACTGTTTGAATTACTCTCGTGCTAATGCATCTATGGGATTCATTTTTGCCGCACTTCTTGCAGGTAAAAATCCAAAAATAACCCCAATTGCAGTAGAACATGCAAAGGCACTGATCAATGCAATAGGTTGGAAAACAAATTGCCAATCAGGCAACATCGCGCTGGCTATCATCGCAATACCAAATGAAAGGCCTATTCCTAATAGTCCACCGACTAAACACACCAATACAGACTCAATAAGAAACTGTTGCATCACATCACTGGCTCTAGCACCCACGGCCATTCTAATACCGATTTCTCGGGTTCTCTCCGTTACCGAAACCAACATAATATTCATAACGCCAATGCCACCAACCACCAACGAAATAACAGCCACTAAAGTGAGAAATAGCTGCATTGTTTGTGTGGTGCTTTCGGCAGCTTTAATAAAGCTATCAAGGTTATAAGTAAAAACATCTTTCTTACCATGCCTTATCGTCAGTAAACGGATCATTTGTTGCTCTGCAATACTGGCATCATAGCCTTCTATCACCCTAACCGTAATGCTATCAAGATAGGCTCGATTTAAAATACGGCTATTTAATGTGCTATAAGGCACCCACACCCTAAGCGATTGTCCATTACCAAAAGCCGATTTTTTTTCTGCAATCACCCCAACAATCGTAGAAGGTATATTTCGAATAATAATTTGTTCACCAATCACCGCTTTTTTATTAGGAAAAAAACGGTGTCGCGTATTTTCATCGATCACCACAACTTGCGCTTGCCGTTGGATCATATCAGGGGTAAATGAGCGACCTTGAGAAAATTTCATGGCATACACAGTGAAATAGTCATCACTTACGCCTGCAACAGAAGCAGGCGAGTCCTGATTTCCACGGCGTAATCGTGTAGCAAATTGCACTTGTGGTGTTACTGCTTGCACATAGGACTGCTGTTTTAAGGCAAAAACATCTTGTAATGTTAATGATTGCCTATCTTCTGGAGAATCACTGCCAAAATCTTTTCCGGGATAAATATCAATCGTATTAGAGCCAATGGCTTTAATATCTGCGAGCACCATACTTTTTGCCGCATCACCGATTACGATTATTGTTACGACAGAAGCAATTCCAATAATAATGCCCAGCATAGTGAGCAATGTACGTATTTTATTGACAACCATGGCACGCCAAGCCATATCTAATGCTTGGGTAAAGCGACCAATAACTTGTCCTAAATAAGAAGAGGTTAACACTGTCGTTGCTTCTTTTTTGACTTTATTTACCGTGGCTTGATGACGATTATCATTGATAATTTTACCGTCTTTTATTTCTATAATTCGCTCAGCTTGCGCGGAAATTAAAGGATCATGGGTAACAATAATAACCGTGTGCCCTTGTTCATTTAATTGTTTCAAGATAGCCATCACCTCTTTACCTGAATGACTATCTAATGCTCCTGTAGGTTCATCAGCAAGAATGACTTCCCCCCCATTCATCAACGCCCTAGCAATGCTCACACGCTGTTGTTGCCCTCCAGAGAGCTGATTAGGCCGATAATCTACGCGATCACCTAACCCTAAGCGTGTTAATAATTCGCGCGCCCTTTCTTTACGTTGTGTCGCATTCTTATCTGCGTAAATCGCGGGGATCTCTACATTTTGCTCTGCACTTAAATGAGCCATAAGATGATAACGTTGAAAAATAAAACCAAAATGCTCACGGCGTAATGCCGCAAGTTGATCGCTTTCCATTTTAGCAACGCTTTGCCCCGCCACTTTATATTCGCCGTGACTGGGTTTATCTAAACATCCCAATATATTCATTAAGGTCGATTTACCTGAGCCCGAAGCGCCCATAATAGCGACCATCTCGCCTGCATTAATCGTTAATGAAACTTTATTAAGAACAATCGTTTCTTCTTCACCATTGGTATATGAGCGGCTAACGTCATTAAGTTCTAATAATGCTGACATTATGCTTCTCCTGATGTCTCACCCAGAATAACCTCATCGTTTTCCTTTAATCCGCTGAGCACTTCTGCATAAACATCGGTACGCATACCAATTTTTACCGTACGCTTTTCAGGTTGACCATTAACAAGCACTTCAACGTAATATTCGTTAATCCCTGCATCATCACCTAACACAGAAAGGGGAACTAAAAGGATATCTTTCTTATTCTCAAGTAGAATTTTAACTTGAGCAGTCATTTGTAGTCGTAATAAATGCTGATCATTAGGGACTTCAAAACGTGCATAATAAAAAATAGCATCATTAATTTTTTCAGGCGTTGGTAAAATATCTTTTAACTTACCGCTAAAGGCTTTATCTGGTGCTCCTAAAACGGTAAATGAGGCACTAAGATCAGGTTTTAGATAGATAACATCCGCTTCTGATACTTCTGCTTTAACCAACATCGTATCTAAATCTGCCAAGGTTAGGATCGTCGGCGCTTCTTGTGCTGCTATCACGGTTTGGCCTTCAAGCGTTTTAATAAAAGTCACTACGCCATCCATTGGCGCCGTTATACGGGTATATTGAAGATTCGTTTTTGCCGTATCTAACGTTGCTTGGTTCTTTTTAATTTGTGCTTGATAGGTGATGATGCGCGCTTTTTTAACATCAACATCAGTTTTCGTCCGATCTAGCTCATCTTGTGCAATCGCATGAGTACCGATTAGCTTTAATTGACGCTGGTAGGTTAATTGCGCTAAACGTAATTCAGCTTGAGCTTGCTGAAGATTGGCTCTAAGTTCGTTATCTGTTTCTTGCGACTCAATGACATCATTTTGTGCTTTTTTAGGATCAATAATAGCTAATAAATCGCCTTTTTTAACCGTGTCCCCCTCTTTTACAAACAAGGTTTGTAATTGACCACTGACCTGTGCACCGACATCGACTTTACGAACAGCATCAAGCTTACCCGTTGCAGTGACTTCTTTTGAAAGTTCACCTCGAGTAATCATCTGTGTTTGATAGGCAGGTAAATTCTCTTTGGGCCAAAAAAAATAGGCAGCAATTGCTGCGATAATCAAAATAAGGGTAATCACTTTCCCTTGCTTTTTTAAAGATAAAAAAGCCATAAAATATCCTTCTTAAACATAACGACTTAATACACCATAAAAATTTTAGCGATGAGGTTTAACAATCACCGCTCAATAAAACTTGCATTAATTCTGTGAATTTATCTTGCTTGCTATAACGACTTAATTGGCCTTACCTCTTGCCAGCCATGCAACACGAGAAAACATACTTTTCAGTATGGAAGGGATGGAATCTACTCCTCGTTGAGCCGCATTGTTAGCCACTGTTAGTGCAAGATCAGGCTTTGATGAACGTTGAATTGCTTTAATAATCACGCGCCGTGTTGGCCATTTTTCATTATCAGGAACTCCCGCAATATCATGATATACATTACGAAAACCTTCTTTGTATAAGAAATGTTCCATATCTAACGCAGGAAGTTTCGTTAATCGATCGCGCTCAGCATCGTTACTTCTCAATGCAAAATCCTTGACGGTTGCAGCATACTTTTTACCCGCTTCATCGCCATCCACTAAGGTGTGCCATTCTATGCCCATATATGTTGCGTACTTTAATAATGGCTTAAGCCCACATTGTGCAAATTCGATAACTTTTATACCTTCGGCCTCGAAGAAATAATTACATTGTCTTGCTAATTCATTCATTAACCAAATTTCGGTTTCACCTTCAACTAATAACCAACAACGAGCAAAAAGTGCGGAGGGTCGGTTATAACGAATGTGAAATGAGATACGTCGTTCTTCATCAGACTGCAATTGCTGATTGCCGACACGATAAGCAGCCACTTTGTCAGTATCACGCACTAAACGGCAAACGCTCTGTAATGGCGCTAATGAAAGTAATTCACCTGAGTTTGTCGTTGTAATTCGTTGTAAGGAGAAAAGGTTGAGTAATCCCCAAGCCACCGACAGCATAATAGGATGTAAACGAGTTTCTGGGTTTTCAACAATAACAATAGGTCTGGCGTAAGGATCTAATGCAATACTGCCTCGCGACTGCAATATCGAGGAAAACATACCTAAAATAATTAATCGAATATTTCGTTGATTGGGCTTTGCCAATACTTTATTAATGCTTTCTAATGCATGCCATCCTCGCACATGCGGTTCATTGACTTTGCGATGACGAGATCGTGATTTAAACAACAACGAACCGTGATCCGCAAAATAGTGCCCAAGTAATTGCTGCATAGCATCTAAACCTTCCCGTAAATCATCATCAGACAACTCGTCAGGATTGTTCACTAAGGCTTTGGTCAGTTCACTCATCTTATTATTAAATGCTTCGCGATGAGGCTTATTGTGAGGATCAATCATTTCAGTGGCAAGATTACGAACAAAACGCGCATCTTGTAAACGCAGTACAGGATAAAGCCTCACCAATTCAGCAATAATGTCTTGTGTTTGCCCATTAGGTAAGCGAACTTGCTTTCCTTCTTTATCAAGAAAATAACGGAACGTTTTTACATTTTTCTGCTCATCCAATTCAGCACTAATACGATAATAAATGTGCTTAAGTTCATCTCCATTTTCAACCCATACTGGCTTTAGCTTATGGAAGCGATAAGAGCGATGACGACCAGGACGAGATTCAGTAAACGTTAAAATAATTTGCAGGCTTTTTTTACCATTTTCAGGCTCATTTGGCAGACGATGGAAATCATCAGGTGTAAATGCATATTGATAGGTCTCAATACCCAAACTGAGTGTTAACGCATCAAGTAATGAGCTTTTACCCCACGCATTTTCACCCACTAAAACTGTATTCATATCAAGAGGTAATGAAAGACGATTAAGTCCACGGAATCCAACTATTTCCACTCTTTCTAAATACATAAATTCCCTCGTTAGTTACGACTAAGCTATGATTTTATTTTATAATTTCCGTCTTAATTTTATGCTTAATCAGCCAATAATTTAACTTAATGAATGATTTCATTAAATCACAGTTAAAGATAACCGTAATAAAATTTACTCAACTATTCGATATATACCCTATTAGTACGTATTTCAAACAATTAAAGCCTCTTAAATCCAAACGTGCTAGGCTCTTTGCCTTTCAATAAAATTTTTAGACTTATTCTTAGTTTCTATATCCACATCCACAACATCATAAGTAAATGTTATAATCCATCTTACGTTATTAGTTTATTTTATAATTTGAGCACACTCAGTTCAGTAAGGAATAGAAATGCTATCAGGATTATTGATTATCCTACTTCCGCTTTTTGTAGGGTATTTGATTAAGTTAAACAATCGCCCATTGCTTCATCTGGCAAACCGCCTACTCAGTGCGATGGTTTACGTTATCCTCTTTCTGATGGGCGTCAGTTTAGCCATGTTAGATAATATTGGTGAAAACTTAGTCTCTATTCTCGCTTATGCCAGCGTTTTCTTTTTATGCACTTTCGGTGCAAATTTACTGTTTTTATGGTTACTGGATAAAAAAGATCCTTGGCATGTCCCTGCGCATAAGCAATCTAAACCGCCATCACGTATAAAAATGGTGCTTGAGTCATTACAACTTTGTGGTGTCGTCGTTATTGGTTTTTTTATTGGTTTAACCGGCTGGTCTATTTTCCATTATGCGTCTCATGCCAGCCAAGGCGCCCTTATCTTTTTACTTTGGCTAGTTGGCTTACAATTACGTAATAGTGGAATGAGCCCTAAACAAATTTTCATCAATCGCCGTGGCACAACCATTGCCGTTGTGATGGGTATCAGTGCACTTGCGGGGGGTGCGTTAGCCGCTTATTTATTGGGATTGCCAATGAAAATGGGATTAGCAATCGCATCAGGTTATGGTTGGTACTCTTTATCAGGAATTGTACTCACAGATGCTTTTGGCCCTGTTATTGGTAGTACCGCTTTCTTTAATGATTTAATGCGAGAATTAGCGGCGATCATGCTTATTCCTATTATTGTTAATCGTTATAGAAACACCGCATTAGGGATTTGTGGCTCAACCTCCATGGACTTTACGTTACCCGTTTTACAACGAAGTGGCGGTGTTGCTATCGTGCCTGCCGCTATTGTGCATGGATTCGTGTTAAGTTTAATCACACCAATATTGATGGCTTTCTTTACTTCATAGAAAAATCAGTAACAATAGAACGATAACGTTCTCTTTTTACAGTGGATTAACAATGAATCAACAACGTGTATTAGTACTTGGCGCAAGTGGGCATATTGGTCAAAATCTTATTCCAGCGCTGATAAAGCAAGGCCATCAGGTCACAGCAGGAGCACGAAGAGTTGACTGGATGATGTCTCAAGGTTGGGAAAATACACGCTGTATCTTTGTGGATTTACATACCCCAGAAACCTTAAACAAGATAATGCACAATACGGATATCGTGTACTACCTTGTTCATAGCATGGGCGATGCACATAATTTAGTTGAGCAAGAGCGTAAAGCAGCAATTAATGTTGTGGAAGCATTAGAAGGCACAGAAGTTAAACAAATTATCTTTTTAAGTGCATTACAACATGAAGATCAGCAATACTCGCCTCATCTTATTGCCCGAAAACTCACGGGTGAAGTATTAAGAACAAGCGCGATCCCTGTGACTGAAATTCGTACCTCAATGATTGTCGGCCCCGGTTCTGCCGCCTTTGAAATTATGCGTGATATGGTTTATAACCTCCCTATTCTTACACCTCCGCGCTGGGTTCGTTCAAAATCTTCCCCTATTGCCTTAAAAAACTTAATTCACTATTTAACAGAAATTATCCATCATCCCACACATCAACATCGTATTTTTGATGCTGGTGGCCCCGAATATATTAGCTATCAAACTCTTTTTGAGCGCTTTATTAAAATTTCAGGTAAAAAACGGGTATTGATCCCGTTACCAATGCCAGCCAGTATCATTTCCGCGGGATTTATTAGCCTAATAACCTCAGTACCCACCTCTATTGCCAAAGAGCTTATTCAAGGGCTTAAACATGATCTTCCTGCCAATGATGAGCCATTACGCAAACTTATTCCTCAAACCTTAATTAAATTTGATGATGCCGTCAGAGAAACATTAGCAGATGAAGAAGCCGCTTTAGATAATCAAGATTGGGGTTACTCTTCTGCTGTACGCAATCGTTGGAAACCCGGTTATGGTTATTATCCTAAAAATGCAGGTTGTACCTTATCAACACCGGCTAGTGCGGCATCACTTTGGCATACCGTCCAACAAATCGGCGGTGAACAAGGTTACTTTTATGGTAATGCTCTATGGAAAACGCGGGCTATTATGGATGATATTGTTGGAAATAAAGTCACTTATGGTCGGCCTCCTCGAGACACATTAGAACTTGGCGACATGATTGATGGTTGGCGAGTGATCAAGCTAGAACCTGAAAAACAGCTCACGTTATTATTTGGAATGAAGGCTCCTGGATTAGGACGCCTTTCTTTCACGATCCATGATAGTGGACATCTTCGTTCAATCGATGTTCGTGCTTGGTGGCACCCTGCTGGATTTAGTGGATTACTTTATTGGTTTGCCATGATGCCTGCGCACTTATTTATTTTCAAGGGCATGGCTAAAACGATAAGTATTAACGCTTATAAACTGGATAAAAATTCACCTAAAAGTGAAAGGTAATGGCTGAACTACTCATTTTTACGTAAAAAAACCACTTTATTATGCAGTTTTAGTTGCATAATTATTCTTATCGTTTTATTATTTGAACCAGTTAATGACTATTCAGAAAAAACGCATGAGTATTCAATTAAAAAATATAAATTGTTTCTACGGTTCGCACCAAGCACTCTATGATATTAATCTAGAATGCTCTGCTGGCGAAACAATGGTTCTACTAGGACCAAGTGGTGCAGGCAAGAGCTCACTAATGAGAGTTCTTAATTTATTAGAAATGCCACGGTCAGGCGAATTAGACATTGCGGGTCTGCATTTTGACTTTAGCCAACAGCCTAATGCAAAAGCGATTCGTTCATTACGCCAAAATGTAGGTATGGTATTTCAGCAGTATAATCTATGGCCACATTTGACGGTTCTTGATAACTTAATTGAAGCACCTTGTCGTGTATTAGGTTTATCAAAACCACAGGCTAAAGAAAAAGGCATGAAATTACTTGAGCGTTTACGTTTAAGTGATTACGCAGGACGCTTTCCGCTACATTTATCAGGTGGACAACAACAGCGTGTAGCTATTGCAAGAGCATTAATGATGGAGCCTCAAGTTCTCTTATTTGATGAACCAACGGCAGCATTAGATCCTGAAATTACCGCTCAAGTTGTTGATATTATAAAAGAGCTTTCTGAGACGGGTATTACACAAGTCATTGTGACCCACGAAGTTGAAATTGCACGCAAAGCCGCGAGCAAAGTTGTATATATGGAAAACGGCCGTATTATAGAGCAAGGCGATAACTATCGTTTCACGGCTCCACAAACGGAAGCTTTTGCTAATTACTTGTCACACTAAATCGGGATCAGACAATGAAAAAAATATTATTTGCAGCACTTCTGACCAGTATTACATTTTCTGCTACTGCGGCTGAGAAAGAGACAATCCGTTTTGCAACTGAAGCCACTTATCCTCCTTTTGAAATGATTGATGCAAATAATCAAATCGTAGGATTTGATGTTGATTTAGCCAATGCTATGTGTGCAAAAATTAATGCTGATTGTACCTTTACCAATCAATCATTTGATAGTTTAATTCCTAGCTTGAAATTTCGTCGTTTTGAAGCCTTAATGGCAGGTATTGATATTACGCCAGAGCGTCAAAAACAAGTTGATTTCACAGACTCTTACTACGATAACTCAGCAGTATTTATCACTGTAACAGGTAAAATTTCCGATGTTGCTAGCTTAAAAGGCAAACAAATTGGTGTACAAAATGGGACAACCCATCAGAAATTCATCAATGAACAACATAAAGAGATGAAAACAGTTCCTTATGATAGTTACCAAAATGCGGTATTAGATCTTAAAAATGGTCGTATCGAAGCTATCTTTGGTGACACAGCAGTTGTCAATGAATGGCTGAAAAAGAATCCTGAATTAGGTATTGTAGGCGACAAAGTTGCAGATCCTAACTATTTTGGTACAGGTCTTGCGATTGCCGTAAGAAAAGGTAATGCTGATTTACAAGATAAATTAAACAAAGCATTAGCTGAAGTAAAAGCTGATGGCACCTATGATGTCATTTATAAAAAATGGTTTGAATAACAATAATAGCTTAATAAATGAATGAAATAACAACTCTAGCAGGTGCGGCCGTTACAACGGTCTCACTTGCTATTTCTGCTCTTATCATCGGATTAGTTCTTGCCATGCTGTTTACGGCTTGGGAATCCGCGAGATGGAAAGCCTTTGCTTTCTTAGGAATATGCTGGGTAACACTAATTAGAGGACTACCAGAAATGCTGGTGGTTCTTTTTGTCTATTATGGCACCCTACAAGGCGTCATGATGTTAATGGATGGTATTGAATTAGGTTTTTTCACCTTGCAAATTGATTTTGGTGATACTGAATCATTACCCTTCTATTGCGGTGTTATCGCCCTTTCACTCCTTTACGCTTCTTATGCATCACAAACCTTGCGAGGCGCATTAAAAGCCGTACCAACCGGGCAATGGGAAGCTGGTCAGGCACTAGGTATGGGGCGTGTCACGATATTCTTCCGCTTTATTATGCCTCAAATGTGGCGTCATGCTTTACCTGGTTTGGGGAATCAGTGGTTAGTTTTATTAAAAGATACCGCGTTAGTGTCATTAATCAGTGTTAACGATTTAATGCTACAAACACAAAGTATCGCTAATAGAACCCAAGAACCTTTTACCTGGTATAGCATTGTTGCATTAATTTATTTGGCAATTACGCTGGTCAGTCAATATATCCTGAAATGGTTAGACATGAGAACGACTCGATTTGAACGGAGTGCCTCATAATGTGGGATTATATTGTTGATATTTTACCGGGGTTACCAACAAGCCTGTCATTAACGTTAGTGGCTCTATTGGTGGCATTTACACTCTCCGTTTTAATGACCTTTATTTTGGCATTAAAAACCCCAGTAATTACCCAAATTGTAAAAGCATATATTACCTTATTCACAGGCACTCCTTTATTAGTACAGTTTTTCTTAATCTATTATGGGCCTGGACAATTTCCTGCGTTGCAAAAATTCCCTTTGATTTGGGAGTTATTATCAACACCTTGGTTTTGTGCGATGGTCACATTAGCATTAAATAGTGCCGCTTATTCAACCTTACTTTTCTATGGTGCAGTAAGAGCTATTCCCGCAGGGCAATGGCAATCTTGTCAAGCATTAGGAATGTCGCCGGTACAAACAGCAAGGGTAATATTACCTTATGCCTTTAAACGTGCACTTTCATCCTATTCAAATGAAGTTGTATTGATATTTAAAAGTACCTCACTTGCCAGTACGATCACCCTACTTGAATTAACAGGGTATAGCCGACAAGTCTTTGGCCAAAGTTATGACGTGATGGTATTTGTTGCCGCAGGCATTATCTATTTAGGCATCAACGGAATACTGACACTCTTAATGCGTTTAATTGAGAAGAAAGCTTTAGAGTTTGAACACCGCAATTAAATAATTGCTAATAAAAAAGTTATAGATTTAAAAACACCCCAACCGTTTTCACTTTGGGGTGTTTTTTTATTCACTTATGACAAAACAATTAATTTATTTTTTGGTTATGTTTTTTTCGATTAATGCTTCTTTATGGCTTACTCTATACGCATTCCATGCTAATAGACCACCGATTAGCATCACAATGGCTAACGCTAATTTAGGTTGTACGGGTGATGCTAGTGCCGTTAATCCCAAAGTAGCGCCACCTGCCATTTGAATGAACCCGACCAATGCTGAGGCAATACCGGCAGTGTGTGAATAAGGTTCAAGTGCATAACTTGTTGCTGGTCCCATGATAAAGGCTAACCCCGCGCACGCACTTGCCACAGGAAGCATATAAATAAGCCAATGGCTTTGTGTTTCAGCAGGAATAAACAATAAGCTTAACAATAAACTTATACAACCCAATCCCATGAGTCCACCGCCTAAGATAAGACAAATAGGTCTCCCCACGCGATGAATAATACGGTTCGCATAAAAACTGACAAACATTATCCAAAAGCCATTAACACCAAAAACAATAGAAAATATTAATGGTGATAATCCTGCGTCATTCATTAATACAATAGGCGAAAATGAAACATAAGTTAATGCCATACCCATTGTGCCAGCATTGACTAAAGCAAATGTTAAGAAGCGTTTACTGCATAAAATCTCAAGGTATGTTTTACCTAAACTTTGTTGTAATTGCGTTGTGCTTTCAGGTTTTGTTTCTGGTAAAAAACGGGTGATCAGTATTAAAACAAGGATTGAATAGAAAATTAAAAAGCTAAACGGCGCACGCCACCCCCAATATTCTGCTAATAAGCCACCTAATAGCGGCGCTAATGCAGGAATAATATTTAAAGTGCCATTTAAAAAACCAAAAACCCGAGCAGCATCATTACCATTAAAGCAATCACGTACACACGTAAAAGCAACAACAGAAGTACAACACACCGCTGACGCTTGTAATAATCGTGAAATAATAAAAAGTGTTGAGTCTGTCGAAATAGTCGCAATAATCGACCCTAAAATATAAATAAGGATACCGACAATAGCGATGGGTTTGCGACCATATTTATCTACCAGTGGCCCAGAAATAAGTTGCCCTACGCCTAACACTAAAATAAATAAAGCAATAGTTGATTGAATAAGAGATTCACTGCTCCCTAAATCTTGAGCAATAGCAGGAATAGTAGGTAGGTAGAGATCAATTCCTAATGGCCCTAATAACACCATGACTAATAACAACGCTTTTAAATTCTGCATAAAATAGAATGCCTATCTAATCAACAAAGAAAACGCTCGATGTTATCCATCGAGCGTTAAATACTCATTTATACTAGCATTCATTATCTATTTTGTAATAAATATCTTAATTATCTTGTAAAACCAATAATGTGAGTACTTCATAGTGCGAGGTATGAGGAAACATATCAAACAGTTGCACTTTCTCTATACGATAATGAGAAAGTTGCTGAATATCTTTTGCCATGGTTTGAGCATTACAACTGGAATAGAGAATAAAAGGGGGTTTCATTTTATTTAAATAACCACACAATGCTTCTCCAATACCACGTCTTGGTGGGTTAACAAGCACTAATTCAGGTACCGACGATTTCGCTAATGCATACCCTGTAGAATCTAATGCTTGAAACTCAACATGCTCTAAACCTAATTCATGGGCTGATAAACGTGCACATTCTATCGCTTCTGGGCTAATTTCAATGCCGGTCAATTTTGTTGATTTATCTGCACAATGCAATCCAAATCCGCCTGAACCACAAAACATATCCCATAAATGAGTGATATTTAATGCTCTTACCCAACAACCTGCGGTGGCATAAAGAGATGAAGCAACGTCTGGATTTGTTTGAAAAAAACCTCTCGGGCGAATATGTAATGGGATCTGATTAAAAGATTCATCCAAAAACGTTTTATCGGTCAGAATAATTTCTTGTTCACCTTCAAGAATTGCCATATGAACAGGCTGAATATTCACAGAAATGACGACTAATTGAGGCAATTGCTCTTGTAACCAAGGAAGCACGTTACGTAGTTGTGTTAATTTTTTTTCTGACCGTAAAACAAAACGCAACATCATGGTGCTATTGCTTCGGCTTTCTGTTAATAAAATAAACTTAAGCTCACCACGGCGTCGTTCAATATCGTAAGGCACTAATCCTGCTTTCGCGATGAAGGTTTTTAAAATCGGGAATATTGGGATAAATGCATCAGAATAAAGTGGGCATTCGCACAGATCGACCGCCTCGCCCTCTCGTGTTTTTAAGCCTAAAATTGGTTTTTCAACACTACCACTGACGACCATTTTTGCTTTATTACGAAATTGCGCTTGTTGGCTTTCAACAGGCGCTAATTTATCAAAGGCATAATCTTCAGGTAGCAATGCTAATAAGCTGTGCTGTTTTTTCTTAATTTGTTCAGAATAAGCAAGAGAAAGCCATTCACAAGAATGACAATCACCCGCACTAAATCGTGCGCATTGCATAAGATTTTATGACCGTTATGGAGATTAATATTAATGAACAGTATAAGCGGAGTCCGTTGATGAGCTACTTACTTCAACATCATCTTCCTCTTCGTCTTCATCATTTTCACTTTCTTGTTTTTCACCATACAAGAAACCATTATTAAAAATTTCACTGACCACTTCAGCCGATTGTTCTTCCGCTTTTTGTAAGAACAGATCGAATTGATTAAGTGAGATCCCAGATGCAACGGGGAATGACTGGCAAAAAACTAATTTAGGTAAATTGTCATCACTAATTTCTAAAAATGTTTTAATAAATAAAGAGCTGGCATTAATTTGGCTAAGATTAGCCATTAAAGGCACTATTGCTGAAGGTTTTAATTCAGCGATAGCGGTAAATACAAGTACCTCTTCAAGAATATCAATTTTGGCATCAAAAATGCCACTGATATATTGAAGATGTGGTAAATGTAACGCCTGACAAGAGTCACATTCATAATAAGCAATCTGTAGTTCATCAAGCCAAGATTTTAGCTGATCCAGATCGGGAGTCACAACAGCGTTCATTCAAATAACCTTTACGCGCTAAAAAAAGAGTGCCTTTTGGCATTAAACCTATTTTGCCACTTTTTCTATCTTGAAGGCACTAATAAATGGAGAAACTAAGAAAATTAAGCCAATTTATACATTGGATTTTCTTCGTCTTTAATCCATTGTTGAGAAAAAACAGTACACTATTCTTCGTTATTCTCTTTTTTCTTTTTATTATCCGTGGCTTTATTATCAATACCTAAGAAGGTTAAACGATAGATCGCACGCCATACAATATGAATGGCAGGTGGGATCATACAAATCACCCCAAGTATCACTAGCGTCACTTGCCCTGTATAAGTTCCTAGCCATTGCGGGGAAGTGATATATTGATTGATATATAAATAAGCAATCACTAACAAAATAATCCCAATGACCTCAATGATAATGATGGGCGTTGGCATATCTGACAGTGATTTCATATCCCGTTTAGACGATTTTTCCATATTTTCTCCGCTAAATGCTACGTTGCAGTCCTATCTCATTATTCGGCAAATTGGTATAATTTATTACACTAAAAGGCAATAACTGTTTTTGTTTAGCCTAATAAAAGGGCATAGTACCCATTAATAAAGACTATTATGCCTGAATTTTATTTCCTCAATAAGGAGTGTCGTATGTTTGTTGTAATTTTTGGTCGCCCTGGTTGCCCATATTGTGTACGTGCTAAACAACTGGCTGAAACTCTGGCTGAAAAACGTGATGATTTTGACTTTCGCTATGTCGATATTCAGGCCGAAGGAATTACGAAAGCAGACTTATCAAAAACTGTCGGTAAACCTGTTGAAACTGTGCCGCAAATTTTTATTGATGAGAAACACATTGGTGGTTGCACAGATTTTGAAGCTTATGCTAAAGAAAATTTAGGCATCTACAACTAATTTAAAAGCGCTAAAACAACTTATTTTTCAATATGTTTTAGCGCTTTCCTTCTTTCTTTCCCCAGATTCTCTTTTTTATTCTCCTCTTTCCAAAAAAAAATTCTCTTTTTTTTCATTAGTCAGCGAACTTTCTTTCTAACTCAGAGTCTGAATTAGTGCCACTGCTTTTCTTTGATGTCCCCAAATATTGAGGAGCCCGATAGTTTCAACCCCTTTGGTGAAATTACTGTCGGGTTTTTTATTGCCTAAAATTCAACCTCACTCGCCTTGCAATGTCACAATAATACGTCTACGCCCACCATGATTACGATGTTCACCAAGATAAATTCCTTGCCAAGTCCCCAAATTAAGCTCGCCCTGACTAATAGGAATAGTGACACTTTGTCCAAGCAAGCTACTTTTTATATGTGCGGGCATGTCATCACAGCCTTCATAGGTATGAAGATAATAATCTTCTCCCTCTTTTACATTTCGATTAAAGAAACTTTCAAAGTCGCTTCGTACTGTTGAGTCTGCATTTTCATTAATCGTTAATGAAGCCGATGTATGCTGAATAAAAAAATGAGCAATTCCGATTTTGTATTGTCTTAGTTCAGGTAATTCTTGAATCAATACTTGTGTAATTAAGTGAAATCCTCTCGACCTTGCGTTGAGTATGATATTTTTTTGGAACCACATTTTTTATACCTCGTTGAAGATAAGAAAAAAAACAATGTGAGAGTAATACCATAAGTGAAATACTCTTTTTAAGCATACTTTTGTCCAGTTTGAGATAAAACTGACAAATCTTTTAAAAAAGCACAATTAAATAAGAAAAAAACACTTTACCCCTATTACTCACTCATTTACCCTTAAAAACTTGCGTATTATGTATCATAAACATCGCTTATCAGCACGACATGTATGGAGCCTACTTTGCTGGAACAACTTAATTTAGCCGTATTTTCAATGATGAATGCAACGCCTGCGGCATCTCCTTTCGAAATCGGTATGGCGATAATTATTGCTAAGTACCTTGTTTATCTCTTTCCTTTGTCTTTAGTGTTCTATTGGCTGTGGGGTAATGAAAAATATCTTAATCAGCAAAGAACATTAGTATGTAAAGCTGCTGTTAGCTTAGGTATTGCGCTTTCTATTTCTTGGTTAATTGGTTCAATTGCCCCACACGAGCGTCCTTTTGCAGCCAATATTGGCTATAATTTTCTTGATCATGAAGCGACCCCTTCATTTCCAAGTAACCATGGTACGTTTGTTTTCACTATTGCCTTGGCGTATCTGTTTTGGCATAGCAGCAAACGTATTGGCTATATCATGCTAGGGTTAGGGCTTGCCATTGCATGGACACGTATTTATCTTGGTGTACATTGGCCCATCGATATGGTTGGTGCTTTTATTGTTGCCCTGCTCTCTTGTGGCTTAACTCAGATTTTTTGGTCTAAAGGCGGGAATGTACTCCAAAAATGGGTACAACAGCTTTATCAACTCTGTTTTGCTTATCTTATTCGTAAAGGTTGGACAAAAGCTTAACCTTTCTAATATCGAAAAAGACCACACTTATTGTGGTCTTTTTTATATTTACCTTAAGTAACATCGTTATTCTATATATTAATATATAAATAAAAATATTCTCTATTATTATATTATTTGTCCAAGAAATATAGGTGTTGTTATTTTAATCAAAATGAAAATTTTATATTCATCTTATAATAATGCAGCATGTTCAGTTATTAACAAATTTATTGTCGTAATAATAAACAATATTCTACTTATGCTTGAAATATTGCCATATTCATTTCATAGAATAAAAGAAAGTCATTAATAAATAATCATATCCTCATATTTTCATATTCATTTCCCTACTTTTATACACAATCTTATTAAAATAATTAATTAATATATATCAATAACATACAATGTTATCACAATGTTTTAATTGTGAATAAAAATAACCTAATTGATTTAAATCATTTATTTAATAAGAAATAAAAAAAACAAAAATTAATCATTAACATGTGAACATTTTAATATTTAACTTTCTTTTTTATTACTATTAAAAATGGAAAAGTATTTCAAAATGTATTAAAAACCTCATTAAAAACACAAAATATAAAAAATGTTACATTTTTAGGTTTTTCAGTTATATTTAGCATTTGAGATGGTGATCACGGTAGTTTATCCTGAAAAACACTATATTCTGCACCTCTTAAGTCTGGATATAAACTTATCGAATATTTTTTCAAATTTTAGAAGAGCTTAATTCTTTTGAAATTTAAAGATTTTTAGTTTGTGGTAATTGAAGATATTGAGATAACACCAGGTACTCAATGCACTCATTTATTCATAATTAAATTTATGCTGTGATTATTTCTATTATGAAGAAATACAATCACGCACTTATTTTTATTCATTATTTTATTTACCGCATTATTTCGGAGAGTATTATGGATACAACCAAAGCTGGTTCTATCGCATCAGGTAACACCCAAGGTGATTACAAAGCATGGCGTAAGTCAGACACAGTATGGATGTTAGGTTTATACGGCACAGCGATTGGTGCTGGCGTTTTATTTTTACCTATCAATGCAGGGATTGGTGGTTTGATTCCCCTGTTTATCATGTTAATTCTTGCGTTTCCAATGACCTTCTTTGCACACCGTGGTATGTGTCGCTTTGTGTTATCAGGTAAAAACCCAGGTGAAGATATTACAGAAGTTGTTGAAGAACACTTTGGTAAAACAGCCGGTAAACTGATCACTCTGCTCTATTTCTTTGCAATTTATCCTATTTTGTTGGTTTATAGTGTTGCTATTACTAATACTGTAGAAAGCTTTATTGTGAACCAAATGCACATGGCAGCACCACCTCGTGCAATTTTATCATTGGTACTGATTATCGGTATCATGTCGATTATTCGCTTTGGTGAACAAGCTATCGTTAAAGCAATGAGCGTACTGGTGTTCCCGTTTGTTGCAGTCTTGATGGTGTTGGCTCTGTATCTTATTCCAGAGTGGAACAGTGCAGTCCTTGATACACTTTCTTTTGATCATGCAACAACCTCAGGTATGGGCCAAGGCCTATTAGTCACTCTGTGGTTAGCAATTCCAGTAATGGTGTTCTCTTTCAACCACTCACCAATCATCTCTGCGTTCGCAGTTGCAAAACGTGAAGAATACGGTGAAAACGCAGAAAAAAAATGTTCACGCATTTTAGCTTATGCGCACATTATGATGGTTATCACTGTTATGTTCTTCGTGTTTAGCTGTGTATTTAGCTTAACTCCAGAAAATTTAGCAGAAGCAAAAGCGCAAAACATCAGTATTCTGTCTTACCTTGCTAACCATTTTGAAGCCCCTGTTATCGCTTATATTGCACCTTTCATTGCTTTTGTTGCGATTACAAAATCATTCTTAGGTCACTACTTAGGTGCTCGTGAAGGTTTCAACGGTTTAATCATCAAATCACTGCGTGAAAAAGGGAAAACAATCGAGAAAGATCGTTTAAACAAAATCACTGCCCTGTTTATGCTGGTGACAACGTGGATCGTTGCAACGTTAAACCCAAGTATCTTAGGTATGATTGAAACATTAGGTGGCCCAGTTATCGCAATGTTACTGTTCCTGATGCCAATGTATGCAATCCGTAAAGTACCCGCGATGAAGAAATATGAAGGCCATATCAGCAACGTATTCGTTGTAATCATGGGTCTTATCGCAATCTCAGCAGTTTTCTATAGCTTAATTAACTCGTTAGTGGGCTAATAAGGCGTCTGATGGCGGCTTTCTTAACAAGGAGTCGCCATCACAGCGTTAGACTTCAAAACTGACACTTATCACTCTAATAATCACACAGTTACGCCTTTAAATTAATTAGGGAGGCGAATATTATGGTTAGCGTCTTTGATATTTTTAAAATTGGTATCGGTCCTTCAAGCTCACACACTGTAGGCCCAATGAAAGCAGGTAAAGAATTTGTCGATATCCTTGCTGACAAAAATCTTCTCTCTTCAGTTTCCCGCGTTATCGTTGATGTTTACGGCTCTTTATCTTTAACAGGTAAAGGCCATGCAACCGATATTGCAATTATTATGGGATTAGCAGGAAATTTACCAGATACCGTCGATATAGATTCTATCACTCCATTTATTAAGCAAGTGGAAGCCACAGGTCGCTTGATGCTGGCAAATGGCATTAAAGAAGTCGATTTTCCCGTTGATGGTGGTATGAATTTCCATAAAAGCAATTTACCCCTCCATGAAAATGGCATGACTATCACCGCTTATAATGGTGAACAAGTTCTGTTGAAAAAAACCTATTATTCTATTGGTGGTGGTTTTATTGTTGATGAAGAGCATTTTGGTCAACCCGAAGAAAATGCGGTTCAAGTTCCTTATCCTTACCAATATGCAGCTGATTTACGCCGCCATTGTAAAGAAACAGGCCTCTCGTTATCAGCATTAGTGATGCAAAATGAATTAGCATTACGAAATAAAGAAGCGATATCCGCCCATTTTGCTGCTGTTTGGGATGTCATGAAGTCGGGTATTGAACGGGGTGTCAATACCGAAGGCTTATTACCAGGACCACTGCGTGTACCACGTCGTGCCTCTGCCTTACGTCGTATGTTGGTAACTGAAGATAAAACGACGACAGATCCTATGACTGTTGTTGACTGGATCAACATGTTTGCGCTTGCCGTTAATGAAGAGAATGCAGCAGGTGGGCGTGTTGTGACAGCACCAACAAATGGAGCATGTGGCATCATTCCTGCGGTACTTTCTTACTATGATAAATTCATTCGCCCTGTAAATGAAAACTCTTACAGTCGCTTTTTCTTAGTCGCGGGTGTCATTGGTTCACTTTATAAAATGAATGCATCTATCTCAGGTGCTGAAGTCGGTTGCCAAGGTGAAGTAGGTGTTGCTTGCTCAATGGCCGCTGGGGCATTAACAGAACTTCTAGGGGGTAGTCCAGAGCAAGTCTGTATCGCGGCTGAAATAGCAATGGAACATAACTTAGGATTAACCTGTGATCCTGTCGCAGGACAAGTACAAGTCCCTTGTATTGAACGTAATGCTATTGCTGCAGTGCAGGCTGTAAACTCATCTCGCATGGCTTTACGCCGAGTTAGTGACCCTCGTATTTGTTTGGATAAAGTGATCGAAACCATGTACGAAACAGGCAAAGACATTAATTCTAAGTATCGTGAAACCTCCCAAGGCGGATTAGCTATAAAAGTGTCCTGTGACTAAGCTTAAGAGGATCAAATAAAGATAATTATTATCGATAAGGCGCTGATATTAGTGCCTTTTTTTGTAAGAAAAATAAATGATATTTGCTCTCTCTTTTAATACTACCTTTTGTCTGAGATTAAAGTACTATTCTTCGTTAAAATAAGAGCCTGATAAAAAGGGAGTGCGATCAAGGGTAATATGTCTTGAGAAAAATAAATTAAGTGATATTGCAATGCGTACGTTGTCTACAGCTGAATAATCACAAATTAATCAATCTATTGCCATATTTAGATTATTAGCTACAGTTGATAAGTAAAGATAACTAGAGACATCATAAAACGGGATAAAAGAGAACTAAAATGAAATCAGACATTCAAATCTCCCAAGAAGCACACCTCTTACCTATTCAGGATATTGCAGAAAATTTAAATATTGATCAAGACGATATCGAGTTTTATGGCAAATACAAAGCTAAATTTAGTCACAGTATTTGGTCGAAAATCACAGCAAGAAAACAGGGAAAATTAGTTTTAGTTACGGCGATTAATCCCACACCAGCAGGTGAAGGTAAAACAACGGTTACTGTTGGTCTAGGTCAAGCACTTAATCATATTGGAAAAAATGCCATTATTGCCTTACGAGAGCCTTCTTTAGGCCCTTGTTTTGGTATTAAAGGCGGCGCCACTGGCGGTGGTTATTCACAAGTTGCTCCAATGGAAGATCTTAACCTTCATTTTACGGGCGATTTTCATGCGATTACATCAGCAAACAACTTACTGGCCGCCATGCTTGATAATTCCATTTATCAAGGTAATCCTTTAAATATCGATCCTAAGAAAATTGTGTTTAAACGCTGTATGGATATGAACGATCGCGCTCTACGTCATATTGTTGTGGGATTAGGTGGCGAAAAAGACGGTATTACAAGAGAAGATAACTTTGTAATTACTGTCGCCTCTGAAATTATGTCTATCCTTTGTTTAGCTGAAGATATTGACGATTTAAAACAAAGGCTTGCTCGTATTATTGTCGCTTATTCTTATAATGGAAACCCCATCACAGCCGATGATCTGCAAGCAGTAGGTGCAATGGCAAGCTTACTAAAAGAGGCTATTAACCCTAATTTAGTACAAACTCTTGAGAATACACCCGCCATTATTCATGGTGGTCCTTTTGCGAATATTGCTCATGGATGTAATAGCGTTAGAGCAACAAAATTAGCACTTCAACTTGCCGATATTACAGTAACAGAAGCCGGTTTTGGTGCTGATTTAGGGGCTGAAAAATTCTTTGATATTAAATGTCGTATCAGTGGGTTACGCCCTGATTGTGCCGTCATTGTTGTCACCACAAAAGCATTAAAATATAACGGTGGGTTAGGTAAAAACGAATGGAATAATGAAGATTTAATTGCGCTGGAAAAAGGCATTGTAAATCTCGAAAAACATATTGAAAACCTTAAAAAATATGGCTTACCCGTTATTGTTTCACTTAATGCCTATGTTACTGACAGTGTTGCAGAACATCAATTTATTGCCAAATTTTGCCAAGAAAAGGATTGTCGCTTCGCGATGACCCACGTCTGGGAAAAAGGAGGCAAAGGGGGGATTGAGTTAGCCAATCAAGTTATTGATACACTTAAACATGAACCAAGCCAATTTCAATTAATTTACCCTGATAATGCCTCACTTAGTGAAAAAATCGACATTGTTGCAAAAGATATTTATGGAGCAAATGGTGTGACTTATAGCCAAGATGCACGCAATATGTTGGAAAAAATAGAAAATATGGGGTTTGGCCATTTTCCTGTATGTATGGCAAAAACACAATATTCACTCTCAGATAATCCAACTTTATTAGGGCGCCCTACTGATTTTACGATAAATGTACGTGAAGTATACGTATCTGCGGGTGCTGGCTTTGTTGTTGCGTTAACAGGCACTATTACCACTATGCCAGGATTACCGAAAACGCCAGCAGCCATTACGGTTGATATTAATAATCGAGGCAAGATTGATGGGCTTATTTAAATTCTAAAGTCTATAACTCTTTATTTCAGTAAATATAAAAAAATCCGTAATCGTCATTCTAATTACGGATTTTTTATACAAAAACGATAGTTAGTCTTTCTTTATGGGTGAAAAACTCAGTAACGCGTTGATAAAACCATTATTGATAATTTTAACCAAAAATAGCGTTAAACCAGCCTGATACTGTTTTAGCCACAAAGTCCCAGATACGACTAAAGAATCCACCTTCTTCAACCGCTTCTTTTACCACTAATGGACGCTGTTCAATCACTTCATCATTTAATAAAAAGTTAACGGTACCCACCACCTGATTTTTAGCTAATGGTGCTTCTAATACAGGATTAGTTAAAGTAAATGATGCTTTCAAATTTTTCAGTTCACCTTTAGGAATAGTGATTGAGGCATCATTCGCAACACCTAAAGCCACTTCGCCTTTATCACCGTACCATACTTTTTGCGTTGTGAGTGGCGCATTCTCTTTTACTGGTGTCACTGTTTCAAAAAAGCGGAACCCCCACCCCAATAATTTTTCACTTTCAGCAAAACGAACTTTATCTGATGGTGTTCCTAAAACAACGGCAATTAAACGCATATCGCCTTCAGTAGCCGAAGAAACGAGGTTATAGCCTGCGCCATTAGTGTGACCCGTCTTTACACCATCGACATTCATATTTTTATTCCACAATAGCCGATTGCGATTTGGCTGACGAATATTGTTGAATGTAAATTCTTTTTCTTTATGAATTTCGTATTCGGCTGGAACATCACGGATCATCGCTGTAGTTAGCAAAGCCATATCTTGCGCTGTTGTATATTGCCCGTCAGAATCTAATCCATGTACTGTTTTAAAGTGTGTGTTTTTTAAACCAAGATTATTGGCATAAGAGTTCATTAAATCAACAAAGGTTTCTTGACTGCCCGCGACATGCTCAGCTAATGCAATACTGGCATCATTGCCCGATTGAATAACCATACCACGATTTAAATCAATCACTTTCACTTGATCACCCGGTTTTAAGAACATCAATGATGATCCTTTCAATACCGGATTACCTGTTGCCCATGCATTACGTCCAACAATCACCATATCGTCTGGTGACATGCGCCCTTCTTTAATAGCCTGTCCAACGACATAGCTACTCATAATTTTTGTCAGACTGGCGGGATCTAAACGCTCATCAGGTTTTTCTGATGCCAGAATTTTTCCGCTGTTGTAATCCATTAGCACATAAGATTTAGCCTCTATTTGAGGAGGTACAGGATTATTTACCGCAAATGAAGGACTAGAAATAATTAGCAGTAAACCCATTCCCGCGGTAACCTTACCCAGAACAGATGGAATATTTTTTTTCATTACCGATCACCCTTTTATATCAATTTGTTAAAGCTTTCCTACTATATGGCTTTCTGGAATAAGACGCCAACATTGATATATAGAGATTTATCTTATATTCATGTTTAGCGCCCTATAGAGGGAATTTTTATTACTTATCGTGGTTTAGGAGACCTTTATGTTAAAAGTCTGGGGTAGAAAAAACTCATCTAACGTTAAAAAAGTGCTTTGGTGCTTAAAAGAGTTAAATGTTTCTTATGAGCAAATTGATGTTGGGGGCCCATTTGGCGGACTCAATGAAGCAAATTATTTAGCAATGAATCCCAATGCTTCTATCCCAACATTACAAGATGATGACTTTGTGTTATGGGAGTCTAATACCATTATTCGTTATTTATGCTCAAAATATGAGAATAATGCACTCTATCCAATTGACCCTAAACAACGAGCAAATGTAGAAAAATGGATGGATTGGTCAAATGGCAGCCTATTTTCACCCATTCAACAAATGATGATAATGATTGTTCGTACACCTAAAGAGCAACAGAACCCCGAGCTTGTTGAAGCATTAAAAGAAAAGCTTAACAAACTGATAAAAATTGCAGATAACCAACTGGCAAAAACACCTTATTTTGCAGGTGATATGCTTTCTCTTGCTGATATTGCTATCGCACCATTGGTGTATCCATGGCTTGAAGTTTGCAAAGATAGACCTCACTTTCCTCATATTGAGCGGTGGTTTGCACAATTAAGTGAGCGATCTATATTCCGTGATATCGTATTACTGCCAGTTAATTAATTCATCGGCATTTTGTCGGGGTCTGGATAGTGGTAATGAAATCCAAGATCCCGACAAATTTCCTGACCATCAATTTCACGAATTAAAGGTTTATCTTCATCGGCAAACTCTGGCGGAATAAGTTCAAGCTGAGTTGAAACCCTAGCGTAAAAATCTTTCTTTTTAGGATGAATTGGCGCACATAAATTATATAAATGTCCCCCTTCATTCTGCGCAAGCAGTTGTTCAACCGCAAAAATGACATCATCTAAATGCACTAAATTGACGCTTTGGTGCGCGCCTTTTACCTGTTTTTTCCCTGATAAAAAACGTCCTGCATGACGACCGGGACCCACTAACCCGGCCAATCGAAGAATATCAACGGTTGTCAACGGTAAACGATGTAACCAGTTTTCAACTTCAGCTAACATTTTTGCTGATTGTGTTTCTGGTTTGATATCCATTTCTTCTGTGATATTACCCGTTTGATTGCCATATACTGAAGTCGAACTAATATAAATCACTCTGGTTACATGGCGTGACATTGCGCTATCCACTAGCGTTTGAATGGCTTCAACATAATCATAACCGCCACCAGCAGCGCTAGGAGGTAATGTGATAATAAGAACGTCTGTTTCCAATAAGTAATCAAAATCATCTCTATCACATTCAATTGCAGGTGTTAAATTCACTAAACAGCAATCAACGCCACTCATTCTTGCTGCTTCTACGCCATCTTCGGTGGTTTTAGTCCCTTTAACTTGGTAGCCTGCATCACGTAATGCAGCGGCAAGTGGTAAACCTAACCAACCTAATCCAACGATGGTTATTCGTTTCATTTTGCTCCCCTACTTAAATGGCTTATTCAAAGTATGCTATAAAATTTAGGTTTCGCCATTACCTATAAATACTACTTATATTTTGCCAGTTTTTACTATACCTCTATATACTCGCTCACTTATCGCATTAAGTAAATAAGAGAAATATTTAAATAGCATTAAAAACAAAAGGTTACAAAATAATTAAATTATTATTAAAATATAGGTTGCTTTTTACTTTGCAAATCATGTAGGTTGAAAGGCAGACAAATTCCAAATGCGTGTGACTAAATACAAATTAATAGTAACGGGCATTATTAAATAACGAATAGTGTATTAGCTAGGAAAATAATCATGTATAGCATTCAACTAAACCACCATCATCACCATCACCCTGACTAGTCTTTCAGGCGATGAGTGCTGGAAGACGTTTAAGAAACGCTTCCGGTGGTCTGAATGCAGACAAATAACAAAAACCCCGGAAGGCAACTTCCGGGGTTTTTTTATAGCTAATTTTCAATCAAAAATTAAGACAAGGATAGGGTGACATTATGTTAGATAAAGCAAGATTAAGAATTGCAATGCAAAAATCAGGCCGTTTAAGTGACGAGTCTCGTGCCCTTTTAGCACGCTGTGGTATCAAAATTAACTTAAACCAACAGCGCCTAATTGCTTACGCTGAAAATATGCCAATCGATATTTTACGTGTTAGAGATGACGATATTCCTGGTTTAGTTATGGACGGTGTTGTTGATTTAGGGATTATTGGCGAAAATGTATTAGAAGAAGAATTATTAAAACGTCGTTCACAAGGTGAAAACCCAAGCTATGTAACATTACGCCGCCTCGATTTTGGAGGTTGCCGTTTATCTCTTGCGACACCTGTCGATTTTAACTATCAAGGTACAGAGTGCCTTAATAACACTCGTATCGCGACATCCTACCCTAATCTATTAAAACGCTACTTAGACCAAAAAGGGATTGCCTTTAAATCATGCCTATTAAATGGCTCAGTTGAAGTCGCACCTCGTGCGGGTCTTGCTGACTCAATTTGTGACTTAGTCTCAACCGGTGCAACACTTGAAGCAAACGGCTTGAAAGAAGTCGAAGTTATTTATCGTTCAAAAGCGTGCTTAATTCAACGTGATGGTGAAATGGATACCGATAAGCAAGCTCTTATCGACCGCTTACTGACACGTATTCAAGGTGTTATCCAAGCTCGTGAATCAAAATACATTATGTTACACGCACCTAGTGATTGTCTTGAAGATGTCATTGCACTGCTCCCCGGTGCCGAAAGACCCACTATTCTACCGCTTGCTGGCGATCAAAATCGTGTTGCTATGCATATGGTCAGCAGTGAAACCCTGTTCTGGGAAACAATGGAAAAACTTAAAGCATTAGGTGCAAGTTCAATTCTTGTTTTACCAATAGAAAAAATGATGGAATAAGGTGAAATAATGAAAACGGGTTTTAATACATTAACTTACTGGAATGAATGTACGCAAGAGCAGCAACAAGCGCTATTAACTCGCCCTGCTATTTCGGCATCCGGTTCCATTACAGAACAAGTCGCTGGCATTATTTCACAGGTACGTAATGACGGGGATAAAGCGCTTAAAGCACTCAGTCAGAAATTCGATAAGACAGCGCCAGAAAGTGTATTGGTGCCAAAAGCGCAAGTTGATGAAGCCACAGCAAGACTTAATAACGAAATAAAACAGGCAATAGCGCAGGCGATGAATAATATTCGCCGTTTTCATGAAGCTCAAATACCTAACACCATCGAAGTGGAAACTCAGCCTGGCGTATTTTGCCAGCAAGTAAGCCGACCGATTAATGCGGTAGGACTTTATATCCCAGGGGGATCAGCGCCCTTACTTTCAACCGTCATGATGTTAGGTATCCCAGCGCGTATTGCAGGTTGTCGCAAAGTTATTCTATGCTCGCCCCCTCCTATTGCTGATGAAATTTTATATATCGCACAACAAATTGGTATTGATGAAATATTCCAAGTGGGTGGCGCGCAGGCGATTGCAGCAATGGCGTTTGGTACAGAATCTATCCCTAAAGTAGATAAAATTTTTGGCCCCGGTAATGCTTATGTTACGGAAGCCAAACGTCAAGTCAGCCAATCGCTACAAGGTGCAGCTATTGATATGCCAGCAGGCCCTTCAGAAGTTTTGGTGATTGCTGATGCAGATGCAAATCCGGCCTTTATTGCTGCTGACTTACTGTCGCAAGCAGAGCATGGCCCTGATTCACAAGTCGTATTATTAACCCCAGATGAAACATTAGCCAAAGCCGTTATTGCTGAAACGGAAACACAACTTACTCAATTAAGTCGCGCTGAAATTGCCAAACAAGCTTTAGCTGAAAGTCGAGTCATTATTACTCGCGATCTCGATCAATGCATTGAAATCAGTAACAGTTATGGCCCTGAACACTTAATTATTCAAACCAATGATGCTGATGCGCGTGTTGACAGTATTACCAGTGCTGGTTCTGTATTTCTGGGTGCTTGGTCACCTGAATCTGCGGGAGATTATGCTTCTGGTACTAATCACGTTCTACCAACTTATGGTTATACATCAACCTATTCAAGCCTAGGTTTAGCCGATTTTATGAAGCGTATGACCGTACAAAAACTCACGGCACAAGGTTTATCTGATTTAGCACAAACTATTGAAATATTAGCGCAAGCTGAACAATTAACGGCTCATAAAAATGCGGTCACACTTCGTGTTAATGCTTTGGCTCAGGGGAAAAAATAACGATGAAAAATGAATTTGATATCACCACACTTGCCCGAAAAAATGTACGTGAGTTAACACCTTATCAGTCTGCAAGGCGTTTAGGGGGTAATGGTTCAGTTTGGTTAAATGCAAATGAATACCCTGTTGCACCTGAATTTACTTTTAATGAAAAAAATTTAAACCGTTACCCTGAGTGTCAGCCTGTTAATGTCATTAATCGTTATGCCGCATATGCAGGTGTTAATCCAAATCAAGTCTTAGTTAGCCGTGGTGCAGATGAAGCCATTGAACTGCTTATTCGTGCTTTTTGCGAGCCTGGTAAAGATGCTGTGCTTTATTGTCCGCCGACTTACGGTATGTATAGCGTTAGTGCAGAAACCTTTGGTATAGAACAACGTGTTATTCCTGCCCTTGCTGATTGGAGTCCTGATGTTAAAACAATGGCATCACAGCTTGATAATGTAAAACTCATCTATCTTTGTAGCCCTAATAATCCAACCGGAAACATTGTTAATCCTTCACTGATTCGTGATGTATTGGCACTGGCTAAAGGAAAAGCTATTGTTGCAGTTGATGAAGCGTATATTGAGTTCTGCCCACAAGCCTCGATCATTTCATGGCTTGAAGAGTATCCGAATTTAGTCATTTTGCGAACCTTATCGAAAGCATTTGCTTTAGCTGGGCTGCGTTGTGGATTTACGCTTGCCAATCCCCCAGTTATTGAATTATTACTAAAAGTCATCGCACCGTACCCGCTTTCGACACCTGTTGCAGATATTGCTGCGCAAGCGTTAACAGAAGCAGGTATTGAGATAATGAAAAAACGAGTAGCAGAAATTTCTCGCAACAGAGCCATTTTATCTGATTCGTTAAAAAAACTGCCTAATGTTGAACAGGTTTATAACAGTGAAACCAACTATATTTTAGTGAAATTCACTGATGCCAATCTAGTTTTCCGTACTTTATGGGAGCAAGGGATCATTTTACGCGATCAACAGCGTCAATATGGGCTTAATGGCTGTTTGCGTATTTCTATCGGTACCGCAGAAGAATGTGATAGCGTGATTAATGCCATAAAAAATATTCAAACTGCAAACGTATAAAACATTAAAAACGATAACAACAAAAAATCGCAACTGAGGGATCTCAACCATGAGCCAAAAAATTCTTTTTATTGACCGTGATGGTACTTTAATCACTGAGCCACCAACAGATTACCAAGTTGATAGACTTGATAAACTAGCCTTTGAAAATGGCGTGATCCCCGCACTTACTGCTCTGCAAAAGGCGGGTTATAAACTCATTATGATCACAAATCAGGACGGATTAGGCACAGAAAGTTTTCCTCAAGCAGATTTCGATCCGCCTCATAATTTAATGATGCAAGTTTTCTCATCTCAAGGGATCTCATTTGATGATGTGTTAATTTGTCCTCATAAACCTGAAGACAACTGCCCTTGTCGCAAACCAGAAACAGGGCTTGTCACCCAGTATTTAGTTGATGGTGCACTAGATAAAGATAACAGCTATGTCATTGGTGATAGACAAACTGATATTCAGTTAGCTGAAAATATGGGTATCAAAGGCCTGTTTTATAATGCTAATGAGCTTAACTGGGCGGTTATCACAGAACAACTCACGAAAAAAGATCGCTATGCTCATGTTGAGCGCAAAACCAAAGAGACAAAAATTGCCATTGATATTTGGCTTGATCGTGAAGGTGATAGCCAAATCAGCACTGGCGTGGGTTTCTTTGATCATATGCTTGATCAAATTGCCACTCATGGTGGTTTTCGTATGAACATCGATGTACAAGGCGACTTAGTGATTGATGATCACCACACGGTTGAAGACACTGGTCTTGCTTTGGGTGAAGCATTACGTGAAGCCTTAGGTG
This sequence comes from Proteus sp. FME41, assembly GCF_014897315.1. GTDB lineage: Bacteria > Pseudomonadota > Gammaproteobacteria > Enterobacterales > Enterobacteriaceae > Proteus. The sequence goes on along the minus strand of NZ_JABUYL010000001.1, from coordinate 15,731 downwards.
ATAAACGCGGTATTGCTCGTTTCGGCTTTACATTACCAATGGATGAATGCCTAGCAAGTTGTGCGTTAGATATTTCTGGTCGTCCACATCTTGAATACAAAGCCGAATTTAAATATCAGCGTGTCGGTGATTTAAGTACAGAGATGATTGAACACTTTTTCCGTTCACTCTCTTACACCATGGGATGCACATTACACCTGAAATCAAAAGGCAAAAACGATCACCACAAAGCTGAAAGCTTATTTAAAGTCTTCGGTCGTACATTACGCCAAGCCATTCGTGTTGAAGGCAATACATTACCCAGCTCAAAAGGTGTACTGTGATGAAAGTGGTTATTCTTGATACAGGTTGTGCCAATTTAGCCTCCGTCGCTTACGCCGTTAAGCGACTCGGTTATGATCCCATTGTTTCCTATGAAAAAAATATTGTGCTATCTGCGGATAAACTCTTTTTACCCGGTGTAGGAACAGCTAAAGCCGCGATGGAACAACTCAAAGCACGCGAGCTAATTCCTCTAATTAAAGCGTTAACGCAACCTGTTTTAGGTATTTGTTTAGGAATGCAAATTTTGGCTTCACTAAGCGAAGAAGGAAAAGGGATCCCTTTATTGGGTTTAGTTGATGGCACTATTGATAAACTTGATACAGCGGGATTGCCATTGCCTCATATGGGGTGGAATCAAGTATTAGCAAAACCTGCTCATCCTCTTTTTCGTGATCTTGGTGACGATGCTTGGTTCTATTTTGTTCATAGTTACGCTTTAGCACTCAATGAATCAACGATTGCTGAAACTGAATACGGCTCGCGTTTTAGTAGTGCCATTCAAAAAGATAATTTTTATGGAGTGCAATTTCACCCAGAGCGTTCAGGAAAAGCTGGTGCTCAACTTATCAAGAACTTTTTGGAGATGTAACCCGTTATGATTATTCCAGCATTAGATTTAATTGATGGGAAAGTAGTGCGTCTTCACCAAGGTGATTATGCGAAACAACGTGATTACGAAGACAATCCGCTGACACGCTATCAACAATATGAAAAAGACGGTGCAAAACTCCTTCATTTAGTGGATTTAACGGGCGCTAAAGATCCCTCTGCTCGTCAAATTTCATTATTAAAAGAACTTGTTGCCTGTGTGAATGTGCCTGTACAAGTGGGCGGTGGCATTCGCACTGAAGAAGATGTGAAATCACTATTAGATGCAGGTGCAAGCCGGGTTGTTATTGGCTCTACCGCAGTCAGCCAACCTGACATCGTGAAAACATGGTTTGAGCGCTATGGTGCAGATGCCATTGTATTAGCTCTCGATGTTCGTATTGATAAACAAGGTAAAAAATGGGTAGCTGTCAGCGGTTGGCAAGAAAACTCACCCTATACCCTCGAAGAGATCATCGAGCTTTACCAAAGTGTTGGATTAAAACATGTACTGTGTACTGATATCTCTCGTGACGGTACATTAGCAGGCTCTAACGTTGAGCTGTATAAAGAAATTAGCCAGCGCTTTCCCGATATTTTATTCCAAGCATCGGGCGGTATTGGTGATCTACAAGATATCGCGGATCTTCCAGCATCAGGTGTTGCTGGTATTATTGTTGGTAGAGCATTATTAGAAGGTAAATTTACATTAAAAGAGGCGATATCATGTTGGCAAAACGCATAATTCCTTGTCTTGATGTCCGTGATGGACAAGTTGTTAAAGGTGTTCAATTTCGCAACCATGAAATCATTGGTGATATTGTTCCGCTTGCTGAACGCTATGCCAAAGAAGGCGCAGATGAGCTAGTATTTTATGATATTACGGCATCTTCTGATGGTCGTGTTGTTGATAAAAGCTGGGTATCACGTGTCGCTGAAGTGATTGATATTCCTTTTTGTGTTGCTGGTGGCATTCGCTCTGTTGAAGATGCAGGGAAAATTCTCTCATTTGGTGCAGATAAAATTTCGATTAACTCCCCTGCACTTTCTGATCCATCACTGATATCACGCTTAGCTGAACGCTATGGTGTGCAGTGTGTTGTTGTAGGCATTGATACTTGGTTTGATGAAAAAACAGGTGAATATTTAGTTTACCAATTCACTGGTGATGAAAAGCGGACACAACAGACACACTGGAAAACGCTTGATTGGGTGCGTGAAGTTCAGCGGCTCGGCGCAGGTGAAATTGTCTTGAACATGATGAATCAAGACGGTGTAAGACAAGGTTATGATTTAAAACAACTGGCACGGGTACGCGAAGTGACCGATGTTCCTCTTATTGCCTCTGGTGGAGCTGGCGAGATGTCACACTTTCTTGATGCCTTTAAATTAGCCAATGTTGATGGTGCACTTGCAGCTTCTGTTTTTCATAAACAAATAATTAATATCAACGAATTAAAACAGTATCTTGCAAAGAATGACGTTAAGGTAAGAATATAATGAATAATGAAACATTAGCGCAATTAGATTGGGAAAAAGTCGATAACCTCATGCCTGTGGTTATCCAAAATGCCATTTCAGGCGATGTATTAATGCTAGGTTATATGAACAAAGAAGCATTAGATGTGACATTAGAAAGTGGAAATGTCACCTTCTATTCCCGCACTAAGCAACGTTTATGGACGAAAGGTGAAACATCAGGCAACTTCCTAAAATTAGTCAATATTTACCCTGATTGTGATAATGATACTCTATTAATTTTAGCTAATCCCATTGGCCCAACTTGCCATAATGGTACTGAAAGCTGCTTTGCACCCGCGCAAAGCCAGTGGGGATTTCTCTATGAGCTTGAAAATATATTACGTGAACGTAAACATGCCTCACCGGATAGCTCTTACACTGCTCGCCTTTACGCCAGTGGTACAAAACGTATCGCTCAAAAAGTGGGTGAAGAAGGTGTAGAAACAGCATTAGCTGCCACGGTTAATGACAGAGAAGAGCTAAGAAATGAAGCCTCTGATTTGCTCTATCACTTAATGGTATTATTACAAGATCAATCCCTATCACTCTCCGATGTGATAGGTTGCCTGCAAGAACGCCATAAAAAAGCAGAGTAATGTATCAATAAAAAGCCGATACAATAAGCGTATCGGCTTTTTTTAGAAAAATAGTGAGTTAGCTATTTTTGTATTTCTTAAATATTACATTGCTTGGCGGAATAACTCGATAACATCACTTTCAGAACCCTGAACTGGGTTAGTGATTGCACAAGCATCTTTCAGCGCATTTTCAGCTAATGTTTTGAAGTCTTCTTCTTTTACGCCTAACTCTTTCAGGCCTGCTGGAATACCCACGTCTTTTGCCATTTTACGAATTTCTTCGATGCATGCTTTAGCGCCTTGCTCATCACTCATTGCAGAAACATCAACACCCATTGCTTGTGCAATATCTTTTAAACGACCTGCTGCTGCTTGGATGTTATAAGCTTGAACATGTGGCAGTAAAACAGCATTACACACACCATGAGGTAAGTTATAGAAACCACCTAATTGGTGAGCCATAGCGTGTACATAACCTAACGATGCGTTATTAAATGCCATACCTGCTAAGAATTGAGCATACGCCATATTTTCACGTGCTTGTTCATCGCCACCGTTATCAACAACTTTACGTAAAGATTGGCTGATCATTGTCACGGCTTTTAATGCACAGGCATCTGTAATTGGGTTTGCAGCAATTGAAACATAGGCTTCAACAGCATGAGTTAATGCATCCATACCTGTTGCAGCGGTTAAACCTTTAGGCATGCCAATCATTAACTCTGAGTCATTTACAGATAAGATTGGGGTAACGTTTTTATCAACGATAGCCATTTTGATATGACGCGCAGTATCAGTAATAATACAAAAACGCGTCATTTCTGATGCAGTACCTGCTGTGGTGTTGATTGAAATCAGTGGTAATTGTGGTTTAGCTGAACGGTCAACGCCTTCGTAGTCTGCAATTTTTCCGCCATTAGCGGCCACTAAAGCGATACCTTTAGCACAGTCATGTGGCGAGCCACCACCTAAAGAAATGACACAGTCACATTGGTTTGCTTTCAGCAGAGCTAATCCCGCTTCAACGTTTTCAACCGTAGGGTTTGGTGCAGTGCCGTCATAAGTCACACTAGAAATACCTGCTTCTGTAAGTAATTTACTGACTTTATCAACAACACCCAGTTGATTTAAAATACTATCGGTCACAATTAATGCTTTATGAAAACCAAAGTCTTTCATTGAACTTACCGCTTCTGCAAGACAACCTGAACCAATTTTATTGACAGAGGGAATATAGAATGTTGAAACAGCCATTATTGACTTCCTTTTTAGTAGTTAAATCTATGTTTTAATATGTTCTATTCTTTTTGTTCTTAAATTGATCACTATCAAAATAATGAATAAATATCAATTTGATTATCATATTAGTATAAGCAATTAAATTTAGATATTTAATTACCCTATTAATTCAATAGGATAATACTATTAACATATTATTATTTGTAACAAAATAATTTGAAAAGCTTATCAAAATAATCAAAACCAGCTTATAACACCATAGCAGAATATTTTTTTTAAAGTCGTATAATGATGCTAAAGAAATCACCTATTAAATTCAGGAGTCATTGATGCCTTTGACTATTTTTGAACAACTCACCACTTTATTAAACAGCAACAACGCAACTTACCGTGTTATGGAACACCCAACCGCAGGTCGTTCTGAGGAAGTCGCAAAAATTAGAGGAACACAATTGGGACAAGGAGCAAAAGGACTCGTTTGTCATATAAAAGGAAATGGAATTAAGCAACATGTGCTGGCGATATTACCTGCAGATAAACAAGCTGACCTCACTAAACTTGCACATCAAATAGGAGGCACAAGAGCCTCTTTAGCAAGTCCTAAAGAAGTGAATGACCTTACTCAATGTGTCTTTGGCGCAATACCTCCTTTTAGTTTTCATGCTTCATTAAAACTTGTTGCTGACCCTTTACTGTTTGAACGCTTTGATGAGTTAGCTTTTAATGCGGGTACGTTAGAGCGCTCAATTATTCTCAATACTCAGGATTACAAACGTATCGCACAACCTGAATTAATTTCTTTTATTCGTGACGAAGAAATCGAATAACAAAAAACCAATTTATCTTTAACAATTACCCTAGTCATAAATTCAACTAAGGGTAATTGTTATCATAGTATCAACTCTTGTTGTATGTATAGATTTACACCCTCAAAGACAATATTAGATAATCTAATCTGAAAATATTCAAAAATTTAATACTGAGAATAATAAAAAAATCAGAATAAATATCACTAATTTCACATTACCTCATCAATAACGCTGAAAAATGTACGAAACAGAAATTCTTAACTTTCTTTTACGATTCAGCACTCAATAATTAACTAAATAGATTTTATTTTATTGACCTGATTTACTCGTACATTTAAGTTAGCATCAATAAAAATACAATAATGTAAAATTCAGTTTACAACTCTGTCATTTTCTAACATATAAATATATAAACAATGTACCAATAGGTGCAGGGAAATCTTCATGCAAACTTCAACTAAAAAACAACCGCTTTATAAAGTGCTTTATGTTCAAGTTATCGTTGCTATTTTGCTCGGTATCTTACTCGGACACTTTTATCCTGATGTAGGTGAATCCTTTAAACCGCTTGGTGATGGATTTATCAAAATTGTAAAAATGATCATCGCACCTGTTATCTTCTTAACGGTAGTCACAGGTATTGCGGGTATGAACAACATGAAAGCAGTGGGTACAGTCGCGGGTAAATCCATGGCTTATTTTCTCACTTTTTCAACCATTGCATTAATCATTGGTTTGATTGTTGCAAACGTTATTCGCCCAGGTGATGGTTTAAATATTTCCCCCGCTTCATTAGATGCAAGCAAAGTAGAAAGTTATGTCACTAAAGCACATGATTCTTCTATTGTTGGCTTTTTAATGAATATCATCCCTGACACTGTTGTTAGCCCATTAGTTAATGGCAATATCTTACAAATTCTCTTTGTTTCCATTGTCTTTGGTATTGCATTAGCCTCTATTGATGCGCGTGGCGAACCGGTACTCAAATTCTTACAAAACTTCTCTGATCCCGTTTTTAAAATGGTAAGCATGCTGATGAAGTTAGCACCAATTGGTGCCTTTGGAGCTATGGCTTTTACCATCGGTAAATATGGTATTTCCTCAATCAGCAACTTAGTCTTACTTGTTCTAACGTTCTACATCACCTCATTACTGTTTGTCTTAGTCGTATTAGGTGCGGTTGCGAAATATAATGGCTTTTCTATTCTCTCTTTAATTAAATACATTAAAGATGAGCTTTGGTTAGTCTTAGGCACCTCATCTTCAGAAGCCGCGTTACCTAGCTTAATGCGTAAAATGGAAGATGTAGGCTGTAAAAAATCAGTCGTCGGCTTAGTTATTCCAACAGGTTATTCCTTTAATTTAGATGGTACTAACATCTATATGACCATGGCCGCTCTCTTTATTGCACAAGCAACCGGTATTGATTTGTCATTAACAGAACAAATTACGTTGCTCTTAGTTGCGATGATAAGTTCAAAAGGCGCCGCAGGTGTAACAGGAGCGGGCTTTATTACCTTAGCAGCAACGTTATCGGTTGTACCAAGTGTTCCTGTTGCCGGTATGGCGTTGATTCTGGGTATTGACCGCTTTATGTCAGAATGTCGTGCATTAACCAATCTTGTTGGTAATGCGTGTGCTTGTATTGTGGTTGCTCGTTGGGAAAATGCCTTAGATAAAGAACGAATGAATGACGTCTTTAGTGGCAGAGCATCCAGTGAATTTATTGAAGATACGCCATTAACTCCTATTGAAATTGAATCTGACAACTCAATAAAAATCCCAGTAAAATAAAAACCATTTTCTATCATCGATAAAAGAGCGCATGTGCGCTCTTTTATTTTTTATATTCCTAACCACTACGAATAAATACTTATTTTTTATAATTTATTTATTATTGTCTCTTTTTCTCATAGATTATTCTTTACTTATTTTTATAATTTTTTAATTCATAAATAAGGGATAAAATTGTGAATAAATTAAAAGATCTGATAACAAAACAATATTCTCTGAAGCTTTTATTTTTCAAATATTGGTTGGGTGGTTCCGCCATAATAATTCTTAGTAGTATTATTCTTTTTTATACGGTTGTTGTACCACTCATTCAAATTGAAGTGTTTTCTTTAGATATCGCTATTTATCTTGTTGCGTTTGCTTTGGTAATAAAAATTATATTTTCTGCAATCATGCTACCTCATTTTTTTCTCTTAGTCAGAGATACCTTCGAGTTTCCCTCAATATTCGCTTTTATTATTGTTTTTTCTGAATGCTTATTTGTTGGTTGGTTAGCGTTTATTTATATTGAAGGATTTATCAGTGGTTCATTTTTCCCTTGAAAATAAATTGAATAGAAACAAATAATTGTGCCTAGTTACTCTTCCTACCTTTCCTTATCCATATCTATTTACATTTAAATCATCCCATTCACCAAAAAACAAAGTTAAAAACACATATTCTTAAAGAAACCCGACAAACTAAAACAAAATATAATTTCATTAACCTATTGATTTAAGAAAAATAAATTCTTCAAATGGCAATAAATTGAAATTAAATCTAATTTTTTAGATGAAGAGCACAATATTTGATAAAATCAACTTTATTTTATTGACCTGATTTACTCAGACCTTTAAGTTATCTATCACAACAAAATAAATGTAAATAATAATTTACATCATAATTTCTTTTTTATTTAGTCAATATCTTTCAGTTACAGGGAATTTTTATGCAGACTTCATCCCGCAGGCTCCCCTTTTATCGTGTGTTATATATCCAAGTTATTATCGCTATCATTCTTGGCATTTTACTGGGTCATTTTTATCCTGATATAGGTGAATCTTTTAAACCTCTTGGTGATGGATTTATCAAAATTGTAAAAATGATCATCGCACCTGTTATCTTCTTAACGGTAGTAACAGGCATTGCAGGTATGAACAATATGAAAACAGTGGGGAAAGTAGCAGGTAAATCGATGATTTACTTTCTTACATTCTCTACTATCGCCCTGATTATTGGACTCATAACGGCTAATATTATTCGTCCTGGTGATGGTTTAAACATCTCTCCTGAATCATTAGACAGTAGTCGAGTAGAAATGTATGTCACTCAGGCACATAGCTCTTCTCTTGTTGATTTTTTTATGAATATTATTCCTGATACTATTGTTAGCCCATTAGTTAACGGTAATATCTTACAAGTGCTGTTTGTGTCTGTAGTTTTTGGCTTAGCATTAGCATCAACAGGATCACGAGGTGAGCCTGTATTAAAATTCTTACAGCATCTTTGCGATCCGGTCTTTAAGATGGTTGGTATGCTAATGAAGTTAGCGCCGATTGGTGCTTTTGGTGCTATGGCTTTTACTATAGGTAAATACGGCATTTCTTCCATTGGTAATTTAATGTTGTTGGTAATTACTTTTTATTTAACAGCATTGCTTTTTGTGTTAGTGGTTTTGGGTGCCGTTGCTAAATATAATGGTTTTTCTATCCTCTCTTTAATTAAATATATAAAAGATGAGCTCTGGCTTGTATTAGGCACTTCTTCATCTGAAGCTGCATTACCCACATTAATGAGTAAAATGGAGAGTCTTGGCTGTAAAAAATCAGTCGTCGGTTTAGTTATTCCTACGGGTTATTCCTTTAATTTAGATGGCACTAATATCTATATGACCATGGCTGCATTATTTATCGCTCAAGCAACAGGCGTTGATTTGTCGTTAACAGAACAAATTACATTACTCTTTGTTGCTATGATTAGTTCCAAAGGCGCCGCAGGTGTAACAGGAGCGGGCTTTATTACCTTAGCAGCAACGCTATCCGTTGTACCAAGTGTTCCCGTTGCAGGTATGGCGTTGATTCTGGGTATTGACCGCTTTATGTCGGAATGTCGCGCATTAACTAATCTTGTTGGCAATGCTTGTGCTTGTATCGTGGTTGCTCGCTGGGAAAATGCATTAGATAAAGAGAGAATGAATGATGTTTTTAGTGGAAATATATCAATAGAAACCAAGCTAGATACTGATTTAATATCAGATAAATGAAAAAACACACTATATAAAATCATATGAGTAATAATTTTTATATTTATTAATAAAACACAAAATAAAAAGAGAGTATTTAAGTACTCTCTTTTTATTAAATAATCTTAGTATATTTCTTCAATGATTTAATAAAGTGAAATTTAAATCAAAAACTTAAATATCAGTAATAATTTCATTCTGTGGTAATCTTGATTTTGGTAAATTGTAGTTAAAATCATCTTCTTCTTTATAACCTAATGCCACAATAGCCACAGCATGAAGCCCTTTATCATTTAAAGAAAATGTTGAATCTATTTTTGATAGGTCAAAGCCTTCCATTGGAAGAGCATCTATTCCTAACGTTGCAGCCCCTAGTAACAAAGACCCCATATTTAAATAAACTTGTTTCTCTATCCAATGGGATAAATCATCAAGTTGTTTTTCATGTAAATTAACAAAAAATGATCGGGCGAGTTTATTCTGCTCTTTGAATTCTGTTGTAGAATATCTTCCCGCTTTATCTTCTAATTCAAGCAAATGAGAGAGATATCCTTCAGATAACGTATTTTTTGCACACATAACCACAACATGTGAAGCACTTAATATTTTCTCTTTATTAAATTCATATCCACCTTCGGTAGATCCTGCAATTTTCAGCTTCGCATCATCAGTTTTCGCTATGATAAAGTGCCATGGTTGAGTATTCACACTTGATGGACTTAGCTGCAGCAACGCTTTTATCTGTTCTAATTCTTGCTCAGGGATCACTTTATTTTTATCAAAATGTTTTGTCGCATAACGAGTTTTTAATACTTCTAATAAATTCATTTATTACACCATTTTCAAATAAGCCACTTGTATTACGTCTATTTTAATAATAATTTACTATCTGGCAAGTACGCACAATTTATGTATATAGGATACAAATGGATACTGTAAAAAAGAATAGATATAACGACTACACCTATGACGGATGCCCCGTTGAAGCATCTTTAGAACTAATGGGCGGTAAAGGAAAAGGCATGATCCTTTACCATTTACAGGGAAAAACATTGCGATTTAATGAGTTAAAAAGAAAGCTTATTTCAATCACGCCAAGAATGCTGACTAAGCAATTACGTGAACTTGAATCTGATGGGCTTATTGAACGTAAAGTGTATGCGGAAATTCCACCTAAAGTTGAATATAAACTAACTGAAGACGGAGAATCACTCTCTCACGTTTTAGCTGCACTAAAAAACTGGGGAGAAGAACGTGCGATCCCTATATTAAAAAAATCAACGAATAGAAAATAATAACCTTCGAATAATGTCGTTGTGAATGATTGCCTTTGAAATTTGGATAATAAAAAAGGCACTTATATCAAGCACCTTTTATTTGTCATATTTCAATTAATATAACCTAATATTTAATTTTACTTATTCCATCCACTCTGTATGGAATACGCCATCTTTATCAGTACGTTTATAAGTATGCGCACCAAAGTAGTCACGTTGAGCTTGGATTAAGTTTGCTGGTAACACTTCTGCACGATAGCTATCGTAGTAAGAAATCGCCGCAGAGAATGTTGGAGTTGGAATACCTGCTTGTACGCCATAACAAACAACATCACGCAGAGCTTGTTGGTACTCATCAGCAATATTTTTAAAGTAAGGTGCTAACAGCAGATTTGCAATGCTTGCATCTCCATTATAAGCATCTGTGATTTTTTGCAGGAATTGAGCACGAATAATACATCCTGCGCGGAAAATCTTCGCGATTTCTCCGTAGTTTAAATCCCAGTTATATTCGTCAGATGAGGCTTTCAGTTGTTGAAAACCCTGCGCATAAGAAACAATTTTACCTAAATACAGTGCGCGACGAACATTTTCAATAAAGGCTTTTTTATCACCAGAGAACGCTTTAGGTGTTGGGCCTGATAATACTTTAGAGGCTGCAACGCGTTGATCTTTTAATGAAGAGATATAACGTGCAAATACAGATTCAGTAATTAGGGTCACGGGGACACCTAAATCTAAAGAACTTTGGCTAGTCCATTTACCAGTGCCTTTGTTTGCCGCTTCATCAAGAATAACATCAACAAGGTATTTACCGTCTTCGTCTTTTTTACGGAAGATATCCGCGGTGATCTCAATCAAGTAGCTACTTAATTCACCTTTATTCCACTCAGTGAAGGTTTCTGCTAATTCTTCGTTAGTCAGACCTAAAGAGTGTTTTAAAACGGAATACGCTTCTGCAATCAGTTGCATATCACCGTATTCGATGCCGTTGTGTACCATTTTTACATAGTGGCCTGCGCCATCAGCACCGATATACGTCACACAAGGTTCACCTTCGGCAACGGCAGCAATTTTTTCAAGGATTGGTGCCACTAATTCGTAAGCTTCTTTCTGTCCGCCAGGCATAATTGAAGGGCCTTTTAATGCGCCTTCTTCACCACCTGAAACACCAGTACCAATGAAATTAAAGCCTTGAGCTGATAATTCACGATTACGACGAATGGTATCTTTAAAGAAAGTATTCCCGCCATCAATAAGGATATCGCCTTTATCTAAATGCGGTGTCAATGCAGCAATTGTTTTATCCGTTGCTTCACCCGCTTTTACCATTAATAAAATGCGACGCGGTTTTTCTAACGAATCAACAAACTCTTCAATAGAATAATTCGGAACCAGTTTTTTGCCTGGGTTTTCAGCGATAACATCGTTGGTTTTATCGCTTGAGCGGTTGTAGATAGAGACAGAATAACCGCGACTTTCAATATTTAGCGCAAGGTTACGTCCCATTACTGCCATACCAACCACGCCGATTTGCTGTTTTGACATGAAAATAACTCCCGTCTGAAAATAAACCTGCCAGTATCAATGTACTGACAATTTGTTAACCTGATCACATAGTAACGCACTCTCCCATTTGGTGGTAGTTATTGATGTCATTGGTGTCACAATCTTTTCGACAAAATAAAATTATTCTCCCGATATCGATAATAAATTATTGAAAAATTCCTTCAAATTGCTCATTATTCCCAAGTCGGCATAAGCCGTCTTTATAGAAGGTAAAACAAACTGTATGGAATGGATCTTAGATCCGACGATATGGGTAGGACTCTCCACCCTAATTGTTCTCGAAATCGTACTTGGTATCGATAACCTTGTTTTCATTGCTATTCTGGCAGATAAACTTCCTGCAAAACTAAGAGACAAAGCGCGTATAACGGGCTTATTGTGTGCCTTAGTGATGCGAGTTGTGTTGTTATTCAGCCTTTCTTGGCTTATCACCCTGACAAAACCTATTATCACACTGTTTGATCATCCTTTCAGTGCAAGAGACTTAATTATGCTTGTCGGGGGGATATTCTTGCTGTTCAAAGCCACAATGGAGCTTAATGAACGGCTAGAAGGCAAAGACCATGGTGAGGGAAAACAACGTAAAACGACACGCTTTTGGTCTGTCGTTGCGCAAATTATCGTGCTGGATGCGGTGTTCTCGCTTGACTCGGTAATAACCGCTGTGGGTATGGTTGACCATTTAGGTGTCATGATTGCGGCTGTCACTATTGCAATGTTCTTGATGATCCTTGCAAGTAAGCCACTGACAAACTTTGTCAATAATCACCCAACGATTGTTATTTTGTGTTTAAGCTTCTTACTAATGATAGGTTTCGCGCTTGTTGCCGAAGGCTTTGGCTACGCCATTCCGAAAGGTTATCTGTATGCGGCAATTGGTTTCTCTATCATGATAGAAGTCTTTAACCAGCTTGCACAATTTAACCGCCGTCGTTTCTTATCTGCCTCTCGTTCTTTACGTGAACGTACAGCAGAAGCGGTATTACGCATTATTAATGGCAAGCCCGAATCTTCTGAGTTAGATCCCCATACTTCTAACTTAGTTTCTAATGCAGAAGAAGCATTCGATCCTCAAGAACGTCAAATGATTGTGCGTGTGCTTGGTTTAAGTCAGCGTAACGTTAACAGTATCATGACTTCACGCCATGATGTTGAATACATCGATTTAAACGCAACACAAGATGATATCCGCCAATTATTAGAAAAGGATCCCCACTCACGTCTTGTCATTACCGATGAACAGCACAGTGATGAACCAGTAGGTGTTGTGAATGTGATTCAATTATTGAATCAACAACTACGTAATGAACCTCTAAATTTACGTTTGTTAGTAACACAACCGCTGATATTCCCTGAAGGTTTATCATTGCTACAAGCATTAGAACAGTTCCGTAGTGCCCATACTCACTTTGCTTTTGTTGTAGATGAGTTTGGCTCTGTTGAAGGTATTGTGACGTTAACAGACGTAATGGAAACGATTGCAGGTAACTTACCTGTGAGTTCTGAAGAAAACGATTCTCGTCACGACTTAGTTCAAAATGAAGACGGTTCATGGACTGTTAATGGCTTTACACCACTTGAAGACTTAGTGCTTTATATTCCAATCAAATTGGATGAAAAACGTGAGTATGAAACCTTAGCAGGTTTATTAATGGAGCATTTACAACGTGTTCCAACTGTCGGTGAGAAGATCATTATTGATGGCATTGAATTTGAGCCGTTAGAAGTGAACAACCATCGAATTAATAAAGTTCGAATTGTGGAACCTACACCGGAAGACGAAGAAAACGTGGACGAAGCGTAATCCCTGTCAAATAGTAAAATATCCGCCTTTAAGGCGGATATTTTTTATCTGGAGATAGTCTCTACTGGAAAATATATGCATACCAATGTCTGGGTTAAAATCGTCTGGTTAACCTCTGCTGAAGGGGGAAGACAATCACCACCGCCTTTAGCTGGTTTTTATTATCCAACTACTCAACTGCCTTATGAGCCAAATAGTTGGAGTCTTGCCATTAAAATCACTCACACAAAACAAGAGTCTGAACATTGGATAAGTGAGGGCAATATGCAGTTTTTAGTTGAACATGCCCCTCATCATTTATTAAAAGAATTAGAAAAATTTGAAATTTATGAAGGTCCTAAAAAAGTCGCAAATGCTTTTATTCAGTTTAAATAATTATTTTTATACAATTTTTCTTAAACAAATAAAAAAACGGGCTTTGATAACAGTTTGAGCTATTCGAAATAAGCAATCATTGAATTAATAAAATTCATATCGTTGAGCGGAAAACTAATAAAAATGTTGATGAAATACAATATAGATGATTTTTAATAAAATGCTTTCCAGAGATCTTTAGGATTCGTTTTTTCATTTAAGATATAAGGATCATTAGGGTCTATTTTGCACTGCTCTTCTACTTCCTCTGGCCAAATAGGATGGCGACTGGTTAAGATTGCAATATAACGCGGGATACTGATAATAAAGATAAGTGGAAACATTAATAACATCAGGATCTTAAATAGTCCTTTAAATAAAGTACATATATAAAAAAAGGTAAAACCATAACTCTCTTTTTTATTAGCTATAGGTAAACAAAATTCGACTTGTTGAATAATATTCTCAGGTCCTTCTTCCATATAGCGTCGAATAAATTCCCAATGATGTTGCAATAATGCTGGATTACCTGTGGAGGCAGGAAGACAAAACGTATCAATTACCGTTTTATTATCATCTGCAAGTACATGACCACTAATATAATAATCAGCACTTATATTTTTCACATAATTAAGTCCTGTAGTAAAAAACACCTTTTCCCAAGGCACTGAAATAATAGAACCGTCAGTGCGAAAGGCATAAACCATCTGATTTTTTCGATCAAAGCGTAAAGGATAATGTGTCCATGTAAACCATTCTGTTTTCAGTAAATAGAACATAAAGGATCCCATTCCAATAAGTGGAAGAATCATAAAAAGAGTAAATATTAAATCTTTTTTAGATAATTGATTGGAGAAAATAAGATCTGTTGTAAATAATAATATACCACCTAAACACATTATGGTTCCAAAAGCACCTATAAAACTAAAAATACCTTTTGAAGAATAATATTTATCCACCATTTCTAGATAATGAGAATTTATTGCGATCACTTTTACATCTGGAATTAACTCTTCATTTTCTAAATCAATACGATTATTTTGGTCCAATTTACCAGCTATTTCTTCGTTATTTAATGGGCGATTAAGCTTAAATTTTTGTAGTAATCCATAAGAGTCCATTTTAATTATCTCTTTATTTGTTTAAATTTTTAATCTAAAAAGATCTTTTCCGGTAAAATAAAATTGCGTAGTTGCAAAAGTGCGATTGGACCCTCGCCCATTTCGGTTCTTAAGGTGTAATTGAGTGACTGGCCATTTAAGGTTTTCCAACTGACAGAGTAACTGCTGGTGCTGCCGGCATAAGGGACAATTTGGGCATCTTCCAATAACCGAATGATGCCCCAGACGCCACGATAATCACCATAAATACGTGTGCCTGTCTTGGTGGTGATCCAACTGAGTGATGCACCTGAGGCAACGGTATCCGCTGGCCAAACAAAGCGTTGCCATTGCGGTTGTTGGTTATCGTAGATCAGTGATTGTCTATCAATCATTAAATGGGTTTGCATAATGTCGGGTGATGTCCCCGGACGTAATTCAAAGTAAAGACGCGCTTCACCATTTGCAAAAACCACATCGCCTAGATAGCTTAATTTATCTAAGGCTTTTAAGAACTCAGGGTTAAAGGTTAAGCCTTGTGCGTTAGTCGTAT
>NZ_JABUYL010000072.1 GCF_014897315.1 Proteus sp. FME41 | reverse complement strand
ACACGCATTCAAATCATGAAACAGTTCTTTGGTTCGAACGCTAGTAAAATGAAAGATTATCGCAAGCTAAAAAACTACTGGCGGTTAATGCTGAAGTGTTCAACTGAGCTTGATTTTCAAACTTACAATTATCAAAGACTCTTTAAAAAACCTTTACCTGAAACTGAGATTATAGATTACTTAGTTTCTCTCGATCCAGTGCTTAAAGCAACGTACACGACATACCAAGAGTTACTTTATTATTCTAAAAACAATGATTTTCAAGGCTTTAAGGAGACTGTCACACAGGCTAATTCAGAGGTATCAAATGTGATGTTAACCTCTTTAAAAACGTTAAAAAAACATTTATCTAGAATTAAAAACACCTTTCAGTATTCCTATTCCAATGGACCTCTTGAAGGATCAATCAATAAAATAAAAGTTATCAAACGTATAGCCTATGGCTATCGTAATTTTTCGAATTTTAAACACCGCATTCTAATCAGTTTTAAAGTGAC
>NZ_JABUYL010000071.1 GCF_014897315.1 Proteus sp. FME41 | reverse complement strand
AAAAATGTCCTATCAAAAAGACACCGAGGGATAAAGATGATCGTAGCTTCAGAACATCAAACAAAGCTAAGACAGAAAGAAATACAGGAAATCGACAGGAAGGCATCTAAAGAGCACGAGGAGGCGAAGAAGAATAGCAACTTCACCCAGACATACCCAAAGGGCTGGCAACGCATTAGAGAGCTTGTGAGGGACAAACAAGGTGCTGCCGCTATAGGTCTTTACTCATTTTTCGCTGAACACATAGATCCTACCTGCGGTGCCGTGGTCTGCGACCAGCAATTTCTAGCTAATCAAATGGGCGTTTCTACTCGGACAATTCGTCGTTGGTTAGATTATTTGGAAGAGAAGGGTGCCTTGGTAAGAATACCAGTTGCTGGCAAGGTCTGTGCTTATGCTTTAGATCCTCATGAAGTCTGGAAAGGATATAACACATCAAAAGACTACTCAGCCTTTGTTACCAAGACGTTAGTGAACAAAGATGGAGAAATAAAACGCCGGATAATGGCTATGTTTTCAG
>NZ_JABUYL010000070.1 GCF_014897315.1 Proteus sp. FME41 | reverse complement strand
CAACTTATTGCCTGTTTTAATCCTGAAGGGGAATGTTGGCGTTACACTTACGATGCCTTTGGGCGACGACTAAGCAAAAGCAAGGTAGTCGATAATCGCCCTACTTCACCGCCTAATTCACCCTTTAAAAATAAACGTGTTCAGCGTGTCGATTACCTGTGGTCTGGCGACCAAATGGTGCAAGAAACCCCGATTTATGCGGATGGGACACCCGCTTATGACGCTCAAATTCAGTGGCTCTATCAACCCGGTGAAATCACCCCAACAGCCCGTTATCAACGTGGAAAACTGCATTATGTCGTCACTGACCATCAAGGCACGCCACGAGAAATTTTTAGCGAAAAAGGGATTGTCAGCTGGGCAGGACGGTTAAATACCTGGGGACAAATGGCGTTTTGGCAATCTCATGATGATTATGCCGATAACGACCCAGAATATACTGAATGTCATTTTCGGTTTGCCGGACAATATGAAGATAAAGAAAGTGGCTTGTATTACAATCGCTTTCGCTACTATGATAAGGACAC
>NZ_JABUYL010000069.1 GCF_014897315.1 Proteus sp. FME41 | reverse complement strand
GTTAAAGCAAAAAAAGCACAGCAAGCCACCGAAGCTACATCAACAATTGAAGCCCCTGTTGAAAACGCTAAAGCCGAAGACGTCGATCCACGTAAAGCGGCCGTTGCTGCCGCATTAGCTCGTGTTAAAGCAAAAAAAGCACAGCAAGCCACCGAAGCTACATCAACAATTGAAGCCCCTGTTGAAAACGCTAAAGCCGAAGACGTCGATCCACGTAAAGCGGCCGTTGCTGCCGCATTAGCTCGTGTTAAAGCAAAGAAAGCACAGCAAGCCGCCGAAGCTACATCAACAATTGAAGCCCCTGTTGAAAACGCTAAAGCCGAAGACGTCGATCCACGTAAAGCGGCCGTTGCTGCCGCATTAGCTCGTGTTAAAGCAAAGAAAGCACAGCAAGCCGCTGAAGCTACATCAACAATTGAAGCCCCTGTTGAAAACGCTAAAGCCGAAGACGTCGATCCACGTAAAGCGGCCGTTGCTGCCGCATTAGCTCGTGTTAAAGCAAAGAAAGCACAGCAAGCCGCTGAAGCTACATCAACAATTGAAGCCCCTGTTGAAAACG
>NZ_JABUYL010000013.1 GCF_014897315.1 Proteus sp. FME41 | reverse complement strand
ATTCACCGTGTCCTTCGTGTCCATGACCATGTTCACCGTGACAGCATTCACCATGTCCTTCGTGTCCGTGACCATGTTCACCGTGACAGCATTCACCATGTCCTTCGTGTCCGTGACCATGTTCACCGTGACAACAATGCTCACCATGATGTTCTTGGTGTTGGCTATGTTTACCTTTACCGCCACAACGCCCTTTTCCGTGACCATGTCCATGACTACCCTGTTCGCCATTTTCAGCACGCTGTTGATAAAGTGAGTTTAATGCTCGAATCATCATAAATATTCCCTCATTGTTTTAGATATATCGAATTTATGTAGTGCATAATAATCCGATATATCTAAATGATCAAGTTTTAGATATATCTAAATACATATCTGAATTGATTTTTTTATTAACAAGTTGATTTATTTATGATTAAAAATTTTCAAAACGAGTGTTATTATGAATGATTCTCATTATCCAGCTTGCTTTTGTGTGCTATCAATGAAAATAAAAAAGAGTCAAGCTGGATAAAAACAATCATTATTAATCTCTAGTACATGTAGAAAATAGACTATAGCTATATTTATAAAGCCATTACGTGACAATGTCACCTTTATCTCAATGAACTTAAAAAATGGCACAAAAAAAAGCGAAGAGAGTAAGATCTTACCCCACTCTTTCGCTTATCATATCGATACTAATCTTTAGATCATTATCTATTTAACGCAGATAACACTACTGTTTTAATATATTGATACCCTGCTTCAATTTGCTCCTCATACCATTCTTCTGTACTTTTTATAGTCAATTGCAATAAAGTTAAATGTTTGATTGTTTCCCATTCATTTTTATCTAAATGGCATTCGTTGCAAAACTGAGCTGGAATATCATCACTATTGCGAGCACAAAGCGTTAATAAACTTAAATCTTGCCTGTAATGACTTTTTATAACTAAGTTTTCATGTATCAATTTATTGAGGTCATTTTGTGTTTTTAAGCACTTATTTCCTTTTCTTACAATCGCAAAATTCAATTTATTAAAGTCTGATGCAGATAAAATGTGAATAGAGTAATACTCACCCTCTACCTCAAATGCGGGAGCTTGATTAAAAAATTGTTCAAGTTTAATTCGTGTCTCCCATTGGATTCGTACATACTTTCCATACCCTGATAAAGTAAAAGGATATAATTGATGTACACTCCACATTGAAGCGACTGCTGGGGCAGATTGAATACCATCAATTTCAGCCACCAAATCAGCTTGCTCTGGGCATAACTTGGGTGGATTTGTTAAAAAACGACTCATTCTCGCATCTTTAATACAGACTACTCCGGTAGGATAAGGCGAAAAACCTGCTTGAAAAGGCTCAAAAGAAACCGAATCTGCAAGGGGAAGTAGCGCGATGCTATCATACACTTCTCGCGTTAACTCAAGTAACGAGGCTTCTGTTTTTAGTTTTTCACACAATATTTCATAAGGAATAAGTTCGTCATTATCGTCAAGAAACAAACTTCTTATATATCCAAATTGTGACGCATCAATATGAATATAAAAAGAATTATTGTATTTTTCCTCACACTCTTTTCGTAATTCAAAAAGAGGTTTTAGCTTATCAATACAACCATAAGATGGTGACCCTAACATACCAATGACACCAAGAATAGGTTCACCCTGTTCAATTAAACGTAAAACGATATTACGCGTTTTTTCAGTATCAGTTTTAAAGTTTCCATCGATAGGCAATGCAATAAGGTTGTCATATCCTAACCCAAGAATATCCATTGCTTTCTTCCAAAATTCAAAACGAGAAACAGGTACAAGCAATTTTCCTAAATGCATTGTTTTGGTCATTCCTGTTCCACGACAAGTTAAATAGCTGACATCATCAAAAATACCACGTTCATTGAGTTGCTCACTTACGGTTAGAATATCAGTGACAGACATGTTGAATAACTCAAATGCTTTTTTATCTGCCACTAAATCCCGAGATTTAGGATGGCGAGCTATCGCCATGGGTAATGTTTTTAAATTTCTCAGTGCCCACAATATTTCGTAGCAAGCAAGAATATGGCTTGTTGTGATATGACCAAAGGCATTCTCAGGCAAGAAACCAATTAACTTACAGAGATCGTCTGTTATTTTTTTTTCTTGTTGTTTTTGTAGAGGTGAATGGTGGTTAAAAACATTATCAGAGTTATAGGCCAAAGCAGATAAGTAGCCAAATTTAGCCAATTGCATCACTTGGGAATGGTGATGAGAGAAATAAGGTTCAATATCTGATTGATTATAATTATTTTGCTGTTTTAAAGTCTCTAAAATACAGTCATAAGCATTATCTACTGCTTTTTTTTCAATAGTATTACTTATTATTTTAACGTCTATATTGTCACTACTGTTTATTTTTACCTTATTTGCTTTAGGAAAAGAATATTCACTATTCATTAATATTTTTGCCATCTCTCGATGATAACATGCAAGAGTATCAACGGTTTGGATATGGTATACACGCTCTGTAGCACTCAGACAGGTTTGTTTGTGATTTGCCATCATCGCACCTATATATAAATTTTTGTTATTTGTTTTAATGAAAATTGTGTTTATAAATCGTAAATAATTAATCTCTATTCAAATGATATACTACATGATGAGTAAGAATCTTCTTTATTTTATTGATATCAGTTAAGATTTTTTCAATTCCATCTAACGTTTTTACACTTTAATGATAAATGATTTAGTTTTATTTATTAGTTTCTTTATCTTATTATCAATTTTGATTTAAGTTATATTTCTACTAATATAGTAATACTTTTACCGAGGCCAATATTTAAACCCGCCCTATTTAGAATGAGTGAATATTTCTATCGCCCAATGTCCATTAAAAAGGATGGATATTAAATTCACGACTCAAAAAAAAAGATCTTAATTAAATACTCATTAATTTTTACTTCAATATATAAAAAAACACATGATTGAATCATCATGTGTTTTTCAGAATATTCGTGTCTAAAGAAAGAAATAATATAATTGTTTTATACTAAATAATTTATATTACACTTTCTTTTACCTGTTTATGTTATAAGACGATGTTTCAAGCATCACTTTACCAATGAGATCACCAGATTCCATTAACTGGTGAGCCTTGCCCACTTCAATTAATGGAAAAACGGTATTAATTATCGGTTTGATTTTTCCTTCAACAATCCATGGCCACACTTGTTGTTTTAATTCTTGCGCAATTTGCGCTTTTTCTTCCACTGAACGGGAGCGCATTGTTGAACCGGTATGAACTAACCGCTTAATCATCATTGGCATCATATTTAAATTTTTCGGCATCCCTTTCATCATACCGACTTGTATAATACGACCAAATTTACTCGCAACTTGATAGTTTTTTTCTATGTAATCGCCACCAATAATATCAAGCACGACATCAACACCTTTGCCTTTCGTTAACATAGGAATTTCTTTAGCAAAATCGGTTGATTTATAATTGATAACATAATCAGCGCCAAGATTACGCGCAACGGTGGCTTTTTCATCAGAGCCTACCGTGGTATAAACCGTTGCACCTATAGTATGAGCAAGCATAATAGCGGTAGAACCAATTCCCGATGTTCCCCCGTGAATAAGAACAGATTCACCTTGCTTTAGTTTTCCTAACTGAAATAAATTAGCCCATACCGTAAACAAATTTTCGGGTAATGCAGCAGCTTCAATATCCGTTAAATTTATTGATGGTAATACGATATCTTCATGAGCAATACAATATTGCGCATATCCCCCTCCTGCAACTAAAGCGCAAACTCTGTCACCTAATTGCCACTGAGTACAGTTTTCGCCTAATGCGACAACTTCTCCAGCCACTTCAAGACCAGGGATTGGTGAAGCATCTGCTGGTGGCGGGTAACTCCCTTGTCTTTGAAAGATATCGGGACGATTGACACCTGCAGCAGCGACTTTAATTAATAGATAATGAGGGGGAAGCGAAGGTATTGATGACCTTTGAGGTTGTAGCTTTTCAATACCTCCCGGTTCTGTAATGGTAATCTCTACCATATCGGCAGGTAAAACTGTCGTTTTCATTGTGCTCTCCCATTCTATTTAGCCACTATCGGAATTTCATGATAATAAAATCATTTTCAACATAACACGCTCTATTTTAGTCAGCGTATTTGCCTATTAACCAATAAATAACATGAGTATCTTTAAAGGGGATTATAGCCAACCTTGCTTCTGATGTTGTATGCAAATCGGGCACAAGGTTGCTTCTGGTTCCCATGATAAGAAAGCTAAGCGGCATTTTTCACAATGTGCATCATAATAATGATAATGGGTAGGTTCACTATTTTTAGCGATTTGTTCACTAACATAAATAGATTTAGGAAAACAAACGACTTCGCAATTCATACAACCTGTACAGCGTTTTTCATCGAGCATAAATATATTATTTTCGAGTTCTATCGCACCTTCATCACACACTTTGGCGCAAGCAGAACAAAGAATACAGCTGTCTTTATCTAACTGAATTTGAAACCAACTATCTTCAGGATAAAGCTGTTTTCTTGCATTCAATCCTGTTTTAACCTGATTTTTATTAAGTGGCGTTTCATCTAATTTTTGACGAAACAGCATAAAGCGGCGACCACTATCAATATCTGTCGGTTCGGTAATAATTAATTGCCAAATAGGTTCTTGTAAGATTTTTAATTGAATATTTAGGCTTGCTAAAATAGGAAGCCATTTATCGACAAGAGGTTGTGCAATTTTCATACCTCTTATTTGATATTGTCTGTGCCAGACTAAAAGCTCTTCTGTACTTGCTAATGGTTCATCATGATTAACGACGAGATAATTGTCTTGATATGTTCTTTCATGAGGCGCGATATTTTCTATCGCGTCAACAGGGCAGGTAAATAGACAATTACCACATTGAAAACAGCGTTCATTGTCTATTTCCACAGCTAAGTGCCCAAAAGTGATAGCGCCCACAGGGCAAACTTTAGAGCAACTATCACATAGGCTTTGTTTGAGGCGTTTTCTAACACATTTATCATTAATAATAGGTTCAGGAGGAAGATCCACCTTAATAAAACGCCTCATACATCACAACTCCACTACTTAACAATAAAGAATGCAAAACGATTAAGAATTTCTGCAATCAATATTATTGCGCTGCTTGCTAACACCATACGCAATCCTGACGTAAATACAGCGTTACGGTAATTCCATACACTGTATCCCATCATTAAAATACCAAGGATTGACATCACCCATGCAGATATTCTTAATCCGAATGTTTCATTATACGCAATGATTGGCGTATGAGGGAACGTTATTGCATCATTTGTTGATATGATCTCTGCCATCCATTCTAAATAGAAAGGCTGGATAGCCATACGGAGAGTAACCGCAAGAAAAATCACCACTAGGGCACTAATTACCATTTTTTTTGCTAATTCACCATTAACAAACGCTTTCACTCGTAATGCTGTTATCAGTAATGCTATCGCAGCACCCGCTGACAATACAGCCCCCATAAACATAGCGTATGTATTAGCATGCATCCATGTCAGCATTGACGTGTTGTAATAAAGTGAAGCCATACAAAATATATCAATGAGACCCAGTAAACCAATAATAGCCAAAATGGTTTTGTTCATATGCCCTTTTATCAATACCAATAAGGTATAGAGGCATAATGCCCCAAGATAAACTGCAGCAAATATGATTTCACGACTCAACCATGATGATGAAATACGGCGTAATGCATGAAAGGCATTCCATGGATATCCCATGTGTAACGTCGAAGCTAATAACCCCAAACAACCTAAAATAGCACCCGTCAATACTACTGGACGTATTGCAATAGTTGCTCTTTGGTTACCAATTTCTTTTTCTAACCAGCAAAAATAGAGTGCGCTGAAGAGCGTCACACCAACCGAACTTTGTACAAATAAGGTAAAAGCAACTAATGGCCATTCATTCATGATTGAACTCCTCCTTTCTTTATCGCACCAGTATGGGGTTTGATAACTAAATTCGGATTTGTCATCGTAAAATCAGGTAACCCTTGAACTTGGCTTAAATGTCCATATTTCGCTCTTAAATCTTTAATTTTTCCAAACTTAATTGCATTTAACGGGCATGTATCTACACAAATTGGATTTTTGCCTTCTGATAATAAATCGATACAAAAATCACATTTTGACATTTGTCCTGTGTCTTCATTCATTTGCGGTGCACCATAAGGGCACGACCAAGCACAATAACCACAACCGACACATTTACTGGTATCTACGCGAACAATGCCATCACCTTCACGTTTATGCATTGCAGTTGTTGGGCAATTCTGTACACAAACAGGAGAATCACAGTGGTTGCAAGAAATAGTTAATGTATAAGCAAAAACATTATTAACTAAGCCACCTTGCCCTGTTGGCGCAAAGCCACCGCCTTTTACTTCATAAATACGACGAAAACGACGACCAACTTCTAAATTATTTTTATCTTTACATGCTACTTGGCATGCTTTACAGCCAGAACAACGAGAGGAATCAATAAAGAAACCGAGCTGTTCATCGCTCACTGCCGCATATTCTTTAAAGTCACTCATGCTTTGGCTACCTCAACGAGAACAGTTAAATGCGAGTTACCATGTGCTAATGGCGTCATTCGTGTCGATGTTAAAACATTAGGGCATCCGCCATGATCAACTCCTTTTTCATCTGGTGTCCACCACGCCCCAGCTTGTAAACCAACAACACCAGGAATAATGCGTTGTGTTACTAATGCAGGAATTTGAGTTATTCCACGATCATTATAAACACGCACCATATCACCGTTTTTAATACCTCTATTTTCAGCATCAATTGGGTTTATCCATACTTCTTGACGTTGCGCTTCCTGCAACCATGGATTGGCGTACTGTGTTGAGTTTGCTCTATTTTTTCCTTTCCATGTCAACATCTGTAATGGGAAGGTCTCCGTTAATTTATCTTCTGGACCTTCAATAGCAGGAACATAATGAGATAGTGCCGGAATATCAGGATTATTCATGTCATAAAGACGTTTTGAGAATATCTCAATTTTGCCAGATGGTGTTGGGAATGGGTTATTTTCAAGGTCGTTAATATTTTTCTCAAAAGCAACAAAAGGAGCATCTTTGAAAAGGTAACGACGTGTTTTGAGCAATTCATTAAAATTAGGAAAATCAGGTCTGTCTTTAAATCGCTCTTTATTAGTATCAACAAGGTGAGCAATCCACTCTTTTTCACTACGACCTTCAGTAAAAGCCTCTTTTACACCCATTTTTTCAGCAACTTCTGTTATCCATTCATAATCAGAACGTCGTTCAAATGCAGGTTCAACCACTTTTTCAGAAAGTAAGAAATAATTACCTGTTCCCCATGTGTCACCAATATTCCATCGTTCTAAGAAACTGGTTTCAGGTAAAACTAAATCAGCATATTTTGCCGAAGGTGATAAATAGAGATCGCTGACAACAATAAATTCTACTTTTGAATCATCTTCTAGTAATTTAGCGGCTGCATTCACATCTGGGTTTTGATTAACTAAATAATTACCCGCTAAAGAGAAGATCATCTTGATATTTGAATCAAGTTTATCCGCATCAACAAGCCCATCCTCAACACGAACTTTACTTGCATCTTCAACAGCTTGCATCCAGTTCATTATCGAAATCTTAGCTTTAACTGGATTATTACCAATATTAGGTCCACGCATAGATTGACGATTACCAATACCACCGTAACCCGCAGCCCAAGCGCCTTTTTTACCCACATTACCCGTGATTGCAGCCAATAATGATGATCCTCGCGCACTCCGTTCACCACAAATATGGCGTTGAGGTCCCCAACCTTGAATTAGAGCAGCAGGTTTAGTCATTGCATATTCGCGTGCTAACTGACGAATAGTATTAGCGGGTACACGTGTGATTTTTTCTGCCCATTCAGGGGTTTTTTCTATGCCATCTTTTTTACCCGTTAAATAAGCAACCAAAGATTCATTAGCAGGAACACCTTCAGGCATGTGATCTTCATCAAAACCCACGACATACTTATCAATAAAAGCTTTATCATGAAGATTTTCAGTAACAATGACATACATCATTGCATCCATTAAGGCATTATCTGTCGTTGGTAAGAGAGGTATCCATTGATCAGCTAAAGATTGCGCAGTATCAGAATAACGAGGATCGACCACAATAAACTTAGTACCCTTATTTTTCATTTTTTGAAAATAATGGTTTGTGTGTCCAAAGATGGTCTCATTAGGGTTATGACCCCATAAAATAACTAGTGGTGTATCTTCAAGAGTATCAAGTGAGCTACCCGTTTTAGCAATACCATAAGTATAAGGTGTCACCTTTACAGTATTACCCAAACTAACTGAATGATAATAAGGAAGATAACCTCCGGTTAAATTAAAGAGTTTCTTCATCATGGTATCACCAGAGAAGATCCCCCCAGTTACGGCGGTACTCACGGTTAAGAAACGACTTGCTGCACCATGTTTTTCAGTTAAACGAGTCACATTTTCTGCAATAAGCGTTGTCGCCTCGTCCCATGAAATGCGTTCAAACTTACCTTCACCACGTTTGCCTACCCTTTTCATCGGGTATTTCAGTCTGTCTGCATGATACGAAAATTTACGATAGCCTCTGCCACGTACACAAGCCCTCATAATAGGCATCGCTTCATCTAATTCATTATCAGGTCTTGTGGTAATACGAGTGACAATACCTTCTTTTATATGGGCACGAATATCACACTTCCCACCACAGTCAAATGTACTACACGTGGTCACAACAGTAGCAGGTTCCCCATCTACTTTTACAATGGGTAAACTTTTATCAGCATTTGCGTGTGCATTTCGTGCGAAAAAAGGCACGGTGACTAATGCGGCACTGGTTTGAACAAAGTGGCGACGACTTAAAGACATCATCCCTTTGTTTTCTTCACTTTTTTCTATTTTTTTCATTGACTTATCATTCTCACATAACCACTTTCATCAGTAAAAATGATAAGATATAGCGGTAAACCCTCATTGATGTACATCAATATCACTCAATAGGTAATAGAATGTTTCAATTTTTAGCACTTCTTTGCAGATCCCCCACTTTTTATAAGGAAAAGCTAATTCAAGTTAGCATTAAGTTGTATCAAAAATACATCTAGTTAACTTTACTTATTTTTTGTTAATAAAATAAAGAGTTATGCATAAAAAACACGGATTTATGGTAAAGCCGTAAATAAAAAGTCAATATAAAGATAGAAAATATTGAAGCGCACCTTCATTTTTGGCTTTTGACGAGGATAATTTAGTAATAGCACTATAACTTCGTTAGAAAATCGAATAATATACCAATTGAGTATAGGGTTAGCGCAAATTGTTCTAAATATGCCTTTAAACAAAACATCGTTTTTATCAAGATTTATGTTTTGTTACATTCAGAATTATTTCTACACGTATCGTTATTCCCCTTACCAATTACTGCAATATGTGTTAAAATTGACGCATATCAATATTTTTATTTGTAATGAGCAAGCTTATGATCCCAGAAAAACGCGTCGTTCGCCGAATCCAATCTGGCGGTTGTGCAATCCATTGTCAGGATTGCAGTATTAGCCAGCTCTGCATCCCGTTTACTTTAAACGAGCATGAGCTTGATCAACTCGATAATATTATCGAGCGTAAAAAGCCCATCCAAAAAGGTCAAACCTTGTTTAAAGCAGGTGATGAGCTGAAATCACTTTATGCCATACGTTCCGGTACAATTAAAAGTTATACCATTACGGAAGAAGGCGACGAGCAAATAACAGGATTTCATCTTGCGGGTGATTTGGTTGGATTTGACGCCATTATTAATACTGAACACCCAAGTTTTGCACAAGCTTTAGAAACATCAATGGTTTGTGAAATTCCATTTGAAACGTTGGATGATCTATCAGGCAAAATGCCTAACTTACGTCAACAAATGATGCGCCTAATGAGTGGTGAAATCAAAGGTGACCAAGAGATGATCTTACTGCTATCGAAAAAGAATGCAGAAGAACGCCTAGCCGCTTTTATTTATAACCTCTCTCGTCGTTTTGCACAGCGTGGTTTTTCACCCCGTGAATTCCGTTTAACCATGACTCGTGGTGATATTGGGAATTACTTGGGCTTAACCGTTGAAACGATTAGCCGTTTACTTGGCCGTTTCCAAAAAAGTGGTATGTTAAGCGTTAAAGGCAAATATATTACTATTGAAGATAGCACACTATTAAGTGAACTCGCAGGTAAGCTTCCTTCATCAGCCGAAGTTTAATCCGTTACATTTCGTAGACTCATTTTATAACGGGGCACACAAATTTGTGCCCCGTTTTCTATTTTATGCTATTGCATTTTATCTTCTTGGGTTATCTTTAAATTGTAGATGGATAAATCCAGCCCTAAAGAGGATATTACAATGGAAAAATATCAGAACCTTCTCGTTGTCATTGATCCTAGCCAAGATGACCAACCAGCACTTCGCCGTGCTGTCTATATCGTTCAGCGTAATGGTGGGCGGATAAAAGCTTTTCTACCTGTTTATGATCTCTCTTATGACATGACAACCCTTTTATCTCCCGATGAACGTAATGCAATGCGTAAAGGTGTTATTAGTCAAAAAACCGCGTGGATCAAACAGCAAGCTCGCTATTATCTTGAAGCTGGCATCGAGATTGACATTAAAGTCATTTGGCATAATCGCCCTTATGAAGCCATTATTGAAGAAGTCGTTGCTCATCAACATGACTTATTAATAAAAATGGCTCACCAACATGATAAATTAGGATCACTCATTTTCACCCCTCTTGATTGGCAATTACTCAGAAAATGCCCGTGTCCCGTTTGGATGGTCAAAGATAAAGAGTGGCCTGAATATGGCGCTATTGTTGTCGCGGCTAATTTATCGAATGAAGAGTCTTATCATGATGCCCTCAATCTAAAACTCATTGAATTAACAACTGATTTATCTCATCGCATACAAAAAGACCCTGATGTTCATCTACTCAGTGCTTATCCTGTTGCTCCGATTAATATTGCAATTGAGCTACCTGATTTTGATCCTAATCTTTATAACAAAGCGTTGCGTGGTCAGCACCTTATTGCGATGAAAGAACTTCGCCAGAAGTTCAGCATCCCTGAAGAGAAAACTCACGTTAAAGAAGGATTACCAGAACAAGTTATTCCTCAAGTTTGTGAAGAATTAAATGCAGGTATTGTTGTTCTAGGTATATTGGGAAGAACTGGCCTTTCTGCCGCTTTCTTAGGAAATACTGCAGAACAACTGATTGATCATATTAAATGTGATTTATTAGCAATCAAACCAGATGGTTTTACCTGTCCTATTACTGTTGATAGTGATCACGAATAAATTTTTAGTCAATGATAAAAAAGCCAGTCAAAAATGACTGGCTTTTACTATTTCACTATTTATTTGTATTACAACGATTTTAAAATTGCATCCACACTGGCTTTAGCATCGCCAAACAGCATTTGCGTGTTCTCTTTAAAGAACAGTGGATTTTGAACCCCTGCATACCCTGTATTCATTGAGCGCTTAAATACAATAACGTTCTGTGCTTTCCACACTTCTAATACTGGCATACCTGCAATAGGACTATTCGGATCATCTTGTGCTGCTGGGTTTACCGTATCGTTGGCGCCTATAACAAGAACGGTATCAGTGTCAGAAAAATCATCATTGATTTCATCCATTTCTAATACGACGTCATAAGGGACTTTCGCCTCAGCTAACAATACATTCATATGTCCTGGTAAGCGACCTGCAACAGGGTGAATACCAAAACGCACTTTAATACCACGTTGGCGTAATTTCTCAGTAATATCATGCACTGGATATTGTGCTTGAGCGACAGCTAATCCATAACCTGGCGTGATAATGACTGAAGTCGAATTTTTCAGCATATCAGCAACTTCTTCAGCCGTTGTTTCGCGATATTCTCCCATCTCACCTTCTTCCGTTGATGCAGAGCCATCTGTACCAAAGCCCCCTGCAATTACGCTAAAAAAGGAGCGGTTCATCGCCTTACACATAATATAAGAAAGGATAGCACCTGAAGAACCTACTAATGCACCCGTTACAATTAACAGGTCATTGCTTAACATAAAGCCCGCAGCAGCCGCGGCCCATCCAGAGTAAGAGTTCAGCATCGAAACAACAACTGGCATATCCGCACCACCAATTGATGCAACCAAATGCCAACCGAATGCCAAGGCAATTACAGTCATTATGATGATTAAGAAAACTTGTAAGCCAACACTGTCAGTTTTAACAAACCAAACCATCAATAAGAAAGAAACAACTAACGCAGCTAGATTTAATTTATGGCGATTAGGTAACATCATCGGTTTTGATGACATTTTTCCACTTAATTTGCCATAAGCGACAATAGAACCTGTGAAAGTAACCGCACCAATGAAGATCCCTAAAAAGACTTCTGTTAGGTGAATATTCACCATCACAGGATCCATGGCTGTATTATGGTCAAGGTAACTGTTAAAACCCACTAAAACAGCCGCTAAACCTACAAAACTATGTAAGATAGCAACCAATTCGGGCATTTGAGTCATTTCGACTTTTTTAGCTAAACGAATACCAATAACGGCACCGATTACCATTGCGATAATAATCCACCCTACATTACCCGCATAAGGCCCAAAAATGGTAGCGAATAATGCAATTGCCATCCCAGCAATACCAAAGTAGTTACCTTGTTTAGAGGTTTCATGCTTTGATAAACCGGCAAGGCTGAAAATAAATAATATCGCGGCGACAATATATGCCGCTGTAACAACTCCGCTGGACATAATTGTCTCCCTTATCCTTTACGGAACATTTTCAACATACGTTGAGTAACAGTAAATCCACCAAAAATATTAATGCTCGCAATTAATATTGCGACAAATGAAAACAGACTAACCCAGCCACCACTACCAATTTGAAGTAAAGCGCCGACAACGATAATGCCTGAAATTGCATTTGTAACTGACATTAGTGGTGTATGTAATGAGTGGCTAACATTCCAAACAACGTAATAACCCACAACACAAGAAAGTGCGAATACCGTAAAATGAGATAAAAACTCTTTCGGTGCGACATTAGCAAGCCACGCAAATAATAAGAAAGCAATTGCTAATAAACCGTATTTCTTCCAAGGTGAAATAGGTTTAGCAACGGGTTTTTCTTGTGGTTTTGCAGCGGGTGTCGCCTTAGGTTGTACTGAAACTTGAATGGGGGGTGCTGGCCATGTCACTTCACCCGCACGAATAACTGTCACTCCACGAATAACAACATCATCAAAATCAATATTAATATTACCGTCTTTTTCTTTACAGAGTAATTTCAATAAGTTAACTAAGTTGGTACCATAAAGTTGAGATGACTGTGCCGGCAAGCGAGCAGCAAGATCGGTATAACCAATGATTTTTACACCATGCTCTGTCGTAAAGACTTTGTTAGGTACAGTGTATTCACAGTTACCGCCATTTTGAGCAGCAAGATCAACAACAACACTGCCTGACTTCATTGAATCAACCATTTCTTTCGTAATTAAACGAGGTGCTGGTTTTCCAGGAATTAATGCGGTTGTAATAATGATATCAACATCTTTTGCTTGCTCTGCAAACAAGGCCATTTCAGCATCAATAAATGCTTTAGACATCACTTTTGCATAGCCATCACCACTGCCTGCTTCTTCTTTAAAATCAAGTTCAAGGAATTCAGCGCCCATACTTTGAACTTGTTCTTTCACTTCAGGGCGTGTATCAAATGCTCGAACAATCGCACCAAGGCTTCCTGCTGCACCAATTGCTGCAAGGCCTGCAACACCCGCACCAATGACCATGACTTTAGCTGGTGGAACTTTACCCGCAGCGGTAATTTGCCCTGTAAAGAATCGGCCAAATTCATGAGCAGCTTCCACAACAGCACGATACCCAGCAATATTTGCCATTGAACTTAACGCATCAAGAGATTGTGCACGAGAAATACGAGGCACACTATCCATTGCCATAACGTTAATGTTCTTTTCAGCTAGTTTTTCAAGCAACGCCGCATTTTGTGCCGGCCAAATAAAACTTACTAATGTCGCACCTTCTTGTAGCAACGCTATTTCATCATCCAGCGGTGCATTCACCTTCAAAATAATGTCTGATTGCCAAACATTTTGAAGATCAAGGATCTCAGCACCAGCCTCTTGATAAGCTTTATCTTCAAAGCTTGAGGCAATACCAGCACCATTTTCAATTGCGACTGTAAATCCTAATTTTATGAGCTGAGTCACCGTAGCTGGTGTTGCTGCAACCCTTGTTTCATTAGAAAGTCGCTCTTTGGGTATACCAATTCGCATAATTTTCCCTTCTTATCCATATGTGACCTGTTAAAACTTTTCCGTTAACATCATCATCATGCAAAAAAAATGTTAAAAATAATTATATGCATGCCATAAAACGGAGCTCTAATAACCTACTGAAAATAAAACCAATAATCTATATCAGTGTAAAGCTAAAATTGAACTTAATTGGATCATTTTAGTCGAAAAGGCATATTTATGAATTATTCACTATATTCGGGTAAATATCTGGTAACATATACTGGTCATTTAGCTCTGTGGCGATTCGCTAAATAAAATAATGCGACAAATGCTATTATTACATGTAATAATTAATCCCTATGTGATAAACCACTACGTTCAGCACATGACCAATATTAATTGCGCAAGGCGGAAGGATTTTGTATGAAGCTGAAAACCTCAGTCATCGCAGCAGCGATGTTGTCTTTAACTAATATCACTGTTGCGCAGGCTGCTCAGGAACTGACTCCAGAACAAGCTGCAGAACTAAAACCATTTGAAAGAATCACAGTTATCGGTCGTTTTAACGCGATTTATGAAGCCGCAGATGCGGTGTCACGTCGTGCTGATAAAGTCGGTGCTGATAGTTTCTATATCCAAGGTCTAGATGATATCAGTGATAGTGGCAACATGAGCGTTACTGCTGATCTATACCATAAAGATGCACCAAAAGCAGAAGAAGAAAGCTACCGTGTTTTCCATGGCGTAACTGAATTACCAAAACCTGAAGCTATTCTGTTACAGCCATTTGATACTGTTTCTATTCGTGGTTACTTCCCAACAACCCCTGATATTAACGATGCAATTGCAAAAGCAGCCGCTAAAAAAGGTGCAGCGTCATTCTTTATTGTTCGTAATGTATCGACAAACGATGGTGGTAACCAAGAAGTTACTGCTTATATCTACAAAAAAGATGCACCTAAACGCGCTATTCAAGCACCCGAAGCTGTTGTCCCTTATGACTCTGATGCGGGTCGCGCACTTATTGCTGAAGGCGGAGTTGCTGCCAATAAAGTTGAAAAACCAGGTCTTGCATCAAACACTGATTTTGATAGAAGCGTAGGCACATTTGCTGATACACAAACTTCGGGTGCAAGTGGTCGTTACACTGTTACATTGCCTAATGGTACTGAAATTCAAGAAGTTAACAAGGCAGCAGCCGCATTAATGGATCCTTTTGATACCATTACATTCAGTGGCTATTTTGTAAACTCACCAGAAATTTCTTATCAGGTTGCTAAACGTGCAGCCGCAAAAGGTGCTAAGTATTACCATATCACTAATGAATGGCAAAGTGACGGTGGTACCGTTACTATTACAGCAGACCTATTTAAATAATAAAATTTTCCTAATTGATAAAAACCTTGCTAATGCAAGGTTTTTTTTTACTTAAAATTTAATCAATCAAACATTATTCTATAAAAAGTGAATAATTTTTATGATTTAATGCATAGACAACCAAGTTAACTCTACGTAAAATCTCGCTGTTTTTTAGTGTTTTTCTCTTTGTTTAAATTTAAGATATTCATATTTATTCTATTTATTGACCAAAAAATAAGAAAATACGCTATTTATTTACAATTTTAATCACGCAGGTAATTATCTTTGAATAAGAAACTTGGCTTAATATCACTTACCGCATTAGTGTTAAGCTCAATGGTTGGTGCTGGTGTATTCAGTTTGCCTCAAAATATGGCAGAAGTTGCCAGCCCTGCCGCACTGATTATCGGTTGGGTGATAACAGGTATTGGGATCCTTTTTCTTGCTACATCTTTATTGCTCCTCTCGCGTCTTCGACCTGATCTTGATGGGGGCATTTTCACTTACGCAAAAGAAGGATTTGGTGAGTTAATTGGTTTCTGTTCAGCGTGGGGTTACTGGGTTTGTGCTGTCGTTGCTAACGTTTCTTATCTTGTTATTGTTTTTGCAGCACTTAGTTTTTTTACAGATACCTCTGAAAATATTATCTTTGGTGATGGAAACACATGGCAAGCCTTAATTGGAGAATCAATCTTACTTTGGGTTGTCCATTTTCTTATCTTACGTGGTGTTCAAACTGCCGCCAGTATTAATTTAATGGCAACAATGGCAAAGCTAATTCCTTTAGGTTTATTTGTTATTGTTGCTCTGCTCGCTTTCAATATGGATATATTTACTCTTGATTTTCAAGGTATAAATATGGGAGTTCCCGTTTGGGATCAAGTCAAAAATACCATGCTGATTACGCTATGGGTATTCATTGGTATTGAGGGTGCAGTTGTCGTTTCAGCTAGAGCCAAAAACCGCCGTGATGTCGGTTTAGCTACTGTGCTTGCTGTTGTTATTGCACTTATTATTTATATTCTGGTGACTTTATTATCACAAGGATTAGTCAGCCAAGCTGAATTAGCGGCAATGAAAAATCCATCAATGGCACCATTACTGGTTCAACTTATTGGTAACATGGGTGAGATAATTATTGCAGCTGGGCTTATTCTCTCTGTTTGTGGCGCCTATTTAAGCTGGACGATTATGGCTGCAGAAGTTCCTTATATTGCAGCATTACACCATTCTTTTCCTCGACAACTGGGTAAACAAAATAAGAATGATGCCCCATCTTCCTCATTATGGTTTACTAACATTGCCGTTCAATTTTCTTTAGTTTTAATTTGGCTAACCGGAAGTAACTACAATACATTACTGACTATCGCATCAGAAATGATCCTTGTTCCTTATTTCTTGGTGGGTGCCTTTTTATTTAAGGTTGCGATTGCACGTAGTAGTCGTGGATTGTTACTGATTGCAATCCCTGCAAGCTTATATGGTTTATGGTTACTTTATGCCTCTGGTATCATTAATTTATTACTGTCCGTTGTACTTTATGCACCAGGGATCTTAATGTTTTTATACACTCGTAAACAATATAAAGATAAAAAGCCGCTATTGATGGGTGAAAAAATTCTGTTATCGCTTGTTTTATTTAGTGCTATTCCTGCATTAGGTTACTTAGCTATTTATTAATCGAAGAGAAGAGGCTCACTAAAATAGAGTCTCTTCTCTCTTCTCTCTT
Source organism: Proteus sp. FME41 (assembly GCF_014897315.1). Classification (GTDB taxonomy): domain Bacteria; phylum Pseudomonadota; class Gammaproteobacteria; order Enterobacterales; family Enterobacteriaceae; genus Proteus. The sequence goes on along the minus strand of NZ_JABUYL010000013.1, from coordinate 121,697 downwards.
CTCTCTTCTCTTCAGCATTAAATTGAGTATTACCTTAGATTCAAAATCAATTTTTCTCTATTAAGCTATTTTTTAAAACACAAATGGTTAGGTGGCTAATAATTAGCAATCATAGTATGTTGTAACTAATAAAATGCGTTAATATTAATGGCCTAATCAATAGAAAAGCCCATAAAAATCATTTTGTTATGGGCTTTATTTAGGAAACGCATGGCAAATTAGTTAAAATTAACGTGTTCCATTGCTTGCAAAATACGTTTATCCGATATTGGATACGGTGTTCCTATCTGTTGAGCAAACAGGCTGACTCTAAGCTCCTCTATCATCCAACGAATATTTTGCACTTCTTCTTGCTGCTTTTGTTTCTCAGTTAGTTTACCTAACCACTGTTGCCACTGTTGAATAACATTTTCAACTCGGCTCATTTGAGCGCGATCGCGATTAGGATCAATCGCTAATTTTTCCATTCGTTTTTCAATTGCACTTAAATAACGAGGAATATCAGCAAGACGCTTCCATCCGTGTGAAGTCACAAAGCCAGGGAAAACTAACTGATTAAGTTGAGCTTTAATATCAGATAATGCGAATGCAACGCTAATATCAACCCGCCCTTTTAAACGTTTATTAATAGCAAATACTTGCGTCAAAATGGCTTCAACTTGTTTGGCTATTTCAACTACAGCATCGTTTAGTTCTGCTCTAACATATTCTTGCAGTTTTTGATATTCATCTTCTTTCCAAATTAAACCGCCATAAGACGCCATCAGTTTATCAATTCCACAAGCGATACAATCATCAATTAAATCCAGTACTTTGCCATAAGGATTAAAGTAAAGACCTAATTTAGCTTTATTAGGGAGTTTTTCATGTAAGTATTTAATCGGTGATGGGATATTTAATAATAATAACCGTCTTACACCTTCCCACATTGATGTTTGCTGTTCAGATTCTGTTTCAAAAAGCTTAATACCTACGCTGTTCTTTTCATCAACAAGAGCGGGATAAGCTTTCACTGAATAACCACCACGTTTTTGTTCATAGCGCTGTGGTAAATCACCAAAACTCCAAATATGTAAATCTTGTTGCTCAATCCCATCATCAGCAACGGCAGATAATGTCTCTTGTACTTTTTCCTTTAAATTCTCTTTTAATTGATTGAGATTTTTACTTTCTGCCAGCATTTTATTTTTATCGCCAATAACACGGAATGTCATTTTCAAATGTTCCGCAACTTGGTCAAGCTGCCAACTCTCTCTTTCAACCGTCACCCCCGTCATACGGCGTAGCTCTTTTTCAAGTCTATCGAGCAAATCACCTTCAACTTGAGGAACTCGCTCTAAAAAAGCAGATGCATAATTGGGTGCAGGTACAAAATTACGACGGATCGGTTTTGGTAATGACTTAATTAAGGCCACAATTAAATCATGACGGATCCCCGGGATTTGCCAATCAAAACCTTCATCTTTTACCTGATTTAAAATCGGTAATGGAATGTGAACCGTCACACCATCAGCCGCAGTACCGGGTTCAAATTGATAAGTTAAGCGTAATTTTAAATTATCTTGTTGCCAATAATTTGGATAGTCTAATGCGCTAACACGTTTAGCATCATCTTTGATAAGCATGCTTTTTTCAAAGTTCAGCAGATCAGGTGATGCTTTTTGTGCTTCTTTCCACCACTTATCAAAATGACGAGAAGACACCACATCCTGAGGTATACGTTGGTCATAGAAGGTAAACATTGTTTCATCATCGACAAGAATATCGCGACGACGAGATTTGTGTTCTAGCTCTTCAACTTCAGTACGTAATTTTAAATTTTCTCGGAAAAATGCGTGACGAGTTTGCCAATCGCCTTCCACTAATGCATGACGAATAAAGAGCTCTCGACATAAAAGAGGATCGATTTGGCTATAATTAATGGCACGTGAAGCAACGATAGGTAAACCATATAACGTTACTTTTTCATTAGCCATTACAGCGCCTTGCGCTTTTGACCAATGAGGTTCGCTATAGTGGTGTTTCACTAAATGTTCAGCGATAGGTTCAATCCATTCAGGCTCAACTTTAGCGGCAATTCTTCCCCATAAACGAGATGTTTCAACTAACTCAGCGACCATTGTCCACTTAGGTGGTTTTTTAAATAAACCAGAACCTGGATAAATAGAAAAACGGGCATTTCTTGCACCTGTAAATTCTTGTTTATCAGCATCCTTTTGCCCGATATGAGATAACAGACCACTTAATAACGCAACATGAACACTTCTAAAATCTGCCGGTTCACTATTAACTGGAAAACCTAATTCTTTAACGACTTGTCGTAATTGAGTATAAACATCCTGCCATTCTCTGATCCGCATAAAGTTTAAAAATTCTTGACGACACAATTTTCTAAATTGAGAGTGACTTAACTCTTTTTGCTGCGTTTTTAAATAATCCCACATATTTAAAAAAGATAAGAAATCTGAGTCCTTATCTTGGAAACGCCGATGTTTTTCATCAGAAGCTTGTTGTTTATCCATCGGTCTTTCACGAGGATCTTGTATTGAAAGCGCTGAGGTAATTACCATTAGCTCTTTTACAGCACCATATTTACGCGCTTCAAGTACCATTCTGGCTAAACGAGGGTCAATAGGAAGTTGTGCAAGTTGTTTTCCCATTGGGGTTAACCGATAAGCCCCCTTATTGTCTGTTCCTTCTTGTAATGCGCCCAATTCTTCTAATAAACGCACACCATCTTGAATATTACGTTTATCGGGCGGTTGTACAAAGGGAAAAGCACCTATATCACCTAACCCTATTGATGTCATTTGCAAAATAACGGATGCAAGGTTGGTTCTTAATATTTCAGGATCCGTAAATTCAGATCGAGAAATAAAATCATCTTCTGAATAAAGTCGAATACAAATACCATCAGAAACACGGCCACAACGCCCTTTTCTTTGATTAGCTGAAGCTTGAGAAATAGGTTCGATAGGTAATCGTTGTACTTTAGTGCGATAACTATATCGGCTAACACGCGCAAAACCCGTATCAATAACGTATTTAATGCCGGGCACAGTTAACGAAGTTTCAGCAACGTTAGTCGCTAAAATGATACGTCTACCGCTATGAGGATGAAAAATTCGATTTTGCTCACTATTAGATAAACGAGCAAATAGAGGTAATACTTCTGTGTGACGAAGTTGCAATTTATTCAATGCATCAGCAGTATCACGAATTTCTCGCTCACCGCTCATAAAAATCAGTATATCACCTGCACTTTCTCTACCTAACTCATCAATGGCATCGATAATGCCATCGGTCATATCTTTATCACTATCAAGTTCATCACCACCAATAGGTCGATATCTCACGTCAACAGGATAAGTTCGCCCTGAGACTTCAATAATAGGCGCTTGATTAAAGTGTTTGGAAAAGCGTTCCGGATCAATAGTTGCAGAAGTGATAATAATTTTTAAATCAGGGCGTTGAGGTAATAACTGTTTTAAATAGCCAAGAATAAAATCGATATTTAAACTACGTTCATGGGCTTCATCAATAATAATCGTGTCATATTGTAGTAACAGTTTATCTTGCTGTAATTCCGCTAATAAAATCCCATCTGTCATTAACTTAACGAGTGTATTATCACCAACATGATCGCTAAAACGAACCTTATAACCTACAGATTCTCCTAGCGTACTCTTTAACTCATGAGCAATACGTTCAGCAACAGAACGCGCAGCTAGTCGCCGAGGTTGAGTATGACCAATATAGCCTTTAATTCCACGCCCTAATTCAAGACAAATTTTAGGGATCTGTGTTGTCTTACCCGAACCCGTTTCACCTGCAATAATAACCACTTGATTATCTTTTATTGCATTATAAATAGCGTCTTTCTTTTGGCTAACAGGGAGATTTTCTGGGTATGATATTTCAGGACAATTTGCTTTGCGACGAATTATCATCTGTTGTGCGGTCGTAATATCTTGTTTAATTGAACTTAATACCGCTTGTTTAGACTCTTCATTGCTGATTTTAGCGACGCCACGTAGACGTTTTCTTAATCGTTGCTGCTCCCGCAACGATAATTGCTCTATTTCTTGATAGAGCATAGCAGATGATAATGTCACCTTTTATTATCCTTTTTGAGGTTATTTTTAATCAAAACTAATGCCTGTATGATATCACAACAGGCTATTGGCACATAAAGGCTTGATTAAAATTATTATTATATAATTTCATATAATCAATAATTTTGAATAGCATATTCAAAGGATTGAGGTGTGATGTTTTAAGAATAGAGTAAACTACTGTTAGCAAATAAATTTAATCAAATAGAACATGTTATAAATCAAGAGAAAATAATGAAAAAGATCCTTGTACTAAAAACCAGCATTTTAGATAGCTATTCACACAGTAATAAAATGACGGATTACTTGATTGAAAACTGGCAGAATAACCATAAAGATGACCTAATTACAGTACGTGATCTTGCTAAAAATCCAGTACCTGTTTTAGACCAAACAACATTATTTGCCTTTGGTAAAGAAACAGCAATGTTATCTGATGAACAGAAAGCCGCCAGAGTATTATCAGATGAGTTAATTAGTGAATTAAAAGTACATGATATAATTGTTATTGCTGCACCAATGTACAATTTTTCAATTTCTGCCCAATTAAAACATTATATTGATTTTATCGCTCGTGCGGGTGAAACATTTAAATATACTGAAGCGGGTGCTGTTGGTTTACTTGAAAATAAACAGGCTATTGTATTAACTAGCCGTGGTGGCATTCATAAAGACCAACCTTCTGATCTTATCGTTCCTTTTCTAAAACAATTTTTAGCTTTTATTGGTATTAATAATGTACAGTTTATTATGGCTGAGGGTATAGCCTTTGGTGAAGAACACGCACAGCAATCTCACCGACAAGCACAAAAAGAAATTGATAGTGTAATTAGTACAAAAAATATTACTGTAAAATAATAATTAATTTCTCTTTTCAAAAGCACTTAATTTAGGTGCTTTTTTTATATCTAATTTTAATCTTGTATTAGAATCATTTTTCCTTTTATAAAAAACACCTATTTAATTTATAATTTAAAAACACTGAAAGAGTAAAAATCTAATATTATCGAAAATTTCAAATTAATAAATCAACATCAACAATTAAATAAGATAATATTTATTGTTTATTTCTTATTCATTTTAAGAATGAAAAAATTAAATTAAAACCTATTTGATTTATAAAAAACAAATGAATAAAATTCAACCGTTCAAAGGAAAAACTTGATAATTAAACAATTTTATTAATTCAATAAATGGAATTTTAAATGAAGAAAAATATACTCTCACTATTTATTCTATCTACGGTGTTTTTATCTACTCAATCACATGCGGTTGAATATACAGAAAAAATATAGGTACAATTACAATTAATGGTGTTGTTACACCAAATCCAAGATGTCAATTAAATGAAATACAAGCTGTTGTATTACCTCCTGTTCAAGCGAGTAATTTTGGTGATGATCATATTGCTAAAGCGCAAGCTCAACCACTTTTAATTAAATTTGATAACTGTAGTGAAAATATTAATGCTCTTCAATTACAAATACCAAAACAAAATAAACGACTTTTAAAAAACTTATCCAAAGGTGGCAGTAATGTCGATATTGCTATTTTTGATGCTGATAAAAAAATAATTAGCTTAGATAATGAAAGACCTGAAGCATTTAAATTAACTGTAAATAAAGAAAATAACGATGCACAATTTTTATTCAACGTTAACTATATGAAACCTAATGGTGAAGATGCAACACCAGGCCTAGTATCATCTACTTTAACTTTTGATGTCATTTACAGTGACGTTTCTACAGATTAAAAACTTAATTAACAAAGCTGTAAAACCAGCTTTGTTTTAAAACTTACAATTTTTATATTTAAATAATATGATTAAAAAAATAAAATTCATTGCATCATTAATATATATCCCACTCTCTACTTTTAGTTATTCTTCAATAGAAATAAACAAGGATAAATTTATCTTTATTGAAAGCAACAATAAAGAAATCATTGAAATAAAAAACAAAACAGATAATGATTATTTTATCCAAAGTTGGATTTCACCTTATGATGAGGAAAATAGTAATGAACCTCCTTTTATGATCACACCACCTCTATTTAAAATAGAAAAAAATGAACAGTTTTCTTTAAAAATATTTAAAACTGACGAAACTATAGCTAAAGATAAAGAGACAATATATAGAGTAAATATTAAAAAAACCCCAATTCTATCCAATTCAGATAGCAATAAAAATTTATTACATATTTCCATAAACTCAGTCTACAACTTAATATATAGGCCCATTTCTATAGAGAAAAATGCAAACAAAGCTTATAAAGAAATTGAATTTTTAAAAAACAAGAATAATGAATTTATTATAAACAATCCCACACCTTATTTTATCACTCTACTTAAAATTTCTTATAATGGGAAATTATTCATCGATAAAAGTAAAACAATCCCTCCATTTAAAAAATACAATACAAAAAAAACAATTCAAGAAAATGGAATTGTTAATTGGAAAACATATAATCAATATAATATGGAAATAAATGCAATAGAAAAGGCTGTCATTAATGAGAATTAAGTCTAAAAAAATAAAAATAGTATTTTTTATTTTAATGACCATTTATGGTAGAGACACTAAATCCCAAGATAACTCTCTCTCTATTTATGCTCATTCACTTTCTAACATTGATGATGTAACCATCAAATCATTACTTGAAAATAAAAATCCAGAAGGAATTTATCACGTCACTATCTATATAAATAATAGAAAAGAAATGGCAAAACCACTTTATTTTAAAAATATAGAAAACAAATTAACCCCCTACATTCCTATAGATGATTTTATTTTTCTTGGCATTAATACTGATTTTTATAAAATAAAAAAAGATAATCAAGACTTAATACTTTTAAGTGATTACTCAATCGATTTTAAGTATAATTTTTCCAATCAAAAATTAAATTTAATCATTCCACAAAAAGCATTAATAAAAAAAGAAAACCATATTACTGCTAAGCAAAATTGGGATAATGGGATCACTGCATTATTTAGTCAGTATTCATACTCGATTAGATATTATCAAAAAAACATAAGTGAACAAAAATTTAATTTTTATACAGGTCTTAATCTAAGCGCTTGGCGTATACGCAGCCAAAATGGTGTTTATTGGAATAATAAATATTATAAATATACACTTTCATCAATGTATACCTATCGACAAATTAACTCTTTTTCTTCTCTTTTCTATGGAGGAAAATTTTCACCCACAACTCGAATATTACCAACCGAGAAAATTATTGGCTTTCAATTAATATCCAATAACTTAGTTTCAAATAATACTCTTTATGCAAATAAACCTATTATAGAAGGAATAGCAGATACTCAAGCTCAACTTCTCGTAAAACAAGGTGATAAAATTATCTATGAAACTAGAGTTCCTCCTGGCCCTTTCCTTTTAAACTCATTACCTACATTAGGAGGTGAAAAACTCACTTTAGAAATAATAGAATCGGATGGAAGAATAAAAATTTCGACACATTACTTTACTTCTCTTCACAATCAACTAAATAAAGGGAGTTATCAATATAATTTAATTTCTGGTACATTATCAAGTAATAATCATAAAGAAAATTCTATTTTTATTTTAAGTGAATTTTCATATGGTCTTAGCCAAAAAATAACCTCATATAGCGCGATAAAGAAATGTGATAGTCATTTAAATTATTTATCTGGTTTATCACTAGATTTAGGTATATTGGGAGGTTTAGCAACCAATATAAGTTATGAAAAAAATAAAAATAACAACAAATTAAAATATCAATTTCGTTATCAAAAAAACATTTTAATAACAGACTCTTACTTCACTTCTGAACTATCTTCTTATCATTATCTAGATATTTTCTCACCCGAAAACAGAATTAGAAAAAGCTATTCATTCTCTTTATCGCAGCGTATTAATGAATTAGGTTATCTTTCTTTTAATTATCATGAAAAAACATATAACAATACATCTAAAACCTCTGAATTTGGTACCTCTTTTTCATCTTCAACAAATAGAATAAATTATAACTTTAAGTATGATTTAAAAAAAGAAAAATACACTTTAGATCATTTTATCTCAATTAATTTTCAGATTTCATTAGGAAGCAATAATAGCCACTATCATTGGTTTAATAATCAAACAAATTTTCAACCAGGAAGAAAAGATTACGTAAATAGTACAAATATTGGAGGGGGACTACTTAATAATAATTTAGGCTATTCGGTAAATTATCAGTATACTCATAATGCTAAAATAAAACCCAATCGTTTTTCGACCAATGTACGTTATCAAAATAATTATCAGTTTTATACATTTAATGTAAATAAAATGAAAGATGATTATAATCTTAATCTTTCTATTAATGGTGGGATTGTTTTTCATTCTGATGGTATTACTTTGGCTCCTCGCTTAGGTAAAACATTTACATTAATTAATACCCAAGGCATTTCTGGTATCAAAACATCATTTTCATCGAAAGAAGAGACAGATAATTTTGGTAATCTAATTTTAAATAATATAACCCCATATCGAATAAATACCATTAAATTAGACGCAACGACATTACCTCAATTTGCTGAAGCTGAATATTATAGTAAAAGTACCATTCCAACACTAGGTGCAATATCAAAAGTCATTTTCCCAGTAAAAATAGGTTATCGTGTTATATTTAAATCAACAACTCCTCTTCCTTTTGCTTCAAGAGTAACCGTATTTGATAAAGAAAAAAATATTATCACACAGGGACTAGTTACAGATAATAATATTATTTTTCTTGCTGGTCTTTCTGAAAATGGAACAGTACAGATAAAATGGGGAGAGGATAATCAATGTCAATTTAATTACAGCATAAACAGTAATGAAAAAGAGAACATATTAATAAAAAAAGAAATTAAATGTCTTTAACTAATATGATTATAAATACATTAAGATAAACATGAAAAACAAAAAACACATACACTATTTAATGATTATTTTACTGTTATTTTCGTTTTCATTACCCTCTACAGCAAGGCGTGGTGATCACGATATTCCATTAAGTTGTGACATTGATTATATCCATGAAAACATTAATGATAACATGTCTATTAATGGCAACGATTTTTCATCCTATGATGCAGGAACATTATCAGATACCGAAAATCATATTATTTTGATTATAATAAAAGATTGCTCTAAAAGTTATGGCGATGTTCGTTTAAAAATCGAAAACTCAAGTATTGATAATGCTACAGGTTACTTAAAAAATAATATTATAGGCAGTGAAGCTAGTTCTAATATTGCATTTCAATTATTATATGATATTGAAGAAAGACCTATAAATCTTAATAAAGAAAATGAATTCATTGAGAGTCTAGTTGATGGAACAGCTGAATTTTATTTTCAAGTTAACTATGTAAAAAAAGATGATATGTCACCTGATCCCGGTTATATACAATCAAATATTCATTTCGTTATAATGATAAATGATGATGTTGTTATTTTTAATGAATAATAATTAATTGAAGATATAAAAAACAATCTCTCTATAAATAGAGGGATTGTTTTTGAAATTACAAGATAGTCACTCAATATCTATTTTAGATTTAACTATTTTTTTACCCATCTTCCATTAATTCCTTTTACAAACTCACCTTCATTGGCTCTTGCGACTAACTTTTCACCCGCAAGCCGAGCAACTGATTCAGGTGTCACCTGATTAGTTTTAGCAATTTCAGCATATTTAGCCCTTCTTGCTTGATTTATTTCATCAACAAGCTGTTGAGCCTGTTTATTATTCGTTTGCACAAGCTCAATGTAGCCACCAAATGTTTCACCCACCAGCCCCTGCGCTCGTGCTTCATCCAATGTTAACGCGGTAGCACTTGTACTTGCTAAAGCCAACATTAGCGCAAAACTTAAGAGATATTTTTTATAATTCATCATTTATCCTTTAAAAAATGGCGCTGTTGTTTTTTAAGAGATCGTCAACTTGTCTGTCTATTTTTACATTAATCTCATGTTCAATTTTTACATTCATATTTATATTTATAGGTTTATCCGGTGTCGCAACTTCTAGCCGAATACATCCTGTTAACGTTGATATTCCTATCATCAACGCCATTAACAAAAATGCTTTTTTTAAAAAAAATAAAGATTTCACTCTGACTCACTCCCTAAATCTGATAGGCTTTTTTCTAACCACTCTTCCAATCGCGAGCCAAATCGTAAACTTCGCCATAATTGAAAGACATTTTCTTCGTGCCGATAGTTTAAATTAACTTGTCGTCGTTTATCTTCTAAAGGATTCGTTCCATGAATTTCAGCCTCTAAGACCAACTCCCCTAGATTGCTTAAATTAACACGCGTCCAAGAGCGACTAATTTCTAAATAACGTAACCACGCCATAGCAATGCCCGCAGACATGTTACTGTCATCAATTGAATCAACAAAGTCTTTATCAAGTCGTAGTGTTAAATAAGATGAATTTGCCAGCCATCCATCTTTAATAATCCATTGATTATTACTGATAAAAAAGGGAAATTCACCACTGACTTTGCCTGATGCTGCAAACTGCGTCACTTTTAGCAGAGTAAATAGATAGCTTAATTGAATATTATCAAGAGAAATAATCGCTGCATCATGCTGTGGAATAGCAAGTTTAGCTAATGAAATAGTTCCATCAAGCATTGCCACATTAACGTTGGATAAAACCAATGGCTTATTTTCAGTTGCTGGATAAAAACCTTGAAGGTCTGCTGTAATATCTGTCATTTCAAAAAGATTATTAATGCGTTTTATTCGTAATTGAATAGGTTGTTTAACACCTAATTGCCATTCATCACTGTTTAAACGCCAAGGCAATATAAAATCTAATCCTTCTAAAACTCCCTCTTTAAGCCACATACTGCCTTGTTTAACAACAAGATGCCCCCCTGCAATAAGCCCTTGATCAGGTGCAATAGAAAAATCAGCTTGTGTATATAACTCACCTTTATCAAGAGTAATGCCTAAATCTAAGGGTAATAAAGATTGAAAAACATTTATTGGCTGTGAAGGCCAACGCATTTGGCCTCTTAGCCTAGCACCATCCCAACGTGTATTTATTGCAATAGGTCCTATATTGGGTTTAGCACTTAATTCACCTTTAACATTAAAATTAAAAGGTGACTCACCTTTTACTGTTGCAATAAATTCTGTCTTATCTAAAAATCCCCCCGCAGGAAAATCAACACGTTGACTGGTTAATTTCAGCTTTCCATCAAATGCGGGCTTTTTCTCATCCCTTATCCAACGAAATGGGCTGAGTAAAGATAAGCGAGGTGCCGTCATTACAGTATGTTGATATTTTAAAACATCAAATCCGGTATTGAGTTTTTCAAAGCTAATCAATTTATCAGCCCAATAACCCGTTCCTGCAATATCCCACTGCGCTTTCAAAGGTAATAAATTACCTTCCCCCCAATAACGCCATTGCCAAGTGCCATTATCAGGTAAAAAATCAAGTGCCTTACCTTGGAAATGAAGGCGGTAATCTCCCCAAATACTGTCTTGGGCAACGACTATCGCATTTAAACGACCATTAAATCCTTTTGATGAAAATGTCGTTCCCGCTAGGGGGAGCCGGGCATCTTTTATAGTGAGGGTTTCCGTTAATGGTCCTTTAAACCGAAGTAATGAACCTGATTGAAATTCAACCGTAGGATCTGTCAACGCACCAGTGACTTTAACGGGTAATTGCGCGCTGGCCTGCATAAGTTCTTTATTAACAACGCCCGTAATTTGAATAGGAATTTGTGCATCTAGCCAATTGACGGTGGTTTCAGGAATTGAAATAACTAAGTTCCCTTTTCCTGCACTACCTTCTGTCATTACATTTAATCGTGCCATTAATCTTAAATCAGTCAGGCCTTTTTGCCACTGCGCAATATTAATATTGACGCCTCCGCGCAAGGGTTGGTCTAATCCAAACCATTCCCAACGGCCTTGCTCAATAACGATATTTTCAGGTGTGACTGTCCAAGGTAATAAAGCCAATGCATGGCCTCCGCCTTGTTCAGCAACTGAAATAGTGCCAGAGTGTCCAACCCATTCAAGAATAAAAACTAACGGATGTTCATAGTGAGAAGTTAATAGCGTTGCATCGATGGTACCTTTTTCAGGTAATGACGCTATATCTAGAGGAAGCGCTATTTCGGCAGCCAATTCGATATTGTTATCATCAGGCAAATTCACTTTAAACTGTTTAATATCAAGCCACTGGTTATCTCTAATAAAAATACCAAGTTGAGCATTTTCTCCTTGATACGTCACGAGCCGTCCATTATTTTGTGTTTTTAGCTGTAACGCACCTTGATAGCGCGTATTTTCTTTTAAGAGTACATTTTCTATATTGACGGATAAAGAAGGTATCGATGTTAATACCGAATTTATGTCAATAGGTACTGTTGCTGTCTCTTTCTGCTTACTAGAAGGCATTGTTGAAAAACAGGATTCATCGATAGCAAATTGTTGGCTATTAAATTGGAGTTTATCAAGTTGATTTTTTTGATAAGAAAAAACAACGTTATTAAGGCTTGCTAAAGTACAACGATCTGTTTTTAATGCGATGTTCTCAAGAGAAAATCCCGTGATTTGTAGTTGCGGTTGTGATAGTGAGAGAGACACACCTTCAGGTAAATAATATTTCACAACAACAGGTAACCAACGAGGAATAGACACCCATAATGTCGTGCCAATGACACCAACACCTAGTAGTATTGTCCCTGTCCATCTGATTGTTTTTCTTAACAACACATCATATTCCTTTTAAACAAATCTCAATCATCCACTTACCTCATTAAATTGTTTATAATGATAATATTAATTCCTTTCATATTGGGGCTGGATAATTCTTGTTTTTCCAGTCCCTGAACAAAAATTTAATCGAGAGTAGAGAAAACTGGATGAAAATCGTTTCCTATAGTACTAAACATTATGATCGTAAGCACATGGAATGGGTCAATCAGCATAATGGATATCATTATGATATTGAATATTTCGATTTTAATTTAACAGAACAAACTGCAAAAAATGCTGTTGGTGCTGACGCGGTTTGTATTTTCGTCAATGACGATGCAAGCCGCCCTGTTTTACAAGAACTGGCTAGCCTTAACATTCGTATTCTTGCATTACGTTGTGCGGGATTTAACAACGTTGATTTAGACGCAGCGGCTGAACTCGGTATTACGGTTGTTCGTGTTCCTGCTTATTCGCCAGAAGCTATTGCAGAACACGCTGTTGGGATGATGCTCTCTTTAAATCGTCGCATACACAGGGCTTATCAACGTACTCGTGATGCCAATTTTTCATTAGAAGGCCTGACCGGCTTTAATATGCATAATCGCACTGCTGGTATTATAGGCACAGGTAAAATTGGATTAGCAACTTTACGCATATTAAAAGGTTTTGGTATGAAACTGCTTGCGTATGATCCGTATCCAAACCAAGCCGTACTTGATTTGGGTGCTGAATATGTTGATCTGGCAACGTTATATGCAAACTCACATGTTATCTCATTACATTGCCCATTAACGGCAGACAATCATCATTTATTAAATGAAAATGCGTTTGCTCAAATGAAAGATGGTGTGATGATCATTAATACTAGCCGCGGCGCTTTAATTGACTCAGCGGCTGCAATTAATGCCCTAAAACAAGGAAAAATTGGCGCATTAGGCATGGACGTTTATGAAAATGAACGAGACCTGTTCTTCGAAGATAAATCCAATGACGTTATTCAAGATGATATTTTCCGCCGCCTTTCATCTTGTCATAATGTATTATTTACTGGCCATCAAGCTTTCTTAACAGAAGAAGCATTAATCAGTATTAGTGAGACAACACTGCACAATATTAAAGATATTGCCTCTAGTAATACATCTATTAATCAAATAAAAGCATAGTTTAAACATTCAGAATTAATGTAATAAAAAGCCCCCTTCGCGATGATATAAGCCAAGGGGGCTAATTTTTCAATAAGATAAGTGATGCTTACTTCGCTTGCATATCGGTATCTTCTGTGCCTTTTATTCCATCAAAGCGTGAAAAAACGTCTTTATCTTCATCCACTTTAAATTGTGACACTAATTTAGCTAATTGGTGTGCTTCATCATCCATATTGGCTGTAATTGTGGCTGATTCTTCAACCAATGCCGCATTTTGCTGGGTTACGGTATCCATTTCACTAACAGCTAATGCGATTTGATTAATCCCCATACTCTGTTCATTAGAAGCCAGGGCGATCTGTTGCATAAAATCATTTACTTGATTAATAGTTGTAACGATCTCTGACATCGAACGACCCGCTTGAGCCACTTGCTGAGAGCCAACATGTACTTTATTAACAGAGTGTGTGATCAAATCATTGATCTCTTTCGCAGCTTCCGCACTACGACTCGCTAAACTGCGCACTTCAGATGCCACAACAGTAAATCCTCTACCTTGCTCACCTGCTCTTGCCGCTTCAACTGCCGCATTCAATGACAGAATATTCGTTTGATTGGCGATGCTGTTAATAATGTCATTGATGTCTGCAATTTTCTTCGCGCTTTCAGAGATTGAAGACATGGTTTCTACCACGCTATCCATCACATTTTCGCCGTTTTGAGCAGATGCTGTTGCTGTTAGTGCTAATTTGCTTGCTTCACGAGAGTTATCCGCATTTTTCTCAACGGTTGTTTTAATTTGTTCCATGCTAGCTACCGTTTCTTGCAGTGCACTGGCTTGCTCTTCCGTTCGAGACGATAAATCTGTATTTCCTGTCGCAATCTCACTAGCACTTACGCTGATAGTATTAACCGCATTTTTAACAGAAGAAATCATATGGCTTAATGAATTTTTCATCTTATTCATTTCATTGAATAATTGACCAAACTCATTATTACCGTGATCTTCTACTCGCATGCTTAAATCACCTTGACTCATCTTACTAAAGATATTGATGAGTATCTTGATATTGCCAATAAACGTATGAGAGAACCAACGTAATATAAAGATAAATAACAGGATAACGATAATACCCGTCGTAATTGACACTATCATCAAACGTTCTTGAGATATTTTAGCAATATCGATATAGCTATTTTCGATACCATTCGCAACAGCATAATATTGCATGGTAATGTCGTTTAACTCATCCATTTTCACACTGGCAGAATGTGTTGTGAGTTCACCTCGGCGTAATCTTTCTAGTGCACCAGTAAAGATATCAAGTAATTCATCAAAGCGTTTTGTCATATCATCTGCCAATTCACGCCCTTCCATCGTCAGCTTTTCAGCGTCTGCCCAGCGGTGAATTTCTTCACGTGTAATTTCAATGTATTCGGCTGTTTGATGAAAATATTTTGCAGATGGTTTTTCGTTCACCCTCAGTTGCCCATCTAAACCATTAATATTTGCCCTGATCACGGCCATTTGATATCGAGCTTTGCCCATAAGTAGCATTTGCTGGCTTAGGCTATTTGATGAAACGAAATTATTATAAGAGCGACTGGAAGCATCATAACTAAAATAGATAATACTCATAATCAACGCAAATAAAATGGCCAGCATGACCTTAACGGTCTTTTCTATACTGATATTTTTAAACATGGTCATATTCCATCAAAATATACAGAATTTTTTATCTGCACATTTGTAAGATATCGAAATGCACTCTTTCACTAGCAAAGAGTAGATCCCCTGGTGTCAATAAAAATAAGGCTAAAATTTATTCATTAGAATATAAAAGCAAGTAAGATCTGCCTTTGCTTATAATGTCGGTAATAATGAGGGAAAACTTTAGAGCGCAGTGAAAAGCATTTTTCATTTACAAAATAAACGATTGTTTTATCTATATAGATGTAAATTATCTCTATAATATCCTGCGGTGATGCTGATTTTACTCATAAAAAGATAATTTATTAATTATTTTTTAGTTTTTACAGTTTTTCATTTAATTATATTTAATCGCTTTATTAAGTATATACACCTATTAACATTAATTTATTTAATTACAATATTAATTCCAACCAAAGATTGATAATCATTTATTTCCGATAAAAACAAGACAGTTTCTTAAAACTGCCCTTCTTATCCATTTATTAAGATTAATTTAGTTTTATTAAGAAACCTAAATATTTTCTTTTATTAGTAATGCTTCGGTTAGTTCAATAAGTCTTATCACATTCAGTGGTGTTTCTATTATTTTAATTTCATCTAAAGAAAACCATTGGAAAGATTTATTTGTTAATTGGCTGTTTTTTAACGGCTTACAAAGATAAATCATATCGATGTGATAATGAAATCCTTGTTTTTTATCATGGATAGGTTCTTTTAATATGGCGAGGGGTTTTACAAGCTCAATAACTTCATTGTTAGCTAGGTTAAGGCTAAATTCAGGTTGATAACAAAGACACTCACACAATAGACCTGTTTCTTCTTCTATTTCCCTTAATACCGCATTTTGTGGTTCTTCATTTTCTTCTATATGCCCACCTGGTGGTAGCCAACATCCTATTTTTGGGTGTAAATGTAAAAGAAATTTTCCTTGTTCATTAAATACAATACCTGTTGCAGTGAAATGGCTTTTAGGGACTTCAATTGTCATAACATCATTCTCCTTATGTCTTACTCATTAGGTTTCAATGTACATCAAGTTGTCATATTTTTTGTGCTATATACTCACTTTTGCATTTATTGATGCTTGTTTTATACCCATTAAAAAATCAGAAAATATTGTTTTAAAATCCTTACACGCATTTTCAGGTAATGTTGCTTCATTTTTTAAGTTAATCGCAATATGTGTGACAAAACCATAAATTAAATTAACGACTATATCAGGAGAATAAGTGCAAATTTCTTGTTTAGAATACAGAGTCTCTACACAAGCTTTAATTCGAGGAATAAGAATTTGTGCATCAATTTCATCCCACTCCTTCCAACCTAACACTGAAATAATTTCTTGTAACGGAATAAGCGTATCTTTATGTTGATAGATATGATCAACGCAAAAACTAAAAATAGCCTCAAGTTCTTGCCACTTATCATCATAAGGGGGAATTTTAATGAGTTTTTCTACTACTTTATCAACTTGAAAAAGATAGCACTCTTTTAACAATGCCTTCTTATTACTAAAGTGATGATAAAACGCCCCTTTAGTGACTCTTGCATGACGTGATATTTCATCGACAGAAACATCACAATAGTTTTGATTTATAAATAGTTCTTGTGCAGCTTCACGTAGTGCAGTGCGTGTTTGCTCTGAATTCTCTTGTTGCCGTGATTTTATTTTCATGATAAAACCCTTAAAACATACCATAAGTATGTAATAATATATGGGTATCAGTTTTGTGTAAACTGAACAAAATATTTTCAGGAAATTATCATGTCATCTCCGTACAATGGGTTTGCTCCCTCTAATACCTTATCCGCATTTAATATAGACATTATCAAAGAGCTTCTTCTCTGGATTGAGGTAAATCTGGAAAAACCGTTGCTACTTGATGATGTTGCAATTAAATCGGGTTATACAAAATGGCATTTACAGCGAGTATTTAAGCAAGCAACTGGTTTAACATTGGCTTCATATATTCGTGGGCGACGCTTAACAAAAGCGGCGACAGAATTACGATTAACTAAATTACCTATTCTTACAGTGGCATTGCGTTATCAGTTTGATTCTCAACAATCTTTCACTCGTCGTTTTAAAGCAACATTCGGCGTCACACCCACTGAATATCGTAAGCTTGATAATCTTTGTGGAGATAACTTTCAACCACCGATTAATTTTGATGTCACAGACTTACCTATTCCTCAAATTATGGAACTGCCAGAAAGTTATGTTTATGGTATGCAGTACCAATATTTTTGTTCTATCGAGGATATTGGTAAATTACATGAAGATATTCGTCATCAATTCTGGAATGATTTTCTGTTGTATACTGATAAAAACTTTACAGAAAGTACGGTGCTTATTTCATATCAGCCAAATACATTACGCAAAAATAAAATCCAAATTGACTATGAAATTGGTTTGAATAGCTTAAATCACTTTACAAAAACCAGTGGTTTTAGAAAGAAAACAATAGAATCAGGGCGCTATGTTAGATTTCAATTTAAAGGCACACTAGAAGAATATAAACAATTTGCGATAAAAATCTATTTTTATACACTACCTGCATTAGGGTTATGTCGCCGTTTAGGTGCTGATATTGAAAAATATATCAGTATAGAAACTGACGTCGATTTAATGGAACTACCAAGAACCTTGGAAATAGATTATTTCGTTCCAATTCACTGATAACTGTACTAGATAGCCTGAATATTTCAGGCTTTTTATCCTTTATTTTTATAAGAAACTGTACTCATTTAAAAAGTTATACTTAATTTAAATCACCTATTATGTATCTCTATAAAAATTAATAAGGTTACCATGCGCATTTCATCCCTTGCTTTACTTTCTACTTTTTTATTGTCTTCTTTCACAAGTTATGCTGATATTTCAACGCATATCTTATCTCGCCAAGATGGAAGTAAAATACATTATTATTTAGATAAACGTGCTGAAAAAAATCAAATATTATTAGTATTAATGCAAGGTTCTGATTGTAATAGCATTAAAAATAACGCATTTATCCAAGAAACGTTTGGTCAATGGCTGCCTAACAGTGATATTTTAATGGTAGAAAAATACGGAATTACAGCCCAATTGCCTTATTCACGCTATGAAGGTGAACGTACCGATTGCCCTAAAAGCTATATGCTTCATGATAATCCCTCTCAAAGAGCAGAAGATTATGGCGTAGTTTTAGATAAATTATCTTCACAGTATCCAAATATTATTTTAATTGGTGGAAGTGAAGGTGCAACAATGGTGCATTTAGTCGTGGCTAAGCGCAATGATATTAAAGCGGCTATTGCATTAAATGGTGGAGGTCGTTTTTTTCTTGATGATGTACTTTATAATATTCGCCATACTACGCCTAAAGAACATGTTGAAGATGCACTAAATAGTTTTCAGCAATTTGCTGATGCAATAAAAAACAACCAAATTGATGGTGAACAATTTATAAGCGAGCACAGTAAAATATGGTGGCAACAATTTTTTGCTGTCGATTTACTTAAAGTCATTCAAAGCAATCAACACACGCCCGTTCTAATTATTCAAACTCTCAATGACACGAACGTAAATGTAGATTCTTTTCGCCAACTAAGTCAAAACATTACTCAGACTAATGTGAAATTTATAACATACGATAAATTAGACCATGGATTTTATAATGAACAAGGTGAGCGCCTGACAAACCAAATAATCAGCGATATACATCAGTGGTATACTCGAAATGAAAAATAATTTACTGATAAAAAACAGATAAATATTTTAACTAATTTATTTTTATTACTTAAAATTAGGGTGGTTTTTTATTCATTCATTTTTTTATTCACCTATACTTAGAAGGTAATAAAATAGCTTACTAGCTGATTTAAAGCAGGATCTTTATATCGTTATTTCTATATAATAATAGTTATTCTCTCTTCTAAATTTGGGATAAGAATGGAAAACACAACGGCACTTTTACGCCTTAATAATATAGGCTATCGAATCAACAATAAAACTATCCTTAATGATATCAACGTTCAACTTCAACCTTCTGAATTTAAACTTATCACAGGCCCCTCAGGCTGTGGTAAGAGCACCTTACTTAAACTTATTTCGTCTCTCTTATCACCCACCAGCGGTTCCATTTTCTTTGAAAATAAAGATTATTTAACGCTCTTACCCGAAGAATACCGCCAACAAGTGTCTTACTGTACACAAACACCAATGCTGTTTGGTGAAACCGTTTACGACAATCTTAAATTTCCTTATTTCTTACGAAAAGTTTCTGTGGATAATAAAAAACTTACACAGGATTTAGATTATTTCGGCTTGCCATCATCTATTATGGAAAAAGGAATAAATGAGCTTTCGGGCGGTGAAAAACAACGAATTTCATTAATAAGAAATTTACAATTTATGCCAAAAATTTTATTACTCGATGAGATAACCAGCGCATTAGATGAAGATAATAAAACAAAAGTGAATGATATTATTCACCACTATGTAAAAGAGCAAAAACTAGCCGTTTTATGGGTCACTCACGATCAAAATGAAATCAAACATGCTGATGATGTGATCCAATTACCCTCTCATCATGATGCTTAGATTTTTTATTTCTTTATCAGTCACCCCTTTGTTATGAGCGAACATAATATTATGAACGAACATACGATAAGTAATGAATCTCTTATTTTCTCTCTTTTATTAGTTCTTGTGGCCATTCTTATTAGCCGTAAAGAAAAACTTTCTTTAGAAAAAGATATTATTTGGAGTACCGCCAGAGCCATTATCCAACTTTTAATCGTTGGCTATGTCTTAACCTATATATTCCATGTTGACCATTTTATTCTCACCTTCTTGATGGTGCTATTTATCTGCTATAACGCGGCGCATAATGCCAAAAAACGCAGTAAATATGTTAAAGATATTTTTCTGATCTCTTTTACCGCTATTACAACTGGGGCATTATTAACCTTAACGATTTTATTACTCACTAGCTCTATTGCATTTACCCCTATTCAGATTATCCCTATAACTGGAATGATTGCAGGTAATGCAATGATAGCGACAGGACTTTGTTATAATCATTTAGGGCAACGTTTTCAAAGTCAGCAACAGCAACTACAAGAGATGTTAAGTCTCGGTGCTACACCTAAATTAGCTTCTATGAGTATTATCAGAGATAGTATTAAATCCTCATTAATTCCAACAGTTGATGCAGCAAAAACGGTCGGTATAGTGAGTTTACCAGGTATGATGTCAGGGCTTATTTTTGCTGGCGTTGACCCGCTACAAGCGGTTAAATATCAAATTATGGTGACTTTTATGTTGATGGCGACAGCAAGTATTTCAACAATTATTGCTTGCTATTTAACCTATAAGAAATTTTTCAATCAACGTCATCAACTGATTAACTTTGATAGTCATTAATAATTAATCAAATAGACAAATAAAAAGGTCACGTCTCTAGTGACCTTTTTATTATTAGTATTAGTATTAGTATGCCTGCGTAAATAATGACTTTATTACAGTGATTAATAAAACCAAACATGAGAACAAAGATGCAAAACAATACAAAACACGAAATAACAGTGCACCTTGTGAACGCTTTTACCCGAAATACTTTGGGTGGAAATCCTGCAGGCGTCGTTCTTAACGCACCTAATTTAAGTGATACACAAAAAATAGAGATTGCACGCCAAGTGGGATTTTCTGAAACAGCTTTTGTTTATGCGGGTGAGCAAACTGATTTTAAAGTGGATTTTTTCACCTCAGAAGGTGAAGTCGATTTTTGTGGTCACGCAACATTAGCCGTTTTTTTTACTATGGCTTCACTTAATATCATTAGCGCAGGTAATTACACGCAAAAAACAAAGGCGGGTATTCTAAACGTCGCAGTGAGCCCACAAAGTATTATTATGGAGCAAACTCTCCCTATTATGCGACAAGGCCCAAACATTGATGATGTTGCCACAGCGCTTGGTGTACAACGTAATGTTATTGAAGAAACTGGCTTGCCTATTACGATTATTTCAACAGGCTTACACGATATCCTTGTTCCTGTGCAATCAGGCTCGCTAGATACTTTACAACCCAACTTTGATGCGATTGCCAATCTAAGTCGTGAATTCAATACTATTGGTTTTCACGTGTTTGAATTGAGTCATGAGGCCACTATTACGGCTCACTGCCGGAACTTTGCGCCACTTTACGGCATAAATGAAGAATCTGCCACAGGAAGCTCTAGCGGGGCATTAGGCTGCTATTTAGTTAATTATGTTTTTCCTAATGAAACGCATTTCTTATTTGAACAAGGGCGGGCAATGGGATGCTCATCGTTACTTGAAGTGATTATTGATTCACACGCACAAAAAATTAGCCGCGTGAGTGTTGGTGGACAAGCAGCACTGTTCGGAACCAACGTAATTAGGCTTTAAATAGACAAAAGCCCTGAAAAGGGCTTTTAATGATTAGATAGGGAAAATAATTTGGTTCTAATTAACCACGTCCTTTTGGACGATTAAGAATGTGATCTTCCCAATCTTCAACTTCCGTTTCTGGCACCGCAATATACCTTACAGAAATATTACCTTGGTGCATTTTAGCCTTATTACCCGCAATAAGAGGATGCCAATTTTGCAACGGTTTGCCTTCTGCTAACAAACGATATGCACATGTCATTGGCAACCACTCAAATGTTGGTAAATTATGCCTTGTAAGCTTGATACAATCTGGCTCATAACGAAAACGATCTTCATAATTACTGCATTGGCAGGTTTTAATATTGAGTTGATTACACGCGACATTAGTAAAATATATCTCGTCAGTATCATCATCCATTAACTTGTGTAAACAACATTGCCCACACCCGTCACAGAGTGACTCCCACTCATCATCACTCATTTCATCTAGTGTTTTAGTCTGCCAAAAAGCCTGTGTCATCTCTACGTTATTACCTTATTGCTCATCTGATACGAATTAAATAACCCGCGTTGTCAGCTGATGCTCATTAACACTTAATACCAACATGTCACCAGATTCTAGAGGACCCACACCTTCAGGTGTTCCCGTTAAAATCACATCACCTGGACGTAGGGTAAAAAAGCGAGACATATAGCTGATAAGGGGTAAAACAGGGGTAAGCATATCACGACTGTTGCCCTGCTGACGAATCTCGTCATTAACACGTAACATTAAATCTGCGTTTTGCGGGTCACCAAATGAATTAACAGGAATAAAACCGGATAATGGTGCAGAGCCATCAAACGCTTTACTTTTTTCCCACGGCTGTCCTGCTTTTTTCAATTTACCTTGTAAATCACGTAAAGTAAGATCAAGACCAATACCGAAACCTGCAATTGCACGATCAACCCTATCTTCATTCGCTTGCTTAAGTGGCTGACCAATTAATACGGCTAATTCGATTTCGTGATGAACCGCACCCATATCTTTAGGAATAGCAATCGGTTGACGGATATCACACATAGCAGTTTCTGGTTTGATGAAAATGACGGGTTCTTCCGAGCGAACAGATCCCATCTCTTTAATATGATTTGCATAGTTACTACCAACGCAAATGACTTTACTGACAGGGAAATCAAGTAATGCACCTTCCCAATCACGATGTTGATACATAATGTGTTCCTTTTAGGTAAATTGCTGTGTTTTTTTCACTGCAATGCGACTAACCCGCGTTAGGCAGTGTATTTATTTTATTAGCAACGCCATCAGCCATTGTGACAATGCTAAGGGCAAAGAAATAAGAACTGTTCCAATGCATTATCGTGCGGAAGTTCTGTGTCACTAAATAGCTTCTGTGCAAATCATCATCGGGGATTATTAGCCATACAGGCATATCATCACTCAATACGCTATTTACAGGTAATTGAACACCTAATACTTTCCATTGAGCCACTGTTTTTTGTTGCTCGGCCTTAATACCTTCAAGCTGCTGGTTAAAATCTACCGATAAAGTAACCTGTTCTCCCCAAGGAAGTCCACTTTTCCAGCCTTCTGTGGCGAGATAATTAGCCGCAGAAGCAAAAGCATCTTCACGCGTGTTCCAAATGTCGATTTTCCCGTCACCATTGCCATCTGCAGCGTAAGTGAGAAAAGAAGAAGGCATAAACTGAGTCTGTCCCATCGCACCTGCCCAAGAACCTTTCAGGCGTTGTCCTTGAGGTAAATATCCTTCTTCAATAATTTCAAGCGCTGCCATTAATTGACGTGAAAATAGTTCTTCTCGGCGGCCTTCAAATGCTAACGTTGCAAGGGCAGAGACAACATCTTCTTTTCCCTGCACTTTGCCAAAACCACTTTCGAGTCCCCATAAAGCAACAATATAGCTTGCTGGCACACCATATTTATTGCTAATTTTCGTTAGGGTTTCTTGATTTTCTTGATATAGCGTAGCCCCTTGATTTAAGCGTCCATTAGTGACAATACGGGGAAGGTAAACATCAAGTGTGATTTTCTTTTCCGGTTGATTTCGGTCTGATTTAATCACTCGTTCAATAAAATGTGCTTCTGAAAAAGCAAAATCTATTGTTTCTTGCTTATACCCTAATTGAGCGGCTTTCAATTTCAATGCATCAACATATGCCGGAAATTGTGCAGGGATACGAGTGTCTTTAGGAAAGGCTTGTTCTAATGATGAAACATCCACTTGTTTCCATCGAGGCGTTTTTTGTGTTTCAAGTATGGTTGAGTCTGGGACTTTAATTTGTCTTTCCGCCAATTTTTGCTGGCTATTAGTGCATGCAGATAACATTAATCCAGAAACAATCACAGCGATGAACGAATATTTGAACATTTATGCTCCTTTTATCTCGATGATTTATTCAGTTTTTTCTGATTTTTTTAATTCATCTAAATAAACATTTAACAGACTTTCGACAGGGGGTGGTACTTGTAAGTAAAAACCCTGTTCAACTAACGTTTTTTTGACTTTTTCAATGTCAGCATGCGCTAAACGCTGTCTATCCGCGAGGTTTAGCAACATTGCAAATTGAGGCTCGCCAAAACTTTGTAATAATTCGGCTGGAATTCGAGAGAAATCATCCTTTTTTTCGATGTATAAATAAGTTTGATCACGTTTGGTACTACGGTAAATTGCACAAATCATTTTCATTAAACTCTAATTATTAAAATAAGCGACTTGCCTGAATATTTTAGTAAATATAACATGCTTATATACTTTCGTAATATCGTCTCTGGTTTTTTGTGCCAGATTATAAAAAATTTACTGAGTCAGATAGATGTCAAATACGCCCATTGAGTTAAAAGGCAGTAATTTTACCCTTTCAGTACTCCATTTAAATGATGGAACACCGAAGGTTATTCGTCAGGCGATTTCAGAAAAAATTGCACAAGCGCCTCAATTTCTGAAAAATGCGCCTGTAGTTATCAATGTCTCTGCCTTGGCAGATGAAAATATTGATTTTAAAAAACTGAGGCGAATTGTAGAAGATGCTGGCTTACGAGTCGTGGGAATTAGTGGTAGTTCAGACGCGCAACAGAAAGAAGCGATAATTGCCGCACAGTTACCTATCTTAAATGAAGGTAAAATAGTTAAGCCAACCGCTCAGGAAAATACCGATAAAACGGATGAAGCACCGACAGTTGTGCGCCAAAGAACAAAAATCATCCATACCCCTGTACGTTCGGGTCAGCGCATTTATGCTCAAAATAGCGATTTAGTTGTAATTAGTAATGTGAGTGCTGGCGCTGAATTGATTGCTGATGGCAATGTGCATATCTACGGTGTGTTACGTGGACGTGTGCTTGCTGGTGCATCGGGTGATAAAGAAAGCCATATTTTTTGTACACATCTGTCTGCTGAACTTGTTTCCATTGCTGGTCAATATTGGCTAAGCGACCAAATTCCTACAGACTTTGTTGGTCAGCCTGTACAACTTAGTTTGCAAGAGAATGAATTAACAATCGAGAACTTAATTTAGAGCATCGACAAGGAATCACTCCATGGCACGCATTATTGTTGTTACGTCAGGTAAAGGTGGGGTTGGTAAAACAACTTCCAGCGCGGCCATTTCTACCGGCCTCGCTCAAAAAGGTCATAAGACGGTTGTTATCGACTTTGATATTGGGTTACGTAATTTAGACCTTATCATGGGTTGTGAACGTAGAGTTGTTTATGATTTTGTTAACGTTATTCAGGGCGATGCCTCTTTAAATCAAGCATTAATTAAAGATAAGCGCACAGAAAATCTATTTATTCTCCCTGCATCACAAACACGAGATAAAGACGCTCTTACCCGTGAAGGTGTAGAGAAAGTATTAGATGAACTCGATCAAATGGGATTTGATTTTATTATTTGTGATTCGCCTGCGGGTATTGAAAGCGGTGCATTAATGGCCCTTTATTTTGCAGATGAAGCAGTTATCACAACAAACCCTGAAGTTTCATCTGTACGTGACTCCGACCGTATTTTAGGCATTCTTGCCTCTAAGTCACGTCGAGCTGAACGTGGTCAAGACCCAATAAAAGAACATCTTTTATTAACACGTTATAATCCCGGCCGTGTAAGCCGTGGTGATATGTTAAGTATGGAAGATGTCCTTGAAATTCTATGCATTCCACTTTTGGGTGTTATTCCCGAAGATCAATCTGTTTTACGTTCATCTAACCAAGGTGAACCTGTTATTTTAGATAGCGAATCTGATGCAGGTAAAGCCTATTCAGATACCGTAAATCGTTTGTTAGGTGAAGAACATCCATTCCGTTTTATTGAAGAAGAGAAAAAAGGCTTTCTGAAACGCCTTTTTGGGGGGTAAAAGATGGCTTTACTAGATTTTTTCCTGTCGCGTAAAAAATCGACAGCTAATATTGCCAAGGAGCGTCTACAAATTATCGTAGCAGAACGTCGCCGTGGTGATAGTGAGCCTGCTTATTTACCTGATATGAAAAGAGATTTATTAGCTGTTATCTGTAAATATGTACAGATAGATCCAGAGATGCTTTCTGTTCAATTTGAACAAAAAGGGGACGATATCTCTGTATTAGAACTCAATGTGACTTTACCTGAAAACGAAGAACCGACAAAGTAAATCACATTGACACTTTATATCAGTCATTATTCACAGAGCCAGCCATGAACTATAACTAATTTGATTGGCTCTGTGTTTAATTATATACAAATACGAAAGACCTGAATGCGCAAATAGCGCTATATCTCGTTGCTATTTTAATCATTGGTGATAAGTCAAAGGAGCTCTTTTATTCTGTAATAACGTTTATTTTTACCCTTAATCTATTTCATCCCCTTTCTAATCTCACCTATTTTTTATAGGCGATTTTTTTGCGTGTAAAAAAAGAGCCTCTAAAGAGACTCCTATTTAATTTCGGGTATTAGATAATTAATAAAACTAAGGATATTCAGCCAAGATTTCAGTCACTTTTTCTTCTAATAATGCTTTACGCCAGCGTGAAATAAGTTCGGGTTGCCCTTCCTTTATTTTCCAGTGAATACTCAGTAGCTGATTAATTTGTCTTCTTGAGGCTAATAGTTCAGGATTATAACGCTGACCTTCACTGATTTCTTGAATAACCGTTTTGATGGCTTTAAACGCTTTTTTATAATTAGGTTGTTCAATTATATTGCTAATCGGCTTAGGACAATCTTCATCTTTTACTTCTTTAGCTTTAGCAACAAAATCGAGTAAGCGGCGTCCATGACAACGAATTTCTTGTCCCGATAGCGACAAGGCATCTAATTCGGCTAATGAAGAAGGAAGATAACGTGCAACAGCCCATAAATGCTCTTCTCTTACAACAAAGTTTAATGCCATATCACGGGCTTTAGCTTGATTTAAGCGCCATTGTGCAAGCATTTGTAAACAGGCTAAATGTTGGCCTTTTAATTGCCAAGCATTACTAATTTCACGGTAAGCAAGCTCAGGTATAACTGTCTCTTGGCGACGTTCTGCAATCATTTCGCATTCATCAGCAATCGCATCCATATAACCAGCATCTTCGGCTTCTGTAATTAATTTTTTAGCTAATGGAAGTAAATAGAAAACATCACCACTGGCATATTGACACTGTCTTTCAGTTAATGGGCGCGCTAACCAATCTGTTCGAGATTCACTTTTATCTAATGCGATATTTTCATATATCTCAACTAATGTTGCGAAACCACAAGAAATAGGATATCCCAAAAAGGCGGCAACAACTTGAGTGTCTATCATTGGTGTTGGGACACAACCAAATTGATGTGAGAACACTTCAATATCTTCACTCCCCGCATGGAGATATTTCATGATATTTGGGTTCATTAATAACTCAACAAAAGGAGTCCAATCAGTGATTGCAAGCGGATCAATAAGAGAGATCTGTTGACCATCATACATCTGGATTAAACCAAGATGTGGGTAATAGGTGCGTATGCGGACAAACTCTGTATCTAAGGCGATTTGTGAAGCCAGTGATGCGGCTTTACAGGCGATATCTAATGCAGTGTCTGTCGTAATCAATTGATAATTCAAAACAGGTTTCTCTTGTTTTTATGTCTAATGACTTTTTGTGTAATCACAAAAACGCCGGTGTAAACCGGCGAAATTGAAAAAGGTTATTGAGTGTTGTATCAAGATTCAGTTGATGTTTTCAACTGTTTTTCTTCATTTCTTAACTCTCTGCGTAAAATTTTACCCACATTTGACTTTGGCAACTCATCACGAAACTCAATAATCTTGGGAACTTTATAACCTGTTAAATAGCGACGGCAGTGAGTTTTCACTTCATCTTCTGTCAATGAAGGATCTTTTTTCACGATAAAAATTTTAACTGTCTCACCTGAATTTTTACTCGGTACACCAATTGCCGCGGATTCTAAAACTTTAGGGTGTGCTGTAACGACCTCTTCAACCTCATTGGGATAGACGTTAAAACCTGACACTAAAATCATATCTTTTTTACGATCAATGATACGAATAAAGCCTTCGTCATCCATTGTCGCAATATCACCCGTCGCAACCCAACCATCATGTAAAACCTCATCAGTTGCATCAGGACGGTTCCAATACCCCTTCATGACCTGAGGTCCACGAACCCACATTTCGCCGCCTACAGTACGGTCAACCTCATTACCTTCATCATCCATAAACTTGACGTCCGTTGAAGGTACGGGTAATCCAATACTGCCACTGTATTTTTTTAGATTATACGGATTTCCAGTGACCAGAGGAGAACATTCTGTTAGCCCATAACCTTCTAACAAATGTTTGCCGGTTAATGCTTCCCACTCTTCAGCTACGCTGCGTTGTACAGGCATACCGCCGCCGACAGAAAGATTAAGTTTAGAAAAATCAAGCTGGCGAAACTCTGGATTTTGTAGCCATGCATTGAATAAGGTATTCACACCTGTAATTGCCGTGACAGGGTAACGTGATAATTCCTTAATCGTACCTTTAACATCACGAGGGTTAGTGATCAGTAGGTTTTTACCCCCGACTTCAATAAACAACAGACAGTTAACGGTTAAAGCAAAAACGTGATACAGCGGTAATGCAGTTACCACCAGCTCTTTACCTACATTTAAGGCGGGCACATAAGCGGCTTTGGCTTGTTCAAGATTTGCCAACATATTACGATGCGTTAACATAGCCCCCTTAGCAATTCCTGTTGTACCCCCAGTATATTGTAAGAATGCTAAATCGCCCCCAGTGATCTCCGGTTTGATATATTGCATCCGATAACCAAAATGCATTGCTCGACGAAATGAAATAGCATCAGGCAAATTATATTTAGGCACTAATCGTTTGATATACTTCACAACAAAATCAACTAAGGTTGCTTTTGGGCGTGATAGCTGATCACCCATTCGGGTTAAAATAACGTGTTTAATGCTGGTATTAAAGACGATTTTTTCGAGTGTATGCGCAAAGTTAGAGACAATAACAATAGCACTTGCGCCACTGTCATTTAGCTGATGTTCGAGCTCTCTTGGTGTATAAAGTGGGTTCACATTTATCACAACCATACCTGCGCGAAGAATACCGAAAAGCGCAATAGGATATTGCAATAAATTAGGCATCATTAAGGCAACACGATCGCCTTTTTTTAACCCTAAACCATTTTGCAAGTAAGCGGCGAAAGCACGGCTGCGCTCTTCAAGTTTGCGATAAGTCATGACCTCGCCCATATTGATAAAGGCGGGTTGATCTGCGTAATTTGCGACAGCGTTTTCAAGCATCTCAGCAAGGGATGCAAAACGGTCCGGGTCAATTTCAGCCGGAACATCTGCCGGATAACGTTTAAGCCAGACTTTTTCCAAAGTAGTACTCCTGATTAATCGCACTTCTCGGGTTAATATTATGTTTCATTTTTAACAAAGTATTAACTCATCCTACCAGCACAAACAATTTTCTGTTGTGAAGATGCGAAGTGTGTCACTAAATATTTTATTTTTAGGCTAACAAAAAAGAAGGCGGTAAAAACCGCCCTCTCTTAATTTTTATTCAACTTTAATAACTCTATTAGATAGTTACCTAATATATTATAGGTTTTAATTATACACCGATTCAAACAAATGGAGATAAAATATTATAACGTCATTAAATCAAAACCCCATTTTTTATTCTAAAATGGGTACAACCTGACCTGTTCCGTAAGGATACCCACCGTAACCACCATACCCATGATGATAACCCCAATATGGACCATCACCATAGTAACCCCATGTCATAACAGGTGCTGGCATAATAACTTGTTGTGTCAATGTCCAGCGTTTCATCCCTGTTACATCCATGCGTAAAAATGGATAGTTAGCTTCACCTACCTTGCCGTTTTCGACGCCTTTAATCGTTCCGACCACGGTTACATACTGATTTTTATAATCTGTAGGATCTAAAAAATGCGTGACATTAGCATAGAGGCGACCGACAGAAGGTTGCTGTAACTCAGGTGCTGCATCGTATTGAGAAAGAGGCATAACCGCAATTTCTAGCTGTGTGGATGATTGAAGGTTTTTAACATCAATCACACGTCCGCCAAAACGTCCTTCTTGACCGACATAAAGCTCTGGGGCCACAAAAACACCATTTAGATCAGTGACGGGTGTAGCTGATGTGCCTTTTATTGACTCAGGTATAGAGACGCATCCGGCTAGAAGCAACGCACCAGACAAAAATAGCGCTTTGCTTACCAAACGATAGTTTAATTGTCTGTTCATAAACCACCTCATTGCAAGTCATTATTGACGTTACTCTATAGTGCTATTATAGCCTCACTCTTCGGATTCTAATAGATACTCACACTCTATTCACGCCCAGGTAATTTTTTCCACGTGACTTCATTACGTAAATAGACCGGTTCAGCCTCTTCAACTTTTGTTGCTTTGCCCTCACGCCAAGCGGTAACGGCAAGGGGTAACATATCTTGTGCTGCAGGTAACGTAATTTCAGTGTCAACAATCGTACAAGGTAACGTTTCTTTTAAATCAGGGTAGGCTTGCCAGCCTGTACCTGCAATTGCCCAAGTCCCAGAGGTTGATTGCAATACGTCTACAAATTGTTCTGGTTTCATTACGGCTTCCGTTTCTTCACCAGACCATACACCTGCATCGTCGCACTGATATTGTGCACAATAAATTTCGCCCATACGCGCATCTATTGCAACAAGAACCTGTTTAATACCCGTTGTTCTCAATACGCCTTCGGCCATAGTGGCAAGTGATGAAATTCCTATCATAGGTAATTCAGCACCTAGCGCAATACCTTGTGCAATACCTACGCCAATACGAACCCCAGTAAAACTGCCAGGTCCTCGCCCAAACGCAATTGCATCTAATGATTGCAATGTTAAATTTGCTTCCTGTAAAGCATTTTTAACCATAGGTAAAATCTTTTGTGTATGTTCACGAGGTGAGATTTCAAAACGTGAAGCAACAACACCTTCATTCCAAACTGCAACTGAACAAGATTCTGTTGCAGTATCAATTGCTAAAATTCGCAGTGACACGCCATAACTCCGGCAAATTCGATAATTAAAAGAGAAAGAATAATATCATAATAGTGTTCAACAGAATAAACACACATTCTGTGCGATCGCTATTATGACGCAGATATTTCTTGTGTTTCATCATGCGGTGCGCGTTGGCTCAAAAATTTCATTGTTTTTTCAAGTGAACGAGTACGTGGTGACGGCGGTAAACTACTTAAAAAAACTTCGCCGTAAGCGCGAGAAACCAATCTATCATCACAAACTATAATCGCACCGTAATCCTGTACATCACGGATTAATCGTCCGACACCCTGTTTTAGACTAATAACGGCATCCGGAATTTGTACATCTCGAAAAGCATCTCCACCTCGTAATTCACAATCTTCGATACGTGCTCTTAGTAATGGATCATCAGGGGCAGTAAACGGCAACTTATCAATAATCACACAAGACAGTGCGTCACCACGCACATCGACCCCTTCCCAAAAACTTTGCGTAGCAACTAAAAGTGCATTACCAGATGAGACAAATTTTTGCAGTAACTGTGTTTTACTCATTTCACCTTGCATTAATACAGGTAACGGCAAACTGGCTTTAAATTCTTCAGCAAGCCCGCGCATCATGGCATGCGAGGTACAAAGAAAGAAACAGCGACCTTTATTTTTTAGAATGACTGGCGTTAGCATTTCAGCGAGACGCTTCGCAGTATAGGATTGATTTAACGGGGGGAGATAACGAGGTACACATAATAACGTTTGATGTTGATAATCAAACGGACTGTTTAAAATCAGTGTTGTAGCATTCTCTAAACCCAGCCTATCTGTGTAATAAGACATTTTCTCATTCACAGAGAGTGTTGCTGAAGTAAATACCCAACTACTTTTATGTGCTTTAATCAATTCACGAAATTTATCAGCAACAGAGAGAGGTGTAATGGCTAATAAAAAATGACGACCATAGCTTTCAAACCAATAACTATAGCCAGGTATTGTAGTATCAATTAGGCGTTTTAAGCGATTGCGATAAACGGTAGCACGTTCAAAAGCACTATCAAGTAATTGGCTTCGCCCTAATGAGAGTTTCATTACGTCATAACTCAATTCTAAGGCATCATCCAGTAACGTAAGAAAACGTTTTGTTTCGCCACCTTGCAATAGCTCACGTAAGTTTCCTCGATAGCCTGTTTCACCTAGCACTAGGCGAAAATCCATCACCATTTGCATTAATCTATCAGCACTTTTTTGTAACTGAACTTGATCTCTTACTTCTGTGCGATAAGCAATCGTCATATCTCTTGCAAGATCAAAAAGCTGCCTACTGGTCAGTTGCTGACCAAAGTAATGACTGGCAATATCAGGAATTTGGTGAGCCTCATCAAAGATCATGATTTCTGCTTCAGGGATTAACTCACCAAAGCCCGTGTCTTTAACAACGGTATCCGCCATAAATAAATGGTGATTCACAACAACAATATCCGCATCCATTGCCTTTTTACGTGCACTTAAAACATAACACTCTTTATAACGAGGACAATCACTGCCTAAACAGTTATCGTTAGTGCTCGTCACTAAAGGCCAAACTCGGCTATCTTCAGCAACACTATGACAGCGGCTAACATCACCATCTTCGGTTTGTGTTGACCATTGACGCACGTACATCACATCAGATAAGACTTCAGCGTCAAGATCACCACCGCTAAGCATTTGTTGATCAAGTCGTTCCAAGCAGAGATAGTTAGAACGCCCTTTCAATAAGGCTGTGTTACCTTCATAATTAATCGCTTCAATAATCGTGGGGAGATCACGGCTATATAATTGATCTTGTAAGGCTTTAGAGCCTGTTGAGATAATGGTTTTTTTACCTGAACGCAACGCGGGTACAAGATAGGCATAGGTTTTCCCTGTTCCCGTTCCTGCTTCCGCGATAAGTACGCCCTGCTTGTCAATAATATCCGTT
The DNA here is from genome assembly GCF_014897315.1 of Proteus sp. FME41. Lineage (GTDB taxonomy): Bacteria > Pseudomonadota > Gammaproteobacteria > Enterobacterales > Enterobacteriaceae > Proteus. The sequence continues at coordinate 88,087 of NZ_JABUYL010000013.1, read as the reverse complement.
ATTGATTTCGCCATTTGTCGTTGAGCTTCACGGGGATGAAATCCAGGGATCGTTCGGGTTAAAATCCCGTTTTCTGCAAAATCGTCTGACACAGGCATACTCTTTTTATAAAATAAGACGTAAATTATGCCAGTGGATAACTAAAAGTACCACCTATGCCGTTAATACAAAGGAGAACTCAATGACAATTAAACGTATCGACCCTGAAGATCGCTGGTCTGAAGCTGTTATTCATAATGACACTATCTATTACACTGCAGTACCCGAAAATTTATCAGGCGATATTATTGAACAAACAGCAGATACATTAGCGGCAATTGATGTTTTATTACAACGAGTGGGTTCTGATAAAACGAAAATTCTTGATGCTACACTTTTTTTAGCAGATAAAGCCGATTTTGAGGGCATGAATAAAGCATGGGATGCTTGGGTTGCTAAAGGCAGCGCCCCTGTTCGTTGTACTGTACAAGCACAATTAATGCACCCTGAATATAAAGTTGAAATTAAAATTATTGCGGCAATGTAAATAAGCTTTATTTAGCACCTATACTTTAGGTGCTAAATTTTTATTTATGAAATTTATTTCAAATCAGGAATTCTATTTTTTATTGTTTCCGCATGACAATTATATATCTTTGCCAATTCAGCATCACTACCTTGAGACGTCACTTTCCCACAAATAAGATCTTTATTTTTTATCCACTGGCGTTGACCTAATAATAAAGCTTTTCTTTGTTCACTACTTAAACTTTGCCATCTATTATTTAATTCAGCATCTGCAGAAAGAAAATCTTGTTTTGCTTGAGAAAGTGAAAGTTGTGGTATTTCTTGCTCTTCTTGTTGCAAGGCTTGTCTTTGACGACGAACTTCTTGTTGTTCTAACGCCTGCTGACGTTGTGATTCTTGTTCTGCTTGTTGATCTAATAATTGTTTTTGACGATTTAATTCTTGCTGTTGGCGAAGTTCTTCTTGTTTCTTTTGTAACTCTTGTTCTTGCTGTTGTTGCAATATTCTTTGTTGTTCTTTAATCGGTTTGACTATAGATAACGTAGAAACAAACGCAGCACCATTTGAAATACTATTTTTTGAGGCAATATTGACAAATACTGTTTTATTATCATCGGTTGGTTGAGCACTATAATCTATTCTCGCAGAGAAAGTATTCGCATTTTGCTCTAATGATAAGGTTTCAAGGGTTTTATCAAGATTACTATTGAATTCAGTACGATAATAATCATGTAATGTTTCATAATTATTGGCAGGTATGGTCATTGACACCATTGCAGAACATGATTTCATCGTACTATTAGGGTCATTCGCTTTAGTCATTATTTCAGACACATTAAAACTAATTTCTTCTAATGTTGTCCGTTTTAATTGATTTGTGACATCAGAATAATGACTTGTCTGGCGAGAGATTTCTTCTAATGTTGTTTTTTTCAATGCCTCAATAAGGGAAATTTGTGTTACATCTGAAGAACAGCCAATAGGTTCCGTTTTTTCACCACACGCTGTTAATAATAAAGGTAAGCATAAAGCGATATATTTCAGTTTCATTGTCATTTTCCGATAATCTCAAGCAATCATATTTTAAAGAAAAAATAGTTAAATATATTTTATATTAAATATATTTAATTTCACTTTATTTAACTGATATCAGAAACACAATTTTGACTCAAAAAATAGAACAATAATATCTTAAGTATAAAACAAAGGGCTGAGTTCAGAAAAACTCGGCCCTTTGTTGTTTTCTAATTTTACTGTGATATTAATCTTATTGCTTTACTTATTCATTACATTAAGTAGATTTAGGCAAATTTAATCATTACCATACCAACCAGTAATAATATAATTCCACCCCATCCTTTATAATTGAGTCTCTGATTAAATAAAATCCAACCGGCGGCGATAGTTGCAATAATACCGAATGCTCCCCAAAGTGCATAAGCAACTGAAAGCTCTATCCCTTTGACTGCCATTGCCAGCGCACTAAAGGCACCTAACACACAAACTAGTGATAATATTCCTAATTTCATTCGGCTAAAGCCGTTAGACATTTTTAAGAATATATTCGCTACGATTTCAAGCACAACCGCCAGTATTAGAAACGCACCATGCCACCATTCAAATTGAGCTAACATAATTAAGCCTCCTTGATATTGGCAGGAATTGGCTTATTCGCTCCTTTTACGGCACTCGCAACGTGCTTGGCTTTACCTGCAATACTTTTCACCGACTCGGTTGTTTTCTTCGCAACTGCCGATTTTTTAGTCCCTGATTTGATGAGCGTGATCCCAGCAATTAACATCGCTAGACCACCTAATTTTAATGGTGAAAGTGATTCACCAAACCACAGAACACTAAATGTCGTAATAATGACAATTCCAATACCTTCCCACAGTGCATATGCTACACCTAATGCCACTTTTTTAACGGCAATGGCTAAAAAGATATAGGAAGTGGCAATCATAAACCACATCACTATCATACCGGTGTAACCACCACTTACACTGGCGTACTTCATCGATAAAGTACCGATAACTTCACAAACAATAGCTAATGCTAAAAATATCCAATAAATCATTTTTTCATCTCTCATACACATTCGAAATACGCCAAAACGTTTCTTGCGCAGAAGATAGAGAAGAGGTAGATAGTCTTTCTGGCGGCAATAAAAGCCGAACGTTAAGGCAACGTCATTTCCTGATTGCGTCAGGAATTAAGGTGAGAGATTTCTATAATGCGCCACACCAGTAGTGTTCGCTGGATAAAATAGCAGAGAGGAATAACTTATAGGTAGAACGTTTAACTTTGACGCTTTTGGCGCTAGTCATGATTGTTTATTCTTTCATCGCACAGACCATCCGCACGATATACTCCGAATCCTCATATAAGATGGTTAAATATTACATGATATTTCTATCACGCCAAATTATTTAAAGCAATGCTTTTGAAGAAAAATTTTTTAGTTAATTGATTGGTTTTGTTTAAGTTTTAGTTTCTAACTAAAATCAGATTGCATAGTTAATCAGTAGTTTTACGATACTTCAGTAGTTTTATTCATCTAAATTGCTGTAATTATGCTTAAAGATATTTAGTTGAGACAAAAACACCCAGCATAACTGGGTGTTTTCTCATGAGAATAAATAATCGACATTAATTATTCAATTTCATTCCAAGAACGACCATCGCGAGTGATCATAGCAACAGAAGCTACTGGGCCCCATGTGCCTGCTTGATATGGTTTAGGTAATTCATTATCACATTCCCATGCATTGATAATTGAATCAACCCATTTCCATGCCTCTTCTACTTCATCGCGACGTACGAACAAGGCTTGAATACCACGCATAGCTTCTAACAATAAACGTTCGTAAGCATCCGCTAAATGTGTTTGATTGAATGTTTCAGAGAAACTTAAGTCCAGCTTTGTCGTTTGTAAACGATGTTTATGATCAAGACCTGGTGCTTTATTCAGTACTTCGATATCAATGCCTTCATCTGGCTGTAAACGGATCGTCAGCTTATTTTGTGGCAACTCTTGATATGTCTCACTAAAGATATTTAATGCTGGTTTTTTAAAATAAACGACGACTTCAGAACATTTGCTTGGTAGACGCTTACCTGTTCTTAAATAGAACGGAACGCCAGCCCAACGCCAGTTATCAATATCAGCGCGGATGGCTACAAAGGTTTCTGTATGACTGGCTTTATTGGCACCCTCTTCATCAAGATAACCCGGTACTTTTTTACCTTGTACAAAACCACCTGTATATTGCCCACGAACCGTTTTCTCACGAATATTCGTATTATCAATACGGCGCAATGAACGTAATACTTTCACTTTCTCTTGGCGAATACTGTCAGCAGTCAAATCAGCCGGTGGCGACATCGCAATCATGGTCAAAATTTGTAACAGGTGATTTTGCACCATATCGCGCATTTGCCCTGCTTGATCAAAATATCCCCAACGTCCTTCAATACCGACTTCTTCAGCAACGGTAATTTGGACATGATCAATCGTTTTATTGTCCCAATTGTTAACAAATAGGGAGTTAGCAAAACGCAATGCTAATAAATTTAAAACTGTTTCTTTGCCTAAATAGTGGTCGATACGATAAATTTGACTCTCTTTAAAGTATTTCGCCACACTATCATTAATAGAAACTGAAGATGCTAAATCTGTGCCTAATGGTTTTTCCATCACGACACGGTTAGGTTCTTTATTTAATTTTGCATGACCTAAGCCCTTGCACATAGCACTAAAGGTACTTGGTGGCATTGCAAAGTAATAAATAGCGGGTAATTTGTCTTGTTTTAGGTGCTTTGATAGCTCAATGAAATGGTCTGTTTCATTAACATCAAGATTACAAAAATCTAAGCGATCACTTAAACGCTGCCAAATTTCAGGATTGATTTCTTCTTTTAAAAAGGTTTGTAGCGCTTCATGGGCAACATTTTTATAGGCCTCAGCATCCCAGTCGGCACGACCAACGCCAATAATACGAGAGTCAGGGTGAATATACCCTGCTTTTTCCAATTGATATAATGATGGAATAAGCTTACGGCGCGCGAGATCCCCTTTCGTGCCGAAGATAACCAGATCACAGGCCTGAGCAGTCGATATCGCTGCCATAGTACGTCTCCTCATGATGAGATTTTGTAATTTTGTTACAGAATTTTGTGTTAATGTACTCTTTTGGGTGTATTCAGTAAATACGCTCGCACATTTTAGTCTCTAACTTATCACACATATTGTAATGCTTCATTTTATGTCTAGTGTTTTATTCTTTCTTGTAACTTTACAACAGTTTTGTTTCTTGTTTTCAGCTTTGAAAGTTAGACACACGTCATACTTTAACGAAAAAAGCCCTGTTTACCGATGGTTTACACTGCAAGCCTTGTTCTATGCGTAGTATATTTTCATAAAACCGTTATAGATTTCTCCTTTTATTGAAATTGGCAAAGCCAAGGATCTGTATATTTGATGAATATATTGGAAAGGGTTCAGTCTAATCTGGACATCTTGAGTAAATCAGAAAAAAAAGTGGCAGAGGCTGTTTTAACTGCACCACAAACTGTTATCCACTCTAGTATTGCCTTGATGGCGAAAACAGCTGATGTCAGCGAACCCACTGTTAATCGTTTTTGCCGTCGTATGGCAACAAAAGGATTTCCTGATTTTAAATTACAATTAGCACAAAGCATTGCCAATGGCACACCTTATGTAAATCGTAATATCGATGATTCTGATACTGTTTCTTCTTATACCAATAAAATTTTTGAATCCGCCATGGCAGGATTAGAAAATGCTAAAAATAATATTGATATCGCTGTCATTAATCGCGCGGTTGATATTTTAACACAAGCAAAAAAAATCTCTTTCTTCGGCTTAGGTGCATCTGCTGCAGTGGCTCACGATGCCATGAATAAGTTTTCTCGTTTTAATATTCCGGTGACTTATTTTGATGATGTAGTGATGCAAAGAATGAGTTGTATCAATAGTACAGATGGTGATGTAGTGGTGATTATCTCACATACTGGGCGTACTAAAAATTTAGTCGAAATAGCTAAAATCGCACGCGAAAATGATGCTGCGGTTATTGCGATAACAACTCCGGGTTCGTTGTTAGCATCTGAAGCGACCTTATCAATCTTACTCGACGTCCCCGAAGATACTGATATTTACATGCCGATGATTTCCCGCCTTGCACAACTCACCGTCATTGATGTTCTTGCGACAGGATTTATTTTACGCCGAGGTCCTAAATTCAGAGATAACTTGAAGCGCGTCAAAGAAGCATTACGTGATTCACGGTTTGATAAGTAATCGTTTTTAATTATTCTGTTAGTATTGTCACACTTCCTATTGTGCCCTTGACTAGATAACTTTTTGAAAAATGGTAGCATATCTGCGAGCTAACTCTCGCATATAATGAAAACAGTAGTGTATGTTACAATTAGCTTGAAGCGTTTCACTTAACATATTGGATAAAATATTGCCTTTTCCCTATTTTATCCAATAGCCAACACCTTTCGTTCAAGGTCAACGGAGTAATACATGTCCAGACGGCTCAGAAGAACAAAAATTGTTACCACCTTAGGCCCAGCAACAGATCGTGATAATAACTTAGAAAAAATTATTATTGCTGGCGCAAACGTTGTTCGATTAAATTTCTCTCATGGTTCTGCGGAAGATCATCTTGCTCGCGCTAATCGTACGCGTGAAATTGCAGCAAAACTTGGTCGCCATGTTGCTATTCTTGGGGATTTACAAGGCCCTAAAATCCGTGTTTCTACGTTTAAAGACGGAAAAGTTTTCCTAAATGTCGGTGATAAATTCTTACTTGATGCCAATTTAGAAAAAGGCGAAGGTAATCAAACTCAAGTCGGTATTGATTATAAAGGTTTGCCTGCCGATGTTGTTCCGGGTGATATTTTACTGCTTGATGATGGTCGCGTTCAATTAAAAGTACTCAAAGTTGACGGACTAAAAGTTTTTACTGAAGTCACTGTGGGTGGCCCTTTATCCAATAATAAAGGTATTAATAAATTAGGCGGAGGTCTCTCTGCTGATGCGTTAACCGAAAAAGATAAGCAAGATATTATTACAGCAGCAAAAATTGGCGTTGATTATCTAGCGGTCTCATTCCCAAGAACAGGTGAAGATCTAAACCTTGCTCGCCGTTTAGCACGCGATGCGGGCTGTGAATGTCAAATCGTATCTAAAGTCGAGCGTGCCGAAGCGGTTGCTAATGATGAAATTATCGATGAAATCATTCTTGCTTCTGATGTCGTGATGGTCGCTCGTGGTGACTTAGGCGTTGAAATTGGTGATCCAGAGCTTGTTGGTGTCCAGAAAAAACTTATTCGCCGTGCTCGCCAGCTTAATCGTGTCGTTATCACTGCAACTCAAATGATGGAGTCAATGATAACAAACCCAATGCCAACACGTGCAGAGGTTATGGACGTAGCTAACGCCGTATTAGATGGTACGGATGCCGTTATGCTTTCAGCAGAAACCGCAGCAGGCCAGTATCCAGCTGAAACAGTTGCTTCAATGGCTCAAGTCTGTTTAGGCGCTGAGAAAATGCCAGCCGCCAATATCTCTAAACACCGCTTAGATATGGTGTTTGATACTGTGGAAGAAGCTATTGCAATGTCCACCATGTATGCAGCCAACCATATGAAAGGTGTTAATGCGATTATCGCTATGACAGAATCAGGGCGTACAGCACGCATGATGTCTCGCATTAGCACGGGTTTACCTATTTTCTCTATGTCTCGTCATGAGAAAACACTCAACCAAACTGCACTTTACCGTGGTGTGACACCTGTTTTTTGCAGCACTCACACGGATGGCATCGCAGCCGCTAATGAAGCGATTGGGCGTTTACGTGATAAAGGTTTCTTAGTGTCTGGTGATTTAGTGTTAGTGACTCAAGGTGACCAAATGGGCACAGTAGGCAGTACCAACACCTGTCGTATTCTGACTGTTGAATAAGCTATTTTTGTAAATGTTAATAGCAAAACGGGCACTTAATTAAGTGCCCGTTTTTTATATCGGCTTATCAATTTATCGCTGACTAATCCAAGATATTCTCACGCGCGTAAGGCTCTATTTCACCCTCTTTACGTGTTTTCAATAATTTTAAGATCCACGTATATTGTTCTGGCGTTGGCGTGACTAACGCTTCTAGCTCTTCATTCATTCTGCGTGCAATGTAAGCATCATCTTTACCTTCAATATCATCCATTGGCTCACGAATAATAATAGTCAATTGATGTGTTTTATGACAATACACTGGAAATAAAGGCACAATAGCCGCTCGGCATACTTTCATTAAACGCCCAATGGCAGGTAATGTCGCTTTATAGGTGCCAAAAAAATCGACAAATTGGCTATGCTCAGCACCGTGATCTTGATCGGGTAAATAATATCCCCAAAAGCCTTGTCGTACAGAAGAAATAAATGGCTTAATGCCTGCTTCGCGTGAATGCAATCGTCCATCAAAATGATGTCGTGCTTTATTCCATAAATAATCAGCAACAGGATCTTTTTGGTGATGGAACATGGCCGCCATTTGCTGGCCTTTTGCTGCTAATAGCATTGCAGGAATATCAACAGCCCAACCATGGGGCACCATAAAAATGACATTACGGCCTTGTTCTTTAAAACGTTCAATAATCTCTAAGCCCTGCCAGTTTGTCCGTTTTAATATGCGGTCAGGCCCTCTTAAGCAAAGTTCAGCTAACATGGCAAAAGATTGGGGTGCAATTTCAAACATGCCATCAAGTACACTTTCACGTTGTGTTTTATCCCACTGAGGGAAACAGTATCTTAAGTTGATATCTGCACGACGTCTTGCGCTTTTCGCTTTACGCCCAACAAAACGACCAATAGAAGCAAGAAATGGATCACGCCATTTGACTGGCATATAAGCCAATGCACTTAAAACACCTGCACCTAACCATGTTCCCCAGTGACGAGGATGCAAATACGCACGGTGGAAAGTGGGCACATAACCCGCTTTGCTATCTGTATCTTTTTCTTTATTCATCAGATAACTCTCTGAACTGACACCCCTAATAGGCGTAAAAAACGTTAAAACAAAAGCGGATGATATCAATCATCCGCTTTTATGTCTTTAAATTCGTGTTTACTGTCAATCGGCTAGCACTAATTGAGGCTTGATTTCTTTGACTTTAGCTAAGTATTCTTGCTTATCTTTGCCTGTTAAACCGTCAGCACGAGGTAATGTTGCCGTTAATGGATTAACAGCTTGTTGGTTGATCCACATCTCATAGTGTAAATGAGGCCCTGTAGAACGTCCTGTATTGCCTGATAAGGCTATTCTGTCACCACGTTTAACACGTTGCCCTGGCTTTACCAATAACTGACGTAAATGCATATAGCGTGTGGTGTATTGGCTACCATGGCGAATCGCGATAAAGTTACCAGCCGCGCCACTGTATTTTGCCACAATCACTTCGCCATCCCCTGTTGCTAATACTGGAGTCCCTACTGGCATGGCAAAATCGACACCTTTATGAGCAGCTAAACGTCCTGTAACAGGGTTAATACGACGGGGGTTAAATTGAGATGAAACTCTAAACTGTTTTACCGTTGGAAAACGCATAAAACCGCGCTCTAATCCCCCAGCTTGGCTGTCATAGAAACGACCATCCTCAGCAAGGAAAGCATAGTAATCTTTGCCCGCGCTACGTAAGCGCACACCGATTAACTCACTTTGTTCGGTACGACCATCAAGCACTTCACGAGAAAACAGTGCTGCAAATTGATCACCGCTTTGTAATTTTTTAAAATCAACTTGCCATTGTAATGCTTTGGTAACTGCGCGTGCTTCAGAATTGGTTAATCCAGCATTTGTTGCACTAACAGAAAAACTGCCACGAATAACACCTGTGGTCACACTGTTTTTCCATTCCCCTTTTTGGAATTCTTTTGATTCTTTAAAACCTGTTTCTGTGCGGGTATAAACGCGGGTTTCACGGCGAGAAACACCCCAACTTAATTCTTGCAATAACCCATTATCATCAAGTTCCCAGCTAATAGGTTGCCCTATTTTTAGGTTTCTGAGATCTTTATTTTGATTAGAGATAGTTGCAATATCAGCAGAATCGATACCAAACTGAGTCAGTATTGAACTTAATGAATCACCACTAGAAACAATATAAGTATGAGGAACTTGTGCAACTGCAGTGCTCGTATCAGTGCCATCATCAGCATCGACCAAGCCTTCAGTAGTCAGTTGATCGCTACTGTCAGTGATAATGTCATCCGTATTTTCACCTTGATTAACGAGTGGCATTTGAATACTGACAGGAACTTCACGGCCTTGCTCATTTTGAAGTACCACAGGCCGCCAAATTGCGACGGCCAATGTTGCTGCAGTTAACGAACCAAGCATAATTTTATGTGGGAGTGGTAAACTTAAGTATACCTGTGCAATGGATTTCTTCTGCTGCACGTTCTTAATTCCTTATTGTGTTTCATTCAGGCAGCTCGCATATTGGTTAGCTAGTTGAGTAAGGAATTTCACATAGCTCTCTTGAGTTAGAGCAATCCCACTTCCTAGGGGGTCTAATACACCCATTTTAACCCCAGTGCCTTTCGCCACTGTCTCTATTACCGTCGGCCTAAATTGTGGCTCAGCAAAAATGCAGGTTGCTTTTTGCTCAACCAACTGTGTTCGTATTTGATGTAATTTCTGTGCGCCTGGTTGTATTTCAGGATTGATCGTAAAGTGACCTAATGGCTTTAAATTATAATGGTTTTCGAAGTAGCCATAAGCATCATGAAAGACAAAATAACCCTTACTTCTAGCAGGCGACAGAATATTAACAAGATTCTTATCAGTTTGCTTGAGTTGTTCGCTGAATTTACTTAGGTTTACGTCCAGAAGTGCTTTTTTATCTGGATAAAGTGCAATTAACCTTTCATGGATCAGTTTTGCAGACGACAACGCAATCTCTGGTGATAACCAGATGTGCATATTATAATCACCGTGAGAATGATGTTCGTGATTTTCCTCATATTTATACACATTGTCATCCCCCTCTTTTAATAAAAGTGACTTTATTTCGTCAGTTTCCGCTAAAGCCAACTTATGATTGTCAGTAAGTCTGTTTAATGGCCTATCTAAAAACACTTCCATATCAGGCCCGACCCATACCATCAGATCGGCAGAGGTGATCTTTTTCAAATCAGAGGGTTTTAACGCATAATCATGTGGAGAAGCGCCATCTGGCAATAAAACGTCTGTTGGTGTCACTCCATCTGCAATAGCCGCTGCGATAAAACCAATAGGCCGAATAGAAGCGACCACATCTGCCTGAACTGAAGCACTGAATGTGGTTATCATCGCTGTCGCTAAAAATGATTTCAATAAAAAACGATGCGCAAATTTGTTGTTTTTATGTAACATTGGAAGAATTCTCGTGAATCATCATTGGAAATGTTATATTATAACGTTTCAATGATTCTGCAAGTGCTAATTTTATGTCTGACTTGATTTGTTTAAAATCGGTTTGTGTTTCTTTTGGTCAAAGAGAAATTTTAAAAGATATCTCTTTTGATTTAAATGCAGGCCGTATTCTCACCTTACTTGGCCCCAATGGTGCAGGTAAATCTACGGTTATCCGTTTGGTGCTTGGTTTATTAAATCCAACCTCAGGAAAAGTAGAACGTCAACACGGGCTACGGGTTGGCTATGTACCCCAAAAGCTTTATCTCGATCCCACAATGCCATTAACAGTTAAACGCTTTATGACACTAAAACCGGGTGTGCAAGATAAAGATATTCTTCCTGCCTTAGAGCGAGTAAATGCGGCTAAATTAATTCATCAGCCTATGCAGAAACTTTCTGGCGGTGAATCTCAACGTGTATTGTTAGCAAGGGCATTACTTAATCGCCCTCAACTTTTAGTGTTAGATGAACCAACTCAAGGTGTTGATGTCAATGGTCAACTTGCTCTTTATGATTTAATTAATCAACTTCGCCATGAGTTAGGCTGTGCCATTTTAATGGTTTCCCATGATCTTCATTTGGTGATGGCAAAAACAGATGAAGTCCTCTGTTTAAATGGTCATATTTGCTGTTCCGGTACGCCTGATGTAGTTTCTTCTCATCCGGAATTTATTGCTATGTTTGGTAGTCGTGGTGCTGAGCAACTCGGTATTTATCGTCATCATCATCAACACAGTAAGGAGTGCCGTCATGATTGAGTTGCTATTACCAGGCTGGATTGCGGGTATGCTCTTAGCAACAGCGGCAGGCCCTTTAGGTTCTTTTGTCGTTTGGCGTCGTATGTCTTATTTTGGCGATACATTAGCGCATGCCTCATTACTTGGGGTAGCTTTCGGGTTGCTCTTTAATATCGAACCTTTCTATGCTGTTATCATTGTCACCCTGCTGTTAGCCATTTTATTAGTATGGTTAGAACTAAAACCACAACTGTCTGTTGATACCCTATTAGGGATCATGGCACACAGCGCCCTTTCTTTAGGGCTTGTCGTTGTCAGTTTAATGTCCAATGTTCGCGTTGATCTTATGGCATATTTATTTGGTGACTTACTTTCGGTTAACTACCAAGATGTTATCAGTATTTTTATTGGCGTCGTCATTGTCTTATTTGTAATTATTCGTTCATGGCGTCCATTGCTTTCTATGACTATTAATCAAGATATGGCTTTTGTTGATGGTGTTAATATTCAACGTGAACGCTTGAAATTAATGATGATCACCGCATTAACCATTGGGTTAGCAATGAAATTTGTGGGCGCGTTGATTATTACTTCTCTGCTAATTATTCCCGCAGCGACAGCTCGCCGCTTTGCCCGCTCACCTGAACAAATGGCGATTATTGCAATTGTGGTTGGTATGTTTGCAATTACAGGGGGATTAACCTTCTCAGCACTTTACGATACCCCAGCTGGCCCTTCAGTTGTATTGGCGGCTAGCTGTTTATTTATCTTGAGTCTATTTGCTCCTGCTAAACAATAATTTGGGTAAATTACGCCTTAATACAAAAATAACCCTTGAGGTGATTACGCCATCAAGGGTTATTTTTATCTGTTTATTATAAATTATAGAACGTAGGCTTAATCTTTTACGATACGATTAAAATGACGATAGGCATGGCTCGTTGCAATACGGCCTCTTGGCGTACGTTGAATAAACCCTTGTTGAATAAGATAAGGCTCTAATACATCTTCAATGGTTTCACGTTCTTCGCCGATCGCTGCGGCAAGATTATCAAGCCCTACAGGGCCACCCATAAATTTATCAATAATTGCAAAGAGTAATTTGCGGTCTAAATAATCAAAACCTGCCGCATCAACATTCAACATATCAAGAGCCTTAGATGCAGTGTCTTCATCAATAGCGCCATTCCCTTTCACTTGAGCAAAGTCTCGTACACGGCGCAATAATCGGTTAGTAATACGAGGTGTACCTCGTGATCGCATCGCAATTTGACGAGCACCTTCAGTGGTCATATCAAGCCCCATAAAGTTGGCGCTACGCGAAACAATATGTTGTAGATCGTCAACATTATAAAATTCAAGGCGCTGAACAATACCAAAGCGATCACGTAAAGGGGATGTCAATGAACCGGCTCTTGTGGTTGCACCAACAAGTGTAAAAGGTGGCAAATCAATTTTAATAGAGCGTGCTGCAGGCCCTTCACCAATCATGATATCAAGTTGATAATCTTCCATGGCAGGGTAAAGAATTTCTTCAACAACAGGGGAAAGACGGTGAATTTCATCAATAAACAACACGTCATGAGGTTCAAGATTAGTCAGCATTGCGGCTAAATCACCGGCTTTCTCTAATACAGGGCCTGATGTCGTACGCAAATTAACGCCCATTTCATGGGCAATAATATTAGCCAGTGTTGTTTTACCTAACCCAGGAGGTCCAAAAATAAGTAAATGGTCTAAAGCATCATGACGTAATTTAGCTGCCTGAATAAAAATCTCCATTTGCTCACGAACTTGAGGTTGCCCTACATAGTCGGCAAGAGATTTAGGCCGAATGGCCCTATCAATCATTTCTTCTTCAGGTTGTTGAATTTCTGCTGAAATCAGGCGATCTGCTTCAATCACAATGTATTACCCCTAAATAGCCGCACGCAAAGCTTCTTTAATCAGCGTTTCACTATCCGCACCCGGTTTAGCTACTTTACTGATCATTTTAGCCGCTTCTTGCGGTTTATACCCTAATGCAATTAATGCTGATGATGCTTCTGCTTCAATATCTGCGGTAGTTGGTGCTTTAGGTGATGTACTTGCAGGCAATTCAATATCACTGTTTTGATCGAATAAATCACCATTGAGTCCTTTAAAGCGGTCTTTCATTTCAACCACTAAACGCTCGGCTGTTTTCTTACCAACACCCGGTAATTTGACTAATGATGAAATAGCTTCGTTTTCAATGGCGGTAACAAATTGGCGAGCTGACATGCCTGATAAAATCGCCAATGCTAATTTAGGCCCTACGCCATTCACTTTAATTAGTTCACGAAAAAGTGCGCGTTCTTGTTTTTGGTTAAAACCATAAAGTAACTGTGCATCTTCTCGTACAATAAATTGCGTGTAGATAATGGCTTCTTGGCCAATATCAGGCAATTCATAAAAACAGGTCATTGGCATATTAATTTCATATCCAACACCATTACCTGCTTCGATCAGCACCACTGGTGGCTGTTTTTCAAGAATAATTCCTCTGATACGACCTATCACCTTAACGCCTCCGCAAAAATAATTACGTCAAGTTTATAACATAAAAAAAGCTGGACGTATATCCAGCTTGTGAAAAACCAAAGACAATGAGCAAGATAAAGACCTATCTTAATCGACCGCGTGCTAAAACGAGACGAGGATCACCCACGCGTAATAAATTTTGGTTAAAGTGGCAATGGGTAATCGCAATCGCCAACGCATCGGCAGCATCTGATTGAGGTGCCGCTGATAATTTTAATATTGATCGCACCATATGCTGTACTTGGCTTTTATCAGCGGCGCCTGTACCCACAACAGTTTGTTTGACTTGCCGAGCCGCATATTCAAAAACGGGCAAATCGTTATTTACTGCCGCTAATATTGCCACACCTCGCGCTTGCCCCAGCTTTAAGGCAGAGTCGGCATTTTTAGCCATAAAGACTTGTTCAACAGCAAAGACATCCGGCGAAAATTGCGTGATAATTTCGCTGACACCTGCATAAATACGTTTAAGTCGATTAGGAAGGTCAGGAACCTGTGTACGAATACACCCACTTCCCAAATAGATAAGCTGTCGCCCTTGCTGTCGAATTACGCCATAACCTGTAACACGCGAGCCTGGGTCTATACCTAAAATGATAGCCATATCATTTCCTGTTGCCGATATGGTCGATGGCGAGAGAAAAGAGCAATAAACCCTGCTTTGCTCTTCTCTTCGCACTTTCTAATAACAGAATTGAACACTGTTATTTTCGATAATCGTTAGAACGATTACAGGATATCTTCCAGTTGTTTTGCAACTTCATCCGAGATATCACCGTTGTGATATACTTCTTGTACATCATCACTGTCTTCTAACATATCGATAAGACGCAGTAATTTTGGTGCAGTTTCAATATCAAGTTCCGCTTTCGTGGATGGGATCATCGAAACTTCAGCTGATTCAGCCACAAAACCCGCAGCATCCATTGCATCTTTAACTTCACCAAACGATTCTGGCGTAGTATAAACATCGATAGCGCCGTCATCATAAGTTTCAACGTCATCAGCACCTGCTTCTAACGCAGCTTCCATAACAGCATCTTCATCAACACCGGGTGCGTAAGAAATCACGCCTTTTTTGGTAAACAGGTAAGAAACTGAACCGTCTGTTCCTAAGTTACCCCCTGTTTTGGTAAATGCATGACGAACATCGGAAACAGTACGGTTACGATTATCACTTAAGCACTCTACCATCACTGCCGTACCCGCTGGGCCATAGCCTTCATAGATGATAGTTTCCATATTATCATTTTCATCACTACCCACACCGCGTGCAATTGCACGATTTAAGGTGTCTCGAGTCATGTTGTTTGATAATGCTTTATCAATTGCCGCACGTAAACGTGGGTTAGTTGCAGGATCGCCCCCCCCTAAACGTGCTGCTGTAACTAATTCACGGATGATTTTAGTGAAAATTTTACCGCGTTTCGCATCTTGCGCTGCTTTACGGTGTTTTGTATTGGCCCATTTACTATGACCTGCCATGAAAATATCTCCAAACGTGGTCTAATCATTAAATAACAAATTCTTCAATTGCTTGCTGATTACTGGCGGATTTTGTTAATTTTGCCGCCTGTGACGCGTCTAGCCATTGGTATTGTGAATGTTCAGTTAGCGCTATATCTCGCTCTGCGGGCAGTGCTAACGTAAACCAATGTTCCTGACAATGTGTCACATCAGGTGCATAACGATGCCGAAAATGTGCAAAAATCTCAAAAATAATTGAGCGATGACAATCCACCAGCTCAAGACTTTCTTTTATGATATCAATTCCAATCTCTTCTTGCACTTCGCGCAATGCGGTTTGAAAAGGGGTTTCCCCCTCTTCTATACTGCCCGTCACTGATTGCCAGAAATCAGGATCATCTCGACGCTTCAGCATAAGCACCCGTTTGGTTTCCTTTGCATAAATAACAACTAAAACGGATATCGGGCGCTTATATTTCATCATTTACTCTTTATCTTCGCTAACTTCTTTTTGAGTCACTGCAATCGCTAACTCTTTTAAAGAATCGGCATTAGCAAAGCTTGGTGCATTAGTCATTAAGCATGCAGCCGCAGTTGTTTTAGGGAAAGCAATAACATCACGAATGTTATCCGTTCCCGTTAACAACATCACTAAACGGTCTAAACCAAAAGCTAAACCGGCATGTGGTGGCGTACCAAATTTTAGTGCATCTAATAAGAAACCAAATTTCTCTTGTTGCTCATCTGGCGAAATACCTAAAATGCTAAACACCGCTTGTTGCATTTCATTACGGTGAATACGTACCGAACCACCACCCACTTCATAACCGTTAATGACCATATCATACGCATTCGCCACTGCACCCACTGGATGTGCGGTCAACTCAACAGGTGATAAGTCTTTTGGTGACGTAAATGGATGGTGCATTGCACTTAAGCCACCGGTATCTTCATCTTCTTCAAACATTGGGAAGTCGATAACCCACAATGGTTTCCATGCGCTTAAGTCTGTCAGTTCAAGATCACGTCCGACTTTCAAACGCAACGCACCCATTGCATCACTCATTGTGCCTTTACGACCCGCACCAAAGAAGATTAAATCACCGTCTGCTGCGCCCGTTGTTTCTAAAATACGATTAACAACCTCGTTCGTTAGGAATTTAGCAATTGGGCTTTGTACACCTTCAATACCTTTTGCACTTTCGTTGACTTTCATCCACGCAAGGCCTTTCGCACCATAAATGCCGACAAACTGTGTATATTCATCGATATTCTTACGGGTTAATGATGCGCCACCAGGTACACGCAGTGCGATAACACGGCCATTCTCATCATTTGCAGCTTGTGCAAACACACTGAACTCAACATCTTTAACTAAATCAGCGATGTCTTTGAGTTCCATTGGGTTACGTAAATCAGGCTTATCTGAACCATAGCGACGCATTGCTTCCGCAAAGGTCATCACAGGGAACGCGCCTAAATCAACATTTAGAATATCTAACCATAAAGCATGGATCATACGCTCCATCACTTCGCGCACTTGGTCTGCACTCATGAAAGAGGTTTCAACATCGATTTGTGTAAATTCAGGTTGGCGATCAGCACGTAAGTCTTCATCACGGAAGCATTTTACGATTTGATAATAACGGTCAATACCAGACATCATTAACAGTTGTTTAAACAACTGTGGTGATTGTGGTAATGCATAAAATTTACCTTTATGCACACGGCTTGGAACTAAATAGTCACGCGCGCCTTCTGGTGTCGCTTTGGTTAGCATTGGGGTTTCAACATCAAGGAAACCTTCACCATCCATAAAACGACGAACAAAACTTGTGATCTTGGCACGAGTTTTTAAGCGATCTGACATTTCAGGGCGACGCAGGTCTAAATAACGATAGGTTAAACGACGCTCTTCCGTATTTGTTTGATTGCTATCTAACGGTAATGGCTCTGAACGGTTAAAAATAGACAGAGATTCTGCCGCTAACTCAATTTCACCTGTTGCCATATTCTTGTTAACTTGGCTATCAGGACGAGCGCGTACTGTTCCTGTGACTTGAATACAAAATTCATTACGCAGTTCTGCTGCCTGAGAAAATGCCTCTTTCTGCTCTGGGTCAAAGAAGACTTGAACAATACCTTCGCGATCTCGCATATCAATAAAGATAAGCCCACCTAAGTCACGGCGACGGTTAACCCAACCACAAAGAGTCACTTTTTGGCCCACATGGGCACTATTCAACTGCCCACAATAATTAGTACGCATACAATATCCTTTTACTCAGCTTGTTGTGCTTTCTGCTGCGGAAATTTTGGCAATAGTCTTTTTCGAGTAGTGTCAAAAAAAAGGCAGACATTATAACGAAAATTCTTCATGGAGATAAGAGTATAGACCTAGTTTATATGATACATCTTTTCAAGGATTTGCTAATCCCCAAACAATTAATTAATAATAATTATTTATAGCGACAGAAGTCGCTTTGAGGTTTATCATTAAATTCGCCGTTTTTTGGCTTTGGCAATGGAGAAAAGATGGTTAGCTCGCTTTATATCGTACTGGGCGCACTATTATTGATTAAACTGTCCTTCAATGTTGTAAAACTCAGAACACAATATCGGGTTGCTTATGGTGATGGTGGTTTTTATGAATTACAAACAGCCATCCGCGTTCATGGCAATGCGGTAGAATATATTCCTATTTCCATGATCTTACTGCTGGTTATGGAAATGAATGGTGCTTTTGTTTGGATGGTACACATCTGTGGCTCAATTTTAATCGCAGGTCGCTTCTTACACTCTTATGGATTAAAACACCGCGAACTTCGTTGGCGTCGTTCAGGCATGGCCGCCACTTACTTATCAATGGTATTGATGATCATTGCTAATATTTATTTCCTTCCTTGGATACAAATCTTTTCCTTTTATTATTAAGTCCTCGTGGGAATAACATGATCATCCATGATCAAAACCGACATCCTTGCTGTTGTCTCTAATAACGGCAAGGTATCAAAAAGGTTTATTTATTTTTTCCAATTTCTTTCTAAATAATGCAACTTTGTGAGCACCGTCGCTTCTGGTAGAATGCTCACTTCTTTTATTCCTTAAACCTATTTTAGTTATGTCGAACTCAAAATCATCACAACAAGACAGCTTATTTGCGACACCTATTGCTAACCTTGGTGACTGGCGCTTTGATGAAAAAGTCGCTGAAGTGTTCCCAGATATGATAAAACGCTCAGTACCGGGTTACTCTAATATCATTTCTATGATTGGAATGCTTGCTGGTCGCTTTGTTACACCTAATAGCCAAATCTATGATTTAGGCTGTTCTTTAGGTGCGGCTACCCTTTCTATGCGCCGTAATATTAATGTTGCAGGTTGCAAAATTATTGGCATTGATAATTCACCCGCTATGGTAGAACGTTGTCAGCGCCATATTGATGCCTATAAAGCGGAAACACCCGTTGATATTATTGAAGGGGATATTCTTGATATCGAGATTAACAACGCCTCAATGGTGGTGCTTAATTTCACCCTACAATTTTTAGAACCACATGATCGCCAAACATTATTAAATAAAATCTACCAAGGTCTTAATCCGGGTGGAGTGTTAGTCCTTTCTGAAAAATTTAGTTTTGAAGATAAAGAGATTGGTGAACTACTGTTTAATATGCACCATGATTTTAAGCGTGCTAATGGTTACAGTGAATTAGAAATCAGTCAAAAACGTAGCATGCTAGAAAATGTCATGCTAACAGACTCTGTTGAAATGCATAAAACTCGCTTACATAGTGCCGGTTTTTCACATGCAGAAGTTTGGTTCCAATGTTTTAATTTCGGCTCTCTTTTAGCGATTAAAGGCAATAACTAATGATTAATTTCGGCTCTTTTTATCAACATATTGCGCAAGATGAGCGCTTATTTCATTGGTTAGAAACCTTACCCGCTCAACTTACACAATGGCGTTCTTATGCATTACATGGTCATTTTGCATCATGGGAAAGAATGCTAGAAAACTTGCCCGAAATCACGCCCTCTGAACTTGATTTAAAAAAAGGCGTTATCGCCAATAGCACCCCGGCATTAAGTGCGGGAGAACAACTTGGTTTAAATAATATTTTAAAATCATTAATGCCATGGCGAAAAGGTCCTTTTTCCCTTTATGGTGTTGATATTGACACAGAATGGCGTTCAGATTGGAAATGGGATCGAGTATTGCCTCACCTTTCACCACTTGAAGGCCGTTTAGTACTAGATGTGGGTTGTGGTAGCGGTTATCACATGTGGCGAATGTTAGGGGAAGGCGCTGAATTTGTTGTGGGAATTGACCCCACTCAGCTTTTTTTATGCCAATTTGAAGCCGTCAGAAAATTATTAGGTAACGACCAGCGCGCGCATTTAATTCCTATTGGTATTGAACAAATGCCCGATTTACATGCCTTTGATACCGTTTTTTCTATGGGTGTACTTTATCATCGTCGTTCACCACTTGATCATTTATGGCAATTAAAAAACCAACTGGTTTCTGGAGGCGAATTAGTCTTAGAAAGCCTCGTCATTGATGGTGATGAATTCCAATGTTTGATCCCAGGTGAACGTTATGCACAAATGCGTAATGTGTACTTTATTCCATCAGCGAAAATGCTAAAAGTGTGGCTAGAAAAATGTGGTTTTAACGATGTCCGCATTGTCGATGAAAACACAACTTCACTTGATGAGCAACGTAAAACAGATTGGATGGTAACGGATTCATTAGATGCCTTCTTAGATGTGAATGATAAAACAAAAACAGTTGAAGGCTATCCTGCCCCTAAACGTGCAATATTAATTGCAACTAAGCCTTAAGTTTTTATTTTATTTAAAAGGGATATCAATTTATTTAATATCCCTTTTTCCATAATATCGTCGTTACTTTCTTATTAAAATTATCTTTAACTCTATTTTTACTCTCTGATAAGCGTTTAAAGAAAAATTATGGCAAATACATCAAAAAACAAAGCGGCTAATCAAAAGAAAATAACTCAAAAGAAGCAACAGTCTCTTTTACAAAAAAATAAATGCCAACAATATAATGATCCTCTTTTTTCATCCTTTATAGAAGAAACAACATCGGTAAAAGCGCTACCATTAACGCCATTACAACGTGGCATTCAACTTTTTTTCTCATTATTTGATTATGCCACACAGATTTTATACGTCGCTTTTATTATTACTGTTTGGTGGCTCCCTGAGCGTTTTTCTGTTCAAACCATTTATAATCTTACGGTTTTATTTTTATTTGAATTTATTCTTGTGCATTCTGGCGTATTTATGGCTGCATTTGCACGCACTAAATTTATTTTTGCACTCATCCCAATTTATAGTATTTTTGCTTTAATTATCAATAGTATGATTATGGGTGATGAAAATTTAATTATTTGGCTTTACGCTGTGATCATCGCCAATCGTATAATTAGTGGTTACCAAGTAAAAACAAAAGAAGAAATGGGAAAAAACCTACTCTATTCTGCACTATTAGTTATTAATTTTATGTTATGCCTTTTCTCTGTACTTATTTTTCAATTTTTAGTGCCTTATGGTGGATTAACACCACAATATTTAAATGAAATTGATTATCTCTATTTAATTCCGCAACACAGTGATTATTTTAATGTTCCTCATGTAGGCATGGCTTACGGCACCCTATTTTATAGTATTCCTTTAGCTTGTATTACCTATATTAATCTATTACCAATTTATAAACGCATGATGCTAAAAATCAAAATACGCAATCGCAGATAGCGTTATTCAACGCTTGTTGTTCTTATTTATTCATGTTTTAATACGCTCGTTATTACTCCATTTACATTTAAGAAGGGACTTCCCCACGATGAACTAAATTCTGCCAGAAAATTATTTCAAATACCGCATTGGTATTCATTTTCTGTTACTGGCAGACAATAGTTTATTTCGTCGTATCTAAAAAAGATCTCGGCTGTCTGCCACCTATTTCTCATAGGAGGTCTCACGATGGCAATAGCCTGTCACTTTTCACAACTTAATATCGAATTTAATCAAGAAGCCCTTTTTCCCCCTTTAACTCGTTCACTCGCATGTCAGCGAAATGCCTTAATTGGTCATAATGGTAAAGGAAAGTCGGTGCTCTTAAGATTATTAGCACAAAAAATATTACCAACTTCAGGGCAAATTAATTGGAACAGACCCTTTGTTCACGTTGATCAATTAACACGATTACAAGGTAATACACTTGCTGAAGCTTTAGGTATTAATGAGATCCATCAAGCATTCAAACGTGTTGATGCTGGCATTGCAACACTGGAAGATATTGAGTTGCTTGATGATAAATGGCAACTCCCCGTTACTTGGCAAAATTTATTAAATTCCGCACAACTTCCTGTCGCACTTGAGACACCTATTGCACATCTTAGTGGTGGTGAACAAACACGTTTGGCACTTTGCCATGCCTTTTTATGTGAAGATAGTTTTCTTCTGTTAGATGAACCTGATAATCATCTTGATTACCAAGGGCAGCAATGGCTGGTGAAACAATTAGCACAACACAAAGCAGGATCGTTGATCGTGAGTCATAATCGTAACTTGCTCACTTATATGGATGCTATTTTAGAATTAAGTGAAAAGGGCTTATCTGAATATGGGGGGAATTATGCCTTATATGAAATGCAGAAAGAGGCAGAAACTGCCTCTTTAGAGGCCGCTAGTGAACGATTAAATAGCCAAATAAAAAATGAGAAACGTCAACAACAAGCCACATTACAAAAGGCAACACAGCGCAAACGACAAGGCGAGTCTATCAGACAAAGTGGCTCTCAATGCTTACTTTTGCTTGATATGCAAAAAAATCGAGCAGAACAACGTCAATCTGCCGTTGCTAAACGGCATCAGCGTGTTATCGAAGATATGCAATCCCAAAAACAGAATGTGGATGAGGAAAAATCGCATATCCATCAACAAAAAATCACCTTGAATTATCAAAGTGAAGGCCATCGTTTAAATGTGTTTGTTGATAATCTTCAACTACCGTATGGTTACCAACGCCCTATTTCATTTTCCGCTTACGGTAATGAACATTGGCATATTAAAGGTAAAAATGGGGGTGGGAAATCAACATTATTAAAATGTTTGATCCAAAAACTCACACCATTATCAGGAGAGTTTCGTCTTAATCAGGATTACTGTTACCTCGATCAACATCTTGCTCTACTTGATAAAACATTACCCGTTGCTCACGCTTTACACCAATATCAACCCGCTATTTCTATCGAACAATGGCGAACACGCCTTGGTATGTTAAGGATCAGAGGCGATAAATCTTTGCTTCCCCTTGAAAAATTAAGTGGTGGTGAACAATTAAAAGCGACATTATTAGCATTAACCCACAGCCCAACGCCCCCTGCGGTATTATTGCTTGATGAACCCGATAATCATCTTGATATTGAGTCTAAACAACTGTTAGAAAATTTGCTAATCGAATATCAAGGCACATTATTATTAATTTCTCACGATGAAGCCTTTGTTGAGCGTTGCGGTATAACACATACATTATTATTAGAAGATATTGAGTAAATACAATACAGATTTATTGCAATATATTTGGAAGAATAAAGGACATAAAAACTAATGATGTTCTATTAATAGAGAGTAAGAATTTAACTCACCAGAACGTAAGACTGCGCTTTTTTGGCGCAGTCTTCGAATCTTTAGCTCAAGCTTATTTTATTAAATTTAAGACGCTAAAGGTGCATGAATGCTCATAATATCTTTCATTGCTTCAACCGTATCTTCATCAACACAGTAATGAGTAAACTCATCGACTTCACTGTCTGAGCTCATGGTTACCCCAGCTTTACGATAAACCATAGTTGAGGGGGCGACTTTCCCTGCGGAACTGTGAATTTCTTTTAAGCCTACATCTAAGAATTTTTGGATATTACTTAGTCTTACACCAGCACCCGCCATAATGATGGGGCCTTTCGTTTTTTCATTTAATGTTCGTAATAAAGATAAGCCAAGCTCCGCATTTGCCTGTTGCCCTGACGTTAAAATACGAGAAACGCCTAATTGAGTAAGCTGTTCTAATGCCAATAGCGGATTAATACACATATCAAAAGCACGATGAAAAGTAATCGCTAATGGGCCAGCAAGTTCCATTAAGATTTCCATTTTAGGGAGATCAATATGCCCTTCTTCATTTAAAAGACCCACAACAGCACCCGAAAACCCCATATCGCGGATAAGACTAATGTCATTTTTCATTGCTGAAAAATCAGCTTGTGTATAACAAAAGTCACCACCACGAGGGCGTACAATGGGATGAACGGGTATACGAACAAGATCCCTAACTTGTCTTAGCATCCCAAAGCTTGGCGTAATGCCACCTTCCGATGGGCTGGTGCACAGCTCAATTCTATCTGCGCCTGCTCGTTCTGCTATCAACGCACATTCTGCGCCAAAACAACAAATCTCCAACGTAGCCATATCATCCCTCTTTATCCTTAATACAGAAAGTAATCAGAAAATAAATATCATTTCTTAGCGATTACTAACAATAGTTGTCGAATATCGTTATTCATTCAATTCCACCATCAGAATTTTGTGCTGACACAAGCAAACTATTTTCTGAAAATGTCGCTCAACACTCACTTTCTACGATTTCAAGTAACGAATAAGGATGATACTTCACAGTGACTTTTCCATTAGAAATAGCAACCGTCGGATTAGGCAAACGCTCTTTTTCCCCTTTAGGCTCACTGATTTTTAAACCAATTCCCTCTGGTAAAGGTTGAGGTAAAAATGACATCACTTTATTCACT
Source organism: Proteus sp. FME41 (assembly GCF_014897315.1). Taxonomy (GTDB): domain Bacteria; phylum Pseudomonadota; class Gammaproteobacteria; order Enterobacterales; family Enterobacteriaceae; genus Proteus. The sequence continues at coordinate 63,496 of NZ_JABUYL010000013.1, read as the reverse complement.
AATTCAGTAGGTTCAATGGAAATAACTTGTTCTATATGTTCCCAACCTTGGTATTCGTATGTTTTATGTGTTGGAAATGGCAATTCAATAATAGAGATAGGCTGATTTAAAATCATTAATGGCGTATCTAACTGAAATAGGTAAATAGGTCGCCCATTAATGACATTATCAGAAATACACTTTCCACATTGACTTAGCCCTATTTGCCATTGCGTTGCCAACTCTAAATTGTGACAACGTAACGATACATGATCGGTAGAGTACCGTGTTAAATCTAAACCTATACTATTAGCAAATTGCATCATATTTTCTTCAAAGAATGGAAGTTCACGATTTAAATCATTTAATTGAGGTATTGAAGAAAATAACGCCATTTTGAGCAACCTTAATGAAAAACAGAGAAAAAACCTTAAAGATAAGGCTCAGATAGTAGCATGTCCTAGCTGGAATATGTTATAAATTCAAGGTTAATCCCAATTCTTTATAATAAACTTGGCAGGCATCTGTCTTCAGGTTTTATTTTCTCAATAATTTAAGGTAACCCGGTGAATATTCAGGCTTTTCTTTCAGAAAAAATCAGTGTGGCAATGTGTGCTGCTGGCGCACCCGCTGATAGCGAACCTCTTGTCCGTCAGTCAGCTAAAGTACAATTTGGTGACTATCAGGCAAATGGTGTCATGGGAGCTGCAAAAAAAATGGGGATCCCACCCCGACAACTCGCAGAAAAAATTCTGGAAAAGCTCGATATTACCGATATTGCAGATAAAGTTGAAATCGCAGGCCCTGGTTTTATCAATATTTTTCTAACCCAAGAATGGATAGCTAAACAAGCTGATAATGCATTAGCTGATGAACATTTGAATGTTACCCCAGTCGCACCTCAAACTATTGTTATCGACTATTCATCGCCGAATGTTGCGAAACAAATGCATGTGGGTCACTTACGTTCCACCATTATCGGTGATGCGAGTGCACGTACTTTATCTTTCTTAGGCCATAATATTATTCGAGCTAATCACCTAGGTGATTGGGGAACGCAATTTGGTATGTTGATTGCGTATTTAGAAAAAAAACAAAACGAAAATGCCGCAGATATGGCGTTATCGGATCTCGAAGAGTTTTATCGCGAAGCTAAAAAATGCTATGACGAAGATGACGTATTTGCAGAGCGTGCCCGTAACTACGTTGTAAAACTGCAAGGTGGTGATGAATATTGCCGTACCATGTGGCGTAAACTCGTTGATATCACCATGCAACAAAACCAAGTCACTTATCAACGCCTTAATGTCACTTTGACTGAAGATGACATTATGGGTGAAAGTCTTTATAACCCGATGTTACCTGGTATTGTTGCTGACCTAAAAGCGAAAGGCCTTGCTGTAGAAAGTGAAGGTGCAACCGTTGTTTTCCTTGATGAGTATAAAAATAAGGAAGGCGAACCAATGGGTGTTATCGTTCAGAAAAAAGACGGTGGCTACCTTTATACAACAACCGATATTGCTTGTGCGAAATATCGTCATGAAAACCTACATGCTGATCGTGTTCTTTATTATATCGACTCTCGCCAGCATCAGCATTTAATGCAAGCGTGGACGATTGTACGTAAAGCTGGTTATATTCCTGAATCAATGTCACTTGAGCATCATATGTTTGGCATGATGCTAGGTAAAGATGGTCGCCCATTTAAAACACGTTCTGGTGGTACAGTTCGTTTAACCGATTTACTTGATGAAGCTTATGATAGAGCTCGTAACTTAATTCTTGAAAAAAATCCTGATATGGATGAAGAAGAATTAAATAATGTTGCTCGAGTTGTCGGTATCGGTGCGGTTAAATATGCTGATTTATCTAAAAACCGTACAACAGATTACATCTTTGATTGGGATCTAATGTTAAGTTTTGAAGGTAATACTGCGCCTTATATGCAATATGCCTATACACGCGTTGCTTCAATCTTTAAACGTGCTGACATTGATGAAAACTCATTAACACAGCCTATTGCATTAACTCAATCTCATGAAAAACAATTAGCATTACGTTTAGTACAATTTGATGAGACTATTATGCAGGTTGCACGAGATGGCACACCTCATGTGATGTGCGCTTATCTTTACGATCTAGCACAATCTTTCTCTGGTTTTTATGAAAACTGCCCTATCTTATCCGCTGAAGATGAAAATACTCGCCAAAGCCGTTTAAAACTGGCTCGTTTAACAGCGAGAACGTTAAAGCAAGGTTTAGATACATTAGGTATTGAAACGGTCGATAGAATGTAATTTTTCCCTATTATCAAATAACAGTGACAAAAAAACCGATGGCAATTTAACCATCGGTTTTTTTATTAATTTATTCAATATAACGAGAGAACCACTTCAATTGCTCACTCCAATTCAACGTCCAATGCTACTTAATCATTAATCTTCGTTAGCAGTTATAACATCCTGACACAATAGCCCTCTGATATCTTTCGCCTCAATCCAGCCATCAACACTATCTATTGGTTTGCTTGGGCTATAAAGGCGGTCATTGACATCTTTAGCTGTGAATGACAGCTTCTCATTAGTCTTGTCAAATACACCAACACAGTTAACTGGTGTTAATTTTGAGGTATTAATTTTTCCGTCCGCCGTACAACCTGCAAGAAATAGCGTAGCTAATGATACAGAAATGATAATTGCTTTTTTCATAGTAGCTCCTTGACACTCTTTTATTTTTATTTTTACTAAAAATCATCGAATGATTGTTTAGTAGTCTTCAAACTAGAAATATCTAATAGTTTACAACTGCTTTGAGTATAGCGAACAAATGAAGAAATATTTGAGTTATTGAGCTATTAATGAAAAAAGTGAGAAATATTGCGAAGGATTTGAAAAGAGAGGGAAAAACAGAAAACAAAGACGGAACAAATGAAAGTAATAATTAGTGTACCATACTGAATTCTCAGTAACCTAATTACCCATTAATAATAGATTCAATATTATTTTCATTATTTACACGACTTATTGTTCACTGCTTATCCCCAGCAATCGTATTTACCTATTTGAAGCGCAGACAAAATAGATATGATTACTTTCAGTAGTACTGAACGATAACAAGCAAATAACTTTACAGTCACGGTTAATCTACCTGAATAAAGAAATAATAATATGTTTTAAATCAAAAAAATCAAATATTTTAAAATATACTGCAATATTTTGAAATATTTGTAATATATCATCATTAAGTAAGAAATATTTAACAGATGTGTCATTTTTTAAACCTAGACAACACCAGAGAGTTTATCTAAAAAAAGATAATTTATCAAACCATAAGTGTTTAGAATATAGCGTCTATTTTTTTACTTTATGTAAAACCACACCTTTAGTAGACAAATTATCTAAAGATATTCGGCATGTTTAATGTTTAGATTTATTTATCAATAACAGATAAAAGTCATATTAAAATGCCGAAAAACTGTATGAATCGTTCAATGATTGGAAAAAAAATTTAATAAAAAAAGAATCTAGTAAAATTCTCCCCAGCCTATTTTTTGTTTTTTTCTCTCAATGCAATAAATATGGCGGGCTGAATTAAATGCTAAAAATGTGATCTGAGTGGCATTATAAATAGTCTAAAAATAGAGGAAGGATCTAGATAACCGAAGTGATGCTAACAAAAACATTATTGGTTTAAGACTCCTCGCGCTTAACACCGTAGCAAGGAGTCTGTACCATAAACTATAAAGCGCGTAACGAAAAATGGCGTGGTCTAAAACCTAACGCATATAAAGCAACAAAATAGCTACCCGCTCCCGCTACAACAACCAATAACAGACGTAAGATCCGCATTAGCATACTGCCAACATCCCAACTTGGCATTATCCATAACATTCCGACTAAAACTGCTCCCATGACCACAAGTGCAATCGTCAGTTTTAACAAAAATACAGGCCACCCCGCTAAAGGTTGATAGATATCTTTCTTACGAATTTGCCAGAACAACATTGATGCATTGAAACAAGCCGCAATACCTATAGAAAGCGCAAGACCGACATGCTGTAAGCTACCCACAAATGCTAGATTCATAAGTTGCGTAAGGATAAGTGTTGCAATGGCTATTTTTACGGGCGTTTTAATATCCTGACGAGAATAAAAACCGGGAGCTAAGATTTTAATAATAATAAGTCCCATCAACCCAACACAGTAAGCTATTAACGCTTGTTGTGTCATTAATGCATCATGTGCATTGAAGTTACCATATTGAAATAAAGAAACAGTTAAAGGACCAGACAATACTGCTAAACCAATGGTACAAGGTAATGCTAATAAGAAGCACAATCTTAGTCCCCAATCCATCAGTTTTCTATACTCTTGCGTATTACCACTGGCAAAACTTTTAGATAATGATGGTAATAAAATAGTGCCTAATGCCACACCTAATACACCGGTAGGTAATTCCATAAGTCGGTCTGCGTAATACATCCAAGAAACAGAGCCTGAAACTAAGAAAGAAGCAAAAATCGTATTGATAATCAATGATATTTGACTAACAGAAACCCCCAAAATGGCCGGCCCCATTAATTTAAGAACTCGCCATACTCCACTATTTTTAAATGAAACCCGGGGTAATACCAGCATACCAATTTTCTTCAAATGCGGTAATTGATACGCCAGTTGTAACACACCTCCCGCAACCACGGCCCACGCTAATGCCATAATTGGTGGATTACAATAAGGCGCAACGACAAGAGCAAAAAAGATCATGCTGACATTAAGCAGTGTTGGTGCAAATGCAGGAACAGAAAAACGATTCCACGTATTAAGAATTGAGCCTGTTAATGAAGCTAAAGAAATAAGAAAAATATAAGGAAAGGTGACCCGTAATAAATCTGTCGTCAATTGAAATTTATCAGGTGAACTACTAAAACCGGGTGCAGTAACATAAATTACCCAAGGTGCAGCCACAATGCCGATCACGGTGACAACGGCAAGGATCAGTGTCAACATTCCCGACACATAAGCAATAAAAGTGCGAGTTGCTTCATCCCCTTGTTGATTTTTGTATTCCGCTAAGATAGGAACAAATGCCTGTGAAAATGCACCCTCAGCAAAAATACGGCGAAGTAAATTTGGTAATTTAAACGCAACAAAAAAAGCATCGGTTGCCATACCTGCGCCAAAAATACGCGCAATGATTGCATCACGAATGAACCCTAAGACTCGTGAAAACATAGTCATGGAGCTCACAGCGGCAAGTGATTTAAGTAAATTCATAAAGTCATTCTAATTTTTGTTGAATGGAATAAAAAGAAAGGGACTATACTCCGTCTCTAACATCGAAAAATCAATCCTCAATTGGCTAAAAATAAGCAGTTTCAACTGACGTTTAGCTAATTCCAATAAGAGAAAAACACATGTTATTTATGGCCTAGCCAATATCTTTCTCAACATTAATTCCAGCATATTTTGGTTCTCACTTTCATTAAACTCAGGGTCGATAAGATTTCTTCCCATTGAGCCATCCGCAATGACTAATAGCCAAGCCGCAATTTTCTCTGGTTCTAACGTCGGATCAATTTGCTCTTTTTTAATACCGCTCTCTAGCATTGCAATCAAACGTTGTTTATTGTTTCTTTCATTTTCAATAAAAATTTCGTGAATGCTCGCATTACGTGAAGCTTCAGCAAAAATCTCAATGCTGATACGTGCATATTGCGGATGATTATAGAGCTCTATGATTTCCTTCATTACATGAATAATTGCTTGAATACTCTCTTCTTGGGCTTCATAACGACAAAAAATATCATCAAAGAGTTGCGCATCTTCTACTGCAATAGCTTCAATAATGGCATTTTTATTAGGAAAATAATGGAATACATTTCCTGGGCTCATACTTGCTTCACGGCAGATTTCTGCTGTTGAAGTGGAGTGAAAACCTTTTACAGCAAAGCAACGTATCGCGGCATCAATAATATGCTTCATTTTCGCTTTCTGTTTTTCTGTCACGGTCTTATTCATATCGGTTAAAAATCTCTGGACAAAATAAATTAGACTGATTAGTCTATAAAAAAGATAGACCAAACAGTCTAAAAGTTAACCCTATTATTGCAGAGTAACGATATCATGCAATTATTTCATGAACACTATAAGCTTCGTCTTGCAACACCTTCAGATATTCCTGAAATTATTCAATTATTTGCACAAGCATTTTGTTTTAAATTACACGCTTTTAATATTGATAGCACTATTCCTAAGCAACGTCAGCAATTAGAAGCTATATGGAATACACTCGCCTGTAAAAAGAATAGCCAACAATTTGTTGTTACTGACAATGAGAAAATAATTGCTACCTTTTGTTTAGTGATAAAAGAAGCTAATTTTACTTTAAATTCCTTTATAAAAACGCCATTTTTTTATTATTGGCGCTTTGGTATTACACAGTATATTAAGCAAAAAATTTTCTTTTCTTTATTTGACTACACGCCAAATGATAATGAAGTTTATTTAGCACATATTGCTGTTTTATCATCCTACCAAGGGCATGGCATTGCTTATGCAATACTTCAATGGATAACCCAATATAGCCAAAACATACTGAAAAAAGCGTATTTATCACTTTATGTAGATGTTAATCATGAGGGTGCGCTTTATTTATATAAAAAGAATGGATTTAATATTGAAAGAGAAGAGTCATCACGCTTAACACTCTCTATTTTTCACATTCAACATTGGTATTATATGTTGAAAAAGATCGATTAAAAGGTAACTAAAAGCACTGTTATAAGAACATGTTCAATCTTATTATAAACAGTGCTTTATTTTCAATAATAAGGATTAACGTTTAACATAAGTTCGTGTTGTCAACGCGGTTAGCACATGATCTCGCCACTCTTGATTAATTTGTAGATAATTTTTTGCATAACCTTCTCGCTCAAAACCATGTTTAGCTAATAAATTGCCACTGCGTAAATTATGAGGCATATAATTTGCCATAATACGGTGCATACCTTGTTGACGTTGCATATAACGGAGTGTCTCTGTTAATGCTTCAGACATATAGCCTTTACCTTGCCATTTCTCACCCACAGAATACCCTAAAAAGCAGGCATTAAAAGCGCCACGCATGACATTGCTATAATTTGCCACACCAATAATTTCATCTTCTTTAGGCGTTAACAACAAAAAATGAAAAGCACTTTCTTGGCGATGTAACTCATTCATAAATTGTAAACGATGTTCCCAACCAGAAGGTAAATAATGTGTTTTATCTCTTAATGGTTCCCATGGAATTAAAAAACGACGATTTAATGTATAATAATCAGCCAACCTTTCAGCATCTCTTTCATAAGCTAAACGAATTATCATTCTTTCCGTTTCAAAACGAATTTTAGGAATTCCACCACGATAGCCAAACATTACGATCCCATTATCCTTTGATATAAATAGTCTAATTCTGAAGCAACTCTTCTTATTCTGCCACTAACCTTAATAAAAAAATATCATCTTTAATTTACTAGGAATTACACATAATAAAAGACAGAATAGACGAAGAAATAAATTATTTCATTCCCCCCTTATTTTATTTAAATTATTTACTAATTGATGGTGAGTAATGGCCCTGGTAACACAAGCCCGTACTTTGGGTAAATACTTTCTCCTAGTTGACAATATGTTAGTTGTCTTAGGTTTTTTCGTTGTTTTTCCACTTATATCTATTCGTTTCGTCGAACAATTAGGTTGGGCTGGTGTTGTTGTTGGTTTTGCATTAGGTCTTAGACAGCTCGTACAGCAAGGCCTTGGTATTTTTGGCGGCGCGATTGCAGACCGTTTTGGTGCAAAACCCATGATAATAACGGGGATGTTATTACGTGCGTTAGGTTTTGCTTTAATGGCAATGGCAGATCAACCGTGGATACTGTGGTTATCTTGCATTTTATCTGCATTAGGCGGCACGTTATTTGATCCTCCCCGTACTGCACTGGTTATTAAGTTAACGCGTCCTTATGAGCGGGGTCGTTTTTATTCTTTGCTATTGATGCAAGATAGTGCGGGAGCTGTTATTGGTGCACTTATCGGCAGTTGGTTATTACTGTATGATTTTCATTTAGTGTGCTGGGTAGGTGCTGGCGTCTTTGTTATAGCCGCCTTATTTAATGCTTGGTTATTACCTGCTTACCGGATATCAACAACTAGAACCCCGATTAAAGAAGGTTTAAACCGCGTAATACTGGATAAGCGTTTTGTCCGCTATGTTTTAACGCTCACTGGCTATTTTGTCTTATCCGTTCAAGTCATGTTGATGTTTCCTATCATCGTCAATGATATTGCAGGTACACCTACAGCAGTAAAATGGATGTATGCTATTGAAGCGCTGCTCTCTTTAACCTTGCTGTACCCAATTGCACGCTGGAGTGAAAAGCGTTTTAAGTTAGAACAGCGTTTAATGGCTGGCTTATTTTTGATGAGTATCAGTATGTTTCCTGTTGGAATGATCCATTCATTACAAGGTATTTTCTTGATTATTGGCTTATTTTACCTTGGCACCATTACTGCAGAGCCAGCCCGTGAAACCTTAAGTGCATCACTTGCCGATCCTCGCGCTCGTGGTAGTTACATGGGATTTAGTCGCTTAGGATTAGCTTTTGGTGGTGTCATTGGCTATACAGGTGGTGGATGGATGTATGATTTAGGCAAACAATTTGATATGCCAGAATTGCCTTGGTTTTTGTTAGGAACAGTCGGGTTAATAACACTTTACGCACTGCATCGCCAATTTAATCGTAAAAAAATAGAATCAGCCATGCTTACTCCTTAGTTATCAGGTAAACTCTTACTTATCAATGATCAAGGAGTGTTTATGAAAGCTATTTTTCTAACAATCACATTAGTATTAACCTGTTTGGCCACAGGCTGTGATCAGCTAAAACAATTTGATGTGAGTGAAAACCTTATTAATGACTATATTAGCCAGAAAATAAATCTTCAAAAACATATTGGAGAAGATGATGTTGTATCTGCTGATATTAAATTAAGCAATCTTTCAATACAGATTGGTCGTAGTGAGCCGGGTAAAATTAATCTTTCTGGTACAGCCGACCTGAATATTAATTCATTTTTTGGTAAAACGAGTGCAAAGATTGATCTTACATTATCAGGTCAGCCTTTTTACCAAGCCGATAAAGGGGCCATCTACATAAAATCAATGGCTATTGATAGCTATAAAGTATCACCTGAAAAAATGGATGCTGTGATTGTGGCACTAAAACCTTACCTAGATACAACAATCACAACTTACTTTGATAACCATCCTGTTTATGTACTAAACCCTGAAAAAAACAGTGCTCAAGCTGCTGCGTTTAAGCTGGCTAAAGGAATTGAGGTTAAACCGGGTAAATTCGTCATCCAACTCTAATAGTTACACGAGTTGATTAAAAATATTTATCGTCATTACTGAGAAAGGCAAACCTAATGGTTTGCCTTTTTTATGAGTCGTAAAATACTTTAACAAAGAAAATATTGCATCACTCTGTATCGGTATCTTCACCTTCTTCATCATCTGAAAGCTCTTCTCGTAATGCAGATAACGCACCACGTGAAATTGCTGCCAATGTACGATAAAAATGGCTGGTTGCGTGAGCTTCAACCTTACCTAAAAATGTACCTGCCCAAGGTAATAAGTATTCATCAAATAATTGTATTTGAGCTAAAACTTCATCCTCGGTTGAATTATCTTCAAGCCATGAGGCTGCAAGCAATAAAGCACCAAAGCTATCCGTTGCACTTTCCGTTACCGGCATGCCTCTTGCCACTAAAAATTGACGAACATCTTCTTCTTTAATTTCTTCATAATCATGAGCATAAATAGAAACGGCGGGTGTTTCATGACCAAAAAGTGATTGATAATCTGCTTTAACTATCGCTAAATCTTTTACACTCTCTTTTAATGTATTAAATAGCTCATCTTGTTCTAATGGCCATAATTGACTTAGTTTCCCTTCACCAATCATTTTAATAATAGGCGCTAAAATAGGATCACTTGGGTCACGTTGAAATAATGAACCTAAAAGCCGGCAAACGATTGAAAATTCATTCATTGTATTCTTTTCCTATAAAGTTTCGCATTATTGTGCGTCTAATAGTAAGAAAATCAACTTTTTTTCTTCATTTACTCTTTATTATTAATATAAATTTTACGGTATTTAATCTCTTAAAACAGAAAAAGCGCGCTCTTATCATTAAGTCTATTACTTAATATAAGAAACGCGCCTAATCCCATGCCACTTATCTTTTAAAACAGTTTTATCATAACGACATTAAAACTCTTTTATGACAACAGCATTTTTATTGTATTAGTTAACTTGCGATATCAAGAAAATTATCTCTTACACCATTTACACGAAACCATCCTGCAATACTGATCCTCTCTTTATAAGTAGGAAGCACTTCATGAGGGAATTGTTCAGAAAGAAAAACAACTAAGCGCCCTCCTTTGGGAGCAACTGTCGCAAGTGGATTATCGTCTAAATCATAAATCACTAATTCTCCACCATCTTCTTTTGTCCAATCCTCATTAAGATATAACACCGTAGTGAGGCGTCGAGTGATATTTTCCTTAAAAGCATCAAGATGTTTTTTATAAAAAGCCCCTTTCTCATAACACGCAAAATGCGCTTCATATTCAAAAAGGCCTAAAAAAAACTCACGATTAACAGCACGTTGAATAGATTCCATTTGCATTAAATAATGTTGGACAGGCATTCCCATTTCAGGTTCTAACCAACTTATTTTATCGCTACGTATTGTTGTTTCTGCTTGTCTATTCTCATGACGGCCAATACGGGCTTGCTGTGCATTATCGCCAAAACAAGCACGTAGTTGCTGAACAGCCTCTGGCGTGAGGAAATTATCCCACACACACCATCCTTTCTCTGCAATTTGCTCAAGAAGTTCTGCTATATTCATTAAGTATACTGTCTGATAAACATGGGAAACTACTTTATATCACCAAGTTAAGTAAAATTACAATATAATAAATTTATCTTTTCGATAATAGCAATTTATCAGAGATAAATACTATAAAAGTAAAAAATAACAAGATAAATAAAATTTTATCTTTTAAGGTTCACAAATAAATTTTATATAAAATATCTTTTTATAAGAGTCACTTACGACTAAACCCACCAAACTCATAAGAAAAACAAATGATTAATTTAAAAATAATACTTAGCTGATATGTTTTCTAGTTGTTCTTTATTCTTATCATAGAAAAATTTAATTTCTCCTTTTACTTGATGATGAATAATTGTTTTTCTGCTTCCTAAACGTAAAAAAAACAGAGGTAACGACTTTGTTTTCTCTGCTAATTCACTTACAGACATAACCTCTACAGAATCAAGCTGATACTCAATTTTATCTAATTCTTTTTTACATTCATTATATAACTCATCCAATTTATTTTTTATATCATAAAGGGTGATATTTTCATTATTTTTAACTTCTTCAAGAATATTTTTAATTTTTATTTTATTCTTAATATAAATATCCACACTTTTATGATCTAATTTATATTTAGAAATTACATAAGGTTTAAATTTTTCATTCATATTATCTTTCTCTTGTGAAGAAAGCGTTTCTTTTCTCTCTTTTAAATCTAATAAAAATTGTTTTATTTTTTTATTTTCACTAACTAAACTTATCGGTTTTTTGATAATCTGATTTATAAAATCAAATTTCGTTTCACTTAGTCTATAACTGAGCTTATTTTTTGATTTCTTATCAGATGACAACGCTAAGCTAATATCATCCAGTTTATTAATTTTATTAGAAACATCATATTGATTAGGGTATGTATCAAATAATTTATTTATTTTAAGTACTCGTTTATATATTCCTTTTAGCTCTTTTTTATTTTTTTCAAATTCTTTTTTATCTTGTTTATTTCTACTATCAAAAATAACCATATTGAATAAAGAATTAATTTTTTTCTGTGCCATTATCTCAAAGTTTTTAATTGTAGCTAAAGGATACCATTGGATACTATTAGTAGAACTTGTTGTGGATGGTGTAAATTTTAAGTCTCGATAAAATTCAAAACCAAGATCAAAAAAATTAAGATTAATATTTTTGTCTGATGTCTTACTTTCTATCTCACCATAACCAATAAATTTATTTATATTTAAATCAAGCTTAAGAAAATTCAATACTATATTGGCACCTATTGCATTTCTAGGAATAGTAACCCCGGTATTGGGGTTAACACTGACATCAACATTAAAACTCATTTCACTCCTTATTTCATTTCCAAATAAAAGTGTTAATTTTTCATTTCCTTCCAATGTTGAATTATATTTAAGCAGATCTTCTGAGATATCGAGCCCTTGATTAATAAATTCACTAACATTCTCTAAACCAATTTTAAATGAAAAATTAGATTGCTTATCATAATTTACATTAAGTAATGTGCTTGCCATTATAGGAGTTACAACGCCATAATCAATATTGTTATTCTTCCATCGTTGATTAAATCCCCCAACACCTGCTGATAAACCAGCAGTGATATCTGTATTCATCGTATTAATAAATGAAAATATAACTTCCTCTTTTTCATTTTTTGAAAGCATCAAGGAGTGTGTTTTTGCATAATGAGCTAATACAAAAGCATTTACGCCAATATTACCTGGTAAATAGAAAGCATTGATACCAAAGAATGCACGGATATCATTGGCATGGTTAATGATAATACGCTCTTGTTCTTTTAATTCATTGACTAAAGAATAAATAATTTCACCTTGTGTTTTTCCATTATTTATCCCTTTAATAACTTTATTAAGCACAGCATAATCTTTACTTATATTTTTTCTTACTCCATATAAAGCTATATTTTTATTTTTATGAGGTAATATTGATGAATTTATTAATGCTTTAATATTAGAGAATAACCCCCTAAATCCAGGATCAATACTTTTAGCTATATTTACCGCCATTGCAGTATATTTTTTTAATGCATACTGTTGTTTTGCCTTATCAATATGGACCCTAGCATTATCAATGATAGAAGAAAAAAAAGGAATATGTTGGCTACTAAAATTTCCAATTGTTTGAGTAGAAAAAGGTTGTCCTGAATGATAATTTTTATAATTATTTTCACCAATCATTGAATAGAAAGATAAAGGAGGCTCCTGTTTTAAACGAGTCACTTCATATTGATAATTCTTAATAGCAAAAATATTTAAAGGATCAAGGTAATATATTTTTATTTTATTACCTTTATCAACAACGAGTTGAATCTGATTTAATATTGGTTTAATTGCTAATATTTTATCTGTTTCTTTTAATGGAAGCTTAACTTTATGCTTTTTAATGATAGCATTACTGTCAACTTCATCATTATAAGACTCTAGTGTAGCGGGTAATCCTGTTGTAAAAAGCTGGTTATCTTTAATTTCCATTATAATATCCAACCCTTTTCTATTTACTTTTAATACATTATTCTCCTTCAATTCAATAACATTATTAATACTTGATAAATCTTGTTTTAAGTGCTCTTCAACTATATACTTTTCATACTCAACAATAAATTTACTATCAACATTATTTGATGTGTCATCGTTTAAATTATATTCTTTTTCAATTTGTTTGAATTTTATTTTATAGAGTTCACAATTATTTCCTTCTACATTATCCAATTCATTTTTAGTTCTTTTATTTCCAATTAAAAAGCCTTCTGAATTAACATAAAGCTCTTTAAATTTAATGTTATTACTATTTTTAGAATCTATATTAAAAACATTATATTTAAACCCACCCTTCATATACTTTTGATATAATCCAGTAAACAAATCGTGTGTTTTTCCCTTTATTAATATTAAGTCCCCATCATCTGAAAGTGTGACACCCATATTATTAAGCAAGGGCATATTAGTTGAACCTAAGTATACATAATTATTAGCACTATTTAAGCTAAAATACTTTTCTTTTTTTTGTTTATCACTATTTTTAGTGTATTTAATATCACTATTATCAACAGATATTACTTTATTTTTTTCTTTCCGCCCATTAAAAATACCGATAGGCGTTAATTTGTTGACTGTAGTTTTTACTTCATTAATCATTGTATACCTCATCATATTGAAAGCATGAGGTAATAATTAATAAGATAAACGATAAGAGATATCTGTTTACAACCAGATTTTTATTACATTATATAAAAAAAAATAAAAGTGATATTATTTGAAAGTAATGATAAAAAAATAGGCAATAATCTAAAAATTATCGCCTATTTTCTAAAATTAAAATATGAATATGAATACTAGATATTTAATAACCACTACTCATATCGACTACACCAAAAGGGGCCTCCCCTTTTTCAATTCGTTGAATATTCTCAACAATAGTATCCATTGCAATATTTGGAATTGTAAAAGCGGCAATATGTGGCGTAATAGAAACGCGAGGATGCGTCCAAAATGGATGCATTCCCGCTAAAGGTTCTTGAGCAAAAACATCCAAAGTCGCATCAGCAATATGTCCTTGTTCTATTGCTTCTAATAAATCTTGATCAACTAAATGAGCACCACGTGCAAGATTAATTAAATAAGAAGAGGGCTTAAGTTGTTCAAAGAGGGAAAAATTCAAGATACCATGTGTCTCTGGTGTATAAGGCAATAAATTAATCAGTAGATTACACTCTTTTAGAAAATCACTGAGCTGCTCTTTACCATAAAAACTTTCAACATTTTTAATCTGTTTTTTACTACGACTCCAGCAACGAACATTAAAACCCAGTTCTGCGAGCTTAGTCGCAACACTTCCCCCTAAGGCCCCTGCTCCTAAAACACCGATAACAAAGTTATTATAAGAGTGGGAAGGCAGTTGCTTCCATAACCGTTGTGATTGTTGACGTTTATAGTCATCCATACGGCGGAAGTAATACATCACTTTAGCAATCGCATATTCTTGCATTTGAAGTCCCATTCCGGTGTCTTCTAAACGCATAACGGGTACGCCTGTTGGTAAGGTACCCGGTTTTTGTTGCTCTTGTTTTAAAATGGCATCAACACCGGCCCCTAAGGCAAAAATACCTTTAAGGTGGCTACGGCTTGCTAACATCTCATAGGGAGGAAGCCAGACCATGGCATAATCTGCGGGTTCATTATCGCCAGGTTTCCAAGTCCGTATATTGGCATTAGGCAGACGCGCCTTCATACCATTAATCCATGTCTCTGCATCAAAAAAAGGATGATAATAAATTATATTCATTTTGCCTTCCTCCAGCATTTTTACCATAGGGTGCGAGGGTTACGTTCTGATTTCAAGTCTCTTTGAATAAGTTGTTAATAAAAATGTTGAGAATGTTAACCAGTTAACGAAAAACTTAATTCTATTTTCAATACAGTCATCCACATTCACATTGGTTTACTGCATAATTTGTCTAGCATTTGTGCATATTGTTTTTTATTTGACTGCTTGATACTAAAGTTAAAAGAAAAACGCATTTAGCAGTTGACGCTTATGCTCGTTTTCCCTATAGTAGCGCCCCGTTGAGAGATGTTAAGCATATCTCCAACAACAATATGGTGAGGTGTCCGAGTGGCTGAAGGAGCACGCCTGGAAAGTGTGTATACGGCAACGTATCGAGGGTTCGAACCCCTCTCTCACCGCCATATTCTAAGATAGAGCCTCGTTTTTTAACGAGGCTCTATTTTTTTATTCGAAAAATACACATTCCTTAATCTTGTTATCCTTTCTATCATACAGAGCCAACTTTATTTCATTTTTCGATGCCATTTTCATAAGTATACAACATTCGCTTTATTTTATTTTTGCTTAATCGTTTTATTTAATAATTTCTAATATTTCAACAAAATCTGATAATTGATTTTTAAAGCATTATTATAAGTTATGTCATTGTTATTTAACCCTATCGTATTTTTATGATAAAAGGACTTTTTATTATCTTTAAATTTTTCTTTTTATGAATAAACGACATTTATTCTAAAATAAAACGCTTTTTATAATTTAAAAATAAATTTAAACTTTATTTTCATGTAGGCAACAGAATAAATACAATAAGATACATTGTATTATCTCTTTACCTTAACTTATTAGTTTAATTGATTTAATTTTCACTAAGCTTTAAGATATACATTAATAATTTGATGTATCACATTATTATCAGCGAATAAAAGCGATATTCTCTCTTTTCCTTATCGCCGTTATTCGGCATCTGACTTCTTATTTTGGTTTAAGCCTAAATGAAAACTCATAAAGTTAACCGGGTTCGCCCCTTTAGTGCATTTATTGATGCATGTGTAAAAGAGCCTTACTCTTTTGCGCGTTTATTAAAAGATATTATTGCAGGGATCACCGTCGGAATTATCGCGATACCTTTAGCTATGGCATTGGCAATAGGTAGCGGTGTTCCTCCGCAATACGGTCTTTATACCGCAGCTATTGCCGGTATAGTCATTGCTGTTTCTGGTGGCTCTCGCTACAGTGTTTCAGGCCCCACCGCCGCATTTGTCGTCATACTTTATCCTGTCTCGCAACAATTTGGCTTAAGTGGTTTGCTAATCGCTACGCTAATGTCTGGTATCATTTTAGTCGTTATGGGATTGGCTCGCTTTGGCAAGCTCATTGAGTATATACCTGTTTCTGTCACACTCGGGTTTACCTCAGGGATTGCCATCACTATAGCCACCATGCAAATAAAAGACTTTTTCGGTCTTGAAATGGCACATGTGCCAGAAACCTATATTGATAAAATTATTGCCTTGGGTGCAGCATTACCTACAATTCATCTTGGTGATACACTTATAGGCCTGACAACCCTATTTGTTTTAATATATTGGCCTAAATTGAATTTGCGTTTACCTGGCCATTTGCCCGCTTTAATTGCGGGTACTGCAGTAATGGGTGTTGTTAATTTATTAGGTCATGATGTTGCGACTATTGGCTCTCAATTTAGTTATATGCTTCCAAATGGTTCTACCGGGCAAGGCATTCCGCCCATTCTGCCTCAGTTTGTCTTACCTTGGAATTTACCAAGCACTGGTGCTTCTTTGGAATTAAATTGGAGTACTGTTTCTGCTTTATTACCAGCAGCTTTCTCAATGGCAATGTTGGGAGCAATTGAATCGCTATTATGTGCAGTTGTTCTTGATGGTATGACAGGTAAAAAGCACCACTCTAATGGTGAATTAGTGGGTCAAGGTGTCGGTAATATTGTCGCCCCCTTCTTTGGTGGTATTACTGCCACAGCAGCAATTGCTCGTTCAGCGGCTAACGTGCGTGCAGGTGCGACATCACCGGTTTCTGCTATTGTTCACTCATTATTAGTATTACTCACCTTACTTGTATTAGCGCCCTTTCTTTCTTATCTACCTTTAGCAGCGATGTCAGCATTGTTATTAATTGTTGCATGGAATATGAGTGAAGCGCGTAAAGTTATTGACCTTATTCGTCACGCCCCTAAAGACGATATTATTGTCTTAGTATTATGTTTATCGCTCACCGTTCTCTTTGATATGGTGATTGCAATTACTATCGGTATTGTATTGGCTTCATTATTATTTATGCGTCGTATCGCGAATATGACCAAAATAACCGAATCCCCTTATACCGATGATGATAAACAATTATTAGTTGTGCGTATTAATGGCCCATTATTCTTTGCTGCGGCAGAGCGTATTTTTAATGAATTACGTGAGCGTAGTAAGGGTTATAAGACCGTTATTATGCAGTGGGATGCCGTGCCAGTCTTAGATGCTGGGGGCTTACATGCATTCCAACATTTTGTGACTGATGTAAAACATGACACGCATGTAATTGTTTGTGATATTCCTTTTCAACCTTTAAAAACCTTAGCAAGAGCGCGAGTCACTCCCATTGAAGGAGAACTGAATTTTTATCCTTCATTACAAAAAGCATTGGATGATTTGGAGTTAATTCAGTAATAGCTTTCTAAAATACCCGAGAATAACTCAGCCTTTAATCACTTATTTATTAATGATTAAAGGCTGAAATCCAAATAATTTTTAATTCAAAAAAATACAAATCAAATTTAAATAAACTTTTAATGAGTCATCAAAACCAAATTACTTATTTAAATAAGATTGAAATGGTTTATTTATCCCACTTCCTTGCACACCCTTTTTTAATAAATCTTGATAAAGTGCATTCATTCCCAGCCAGTGATTTTCACACCATTCAGGGGCTAATAAAGTCGGTTTTCTGGCACTGGCGCTTACGCGATGATAAATAATGTCAGGAGGTGTATATCGGATCATCTCACCCGCGGTATACACATATTGCTCTTGTGTCAATGCGTTAATACGCCCTGCTTTCCATGCTTTCGCTATCGTACTGCCTTCAACAATATGCAAAGGGTGTAATTTAAGCCCATCAGTACCTGTTTCGACAACACGCGTTAAGGTTTGCATATTAAGTAAATGGTCTTCTCGGGGTAATCCTACAATAAGGTGCGTACACACTTTTAAACCTCGACGACGGGCTTCGCGTGTCGTCGCTTGGTAGCACTGAAAATCATGTCCACGGTTAATATGTTTAAGTATTTTATTATGCGCAGTTTGTAACCCTAATTCTAACCACACTTCATAACCTTGGTCATGGTAGCCTTGTAATAAATCCAATACGCTAACAGGCACGCAATCAGGGCGTGTTCCGACGCACAATCCCACAATATTCGCTTGTAATAATGCCGTTTCGTACATTATTCGCAAATACTCTACTTCTGCATAAGTACTGGTATAGGCTTGAAAATAGGCCAGATAACGGCGAGCACGATCAATACGTTTAGCTTGTTGTGTGATTTGTTCTTCAATAGAACTGAATTGTGTTTGCTCATTTGCAAACGAAGAGACATTACAAAAAGTGCAGCCACCACGCCCTAATGTGCCATCTCGATTAGGACAATTGAAACCGCCATGGAGGGTGATTTTATGAATTTTTTCGTGATAACGGCGCTGAAGATCAGCGCCGAACATATTCACGACTGTATGCAGTTGCATAACGTAATTTATTTGCTGGTATCTAACTCAGGAAAGTTTTTTACCACATCATCAATTGCTTTAATTTGAGCTAAGAATGGCTCTAACTTAGCAAGTGGTAATGCAGATGGGCCGTCACAACGTGCATTTTCTGGATCTGGATGAGCTTCCAGAAATAAGCCTGCAAGACCCACTGCCATACCTGCTCGCGCTAACTCTGCAACTTGTGCACGGCGCCCACCCGATGCAGCACCAAACGGGTCACGGCATTGCAGTGAATGTGTTACGTCAAAAATAACGGGGGCGCCTTGAGAAGCCTGCATCATGACATGGAAACCTAGCATATCAACAACCAAGTTATCGTAACCAAAGTTACTCCCACGATCACATAGAATAACTTGGTCATTGCCGCCTTCTTTAAACTTATCAACGATATTCCCCATTTGACCAGGACTAACAAACTGAGGTTTTTTTACGTTGATCACAGCACCTGTTTTCGCCATTGCTTCAACAAGATCTGTTTGACGTGCTAAAAATGCCGGTAATTGAATCACATCAACCACTTCTGATACTGGCTGTGCTTGTGAGGCTTCATGAACATCTGTAATAATTTTAACGCCAAAAGTCTCTTTTAACTCTTGGAAAATTTTCATTCCTTCTTCTAAACCAGGACCACGATAAGAGTGGATAGAAGAACGGTTTGCTTTATCAAAAGAAGCTTTAAATACATAAGGAATATTCAGCTTTTGAGTAACAGTGACGTAGTGTTCACAAATACGCATGGCTAAATCGCGCGATTCTAATACATTCATGCCACCAAAAAGCACAAAGGGTAGATCATTTGCTACCTTGATATCACCAATATTCACCACTTTATGTTGCATATTTATTCCTATACTGTTTGTAAATACTATTTTAATAGTACGTATTTAAATTTTTAATGTAGAACAATAGCATGCTGTTCTATCGAATGAATTTGAATTTTGATCATCTCTGAAATGGGATCTTCTGGGCATTGCTCAACAAAATAGTTTAAGTCAGAAATAGCCACATGATGACACTCTAACTGAGCAAAAATCAGCCCGCGATCTCTTATCTCATAAGGATCTTCGGGATCAAACATTAAAACAGTTTCACTTGCTTTTAATGCTTGCTCCATATTTTTTTCTTCCATTAAAGAAACTTTCAACGTATCTAAAAGCTTACGAATAATGGAGCTGTATTCTGATTCTTCTAAATCAGCGTCTAATAACACAGCATTATTTCCTACATTCCCTTTTAACCAAATTTCTAGGGTATGTTGTGATAAATATTCACCATTTATTGGGTTTAAAAATAGCGTTTGTTCATTAGGAATATCTATTCTAATAATGAGTTGTGTAGGATAAATAACAGGCGCTAATGGTAGGTTTAAGGCTTGTGCAATATAAATAAGAATCGACCCCAGTGAGACAGGAGAACCTATGTGGGTCGCCAATACTTTATCTAACCATAGAGTATCAGAAAGGCAATATTTGCCACTCGCACCACTAAAATGCCACTGTTTATAAAACAGTTTTAACAAGGCTTCTATTTTCTCTTTGGTGTTTCCTTGCTGGGGAATTTCAGCTTCTGCTTGCTCAACTAATTGAGCTAGCTGATAACTCACCGAAGGAGTCGGAAAATCAGGTCGAATGGCCTGAGAGATAAGGATCATGCCCTTTACTAAAGGGGCTTTATTAAATTCGTAATCAGCTATGGTTTCTATCATAATTCCAACGACCTACTGTCACTCGCTCATTACCGCCATAATCACGGAAAGTTTCCACACAGCAGTAACCCTTATCAGTAAAAATTTTGCGTACACCTTCACCTTGCTGCCAGCCGTGTTCTAGTAATACCCAGCCTTTATCAGTTAAAAACTGACGTGCAGTTTCAATGATAATTTCGATATCAGCAAAACCATTTTTACCAGAAACTAATGCGGTTAAAGGTTCAAAACGAACATCTCCTTGATGAATATGCTCATCATTTTCATCTATGTAAGGAGGATTACTAATTATCATACCAAATTGATACCCTGAGAGTGAACTAAACCAACAACTTTCCATAAATTCAGTGTTGTTTAATGCTAAGTGGGTCGCATTCTCTTGGGCTAGCGCAACTGCCTCAGTTTGAAAGTCCACGCCGATAATATGGCAATCAGGACGTTCTGATGCCATAGCTAGGGCTATTGCACCTGTTCCTGTACCCAAATCAAGAATATTTGTTGGTACTGTGGGAAGTTTTTCTAACGCTTGCTCAACAAGGCATTCAGTATCAGGGCGGGGAATTAATGTGGTTGGTGAGACTTTTAAAGGCAGTGACCAAAACTCTCTTTCGCCCACTAAATAGGCGATAGGCTCGCCTTTAATACGCCGAGCGAGTAATTGTGATAATTGCGCTAACTCATCTTGTGAAAGTAACGTTTCATTAAAAGCAATTAAATACGTTCGGGCACGTTGTGTTACATGCCCAAGAATAATTTCAGCATCTCGTTTAGGACTATCACTTTCAATTAATTGCAAGGCTGCTTGATGCAGCCATTGTTCATAATTCATTAATTTAACTCAGAAAGTGCAGAAAGCTGATCTGCTTGGTATTCAGTGACAATAGGTTGAATAAGTGGATCTAACTTTCCTTCCATCACTTCATCTAAGCGATAAAATGTGAGGTTAATCCGGTGATCTGTGACGCGACCTTGTGGAAAGTTATACGTCCGTATACGATCAGAACGATCGCCTGAGCCTAATAAGTTGCGACGCTCAGAAGCCTCAGCTTCATGACGCTTTTGCATTTCAGCTGCACGAATACGCGCCCCTAATACAGACATTGCTTTCGCTTTATTTTTATGTTGTGAACGTTCATCCTGACACTCCACCACAATCCCTGTTGGAATATGCGTAATACGAATTGCCGAATCGGTGGTATTAACGTGCTGACCACCGGCACCCGATGAACGAAATGTATCAATACGCAAATCACTTGGGCTAATGTCAGGTAATTCGGCTTCTGGCACTTCAGCTAATACCGCAACCGTACAAGCCGAGGTATGAATACGACCTTGAGATTCTGTTTCAGGTACGCGCTGAACACGGTGGCCACCGGATTCAAACTTCAATACCCCATAGGCACCATCACCAATTACTTTTGCAATGACCTCTTTATAGCCACCATGCTCACCTTCGTTCGCATTCATGACTTCAATACGCCAGCGTCGCGATTCTGCATAACGGCTATACATGCGGAATAAGTCACCCGCAAATAGCGCAGCTTCATCGCCTCCTGTTCCTGCACGAATTTCAAGAAAACAGTTAAATTCATCATCAGGATCTTTAGGCAATAACAGTACTTGTAGCTGTTGCTCTAAATTATCATTTAATGTTTGTGCTTCTTTCAGCTCTTCTTGCGCCATCTCTTTCATTTCAGGATCATCAAGCATCATTTCTGCTGCTTCGATGTCGTCTTGCACTTTTCGCCATTGACTAAAACAAGCCGTGACGTCGGTTAATTGAGAGTATTCTTTTGAAAGCGCACGAAAACGCTCCTGAGAGGCAATCACATCGGCTTCTGACAGAAGTGCCTGAATTTCTTCATAACGCTCTTGTAGAGCTTCCAACTTAGCGACAATAGAAGGCTTCATTCGTAGATTAAGATCCTGTTAGACAAAGTTAATTATGGGTAATACCCAAACTTTCACGTAATAGATTCAGGCGTTCGATATCACCATCACTGGCGGCCTGTTGAAGAGATTTCGTTGGTGTGTGAATAAGACGATTCATCAATTGATGAGAGAGCTGTTGAATGACTTTTTCCGCATCAGCTCCATTTTGTATCAACGTGATGGCTTTTTCTGTCATTTCTGCACGTAACGTCTCTGCGCTGTCTCGATATTCTCGAATTGCGCCAACAGCACCTTGAGCACGCAGCCAATCCATAAATTGTCCACTTTCTTGTTGGACAATATGTTCAGCCTGAACAGCAGCCGCTTGGCGCTGTTCACGATTATGTTGAATAATTGCTTCTAAATCATCAACGCTATAAAGATAGACGTTATTCAGCTTTTCAACATCCTGCTCAATATCACGAGGTACTGCAATATCCACCAGCAACATGGGTTGATTACGACGTTTTTTAAGCGCCCTTTCAACCATTCCTTTCCCAATAATGGGTAAAGGACTTGCGGTAGAACTAATGACAATATCAGCTTGTGCTAGGCATTCATCAATCTCAGATAACGTAATGACCTCCGCATCAACTTCACTCGCTAAACGCTGAGCACGCTCTTTAGTACGGTTAGCAATAATGATTTTTTTGACTTGATGTTCACGTAAGTGACGAGCCACTAACTCTATCGTCTCACCTGCTCCCACTAATAAAATGGTCAGAGAGGATAACGATTCAAAGATTTGACGCGCTAAGGTACATGCTGCAAAAGCGACAGAAACCGCATTGGCACCGATTTGTGTTTCTGTTCTCACTCTTTTCGCAACTGAAAAAGATTTCTGAAACAAACGTTCCAGCTCTGAAGAGAGCGAGTCGTAATTTTGAGAATCGGCAAAGGCTTTTTTTACTTGCCCTAAAATTTGAGGCTCACCTAATACCAAAGAGTCCAAACCGCTTGCCACTCGCATTAAATGGCTAACAGCTTGATTATCTTGATGCCAATAAATACTGCTTTGCAGTTCATTTGGCTCTATTTGGTGATATTGACATAACCAGCGGATCAATTGCTCATGGCTATTTTCTTTGTCTTCCATACTAAGATAGAGCTCAGTACGGTTACAGGTAGACAGCACAACACCGCCTCTGACAGCGGGTTGCTGTAAGAGGTTATTTAAGGCATCACCCATGGTATCGGGAGAAAAAGAGACTTTCTCACGTAAAGCAACGGGGGCTGTTTTATGATTAATACCTAATGCTAATAACGTCATATCAACTATATCGAGTTATGAATAAATACTGCCTCGCGACTTGACTTAGTGTAAACCTAAAACAGCGCATTTAGTATGGACTCTTTATTTCCGCCATTCTACTTGATGAACAGATTCAATAAAAGAGCTTACTTGAGTGATAGGGGATTTCTATACACAATTTAACGAAATATCGTTAAATCATAAGGTTTATGATACTCTTTTTTTCAACTAATAACGAATTAAAGGAATGTCTCAGCTATGCGTTCACGCTTTTTTTCAACTAAACATCTCCTGCGCCTCATCCCGCTAACGGCGCTATTGCTGAGTGCCTGTAATCTAAATCAGATAAAAACGCAGGGTTCAGCTTCTGATAATGATGTTCAATGGCAAGCTCGCCAACAAGTATTAAAGAATATTTCACAATATGAAACGCGAGGCGCTTTTGCTTATATGGAAGATACCAGCAAAACCTATGCCCGTTTCTATTGGCAAGACAAAGCAGATGAGCGTTATCGTTTATTGTTAACCAATCCATTAGGCACCACAGAACTTGATTTAAATGTTATGCCTGGTGTGATTGAAGTTACGGATAATAAAGGTCAAAAATATTATAGCGATAACCCTGCTGAAATGATCTATCAGCTCACAGGAATGGTTATTCCACTAAAAAATTTACGAGCATGGCTGGTAGGTTTACCCGGAGATGCAACTGATTTCGAGTTAGATGCAAATCATTTATTAAAATCGGTCACCCTACCTGCACCTGAAGGTGAATGGGTCGTCACTTATCAAGCTTATGATTCAAGCACGACTCCCAACTTGCCACAACGCCTCGAGTTAAAACAAGGTGAACGCATTATCAAATTAAAAATGGATAATTGGGATATACAGCAATGACACTAAATTGGCCATCTCCTGCCAAATTAAACCTTTTTCTCTATATTACGGGAAAGCGTCCCGATGGTTATCACAATCTGCAAACCCTATTTCAATTTTTAGATTATGGCGATACATTAACCATTACACCTCGTGATGATACTCAATTAACTATCTTAACGCCTATAGAGGGTGTAAAAGATGAAGATAATTTAATTATTAAAGCTGCTAAATTACTGCGTGATTATTGCCAACAACATAATATTGCTTTGCAATTTTACGGCGCAGATATTCGTGTTGATAAAAAGCTCCCAATGGGAGGTGGCTTAGGTGGAGGTTCATCGAACGCCGCAACGACACTCATTGCACTTAATTACCATTGGCAGGCGGGTCTAAGTGATGAAACCTTAGCCGAATTAGGGATGAGTTTAGGCGCTGATGTTCCCGTTTTTGTAAAAGGTCATGCAGCGTTCGCCGAAGGTGTTGGTGAAATTTTGACCTTTGCTGACCCGAAAGAGCAATGGTATTTAGTTGCACACCCCGGAATTTCCATTCCAACACCGACAATCTTCACAGATCCAGAATTAAAACGTAATTCTCCTATTCGCTCTCTTGGCGCATTATTAAAGGCTCCGTTCGAGAATGACTGTGAAATGATCGCAAGAAAACGTTTTCGTGAGGTTGAATATCTGCTTTCGTGGCTGTTAGAATATGCTCCGTCACGCTTAACTGGGACAGGTGCCTGTGTGTTCGGTGAGTTCGAATCACAAGTTGCCGCTAGTGAAGTGTTAATTAACGCCCCTGAGTGGGTGCATGGATTTGTAGCGCAAGGCGTCAACATTTCTCCTCTGCATTTATTCCGCTCAAGGATACCTGTGTTATTGCACCCGTAAGATGATGTTTACAAACCCTATGTTCATAAACACGTTCTTTACAGGTCAACAATATCTCTCTCTGGACGCAAGCCTGAGGTTTTTCTCGTGCCCGATATGAAGCTTTTTGCTGGTAACGCAACCCCGGAACTGGCTCAACGTGTTGCCAACCGACTCTACACTAGCCTAGGAGACGCGGCTGTAGGTCGTTTTAGCGACGGTGAAGTCAGTGTGCAAATCAACGAAAACGTACGTGGTGGTGATGTATTTATCATTCAATCAACCTGTGCACCTACTAATGATAATTTAATGGAATTAGTGGTCATGGTTGACGCATTACGTCGAGCTTCCGCTGGTCGTATCACTGCTGTTATTCCTTACTTCGGTTATGCCCGTCAGGATCGCCGTGTTCGTTCAGCCCGTGTTCCTATTACGGCAAAAGTTGTTGCGGATTTCTTATCTAGTGTAGGCGTAGACCGCGTTTTAACCTGCGACTTACACGCAGAACAAATCCAAGGGTTCTTTGATGTACCGGTTGACAATGTCTTCGGCAGCCCAATTCTTTTAGAAGATATGCTTCAAAAAGATTTGGACAACCCTATTGTTGTTTCTCCAGATATTGGCGGTGTTGTTCGCGCTCGTGCTATCGCAAAACTGCTAAATGACACCGATATGGCTATCATTGATAAACGTCGCCCTCGTGCTAACGTTTCTCAAGTTATGCATATTATTGGTGATGTTGCGAATCGCGACTGTATCCTTGTTGACGATATGATCGACACAGGTGGTACATTATGTAAAGCGGCTGAAGCACTGAAAGAACGTGGTGCTAAACGTGTATTTGCTTATGCAACTCACCCAATCTTCTCTGGTAATGCTGTTGAGAACATCAAAAGCTCTGTTATTGATGAAGTGATTGTTTGCGATACAATTCCATTGTCAGCAGAAATCAAAGCATTAAATAAAGTCCGTTCATTGACGCTTTCAGGCATGTTGGCTGAAGCCATTCGCCGTATTAGTAATGAAGAGTCAATCTCTGCAATGTTTGAACATTAATTTGTTATAAACACTCATTGCAATTTGAGATAACTAAACCCGCTATAGCATTTGCTGTAGCGGGTTTTTTGTCATTTAATTTTATTGAGAGATTAAATTTTAGTGAATAAAAAACCCGTCACAAAATATAAACGGGTTTATAGGTGTGTATTACAATGCATAATGACAACAGTTATTCACGTAATATCAGTTTATTTTAAATTCCGTTATTATTTTTATTTTATCTATTCTGATATTTATTTATAATAACAACATTATGGATAACGATGATTATCATGGCGACGATAACGTTCATCATGATTACGTAACCACCAATACCTTTCTGCTATTGTTTCTCTACCACCAATACGGGCGCCCGCTAACCAAACTAGAGCACCAATAAAGATCCCCATTAAAGAGATATCGGCTAAAAATTCAGGAAGTCCTAATGGGAAGATATGGCTAAAAAGTGTATAACCCAAGCTACTGAGCATCACAACCATCCCCGTAGCCATACATAAATTACCAACCGCAAATGCATGTTTATATTTCATGTTACACCTCCACAAGCGCGTCATCTGACGATTCAACACCAAAACACTTCGAATAACCTTTTATTCATTGCAGTTATTATAGCCATAAATACTAAGAAGGTATTGTCGAAGCGATCACATCGTTCTGAAATTCACTGACAAATCTTCACAAAAAATGTGTTTTTATTTCTTTTAAAAAGAAAATAACGTTATTTTTAACGCTTTCGCTCTTTTTGTTAAATCAAAACGTCAACATTTCGTTCACTAATGGCTTCTAAAAACGTTCAATGCAATCTATTTTGTGCTTCGGCGCGTAGACAGGTAAACTATGGGCTTTCTTTTTAGACGATAACAATGAAAGGCTATTGTGAGTAAAATTAAACTTATCGTCGGGTTAGCAAACCCCGGTGCAGATTATGCCCAGACTCGTCATAATGCGGGTGCTTGGTATGTAGATTTATTGGCTCAACGTCATCAACAATCTCTAAAAGAAGAGAGTAAATTCTTTGGTTACACCGCACGCATTAATTTGAATGGTAATGATGTTCGATTATTAGTCCCGACCACCTTTATGAACTTAAGTGGTAAAGCCGTGCAGGCGATGGCTAATTTCTATCGTATTGAGCTTGATGAAATTTTAGTGGCGCACGATGAACTTGATTTACCTCCTGGTGTTGCCAAAATGAAATTAGGTGGTGGTAATGGCGGTCATAACGGATTAAAAGACATTCAAAGTAAATTTGCGAATAACCCAAATTTTTATCGTTTACGTATTGGTATTGGTCATCCTGGTGATAAAAATAAAGTTGTTGGCTTTGTATTAGGCAAACCACCAATGAGTGAACAAAAATTAATTGATGACGCTATTGATGAAGCCCTTTCGTGTACAGATATTTTAATGCGTGATGGTTATGAAAAAGCAATAAATCGCTTACATAGCTTTAAAGCGTAATTGTTGTGTTAATAAATTAAACAATTTTCATTATTCTGAGGGCCTAGTTCCCCTCTTCTTTTGTGCTATTAATCCCTGATGATTTAATCAAACAGGGATTTGTTCTATAATGGCGCCAAATTTTTTTAACAGCACACAACAGGAACACTCCCTCCTGTTGTTTTTATGTGACAAGGTGAACGTTTATGGGATTTAAATGTGGTATCGTCGGTCTGCCTAACGTAGGAAAATCTACACTGTTTAATGCCTTAACTAAGGCCGGTATTGAGGCAGCCAACTTCCCATTCTGTACTATTGAACCAAACACAGGTGTTGTTCCAATGCCTGATCCTCGCTTAGATAAGCTGGCTGAAATTGTTAAACCACAGCGTATTTTACCCACAACAATGGAATTTGTTGATATCGCGGGTTTAGTAAAAGGTGCCTCTAAAGGTGAAGGTTTAGGTAACCAATTCCTAACGAATATTCGTGAAACTGAAGCAATTGGCCATGTCGTTCGTTGTTTTGAAAATGACAATATCATTCACGTTTCAGGTAAAGTTGATCCTGCTGACGATATCGAAATCATCAATACTGAATTAGCCCTTTCTGACTTAGATACGTGTGAGCGTGCAATGCACCGTAATCAGAAAAAAGCAAAAGGTGGCGATAAAATTGCTAAAGCTGAGATGGAAGTATTAGAAAAATGCTTACCACACTTAGAAAATGCCAGCATGTTACGTTCTCTGGACTTAACGGAAGAAGAAAAAGCGACTATTCGTTATTTAAGTTTCTTAACGTTAAAGCCAACAATGTATATTGCAAACGTTAATGAAGATGGTTTTGAAAATAATCCATATCTTGAAACTGTACGTAAAATTGCAGAAGCAGAAGGCTCCGTTGTTGTCCCTGTTTGTGCTGCAATTGAATCAGATATTGCTGAGCTAGAAGATGCTGAACGTGAAGAGTTTATGCAAGATTTAGGCATTGAAGAACCAGGCTTAAATCGTGTTATTCGTGCAGGTTATTCATTACTGAACTTACAAACTTACTTCACTGCCGGTGTAAAAGAAGTTCGTGCATGGACAATCCCTGTGGGTGCAACCGCACCACAAGCCGCAGGCAAAATCCACACTGACTTTGAAAAAGGTTTTATCCGTGCTCAAACTATCGCTTATAACGATTTTATCACGTACGGTGGTGAACAAGGCGCGAAAGAAGCTGGTAAAATGCGTGCAGAAGGTAAAGAATATATCGTTCAAGACGGCGATGTAATGAACTTCTTATTTAATGTGTAAGATTAAATAAAATATTCGCTATTTTCTAAAAGCCTTATGTTTTCATAAGGCTTTTTTATAATTAACTTAAAATTATACTAGAGATATTTATTAATATTATAAAAAATAAAAATAATAATTAGCCAATTCTATACTAGAAAAATAATATTTATAATTATTTTTCTATTAAACATCTGATGTTATTTAATAGTAATGTGAAAAATAATGATATAAAAAAATATTTTCTATATTAAAATGTTTACTCGTAATTTTAATTTTGCAAACCATATCCAAATATATCTTATATTAATAAAAATGATCAAGGGTGTATAAAAATCACCTTTAATAGCCTTGGAGAAATAAAGATAAACTCAATAAAATTATACCCATAACGAGTGTCACAACCAGTTATTGATAAGTATAAATAACTAAGTTAAATTATTTAATTCTAAGTATAAAAAATAACATTCAGTTAATTATTAAATACACAACTATCATACACTATTCAATAACAATTAAAACATTTGAAATACTTATAAATTGGGATAATACTTAATTGGATAATCGATTAATGATTGTTACTTATTAAATAAAGGAATGGCTTTACCATGAATAATAATTTTCAACCTAATGTGCGAGATAATAGTGACATCAAAAAGAATGAAAATAATAGTAGCCAATATGGACAGAAAATAATAACCAACTTAAATAATTATATTAACAATCATCCTGAATATACTATTTATCAAAATTCATTAATGAGTAGCTTAATTGCAGGTGTATATGACAGCGATGTCACTATTGCTGATTTATTAAAGCACGGTGATTTTGGTTTAGGAACTTTTGAACAACTTGATGGCGAGCTAGTTGCATTCGACAATAATGTTTTTCAATTACGCTCTGATGGTAACGCACGTAAGGTATTACATTCTCAAAAATCCCCTTTTGCTGTAATGACATTTTTTAATTGTGATATTGAACATCACTTTTCTTATGGTGCATCGCAAAAAGAAATACACCATGTCATTAATCAGTATGTTCCTTCCGACAATCTATTTTGTGCAATCAGAATTGAAGGCGAATTTGAATTAGTTAAAACACGCACAGTTCCTCGTCAAGAGCCTCCCTATCGCCCAATGTTAGAAGCTATCGAAAATCAGCCTACTTTCACCTTTCACAATGAAACAGGGACTATTGCAGGTTTTCGATCCCCACAATTTACTCAAGGAATAAATGTTGCAGGGTTTCATGAACATTATATTAATCAACAACGTCAAGGCGGTGGTCACGTCCTTGATTATTATTTAAAACAAGGCACCTTACAAATCGGTATAATTTCCCGCCTTACCATTGATTTACCCAGCCAATCCGCTTTTTTACAAGCTAATTTAATGCCAGACAATCTCCATCAAGCAATAGAACAAGCCGAAAATTAATTCCAAAAATCACTAACTTTATTCTTAATCTCATTTTTTATTCACTTGCAAAATCAAAGAAGGTTATATGAATACTCCTCATTGGAAATGTGGTGCAGATTTAGTTGTCAAACAATTAGAACAACATGGCATTAAACAAGTGTTTGGTATTCCGGGTGCAAAAATAGATCGTGTATTTGATTCTCTTCTCGATTCAACTATTAAAACAGTGGTGGTTCGTCATGAGGCTAATGCGGCCTTTATGGCTGCAGCGGTTGGTCGTTTAACGGGTAAAGCGGGTGTGGCTATCGCAACATCAGGGCCGGGATGCTCTAATCTTGCGACAGGCATAGCAACAGCAACGTCTGAAGGCGATCCCTTAGTTGCATTGGGAGGATCAGTAAAATCCTCAGATAGATTAAAACTGGTTCATCAAAGCATGGATACCGTTACCATGTTTAATCCTATCACTAAATTTTGTGCCGAAATTGATTCCTCAAAATCAATCTCTGAAACTATGGCTAACGCCTTTCGTCATGCAGAATCAGGAAGACCAGGCTCGGCTTTTTTAACTTTCCCCATGGATATTTTAAATAACGAAGTTAATAGTCCAATATTAGTGCCTAAATCAAAATCCAATATTGGTAGCGCAAATAATGAGGCTATCCAAGAGGCCGTTAAATTACTGCAGAATGCTAAAAGCCCTGTTATTTTATTAGGGCTACAGGCGAGTTACCCTGAAAATGCATTAGCATTACAAAAGCTACTTGATATTTGTCCGCTCCCAATTGTAGGCACTTATCAATCAGCAGGAGCAATCGCTCAACGCCATTTTCCTTTATTTGCTGGTCGTATTGGTTTGTTTAATAATCAACCGGGTGATAAATTACTTTCTCATGCAGATTTAGTCATTACTTTAGGTTATAGCCCTATCGAATATGAGCCGTCATTATGGAATCATAATAATGCCAATATTATTCATGTTGATGAAATTCCAGCTGAGATTGATTTAGCTTACTGCCCTGATTTAGAATTAACAGGTAATATCAAATTAACAATTGATAATTTAACTCAGCATTTTGCTAAACAAGCCACATCTCAAATTATACTCTCAAATAATACTCGACAGGTTTTAGAAAAAATTCGTCGCCAAAGAGAAATTCTGCAACAAAATAGTTATTTTCGACATGGTTCTCCTATTCACCCTTTAACTATTATTCATGAGATGCAAAATATTATTGATAACGATGTAACACTCTGTATTGATATGGGAAGCTTTCATATTTGGCTTGCTCGTTATCTTTATAGTTTTAGGGCAAGACAAATGTTAATTTCTAATGGACAACAAACCATGGGTGTTGCATTGCCTTGGGGAATTGGCGCTTCTTTTGTTCGGCCTTCTGATAAAATTATTTCTGTTTCTGGTGATGGTGGCTTTATGCAATCGTCCATGGAGTTAGAAACTGCGGTTCGTTTAAATACCAATATCTT
The DNA here is from genome assembly GCF_014897315.1 of Proteus sp. FME41. GTDB lineage: Bacteria > Pseudomonadota > Gammaproteobacteria > Enterobacterales > Enterobacteriaceae > Proteus. The sequence continues at coordinate 31,147 of NZ_JABUYL010000013.1, read as the reverse complement.
GCATATTATCTGGGTGGATAACGCTTATAATATGGTAGAAATGCAAGAGCAAAAAAAATATGACCGTTATTCTGGCGTAAAATTTGGAGCAATTGATTTTAAACGTTACGCTGAATCCTTTGGCGCTAAAGGGTTTTCTGTTGAGTGTGCATCTCAATTACGTACTGTTTTACATGAAGCAATGGCCGTTGATGGCCCTGCGGTTCTTGCTATTCCTGTCGATTATCGAGATAACGCTAAATTAATGGAACATATTGATTATAATCTGATTATTTAGTGTATTCTAAACTAATCACATAAAAGCCCCCAATAATATAAAATACTACTGGGGGCTTTCTAATAGAGCGCTACTGTTTATTTTGACTTAAATATTCAGCGACACGAGCTTCAATACTTTTACGCTCACTCTCTGACAAAGAATAAAACATAGCGACATTATTGACATCGACATTCAGTAATAAACCGTAATAATAAGTATTTTTCACATCACCTTTTAACAGATAAACTTCATAGAGTTTTGAAAAAGAAGGCTCTGCAAAATTCATTTTTCCTAATCGAATATTCATCTCTACAATATAGTCATTATGATTTTTTAAAGTAGAAATATACATATTTACTGCAGGATCCTGATTTACGTTATCCAGCCCATTGGAGTACATTTTATTTAATTCAGTGTATATACGACTATCTATACCAAATGGATAATCTAAAGATAATTGATACCACTCAATTGCTTTATCTAAATCTTTCTCAACTAAACAAGGTGCTTCTAAATAATAATCAGCAATAGTTATAGTGCTATTATAGGTAAATTCGTTACTACGAGGTTTTTCTGTTTCTATCCATTTTTTAAAGTAATTCGCTACTTTATTGATATTATCTTTATCTTCACAAATATTCTCCATATAATATTTATAAAGGTATTCACTCGCTTTTTTATTTCCTAAATTATACGCTTTTTCTGCATAAACAAAACTTTTTTGGCGATCTTCATAAGAGTAAAACCTTGCTAGTTCAAGTAGTTTCTTATCATTATCTTCTTGTTTCATTAAACGACTAAGATCATAATTTCTTCCCTCACGAGTTCTTGTCACTATTTCGTACAATTCTAATTCTGGGTTAGATAAATCAATACTAATACGTTTTTCATACTCTTGTGCTTTTGCGACATCTTTTTGAATACCTTCTTTACCCTCTTGATAAATTAAGGATAAATTTATCATTGGGTAATTTTTACATCATTAACACTTTTTTGCTTAAAATACTTACTGTCTATTCCCTATCAACGCTTTTCCATGAATAATAACAAAAATGACTTTTACACTTTGTTGATACTCATTAATGCTAATTTTCACTTATCAAATTAGCTATTTTGATAGATGATGCCGTTCCTCCTGTTATATTGATATTTAGGATAAAATACATATGTCTCATATCTCATTACTTTCTTCTCATGCTCGATTTATTGCTCTACGCCTTCTCCCTAATGAAGATGTCATTATGGCATTACGACAAATAATGAAGGAACAAAACCTGAAATCAGCATTTATTGCAGGTTGTGTGGGGAGTTTAACAGATGTGGTATTACGTTTTGCAGGACGCGAAGAAAATCGCTATCTTACAGGTAAATTTGAAATTGTTTCACTGATTGGAACATTAGATGACCAAGGTGAGCATTTGCATTTAGCAGTTTCAGATGAAAATGGATTAATGTGTGGTGGACATATGATGCCAGGTTGTACAGTGCGCACAACGCTAGAGCTCGTTATTGGTGAGTTAGAGCAAGTGACTTTTAGCCGTCAGCCTTGTAAACACTCTGGTTATGAAGAGTTGGTCATCACGCCGCGTAAATAGTTTTTTATAAAAAATCGCTATTTATGCAAAATAATAAAACCAATAATAACAATTCTTTTTGCTAAGGTTTTTAAACTATGTCTACAACTCCTCTGATTTCGAGTCGTACACTCGTGCTTATTGTTGTTTCTATTGCAATAAATATGATCGGTGGTCAAATCACCTCAATGGTCAAACTTCCTATCTTTTTAGATTCTATTGGTACGCTTATTTGCGCATTATTAGGTGGCCCATGGGTCGCATTATTGACTGGATTATTAACCAATCTATTATGGGGATTAATTAGTGGCCCGATGGCAGCCGCATTTGCTCCTGTTGCCATGATGATAGGATTAAGTGCAGGTTTATTGGCTCGAGCAGGTGGCTTTCGTTCTTTAATCAGAGTCATTGGTTCTGGTGTTATTATTACATTAGCATTAATGATTGTTGCTGTGCCTATTCGAACTTATTTATTTGGTGGCGCAACAGGCAGTGGCGCTGATTTCTTTGTCGCTTATTTTCATGCTATTGGTGAAGGTTTAATCGAATCTGTTGCCATTACTGTATTAGGTGCAAATCTTGCTGATAAAATATTGTCTGCGATTATTGCCTGGCTATTAGTGCGTCAATTACCTCAACGAACACAACGTAATTTTCCAGCGATCGCCAAGGTTCGCTAACATGCATCCCTTTACCTCATTGGCATTATGGCTTTGGTTAAGTGCCAGTGTGCTTTTTTTATCATTAAGCTTGCCACTGCTGATAATCAGCAGTGGCACTTTTATTAGCTTATTGATTTGGAAAGCCTCTCGCTGGCGTTGGCGTTTTATTGCATGGCTAATGATCCCTATGGCAATAGGATTATGGTTAGTCCATAGTGGCTGGTTGGCTTATTGGTTAACGGGATCACCGTTAGATAAAAGTAAACAAGCCATGGCAATAGCTTTATGGTTAAGATTATTAGCCATAATATGTGGTGCACAATTGTGGCTACAATATACCTCGACAGAACACTTCATTAGAGCGCTATTTGCAAGCCGTTTACCGATGAGCCTTTCCTATTTATTAGCGGGGCCTTTATTGCTAGTAGAACAATTACGCCAACAATTACACAATATAAGAGAGGCACAATTAGCACGAGGCGTTCCTCTTGATGGCTCATTTTGGCAACGTTTAACTACGTTACCCGCCATTATTCTGCCTCTTATTAGCCATATATTAAGTGATTTAACCATTCGCAGTGCAGCATTAGATATGAGGGGTTTTCGTATTATTGCAAAACGAACAACGCTATATCCCCCTATCGATACATCACTTCAAAAAATACTCCGTTACTCTATTGGGCTGCTTATCTTGATTGAAGGAGGTTTTTGGCTATGGTGGTAAATCTTCAACAATTTAGTTTTACCCCTAAAGGCGACGATCACCCCATCCTTGGGCCTATTGATCTCCAATTAAAACAAGGGGAGTGGCTTGTTATCCTTGGGGGAAATGGGAGTGGTAAAAGCCTTCTTGCTCAATTATTAGCGGGCTGGTTTCCTGATATATTAACAGGCACTGTGCAAGGCTTGGGAATTGTACAAAATACTGAACTAGATAAAAATCGCTTAGTATCACTCGCTCCTGGTCGCCAACTCGTTCAACAATCGCCTCAATTACAACTTTCAGGGTGTGCGTTTACCGTAGAACAAGAAATTGCCTTTGGCCCTGAAAATTTAGGCTTAAGTGCCAATGAAATTCGATTTCGAGTAAAAGAGGCTCTGACGTTAACACAATGCGACAGTTTACGTTTTCGCCACCCTGCAACTCTTTCAGGCGGTGAAGCACAGCGTATCGTCATTGCTAGTGCGCTTGCTATGCACCCTAAATTACTATTGCTTGATGAAGCCTTTAGCCGTTTAACACCTAATGCAACACAGCAATTACAACTACGCATAAAACATTATGCTAAAGAGCATAACTGTAGTGTGGTGATCCTTGAACGTAATTTATTACCTGCAATGATGCTAAGTGAACAATTTTTATTGTTAGAAGCAGGGAAAATGAAAGCAGCAGGTACCTTAGACTCTATTTTCCCTTTCTTATTTTCAACAATTAATGCACCTGATTCATGGCAAGCGTTACATTGGTTAATTGAAAATCATCATTGGAATAAAAATATTGTAAATAATGATAAAGCCTTACTTAAAGCTTTTAAGGAATTTTATGCTACAACTTGATAAAGTGACTTATCGTTGGAGCGATGATGTTCCACCTTGTATTGCTCAGTTATCCTTGACGTTAAATCAAGGAGAATGGATAACCCTAGTGGGGGATAATGGCGCAGGTAAATCAACCTTATTACGTTTAATCGCAGGGTTATTAACGCCAAATGAAGGTGAAGTCAATTTAAATAACACCCCGCTATCCCAGATGAAAGCACAACAACGGGCACACTATATCGGTGTTTTATTTCAAGAACCTGAACGACAAATTTTTCATAATACCGTTGAAAAAGAGATCACATTTGGCCTAAAACAGCGCCAGTTTCCTAAAGCCGAAATAAAAAAACGTTTAGATGAAACATTAGCGCTTTGTGGCTTAAGTGAGGTTATTGATGTTCATCCGTTAGATTTGCATGCAGGTCAACGAAGAATGGTTGCTGTGGCAAGTCTAAGTATTTTGTCACCAAAAATATTACTGCTTGATGAGCCAACACGTGATTTTGATGCCCATTGGCTGTCTTGTTTTGAACACTGGCTTCATGTACAAAAAAAATTAGGGACAACGGTCCTTGCTATTAGTCATGATCTTGATTTTACTGCTCGTCATTTTGAGCGTGTTATTCATTTATCATCAGGCAAATTAATTGCTGATGATTCTCCTGAAAAAGTACTAATGAATTCAACATTACAATCTCTTTCTGATATCCCCGCACCTACGTTATACTCATTAAGCCAAAAACTAAAACTTCCCATTAAAAATAACCCAATAGAATGGGCTAAAATGCTAGTTGAAATGAATAAAAATCATAAAATTAATTCATAATAATCTTAAGGCCTACCTATTATTCGTGTTCGCTGTTGTTTATTTTATTGCTGGAGAGAATAAAATGGAAATCATTCACACCTTATTAGACTCATTGGGCCATTTATCACCTATTACATTATTCTTGTCTATTATCTTAATTACTGCGGGAAAATCGACTATAGGGATCTCTTCTTTTTTACCCCCGGCATCCTTAATGCTTATCTTTATTTTTGGCGCTTGTTTACCCTTTTATTCTCCAATATTTCTTTGGTTAGCCACCAGCTGTGGGGCTTTACTAGGTTCAATTGTTAGCTATGAATTAGGTCGTTCTATTTACCACTTTCCTCGCCTTAACGCATGGGTTAAGCGTTATCAATCAAAAATTAATCGAGTTCAACAATTATTAAAAAATAAAACTCACTATATTCTGTTTATTTCTCGATTTTTAGCTGTATTTCGCTATTTAACTCCTTTTAGTGCGGGCTTATTAAAATTACCGGCGCGTGGTATTTATATTACCAGTACTATTTCTGCCTTAGTTTGGTCGGCTATGTTTGTTTTAATTGCGACAGGTGTGCTTTCCATTGTTTTGTAAGCATTCTCATTAATACATCCTTTTAGCCATTCACTTAATGTAAAAAATACCCTACTTTCTTTTTACTCAGCAATATTATTTAAATATTGCCTAACCACCCATTTTTTCATTTTATTTTTTATTATCGATAAATTGGCTATTTTTTAGCTTATTTTGTTATTTATTTAGTAAATTACTGATATTTTCTTTTGCATTTCGTGCATATCACCCTAATTATGATTAAAAATCGCATAATTATTATGCCGATCACACTTTGTTATCTTCTTGTTTTAATTTCACCATGTCACCTCACAATTTTTTAACATCTTGTATTTCTATAAAACTTGTCATGTTGTATACAAGTTGATGTGAAACATTCACCTGCGTTTTTATGTACAGGAACAACATCATGAGAATAAGAAAAACAAAGCTTGCCATCGGTATTGTTGCTGTTATTGCTGTTATCTCATTAGCAATAGCTGGCAAAAAGGAGAATGCGAATAAACAATTTCTCTCTGTAGCAACAGCCTCAACAGGAGGAACGTATTATCCGATGGGGGTTGGATTAGCGAATGTATGGAGTACACACCTTAAGGATAGAGGCGTTCAAGTTACTGGACAATCCTCTGCGGGATCAATAGAAAATATTTACTTGATGCAGAAAAATGAAGCTCAACTTTCTATTTTACAAAGTCTTTTAGCCGTAGAAGCTTACGACGGTGTACGCAACTTTGAAGGTAAACCAGTAAAAGAGCTGCGTTCAATTTCTATGTTATGGCCTAATGTTGAACACTTTGTTTTAATGAATAACAAAATTAAGACAAGCACATTAGACGATATTCGATCTACACGCTTTTCTGTTGGCCCACAGGCCAGTGGTACTGAGCAATCTACAATCATTATTCTTAAAGGCGTTAATTTAACCAAAAAAGAGATCACCCCTGAATATTTAGGGTATGGCGATACTGTTTCTGCTATGCGAGATGGACGCTTAGATGGCGGAGCATTGCCTGCAGGTGTTCCAGCTTCGGCAGTCACCGATATGTATGCCAGTGGTGTCAGTGCAACATTATTAGAAGTCACAGATAAGCAACTGGATGACATCAATAATGTAGCAAATTCTTGGTTTCGCTTTGAAATACCCGCGAACACATATCCTCGTCAAACCGAAAGGGTCAATACTATTGCTCAACCCAATATCTTAATGACCACAACCAGTATTGATAATGATTTAGTGTATGAACTCACTAAATCAATGTTTGAAAATCTTCCCGAGGTTCATCAAGTTCATAGTGCAGCTAAATACATCACCACAGAAAATGCATTAAAAGGTGTTTCTGTGCCACTACACCTAGGGGCCTACCGCTATTACCAAGAGATTGGATTAGAGATCCCTGATTATCTTATTCCACCAGAAGCTCAAACGCAGACTAATAATAAATAATAGGAGTGAGTTATGACTAATAATGACCATCTAACTCCGGTAGAGCCACCCGCATTAGATAAAGAGGCAAGTTCTGGCAGTCGCCAACTTGCAGGTATCTACCTGAAAATGACCACAACCCTTGCAATATTAATCTCGCTTTATGCCATTTATTCTAACGCGTTATCAAATACCCAAGAATTTTATCGTAATACTATATTCCTGAGTGGTATTTTAATTTTAGGGTTTATTCTATTCCCATTCTCTAAGCGTTTTTCAACGCCAAAATTTAATGGATGGGATTATCTTTTTATTATTTTAACATTAGTTAGTTATGGTTATTTTTTCTTAAATTATGTCGATCTTCATGTAGTGAGAAAGAGTATTCCAAATACCACAGATTATGTTATGGCGATATTGGGTATTATTGTCCTTTTTGAAGCTGCAAGAAGAACGACGGGTTATTTCATTCCAGGACTTGCAACTTTCGCCATTATTTATGCTTTATTTGGTCAATATTTTATGGGTATTTTCGGTCATGCCGGATTTTCCGTAGAACGGTTGTTATACCGTTTATTTATGACCAGTGAAGGCATTTTTGGAATTACTCTTTCAACCGCATCAACCGCTATTGTGGTCTTTATTCTTTTTGGTTCTTTCTTAAGTGTGAGTGGTGCCACTGCATTATTTAATGATTTAGCCCTTGCTATCGCAGGACGTCGTCGCGGTGGTCCTGCGCAAGTTGCAGTTATTTCCTCTGCATTGACAGGCTCTTTAAGTGGAAGCGCCGTCGCTAACGTAGCAACCACAGGAACATTTACGATCCCCTTAATGAAAAGTATTGGGCTAACTCCCCGTTTTGCAGGTGCCGTCGAAGCAACAGCATCAACCGGTGGAATGATTATGCCTCCAATAATGGGTGCTGCCGCATTCATTATGGCGGGCTTTTTAGGGATTTCGTATACCACCATCGTCATTGCCGCCATTATTCCTGCACTGCTGTATTACGCTGCATTAATTATGGCTATTGATATTGAAGCCAAAAAGCAAGGGTTAAAAGGATTAAGCAAAGAGAATATCCCACAAGTTAAAGCAGTATTAAAAGCGCGTGGTTTATTATTATTACCACTGGTCATTGTTATTGGCACTTTATTAGTCGGTAAAACCCCTATTTATGCTGGATTTTTAGGTATTCTAACTATTATTGTCGCCAGCTGGATAACACCCGATAAAACAGTTCGTATGACCTTAAAAAAAGTCGCTGAGGCGTTAGCAGAAGCGGCACGTGGTTCAGTTCAAGTCACCGTGGCGTGTGCGGCAATTGGGGTCATCATCTGTGTCGTGACGATGACAGGTATTGGTGCGACATTGGCCTTTAACATTGTCTCAATGACGGATAATACATTATGGATGATCTTATTAGTTGTTATGCTGGTGTGCATTGTTTTAAGTATGGGTTTACCTTCAACCGCTTTATATATCGTCGTTGCCGTTACAGTGTCACCTATCTTAATTAAAGCGGGAGTTATGCCTTTAGCTGCCCATTTTTTTGTATTTTGGTTTGGTGCATTATCCAATATTACGCCACCTGTTGCATTAGCCAGTTATACAGCAGCCAGTATTGCACGAGCGGACCCAATGCAAACATCGTGGGATGCTGTACGTTTAGCACTTCCCGGTTTTATCATTCCATTTATTCTGGTTTATAACCCTGCTTTATTGATGCAAGGTGATAATTTAGGTGTATTCTCTATTGGATTAATGATTATTACTGCATTAATCGGAATTTATGCACTGAGTATTGCAACAGCAAATTTCTGGATTGTAAAAACAACATGGTTTGAACGTATTGCTTTTGCAGCCGCCGCAATTTTAATGATTAAACCCGGATTATATACCGACCTTCTGGGCGTAAGTTTGATCATATTAACGGGTGCATTCCACATGTTACGGTCTAAAAAACAACTCGCCCATATGGGACATGTGTCAGGGGAAAACTAGATGATACAAAAGATCTCACGCCAAAAAGCATCGCATCAAATTCTTGAGCAGATTAAGAAAAATATTCATAACGGAACGTACCCTGTAGGGGAAAAGTTACCCTCTGAAAACGTACTCGCTGACGCCTTTGGTGTCAGTCGAGTCCCCATCAGAGAAGCATTAGGTGTATTGGAAGCCAGCGGAATTGTTACTTCACGCCAAGGTGGTGGTCGATGCGTTATAGACCATTCGATACTCAGTAAATATGAACCTATTGTTATGGAGATTGCTCGTCCTCAAGAAATAGATTCGCTGCTTGAAATGCGTGAGGTCATTGAACATGAAGCGGCAGCAATTGCCGCTTTACGTCGTACACCTGAAGAATTACTTGCGATTGAAAATGCACATCAAGCTTTTATTCTAGCAACTCAGCAAAATAAAAATATTGGTCATGAAGAAGATTATCAGTTCCATCGCGCGATTATGGTCGCTTCTCATAATCCTTTTTTTGTTAGGATCTTAGATAACTTACATGAGCTTTATCTGGGTGTATTAATGTATTCATTAAGCCAGAACAAAGGTCGGGATGCTGAAACAAAGCGCGTTATCGCAGAACACGACGCTATTGTTGAGGCGATTCGCCAACAAGATCACGATGAAACAAGCCACAAAATGCGACTTCATTTGACGAATGTACGTGGAAAATTAAAACGCTTACAGCAAAAAAAACGTTAACTCTCTATTTGTAAAGTGGATAAGACTATGACTTATGACGTAATTATCATCGGGGCGGGATTAGTCGGATTAGGCGTTGCAAGTGCGCTACAAGAAAGCCAGCCTGAGCTTAAATTATTGGTGATTGATAAAGAATCTGGCCCTGCGGTTCATCAAAGTGGACATAATAGTAATGTTGTTCATTCAGGTATTTATTACACACCTGGGAGCCTTAAAGCAAGGCTAGCAAAACAAGGCAATATCACCACTTATGCGTTTTGCCAACAACACAATCTTTATTACGATCGTTGTGGCAAAGTGATTGTCGCGACTAATGAAAAAGAGCTAAATGCGTTAGAAAACATTTATCAACGTGGCATTGATAATGGGCTTGAAGTGATCAAAATGACCGAAAGTGAACTGAAAGCCAGAGAACCTTATGTTAATGGCATTGCTGCATTATTAGTTCCTGATGCAGGTATTGTGAATTACTCTGAAATTGCAGCAAAACACGTTGAAATTATTCAATCTCGTGGCGGTGAATTTACGTTTGGTCAAACGGTAACAGCTATTAATGAAACAGATGAACATGTAACAGTAACGACATCTAACAACCAATTTACAGGTAGGTGGTTGATTAATTGTGCAGGATTATTTAGCGACCGTATTGCTAAAATGGCAGGTTATGATACAGGCATGAAGATAGTTCCATTCCGTGGCGAATACTTTATGCTTAATGCCAATAAAAACCACTTAGTCAATCACCTTATTTATCCTGTTCCTAACCCTGATTTTCCGTTTTTAGGTGTCCATTTTACACGTATGTATAACGGACACCGTGATGTTGGGCCTAACGCAGTATTAGCGTTTAAGCGTGAGGGCTATAAAAAAAGCGATATTAACTTAAAAGATCTCGCTGAAGTTCTCACTTACAAAGGATTTTGGAAAATTGCTGGAAATTATTTAGGTGAAGGATTGGCAGAGCTTCGTCGCTCATATTCACGTAAACTCTTTACTCAAAATGCACAGAAATTAATCCCTGATTTACGTGAAGCCGATATTCATCCTGGTCCCGCAGGTGTTCGTGCTCAGGCTTTAACCAATGACGGTAAACTCGTCGATGATTTCCATTTTGTCAAAGGCAAACGCTCATTGCATGTGTGTAATGCTCCCTCTCCGGCAGCAACCGCTTCAATTGAAATAGGCCGTGAAATAGTCAGAGAACATTTTTTATTGTAACGATTAAAAAACATCTTTATTAAAAATTAAATAATAGCACTGGCGTTAATCAGTGCTTTTTATTTTCACTTCAATCTAACTCTCTTTTAATGCTTCCCCCATTAACCACTGCTGAAATATTTCCATTGATGCTGTCATTGGCTTTGATTTTAAAGATGTTAACCAATATTTCCCTATTTCAACGTCTATTTTAAACGGTTGCACTAACTGACCACGTTCAATTTCTCTTGAAAACATCTTTGCGGGCGCTAATGCAACGCCGCCTTCATAAATCGCGCTTTCGACCATTAAACGTGAAGAATCAAAAATAGAGCCTGTTACTTTTATTGGGGCCATATTTGCTTTTTCAAACCATTGCAGCCATTCATCTTCTCGATAAGAACGATATAAATTTTCATTTATTAAATCAGATGGATATTGTAAACGTACGGCTGTTTTTGGTGAGCATAACACCGTTAATGGCGCTGAAAATAACGCCTTATTGTGAGTTAGTGGCCACAGCCCTTCGCCAAATCGAATGGCAAAATCAAGCCCTTCTGTTGCCAAATTAACCACATTATTATTTGTTCTTAAATTCACTTCTATTCTTGGATATTGTTGTTTAAATTCAGCCAATCGGGGTAATAACCAACCCACGGCAAATGTCCCTACAGTGGCAATTGAAACAACATCACGGTACTCACCCCGTTCAAATTGCTTAAATACACGTTCAATGTTGCTAAAAGCCGTTGTTAATACAGAAAATAAAATATGTGCATCATCTGTCATCTCTAGGCCACGGGGTAAGCGCTTAAAAAGTATCACCCCAAGACGCTCTTCTAGCATTCTTACCTGCTGACTGACCGCACCTTGAGTAACATAAAGCTCTAATGCTGCTTTGGTAAAATTAAGGTGCCTTGCTGATGCTTCAAAAGCGCGTAGTGCATTAAGAGGAAGATGTGTTCGCATAATATTCTTAGCCATTAGATTTTCTATAAGCTAAGGCGATTTATTATCGATTGTCAATAAACTAATTAAATAGGATATTGCAGATGATAAATATACAGCTTTTTATTTATACAATAACTGACTATTTATATTGAGATTTTCTTTACTAAATTAATATGAGCATCAATTTATATGTTTAAAATAACATTTCGTCAGACCGCCGTGATCGTAGTTTCATTAATATCTCTATTTGCTTCTCCTCTGCTATGGGCTAAAACAAATAGTACTATTGAAGAACAATTAAGTGTGCTTGAAAAAAATAGCCAAGGCCGTTTAGGGATTGCCTTAATTAATACTGAAAACAATTCACTCATTACCTACCGTGGTGATGAGCGCTTTGCAATGGCAAGTACCAGTAAAGTCATGGCTGTTGCGGCGGTTTTAAAAGAGAGTGAAAAACAAGCTGGATTACTTGATAAAAATATCGTAATAACAAAATCTGATTTGGTCGCTTACAGCCCTATTACAGAAAAACATTTAGCAACAGGAATGACACTGGCTCAATTAAGTGCTGCGACCTTGCAATACAGTGATAATACAGCGATGAATAAAATAATAGACTATTTAGGTAGCCCTGCAAAAGTGACTGAATTTGCACGCTCAATTAATGATGTTACCTATCGCTTAGATCGCAAAGAACCTGAATTAAATACAGCCATTCACGGCGATCCTCGTGATACCACCTCTCCAATTGCAATGGCAAAAAGCCTACAAACGTTAACGCTAGGTGATGCGTTAGGACAATCTCAACGCCAACAACTCGTCACGTGGTTAAAAGGTAACACTACAGGGAACCAAAGTATTAAAGCAGGTTTGCCAACACACTGGATTGTCGGCGATAAAACAGGCAGTGGCGATTATGGTACAACTAATGATATTGCTGTTATTTGGCCAGAAGATCATGCGCCATTAGTTTTAGTCGTCTATTTTACCCAACAAGATCAGAATGCTAAATATCGTAAGGATATTATTGTGAAAGCCACGGAAATCGTGACAAAGTCTTTTACTTCATCATTAACAAAGCATTAATAACAAGTTTTATAATTACAAGTAACAATAAAAAAGCTGAGTACAATTTTATTTGTCTCAGCTTTTTTTATTTTTTATTATCGTTTTACTTTAATTCAGTTATGTGATGTGTGTTAAATCATTGTAAATAAAATATTTACCCTTTAATTAAAGCGGTAAAGAAAAACTGACTTTAACCGTCTCCATTGGCACTTCCGTTTTTATACTTTGAATACTAGGAATTTGTGTTAAATAGTCAGCATGAAAACGGCGATAGGTTGCTAAATCTTTTGTCACTATACGAATTAACGCATCACACTCGCCAGCCATTAAATGGCATTCAACAACTTCAGGTAATACTTTGATAGCCTTTACAAATTCCTCGATAGTGTCAGCATCCTGAGCTCTAAACCAGATCCTGGCAAATAAAGATAACCCTGCATCAATCTTACTGCCATCTAATACAGCAACATAGCGCGTGATCACACCTGACTCTTCAAGTAAACGCACTCGACGAAGACAAGGAGAAGGTGAAAGTCCAACCTCTTTTGCCAGCTCAATGTTCTGGATTTTACCATCACGTTGAAGAACCTGTAAAATATGTTTATCTATCTTATCTAATTTTATTGACATCAAAGATTAACCTTAATTCTATTTGTGGAATTTTATTGCCAATTAATTCTTTTTGTTAGCAACAAAGCAACCCGATTTTTTCGGAATCATCATATAATCTTTCCGCTAGATTTCACAGCAAAAACGATGTTTTCCTCAATCTATCTCTATCAGGTGAAAAGATGGAATTTAACACTTTATTATTATTCGCACTGACTGTACTACCGCTTATATGTACACCTGGCCCTGATATCCTTTTTATTTCATCCCAAGGGCTATCAGGGGGAATGAAATCAGCGTGGATTGCGAATGCAGGCGTCATTTCTGGCTATTTAACCCATGCAGTACTGAGTGCATTAGGGCTTGCTACTTTAGTATCAACATCCCCCCTTTTATTTCATTTACTTAAATGGGTTGGTGTTGCCTATATCAGTTATCTTGCCGTTAAAATGTTAATATCTGCCTGCAAAAAAGGACAATTAGTCCTTGATGCCACAAAAATCTCATCGTTATTTCGTAAAGGTTTTTTAACCAGTTTTCTTAATCCTAAAGGTTTATTAGTTTATCTCGCTATTTTACCAAACTTTATTGATAATCATAATGATGTAGCAACACAATCATTACTGTTATCTGCGATATTTATCACGACTTGCTTAATTATTTATGGTCTTCTTGGTACCTTTTTTGCGTATATTGGCTTAAAAGGTGGATTGAGTGATAAACGCCGTCGTTATAATGAGGGTATTGCAGGTGGATTACTCACCTTTGCTGCCGTTAATCTGGCTTTAAATTAGCCATAATCCTAAACACTATTAATTATTCTAGTCAGTATTTGACCACAAAAGTGCCCTTATTTTAGTGGTCGAATATCTGCCCATAATAATTGGCAATTGGCAGTTAATGGTCTTATTTCGCCTTCACGAATATCCGGTAACCACCAAGCTCCCTGTCCTTTCGATAAACGCTGGCAAGTTGCACCCGTTAATGTCCATTCACCTTTCGTCACATAAATTAAGCCTGCATGAGAACTTGGCAATATTCGTGGTTGTGTCACTAGCGTTGTTTCGGCTTTCCAACATGTTCTACGAACCATAATATTTAAACATTTTACGCCACCTTTAATTAATTCAGATTTAACATGTATATCACCTGAAAAATCAAAGGATTGATAAGTGTTTGTGACAGAATGACTTAAAAATCCTGGGCTATTTAAATTAAGACCATTACCTTCTAATAATACCATTTGCCGATCAATATCAGGAAACTGCCCTAATGAGCCATTATCTTCAATCGAGGTTAGACACGCACGCCATGAAAAGTCTTTACTAACAGGCCAACAAACGATTTCTTGTGTTGTGCCTTTTTGATTATTCCATTGAATAAACGGTAACTCTTGCTGATCAAAACAACGTAGCTTCATTGTATCCTCCTGCAATATCTGGCTAGTTAGTCTGATAATGAGGTTAAGATTTAATCATTGGAGATTACCGTTCATAAATCAATAGCTAACTTTTAAAAATGTGCGCTAACATCTGCTATTTACGCCGTAATTTTCTGCATCCTTCACCGATAATTTCCATTCCTTTTTCTGTCCGACTATTCCACTGAAAGGAGGAATTTAAACGAAAGGCATGGTTAAATTGGGAACTGGTAGAAAACATTGATCCCGGTGCAATACTGACGCCCCTTTCCAAAGCAAAGTGATAAAGTTTATTAGCATCGAATTCAGATTCAAATTCTAGCCATAAAAAATAACCGCCAATTGGAATATTAACTTTCACATCTTCAGGTAGATGAGTTTGTATAGCTTGCAACATGCGATAACGTCTTTGTTCTAACAATAATCTTAAACGACGAAGATGCGTGTCATAACCGCCTTGCGATAAATAATCGGCAATCGCTTGTTGCGTTGGCATACTGGCTGATACCGTGCTCATCATCTGTAGCTGCTGTATTTTTGTTGCATGTTTTCCAGCTGCAACCCAACCAACGCGAAATCCTGGTGCAAGACATTTAGAAAACGAAGCACAATGTAATACGCTATTCGTTTTATCAAAACCTTTTACTGGCATTGGTGCTTTCTGGCTGTTATACAACTCACCATACACATCATCTTCAATAAGGGTTATCTGCTTTTTCGCTAATATATCCACCAGCTTAACTTTATTTTCATCAGGTATTGTTCCACCTAATGGATTTTGGCAATGGCTCATTAACCAACAGGCTTTAATATCATACTGCTCAACTACTTTTTCAAGTTCATCTAAACAAATCCCTGTCACGGGATCTGTTCTGATCGCAATCGCTTTTAAACGTAAACGTTCAATAGCTTGTAATGCGCCATAAAATGCAGGGGATTCAATAACGACCCAATCGCCCGGCTCAGTAACTGCTTGCAAGCTAAAACTTAATGACTCCATTGCACCCGCAGTGATGACAATTTCATCAGGAGAGACATGAATACCTTGTAAAGCATAACGTTGCGCAATGTTACGGCGTAACTTTTCATTCCCTGGTGGCAAATTAATGACGGAACTTTGAGGCGCTAAATGTCTTGCTGCTGACGCTAATGCACTACTCAATTTAGGCTGAATAAATAAACTTGGATCAGGAAATGCCGAACCAAAAGGAATAATATCGGGATCTTTACATGCTTGAAGTACATTAAAAATAGAAGTGCTGATTTCTACATTTTCACTCATGTGCAGCCCTTTACTGGCCGTCACTTGACCAAAACGCGTGTTACGATGCGCAACGTAATAACCCGATTGTGGTCGCGCCGTTATCCACCCTTGGCTTTCTAATAACTGATACGATTGTAAAACTGTCATTAAACTTAAACCTGATTGTTTCACCGTATCCCGTAATGAAGGTAAACGGTCGCCCGATTGCCAGATATTATCTTCAATCTGTTGGCGTATTTGCGCTGCAAGCTGTTCATATCGAGTCATATAAAACTGTTCACCTCAAAACTGTTATAGTCATTTTTAAACTTATTGTCACTATTATAGCTTACTGTCATATGGTCTACTAATCCACACGATTTACCTGCAATTTACATTTATATATCAATAAAACGAGGTTTTTATGCTTGGGTTAAGTGCCTTTGATTTGGCGCGTATCCAATTTGCGTTCACAGTTTCTTTCCATATTATCTTCCCCGCAATTACTATCGGACTGGCTAGCTTCTTAGCTGTATTGGAAGGTTTATGGTTAAAAACGCGCAATAAGGATTATTTAGCGTTATTTCATTTTTGGTCAAAAATATTCGCTGTTAACTTTGCTATGGGCGTGGTCTCTGGTTTGGTCATGGCTTACCAATTCGGAACCAACTGGAGCTTTTTCTCTGACTTTGCGGGCTCCATTACAGGCCCTTTACTAACTTATGAAGTCCTCACCGCCTTTTTCTTAGAAGCTGGGTTCTTAGGTGTCATGCTATTTGGTTGGAATAAAGTGGGCGAAAAACTCCACTTTTTTGCAACCTGCATGGTGGCATTAGGCACCTTAATGTCTACTTTTTGGATCTTGGCTTCAAATAGCTGGATGCAGACCCCACAAGGGTTTGAAATTATTAACAATCAAGTGGTGCCGGTAGACTGGATTGCCGTCATTTTTAATCCCTCTTTTCCTTATCGCCTTGCCCATATGGGGGTTGCTGCGTTCCTTGCTTCCGCTTTCTTTATTGCCGCCTCTGCAGCATGGCATTTACTGAAAGGTAATAAGACATCAGCAATGAAAAAGATGCTTTCAATGTCGTTGTGGATGATCTTAATTCTAGCACCAATTCAAGCACTCATTGGGGATGTTCATGGTTTAAATACCTTAAAACATCAACCTGCTAAAATTGCAGCCATTGAAGGCCATTGGGAAAATAAACCCGGTGAAGCCACCCCTTTAATTCTTTTTGGTATGCCTGATATGGATGCTGAAGAGACGAAATATAAAATAGAGATCCCTTATCTTGGCAGCATGATCCTTACTCATAGCTTAGAAAAACAAGTTCCAGCACTAAAAGAATT
Source organism: Proteus sp. FME41 (assembly GCF_014897315.1). Lineage (GTDB taxonomy): Bacteria > Pseudomonadota > Gammaproteobacteria > Enterobacterales > Enterobacteriaceae > Proteus. The sequence continues at coordinate 13,749 of NZ_JABUYL010000013.1, read as the reverse complement.
TCCTAAAGAAGACAGACCTAACTCACTCATTGTTTTCTGGTCATTCCGCATTATGGTTGGCCTTGGCATGTTAATGATTTTAGTCGGCGTTTGGGGAACATGGTTACGTTATAAGAATAAACTTTATGAATCTAAAGCTTTCTTACGCTTAACTTTCTTAATGGCACCTTCAGGACTTATCGCTATTCTTGCCGGTTGGTTTACCACCGAAGTAGGACGTCAACCTTGGGTTGTTTATGGCATTCAGCGAACACGAGATGCCGTATCTGCTCATGGCGAGATGCACATGAGTATAAGCTTGCTGGTCTTCTTTGTAGTTTATGGCTCCGTGTTCGGTATTGGATATGCCTATATGTTAAGACTGATCCGCAAAGGTACACCGGAGGTGCATCATGGGAATTGATTTGCCAGTCATTTGGTTCATCATCATTGTATTTAGTACATTAATGTACATTGTTATGGATGGTTTCGATCTTGGAATAGGTATGCTTTATCCTTTCATTAAAAGTAACCAAGATCGTGACTTAATGATGAATACCGTTGCCCCCGTGTGGGACGGTAATGAAACATGGTTAGTTTTGGGTGGTGCAGCATTATTTGGTGCTTTTCCACTTGCTTACGCCGTTATTCTTGACGCATTAGCAATGCCATTAACCTTAATGCTTGTTGCACTAATTTTTCGTGGTGTCGCTTTCGAATTTCGTTTTAAAGCCGATGACAATCACAAAGGATTTTGGGATAAAGCCTTTATCTTTGGTTCTATTCTAGCCACTTTTACACAAGGCATTGTCGTTGGGAGTGTTGTTCAAGGTTTACCGGTTGTGAATCGCACGTTTGCAGGCAGCTATTTTGATTGGTTATCTCCCTTTGCACTCTTTTGCGGTTTTGGCTTAGTTATCGCCTATTCATTATTAGGGTGTGGCTGGTTGATTATGAAAACTGAAGGCCATTTACAACAAAGCCTGTATAAAGTTGCTAAACCTCTAACATTGGTCATGCTTGCTGTTATTGCGGTTGTGAGTGCATGGACACCGTTAGCACAACCTACCATTGCTGAACGTTGGTTCTCTTTACCTAACCTATTCTTCTTTTTACCTGTTCCTCTTTTGGTGTTGTACAGCACTTGGTTGATTTTGCGCTCAGTAAAAAAACAAGGACACTATCTGCCTTTCTTTGGTGCACTGGCCTTAATTTTATTAGGTTTTGCCGGATTAGGTATCAGTATTTGGCCTAATATTATTCCGCCTGCCGTGAGTTTTGTAGAAGCATCTGCACCACCAGAAAGCCAAGGATTTATGCTTGTTGGTGCCCTATTTATTATTCCAATTATTCTTGTCTATACATTCTGGAGTTACTACGTTTTCAGAGGAAAAACCAATTATGAAGAAGGTTATCACTGATCCACAAATACAAAGCAAACCCTCATTATTAAAAAAATGGGGCTGGCTAATTACTATTTGGTTTTGTAGTGTTTTAGCCTTATTTGCAGTTTCTTCTCTTTTCCGGTTTTTAATGACGCTTGCAGGAATGAAAGTGAAGTAAAAGCAAAGCATACACAGCAATACAATAAAATAGCACCGCACGATATGGCGAGCTATAAAAGCGGAAAAAGGGCTGAGATTATTTTCAGCCCTTTTTATATTTAATGATAACAATCCTTTTATTACGCTATAACCGATGTGTTGTTACATTTGATGTAACACTTATTAGAGAGTGTACTTTTAATATCTCATCTTATAGTGATTGATTTATGCTTACATAAAAGAATGATAGAAATAAATACTTTTACTTTTCTATGATTAACTAAATTTAAACCAAACTCCTTGATAAAATAATCACAAATACATCATTTTTGATTAACGATAAGTGATAAACTCTTTTTTATTCATTTAATGCAATAATTAAAGATATAAACAATCCTATAAAAAGTCATCCTCTCTAAAAATAAAATAGAATGGGTGTTGAATTAGATTACTAAAGTAATTATGATACCGCCGCCTAGAGGTTCATATCAGTATTATTTTATAAAGACATGTTAGTGTCTCATTTAGATGTTACCCATATGATTAACTAAAAAATTGAGTCCATCTCCTTATTAAATATTGTGTGGTAGACGCTAATATCTTTCCAATATACATATTTTGATAATTTAGAATTATCTTAATTGCTAAGAAAGATGACCTAAACTAGGCTTACATTTTGTTGCTACTAAATTTAAGGATGAAGTCATGAATTGGTATTTAGAAGTTATTAAAAATAATTACGCTAACTTTTCTGGACGCGCTCGCAGAAAAGAATATTGGATGTTTACACTGATAAACACCATCATTATTACTATCCTGTATGCAATCATGTTTTCATCAATAGACATGAATACAGGTGAAATGGGCGGATTAGGTTCAATTATCAGTATTATTCTAGGTATTTATTCTTTAGCAATTATTGTGCCTAGCCTTGCGGTCACTATTCGCCGTTTCCACGATCAAGATAAATCAGGTTGGATGTTCTTACTTGCCTTTATCCCATTTGTTGGTGGATTAATCGTTTTTGTCTTTATGTGCCTTGAAGGAACTAAAGGCGACAACAGATTTGGCCCAGATCCTAAAGCTTAATCTACTGTTGATATAATATGATATACAGTGAGTACCCTATTTTATCAGTTTACTCACTGTATTTATTCCGTTTTTTCTTTATGACTCCCTCTCTTTTTTTAATCCTATTTTTTCTCTTTTAATTTCCCCTTCTCTGTTATTTTCCCACTGTTCTATTTTATTTTTTTGTGGTTCACTTATCTAATACTGTCTATTTAAGTATCAACATGACATTACCACCTGTTAATTCTCTTTATTATACTGATTTTTAAGTTTTTTCTTTTTTGAGAGTTTGAACTCAATCACACAATGATGAGTAAAGACTTCACTTCACTTTACTAAATCAATGTTAGTGTTGATAATGACTATCATTATTAATTGAAAATGATAATATCTACATCGATAAAACAATTAAATGAGTCAGGTAAAAAAACGTGAGTAATCCAAATACACCTCAAGAAAAAAACATTTATAAACCCGCGCCTCCTCGTCTAGTTCAAGTGAAACGTATTACTGACGTTACACCAGGAATGCGCTGCATCACTTTTACCAGTGATGATTTAGATACTTACCCAGCAGATACGGCTGGCGCACATCTGAAAATATTTTTGCCTTTAGAAGGTCAAGTTAAACCCACTGTACCTGGATTTTCTGAAAAAGGGCCCAAATGGCCTGAAGGCGAACCAAGATCGATTGTTCGTACTTATAGTGTTCGTGCAATTCGTCCTGAGCAAAAAGAGCTAGATATTGAATTTGCTGTTCATGATGATGCCGGCCCTGCTATTCATTTTGCGTTAAATGCTAAAGAAGGTGATTATATTGGTATCACGAATCCAGGTGGTCCAGATCCCTTATTAGCACCAGCTTCACATTATTATATGGCCGCAGATCCAAGCTCATTACCCGCACTAATGGCTTTAATTGAAACCATGAAACCCGATGTTCAAGGTAAAGTTGTTATACGTGTAGAAAATGAAGCACATCGCCAAGAAATTAAACACCCTAATGGCTTAGACATTATTTGGTTGATTGGCTCTGTTGAAGAACAGACTCAACACTTAATCAATGAATTTATGTCGTGGAAATTACCCGCTGAAGATGTTGCATTTTGGATTGCCGGTGAAGATAAAATTATTCGCGCATTAAGACGCCATATTCGCCGTGATAATGGTTATGATCGCAGTTTGATTTATGCCATTCCTTACTGGCGCTTTGGTTATGATGAAGAAGGCTATCATGCTGAACGTCATCATGTTATGGATAATGAAGATGTAAGTTAAGTGATAAATTAAAGATTAAACGTTGGCTATACAGGCTGCATATTAACTCCCTCAATAATATGCAGCCTTTTTTATTTATACAGAAATTCCTACATTCTCTTAGTCATTATAAGCAGCGAGTACATGCTGGCATAATGTAGAACGGACACAATCTTCTTGCATAAACTTAATCACACCCACTCGATTATTGGCTTCAAATCGAGCAAGCGCATCAGCTAATCCAGAATGCACACTAGAAGGTAAATCACACTGTGTAATATCTCCATTCACAACAACAGTGACATTTTCCCCCATTCTGGTTAGAAATAATTTCATTTGATTTACAGTAACGTTTTGCGCTTCATCTAAAATAACAAATGCATTTTCAAAGGTACGCCCTCGCATATAGGCAAAAGGCGCTATTTCGACTTTACCGATTTCGGGGCGTAAACAATATTGTAAGAATGAAGCGCCTAAACGTTTGACTAATACATCGTAAACAGGACGAAAGTAAGGTGCAAATTTCTCTGCAATATCTCCCGGTAAAAAACCTAAATCTTCATCTGCTTGTAAAACAGGCCGCGTAACAATAATCCGTTCTATTTCTTTATTAATTAAGGCATCAGCCGCCATTGCAGTACTCAAAAACGTTTTGCCGCATCCGGCTTCTCCTGTCGCAAAAATAAGATTTTGATGTTTAATGGCATTCATATATTGGCGTTGTATTTCATTGCGAGGAGAAAGTACTCTTTCATCACGCTTTTCTCTCGCCATACCTATGGTATTGATATCGCCAAATCCTGGTAAAACCATAACATTATCTCGATGTGCTCCGTTACGTTGTTCTTTACGTGAAGTGCGTTTATTTTCTCGGCGTAAACGTGTTGCTGCTTTTTGTCTACTCATAATGGTATTTACCCTTGTTAGTCTTCAAAAAGTCATCGATATCTCTTATTTGTATCCCTGTTACTTATCTATAAGTCCCCTTTAGACTTTATCTAACTGTAGAAAACAAAAAAACCGGTCACAATTCTGAACATTAACTATCAATGAGCGATTGTTGCCGGTTTTCTGTGGGTAACGTGATATTTCCGTTGCTTCTGTCATTCATATTCCCCATCATGGAGTTAGAGTGAAAATTAACGAAGCTTTGTGACAGTATAATGACAAAATAAAAATATTTTCAATATGATTGAAGTTGATAACAAGACAAAGTGAATATTAATCTAACAATGCACATTATTTAAGGGGAAATAAATGAATTTCTTACGATTACCCTTTGTTTATTGGTTACTACTGAATCTTATTCCATTTATTGGTTTTGAGCTTCATTCAGGTACGCTAAAGATGGGTTTCTTTTTCTATTTAGGTTTACTCACCGTCACCACATCTGGGATCTGGCTTTTTTATTGTCTCTCCTTTTTTATTAAACAGAAAACCTCCCCGAATCCAAATCATATACCTAAAGAATTAGTCACCAGCGGCCCTTATAAAATTAGCCGTAACCCAATGTATTTAGGATTTTTAGATATCAGTATTGGATTATTTTTTATTTTTGGTAATTGGGGATTTTTAGGTGCTGCGATTGCCTTCTTCTTGATTACTGACCGCTATACCATCGTACGTGAAGAAAAAATATTAAGTGAATTATTTCCACAAGCGTGGCAACAATATTGTCGCCACGTTCGTCGGTGGATGTAGTTACTCGTTAGTCAAAAAACTAAGGTTGTTTACAATTGTTGGCTAAACGATAGCCCGCTTTCGTGGCTTCATTTTCTGTTTTGAAATAGACCGCATTTTTATCTGACATGGTTTTATAACCCGAACAATGGGCAAAATGATAAATCTTGCTATTAATATTGCCTTTAATATCTACGGGCTGTACTGCGCTAGTTTGCTTTGGTGTTTCAACTTTAGCTTTAGTTACTGGCGTAGTATTTGATGCAGATAATCCGATTCCGCTATTTTTATGCCCTAATTGCCATTTCATTTCGCCTGTAACAAAGGGATTATGATAACCAACAACACGTGCTATACGATTATCACGCTCTTTTTCCCATGCCGTTGGTGGATAGGCATTATCCCAAGCCATTAATAATTGTTGTTGCTGACGTGACATCGAGAGATTATAGCGGTCATGTAAATAGAAATAGACCCTGGCGACTTGGCCTTTCACTTCATTGCGTGGCTCAAACGTACGCGAAGCAAAATCGACACGGCTGCGACATTGCCCATATTGATAAGGTGCTTGTGCAGGTAATTGTCCAAAGCTAAAATTGCTACGATCACCGTTAACTTCACCAATAGAGGGCGCTAAATTATGTAAGTCTGCTTCGATTTTGCCAAAAATAGGATCGCTTTTTACACATTGAGTTCGACCTCCATTTTGCCAACATTGACGCTGATGCCCAAACACCCATGCGGGAACAATATGCTCCCATTCAATACGCGCTGCTCTTGTTTGTTGCGTTCTCACTTGATATCCGCAACTGGCTAAATCAACACGCCCTCCCGATTTACCTACCCATTCCCAATCACAACCACAATAAATCGTTCCTTGTGATTTTTGATTTTGATCATAATAAATACGTTCTTTTGCTATCTCTTTCGCTTTCGTGAAATTTGTAGGGGCTTGTGCTTGAACATGTAATGTAATAATAAATAAACTCAACACAACCGCGGTATAGTGTAATATTTTTCTCAAAGTGGTATCTGCCTTACGCTTTATTTTATTAAACCAAATAAAAATTATCTTTAATAACCAACTGATAATCTTATTTTTATTTTATCTAATATTACCTTTTTTTGATTTATTTTGGGCAATCTTTCTTACTATTTTTTATATGAAAAATAAAACAATAAGCGTGAATGGTGATAGAAAAAGCCGTTATTCTCCACATTAACGTAAACGGGATTTGCTATGGTTTGTCCATCACTGATTTAGAGAGATTAAAAAAATGAATGAGAATATGCTGAATTTAATGGATGAATTAGTTGAAATAACAAAAAAGCATGCGAATAACGAAGATGTTAAAGCGCATGCAAGTTTGGAGTCTGAAAATAAATTACGGATCCAGATTATTATTTCTGACAAAAACGAACTAGATATTACATTAAATTCACTACAACACGCCATGTAAACAATTATACACTCGGACGCTTGCGATATAACCATAATCCCGGCAAGGATAGCCCGATAGAAAGCGCTCCGACAATAAATGAAGCTTTAAGGAAGTTCGTAACTAAAGCTTCAAAAATCTCCTCGCTATAGCCAATTTGTGTTAACTTCACCACCGAGATCATCGCGATATAAGCATTAATCCCAGGAAACATAGGAATAACCGCCGCAACAGTAAAGACTTTAGGATGTGCAAGCCACCAGCGTGACCATTGAATACCAATACAGCCCACTAAAATGGCAGCACAGAAACTGGCCCATTCAATGTTCATTCCACTCATCATTAAGATTGTGCGTGAACCATGCCCTATTGCCCCTAATAACGCACAATATTTTAGTGCCCGCAAAGGGACATTAAATACCATTGCAAAACCCACTGCTGGAATAGCTGCTAAAATCATGTCTTCAATAAGGGTAAGGATAATCGTTATTATGCCCAATCTCTTAACTCCCATACCGCCATCGCTAAAATAACCCCTAAACACGTCGCTAACGTCAACATTGTTGCCATCGCCCAACGGGCTAATCCTGTATTAACATGCCCTTTAAACATATCAGCAACCGCATTAATTAAAGGAAATCCGGGAACAAGCAATAAGACACTGGCGGCCATTGAAATAGTTGCGGTTGTTTGAAAGTAGGAAAGTTTTAATAATAAACCTGAAACAGACGTAGCAACAAAAGCGGTAATACAGAAATTAATTAATGGATTTATTTGACGATGCGTTAATGCTTGTCGTACAAACATCCCTAATCCACCGCCAATAGAAGAGACTAAAAAACCATCCCAATTGCCCCCATTTAATTTTGAGAAACAACCGCAAGATAAGGCAACCATAAAAATAATCGCCCAACGTGGGTAACGTAATGGTTTTATATGTTCAAAGCGCTTTCTTGCTTCGTGAATATCCGCGAGGTGATGCTCCACCAAAATCACAATATGCTGAACTTCTGTCACAACATGCATATTAATACCACGATCAACAATCTTTCGTGTGGATGTTTGACAATGCCCATTAACGATCGTTGTTAATACCACTGCATTAGCAGAAATTGCACTTTCAACTTGATGTACACCTAACGCTAAACCGAGACGGGTTGAAAGTTGCTCAACTAGCATACTTTCTGCACCATGTTGCAATAACAACAAGGCAGTTTGAATACATAATTTGGTAATTTCACGCTGTTTATCTTGTGAAATGGCTGAGCAGTCAGCCATTATCTCATTGTCCATACCATGCCTTAGTTTTAATCAAAAACGAGCTATTGCTAATATAAAGTTTATCAGCATAGTCTGTTTTTCGCTCTATCATCTTTCAAGACTATTATGAACAAATAAAATATTTAAGGCTGTAGGTAGATCAATTTTTGTTTACTCACTCACTTATTAGTAAAATCTGCTTTTTTTAGAAAAAACAGTTAAATAATATATAAAATAATAAAGGCGACAACGTATTTGGCGCCCAAAATAATGTATTACGTCATTTTATCGTAGAAGTTAATTACTCAACCAATTCATTAGCTTTAACATACGATTCATCCAGCGTTTCTGCAACAAATACGGGAACACCGTAAACAGCAGAAATAACAGTCGAGAGTTGCACCAGTTGCTCTTTATCATTTTTTTGTGGATCTGCTGTCATTATCATACCAGCACAATTTTCACTAAGCAGTGCCTTACCCTCTTTTAGCCAACGCCTTACGGCTTTCATACCGTCCATATCTTCTTTTTTATGCTCTTTCTCTTTTTTATTAATGGATGGGTAAATCAATACAAATTTTTGTTTTTCACTTAGTACAACATCCATTTCAGAAGTCCAGTTATTGGCATCATCCAGCGTTTCTGGAAATATTTTCATGGTAATAACAGGAAATTTCTCAACATCCATGACAATAAAATTTTGGTTATTCAACATAACACTTATCTCTCATTAAAAAATAACAAGCTCCACTTTAGAATGCCTATCATTCTCAATCAATGAAGTTCCTTATGTTTACATAAAAACCGCATTAATAAACAATTGCGCCCTATCTATCTTTTTTTATCTAGTATTGAGATGAAAATGTATATCCGAAATGATAAATAATTTTTTATAAACCAAGGTGAAAAAGCCCCTAAATAACTTAGGGGCTTTAGCTATTTTTTTACTTTTATGAGAAATTTTAGCGGACAACTAATACAGATTGTTTTGCATAAGCAACAATACCTGATGCATTTGAACCTAATAGATGTGTTGAAATACTTGGACGGCGTGAGCCAATCACAATCAAATCAGCATTAATTTTTTCAGCCAGCTCTAAAACTTTATCTCTTGCAGATCCAAAAACAGCAGAATACTCAACTTGCTCATTAGGCAAATCAATACTATCAGCTAATTCTTGCAGTTGTTCTTGTACACGCTCTAGTGCTTTATTTGCAAAAGAACTTAGCATGTCATAATGGTAGCTATAGCTAATAGAGAAACGTGAAATATCAGGAATAGCATGGAAAAGATGCAGTTTTGCGCCTTCTAATTTAGCAATATAAACAGCGTGTTGTAACGCTTTAGTGGTTAACTCATCTTCTGAAATATCAACAGGTACTAGAATTGTCTTGTACATAGCAACTCCTCATTATCAGATTATTGTCTGTTTATTATTGTAGCGTTAAACCCACAGCTTGCTTATTTAATCTTCCTCAAGATGCCATTTATGCAATTGTCGATGAATAAAAGGTGTCACAACTAACCCAATTGATAAAATAAAAACACACTGAAGAAATAATCCATAAATCGCAATAAAAAAGCGCCCTGTTGGGGTTGCAGGTGCTGGCTCTACTGGTTGCCCACTTAACATGGATATTGCATTTAACGAGGACTCCATAAAACTATGTCCTTCAATTAAATAAAACCCTAATACACCAGGTAATAACCCTAAAAAAAAGAAAATAGAGCCAATTACATAATAGCGTAAGATGCGTAGAATAAAATGATCGAGCCTTAAAAGTTCTTGGGTAAATTTTTCCATTCTTATTCACTCTATAGACTGTTTACTCAATCAACTGCTTATTGAATAAATAAGATAAACTACGCAAAAAAAAGTAAAAAATATGCTACGAGGAAAACTCATAGCATATTAATGAATAGCTTAACGAACAACTAAAACTGAAATTTCAGCATAACGAACCACACCCGCGGCTGTTGAGCCTAATAGGTGAGTACTGATATTCGGTCGGCGTGAACCAATCACAATTAAATCTGATTGGATCTCTTTTGCTGTTACTAAAATTTCATCACGCGGTGAGCCAAAAGTAACCGTATAAGCGACCTTTTCAGCAGGTAAATCCACCGAATCTACCAACATTTGCATATCATTTTCTGCTTTCACCGTCGCTTTGTCTTTAATTTCTGGATAACCCAGTGAATAAGCATTAATGATTGCCGAAGAGATAGGAAGAACATGAATTAAATGTAAATTAGCTCCGGTTTCTTTTGCTAAATACACAGCATGTCGTACCGCTTTACTGGTTAACTCTTCTTCAACAATATCAATAGGCACTAAAATCGTTTTATACATAATAACTCCTCTCAACTCTCCATTTGCCTTAATCCTATCGCAATAACCTAAAGATTACTGTGAGTGAATTAACTAAAAACGCCGAATCTCATTATAAACCTACTTTAATTATTAATACGTTAAGCTAAAAAGTAAAAGATCTTATTCAAAATAGTGTATATTGTGTCGCTATGTTAATGAGTGGAGTTGGTTACGAATATTGCGGATAGTATCAATTAATTCTGATGCCGTTAATCCTATTGGCCCAATACCCTTTTCAACTAAAATATCAGCCGCCATCCCATGTATCCAAACAGCACTTTTTACCGCATCTGACATCGTCATTCCTTGCGCTAAAAAACTCCCCATAACACCCGTTAATACATCACCACTTCCTGCCGTTGATAAACCGCTATTACCTGTTGTATTGATTGTTATCTCCCCAGTTGGAGAAGTAATAACCGTATTTTGCCCTTTTATAATGGCCCAACAATGGTAAAGCGTTGCAATTTCTTTCGCTGAACCTTCTCGATCATTTTGAATATCTCGCAATGTGCAATTAAGTAAAATAGCCGCTTCTTTGGGATGTGGCGTTAGCACACAGTATTGATTAAGCGATATGGGGGATTTTAATTTCGCCATCAGTACCAATGCATCGGCATCAAAAACATAAGGTTTATCGTCAATACGTTGTGCTAAAATCGTTGATAAAATACATTCAGAGTCTGTCGATAATCCTAAACCACAGCCGATTGCCCATGCGGAAATCGCTTGCTGATTGATCAATGCAAATGCTGTTTTTAGCATTAATTCTGGCGCGCTATCAATAAAAGGAAGAGGTAATTGCGATTGTGCAAAACCAAGAAATACTTTTCCACACCCTGCTTTTAATGCACTTTTTCCTGCTAATACAATAGCGCCGCTCATTCCCTCGGCACTCCCAATAACGCCTAATGTACCAAACGTTCCTTTATGTGTATTTCCCGTTTTACGCTGACAAAGTGCAGGATATTGCGTTATTGCATATAATAGTTGTTCTTTTTTCATCTTACTTTTTCCTTCACCATTTCCTGCATTTTTTCTTATTGCTAATCGTGATGGATTTTCCATGCTCTGTTACACTCAATCTTTAAAGTATAGCGTGATTTCAACGAATAAACGGGACGGCGTATTATTTGTCTAATTGTTATACTAACAATTTCAATCTTATAAAATGCTTTAGTTATAGCTATTCATACCTCACCAAGACTTTGCTATTCTATTGACCTAATTTGATATGATACGTAATTAAAGACAAAGGAAAGTAGATAATGAACGAGAAATTTAAAACACAAGCAGATGTTGAGACCTTAGCCGAAGAAGTGGCATGCCTAAAAACCTTAGTCACTTATATGTTAAAGGCATTAGGTCAAGCCGATGCTGGCCGTATTATTTTAAATATTGAACGTGCTATTAATGAAGTTGATGACGAAAAACACGCTGAGACATTCCGCAATACAATTAGCCAAATTAAGACAGCTTACCGTCAATAATTAATTGATTTTTGATATTGAGTACTAGCACATATTTTCAATCTATTTTCTAAACTTTTTGTGCTGCACAAATAAACAAAATTTAGTTTTAAATTTCTATATACTCAATCTCGAAATAAACCATTCTTTATTCATTTAGCTACCCCTCTACCCTTATAGAGGGGATTTTTTTCTCTTCTTTTCATTTTCCTCATTAAATTATTTTCTTGTCGTATTAATGATAATTTTTTCTCTGACACACTATTTTCATTGTATGAAAGGTATAGAACACTCTTTTTGTTAAGTATTTTTAATGTTAATCAGTTCAAATCTATAAAAATAAAAAATACACTATCATATACATAATGATTATAAAATAACCTATATAATACAATACATTAAAGTTATTTAAATGTTAATAAAATATAGCTTTGCTATTTTATATTCTTATTTTTATATTTAAACTTTTATTTTCTCATTTTTAATGCAAATAAATATAAGTATCATAAAATGTAAATAAAGATAAATCCTAATATTCTTTCTTAAAAGACGTTCTCTTTATTGCATATTATTCGACGTTATTAGGTTGTAGAACTCTAGATTATTATCTTTAAAGACAATAAGAACAATAAGATCGCGCTTATTAAGGTTAATAATATTAATTATTTATATTTTTACACTTATTCTGATTTATCGTCATTAGTGTTTGTATGTTACACTCAATCCGTACGCACTAAAAAATAAACCATGAGGCTTTATAATGAAACCACTTCTCTTATCTCTGCTGTTATTACCTGCTGTTGCATTTGCTAACCCAACTAAAATGGCAGACGACTACTGCGATACGTTTAAAGATATCTCAATCAAAGCTTATGACACTAAAGAACCTGCTGAGAAAATTGCAAAAGAAGCTGTCGCATCATTAAATGCAAAGAAATTTGATTTTGCAAAATTAGAAGCAACTGAAGCACAATTTACTGAAGGCACCATCGAAGTTGTTAATTCTTTACGTGATGCAAAAGCTGAAATTGGCTCTCGTGCTGAATTTCAAGAAGGCCTAACACAAATTGTTGCCGCATGTAAAATTCAAATGGTCTCTGCATTAAAAGAACAAGAAAAATAATTCTCTCATCAACAAAATGAGTAGCAATCAATTTAAAGAGTAGAAATTATCCTGCTCTTTTTTATTTAGCCCTCTCCATCACTTATTCATCTTCTCTTATTCTTCCCTTTTGCTTTTCATTTCTCTTTTTTTCTTTCTCTATAACTAACTCTCTATACTCTAAATAATTCAAGATGTAGCTAGGCGACAAATGAATGAGTCGCTAGGAGCATACAAGAGTATGTGACTAGTGCGAGAGAATGAAGTCAACAACGCTACGGCTTGAAGTATGACGAGTAAATACTCTAAATAATTCAAGATGTAGTTAGGCGACAAATGAATGAGTCGCTAGGAGCATACAAGAGTATGTGACTAGTGCGAGAGAATGAAGTCAACAACGCTACGGCTTGAAGTATGACGAGTAAATACTCTAAATAATTCAAGATGTAATTAGGCGACAAATGAATGAGTCGCTAGGAGCATACAAGAGTATGTGACTAGTGCGAGAGAATAAAGTCAACAACGCTACGGCTTGAAGTATGACGAGTAAATACTCTAAATAATTCAAGATGTA
>NZ_JABUYL010000068.1 GCF_014897315.1 Proteus sp. FME41 | reverse complement strand
CCTTGTTTCACTGCTTCCTGAAAATAAAATAATGCTTGTGAATAATTTTCATCAACAACCCAATAATTCATTCCTAATCGATGAGATGCCTGACTAAAACCCTGTTTAGAAGCACAAGTAAGCATCATTCGTCCTAAATCTAAACGATAAAGCTCAGGTACTTGCCCATTCATAAATTTTTGCCCAATCACATATTGTCCTTCGGGGTTACCCATAATGGCGGCTTTTAACATATAACTAAATGCGGCATTTTCATCTTGCTCAACACCATAGCCTTCTTGTAAATAGGTCCCCATAATATAGTAACCAAAAGGGATCTCCATATTGATTAAGCGTTCTACTAAATCAATGACTTCCTCTTGTGGTAACTTACCTGCAACTGGCTCTGCATCCCCTTCGGAAATCATCACTTGCAAATTACCTATCGCTATATAGTGGTCTTTTGCTGCAGCTTGGCGATAAAGTTGAGTAATACGTTTTAAATCGGGATTATCTTGTCGGCTTAGTTGCACGGCTTGTTTAAACCATTTATCGGCTTCAGGATCTAATGGCGGGAAAATATCCGCTTCATGAAGGCAAGTAAATTGGAAATTTTT
>NZ_JABUYL010000012.1 GCF_014897315.1 Proteus sp. FME41 | reverse complement strand
AGGCTCAGGCTCAGGCTCAGGCTCAGGCTCAGGCTCAGGCTCAGGCTCAGGCTCAATAGCAGGATGTACAACTTCCTTTTCTTTTGCATACCCTTTTTGAATTAACTCACGGCCATGTTGTTCTAAGGTTTCAATCTCTTTCCCCTCAGTAACAACGACACCACCAAAATAAATGGCTCGTAATATAATTAGCTTCATGTTGCCCCCAAAGAAAAAGCGGTCATGAAGACCGCTCTATCGATTATTCCCCTGATGTAGGCACGGTGAAATCACCGTAAACAAAGGCTTCCGGACGTTTTACTGCTAACGCCAAACGCTCCTCGCAACGAATTGAGATCATGTTTTTCTCAAAATCGTCAGTGTTTTCCGTAGAAATCACCACATTGGTTTCTTCACGATCGAATAACTGTGCACCCGCGTTAAATGCTCCTGTTAAGAATTTGCCTTTAAAGGCCGTTGATTCAGTAGCAACAACAGGTAGACCCCATAAAGTTGGGCCAATTAATGCAGATGGGTTGGCAAGAATGTAACGCCCTAATGAGTCTTTGGTTAATTCAATTTTCGCCCAATCGATAAAATGCAAAACATGCCCTGTTGCAGGCAGTCGAGCTAATTGCGCTTGTAGCATCGCAAGGCGTAAATCATCAATGCCACTTTGCTTTTCGACGCTAAATTCAGGTTTATATTTAGAGGCTTGAGGAATGATGCCATGTAAGTGAGCACCAGAGCCGTCACCAAACAAGATTTCTTGCTCTTCAACAAACTTCAAACCATAACGCATTTCAGCATCGACTAAAGACTGCAGTTGTGCAAAGTCATCTAGGATTTGTTTAGAGGCCTTGAACATATGAGCAATGGTGGTTACTGGTGTGATTTTGGTTGCAAATTCAATGTCACTGTAAGGCTTAGTGGTATTTTCTGGTACCACAGAAGCTTTATTCGTAAAGCCCGTTTGCTGAACCCAAAAAATAGCCGGTGACGTTGTTTTGCCCGGCGCAATCAGATCACGGATAAATAAACGCTGTTTTGGCGCAACATCAATACCGGGTAAACGTTGAGGCTCAACAACACCTTCAGCCACACTGGTTGAAGTTAATGCGGCTTGCACTGGAATAGAAATGCGTTTACTTGATTGAATACTAGAATTAATTTCTTTCAACACATCTGCGGAAATCACTTGTTGTCCAATTGTTTTGGCTGCCTGAACCGCATTATTCAACGGCATTTGTGCTACATGTTGCTCTAATTCACCTAATGAAGCTTTGAGTGTTTTTTCAGATTCACGCAATGCATTCAGTTCGGTTGCCATCTTATCTACTGCGGCTTTAGTTTCAGTGCTTAAACTACCGACTTTTTGCGCTTCTTTTAAGGCTTCTTCGGCTTTAGCATTAAATTTGCCATTGGCTTCTTCAATTTTTGCCAATAGATTTTTTAATAATTCATTTGTATCAGACATAATGTCTCCAATTAGTTAGCTGTGGCGAAGGCATTTACCGCCTTTTCCAATTCAGAAAGAGTTTCAGGATTAATTTCAGAGGTAGCGCTTGGCGTACCGTGAGGATTGGAAGTAGCGCTCGGCATACTTCGTGTTAAAGCACTAATAAGTTTTCTACGCTCAGAGCGAGAGGTGTTCGCCTTAGCAAGTAACGCATCTAATTTACGAATGGCGGCTTGTGGGCTTTCATCACCATCATCAACGATATCTGCAGTAAGCAAATTATCAGCAAACCCTTTTTCAATCGCTTCGCTCGCACCAATATAGGTCTCGTCGTCCATCATCTGACTCACGACTTCATTAGATTGCCCACTACGTGCCACATAGATATCTGCCATCGACGTATCAAAAGGGGCGAGATCATTAGCTAATTTTGCAAAGTCATGCCGATTACCCACACCGACAGCCCAACAGTTATGGATCATCAAAAAGGCACCGCGACCCATTTGAACTTCATCACCAGCCATTGCAATAATGGACGCAGCTGAAGCGGCAATGCCTAAAATATTGACGGTCACTTTTCCACTGTGAGAGCGAAGTAGGTTATAAATGGCTAATCCTTCAAACATATCGCCACCTGGACTATTGATATTGACAACCACATCATTATTTCCAATGGCGTGAAGTGCGGCAGAAATACGTTTTGCGGTAACCCCCTCTCCCCAATAATCTTCACCAATCACATCTAATATTGAGATGGTGTTATCTGTACTTGATGCACGAATACTGCTATTCCATTTATCCAGTGCTTTAGATTTCAGCTCATAGCTAATCGATGCGCAGGGGCGATCCTCCAGCGCAACTGGCAAATGACTTTTTTTCATAAATTTACTCCTCAGAGTGAGGTTGATTGGCTTGAGAATGCGGGGCTACGGGATTGCCGTCAGGAAATAACCAGTTGGTGATCTGCGCTTTAAGTTTTTCAGCTTCATTACTGGAGGCTTCTTGCCCGAGCTGATCAAGGGGGGTTAAATTAAGTTGAACGGTATAAATATCACCACCCTCAATCGGCGGTAAATTTTCTAGCCGTCTCACATCATTTCGACTCATCCAGCCATTTTGTAATGCCGTTGTGTAGTAAGCAGAGCGCCCTGCACTGTCAGCCCGTAATAAACCTTCAACAGAGAATTCAGCATAATAATCATCGTCGCCATTCAATAAACACCGGCTAATTTCTTGTTCTATATTGACTAAAAGAGGTCTTAGCGTATTAGTAAGAAACTGCATATTCATACCTTCGACGCTCGATGCCCAACTACTTTGTTTATCCATATGCCCCACCATAAAGGGTGGAACACGAAACCATCGACAAATCTCTTCAATACTGAATGTTCTACTTTCTAGCATTTGAGCCGCTTCAGGATTCATGGTGACATTGTTGTATTTCATCCCCCCTTCAAGCACCATCATTTTTCCCGCATTTTTTGAACCTACAAAGCTTAATAAATAGCTTCTGATTCGCTCTCTTTGTTCATCATTAAGCGGAAGTTCTGAAGATAAAAAACCTGAACTTTGTAATCCATTTTCAAATATTTTAGCCGCCGATTCTTCAACAGATAATGCGGCACCAATAACATCACGCCCTATTTTTACAGGGATCATTCCGCAAATACCATCCATGCCAAATCCACGAATATGCATGATTTTATTAATAGGTATTTTTCGGCTTTTTTGCCCTAATGGATCAGTATATTCATATTCGAGCATACCCGTTTGTTCACTGCGTTTAACTATCATGTTTTGTGGCAAGAGAGGCTCTAATGTGACCAACTTTGAACCAATATACTTCTTCTCAATAAAGCTATTACCGCGCAAACAAAGGCTAGCAACGACCATCAACATAAAGCGTGAAGGCGTCATTTCGAGATTGGGCTGTTTGCAGAGTAACCTATAAATAGGATGCTCTTTTGCTAGGCTTCTTGAACCATCACTTTCACTTTTATAAATTTTGATCGGTAATGTGGATATTGATTCACTGAGTAACCTGACACAAGCCCAAACTGTAGAAAGTTGCATTGCTTTATCTGCTGTTACGACTTTTCCGCTACTACTTGTGCCACTCCATTCTTGCCAAAATTCTCCACTGGTCAGTGAGATTGGAACGCCCAACCAATTAAGAAGCGCACTTTTAATACGTCCTGGTTTTTTGTTGTGTTGCATTAGATACCTACTATGATCGGGTTATTTATAAATCCTGAGATATCGGGCTTATCATCCCCGCCATTGACCAGTAATCGACTCATACCCGTAAATAGTGCAACAGGGCCGTCTATTTTGGCTTCAGGGGTTGATTTATTAGGGAAAATATTGTCATTTTTATCGGGTTTAACCGTGACGTTCGACATCATCCAGTTCATAACAGGGTGTTGGCCATGATGAAACTTACCCGCATAAACCAGTGCTTCAATCTCTTTCATGGATTCAGAAAAATTACGCACCGTTTGAGCGACTTCTACAAGGGGTAACCCTTCTTCTGCCAGTGCTAAACTAAACTGAGTGGCACTCCACGGATCAAAACCCAGCTCTTTTAAGTTTTCACCATCCACCCATGCGATGATTTCTTCTTTAATTTGAGCATGATCGACGACTTCGCCATCAGTTAATTCGAGATACCCCATATCTGCCCATTTTCGGTAAAGTTCAGCCATTTGGCGAGAACAGCGTTCTAACCTCTCCTCAGGTAACCAGAATTTAAAATCAGCATGAACATGCCCATTAGTAGGCTGTTGCCACACTTTTACCGCGGCACAAATATCAATCTTATTAGCGAGGTCAACGCCCACCCATAATGGATAGGTTTTTAATTCATGTTGAGGTGCGAGTTCTGGTGCATCATCCCACTTCATCATGTCCATCCATGACGATTCGGCTGTGACCCAAATATTCATGTGTTTTGTGAAGAAGTTAATTCGTGCGGAAACCTGCTCTTTGGCTTTCTTGGCTAAGCGGCGTAAATCATCCCAGCGCTTACAAATACCGAGACCCGGATTTGCCTTTTGCCACACTGTTTCATCAAAGGGATCATCGTCTTTATCTAGCGTATAGATAATGCCAAAGAAAGAATCATCATCCACTTGACCACGGAGAACCTTAATCGCGTAATCCCGTAACTCGTAACAAATCCCCTCTTTATTAAAACCCGCCGTAGTGATCCCAAAAAGAAGAGACTGCAGACGCGCACCGGTAGCGGTTTCTAATACGTCCCACACATCACGAGTTTTGTGCGCATGCAATTCATCAACAATACCGCAGTGAATGTTTAAACCATCAAGATTATTAGCATCACTGGAAAGCGGTTCAAACTTAGAGGCAGTTTCTTCTTGATAGATAGCGAGTTTATTAAATTCAAATAAACGACCCAATGTCGCTTTGGACTTTTTCAACATGTTCTTCGCATCTTCAAACACAATACGAGCCTGATCACGCGTTGTAGCTGCTGAGTAAACTTCGGCACCACCTTCACCATCAGCACCGGTCATATAAAGCCCAATACCTGATGACAATGTGGATTTTGCATTTTTCCTCGCCACCTCGTTATAAGCTGTTCGATATCGACGAACCATAACAGGACGTCCGCTACCATCGTTACGAAGGACTACTTCACCCGTACTTTCATCAATTAATGGACGAACAAACCCAAAGATATTGATGAGAATAAAAATATGCCAATCCATCAGGTCTATGGGTTTGCCCGCCAATGCACCTTTGACGTGAGGAACGAACTTATAGAAATTCAAAATATGCTGAGCACGAGGTTCACTAAACGTTATTCCTCGTTTCTCACCTTCCTTTAAATCATCGAGAAACCGCTGACAAGCAAGCCTAACCAATTCACCTGCAACAATTTTCCCTGTCACTACTTTCTCAGCATAACGAATGCCATCAATAACCTTTGCCATCTTTAATCTCTCGCTTTTAAAAATGCTGTAAATGGATCCTCTTCTGCTGGAGTCTTCATGGTGACTTTTGTTCGAGAAGCGGGAGTCATACCAAATTCACTTAACATGGCGCGAATACGTTTCCATGCATCGGCCTTCATTGCAGCAGATGGATGCGCCTTTATCATCAATCCACTTTCTGTATTGTTTTTGTAGGTATAGCCTTCTTTATCGAGAACATCACAATGATGTCGATATTCAGTGTAAGCTTCGACGAGTAACTCCAATGCCTTAGCATCCATCTGACTCATGACACCCATTGCATCAAGTTCTTCAGCAATACGCTTAAACCAATACTTACCTTGCTTAGTGAAATGCTTCGGAGTTGGGGGTACCCCTTTTGGCGGTTTTGGCTCTTTTTTATTAATCGGTCGTTTTGATGGGTTCCCCCTCACCAATTGCAGATGTGACGGGGTTTTAGGCGGTCCAGCCATAATAGAAATCTCCTATCAATAATTGCTTGGGGTTCCCCAAAAAAAGTTTTCTAACCTGCGGTGATGTGAAAAGAGGTAAGGGGGCGGTCCTAGGTGGCGAGAGTGGTAGGCATTTTACCCGCCCCTCCCCTATGAGGGGTTGTACTGTTATCCTTGACCAATATTACCTTTCATCTGCTGTTCTGCACCGATATAGCCCACAGCAAGCAATGCTTCACCTTCAGGGTATTCAGTCAGTAACTTTTTTATTTCAGTAATACAATGTTCAACCTTCACTTTGCTTTGTTTGGGGAGTTCAGCAACCAATCCTTTAAACATAAGTAAGGTCTGTTCATCTTGCGTCATTTTATTCTTTCCTTTGCTGTCTTAGCTCTATGACAGGACCAGCACAGGCTTTGCAGGTTACTATCATCATCGGTACCCCCATGTGCCTTAGCAATGATATGGTCAACTGTTTTGGCTTCGGTGGCTCGTCCTACTCTTAAGCATTCCTGACACAGATACTTATCACGCTTGAGTATACGTGCTCGTAACTTATCCCATTGGGTACCATAACCACGTTGATGACGAGACTTACCGCGCTGGTGGGTTTCCCATCCTAAGTTCTGATGTTCTTCACAGTAACCGTTACGTTCTGTTGTTGTCTTGGCGCATCCCTGTTTACGACATGCGCGAGGTATGCGAGGTGGCATGTTATCTCCTATAATTTAAAGGGCAGATATTTGCCATTTTAAAGAGGAGGATAATCCCCTTTGATTTTAAAGGCGGGATTTCCCGACTTTACTTCTGACTGCACCACGTTCTGTTATTTAGTTCATTCATAACTTGAGGCACATTTGGTGTTTAACTTTTATTTTTGTATTAACTCAATAATGCCAGCTACATAACACCTAACAGGTTCAGTAACATAGATTCAAATGATTAACATAAAACAAAATATTTAATAACATTAAAATAGTATTTCTCCTTTCTTTGATTATACTAAAAGAATATCTCTCCCCCCTATTACTTTGTGGTTCGTTAGTTTTGCCCATGTATGTGGGCTTTTTTTTACTTAAATTTAATTTACGGAGAAGTATTTTTTTATTCTTACACTTTGTTACTTTATTTAATATTTTTCTAATGTAGTATTTGTACTCACACTTTGATTGATTATTTTTCATGCCTTTTTGTGTTTGGCCCTTTAGGGCCTTTTTTTTAACCATACTCCGCTGATGAAGAGATCTGGTAACTACCTACTAAATAATTTCCTAAATAGCGCTCTATTAGTAATTGCCCTATTAATTCAGTCTCTGCCCAGTTTACCCCTGTATAGTCATCTTGTTTTATGTCAATTAATTAAAATTAGATAATTAACAACAGTAAACTGGTATATACACTTATTTAATCTATACTAAACAAACATCGCTATACTTTGATTGACATCTTGTTAGTTTGCCCATGCTTAATGCTGGGCTTTTTTTATTCTAAGTATTCCATATCTTTATTGTGATTAACTTCACACAAATAATAAATTCCATTACTTTTCCATTATCACATAAAACTAATTTAATATTTCTACTAAGATTAACAATAGCTAAGGTCAAAAACCTATTTTTCATTTATTACATTTACCTAATAGAGCTTACTCTAATGGATAAAATTTATATTTCATCGTCTAACATCATCTCTGTTGCTTACGATTACCACAGTAAAACATTAGCAATTAATTTCAAATGTGGGGAAAAACATCAGTATAATGAAGTGCCATTTTGCATATATCAAGGATTGATGGCATCAAACTCCAAAGAAGCATTTTATTATTCTATGATTGAACATAAATACCCTTATAGTTAAGTAATCTAATAATTATTATTACACTTAAATTTTATTTCAACATAAACAAAAACATATTATTTGATAACTAATGTAATAAGTTTACGGATTAATTAACAAAGAGAATTCCAGTTAAAATTAAAAGTAATATTTTTATTCTTGTACTATGAGTATATTTAGTTACGTATACTATACTAATTAAAGATTGATATTTTTCAACTTGGTTTATTTTAGCCCTCGTACCCTACGTAGGGCTTTTTTTAGTTCACACACTCCGTCCTAATATAATTCTGCAAATACAAAGTTTGCTGTTCGTTCTCGACTATCATTTCTCTGAGACGTAGATAATCTTGTTCAACTGCTTTGTTAAGTCGTGCGGTGTTTTCATTGCTTCCGCTTTCGGTGGAATTCTTGGTGACTGCTGGACACTCGGCTTTGACATACACCCGCTTAGAGCCATTGCGAATATCATCACGCAACCCATCAATTTCATTCTTTGCACTAGCTAACTCCTGAGTGTATTTAATATCGAGTTGATTTAGTCGCTCTATGCGCACTTGATAGTCAGCATTGATGGCCTTTTGTTCTTCGAGCGTATTAGTAAGTTCTTTGTTGTTTTTTGTCAGCGTGTTAATTTTTTCAGCTTGTGTATTAATTCTTTTCGCTTGTGCATTAATCAGCACGCAGCTACCAGCAACAATACCCACTATCACAATGACAATGTAAAGTTTCCAATGCTTCATAATTAGTACCGATGATGTGAGAGAGCTACCTGACAGCGCTTTTCTAAACTGGCTTTGTCGTTAACACATGAATTATCAATTGAGAGATAAATGCCACCAGCAACAGTGATGAGTAATGCAAGGATAAAGCTGATAATGATGATTAAAGGTTTCCATGACATAGTGCTGACTCCGCATCTCTACGACTGACTAACCCTCTCCATACTTTGCCACCAGCGTAAACCCAGCGTTTCATTTCTTCACAAGCGCCATACTGATCACCTGCATTTAATTTCTTGAGCAACGTAGAACGTGCAAAAGCTGTGGTACCCACATTAAAAGCAAAGGAATATAGAGAGGCTTTGGTTTTATCATCCAGTGATACTTTAACCAGAGCATCAACTTGCTGTTGCGTTCTGATAAAGTCTTTCTGCAGTAATTCATCACATTCTTGCTGTGTGTATGTCTTACCTTGAATGATGTCGTTTCCAGTATGGCCATAACAAACCGTCAGAACACCAGCAACATCACGATAAGGCTCGTAACGCATGCCTTCAAAGTAACCAATCACTGTTAGCGCAATACTTACCGCACCAGCACTCGCAACTGCAGCTACCTTCTGTTTTAGGTTCATTAAATGTCCTTTTTAGCTTTAGTCAGCATCTCGCCAACTATCTTTTCTATGTCTTGCGGATCGCTAGAACAATTTCGATGAACTAATTCAGCAAATAACGCTGTTCGTTTCCGCTGTTCTCGCTGTGTCATAAAGTAAGTTGCTAATCCAAGGAGCATGCTGAATCCCATCCCTATTACAAATCCCCATTCATACAATGAGAGACTTGCAAAAAAGGCAGTTAAGCCAGCCGTTCCGTAGGTAGCATTGGTCAATTTTTCCATGCGCATATACACCCCCTACGGAGTGTCCGAGTTTAGTTAAAAGGATGCAGACACACAGCTCTTGTGTGAAGTGATTAGTGTGTGATTGATACTGTGGTCTGCAATGTGTAAATAGATGGTGGGCACAACTCCACCTAGTGTGCGATTATCGATATCTCTGCATGAGGCTTTCGATAATTAATGAAATACGGCTCGCCAATAAGCTTTATATTTAGAACGGGTAACGAAATAATGAAATGACCAAGCTAAGCCTAATTGCTCTTTAGTCTTACCAGATAGCTTTATACATAGATTAATAAATAAATTTTTCATATTTTCTCCAATAAAAAAGGCCACCGAAATGACCTTACTGGCAAACTTTTCTGCCTCTGGAAATAACCCGAACAGTATCACCTGTTACTGTCGTAATGTAAGCGCGATCTGTTCTATTAATATCAAATGATGGGATGGCGTCTTTCTTTGTGTGTTCAACCCGCGCCACGATATCTTTATTTTCTGATTCAGGATAAAACTCTAAGCGGTACATATCCCCTAAGCAGTGGACTTCTTCCACTTTACGTCCTTCACGTTCAGTAATTAATTTAAGTGCGTACATAATTTCATTCCTTATTTTAGATAATAAAAAAGACCGCCTAAGCGATCTTCTGAATAAACTGTTCGGAATAATCGAATATGTGAACTTGTAAGAATTACTTACAGGTTGAAATAGCGATATCGGAATTCCGACATCGGAACAATATCAATAACTTAAACTATGATACCCTCATCAATAAAGGTAACACCCTCGAATTCGGGGGAATTAAAGTTTGAGATACCCATTACCGAAAAATAGAGAATCATTAAACTTCTGACTTCTTTCTTCACGCTCTTCTTCTGACAATTTATCGCGCTCAGTGTAAGGGCTGGCTTTAGCTAAGTCAGCCCTAGTTGGATATTTAGAATCTGTCGAATTCGTCATACATATAAACTCCAGATAACAAAAAACCCCGCCCAGACGAGGTTTTGAGAAACTATCAATAATCTCACGATATATAGAGTCTTATGAGTAATAACGTTTTCAGTCTGTGAGATTAATCTTTCCAGACCTCTTGAGCAATCTCTTTTACTAATGCGATTTTATCCCATTGTTGCTCTTCAGTTAATGCATTCCCTTCTTCAGTTGATGCAAATCCACATTGAGTACTTAAACATAATCGATCTAATGGTATGAACTTACTAGCTTCATAGATTCGTTCTATTACTTTTTGTTTATCCTCTAACTCGCCAATTTTGGAAGAAATTAATCCCAGAACAACTTTTTTGTTACCTGAAACATAAGATAATGGAGAGAAATCACCAGCTCTATCTGTATCAAACTCTAAATAATATGCTGATACATTTTCTCTTCCAAAAAGGATCTCAGCAATCGGTCCGTAGCCACCACTAGCCGCCCATGTAGAACGATAATTACCTCGGCAAACATGTGTTGTTAACACTAAATCTGATGGTGCGTTTTTAATAGCTTCATTATTCAAATAAACAAGCGTTTCCGCTAATGAGTTTATATCATTGCTTATTACAGTATGATCTGAATGGCATGAGCAACTATTTACACTTTCGCTCTCAGCAATACCTGAATTGTGATATCGAGAATCAACCATCATGCCCCAAGTACAATCATCTAATTGCAAATTGCGACATCCTATAAGATATAACTCTTTTATAAACTCTTGATAAGAAATAACAATATCGTTAATCAACTCATCTTTTGAAGGATAAGTTGCATTAGTGCTATCTAAATTTTCTGGTCGATAAAGCTCTTTGAAAAATTGAGCGGGTGCAGGGATCGTTAAACGAGGAACAATATTATCCTCAGCAAATTTCAACAAAAATGAAAAATGTTCAATAAAAGGGTGGCTATTTCCAGAGATTTTCCCTGTTAATCGAGCCGTCTCTGGACGAGTTTCAATACCATCGAATGAATATCCTTTAGATAAAAAGGCTTTTTCAACGCCGTTTAATCCCCACATAAAGTCTAAATGCCACCAGCTACGACGAAACTCACCATCGGTAATAACATGTAATCCGGCTTTTTTCTGCTTTTCTACTAACTCAATGATCGCTTTATCTTCTATTTTTTTTAATTCATGGCTAGAAATAGTGCCATTAGCATAATCGCTACGCGCTTTATGTAGATATTCAGGTCGAAGGTAACTACCAACGACATCAGCTTTAAATGGAGGGATGTTAGTGCTCATTCAATATATCCTATATTTTCTTATTAAGAATTTTGCTACCAAACATAGCATTAATAAAAAAAATGGATATTGAAACTATTTCATATTTAATATGAAGCTATTTCATTTTAAAAATTAAAAGCGCAGACAAAGAGAATAACCAATAAAAACACAAAACCTCACTTTAAATGAGGTTCATAAGCTAGTTGACCTTGATGTCAGTCTTATCACAATATCATCATTTTTACGTACGTAAAGTTTTTATATGATTTTTTCTACATATCGATCCATTTCTAAGGAAACATCTAGCATCATTAACATACCTTCTATTATTCCTTCTGCCTTTTGTAATTTTTTACCTATATGCCCATCAGAACAATTGTGCTTGTTAGCAAGTTGCATAAATGTCATTCCGAATAAGTAATAATCAAGCAATAGATCATGCATATCACTATTCTTTTTATTCAATTGCGCCATACAACTAGAAATAATTATTGCATCGTCTTCACAGCATTGAGGACGAGCTTTAACCTTGCTTGGTATTAATCCACTAAATCCCGCAGCAATCGAATACCATTGAACCGACTCTGTATTATCTGCCGACCATGCACCCCATCTTTCTAATACCTGTTGTATATCACGCATTACGCCACTTCCTTATGTTGTCTTGAAAATACTAACTCTCTTACCTCACAAGCTTCTGTTAGCATGTCATTAAAATCACCATTATCAGGCCATCTCACACTGACCGTTTCTACATCATTATTAGAAAGTAGGTTTTTATGTGCGCACTCCATAGCTGCAGCATGACCTGCCGCATTCCAATCCATATCTGTAAAGATAACAAGGTGGATAACACCTTTTGGTGCTTTGAACTTTTTCATGAAGTTAGTATTGATGACCGACCAAGTATTTACACCATAGAGTTGCTTACAGGAAAGTGCCGTCTCGATACCTTCAGCTATGCCAAGTGTGGTATCGACAGGAAACATTCTTATCGCGACAGATTCTGCATACTCTAAATAGTTATCTTCCTGCACCGCGGTCATTTTCTTCACAACATCAAGAGGGGCTTTTTTGTCTCCTTGTAAATATGTTCTATGTAAATAACAAAGTTGCCCTTTAGCATCAGTAGCTAGTGACCAAATAGCTTGAAATTTGTCAAAACTATTACGAACAGGTTGATGATCACAATAACGGACATTATCTGCTGGTAATTCAAAAACTCCTCGATTCTGCAAATACTGCATGGCGGGTGTGTTTTTCAGTATGGGTAGTTTGGAATAACAGCCAGTGATGCGTTGGAATAAATTATTCTTATTTATTTTAGTTGGCAAAATAGCTTCTTTTTCTCGCTGATTACCAATCAATACATCAATTTCATCTGCTAATGTTTTAAAGTCTTTACCTTGTGTTCTTTCCAGTAATTGAAAGCCATTACCCGAACCACATGTACAGATGTAAGTTCCTCGCCCGTCTTTATCATCAATACGGAATTTTCCTTTTTGTCCGCAGATAGGGCATTTCCCTTTAAAGTGCTTACGCCCCGTTATAGGAGGTAATCCATAATGAGCAAATACTTTTTCCCATTGCCCTTTTACGGCATCAATTGTATTCACAGTAAACCTCCTTGCTGTGGCTGGTGGCTAATTTGAGTGCGTAAATTTTGAATATTGACTTGTGCCTTCTTGCGAGATTTAGCAAAGGCAATTTGTTTGTATTTAATAAAGTTGCTCACTTCGGGGGTGATTTCTTGTGGTGTGTTGTGAAAGCCTTGTGGCCATACGCCAAATTTATCTTTGAAAGTATTAGAAACCCAACCATCACTGATCGGCTTGCCCTGTGTTGCGCGTTGATTCTGGTAGTATTTCAATTGAGACCACCAGCTTTGCTTGTCTTCTCGGGTGTAAGTGCGTTCTTTCTTATTTAGTTTTTTGATGTTTCGACTAGTATCAACATCAATATCTTCACCAACTAAAGGTTTAAACCCACATTTAGGGCAAACATAAACACCTGCAGGCTTCATGTAGTGGCAAGAGGAACATTCTTTGGGTTTCTTCTCTCGTTTTTCTTGCTCTCGGATAGATGAAGATTCACTCATGCCGTCATTTTTGGTAGGCAGTTCGTCATATTCAATATCATCGGGATAACCTAAGCGGTGAACAGAACCGGAGTGATCGAAAATAAGGCAAGTTTCTTTTCCTGGTGCCGTGCGTAATCCTCGCCCAATAGCCTGACACCAACGAATTTCTGATTTAGTTGGGCGAGCGTAAATAATGCAACGAACATCGCTATCAAAGCCGGCAATCAATGTTCCAACACTTACAAGTACCTTCGTCGCACCTTGTTCAAACCGATGGATAATAATTTGACGCTCATCATGTGGCGTATCTGCGGTGATCACCTCTGCATTCACACCTGCGCGGTTAAATTCGACAGTGACAAAATTGGCATGACTGACCGTGACACAAAAGCAAATCGTCGGTAGGTTTCGACCATTCACAAGCCAGTTATCAACAATGTCCCCCACCAAATCAGCACCACTCATGATTTCAGCAATTTCAGCTTCTTTGTAATCACTACCGAACTCTGCGTTGCTGGACGATTTTACTTTTGATAAGTCTGGTTTAGTTGGTGCATAGAACTCGTATGAGCTTAAATCACCACGCTTGATCAACTCTTTCATGGTGGTGGGCTTGATTAGTGTTTCGTAGTAATGACCAAGGAATGGCGCAAAAGGCGTACCGGACAAACCAATTACCTTGAATTCACTTTCACTGATCACTTCTAATATTTTCTTACGGCGTAAATGTGCCTCATCGATAATGAGTAAATCGATGTTGTCTGGAAAATCTCTACGAATAACGGTATCTGCTGACGCTATCTGAATAAAACGGGTCGGATCGTAATTAGGATGATCGCGCCATACATAGCTAATCTCTTCGGCTGGCAAACCATACTCAATAAAACGACTAACCGTCTGATCAATTAAAATGGTGTAAGGAACAAGAAACATCACTCTCATTCCACGCTGAACATGCCCATCAGTAATAAACGCAGCTAATGCCGTTTTTCCACTTCCTGTTGGGCTATAAATCATGAATGTTCTATTTTGCTTCCATGCCTGACGTAACATCGTCAATCCGCGTTCCTGTGCAAAATTTGGTGTGATTGTTAACATCGGTTTCCTCATTTGATAATTAGCACTGCCAAAGGAAGGGATTAATTTTTATTCATTTAGACATCTAAACGGCTAGTGGCTTTTTAACACCTATAGAGATCTATATTTAAGATCTACTCACTCCCTTGGCTGTGCCTTCCCTAACACCCCTTTCAAAGATCAACCCCCAAACCCCCTTAGAAAGTTTTCCCCTCTTCCCCAGAAAACAATCTAGACGGCTAAACGTCTTAACCTCCAACACCTCCTAAATCTAATTACTGCTAAATCGATAACGGCTTTGCTGTATACCCTTGCATTGCTCTCTGATAACGCTTTATGAACTCTCTTAATCTGACGTTAGCTTCATGGCGAGCTTTGTTGTCTTTACGGTAGGGAACTTGTTCTCGTTCCCATTCCGTTTGATACACTTCTGAATATTTAACTAATGCCTTCTGCCTCATGCTTGGGCTTAACTTTGTAAGTTGTTCCTGAATCCACTTAGCATCATCAGGGAAGTAATGTTCAGGCATCGGCATGTTGATTTGGTGCATGATTTAATCGCTCATGTGTATATGGGATTTCAGGATCGTAATGGCAGAGAATTGCCACATCTTCAGGAACACCACGCCACTTCCATTTACCAACGCCTTGACTACTCCGAGCCTTCCCTTTTAACGGATAAGCTTTGCCTATCGCAGCATTCGTTTTATGAATGCCTTTTAAGATTTCATATAAATTCATAATTTATCCTTGAAAGTTTTCTTTCGTTAAATCATATTAAAAAGAAAGCTAAGTTTCAATTCTTTTTGATATATTAGTTTCGGAATAACTTTTTGAGGCGAAAAAATGAGTACATTTGGAGAAAGATTGCTTGAGCGGCGAACTGAGCTGGGCATGTCGCAAGATGACCTTGCAAAATTAACAAGTGTGTCGAGAGTAACAATTAGTAAAATTGAACTAGGCGAATCACAAGACACAAGATCAGCAAATCTTTTCAAGATTGCAGCAGCGTTGAAATGTTCACCTAAATGGTTACTTCATGGGAAAGAACCAAAACAGGAAGTTACTGAGCAATTCGATAATAATGTATCAAATCCAAGACTATACAAACCGTCCCCAAAATATCCCGTATTGAGTATGGTTCAAGCGGGAAATTGGAATGAGGCTTGTGAACCATACACACTAGATCAAATAGATGAGTGGTATGAATCAGAAGTCAAATGCAATGGCTCTGCATTCTGGCTACGAGTGGAGGGAGATTCCATGACGGCTCCGATTGGGGTTAGTATTCCTGAAGGTTCACTTGTACTTGTCGATACGGGCAGAGAACCAATAAATGGAAGCTTAGTGATTGCCAAGCTAACTGACACCAATGAGGCTACTTTTAAAAAATTAGTAATAGATGGGAATAGTCATTTTCTTAAGGGGCTAAATCCGGCGTGGCCAATGATATCGATTAATGGTAATTGTAAAATTATCGGTGTTGTGGTTCAGATGATGATGCGGTTCGTATGATATCTACAAAACAAACTGGGTATATTTGATTGTGAACGCTAAAAACTCAGGGCGTTCGTGCCCTTTGTTGCTTTCTGAAAGCGTGATTTAAAGTTTTCTTACAAGGTATTTGATTGGTAGATTTGGTCAATTTAGCAACGATGCATACTGGCTACAATTACAGTATTTATAAAGGCGGCATATTATACATTTATAAAATTTAGTTACAAGGAATGCTTGAAGTTAAGCTAACTTACTTCTAATATACTCCAAGATATATTTAGCAATTTGATAAGTAGTTATAGGGTGAAATAAATGGTAAACATAAAATTTGATTCAGAAAAGGCTTTAGAGGCCATTCTGTATGTTGCCTCTAAAGCACCAATACCAGATATTTATCATGTCATTAAGATTCTTTATTTTGCTGATCTGAAACACCTTGAAAGATACGGACGATTAGTTACTGGTGATACCTATATAGCAATGAAAGACGGCCCTGTTGCTAGTGGTGCTTATGATATCATCAAATTAGCAAAGAAAACTTCATATGCTGTTCCAGCAGATTTGGATGTAGGCAACGTTTTGAAATCACTGGATGTTGAGAGTATGAATGTGAAGCCTTTACGTCCATATGAGGATGATGTATTTAGTGACTCAGACTTAGAATGTATAAATGAAGCTATAGGTGAAATTGGTCATCTATCGTTCGGGAAAATTAGATACAAAAGCCATGGTTTTGCCTGGAAGAGTGCTGATGAGAATGGAGAAATGGCAATTCTTTCCTTGGCTAAAGAATGTAGCGATGGTTGTAAAGATCTCCTAGATTATCTATCTGTTGGCGCATAGAACTGATGTCTTTAAGTGATTGTTTTCCCGATTCATTTAAAAAGTCTTTTATAGAACAGAAAAAGATAAAAGTATCTGATGTTCTTTTTTTACACTGTGATTTTACAACACCTCCAAAAAAGAAATATTTAGTTGTATGTTGCTGCGACCCTTTACTGGTCTTAGTTATTAACTCCGAAATACATCCATTTATACAATCAAAAAATTATCTCTTGGAATGTCAGGTGGATATTCTTAAAGAAGATCATGATTTCCTTAAATGGGATTCATATGTTTCATGTATCGAAGCACATCAGGCATTTAACTTGCAGGATGTGAAAAGTAGAATAATACATGAGTATGCTAGTATTTTGGTTGGCAATGTTGCGCCTTATTGCATGAGATCTGTATACCAAGCAGTAGGTAGAAGTAAATCAATGACCAGAAAGCATAAAAAACTAATTTTAGAATCACTATCAGAATTCCAATAAGCTACAATATAATCACCACAGCCTCTTTCGAGGCTTTTTTATTGTCTGAAACTTATCACACCTCAATCCCGAAACTTTTCTTTCATTTTTCTATTGACACAAAACTTAGCTTTTTGTAACCTAGGTTTCGAAAGATGATTATTGAGGGCGAGTCATGATCCAGATTATTGATGAATCAAAATTGTTACGAACAAATTCTCAGGTACAAACTCTGCTATGTTGTGCGCTTGAATCAAGCTCATCAAGTGAAATTCAATCACTGATAGAAATGGCAATAGAGAAAAGTAAGGCTATTAACTCTATTATCGAAAATAAACCTGAATCTTACCAGCAACCAAAAACTCCAGCGATAGAAACTCTCACTGCTTGCAACTCATTTGCAGAACGTTTACGTCTAGCGCTTTCTTACTCTGGAATGACTCAGGATGACTTAGCTTGGAAGATTGGATTATCACAAGGAGCCATTAATTCGTATGTAACAGGAAAAGTAAAAGAAGCTGGTATTGCTCGTGCAGGTGAGATTGCAGAAGCGATAGGAATAAATGCTGGGTGGTTACGTTACGGCGAAGGCGAAATGACAGATTTTTGCACCTCAAAAACAGAGGAGTTATAAGATGACCATTTTACATTCTACCGCAACCCATAACTTACCGAAACCTGACATACATACAGGCGTAATGCTACCTATGTTCTTGTTTCGTTTTTGGACTAAAACAGAGCGTCCAGAGAAAAAAGAAGTTATGGCCACCAGCGCAGAACAAGCTAAAGAATTACTCGGTGGCAACGTTGTTTTCTCTGCTCAATTTCCTTGTGAGGCTTAATTATGGCTCACAAACTCAACTTAGAAGCTGTTGCAAAAAAAAGCGACCAACTAAACGCCCTTTTATTCCAGCTCAACGCTGAACGTATATCGGGCCAACCTGAAATAGAAAGTTTAATTGGGCTAGCTTACGAATTATCAGGTGATATCTCAGTCTGGTTAATTGAAGAAAATGCACAGAGGGATAATGGCAATGAATAATACTGAATTAAAGCAATCCGCTCATGATGAATTAATTTATGCAACTTCTATTTTAAATCTCATTATCAACGACAACATAACACCTAGCGATAATATGTTTAATGCGATTGAATCAGCAGTAGCCAATATAGAAAGAGCTAAAGAAAGTGTATCAAGCATTAATACTGATAAATCACCAAAGCCTATCGGTGAAATTAAAATCAATAATAAGGATACAATTGAAACAGCTGTCGGGTGTATTTTAAATACATTAGAAACTGCAATTAATTTAAAAGTCGCTGAAGAAAGCGGTCACATTAAAAATTACGGCATTCAAATTACAAATTTAATCCAATCAGCAAAATTAAATTTAGAAACTGTTTATGAAAAAGTAAGTTTCACGGAGGCGCAATGAATATCGATGAATTAATTGTTCTTCCTGATTTAAACAAATTATCGGAAAAAGAACTAGGCAACTTAAGAGGTAATTTAGAATTAGCTATTGACTCACTCATTACAGGAATGAAGGTATTCGGCGATTTTATGTTTTGGGCTGATGCTAATGAAAATTATCCCGATGGTAAAGATCATCTTGGTGATGTGGGATTATTTTTAAGCCAAGTGTCATTATTGATATCAATATTAAATGACAAACTTGGTGGAATTGAATACGAAATATCAAATCGAAAAATAAAAGGAACAAAAAAATGAGCAAACAACACGAAGCTATTGAAAAAGCAACTGATAACCAAATTACTATTGCTATGCGCCCTGTTTATATTATCGCAGGTGCCAACCGTGCTTACTTAAGTGAGCGTTCTGCATTAAATAAGCTAGCAAACATTCTCACTGAGCGTGAATTTCACAAAGAAGGCATTGAGACTAACTATGAAGGCGAGCAATGCGAACTTGAGGATGGTACAATCGCTTTCAAGCGTGGCGAACCTACCGAGCACTTTATGGATCGCAAGGAAGCTAAACTAACCGAACTCCAAGAGCGATTAAAGCAAGAGCGTAATATTGAACGATTACAAAAAGAATATGCTAAAGCTGTCGCTAAATATGATGATGCAGAAAAAGAAGCCGACAGATTATATTACGAATTAAATAATGCTTTAACCAATAAATAAAACATTCACTAAATAAAAATTAATTATAGCGTTCATGCTAGGGATTGCTGCGCTCTGAATCAGGAGTAAGCAATATGGATAAAGTTAATTTACTTGAAATAAGAAGAAAGCGTTTTATCAACTCAGTGCTTATTTATATTAAACAAAATGGAAAGAAAGCTGAGTTTAAATCAAAGGTAAATAATAAAACTGTTATTACAGAAATTAACTTTGAAAATTTAAATAATTTCTTCCGTGATGTCTATGAAGAAAAAGATTGCCGTCAACGTTGTAAGTGGAGTGATAACGATATCTATAACACCTATGAGCGTTTATATAAATCTAACGGCTCTATTTCTGAAATGGGTAAATTCATGATTGATTATATTGTTGAATATTTACCTCCTTACTTAAATGGAGAGGAATATAAATATCATGACGTATTCTGAATTCATGAAAAAAGGCAAGCAATTAGAGAGTAAAGGATTTTATAGACGCGCAATAGAGCAATACAACCAAGCTTTTATTATTGCAGATCCACCAGCCAAAGGCGCAATGAGTTATCAACAAAAAATAAGTAATCAATCATCTAAGCGTTGTTTAGATAAAGCAAAAATTAAAGTGACAGGTGGTATGTTATGAATAGTAAAAAAATGACACCAGATGAAATCATCGAATATTTAAAAGAAAAAGGTTTCCCAGCCTCTTTATTAGATAAAGAAGCGATGAAATCAAATCGTAAATTAACACCAGAAGAACAAGAGATATTTATTAAGCACATTGTTGATAATTTAAGAACTATTGAAGCAAATAAATACTTAACCTCTTGCCTAGTACGATTTGGACCAGGGATCACTAGCACCTATGCATTTCGTCATGAAAATAACGTTATTGCAATTGATGAAGAAATTATTGAAACACTCCTGATTCATCAAATTGAAAATATGATCTTAGAGAAGCGCCCTAATGATGGCTACTCGGCTATATGGAAGTTCTATATCAGTAATGACCAACATGAAAAAGATACTGGTAAAAAATGGATGCAGAACTTCATTGATGAAGTATTTATCAAAGGCACTCAGTTTTTAAGCACTACTGTCTCAAATAATCTAATTCATTAAGGGAAATATATGAATAATTTAATTGGAACACAAAAAGATATTGTTATGTCTAGTTTAGACTTTCTCAACAACATCATAAACCCAGCCAGAATCGAATGCGGTGAACCAGAAGTAAAAAACACACACTTCATTAAACGTATAGAAGATGAGTTGGACGATTTACCAGCGGTAAAAAGTTTTTACCGCTACGGAAATGAAGTGAAAACTTATGATTTGAACATGGATCAGTTAATGCTAGTTGGCATGCGAGAATCAAAAGCGGTTAGGCGCTCGGTACTGGCAACATTAAAGTCGCTTAGTCAACCAAAACCAAAATCACAGGCAGAAATTATTGCTGCTATGGCATTGGCTAACTTAGAAAGCGAACGCCGTATATCTTATGTAGAGCAAAAAGTTGAACAAGTGAATGAAGTCGTTGATCAAATAAAACAAGGAACCATCCCTGCTGGCTGGATCGGGTACTCTCTGGCTAGAACTAAATCAGGCATGACGGTGGATAAATGCAAAATACTCACCAAACAGTTCAATGTTCGCAAAAATACAATAACTATTCTTACGCCCGAAGGTATGCCTAGACCTATGGCCATTATTCATGAGGATGATTTTATATCTGCATTCAAGGCAATGATGAATGAAGCCGAGAAACGTGGCACTCGCTGGCATCACCCTAAAATGGGATTGTTTCAGGCAATTGGCTGGGAGGATAAATAGTGGCTTATTTTACCGATATTGATAATGGCGTTATTTCTGATGATGGCACTTTAATTTCTTACTCTGAAGCTGTAACAGCCCTTGAATCAGGTCAATACGATAAAGAGCTATTGAAAGGTTTATATTTGGCTGCGGCAGTCATGGGTAAATTAGCTGATGAACCTGAAATATTAACGCCTGAACAGCGAATTTCCATCTGGCGATGGGTGGTAGCAACTTGCTTTATTCGCGAACTACAAGAAAAGAACGGCACCACTGAAATTCGTAATGAAGAAGGCGGTGTTGATCTTGCCACTATTTACAGTAATGGCGAAGCCTCGTTAACCATTTATCCTGCTTCTTTACGTGTTTGTCTTGCAAGCCATTTTGAAAGCATTCTTATCGAAGAGTTAGGGAGTGTCTATAAGGATTATTGTCCTGACTTCATCATAAAAGCTTATATCGGCTTTCTGGACATCTCCCTTGAACATGGTCCTCGTCTATCAGAAAAAGGACGTGAAGGGCTCTGTATTCTTCATGATGATTATATTCGTGAGTTAGAAGCTAATAACGGACTTCTAGCTATACCAACTATGCACTAAGGACGGTAAAAATGATCAAGCAGGATGAGACTGAGCATGAAGTTAACGAATATGACGATCCGCTTATTAAAGCAATTCATCATTTTGATGATGGTTGCTGTTACGTCAAACCTTATCTTTATGACTTAAATTTTAGACGGTTTATCCATGACGAGGTATATAAGCCCCGCCCTAACCCCAAGCAAGTTACTGAACC
Source organism: Proteus sp. FME41 (assembly GCF_014897315.1). Lineage (GTDB taxonomy): Bacteria > Pseudomonadota > Gammaproteobacteria > Enterobacterales > Enterobacteriaceae > Proteus. The sequence goes on along the minus strand of NZ_JABUYL010000012.1, from coordinate 119,147 downwards.
AAAATTAACACCGACTATTAAAAAGAAAAAACGTAAATCGAAAGGAGTTCGCCATGCTGAAGTTTGATAAAGATAACCGCTTAGTTTTAGATGAATTAAAAACACTTGAAGACTATCTGCGAGCTTTGGCTTATTGCAATTCTTCTATTATGCGGATTGATACCAGTTTAGATAAACATCAAGAAAGTGACTCAGATTGGGCGATACGTGCAAGAACAGCTCGTAAATATTTAAACTGGCAACGTAGAGCAATTTGCGATCAACTGGCTATTTTAAAGCGCCAGCGTAAAGAGGTTGATTATTCACGTCGAATACTCAGAAATGAAATTTTAGTTGCTGAACTGAAAAAGCTCATTACTCACGAAGAATTTATGCAACTTGTTAATAAAGCCGAAACAGAAGTTAGCGCGCAATTAGTCTCTGTCTTGGAGGTGGAGCATGACTACGACTGATCCTGTTTTAATTAAATTAATTTCAGACAACATTGCTGATCCTGGTGATATAACTGATGCTGTCTGGAAAGCCGGTTATCGTAAAACAGATTTTACCACTGAGCAGATCATTGATATCACGGTGAGCATGACGGGTGATTCTATTTATTTAAAATTACCTCATGACAATTTGCCTAAGACATTGGATGACATTAGCAAATATTATTTAAACAATATCATTTTTGATGCTCATTGGGATAACCCACCAACAGTTGTTGCACAGGTCATTATGGAGAACGGGTATAGGAAGGGAGACAAAAAATGACAACTACAACCCGATACATTAAATGGAAGGAAATGATCCAGTTAACAGGGAAAAGCAAACCTACAATTTGGAGAATGTACGCAAAGCGAAATGAGTTCCCCAAACCAGAAAGAACAAAAGGCGGTACATTTTTAGGTTGGCCAGAACATGTCTATGAAGAGTGGGTTAGAAGTGAAAAGCTATAATGCTAACTTGACCCGTTACTTGACCCGCATCTCTTGCGGGTTTCTTTTTAAAATCTCGTAACTCGTTGATTTTAAATGGTACGCCCTACAGGATTCGAACCTGTGACCTACGGCTTAGAAGGCCGTTGCTCTATCCAACTGAGCTAAGGGCGCCTAGAAGAGATTAGACGTCAGCAATCACTGCTGATAACGGGTGTGGATTATACGTTCAACATTTTGAGAGTCAACGATTTTTCAACGATATCAAACTATATGGTTAAAATATGGCAAGTATTCGACTGACAGATTGCTCTTGATCTGACAAAATAGGGCAATACCGTAATTGAATAATTTGGATGTATAGATGTCAGCAAAAATTATAGATGGGAAATCGATTGCGCAGACCATCAGAAGCGAAGTTACAGAAAAAGTAAAACAACGTATTAATGCAGGAAAACGTGCACCCGGTTTAGCCGTTATTCTCGTGGGCGATAACCCTGCATCACAAATTTATGTTGGAAGTAAACGCCGTGCTTGTGATGAAGTTGGTTTTATTTCTCGCTCTTATGATTTACCTGATACTACAAGTGAAGCTGATTTATTAAATCTAATCGACCAGCTTAATGATGATAATGCGATTGATGGTATTCTTGTTCAACTCCCCTTACCTGCAGGAATTGATAACGTTAAGGTATTAGAACGTATTCGCCCTGATAAAGACGTGGATGGCTTTCATCCTTACAATATTGGTCGCCTATGCCAACGTGCGCCAAAACTGCGCCCTTGCACACCTCGCGGTATTGTCACATTACTAGAACGTTGTGATATCCCTATGAATGGCTTAAATGCTGTTATTATTGGTGCGTCAAATATTGTGGGACGCCCAATGAGCTTAGAATTATTACTTGCGGGTTGTACAACAACGGTGACTCATCGATTCACTAAAGATTTACGTTTTCATGTTGAACACGCAGATTTAGTTATTGTGGCAGTGGGGAAACCTAACTTTATCCCAGGTGAGTGGATTAAACCCGGAGCAATTGTTATTGATGTGGGTATTAATCGCCTTGAAAGTGGTAAAGTTGTAGGAGATGTTGAATTTGACGCCGCATCACAACGTGCAGGTTGGATCTCTCCTGTACCCGGTGGCGTAGGCCCAATGACCGTAGCAACACTTATTCAAAATACTTTACAGGCATGTGAAGAATATCACTCGCCTGAAACAGGAAATAATTAGTCAATGGAAATATTTCAATTAGATGGGCACGATTACGTTGAGCTTTGTGATTTACTAAAACTTCAAGGCTGGACGGAAAGTGGCGCATCAGCCAAAAGTGTCATTGCAGAAGGCTTAGTTAGCGTTGATGGTGTCGCTGAAACACGTAAACGCTGTAAAATTGCTGATGGTAAAGTTGTCACTTTTGGTGAATTTTCAGTCCGCGTCAGCAAATAACCTAATCTTCATCAAGCGTTACTCATTTTGTAACGCTTTTTTCTTTTTCAAGCTTTTCCCCCTTTAATCCCGCTTTTTTCTCTATTTTTTCTTATTTAAAATAAAAAAATTATATAACATCATGAATTTATTAATAATTATAAAATCAAACTGTCCTTATGAAATTTAATTTCTCATTTTTTAACGTATCTCTTGGTATAATCCCTATTCAATGTTCAGCATATTGTACATTTTATAAAAAAGTAGATAAAAATAAGCATCGTAAGTTACTATTTTATATATAAATAACACTTTTCAATCATTACTGTAAAACTTCAGCAACAAACCTTTCCGCTGATACTTTTTACTCAATTATTCGTGTTTAAATGCACTAAAGTGTGATTTAGATCTAATTTTTTTCTACTTTCATTAGGCAAAAGAACATTGTTTGTACTAAATTACACGTTATAATTTGAAACGATTCAGCCTAGTGATGCTATTTTAAGTGTTATTTTGTGATATTTGAGTCTTTTTTTGCGCTTTATCTAACAGGAGATTTTATGCTCGGCTTACCCCTTCAAGGTATCTCTGACTTTGCTAATCCCCAGCAAAAAATAGTGCCGATTCTTTTATTTAAGGTAAGGAACTAGCATGAAACGCAGAGTTGCCACTATTACACTAAACCCTGCTTATGATCTTGTTGGTTTAAGTAACCCCATTGAGCTTGGTGAGGTTAATCGTGTAAAAACAGCAGGCTTTCATGCCGCGGGCAAAGGCATTAACGTTGCAAAAGTCTTAAAAAGCTTAGGTGTCGATGTCACTGTTGGTGGCTTTTTAGGTAAAGAAAACCAAGATGGCTTCCAAAAAGAATTTAGTGACTCAGGTATTGCAAACCGTTTTCAAATGGTTGAAGGCCGAACGCGTATTAATGTCAAATTGACTGAACCTAATGGTAAAGTTACTGATTTTAATTTTTCTGGTTTTGAAATCACAAAGCAAGATTGGACACGTTTCGTTAATGATACACTGAGCTGGGCAGGTCAATTTGATATGATCTGTGTCAGTGGAAGTGTACCTTCAAGTATCGATCTCAACGATTTTACGGCATGGATGACGCGTTTACGTAGCGAATGCATGTGTCTGATCTTTGATAGTAGTAGAGATGCCTTTGTCGCAGGATTAAAAGCCTCACCTTGGCTGGTTAAACCCAATCATCATGAATTAGAGATTTGGGCAGGTAAACCATTACCTGAACTTTCTGATGTTGTACAAGCCGCACAAGCATTACGCCAACAAGGTATTGCACATGTCGTCATTTCTCTGGGTGAACAAGGTGCGATGTGGGTAAATGCATCTGGTGCATGGATGGCTAAGCCCCCTAAATGTGATGTGGTGAGTACGGTAGGTGCAGGTGATTCAATGGTGGGAGGTTTAATTTACGGTTTAATGATGCGACAAACCAGTGAGCATACCTTACGCTTAGCAACTGCAGTTTCTGCACTTGCCGTAAGTCAAACAAATGTCGGTATTCATGATCGGGAACAATTGGCAAAAATGATGGCAGAAGTTGAATTAACGCCTTTAAAATTATAAATAATAATACGAGTGGTATATCAACGGTTATTAAGTAGAATTACCACTACATGATTAAATTCATTAACACCATGTCATTAAAATTCAAAAATAGAATCTCTTAAATTGATTAATAATTGTTTATTATTAAATCATTCTTTCTTTTTCTTATTTATTCGATAAACTTCACTTTAATAAAAATTAATAAAGATATTCTAAGGCTGATAAAAACTTATTTTGTTTTTAGGAGAAGTTATGGAAAGGCCCATAGTACTTTTATGGATCCAAGTTATTTCAGTATTATTTTTAGGTATAAGTTTGTTTATATTGGTTGCAGGTGCGCCTATTTATTTATTAGCAATGGCGATGGGGGGTGGGCAAACCATGTTATTGGGTTTGTTCATTATGCTCTGCTTGATAGCCACAATGATAATCCAAGTTACTGCATGGATAAAACTTGCAAGGAACAGTAGAAATGCTTACTCTTTTTTAAAAATTTCATGGGTATGCTTATCTGTATCTCTGTTTTTTATACTCAGTATTTCAATGTCATTAATTAACATATCTGAAGTCGGTTTTATTGCTTTTTCTATTATCGTAATCTTAACTCATCGACTCTTTTTTTCTGAAAATGTTGTAAATTATTTTGAGGAGAAACAAAAAGATAATGAAAGAGAAACCAGTATTATTAGCCAATAAATTAAATTATAAATAAAAAAATATCGGACATTAAATATCCGATATTTTTTATCAAACACATATTAAGTGTATTTACCAATAGCTATTATTAAATAGTTTATATTAATTATTACGACGCCAGGTTGTTCCTTGAGGACCATCTTCTAATACAATACCCATTGCGGTTAATGCATCACGCGCAACATCCGCGGCAGCCCAATCTTTATTTTGACGAGCATCATTACGTTGTTGAATTAATGACTCAATTTTTTCAACTTCATCTACGTTATCTGCTTTCGCACCACTTTGTAAAAAGTGCTCTGGTGCTTGCTCTAATAAACCTAAAACTTTCGCCAGTTTACGTAATACGGCGGCCAAGCCATTCGCTACACTCATATCAACCGATTTTAGGCGATTAACTTCACGTGCTAAATCAAACAAAACTGAATACGCTTCAGGTGTATTGAAATCATCATTCATAGCTTCAATAAATTGAGATTCAAATGCTTCCCCCCCCACAGGTTGAGCATTAACGTCAGTACCTCGTAATGAAGTATATAAACGCTCTAATGCGGTACGTGCTTGTTTTAAATTTTCTTCAGTGTAGTTGAGCTGACTACGATAATGGCCTGATAATAAGAAATAACGTACCGTCTCTGCATCGTAATATGCCAAGACATCGCGAATAGTGAAAAAGTTATTAAGTGACTTAGACATTTTTTCTTTGTCTACCATCACCATACCTGAGTGCATCCAGTAATTAACGTAAGGCCCTTCATGAGCACAGGTAGATTGTGCAATTTCATTTTCATGGTGTGGGAACATTAAGTCTGAACCACCACCATGAATATCAAAATGATGCCCTAACTCTTTACCATTCATTGCAGAACATTCGATATGCCAACCAGGACGACCTGCTCCCCATGGAGATTCCCAGCTTGGTTCTCCCGGCTTAGACATTTTCCATAAAACAAAATCCATTGGATTACGTTTTACGTTAGCCACTTCAACACGGGCACCTGCTTGCAGTTGTTCTAAATCTTGGCGAGAAAGCAGACCATAATCAGGATCAGTATCAATCGCAAACATCACATCGCCATTTTCGGCAACATAGGCATGGTCACGTTTAATTAAGGTTTCTGTTAGCGTAATAATTTCTGCAATATGGTGTGTTGCACGAGGTTCGGAATCTGGGCGGGCAATATTAAGTGCATCAAAATCTTTGTGCATTTCAGCTAACATACGAGAAGTTAACTGTTCGCAAGTTTCATTATTTTCAATTGCGCGTTTAATGATTTTATCATCCACATCCGTCACATTACGAACATAGTTAACATCATAACCTAAATAGCGCAGATAACGGGTTATAGCATCAAAAGCCACAAATGTACGTCCATGACCAATATGACACAGGTCATAAATAGTGATGCCACACACGTACATACCTATTTTTCCTGCATGGATAGGTTTAAATTCTTCTTTTTGGCGAGTGAGAGTATTAAAAATCTTTAGCATCAGTAGACGTTCCCGTTTTCAACTGTACGTGTTTATTACGTTTTTATATAAAAGAAAATAACAACTATACTCTAAATAATCCAAGATGTAGCTAGGCGACAACTGAAGTATGGCGAGTATAAATATAGCACGATATTTATGAAGGCATTGAATCTCGAATATAAAACAAATTCAAGATTATCGCGTCTTATCTTACTCTGCTTGGCACTTATTTTCACTGTTCAATCGTTGATAGTGAGCAATCAAACTTCTGTTATTTGGCTAAATTTTGGCAAAAAGTGTTTCCTCCCCTATTTTAGGTCCTTATTTAGAAAGAAAAACAGTGCGAAAAAAAGATGAATACTGACTAAATAAGGCAATTGTGATATAAAAAACGGGACTATTGTTTATGCCCAAATCTGGGTAAAGCTAAAATTATATTAGGATCTGAATATGGTTACTTTTCATACCAATTACGGCGATATCGTGATTAATACATTTGCAGATAAAGCACCTGCAACCGTAGAGAATTTTTTAGACTACTGTAAAGAAGGATTCTACGATAACACTATCTTCCACCGTGTCATCAATGGCTTTATGGTCCAAGGTGGCGGTTTTGAACCGGGTATGAACCAAAAAGCAACCAAAGCACCTGTTAGAAACGAAGCAAACAATGGACTGGCAAATAACCGTGGTACATTAGCAATGGCTCGTACTAACGATCCACATTCCGCCACTGCTCAATTTTTTATCAACGTTGCAGATAACGATTTCTTAAACTTCCGTGCTGAAAATGCCAATGGTTGGGGATATTGCGTCTTCGCTGAAGTCGTTGAAGGAATGGATGTTGTTGACAAAATTAAAGCAGTTTCTACAGGCCGTAGCGGTTTCCACCAAGACGTTCCTCGTGAAGATATCGTCATTAAAAGTGTAACAGTTAGCGAATAAGCCTAGCTCTTTATGTGTACGCTTTTTATTGCAGATCTGCATTTAAGTGAACATGAACCGGCAATTACTGCCGGTTTTCTTCGTTTTCTAAAAGAACAAGCCATTCACGCCAATGCCCTATATATTTTAGGTGATTTTTTTGATTTTTGGATAGGGGATGATGATCCTAATCCATTACATCAACATATTGCCCAAGCATTGATGACACTAAAAAAGGCGGGTATACCTTGCTATTTTATTCATGGAAATCGTGATTTTTTAATTGGCTCTCGTTTTGCAAAAGAGAGTGGCATCACTCTTCTGCCCCAAGAAAAAGTACTCCAGATTTATCAACATCGCATCTTGATTTTGCATGGTGATACACTTTGTACTGACGATAAAGCTTATCAACGTTATCGTAAAAAAGTGCACAATAAATTTATCCAACGCCTATTTTTGTGCCTACCGTTGTTTATCCGACTGCGTATTGCTGACAAAATGCGATCGCGTAGCCAACAAGAAAATCAGTATAAATCTGATTCTATTATGGATGTTAATCCGCAAGCTGTAATTGATACCTTTCAACAATTCAACACTCAGTGGATGATCCACGGCCATACACATCGCCCCGCTGTTCATACTGTCGATATTGAAGGCAGAATATATTATCGTGGCGTATTAGGTGCTTGGCATACTGAAGGTTCAATGTTTAAAGTCACCACTGAAAAAGTAGAACTTATTCATTTTCCTTTTTAAGTTATTTCACTTATTTCCTCTATAAAAAGCCATTTTTTTCTTTACGCAAACGTTTTCCTTGACGTGTTAGCGTGATACTATCATGCTCAGTTTATTAGGCTATATCCGTTTATGCTTACAGGAGCAGTTAAGTAATGTCTTCTCACGTTGGTCTAAATACCTCCCCCGCTCGTATCGCCATTGTCATGGGTTCTAAAAGCGACTGGGCAACTATGTCTTATGCTGCTGATGTATTAGATACGCTACAAATTCCTTACCATATTGAGATTGTCTCTGCCCATCGCACCCCTGATAAGTTATTTAGCTTTGCTGAAAATGCGAAAAGTAATGGCTTTGATGTCATTATTGCTGGTGCGGGTGGAGCCGCGCATTTACCAGGAATGCTCGCCGCAAAAACCTTAGTCCCCGTATTAGGTGTTCCTGTTCAAAGTGCAGCATTAAATGGTGTTGATAGCCTCTATTCAATTGTACAAATGCCCAAAGGTATTCCCGTTGGAACATTAGCTATTGGTAAAGCGGGCGCCGCCAATGCCGCTTTATTGGCAGCCCAAATTTTAGCGTTACATTCCCCTGCTATTTTCGATGCTTTAACAACATGGCGTATTGCACAAACAGATGATGTTTTAAATAACCCAGATCCAAGGGAGGCGTTATGAAGCCTGTTTGTGTCCTTGGAAATGGTCAATTAGGTCGAATGTTAAGACAAGCCGGTGAACCTTTAGGTATTGCCGTTTATCCAGTAGGACTTGATGCTGAACCTGAAGCCGTTCCTTATCAAAAAAGTATTATCACGGCTGAAATTGAACGCTGGCCTGAAACCGCATTAACCAAAGAATTAGAACGTCACACTAACTTTGTAAACCGCGATATTTTTCCATTACTTGCCGATAGGCTGCCTCAAAAACAACTTCTTGATGAACTAGGCTTAGCCACTGCACCTTGGCAACCTTTAACGTCTCCAGCCCAGTGGTCGGATATTTTTGCTCAATTGGGTGATTTTCTCATTGTGAAGCGCCGCATTGGCGGTTATGACGGTCGTGGTCAATGGCGTATTCATTCAGGGGAACAACAACAATTGCCCTCTGAGATTTATGGTGAATGCATCGTTGAGCAAGGTATTCCCTTCTCGGGTGAAGTTTCATTAGTGGGCGCAAGAGACAGTAAGGGAAACTGTGTTTTTTATCCGTTAACTCATAATCTGCATCAAGACGGTATCTTACGCATGAGCGTTGCATTACCAGCACCAATACCCGAGTTACAACAATCAGCAGAAAAAATGCTGACAGCTATCCTTAATAAGCTCAATTATGTCGGTGTAATGGCAATGGAATGCTTTATCGTTGGTGATAAATTACTTATCAATGAATTAGCTCCTCGAGTCCATAACAGCGGTCATTGGACACAAAATGGTGCTTCTATTAGCCAATTTGAGTTACATTTACGGGCAATCTTAGATTTACCCATGCCAAAACCCGAAGTTTGCCAACCAGCTGTAATGGTCAATTTGATTGGTACTGATATTCATCCACAATGGCTTTCATTGCCATTAGTCCATTTACATTGGTATGAGAAAGAAGTCCGCCCTGCGCGTAAAGTGGGACATCTCAATTTAGTTCACCGTGATAACCAACCCCTTAAAGATACGCTAAATTCATTAAGCCCTCTGCTTGATGACGCTTATCAATACCCTATCAAATGGGCTTTAGAAAAATTAAGCTAGCAGTCCGACTCATAAAGTTAGAGAATAATAGCCTTTAAATGAACAGGCCTTAAATAAAAGGGCCTGTTATTCGCTATTTTCTCCTGATTATTCAGGTTACTGCACCCGTTTGATGGAGTCAGGATGCAAGCCACGCAACAGAGTTTCGGGCCCGTTTATCAGTGGAGCATGCTGATATTGCTGGGTTTAGTGTATTTTTTAGCTACTGCAACCACATTTACTTCTTTAGGTGTTGTTCTTCCTAGCATGATAAGTGAGCTAGAGTGGAACTGGACACAAGCGGGCCTTGGTTTTACGTTATTAGGGTTAACTTGTGGCCTTGCAAGCTTTTTACCTACATTACTTATTCGTAAATTAAGTGTTCGCTTTACACTTCTTATTGGGTTGATGATCTTCGTCAGCGGTTTCTATTTTCTTTATGAAACCTACACCATTGCACGCTATTTCCTGGGTACCGCGTTGTTAGGGATTGGATTTACCTTACTTGCCACTGTTCCCGGAACTTATGTGATTTCTCGCTTATTTGAAAAGCAATCTTTTGCCTTCGGGGTTTATTTTACGATTGGTGGATTAGGCGGTGTTGCAGGCCCTTGGATCTATTTTTTAGCCACGCATTTATGGCATACATGGCGGATGCATTGGCTTATCTCAGCAATTACACTGACCATTATTACCCTCATCACTATTTTATTTTTACGTGAAGGCAGTAAAGAACAAGAACACGCTAAAAAAATTAGCCAACTGCAAACCACAAAACGTATCTATCAAACCAAAGAAATTTGGACTGCACGTCATGCCTTAAGAACATGGCAATTTTATGTTATCGCCGCCACTTACACTGCCTTTTTGTGGTGCGGTATTACAGTGAATAGCTTTGCCGTTGCACACATTATTGAAAATGGCTTTAGTGAGACTATTGCTGCCACACTATTAAGCACAATGGCCTTTATCAATGCTTTTTCACGCTTAGCAGGAGGTGCCATTGGTGAATGGTTAGAACCTAAAAAGCTGCTTATCGCGAGTTTGAGTATTATTGTGCTTGGCTTATTCGCACTCAGTATGGCGAACTCTTGGACTTACCTTATTTTATTTACGGTTTGTGTGGGTATTGGTTACGGCATGACATTCTTAGCATCAAGTATATTGCTTGCTAATTATTTTGGCCGCGCACCTTATCTTGAGCTATTTTCAGTCATGAATTTAATTTCAACACTTGCCTGTTTAGCTCCTTTCTTTGCAGGTGCAATTAAAGATATCTCGGGTAGTTTTACCCCTGCATTCTTAATTTTAGCCTTGCCTGTTTTACTGATTTTAGCGGTAACGTTATTTATGAAGCCTCCCGCTTATCCTAAATTTCAGCATGCAAGTGAGCAAAAGAAATAACAGTGAAATAAGTAAGATAGTAAGTTCTCTATAATATAAACGCATTTTCTAGGAGACGTTAAGCTGATGAATGATGCATTAATAATAAAATACTCAATAGGTATAGGTATTGCCTTAGCCTGTTTTGTTGCTTTTGTTGTCGTCTCTCTTTTTCATGACAAAAAGAAAAAACGTCGTAGAAATATTATTATTCATATCAGCCAAGCTGTCTTTCTTTGTAGTTTAGTGATTATCTTAAGCCAATATTGTGAAATGGCAGTGGTCGATTTTAATCTTCATTTTATCTCTTTTAGAATGATTAATTTCTTCACTTATGTTGGTATCGCTTTAATTTTAATGCGAAAATTTTTCTTATTAATTAATAGATTAGAGCAATCTCAAATTAAAAAAGGCAGTGATCCCACCTCTGCACGTATTATTTCACGTATATTTAAAATTACCCTTTTTGTCATTATCATTTTATTGTTTGGTGAGCACTTTGGAATGAGCTTATCTGGTTTAATGACATTTGGGGGATTGGGTGGTATTGCCATTGGCATGGCAAGTAAAGATGTACTAAGTAACCTTTTTTCTGGTGTCATGCTCTATTTTGATCGCCCTTTTAATATTGGTGATTGGGTACGTTCTCCTGATCGTAATATTGAAGGCACCGTAGTAGAAATTGGTTGGCGTATCACAAAAATTATCACCTTTGATCATCGCCCACTTTATATCCCAAACTCAATTTTTTCCTCAATTAGTGTAGAGAATCCTGGTCGAATGACCAACCGACGTATTGAAACTGAACTCGGTTTACGTTATGAAGACTCAGATAAAATTGGCATAATTGTCGAAGATATCCGCACAATGCTAATGCAAAATGACAAGATAGATACTCAACAAACATTGTTGGTCTATTTTAATCAATTTGCAGACTCGTCACTCAATATCATGGTGTATTGTTTTACTAAAACAACGGTCTGGGCAGAATGGCTTGCGGCGCAACAAGACGTCTATTTAAAGATAATTGAGATTGTGCATAAACATGGTGCTGACTTTGCATTTCCATCTCAAACAGTTTATATCGAAAAGCCGTCATCCATTGCATAAATATTGGAAAGGATAAGTCAATCTCTCCATAAGCTTACCCTTTTACTTATCACTTATAATGGTATGTTATGCACTTAACATGCATAACATTATCATTTTTATTGCTTCATTCATTTCAATCGTATTCACAACCAAGTATATTGTTTGCCAATTCTTCTATTGATTAAAACACGAGTGTAATGAAAAAAATGAAGTTGGCGTGTCACCCCTCGCTTTCACACTACTTTTCTTGTGAACGCCCTATTATTGATATTGCTGATGCAAATTTAACGCAAGTGTCAGCCGTTATAATGTCACTATTGGATATTGAATCCGGTGAGTTAACACGCATTCAGCAAACAGGTTTTCAATTGCCCGTATTTATTGCGGTAAATCTTAACGATACGGTAAATGCCGATTTACTTAATCAGGTTTCAGGCATTGTTATTACAGATAAAAACGCATATCAAAAAAATAGTATGATGATCAATAAAGCGGCTCATCAATATGAAGAAAATCTGACTACGCCATTTTTCTCACGCTTAGTAAATTATGTTGCTGAAAAAAATGTCGCATTTGATTGCCCTGGTCATCAAGGTGGTGAATTTTTTCGTCGTCATCCCGCAGGCGAACAGTTTTATCAATATTTTGGTGAGAACCTTTTTCGCGCTGATCTGTGTAATGCGGATGTCGAGATGGGTGATTTACTTATTCATGAAGGCGCACCTTATGATGCTCAAGCCTTTGCAGCACAAGTGTTTAATGCGGATAAAACCTATTTTGTTTTAAATGGGACATCCTCTTCGAATAAAGTCGCTTTAAATGCATTATTGGCACCCAATGATTTAGTATTATTTGATAGAAATAATCATAAATCCAATCATCATGGCGCACTTATTCAAGCGGGTGCCACTCCTATTTATTTAGAAACAGCTCGCAACCCTTTTGGTTTTATCGGTGGTATTGATGCGCATTGCTTTGAAGAGAGCTATTTACGCCAACAAATTGCAGAGATTACGCCAGAACGCCAATTCGATAAGCGTCCTTTTCGTTTAGCGGTTATTCAGCTTGGTACTTATGACGGCACGATTTACAATGCAAGGCAAGTTGTTGATAAAATTGGTCATCTTTGTGATTATATTTTATTTGATTCCGCTTGGGTCGGTTATGAACAGTTTATTCCGATGATGAAACAGTGTTCGCCTTTATTGCTGACGCTTAATGAAAACGATCCTGGTATTCTCGTCACTCAATCTGTTCATAAGCAACTAGCCGGTTTTTCACAAACCTCGCAGATACATAAAAAAGATGCTCATATCAAAGGGCAGCCACGATATGTTAACCATAAACGTATGAATAATGCCTTTATGATGCATGCATCTACTAGCCCTTTTTACCCCCTTTTTGCCGCCCTTGATGTCAATGCAAAAATGCATTCGGGCAAAAGCGGTGAAACAATGTGGATGAACTGTGTTAAGCAAGGTATCGAAGCACGTAAATCATTACTAAAGCAGTGCCAGTTTATTAAGCCTTTTATTCCTGAAATTGTAGATGGTGTTGCTTGGCAAGATCACGACACAGATGAAATAGCGTCTGATCAGCGATTTTTTAATTTTATTCCCAATGATAATTGGCACGCTTTTAACGGATATGCCGTTAATCAATACTTTGTTGATCCTTGTAAATTAATGCTCACAACACCAGGTATTGATCCTCATACGGGTGAATATGAAGCTTTTGGTGTACCTGCATCTATTTTGGCAAACTACTTACGGGAACATGGTGTTATTCCTGAAAAAAGTGATTTAAATTCTATTCTATTTTTACTCACACCTGCGGCACATAGTGAAAAATTTGAACGCCTAATTTCATTGATTGTAAGATTTGAGAGATTGCTCATTGATGATGCTCCATTAGAACACGTATTACCTTCCGTTTATCGTCGTTATCAATCTCGTTATCAGGGTTATACATTGCGCCAACTCTGTCAGGAAATGCATGATATTTGTATCAAATACAATATCAAGTTACTGCAAAAACAGATGTTTAGAAAAAATTATTTTCCTAAGCGAGCGCTAAGCCCTCAACATGCTAATATTGAATTTGTACGTGGCAATGTAGAGTTTTTACCGTTAAGTCAATTAGACGGTAGGATCGCCGCAGAAGGCGCATTACCTTATCCACCCGGTGTTTTATGTGCTGTACCCGGTGAAATTTGGAGTGGTGCGGTGTTGCGTTATTTCAAAGCCCTTGAAGTCACTATTAATCAACTACCCGGTTTTTCAACTGAACTTCAAGGTGTTTATATTTACGATGAGCAAGATGGCAGTAAACGTATTTATGCTTATGTCATAAAGAATTAATCTCTTTATTCTTCTTAAGAAAAAAATGCTGATGTTATTCCAATATCAGCATTTTATTTACTTAAATTTATGAGCCACTATCTCTGTCAGTTACTCGCCTTGAATACGTCGATATTGCCCTTTGTCTTGCAACAATCTAACGCCTAAAAGACTACCACATAGAGAAAGTAATAATGCTGCGACAACAGGCACGGTAAGCCACATTCCCCACTGAGGTTGCCAAGGGAAATTAAATACCGATTTTTGTAATAAACCTAATGCCACCTCTGCGCCCACTGCGGCAGCTAAACCCGCCATTAAGCCCAATAAAGCAAATTCTGCCCACAGTGTACGGCGTAATAATGATTTACCCGCCCCTAATGTACGATAAACCACCAGCTCAATTCGTCGTTGCGTCATGCCGACTTGAATTTGAGCAACCAACAATAATGCACCACAGATCATCACCAGCCCCACCATAATCTCTAAGGCTCGACTGACTTGCTGTAAGATTTGCTGAACTTGCTGAATTAAGGCACCTGTATCTAACACACTGACTGTAGGGAATTGTCGATTAAGTGCCGTAATTAACGCACCATCACCATTATAATAAAAGCTACTCATCCATTTTTCTGGCTGATTACTTAACCCTTCTTCTGAGAAAATAAAGAAAAAATTAGGACGCATATTCTCCCAATCAACATGACGAATACTGGTCACTATCGACTTAAATTCACGGGTATCTCCCACAAAAGTTAACTCATCACCCAGTTTAATTTTCAGTTGTTCAGCAACGCCTTGATCAAGAGAGACCCCATTACCGACAGGCGGCCATGTTCCTTCGATAATCACGTTATCTTTGGGTAATTCACTGTGCCACGTTAAGTTAAGTTCTCGACGTACAGTGTTATTTCCTGCATCACGTTTATCCGCCCACTCCTTGGCGTTACTCTCATTGATCTGTGTTAAACGCGCTAATACCACAGGATAAGCATCCGTAGGTTCAACGTTGTATTGCGCCAATAAGGTATTAATGTCTTGAACTTGAGGCTGTGACATATTGATCAGAAAATAATTAGGACTATCTTCTGGTAACTGTTTTTGCCATTTTTCTAATAAATCACCTTGGATCAGTACCAATAGCGTTAACAACATAAATGAAAGTGCAAAAGCAGCCAGTTGAGTCATTGTTTGAAAAGGTTGCCGTAATAGGCGAGTCACCGCTAAACGTGCACTTAATTGACGGAATTTAAACTGTTTTAATACCCACAATCCTAGCCAGCCAATCACCCCAAGTAAAAAGGCAATAACAACAATCCCTAATAAAATTGACCACAGTAAAACCCCTGTACCCGCAAACAGTGTTAAAGTACTGACAACAATTAACGCCACAAGGGGCAAATAATAACGAAGAGGCCACACTGGTGCCGTAGTATCACTTCTTAATACACGGGAAGGTTGTGTTGCCATTAGTTGATAATAAGGTCTTAATCCTGTTAATAAAGCGATTAACAATAAAGAACCCACTGACCAAAACCACGGTAAAAAACTCGCTTCAGGTAACCGTTTAGGTAAAACAGGCGTTAATATTTGTAGCAAGATAGCTTCAAAAATAAGCCCGACTAATGAACCGACAACAATCGCGCCAATAAGGATCACTCCCCATTGCCCAACAATCCACTTTCTCAATGCACGTTTGTCTGCACCTAGGGTTTTCAGCACTGCAATTAAAGTATGCCGACTACGGCAATAGTGTGCCATTGAAACCGCGACTGCCGATATGGCAAGTAATAACGTTAACAACGCAGAAAGTAAAAGAAAGTTTTTTGCTCTTTCCATCGATTGTGAAAGTGCACCACTGTCTAGTTTTAAGCTGTTCCAACGTTGATCGGGTTTTAATAACGGATCAAAACGTTGCTGATAGCTATCAATTACCGATTCATCGCCCGCAAACATATAACGATAAGTCAGACGGCTGCCCGGTTGTACTGCACCTGTTGATTCGACATCATCAAGATTAATTAAAATACGTGGCGCTATTTGGAAAGGGTTGAATCCGCTATCAGGCTCTTGAATTAATACACCACTGATCGTAAATGTAGCATCACCTACATCAATTTTATCGCCAACTTTTATATCAAGCAGTTCCAGTAATCGTGCACCTACAAGTGCTGTGCCTTTTTCTGGTTTTAAGCCCGCTGGTTCTGTTTCTAATTCACCATAAAGTGGATACAAATTATCAGTGGCTTTAACTAATGCAAGCTGTGGTGTATCTCCTTCTGGAGCATAAGACATTGTAGTAAATTGCATTTGGCGACTGAGGGTTAATCCCATTTTTTTCGCCTCAGCAAGCCAGTTTTCATCAATGGGATAAGATGCTCGCAACACTAAATCGCCCGCAATTAAATCTCGGCTTTGAGCATAAATACTTTTATCAATACGATCACCTATGCGCCCTAAAGCAAGCACACAAGCGACCGCAAGTGCTAAAGAAAGCCAAACAATTAATAATGCAGGAGAACGCCATTCACGCCAGAACCAACGCCAAATCATGACTCCTCCTTAAGTTGTCCATCAACTAATCGTAAACGCCGCTGACAACGAGCAGCCAACTCATTGTCATGGGTAACTAAAATCAATGTTGTTGCATAATCTCGATTGAGAGAAAACAGCAAATCAGCGATTTTATCTCCCGTTTTGCGATCTAAATTCCCTGTTGGCTCGTCAGCAAAAAGAATAGCGGGCTGAGTACAAAATGCTCTTGCCAATGCTACCCGTTGTTGTTCACCACCTGAAAGCTGTGCAGGCATATGGAATATGCGTTCACCTAATCCTAACAGCTTAAGTAAATCAACAGCACGCTTACGGCTGTGTTTTTCTGACTCGCCTTTTAATAATGCGGGCAACTGCACATTTTCGAGTGCATTCAAGGTTGGGATCAACATAAATGATTGAAAAACAAAACCAACATGCTCAGCACGTAACTTAGCGCGTGCCTCTTCATTCATTGTTGTAAGATCATGCCCCATTAATTTCACACAGCCCGCACTTCCATCATCAAGACCTGCAATAATGCCTAACAGCGTCGATTTACCTGATCCAGATTCACCAATTAACGCAATTGTTTGTGCGGGCTCGACAACTAACTCAACACCCTGCAATATAGAGATCTGACTATCACCTTGTCCTACTTGTTTGGTTAACTGATGAACTTCAAGAACCTTTTTCGACGACATACCTTTTTCCTTATCGTTATGATGATATTTAGCTTTAAGGCAATGGCTGCTGATACCTTTTTAATTTTTGGTGACAGCTTAAGTGCAGGATATCGTCTTCCTATTGAAAGCGCGTGGCCTCAGCGCCTTGCTGATAAATGGAAAACAACCTACCCTGAAATTAATGTTATTAATGCCAGCATAAGTGGCGAAACCGCATTTCAAGGTCAAAATCGGCTTTCTGACTTACTAAAGCAGCATCAACCTCGTTGGGTTTTAATTGAATTAGGTGCAAATGATGGCTTACAAGGATACCCTGTTGCACAAACAAAAGACGCGTTACAAAACATCATTACACAAGTTAAAGATGCCGGTGCAACGCCACTCTTTATGCAAATTATGATTTCACCTAATTACGGTAAACGCTATACACAATCCTTTTCAGCAATTTATCCTAAACTCGCTGAGGAGAATGCGCTTCCATTGATCCCTTTTTATATGGAGCAAATTGCCAATAAGCCTGAGTGGATGCAAAATGACAGCATACACCCCAATGAAGATGCTCAGCCTTTTATTGCGCAATGGATGGATAAAACGTTATCCCCTTACTTAACACGTTAGGCTATTCTGACAGTAGTTGACGTAGATTAAACGAGATTAATTGTAAAATTATGCAAAAAACGGTATTGATTACAGGAAGTTCTAGTGGAATAGGGCTCTGTGCGGCAAAAGCACTAAAGAAAAAAGGCTATCGAGTCCTTGCTGCTTGTCGTAAAGAGGAAGACCTTGAACGCATGGAAACGCTGGGATTAGAGCCTATTTATCTTGATCTTGATGATACAGAAAGTGTTGAAAAAGCAGCTCTAGAGGTTATTCGCCTAACAAACGGACATTTATATGGATTATTTAATAACGGCGGATTCGGTGTTTATGGCCCATTAGATGCTGTGACTCGACAACAAATGGAAAAACAGTTTTCTACCAATTTTTTTGGCTTACATCAGCTCACCACGTTACTGTTACCTGCCATGTTACCTCATGGTGAAGGGCGTATTATTCAAACCAGCTCAGTGATGGGGATCATCTCCACACCAGGCAGAGGCGCTTATGCCGCGAGCAAATATGCGGTAGAGGCTTGGTCTGATGCCTTAAGAATGGAATTAGCGCATACTGGTATTAAAGTCAGTTTAATTGAACCAGGTCCGATACAGACTTGTTTCACGGAAAATGTCGCTCAAGCCGAAAAAGATAAACCAGTAAAAAATCCTGGGATTGCGAGTCGTTTCACATTAACACCTGAAGATGTGGTGAAAAAGCTTATCCATGCTTTAGAAAGTCCAAGACCTAAGATACGTTATCCCGTAACGCTATTAACTTATGCTGTCAGAATATTAAAACGATTTCTACCTGATACTTTAATGGATGCAATTTTAAGCCGCCAAAGTGGCAAGCCTTGATTTTTCAGCTTTCACCCTTACTTATTAATGAAATAGCTTTATAAATCGCATCTATATTTAAAACTCTCAAAAAGGGACAAGTTAATGTTAGCAACTGCACATATTGTTGATGTAAATGAATCGAATATTCAACAAATTATAGAACAATCCATGACAAAGCCTGTCATGATGTATTTCTATTCAGAGCGTAGCCCACATTGTGCAGAGCTTGGTGTGACATTGGATAAACTGGCTGCCGAGTTTACTGACCAATTTATTTTGGCTAAATTGGATTGCGATGCAGAACAAATGATCGCCTCACAATTTGGCCTACGTGCTATTCCAACTGTTTATATTTTGCAAGAAGGCCGCCCTGTTGATGGTTTCCAAGGCCCTCAACCCGAAGAGGCAATTCGCCAAGTTTTAGCCAACGTATTACCAAAACCAGAAGAACTCAAAGCGGCACAAGCAGCACAACTTCTTTCAGAAGGAAAAGCGGATGAAGCGTTACCTTTATTAAAAGAAGCACATCAACTCGCGCCTAAAAACAGTGAAATTACACTGGCTTTAGCGGGTGCTCTTATTTCTTTAAACAAACATGAAGAAGCACAAACACTATTAATTACGATCCCATTACAAGATCAAGACAGTTACTACCATAGTTTGTTAGCACAAATTGAATTACAAAAACAAGCGGCTGACACGCCAGAAATTCAGCAATTGCAAAATGATTTTAACCAACAACCTCAAAATACAGAGCTTGTAATCCAACTTGCACTAAAATTACATGAAGTCGCTCGTAATGAAGAAGCATTAAAGTTGCTATTTGGTTTTATCAAGAAAGACTTAAATGCAGGTGATGGACAAGTTAAGAAAACCCTGATGGATATTTTATCTGCCTTAGGTGCTAATGATAATTTGGCGTCTAACTATCGCCGTAAGGTGTATTCTTTACTTTATTAGTTTTATTTTCTTATTAAAGCAGACTTAGGACAGGTATATGGAAATAGTCATTGGTATTATCATCTTATTCGCTATTATTTTAGTTTTAAGCGGTGTTAAAACCGTTCCACAAGGTTATCAGTGGACTGTCGAA
Source organism: Proteus sp. FME41 (assembly GCF_014897315.1). Classification (GTDB taxonomy): domain Bacteria; phylum Pseudomonadota; class Gammaproteobacteria; order Enterobacterales; family Enterobacteriaceae; genus Proteus. The sequence goes on along the minus strand of NZ_JABUYL010000012.1, from coordinate 99,108 downwards.
CGTTTTGGTCGTTACACCCGTACACTGACGCCTGGACTTCAAATTATTGTTCCTTTCGTTGATCGCATTGGTCGCCGTATTAATATGATGGAACAAGTGCTTGATATTCCATCTCAAGAAGTGATTTCTCGTGATAACGCCAACGTGAGTATCGATGCGGTCTGCTTTATTCAAGTAATTGACCCAGTAAAAGCGGCTTATGAAGTCAATAATCTAGAGCTTGCCATTATCAACTTAACACTGACCAATATCCGTACCGTGTTAGGTTCAATGGAACTTGATGAAATTCTCTCTCAACGTGACCAAATTAATAGTCGCCTGTTACTCATTGTGGATGATGCAACAAACCCTTGGGGTATCAAAATTACTCGTATTGAAATTCGTGATGTTCGCCCACCAAAAGAATTAATTTCTGCGATGAATGCGCAAATGAAAGCCGAGCGGACTAAACGTGCTGATATTCTTGAGGCTGAAGGGATTCGTCAAGCCGCTATCTTAAAAGCGGAAGGTGAAAAACAAGGCCAGATCCTGAAAGCAGAAGGTGAGCGTCAATCCGCATTCTTACAAGCAGAAGCCCGTGAACGTGCGGCAGAAGCGGAAGCAAAAGCAACACAAATGGTATCTGAAGCCATTGCCAAAGGTGATATGCAGGCGATTAACTACTTTGTTGCTCAAAAATATACGGACGCACTCGCACAAATTGGTTCTGCTAACAACAGTAAAGTTGTGATGATGCCATTAGAAGCCAGTAACTTAATGGGTGCAATTGGGGGTATTTCAGAATTACTGAATACTCAAAAAAGTGACTCAGGCAACAAGAGCAATTAATAATGATTGAATGGATGAGTGCTCAACCCGCACTTTTCTGGCTTTGTCTTGGTGGCTTGCTGTTAATTGCAGAAATGTTAGGAACAGCAGGATATCTTTTATGGTCAGGAATGGCTGCCCTATGCGTGTCTTTACTCGCATGGATGCTGCCTATTGGCTGGCCCATTCAAGGTGTGTTATTTGCGATTTTAACGGTCATTAGTGCGGTACTTTGGCACATTTGGCTTAAACGCAGAAAGCAATCAAAAGAAGCTGAGAACTTAAATCAGAAAAGTCATCAACTGATTGGAGTACATGCTGTTTTATCATCAGATACTGAAAATGGGTTTAGTCGTGTAAAACTGGCTGATGGCAGTTGGCGTGTATATTCAGACACGCCATTACATGCTGGTGATAAGGTTGAAGTGGTTGCTATTGACGGTATTACCTTGCAAGTTATCCCGCTTAAACCGGTTGCTTTTGATGATGACAACACCCTGACAAATGATTGATGATAGGACAATCTGCGCCATCATCACCAGGGCATTCACTGGCTAACAAAAGAAGACGCTGACGGATCGCGTTAAGTTCGTTAATTGTTTTTTCAATTTCAGCCACCTTTTTTAAGGTGGCTTCTTTTACGTCAGCACTATGCCGAGATGGATTTCTGAGTAACATCAATAACGCTCGACACTCTTCTAAGTTAAAACCAACCTCTCTTGCTTGCCGTAATAATGTTAACTCTTCAATATGTTGTGCCTGATAATAACGATAGCCGTTTTCACCTCGATTCGGTGGCGTAATCAAGTCTTTTTCTTCATAAAACCGAATAGCCTTAGCGGTTAATCCTGTTTTGCTTGCGATTTCACTAATATTCAAAATTCCCCCTTGACCTTCCCCTTGCGGAAAGGTTTAGCCTTTATCTCTGATAAGAAAAAACCTTTAAAGAAAGCAAGTTACCGGATATTGCGCAATAATAGAGGTAACGCTTTTTTATTTCGGAGATATATTAAAATGGCAAAAACTACGCTACTCGCACTACAAGGTCTTTCATGCTCCCACTGCATAAACAGTGTAAAAAAAGCACTTGATGCCCGCAATGACATAGAGCAGGCAATTGTGACTATTCAATACGCTAAAATTGACAGTGATGCAACTGCTGAAAGCTTAATAAAAACGATTGAAGATGCAGGTTATGAAGCCAGTGTTGCAACACAACCTGATGTAAAATTAAGCCTAAGTGGGCTTAACTGCATGAAGTGTGTCGGTAAAACTGAAAAAGCATTATTAGCGGTTGAAGGTGTTGCTGCAGTTAATGTCACAAAAGAATCTGCTGATATTTTTGGTGATGCGAGTGCTGATGATTTAATTTCAGCTATTACAGCGGAAGGCTTCCAAGCAAACGTTACGCCGGCTGACAACGCTATTCATTTAACACTTTCAGGCCTAAATTGTGGTCACTGTACTGGCTCTGTCAAAAAAGCACTTGAAGCCACTGCCGGTGTTGAAAGTGCCGAGGTTGAATTAACTCACGCAAAAGTAATCGGTTCTGCCACCACTGAAACATTAATAGACGCAGTCAAAGAAGCTGGTTTTGAAGCACAATTAGCAGGTACTGACTTCCCAAAAACTAAGCCGCTGACGCAAACGCATGCACAACTGGAAGCATCGTCAGCGGCTGTTTGTGATATTCCAGTTGAAAATGCTGATATTGATAATAATTTAGACACTGATGCTGATGATGACAGCAGTGTTCAACTGTTGATTGATGGCATGACCTGTGCGAGTTGCGTTAACAAGGTACATAAAGCATTACAATCCGTTGAAGGGGTTGAGAATGTACGTGTAAATCTTGCTGAACGTAGTGCATTAGTGATCGGTGATATCGATCATGAGGCCCTCATTACTGCTATTGAAAAAGCGGGTTATGGAGCTGAGATTATTCAAGATGATGTAAAACGCAGAGAACGTCAGCAAGAAGTTGCTGTCGCTAATATGAAGCGTTTTCGTTGGCAAGCTGCATTAGCATTAGTTGTTGGTATTCCTGTCATGATTTGGGGAATGATCGGCGACAATATGATGTTAACAGAAGCGAACCACAGCATTTGGTTAGGTATTGGTATTGCAACGCTGTTTGTTATGGTTGTTGCTGGTGGCCATTTTTATCGTAGTGCATGGCAGAGCTTAAAGAATCGCAATGCCACCATGGATACCTTAGTGGCATTAGGAACAGGAACGGCATGGCTCTATTCCATTACGGTGAATTTATGGCCTGAAGTCTTCCCTGCTCAAGCACGACATCTCTATTATGAAGCCAGCGCAATGATTATCGGTTTAATCAATCTGGGTCATATGCTTGAACAGAGGGCACGTCAGCGATCATCTAAAGCCCTCGAACGTCTATTAGATTTAACCCCCCCCCACGGCCAGAGTTGTTACTGAAAGCGGTGAAGTTGAAATGCCTTTGGCTGAGGTTAAACAAGGAATGACATTACGTTTAGCTACGGGTGACAAAGTGCCGGTTGATGGCGAAATCATTCAAGGCGAAGTATGGATGGATGAAGCTATGCTGACAGGTGAGCCTATTCCACAGCAAAAAACGGTAGGTGATGTTATTCATGCGGGAACGACCGTTCAAGATGGTTCAATCCTGTTTAAAGCAGCCGCAGTAGGCAGTAAAACAACATTAGCTCGTATTATTAAACTCGTTCGACAAGCACAAAGCAGTAAACCTGAAATTGGCCAATTAGCAGATAAAATTTCAAGTGTGTTTGTACCTGTCGTCGTCGCTATCGCACTCATTGCCGGTGCTATTTGGTATTTTTTTGGTCCTTCGCCACAAATTACCTATGCACTTGTTATTATCACGACTGTTCTTATTATCGCTTGCCCTTGCGCTCTAGGCCTTGCAACTCCGATGTCGATTATTTCTGGTGTCGGTCGTGCGGCTGAATATGGCGTATTAGTCCGTGATGCCGATGCACTGCAACAAGCGAGTAAATTAGATACCTTAGTCTTTGATAAAACAGGAACACTGACAGAAGGTATGCCTCAGGTCACTGAAATTCATACTTTCAATCAGATAGATGAAGCTCAAGCACTTACCTTAGCAGCCGCACTTGAAAAAGGGTCTAATCATCCTTTAGCCAAAGCCATTTTAACTCGCGCTGAAGGTATTGATTTACCCGAAATCAACACATTCCGCACATTGGCAGGAATGGGATTAAGTGGTGAAATTAACGATAAAACAGTACTTTTAGGTAACCCTAAATTAATGCTTGGATCAGGCATTGATATTAGTGAAATCAAACCACTTATTGATGCTCAAGCCGCTAAGGGCGTTACCCCTGTTTTATTGGCGCAAGACGGCAAAATTGCGGCATTACTTTCTATTCGCGATCCACTTAGAGAAGATACCGTAAGTGCATTACAACGTTTACATCGTCAAGGCTATCGCTTAGTGATGTTAACGGGAGATAACCCGATCACCGCAAATGCTATTGCAAAAGAAGCTGGCATTGATCAAGTTATTGCAGGTGTTATGCCTGAAGGTAAAGCTCAAGCCATTACAGAACTTCAAGCTGAAGGTCGTCGTGTTGCTATGATTGGTGATGGTATCAACGATGCACCAGCATTAGCTAAAGCTGACGTGGGTATTGCGATGGGAGGTGGTAGTGATATCGCCATTGAAACCGCAGCAATCACGTTAATGCGTCATAGCCTACATGGTGTTGCTGATGCTGTTGAGATTTCAAAAGGTACGCTACGTAATATGAAGCAAAACCTATTCGGTGCCTTTGTCTACAATAGCTTAGGTATTCCTATTGCGGCAGGTATTCTCTATCCCTTCACTGGCACACTGTTAAACCCTGTTGTTGCAGGTGCAGCAATGGCATTGTCGTCAATTACCGTTGTCAGTAATGCAAACCGTTTACTGCGTTTTAAACCCAAGCAATAACACTTAATAGTTTATGTAGAGTTATTATACTAAAACCTCTTTGACTTATCAGTAAAAGAGGTTTTTTATTATCTTATTATTGACTTCTTATTAATGATTATTAACCTTATCAAAAGGTTAAAAAAAAAGCCGATAATAATATCGGCCAGTCAAAGAGGAATTTCTCATTATACAAGAGAGTCATGACTCCGCTCTCTTGTCGCTAGAATAGCAATATATTATAAATTTTTCATCCGTTTTTATTACTCATAAAATAAACATCTTATTCTTATTAAAAGAGCATGAATAATAAGGCTGTTTATTTATATTAAATAAAAAATAAAATATTATTCTATTTTATTGAAGATATATTTTTCATCATTTTATTTTAAAAGGGATTTAAAATTGAAATATAATAAATATTTTATTATCACATTAGCTACCATTTATTCATCTTCGGTTCTTTCAATCACATTAGATTCAACAGCTTCTTCATATTTGATTAAATCTGAATATGAATATCCGACAAATGAAAGCCTCATAAATAAAAGCTCACATTTTACACCTTCTATTTTAAATCAAATAATAAGTGATAATATTCTTAAAATATCGAAAAACAAAAACACTTATGGCATTGAAATAAATACTAACATCGCTAAAGATCTAGAAAAATACTTAAGAGATCGTAGTTTAAGCGAACAAGCTGATCTTCTAAAAGAAAATATTATTAGAACAAATGGCCATATTAACATTCAATCTAATCATACGGATTTCAAGACAGGCATAATTGATTATCTGTTAAAAAAAAGTTTATTAACCGAGTCAACTAAAGATGATATAATTAATATCATCAATAATAAAAAGACAATGATTTACAGAGCTCAAGACAGTTTATTAACATTAGATGATTTAAACGCTCCTGAAAAATTAAATAAAATAATAAATAACCTCAATACAAAAAATAGCTATTTATTATTATTAGAACAAAATACAAAGAAAGATTTAAACCAGTTAGCATCACTACAAACACAAGATTATAGTATGCTTAACAATTCAATTTCAGATACCAATTCAAGATTATCAGAAACCATTGAAGAGAATAAAATAATAATTAAAAATCAAGGAAATAGACTTAATAATCACAAAGCTATTATTGATCAAAACAGTCAAATCACAGAACAAAATAAAACAACTATTGATACACAAAGCAAACTGATAGAAAACAATAGAATTGATATTAGTAATAATGCTGATAATATAGCAAATAATAAAAATCATATTGATGATATAACGAAAAATTATATCGATAACCTTAATATTAATGGCAATAATCTTTCATTAAAAAATCATTTTTCTACTCTCTATACTGAACAATCAGTGATAAGAAGTGAATTTAAAAATCTAAAAACCAATTTTGAGCATTTTAAATCAGATACTCAAAGTCGTTTTTATAAAGTTGAAAAACGCGCTAACCAAGGTATTGCTTCTGTTGCTGCCATGAGTAATTTACCTTTTACTGATTCAGCCACATTTAGTACCGCTATTGGTATCGGTAATTATCGTAATGCGACCGCCCTTGCTTGGGGTATGCAATATCGTATTAATGAAAATATCAAAGTCAGAGCGTCAACAGCTTGGAATGAATCAAATTGGGTCTCTGCTGGCGGTGTTGGCGTAAGCTGGTAAATAACGTAAAAACAGCGAAAGCTAAGTAAAGCTTGGTTTTCGTTGTTTCATTCCATGATAAATCCGTTATGCTGAAACCTTGTGTTTTTATACTCAACGGAGCATATCAATGACGGGTATTTTTCAGAAAATAAAACATTGGGTAGGTATAAAAAATACAGCCCATTACCCCTATCCTGCTGTTGATATTACACTACCCCATAATATCTCTTTACACCTTGTCGGTAGTATCCATATGGGTGTTCCCACAATGTCACCGCTTTCTAATGTACTTATCAACGAAATAAAAAATGCAAATGCTGTTATTGTTGAAGCCGATATCTCAACAGATGTTCAACCTTTTGATCAGGCATCTCTTTTTAGAGAGTCACTGGAAACACGCTTAAATAACTCTCTTTTTTCTCAAATTACACGGCACTGTGAAGACCTTTCACTTTCTCTTTATCAGCTCGACAATAAACCACTTTGGCAAATTGCTTTGATTTTACAATCTACTCAAGCGATGCAACTGGGATTACAACCTCAACATGGTATTGATTATCAAGTAATCCAACATGCTAATGAATACAAAAAAACGATTATAGAGTTAGAGGGTATTAAGGATCAGGTCGCACTATTATTGAATTTTCCTGATGATGGTCAGCAATTGCTCGAAGACACGCTAAAAAACTGGCACGATAATGCACGCACATTGCAAATCATGATCAATTGGTGGTTAAATTATAATAGTAAAGAGAAACAACCGCCTTTACCAAATACCTTTAGCAAAGCTGTGTTTGATATTTTGATGGCTCAACGTAACCAAAAGTGGGTAAATACCTTATCAAATCTCCCTGCGGGTCGTTATGTGGTAACGGTCGGCGCCCTTCACTTATTTGGTGAGGAAAATTTGGTTGATTTATTAACACATCAAGCATAAAAATATTTCTCTAACCTTGTTGAGTAGGAATAATCATGACTCCCGCAGTAAATTTACTGGAAAAACAAAAAATAAAATTCACCCTTCATCCTTATGAACATGATACAAATGTCCATAATTTTGGTGATGAAGCGGTTGAAAAACTAGGTTTAGATAATCGCCAAGTGTTCAAGACACTTTTAGTATCCTTAAATGGTGATGCTAAAAATCTAGCCGTTGCCGTAACACCTGTTTCTGGTCAGTTAGATTTAAAACTTGTTGCTAAGTGCTTTAAAGCGAAAAAAGCGGATATGGCTGACCCTCAAATTGCACAAAAAACAACAGGTTATTTAGTGGGTGGAATCAGCCCATTAGGCCAAAAAAAACGGCTACCAACGGTGATTGATGAACAAGCACTTGAGTTTGAGACTGTCTTTGTTTCTGGTGGTAAACGTGGTTTAGATATTGAATTATCGGCAAAAGATTTAGGCTCAGTATTAGACGCCCAATTTGCACTTATCCGCAAAGAGTCATAATTATTAATGATTTTTGCGTAAAAAAGGCGACGTTAATGTCGCCTTTATCTAGATAAGTATCAAACAACACTTATTTTTTGTAAACAATTTCGCCCTTAGGTTCAAAATCTGCTGCTTGCAACGGTGAATGTGCTTCAATATAACCTTTTAGCACTTCTGCATCGACAAAGCCGGTGTTGACATAGCCAGGATGTATATCAATCTTAGGATAACCATCACCACCAATACCGTTAAAATTCAGTGTCGCCATACGGTAAGATTTAGTTTTATCTAATGGTTTACCCGCAATTTTTACATCACTCACTTTACAGTCTGCATCTACCGTTAAGCTTACATTGTAAAATTGTGCATAAGCACCAGAATCTACTTTCATGCAAGCAACCGCAGATAAGTACGGTTCAACTTCTTCACCTTTAAAATCGACATAAACCAGTTCGTTAGCGAATGGTTGAACTTTTAATACGTCTTTATAAGTGATATTGCCAGATTCGATAGAATCACGCACACCACCACCACTCATAATGGCAAAGTCTGCGTTAGCGCGCTCAGCTTGTGCTGATAATAATAAACGGGCCATGTTAGTTTGAACAAAGCGAACTTTACTGCGGTCACCTTCTAATTTACCGACAACTTCACCCACTTTAACATTCAGTTGCTCACCACCTTTTTCTTGGTAAGGAGTTAACAATTTCATCATGTCTGGGTTATGAGGAATTTCTTTAGTGTAATAAACTAGCTCTGTTGTGCCGTCGTCTTTCTTCACTTTTTGATTTAAGTTGATTGGGATTAATTGGTAATGCTTTAACGTGAACTCACCATTGCGGAATTCAAAGTCTGCACGACCAACATATTTACCCCATTCATGTGCTTGAACAATCCAAGTACCATTTTGATTATCAGGTGCACAAGGTGTGCCTGGAACATAATCAGCTTGTTTGTAGTTTTTGTTCTCTTGAGACATACAGACAGGATCTTGTGAGTGACCACCCACAATCATATCAAGATAGCCTTTTGGTAAGGCACGCGCCATTTCTACATCACCTGGTGCGTTAGAACCATGATTACCATCATCATAGTGACCCATATGGGTTGCAGCGATGATAATGTCTGGTTTTTCAGTTGTACGTAACTCTTCTACCACTTTTTTCGCTTCATCTGAAGGTTTACGGAATTCGGTATCAGGAAAATTGGCGGGATTACCAATACGCACCGTATCATCCGTTGTTAAGCCTAATACGGCAATTTTCACGCCTTGTTTATCAAAAAGGGTGTAAGGTTTGAATAAACGCTCACCGGTGCTCTTTTGATAAATGTTTGCAGATAAGAATGGGAATGTTGCCCATTTTTCTTGTTGGCGTAAAACATCTAACGGGTTATCAAATTCATGGTTACCTAGCGCCATTGCATCATAGCCGACTAGGTTCATTCCTTTAAAGTCTGGTTCTGCATCTTGTAAGTCAGACTCAGGAACTCCTGTATTAATATCACCACCTGATAACAGCAGAACGCTACCGCCATTTTTAGCCACTTCATCACGAATATTATCTACTACCGTTTTTTGAGCTGCTAAGCCATACTCGCCACGATCGTTATGCCAAAAATGTCCATGGTGATCATTAGTGTGCAAAATAGTTATTTCGTATGTTTTATCCTTTTCCCATGCCTGAGACAACGCTGGCGCCATGGCTAAAGAGACCGTCAATGCGCATGCCGATAATTTAAAAGATAAGCTCATGGTATATCCCCATGTATATTATTTATTGAGAAGGTTCTGCCATGCATCTACTGTAGAAAAAGAAGACAGAAGTTAAATACTTTTGCTGTATTTTATGACGTAGGTTATATAATTTTTTTATTATTTCATTGATCCAATAGTTTTTTTGAGACATGAATCAAACTCTATTTCTCACAAAAGCACTCTATTCCAAATAGATGTAAACTAGACTAATAAAAATAGAAACAATTTATTAACATAATGATGTGACAGGGAATTAAAATGAGTAATACCGATCCAATACTTCCAATAGAAGAAGCTCAAGTTTTACAACGAAAAGCCAATAAACGTAATACCGTTTTCAGCATCCTAACCGCGATCAGCTTTTCACACCTTCTCAATGATATGATCCAATCCTTGATATTGGCTATTTACCCAATGTTGCAATCTGAGTTCTCTTTAAGCTTTGTACAAATTGGGATGATAACTTTAACCTATCAAATTACAGCATCGTTATTACAGCCTTTTATTGGACTCTATACTGATAAATATCCTAAACCTTATTCATTACCTATTGGCATGGGCTTTACGCTTACCGGGCTTATTCTTCTGGCCTTTGCTGATACTTTCCCAATGTTATTGCTTGCCGCTGGGTTAGTAGGTACTGGCTCATCTGTTTTTCATCCCGAATCATCTCGGGTTGCCAGAATGGCATCCGGTGGAAGGCATGGACTTGCACAATCACTTTTCCAAGTTGGCGGTAATTTAGGGAGTTCTTTAGGCCCATTACTTGCCGCTTTAATTATTGCGCCTTATGGCAAAGGTAATGTGGGCTGGTTCTCTCTTGCTGCATTACTGGCGATAGTGGTGTTATTACAAATCAGTCGTTGGTACAAAATTCAGCAAGAAGCACAGAAAAAGCACCCCAAAACAACACAGATTAAAGCCGTATTACCTCGTAAAGCCATTTTGGGATCTTTAGCTATTTTACTTATTCTGATTTTTTCTAAGTATTTTTATCTTGCGAGTATCAGTAGCTACTATACTTTCTATTTAATCCATAAATTTGGCGTCTCTGTACAAAATGCACAAATTCACCTGTTTGTTTTTCTTTTTGCCGTCGCGGCAGGAACAATGATAGGTGGCCCTGTGGGCGATAAAATTGGCAGAAAATACGTTATTTGGGGCTCTATTCTAGGAGTCGCGCCTTTTACATTGATCTTGCCTTATGCCAGCTTATATTGGACCGGCATCTTAACTGTATTTATTGGTGTCATTTTAGCTTCAGCATTTTCTGCTATCTTAGTTTATGCTCAGGAGCTCATTCCGGGTAAAACAGGCATGGTTTCAGGGCTTTTCTTTGGGCTTGCTTTTGGGATGGGAGGTATTGGTGCGGCTGTCTTAGGATACATAGCCGATCAGAAAAGTATTGAATATGTTTATCATATTTGTGCTTATCTGCCACTGCTCGGCATTTTCACCCTTTTTCTTCCTAATATTGGGGTAGATAAAACTGAATAAGCTGTACATTTCCCTGTTATCTTAATGAATAGGTAACAGGGTATTACTCGTCTTAAAAGGTAAGACTCATTAAAATAACATAAAAACACGCATTTGCATCAGAAAACTCAATCAACTTGCTATTTTTATAAATAATCGATAATTTTTAGCGAATTTATTGCATAAATACGTTAAACTATCAGCCTGCTATATCACTCGCCCCCCGATACATGTAGTTTTATAAAAAGAAGGAGAATTGATGCCGCATTCAACACCCCTCATTACCACCATTGTTGGTGGGTTAGCACTTGCTTACATTTTAGGCATGATCGCTCAACGGCTAAAAATCTCACCTTTAGTAGGATATCTTGCTGCGGGTGTGCTCGCTGGTCCATTTACACCTGGCTTTGTTGCTGATACTTCGCTTGCCCCTGAACTCGCTGAAATTGGCGTCATTCTATTAATGTTTGGCGTAGGTTTACATTTTTCTTTAAAAGATCTTATGGCGGTAAAAGCCATCGCTATTCCTGGTGCTATTGCGCAAATTGCAGTAGCAACACTGTTAGGGTTGGGATTATCGGCATTTTTTGGCTGGGGTTTATTCAGTGGCATCGTGTTTGGTTTGTGTCTTTCAACCGCAAGTACGGTCGTTCTTTTGCGCGCACTTGAAGAAAGAGGCTTAATCGATAGCCAACGAGGTCAAATTGCTATCGGTTGGTTGATCGTTGAAGACTTAGCAATGGTATTAGCCCTTGTGCTACTTCCTGCAGCCGCCAATATGCTTGAAAGCAGTGATCAGACAAGTATTTCTCAACTGATGATTAATTTAGGTATCACTATCGGTAAAGTTGTTGCCTTTATCTTAATTATGATGGTTGTTGGTCGTAAGCTTATTCCTTGGATTTTAGCAAGAACAGCCGCAACGGGTTCTCGTGAACTCTTTACGCTGTGTGTATTAGTATTGGCTTTAGGTATTGCTTATGCTGCAGTGACTTTATTTGATGCTTCTTTTGCATTAGGTGCATTCTTTGCTGGTATGGTGCTTAATGAGTCTGATTTAAGCCACCGAGCGGCTCAAGATACTTTACCTCTGCGTGATGCTTTTGCTGTCCTGTTCTTTGTCTCTGTTGGTATGCTATTTGACCCAATGGTCTTGCTTGAACACCCTCTTGGTATCTTAGCAACATTGGCTATCATTATTATTGGTAAATCTGCTGCTGCATTAGTCCTTGTGCGAATGTTTGGGCATTCTCGACGAACAGCCTTAACCATTTCCGCCAGCTTGGCTCAAATCGGTGAATTTGCCTTTATTCTTGCAGGCCTTGGTGTTGCCTTAAATGTCTTAGAGCCTGATGCGCGTAATCTTGTTTTGGCGGGCGCGTTAGTTTCTATTATGCTAAACCCCGTTCTATTTACTTTATTAGATCGTTATCTAGCAAAAACAGAAACCAAAGAAGAGATGGAACAGCTACAACAAGAAGAGTTGGAAGAAGAGATGCCTGTTCCTGTTGATATTTGTGGTCATGCCATTATCGTTGGTTATGGACGTGCAGGAAGTATGCTTTCCGAAAAATTATTAGCTCAATCTATTCCCTTAGTTATTATCGAGAATAGCCGTAATAAATTCGCGGAATTAAAAGAGAAAAGCTTAAATACCGTATTGGGTAATGCATCAACAAAAGAGTCTCTTGCTTTAGCTCGTATTGATTGTGCTAAATCGCTATTACTGACTATTCCTAATGGTTATGAAGCCGCTGATATTGCTGAGACAGCCAGAAGTATGAACCCTGATTTAAATATCATTGTTCGTGCTCATTTCGACGATATTATTGTGCGAGCTAACTACGATGAAGAAGCGTCTTTTATCCTTGAGAAAGGAGCAAATCATGTCATTATCGATGAAGATCAAACTGCCTCGGCAATGGCTGATATGCTAATTAAAGAAGTTGAATTTGGTTGTGCCATTGATGATACCCCTGAAAATGGTCAGCAAATCATTGCGCCAAGTGCTGCGCAATAATAAATATAGATGTAATCACTTAAATTAATAAATTTAAGTCAATAAAAAACCTATCAATAGATGTTGATAGGTTTTTTTCATATTGCTAAAGCAGCACTTAGATACAGTATGAACTTAACGTTCCCAATAGGCTTCTTCTAAGCTATCTTCTTTTTCAGGTAAACCACGTGTTAAACGGGGTGAATGCTGACTAAGCACTTGATAACTGACTCGGTTAGCGTATTTACACACTTGTGCTAGCGATGAATACGTTAAATAAGCTCGAGGATGTTTGCTTGAATTAGGCACATTAATACGATGATAGCTATTAGCCGTAATATCATGCAGTAATGCTGATAATGCCGCGTCACCCGCACCATTTGTATTCATGATTTTCTCAGGGCCCCCCATATACGGTTCTATATGAGAATAGACTTTCTCTGGTTCATCACAATCTTTACGGCGCATCGCTCGGCTAAATTCATAACAATTAAACTCAGCAATCGCACCCGGTAATAAAGGATGTGTTGTTTGACGTTTAAAACTACGCTCCGTATAACCGCCCATATAAAGCCCTGCGGGACCTGCTGTACAGAGAACTAAGTCAACCCACTCTAATGCTACATCAGAAGCAAGAAGAGGATCAGCATGCCCTGTTAACTCAAAGGCTTCATCTTCATTCATTGCCACAACAGATACATGTTCTTTTAAGAAATCACGCCACCATTGAGGATCGTCTGCAATAACGAATTTTGTGCCTAAGGTGAGAACAACAGGTACATCATGTTTTTTTGCGTATTCGATCGCTTTCATGGTGGCTAACGGCATAGGCTCACCCGGTTTACAGCGAACCAAATAAGCGGTTAATACCAGCGCAGACGCTTCTGCAATCACCTCTTCAGGAATGCTTTCAGGCATAAGTTGATTCATTTGGCCTGGGCTAATAGCAAAAGTTCGCTCACCATTCTCAGTGATCAGTGTAAAGCAGCGCCCAATAGCGCCATCAACACCTTGAAGGTAATTTAAATCGGTGCGACTAGAGGTATGGCATAAATAGCGATAAGCATAACTGCCGATCTGAATGTTATTACACATTGTCCCCAATAACACGGAGCGGTCGTCAGCCAAGACAGAATAGTTATGTAGCGTGTTACCAATAGTGCCGCCTGCAAATTCATGAGTGATTAAGTTATTATCGGTTAACTCACGATAAAGTGCTTCTGCGACATCATCTTCAATAACCAGAGAGTGTCCCTGACTCAAGTTATAACGGTTAATAAACGCCTCATCAACTTTTGCTTCAATATCAACCAACGTTTGGTCAATACCCACAATATAAGCACGAGAGGATTCGCTCTCCGTCATATTGATGATGGGGTGTAATAAAGGATCTCGTAAACTAACGGGAAAATAGTGTTTGGATTTTCGTTTGCCAGGGAATTTCATTGTGAACGATGCTACACAGCTAAAAAAGATGCGCAATGTTAACACAATATTATAGGAGTGACAGTAGGTGTACGTCAGTACACCTACTTATTTGGAGATGTTTTTATGCAGTTTTACGACGACTTCTCGCCATATAGCCCAGTAAAACGCCCATAACAGAAAGAATAAAACCAACAAAAGCAGCACCAACTAAAATCAGAGCACGTTTAGGTGCATCTTTTTTAGTCGGTTCATAAGGCTTCAACATATATTTAAACGGCACAAACTGAAGCTCATCTAATTTCACTTGCTCTAATTGCTTCATGTTATATAAACGGTTTTGCAGTTCAGAACTGACCGTTGTTGGGTCAGTAATAGATTCCGTGATAGCCAATTTACTGCTTAAAGCATCAGAACCCATTGCAATAGAATAGTCTGGGTCATCTTTTATTTGTGCTCCTTCACTTGAAATAGGTTTTTTAACACCAGCAGCATTAGCAATTTCTAATGCATATTTCAAACGTTGCACATTAACATTACGGGCATTGGCAATACGTTCCAAATCCATTTCATAGGCTTTTTGAGCAAAGCTTAATTTACGCTCAATTTGGTCATCAATTTCGTCTTTCACTTCCACACGTACTTGCGTTGAAATAAAACGAATATAACCAGAAAGTAAATCGTAAGCTTCTTCAGGGGTTGGAGCAGTAAAACTTAAATTAATTTCACCACTAAACTCTTCATCACTATTCTTGGCATCTGACGCTTTTAAGTTAATATCTTTTGTTACGATAGCTTCAATTAATCTACGCTTATCCAGTGGTGTTGGATTTTCCATTTTCGCCAACAAGCTTTTGTAATAATCCGTACTGACTAAAAAGTCTTCACGTAAAACGCGAGAATTATAGTTATTGATAAATTTTTGATAAACAGAAGAAGCGTTAACGCCAGTATCAACATCGACTAAACTCAATTCTGTTAATGTTGATCTTAACTGTTTCATTTCATCAAGCATTGGCTTGGTTATTGCCGCTTGGCTTGTCCATTTTTGGGGTAAAAAGCTTGCAACAGTAAAGCCAACGATAGCAAATAATAGCGTAATGCCAATAATGACAAATTTTGACTTATAAATAACAGAAAATAATTCAAAAAGATCGATCTCATCATTCTGTTTTAGATAAAAGTCGTCAAAATGTCCTTTATCAATTTCTGAAGATTGTGGTTTTGAAAGCTTACTATTCATTTTCCTGCCTAAATTTATGTAATGCAGTGTCCGTTTATCAGCACTTTTAGTGATTCCCACTAAAAGACTTAAAAAATGAGAAAAGATAAGTTTATATATAACTGAAATATGATCAAATTAATATATCATCAAATCCGATAATTTTATTTATAGAATTCAGTAATTATTTTTCGCATACCTCTCGGATCATCGCTTCTAGCAAGTCAATATGCTCTAGATCATCATTTAATGCCGGAATATATTCGTACTGTTTGCCACCACCATGAATAAAGAACTCTCGGTTCTGTTCATTAATTTCTTCTAATGTTTCCAAGCAATCAGATGAAAATCCCGGACATACAACCTGTACATGTTCAACACCCTCACTTCCCAGCTTTTCCATCGTTTTATCCGTATAAGGTGATAGCCAAGGTTCACGACCAAAGCGTGACTGGAATGTCAGCATGACTTGCTCTTTAGGATAACCTAACTGTTCTTCTAATTGCTGTTTTAGTTTTTCTGTTGTGAGGCAACACTCATCATAATAAATATCGCCCGTTTTAATAAAGCGCTCAGGAATACCATGAAAAGAGAGAATTAAACGATCGGGTTTGCCATATTGCTGAAAATTTTTCTCAATAGAGGAGACAAGCGCTTTGATATAAAGCGGGTGTGTAGGATAACTGCGAATAAAGTGAAGAGAAGGTATTGTACGCATATCTTTAAAAATGCGACTAACACCATCAAATACTGCCGCTGAAGTAGAGCAAGAGTATTGTGGATACAGTGGTAACAAAATAATGTTCTCAACACCTTGTTCTAATAGCTTCCCAACCCCTTCATTTAGCGATGGATTGCCGTAACACATCCCCAACTCCACGGGTATATTCGGTAATCGCTCAGCAACAGCACGTTGTTGTGCTCGGCTATAAACTAACAGAGGTGATCCTTCATCCATCCAAATCTGTTGATATAACTTAGCTACTTTGGGTGAGCGAAACGGTAATATCGCCCCTTGTAATATTGGTTTCCAAATCAAAGGAGAAACATCAACAACACGAGGATCGCTAAGAAATTGTGCTAAATAACGTCGAACAGCACCCGTTGTCGGCGCATCAGGCGTGCCAAGATTAACCAAAAGAACACCATACTTAGCATCATTCATACTATGACTCCTTAGAGTTATTTTATTAGGATAACCAAAGAGTAGAAGAATAAAGGAAAATAATAGATTGTGCTTGTCAATTTATTGGATTGTTCTTTTTACACATTATTTAACAAAGAAAAAAGCAAAGGTAATCTGAAGATATTACTCATCCCACAATAAAGTGATTACAAACCTTCAAAGCAGATTTAGATATTTGGGATAATGTTTAACACCAATTAAATCGTAAAAAGAATGACCAAAAAAGACACATTCCTGTAATCGCAATATACACATATTTTATCTTTTTATTTTTATTTAAAAGGAGCATTAAAATACCAGGAATAAGCACTAAAATAGGCTCAATAGTATATCGTCCGCCTAATGGAAGCTGGCAAAGATTTTTTATATCGCCTTCTCCTACCATCCATTCATAATCAGAAATTGAAAGTATCTTTATCAAAAACAATAGAAAAACAAAATATATAAATGAAAATATCGTCCATACAATATTCATATCTAATGTCTATCCTGTTGTTTCCTTCAAATCTGAAGTAAATACGCGTTTCAAATTCCCAATACACTCACACTCAATAGCACATCATTAAGATAAAAAAATCCCGGCTCAACCGGGATTAATCATAGCGATGACAAATTAGCCAAGGATACTTTTCAATTCAGCATTAATTTCGCTTACTTTTTGTGTACCATCAACTTTGAAGTATTTTGCATTGCTTGTTTTAGCTTCATTTTGATAATAAGAAACTAATGGTGCAGTTTGAGTATGATACTCAACCAAGCGTTTACGAACAGTTTCTTCTTGGTCATCTTTACGTGTTGTTAACTCTTCACCTGTCACGTCATCACGATTTTCCACTTTTGGTGGATTAAATTTCACATGATAAACACGACCTGATGGTGCGTGAACACGACGGCCAATAATACGATCAACAATGATGTCATCAGGTACCGCGAATTCCAGTACAAAATCCACATTGATGTCTGCTTCTTTCATTGCATCAGCTTGTGGAATTGTTCTTGGGAACCCATCCAACAAGAAACCATTACGGCAATCGTCTTGTTTGATGCGCTCTTTAACTAACGCAATCACTAATTCGTCAGTCACTAACTGACCATTATCCATCAACGCTTTTGCTTTCAGTCCTAGTTCTGTACCTGCGCTTACCGCAGCACGTAACATATCACCAGTTGAAATCTGTGGGATACCATAGTTTTCTTTAATGAATTGAGCCTGAGTGCCTTTACCAGCGCCTGGAGCGCCTAGCAGAATGATACGCATCGCGTAAATCCCCTTGCATTTAATTTTTTATATTTAAACTCGAAAACGCATTACCATACCATTTTGTGAGGTCATCGCTCAAGAAATCACGGTAGCGATTGCATTTTATTTTTATCGAAAAAGAAAAAACCACGTTCTCTTTACAGAGAAACGTGGTTTAAATGTTTGAAAACGAAAACAGTTACGCTTTTTGAACTAAAAGTTGATTCACTAAGCGAATAAACTGGTTTGGATCTTCCAAAGAACCCCTTTCCGCAAATAATGCTTGATCCAGTAATAAGTTTACCCAATCCGCAAACAATGCTTCATCCGTTAGCTCTGCCGTTTGTTTCACTAATGGATGGTTTGGATTCAGCTCAAAGTTATACTTCACTTCTGGCACTTCTTGTCCTGCGGCTGCAAACAATTTTGCCATTTGGGTTGTCATTTCATCCGCACTGGTTGTCACAATGGCAGGCGTATCTGTTAAGCGGTGTGTTAATTTCACCTCTTTCACTTTATCACCTAACAAGGTTTTAATGCGTTCAACAAAAGGCGCTAATTGTTTATCCGTTTCTTCTTGTTCAGCTTGTTTTTCTTCATCCGCAAGCTTATCAAGAGACTCATCTGCTTTACTCACAGACTGGAATGATTTGCCATCAAACTCAGTGAGGTAATTCATCATCCATTCATCAATGCGATCAGATAGCAGTAATACTTCAATGCCTTTTTTACGGAACAGCTCTAAATGAGGGCTATTTTTCGCTGCGGCATAACTATCAGCGGTGATGTAATAGATTTTTTCCTGACCTTCAACCATGCGGCTGACATAATCTTCCAGAGAAACAATTTGAGCATCACTGTCGTTATGCGTTGATGCAAAACGAAGTAACTTAGCAATAATTTCAATGTTAGATGAGTCCTCGGCTGGACCTTCTTTTAAGGCTAGGCCAAATTCTTTCCAGAATACTTGATACTCTTCTGGCTTATTTTCTGCCAATTTTTGTAACATTTGCAATGCACGCTTAGTCAATGCACTGCGTAAGTTACGGGTGACAGAACTGTCTTGCAAAATTTCACGAGAAACGTTTAACGGTAAATCATTCGAATCCACTAACCCACGAATAAAACGCAGATAATTAGGCATAAACTGTTCAGCTTCATCCATAATAAAGACACGCTGTACATACAGTTTTAAACCATGGCGTTGTTC
The DNA here is from genome assembly GCF_014897315.1 of Proteus sp. FME41. GTDB lineage: Bacteria > Pseudomonadota > Gammaproteobacteria > Enterobacterales > Enterobacteriaceae > Proteus. The sequence continues at coordinate 79,748 of NZ_JABUYL010000012.1, read as the reverse complement.
ACGATTCCATAAATCCCAAGGTGCTTTTGAAGGTACATATAACAAGCTTGTGTACTCTTGTTTACCTTCAACACGGTTATGTACCCAACTTAATGGGTCAGCAAAATCATGAGAAATATGTTTATAAAATTCTTGATATTCTTCGTCGCTCACCTCGGCTTTATTACGTGTCCAAAGTGCTTGCGCTTTATTAATTTTTTCCCACGTGACTGTGCCATCTTCTTCATTTTTCGTTTCAATCTCAACAGGCAGGGAAATATGATCAGAATATTTACTAATAATGCTACGCAGACGCCAGTCATCTAAATACTCATCTTCGCCTTCACGTAAATGAAGTGTGATCTCTGTTCCACGATCGGCCTTTTCGATATCAGCAATAGTGTAATCGCCTTCGCCTTCAGATTCCCAGAAAACACCTTTGTCTGCTGTTTCACCTGCGGCACGCGTGCGTACCGTCACTTTATCTGCGACAATAAAAGCCGAATAGAAACCGACACCAAATTGACCAATTAATTGGCTATCTTTAGCTTGATCTTGTCCGATAGATTCTAAGAAAGATTTTGTACCAGATTTTGCAATAGTACCCAGATTATCAATGACTTCATCACGAGTCATACCAATACCATTATCACTGATAGTCAGAGTTCGGTTCTCTTTATCAGTGGAAATGCGAACATGCAATTCACCGTTATTTTCATAAAGTGCTGCATCTGATAATGCGCGAAAACGCAATTTATCAGCCGCATCTGATGCGTTCGAAATCAATTCGCGAAGGAAAATTTCTTTATTGGAGTAAAGAGAATGGATCATTAATTGAAGAAGTTGTTTAACTTCTGACTGAAATCCTCTTGTTTCCTGACCTTTCATGCTCATTTTTACCTCAATTAATCCTAATTTGGCGAAAAAAATCAATATGACTAAAAAGTGGGGATAGTTAAGCAAGTTTCAAGGGTTGCATAAAAAATTAAGCCAATAAAAACGATTAGACGCCTTATCGCGATTAAAAATCACTCAAATCAGGATAAAAATATTTACCGTTAAATTTATCAAAACGAATAAAAAAGCTAGCAGTCAAAGAGAATATTTATCAATTACTTCTTACCGTCGCTCACAACGATCATTTGAGCGCCTTCTTTTACCTCATCAAGTGCCTGTTGTATTGTATCGGCATAAGCAAGAACAACGCCTAATCGACGAGAGCCTGCAATTTCAGGTTTAGCAAAAAGGCGGATCTGGCGATTTGCTTTTAATGCTTTTTCGATGCCTGAATAAACAATATTTGTACTGTGTAACGCGGGTAAAATAACCGCTGAGGCACAATGGCCTAATTGACGAATACCGCCAATGGGGTAACCTAAGAAAGCTCGAACATGAAGAGAAAACTCTGATAAATCCTGTGAAATTAATGTCACCAATCCCGTATCATGAGGACGAGGAGACACTTCATTAAAAAATACCTCATCACCTTGAATAAATAATTCGACACCAAATACCCCGTAGCCACCTAAATTTTCAACGACTTTACTCGCAATATGTTGTGCTTTAGCAAGTGCTGTCTCACTCATCTTTTGAGGTTGCCATGATTCACGATAATCTCCTTTTTCTTGGCGGTGACCAATAGGAGCACAAAAATGGATACCATCAACAGCATGAATAGTCAGTAAGGTAATTTCAAAATCAAATGGGATCATCTTTTCAACAATAACACGCCCTTTTCCTGCTCGTCCGCCCTCTTGAGAATAGGCCCAAGCATGTGCTAAATCATTTTCACTACGAATAACACTTTGCCCTTTCCCCGAAGAGCTCATAACAGGTTTGACAATACAAGGAAAACCGATGTCTAAAGCGGCTTTTTTAAAACTCACCTCATCATCAACAAATTGATAATTTGATGTTGGTAAAAGTAATGTTTCTGAAGCTAAACGGCGGATCCCCTCTCTATCCATGGTGAGTTTTACAGCGCGGGCACAAGGAACAACTTTTTGCCCTTTTTGTTCTAATTCAACCAATAACGAGGTTGCTATCGCCTCAATTTCAGGAACAATAAAATCAGGTTGCTCTTGTTCAATAATGAGCTTTAATGCATTACTATCAAGCATATTTACAACATAATGGCGATGTGCAATATGCATTGCGGGTGCATTTGGATAACGATCGACCGCAATCACTTCAAGACCTAAGCGTTGGCACTCTATCGCGACTTCTTTGCCCAATTCACCAGCACCTAATAACATCACTTTTGTTGCATTTGCCGTCAGAGCCGTACCCAACACAGTCATTTTTTACCCTCACTATCTCATTATTAAGAAAAACACCACCACGCAAACGATTGCTTTAAGTAGCATAACGGATTTAACTTGATAGACAAAGAGTCTGAGAAAAAAATAATCAAATAGAAGGATTACACTGTTTGACTGCGCTTTCCTTTTTGTATTTTTAGATAATTAAGGCGTTTTCGGATAAGTGCTATAATACAACACAAAAGCCCTAGCCAAATCAGAGAGAAACTCACACCTTTTACTTTATCAAAAGCTTCATGGAATAAGAAAACAGCCAGTAAAAATTGAATTGTGGGCTCTATATATTGTGCTAGCCCGATAACAGTTAGTGTCGTTCGTTTTACTGCGGCGGTAAAAAATAATAACGGCAATATCGTAACAGGTGCGGTTAGAATATAATAAAAACGTGTCAGATTATCAGCAGAAGGGAGCGCACTTTTATCCGTCATAAAGAGCCATACTGTTACGCCTATTGCTAACGGCATTAACCAAAGTGTTTCCAGAAACAACGATGTTATGACATCAAAACGAATAAACTTACGAATTAATCCATAGACTGCAAATGCTCCTCCCATCATGATGGCCAATACAGGTAATTCGCCATACATCCACAACTGATACCCTACCCCCGCGCAAATTAAGGCAACGGCCCATTTTTCAGCGAGATTAAGTATCTCTTTAAGAAAAATCACCCCCAGTAAAATAGAAAAAAGAGGATTAATAAAATATCCCAAACTCGCCTCTAATACTTGCTGATGCGTTAATGCGTAGGTAAAAGTACACCAAGAGACTGCCATTGCCATTGAGCTAAACAGGCACATAAAAACTGAGCGCTTATCTTGGAGGACAGCGCGCCATTGTGTTCTATTTTTGATCAGGAGTCGTACTAGTAATAAAAGCGGAATAGACCAAATTAAACGTTGAGCTAACATTTCTAGTGGTTGAGCACCCGGTAAAAGCCGATAAAACAAAGGGGTAATTCCCCAAAGAATATAAGAAAAGATGGCTAATACTGCGCCCGATTGAGCCCACATTTAATGTTCCATAAATAAAAGTAGATAAGTTTTAATATCATACGCTTAAAACAGAGAGAACAATATGATCAACATCGATGATTAATTGATTAGAAAATACAATAATTTAATAGAAGAGATAAAAAAATCTCCATAAATAACAGCGCCGAGAAAAGCCAATTATAAATGGAGAGTAAGAAAATACCATTAAGAGAAAACCGTGGTAAAAACCACAACCAGAAAAAAAGAGTGAATGTTCAGAAAATCTCCCGAACATGCAAAGGGGGTTGTTGCTGAACAAAATCATGTAATTCTTTATGGCTTGGCGCAGCGGCAATTGCCCCTTTTTGAGTTGTTGCCAACGCACCACATGCAGCCGCTTGTGTCACTATTTTTGATAAATAGTGTTCATCTTCAGCTAAACCATATTCCGCAAGGGCGGCTAACAGACCAGACATAAAAGCGTCTCCTGCCCCAGTGGTATCAATGCATTCCACTGTAAAGGCACTGAATGCCACTTGCGTATTGGGTGTTAAAACTAAACACCCCTTAGAGCCTTGAGTGATCACTTTCAAACGTGCGGGATAACTTTCAAGTTTATTAAGTGCATTATTCAATGTCACTTCTTGAGTCATCCAGGTAAGTTCATCTTCTGATAACTTTAATATGTCAGCGTTATGCGCATAATCATCAATAATTTCGCGCATTTCTTCATGATCACGCCACATTTGAGGACGTAAGTTAATATCAAAACTCAATAATGAATCGGTTTCTTTAATATTTTTAATTGCCAAATCTAACGTTGAACGACAAATAGGATTCACTAATGCCAAAGAGCAAAAATGTAAGATATCTTTTTCAAATAGGGGTAAGGATTTTTCTGTTAGAAATTGGTCAGCGGATTCATTCACTAAAAAGGTAAAATCACGTTCACCATTTTCTTGTAAAGAGACAAGAACAGTACTCGTTCGATGAAATTCATCAAACTCCATAGCTTGAGTATCAACGCCTAAATCAAACAATGTTTTTTGCATAAAATGACCAAATGCATCTTCACCCACACGTCCGATAAAACCACTTTGTTGACCAAGCTTAGCCACTCCTGCTGCAACATTAACAGGTGCCCCACCGGCACATGCTTCATATTGCATGTTTTGTAATGGGATCAAGTCAACAACAGCATCACCTAAAGACCAGACTTTCATAATCTCTCCTGAAGATAAGCAATTATTTTTCTTCACTATATTCTGTTTTTATGACTATTCATAACGATTAGGTGAAGATATCACTCGTAAATCCATACTGATAACGTTAACATAATGAGATGTCATGATAAAGTCAATCTCATAAAAAGTCTTTTTTTTACCTAAAATGTTATCGTTAACAAGCGGAGCTTGTGTGATTAAAACTGTGCTTTATTCTTTCAAAACACGAAAAAACACCCTAACAACGCTGAGTATATAATAAGGATAATCATATGAAACACCGTATAGAACAATCGACAAAAGCCTTAAGTATCTTGATTGAAAAACGCGGCCATAAATTTTACCCCCAATTCCATTTAGCCGCCCCTGCCGGTTGGTTAAATGATCCTAATGGTCTTATTTATCATGATGGCTTATATCACGCCTTCTATCAGCATCATCCTTATTCCCAAGATTGGGGGCCAATGCACTGGGGTCATGCTACAAGCACCGATATGATCCACTGGCAACATCAACCTATTGCGTTAGCACCCGGTGACAACTACGACAAAAGTGGCTGCTTTTCAGGATCAGCAGTTAGCCATGAAGGTAAACTCTACCTTATCTATACGGGGCATAATTGGTTAGGTGATGAAGGTGATGACAGTCAAATATATGAAGCTCAATGTATTGCGGTAAGTGAAGATGGTATTCATTTTGAGAAAAAAGGGATCATTTTACCGCCACCTAAAGGTTATATGCATTTTCGTGATCCTAAAGTGTGGTATCAAGAAGGAAAATGGTGGATGGTTGTTGGTGCTCGGGATGAGAAAGATCAAGGCCAAGTCTTACTCTTTTCTAGTAAGACGTTATTTGAAGATGGTCAACAATGGAGCCCTGATTACACCGTTTTAGGAAAAACAGACGATAAAAATATCTATATGTGGGAATGCCCTGATTTCTTCCCTATAAGCCAAGAAAATGAATTTGCCATTGTCTTCTCACCACAAGGCAAACGTGCTGAAGGATACCAATATCGCAATCTCTTTCAAGCGGGAGCGTTGATCGGCAAATGGTCCCCCAACCAAGCCTTTAAACCACAAGGGCACTTTATTGAACTTGATAATGGCCATGACTATTATGCGCCACAATCATTTGCTACACCCGATGGCCGCCGAGTATCTATGGGGTGGATGGATATGTGGAATTCCCCTATGCCATCAAAGGACGAGTTTTGGTCTGGTTGTTTCACTCTACCTCGTGAAATTACGTATGAACAACACAAAAATCGTTTACGTATGGTGCCCGTAAAAGAAGTTGAATCATTACGCCAAGAAAAAAAAACAATTCAGCCTCTTACTCTCAGTAACCAATCTATAGAGTTAATAAATAATACACCTGCCATTGAACTCAATTTAACGTGGTCTTTAGACAGCTCTGCCGAAAAATTTGGCTTATGGCTTGGTGAAGGGCTAGAACTCTTTATTGATAACCAATCACATCGTTTAGTGCTTAATCGCCATTACCCTAAACACAATATCAGTGGTGCTCGAAGTATTTCATTACCTGAGGGGTGTGTATTAAATTTACGTATTTTTATTGATCGTTCATCTATTGAAGTCTTTGTGAACCAAGGTGAATTTACGTTTAGCAGTCGCTATTATGCGCAAGAAAACACACGATCCTTACGCCTTTTCTCCATGAGCGGAGAAGCAACATTATTATCAGGTGAATATTGGCTATTAAACAGTATCAACACTTTTTAAAAACCTACTCATCTGATTAATCGTGATAACAGAATTAATAGTGATGATAAAACGTGAGTCCATCAGAGCGACTCACGTTCCACTAATTGGCAAGGTACTTGCACAATATTTCGATGATTTTTTTCTTGAATAATATGCAATGTCGCTTCTTTGCCTAATTCATAATGTGGCAATTGTACGGTTGTTAATGGTGGATAAAACAGCTCTCCTGTACCAATCATATTATCGTATCCCAACACAGCGACCTGCTCTGGAATGCGTAATCCCATTGAAAGTAAGACTTGATAAGCTAAAAAAGCAATTCGGTCATTACCACAAATCAAAATATCAAAATCTGCTTTTTGCTTAACACAATGCTTTTTCAATATTTCAATCACATCACGGTAATGTTCATCTCCAAACATCATTGTATATTGACGTAAATGGGTTAATGGTAAACCCGCCTCTTGCCAAGCATCTTCAACCGCTTTACGACGAATTGGCCCAGCAACTGACTCTTGTGGTATGTAAAAGCACAAAGGGTGACGATATCCCTTTTCGATGACTTTTTTCATTGCAAAATATTGCCCATGATAATCATCAGGAATATAAGTCGGAAAAGAATGTGCTTTATCCAAGCAATTTGCTAACACGACATTTTTATCATGCAATTTTTCATGCACTGAAATTTCGCGTAATCCCATCGTGGTATAAATGATACCGTCAGGTCGTTGAGCTAAAAGTTGCCAAATAGCATTTTCATAACAATCTTGTGCCGTTAGATTAACAACAAATGAGCTCCAACCGAATTTTCTTGCCGTTTGCTCAATAGATAAAATCATTTCGACCGAAAAGGGTGTCGTTGCAGTATCAATTGCCAAAACGCCAATTGAAGAGACTTTTGTTCCTTGCCCACGAATTTTTCGTGCAGAATAATCTGGAACATAGTTAAGTTGATCAATAGCACTTTGGACTTGTTTCAGTGTTTCTGGTTTTAATAACTCAGGGTTATTAATCGCTCTTGAGACTGTCATCAAAGAAACGGATGCAAGTCGAGCTACATCTTTCAGTGACGCCATAGTATTGGCTCGATTGGTTTATTAAAAAGGATAGATACAAATAAAGTGCTATTTTACAAGAAGTAAAGTCAAAAAGCCACAAAGGGAATTGTATTGTAACTAAATGCGACTATTAATTACCTCGCCTAAAAGCATCTAAATATATTATTTTTTTACTTATTAAGTGAGTTCAATATAGTTAAAATCACTTACGATAAAAAACTTAGTTACAATTAATAATTGTTATTCAAACCTCCATTATAGAAATAAATTATTCTTATCTATAAAATACAAATATTGAAACAAAACAAAGTTCTGATATTTTATCTATAATATAATACAGAAGTATTAATCATTTTTAATTTGATATATTCTAAATATAGCTCCGTTACGTGAATGTTACCCTACACAAAAAAATTTATAAATTAGTCAAATTTCGTTACTCATTCACTTTTAGTGTAAGAGCAGAGTAAAACCAGGAGCAACATATGGAATCAATAATTCACTTAATCACTTTTGAAGATGACAGTACAAAAGTTCAACTTAAAGCCGTGCTTTCTTCTTTAGCGGCTAATGTGAAAACCTATTCAAATGAACAGGCTTTCTTAAAATACTATTTTTCTTCAACAAAAGGAGCACATAAAGAGTGCATCATAATTAATACAAAAAGCAGTGCGGCGCCATCAATTGCACTGATTAAAGAACTCAACAAATTGAAGAATATCATCCCTGTTATTATTATTTCTGGGGACAGTTCCATTGAGAGTTGTCGTAGTGCATTTAAATCAGGGGCTTTTGAATATTTAACTCGCCCTTTAAATGTGAATGAACTTCTTAATATTGTTTCAGAATCCTTCCTTCATTATGAAAGTGAAGTTGAGCAATTCCGAACATATATATCTCTAAAAGATAAGTTTGGTAAGTTATCAAATAGAGAAAAAGAGGTTATGGAGATGATCCTTGATGGAAATACGAGTAAAGAAGCAGCAGAAAAACTTTCTCTGTCGCCTCGTACTGTTGAAGTGCATCGCTCAAACATGTATACGAAATTGAAAATAAGATCACTACCACAATTAGTTCAAGAGTATGATTTCTTTAGAAAATATGACTTGAGAGCAAACTAATTTACAGTATGTTTTTTATTTATCAATAGGTTGTATTATCTAGCCATATACCAATATGACCTGTTCAATTTTCATTATTTTTTATTAATGAGAGAAAACTGTACTTCTAAAAATATTCTATTTTGGATGACTTATACCTAATATGGGAATAAATAATACGTTAGACTCCATTCTACGATAGAAGGGGCGGCAACTTATTTTGATGCCACCCTTTCATTAGGGTTCGTTTAATTTCAATTTAATACACTTGTCTATTTTATTTTCATAATCGCTATTATTAATAACTATAATGACTGTTTTTTATTAATAATAGCAATATAAGAATAGATGAAGCATTTCATTTGATATAAATCATTTTTTACTTTTTATAAAGATGTTCTCTTTCATTTTTAAATCTCGATTTTCTTTATTCTTATTTTACGAAGAAAATTATTAATGACTAAAAAATAATACAAAAGGAATTATTGTCTCTTTTTTTTATGCCAAATTAAAGCCTGTTTATGCGTTTTGATTTTCGATTTAGGCGAAATTTTTTTTATAAGAAAATTCTAATTTGAATGTTTTGATTGCGATTATTTAAACAGTAAAATAAGAAATAATAATAAGTATTTCCCTTTACACTCCCTTTTACTTAAGAATTTTATTCTCTTTATAGTTTAATTAATGTAATACATTATTTATCATTTCTACTTAATCACCTTCCAATAAAGATAATCATTAAATGATTCATTGGCGTAAGTATAACACACTACAACAGAATAGGTATTAACCCCTAGAAAAGTAAATATTTATTGTTAATTGATTGAATGTCCTAATTAGAACGTTAATAAGTAAAATAAATTAGTATTCAAAAAAATATAAGACAAACTTATACGTTTATTCTTATTCTCACTTTGAGCAAATAGCCTTATGCTATGTACTCCTAACTCGCTTTATTACAAAGAAAAATGACTGAACAAGATAAAAATCGACGCCCTATTAAAGCAAGACAAACACACTGGGCTACACAGTGTAGCCGGTGGCTACAACAAAAAGGGGCTACGCCTAATGGAATTTCAGTGTTTAGCATGATATTCGCACTACTTGCAGGCTTAACGCTCTTTTTTGCCCTTTCTTATTCTGATGGACTATTACGCTCATTTTTGCTGATCCTGAGTGCGTTCATGATCCAGAGTCGCCTTATTTGTAACTTGTTAGATGGTATGGTTGCGGTTGAAGGTGGAATGAAAAGCCCAGTCGGCGCTGTTTATAACGAATTACCGGACAGAATTGCCGATACGCTCATCATTTTAGGGGTGGGTTATGGTTTATCTTCCTATTTTCCAATGGCAATAACCTTGGGATGGATAGGTGCTTTCTTTGCCGTTATGACCGCTTATGTTCGTGTTTTAGGCGGAAGCTGTGGCTTAGAACAACGCTTTACTGGCCCCATGGCGAAACAACATCGTATGGCATTACTGACATCGATTGCGGTTATCGCTGCATTTATTCCTAACCTTTGGGGAGTGTGGCTCTTTTTTATTTCATTATGGATTATTATTTTAGGCTCAACACTAACCACAATTTTCAGAACCCGTCGAATTTTACGGGATTTAGCACAAGGTGTCTGATTAATGAAAAATGGAAAACTTGCTTTAGATGCAAAAGTGGTGTCCTCCGTATTAGTTTCTATTTGCCGTTTTCTGACAGGAATTCGGGCAAAACAAACGTCACCCATTGCGAAAGATACACCCTGTATCTATTACGCAAACCACTCTAGTCATCTTGATGGTTTGGTGATTTGGTCTTGCCTTTCACCCAGTGTGCGCCCTTATGTTCACCCTGTCGCTGCGGAAGACTATTGGAATAAAAATCGCTTACGCCGTTATTTATCTCGTCGAATTTTTAGAGCAATCCTTATTCCTCGTCATGCAGCGAAAATGAACTTTTCGGAAGAGAATAATCCTGGTGGTGGATCAGGCATTGAACAACGCGTTGATGAAACATCATCACCAACACCAGATAAAGTGAATGCCCTTGATATTATGCAAGAAATTTTAGACCGAGGTGATTCTTTAATTATTTTTCCTGAAGGAACTCGGGGAAATGGTGAATCCATCCAAGATTTTAAAGCTGGCCTTTGGCATCTTTCTCGTAAAAATCCGAATGCCCAATTAGTCCCTATTTACCTTGAAAACTTAAATCGTGTACTTCCTAAAGGCTCTCGTTTAGTGGTTCCTGTTATTTGTAGCGCAATTTTTGGTGCCCCCATCGGCTCCACACATGAAAATGAAAGTAAGCAAGAATTTCTGATAAGAGCAAAAAGCGCGTTAGAGGAGTTACACAATGGAACGTATTAATAATGAAGTCCTCTGGATATTTATTGGGCTCTTCTCTTTCTTAATTGTTGCCAGCATTATTGGCGCTATTCTTGCGGCGATTAAAGGTCCGACATCAACGATCACTAACCTTAACTCAAGGATCAATGCTTGGTGGGTTATGTGTATTATTGCGGGTGTTGCAATTGGTATTGGGGCGATTGGCTCTGTTGTACTGTTTACTATTATTTCATGGCTAGCCTTACGTGAACTCATTACCTTAACACCAACACATCGGGGTGATCATGAAGCCCTTTTCTGGTGTTTCTTTGTTATATTGCCTATCCAATACATCCTTGTTGGCGTGCAATGGTATAACTTAATGGCTATCTTTATTCCTGTTTACGCCTTCTTATTAATACCAACGCGTATGGCGCTTTCAGGTGATACTCATCATTTTCTTGAGCGTATGGCAAAAGTGCAATGGAGTGTAATGATAGCGATTTATTGCCTAAGTTATGCTCCTGCACTTTTAATGTTACCGATTGAAGGTTTTGAAGGCCGTAATATCAATTTGCTGCTCTTTTTAATGATTGTGGTACAAGTTTCTGACGTACTTCAATATGTATTCGGTAAATTATTTGGCAAACATCCTATCGTGCCAAAATTAAGCCCCAATAAAACAGTAGAAGGCTTTTTTGGTGGCATTATTTCTGCCAGCCTTATTGGCATGATGTTATGGTGGGCAACACCTTTCTCATGGTGGGCGGCATTTTTACTCTCTTTAGTTATTACGCTAGCCGGTTTCGCAGGCGGTTTATGTATGTCAGCAATAAAAAGAGACAGCGGTGTAAAAGACTTTGGCACCATGATAGAAGGTCATGGTGGAATGATGGATAGAATGGACTCGCTGTGCTTTGCAGCCCCAATTTTCTTTCACGTTATTCGTTATTTTTACGTTTAGTTTTTACTTTATTTAGTCAAAAACGAGCTAATTCATTATGTACTAAAATGCCGATATTTATCGGCATTTTTATCTTTTTACTCATAGTAATTAATAGCACACATTGATTATCATCATAACAATTAAACATTTGTTTTAATTTTAGACCAATAGTCAATATAATTATTTTAACAATAAAATCAATTAATTAAACAATAATATTCTTAATTAGAGATCTGGTTTCTCTATTTTTACATTCATTATAATAGCCTAAACACCAGATATCTTTTACCCTAGCGCTCCTTTACATTCAAGAATATCTATCATTATGATCACTTGGCTACTTCTTGCTTTTTCTTTGTTATTTTTGGGTTTTAATCGCACATTTGCACTTATTACACTTGCAGTCACGGCACTTAGCGCATTTATAACAGGTGTTATTACATGGCAAACTTTGCCACTTATTTTTAGTATTCTGTTATTAACTTTTGCCTATTCTCGTTATAAAACACATCCCCTACTTCGCGCGATTATTATTCTTGCGCTGATTATTATTGCTAGTGGTTTAGCCTTTCACCTTATTCCTGGCTTTAACAATTTACGCTACCTTTCACACACCGCTATAGGAATAAAAAGTGCCCCTTTTTCTTTTTATTTCAATGCCGATAAAGCATTGCTACCTTTTATTTTTTTGATTTTTGTTCCCACTCTTTTTGCCTGCAACCCCTTAAAAGAAGCGAACAAATTACACTGGATAATGCTGATTATTGCTATTCCTGCATTATTACTCATCGCCGTAAAATTAGGCGGATTAGCCATTGAACTGCATTTACCACAATGGTTACCTGCATTTATTCTCGCAAACCTCTTTTTTGTTTCGCTTGCTGAAGAGGCTCTATTTAGGGGGGTTATTCAACAAACATTATCACGTTATCTTCCACCGTACGTTGCACTGTTTATTGCCGCTATTATCTTTGGCCTAACGCATTTTTCAGGGGGATTATTGTTGGTTATTTTTGCTTCTCTGGCAGGCATTATTTATGGGTTAGCGTGGATGTGGAGTGGAAGACTTTGGGTTTCAACAGCGTTTCACTTTGCACTTAATCTGACGCATCTACTCTTTTTTACTTATCCTTTTAAAATAGCTTAATCTCTTTTTTCTTATCTCAACAAGACGCTATTTTTTATTCTGATGCTCACCACCTTTTGCTGATATCTTAACTTCGTCAGCAAAAGGATGAGTGAAACGTGAAAGCAATCACACAAATAGAATATAGATATTCTTATTTGCGTCCATCATCCAGTGAATTTTTTGTTAGTATGCTTTATCGCTTATCGATAAATAATCAAAACTTCATATGGCACACCACAATAAGCCAAAAATAATAACATTCATTAACACGATAAGAAGTTGTCTTACTTTGCGGTATAGACCTTAGAAAAAATAGGTAAGCTTTGCTTTATTTGCTTTTTTTAGTTCAGCATTTTGCTGATATTTTGCCTTTCTCACCACCAGGACAAAAACTATGTTAGATCAAGAGATGATCCGTACTTTTATACAGGTTGCTGATTGCCAAAGTTTTACAAAAGCAGCTGATATGCTTCATAAAACATCGGCAGCCATTAGCTATCGTATAAAAACGTTAGAAGAAAATATTGGTACTCAACTGTTTAATCGCACTACCCGAACGGTGACGTTAACACCAGCAGGAGAATATCTATTAGAAAAATGCCGCCAATGGATTGTGTGGTTAGAATCTATGCCCGTTGAACTTCAGCAGATGAATGCGGGTGTTGAACATCAAGTTAATATTGTGATTAATAATCTACTTTATGATCGCACAGCCGTTGCCAGTATGCTCGCATGCCTTCATCAACGCTTCCCTTCTACTCAATTTCATATTACCCGCCAAGTCTTTATGGGTGTCTGGGATGCACTTATTAATGAAGACTATCATTTTGCTATCGGTGTTACGGGTAATGAATCCCTTAAGAATAATATTAACATTTGTGCCATGGGCGAAATTCAATGGCAATTTGTCGTTGCCCCTAACCACCCTTTAGCCAATATCAGTGAAGTATTAAGTGATGATCAAATGAGAATGTATTCTGCGGTGAACGTCGAAGATACTTCTCGCCATCTTTCAAAACGTACAGCGTGGCGTTTATCCGGTCAGCACGAAATTCGAGTGCCTGATTTACACACTAAATTAGCCTGTCATTTAAAAGGAGTAGGTATCGGATTTTTGCCATTAAGTTTATGCAAACCGCTTATTGATAGTGGGCAGCTAATTGCTAAAGAAGTAAAAAATCGTCGCCATAATTCACCACTTTCATTGGCATGGTGTGAAGATAAAAAAGGGGCTGTGGTCAGTTATTTAGTCGAGCTTTTTAAACAAAATCACCCCAGTGTGCAATCGTTTTATGATCCTTTAAATTAAAAGGGCAAACCGAAGTTTACCCTTTTAGTGCTAATTCAGCGATTACCTGAGTAGCGAATTACGCTTTTGCTTCTTCATTATTATTGTTGCTTTCTTTAATAAAGAGGCTGGCAACGATACCAATACAAATCAAGACAGCGGCGAAGTAGAAACCAGAGTCCATACTTCCTGTTCTATCTGATAAGAAACCCGTCAGCGTTGGGGCAAAAACAGAACCTAACATACCAATACAGTTATAAACACCAAACGATGTTCCTAATGCATGACGAGGTGAGTTATCGGCAACAACAGCGACCAAAACGGGGTTTGTACTGATTTTACCAACAATACCGTAAAGGATCAGAGCACCAATTAATACCGGCATAGATTCTGACATTGGTACAGCAAGAATAGCCACTAAAGACAGCGGTAACATTACTAATAAAACAGGTTTACGACGACCAATTTTATCTGAAATCCAGCTAAATATTAGTGATCCAGGAATAGCAAACCATGGCATTAATGATGCGATAGTTGAAATTTGTGTCCCCGTAATGCCACGCTCAGTTTCTAAGTAGTACGGTAACCAAGTTACTAATACAAAGAAGCCATAAATTGAACAGAAGATGGTGACATACGCAAGATTAATATTACGGTTACCAAATAAATCTTTAAATGTTAACTTAACTTTCTTTTTAGGCTCGCCATTTTCTGTCGCAGGTTGTGATTTGGGTTTATCTTTGATGATCCATAACATCACCAATCCGATGATAATAATAGGTACACCAATAATATAGAACGGTGCACGCCAGCTCATTCCCATCTCACCAACAGAAATACTTGAGATGTAGTAACCAATAGATAGACCAAATGCCATACCACTATTAATAATCGCACTACCTAATGTAATACGATGTTTTGGTATCGCTTCCGAAGATAGACCATATTGAGGGCCATAATAGAAACCTTGGAATACCCCAACCATGACCCATGCAAACATAAAGGTCACGTAAGTTGGCATCATACCTGCAATAATGGTAAAGCCACCAAAGAGTACAACCCCAGTCACTAATACTTTTTTCTTACCTAAATAATCACCAATCATGCCTGATGGAATATTTAGTGCTGTATAGCCGATAAAGAAAATACTCATGATGGAGCCAAGTTGTGCTTTGGTAAGATCAAACTCAGCACCAATATTTACCATTAAAGGCCCAACAATGGCACGGCTACCATAAAGCGCAATCCAACCAAAGAAGAAAATAATGGTCAGCTTGACCCAATATGGGACTTTGCCTTTCTCATTCACTTGTGCATCGTTCATAATGACGCTCCTGAAAGCATTTTTTATTAAGACTTATAAATTAAAGTGCCAGACTGACCTTCAATAACTTGTTGAATATTTTGTAATGCACCAATATGGGCTTGCTGCCCTGTTGCATTAACAAAATCACTCACCGCCATAATTTTGGGTCCCATTGCACCATCAGAGACTGCCATTGGAGCAAGTTCTTCTGGTGTTGCTTCACGAATTGCAGCTTGCTCTGGTGTACCCCAATTTTTATAAATAGCATCAGCTTCTGTTAAAATAACAAAGTGCTCTGCATTTAATTCACGAGAAATTAAAGCTGCGGTTAAATCTTTATCAATAACGGCTTCACTGCCAATAAATTCATTATTTGTATTGTTGACTGGGATCCCCCCACCGCCACCACAAATAACAACATGACCTTTATCTAATAAAAGTTTTACGGCTTCGATATCAATAATCTTTTTCGGTGTTGGTGATGGCACAACACGACGATAATGTTTACCATCTTGTTTAAATGTCCATTGATACTTAGCAATTAACGCTTCTTTATCAGCTTCATCATAAATAGGTCCAATAAATTTACTTGGATCGTTAAATGCTTCATCATTAATATCAACAGAAACACGTGTCATCACAGTAGTAATTGCTTGTTCAGGGTTATTTTGATTAATTTTTTGTGCCATCATATAACCAATCATACCTTGGCTTTCCGCGACTAAGATATCTAATGGATATGCAGGAACATCTTGATATGCAAGGTTTTGTAATGCAAGTAAACCTACTTGAGGCCCATTACCGTGTACTAATACAACACGATACTCTTTTGCTAATTTATTAATTGTCTCTGACATTAACTCAATATTTTTATATTGATTTTCAGCAGACAAAACTTCTCCGCGTTGCAATAATGCATTTCCGCCTAAAGCAATAACAATTGTTTTCATCATTATCCGTATCCGAATGTTTATATAAATTTTTTTATTAAAAAAAATTAATTAATATGCTGTTGTTGTTTTTTAGTTTGGTAACCAATCCATAATCCCAGTAATGTATCTGCGCCAGAATGATGACCAATAGAGAGTATTTCCAACATATCCTTAAAAATAATCTCTTTATTTTTTATTTTTTTACCTAATTGAATGAGATAGGTAGAAAATATTCCCTGTGTGGCATATTCCAAATAATGCTTACTGACAACTGTTGTCAATTCAGATAAAGGAGGCGTGTCATTAAAAAAATGATTAAGACTTTTTTCTGGTTCTGCTAAATAATGTGCAAATAACATCCCCACTAGCATATCATCTGAACTTGGTGTTAATCCGGGGCCTTTCCCTGTAAAAATGGCCCAGTTAACAGCATTACCTGACAGTTGATTATGAAATAGCTTAACTAATAATCTAATTTCACCGATTTGTGCAATTTGACGATAATTTTTCAAAGGCCCATAAAGCCCTGTTGCAATTGTTGGTGATAACAAAGAGAAAAAACTCTCTAACCAACGTAAATCTAAATCTGCTTTATCTTGTAAGCGCAAATTCTCAATATCACCTGCAACCAATGTGAGCGTATTTGAGAGTGTCGCTTGATGATTTGTAAGATGCATTACAACCGAAGGACGACACTGCTTGGCAAAATAATCGAAATCATCTTGTTTCAGTAACCATCCCATCGGACTTAATCCTCTTCCTTCACGATGAAAAGTGATTAAGCGTTGTTGAGGGCAAATGAAATTCAAAGCATGGTCATAAATGCCCACACATTTAATCTCACCTTCAAAATCAGTAATATGCTGACTGGTTTGAAGTGCTCGAATTTGCATAATGCCCCCCCTTTATTGCTGTGCTTTTGTTGTTATCACGCGAGATTAAGCATCAACGCCTAATTCTTCAGCCAGTGCAACAATCGCTTTTTCAAAGCAACCTAAAGGTGCGCGTACTGTTCCCGCACCAATCTGACCAACACCTGGTTCTTTATGTGCGATACCTGTGTTAATCAGTGGCGTAATACCCGTTTCAACAACACGACGCGCATCTAAGCCTAAACATGCACCTTGGAAATCCCAAGTTGGAATTTGCAACATCATGTTACGAGCAAGATAGATTTCAGCCATTTCTTCAGTCACTTCACGCGCTGCATCCATACCACCAGATGCACCAACGAAACGTGTAACACCTGGTGCTGCAACCATTGCTGCGCCACCAATACCAAAGGTTTCAGTGATTGCACTGTCACCAATATCTGGGTTTGCATCTGCTTGGCTAAAGCCTGAGAAGAACAGACCTTGTGGTGTATTGACTGGAGCAGTAAACCACTGGTCACCCATTCCACTGATTTTGATACCAAAATTGCTACCATTGCGTGTCATTACAGTGACGATAGTGCCTTGTTTGATTTGAGCGCCTGCATCCATCGCGGCTTTACAATAAGCCATGGCTAAATTCAGGAAGAATTGATCTGTCATGCTCAGGAATTTAGTCACTTTCGTGATTTCATCTGCTTCAAAATCTAACGTGCTTAATACTGGTGCAAGTTGACGCAGTAACAGTGCAGAAGCGGCGATATTACGTTGGTGGAATTCATCTCCCATGGTAATTGCTTGACCCATAATTGCAGTCAGATCAATACCGTTTTCAAAAGTAGCAATAGCTGCTTTTAATACTGGCGCTAAGCTATTTTGCATCCAATGTAAGCGTTCTTGAACATCAGGGCCATAAGCACCAAAGCGCATGACTTTACCAATACCCTCATTCATATTGCAGTAAGCATCATTGCCATGAACAAGGTTTTTAATCACCAGCATTGGCATATGAGCAGACGTAATACCGCCCATCGGGCCAACGGCATTCACGTTATGGCAAGGGATAAACTCAATTTCTCCCGCTTCTAACATAGCAAGAGCTTGTTCTTCAGTTTCAGCCCAGCCTTCAAATAAAGAAGCACCGATACAGGCACCGCGAACAGGGCCACTCATTTCACCCCAAGTCACAGGAGGGCCCGCATGAAGTAGTTTTTTACCTGTTTCTAAAGCAGGGACAACTTCTTTTGCTAAGCTAACATCACACCAGTGAGGACGGGCTTCACGGATACGTTCGATAACTGCTTCATTCGCTTGTTCGATAGTTGAGTACATATCTGCAATTCCTTATTTCAATTTCTTTAATATTTCAGCCAGTTTTTTGTTGCCACCTGCGATAGGTGCCCACTGATAATGAACAACAGGGGTGCCACTTGATTGCAGATCGTCTGCAAAGCTACGTAATCCTGCGTTGATCACAGAGATCCCGTTAAGCAGTGGCGACACTTCAGCATGAGCTTCTGCTGGATGTGGCTGGATTAATTCTTTTGCTAATAAAACGGCTTCTGGCAACGTATCCATCACGATAATGCCCGCTTCTTTTAGCTGTTTATGCTGTTCACTGCGGTTTTGGGGATCGTCTTCAGTTCCAGTAATGGTTGCGATTGTAATTAATGGATTGGCTTCGCCACGTTTTTCATTCAGTTTTTTAATTTCCTGAATTAACGCGCCGGCAGGATCTTGAGTTGCACCATAACCAATAACAAAATCAACCAGTAACACGCCTGCTTCTGTTTTATTGCTTAGCTCGCTGATAAATTTGTTACGTGTTGATGGGTCAATCATTGGGTGAGGTTTACCCTGTGTATAGAAATCATCACCCATATCAATAATTTTGTGGCCATCGGCATCTAACATCGTGCCTTGTTTATGTTCGTTATCGACTTCAACATTCAATTTTTCTGATAACAACATGGCGCATTCAGCTGCTAATGTACCGCCAGCGTAAAGACCGATAATTTTTTTACCCGTCACTTTTGGTAACTCAGCCGCAATATCTTCAACACGTGCTAATTCAGCCGCAATACGTGCTGTTTCATCTAACGTACGAGTGAAATAAATATTGTCATCTTGGAATTTTTCAGGTGTCGTTCCTAAAAATTGCGCCACAATCGGTTTATTATGACGTTTCATTTCTGCAATGATTTTTTGACGAACCGCAGGTGCTGGTGGCTTAGAAACAAAGGCAATAACACGAGTATTAGGATCAGCAGCCAGCATATTGATAGCAGTAATTGCACTAATCCCCCCAATTTGCTCAGTTAAATCACGTCCACCTAAGCCAATTGAGTGAGAAATACCTTGGCGCTGTAAAACAATTTGAGAGGTAATTTCTTGAATACCGGTGCCTGATGCACCAACAATACCAATTGATCCTTTAGGTGCGATATTTGCAAAAGCAAGAGGAGCCCCCGCAATATTTGCCGTACCGCAGTCAGGTCCCATGACAATCAGACCTTTAGCTGCTGCTTTTTCTTTTAATGCTTTTTCATCGGCAATAGAAACATTGTCAGAGAACAGCATAACGTTACAACCATCGTCTAATCCTGTGTCTGCTAGTTCTGCCGCATATTCACCCGCGATAGAAATCAGTAACATATTGGCATTAGGGCTTTTTTGTTTGGCAGTACGCCAACTGCGTACTGTTGTTAATTTATTGCCCCCTTTTTGACCACTGGCGATATCAGCTAATGCATCTTCTAGCGCAGTAGAAATCATGTCGATAATGGCAGGATCGTCTGATTCAGCTTTAATCGATACACAAATGTCATTCGGTGTTGCTTCGTTAAACATGTCATGCCAAAAGCCGGTGACATCAAGAAGAGATTTATTCGCTGGTGTTCCCATCATGACGGAAATTTCTTCCACCTCTGGGGCTTCACTTAATTTTCGGGAAATAATCATCAGGCTAACTGAATCCTGAAAGCTCCCTTTTTTAATAAAAGCATGGATCATTATGATATCCTTAACGCATTTAATATATGGAATAGAACATATCTATTTGCATTTCGTTTTTTTGATAATAAGAAGCCTATTTGCTTAAACACTTAAGCAATATAAAATAAATGTCTGATTTATTAATTTTGAATCTCTGGGTATTAACATACTGAAGAAATATCAAAATGTAGAGTGATTGAAGTCACACTTATTTATTGTAAAAAATTTTTATTCAATCGAACGATATTTATTAAATAAATTATGATGAGGAAAGTTTATTAATTCAGAGATAAAATCAAAAATAAAAAAGTAAAATTTAACGAAGAACAAACAAAGAGGGTGAAATAAAAACCATATAAAACAATAACAAATAAAAATGAAGCAACAATTCGATAACATACAACAATAAATCATTATTATCAACAATTAAAAATAAAACGCTTTTTATCTCTATTTTTAGAATTTAACACCTAACTTAAATTATATTTATTATTATATGAAAATAAAAAAAGCCTTATATTTCACAAGGCCTTTCTATAAAAGATAAATAAATATGACTTAACTTACTGCTTAATAGCTTCAACTTGAATTTTTAATGTCATAGTATCAGCCATTCCTTCTTTAACCAAAAAGTCCACCCCCCAATCTGAGCGTTTAATGGTTGTTTCAAAATCCCCACCACAAACAGGGGCATTAAATACAGGGCTTTCATAACAATTAAATTTGGTTGTTGTTAATTTAACGGGTAGTGTTTTTCCTTTCATCGTTAATAACCCTTCTATGAATATGGGTTTATTATCTGAAAAATACCACTGAGTTGAAGAAAATTGAATCGTTGGGTATTTACCCGCTTCTAAGATATCCGCACTTTTAACATGATTGTCAAATGCCGTTAATCCTGTATTTAATGTTTTAACTGGAATAGAAACATTTATTTTTCCTATATTCTTTTCTGGGGAGTAGGTTAAGTCACCTTCAATTTCATAAAAGCCACCACTGTTGGTTGAAGTGCCAAAGTGATCAATATAAAACATGGCTTTAGTATGTGTTGGCTCAAGTTTATATTCACTAGCCTGTATTGTAGGCACAAATAATAATGAGGATAATATGGCAGGTAAAATAAATTTCATTATAACTTCCTAATATATTTTTCATAAGAGAATGCCTATAAAGAAAATACTTTATAGACATTTTTTAAACACAGAGAATACAAACTACAAAGAGAATCAAGAATAAATTAACGTTGAGAATCTAAGGCTTCATTATTTTTTAATACATCTTGAGCTTTGCTATAACTTTCAATTAATAGCTGATAAGCAGGGAAAATCTGAGTATACGCTTGCGCCCATTCTGCTGCATCAGCACGGTTCCATGTTTTTTGAATTTCAGAAGCAACTGCTGCGGTATCCATCGGTACTACACCCGCTTGAACGACGCGAGCTAAGGTAATTTCTTCCGCCATTTTACTGTAAGTACCTGATGCATCAATCACGGCAAAGACTTGATAACCTTCAGCAACGGCACTAATTGCAGGGAATGCCATACAAACACTGGTGATAGTACCGGCAATAATTAATTGTTTTTTGCCTGTTGCTTTAATTGCCTCAACAAATTCAGGGTTATCCCATGCATTAATTTCACCTTTACGGGCAATATATTTTGCATGTGGTGCATTTTGATGAATTTCAGGAATTAATGGGCCATTAGGACCTTGTGGTACGGATGCTGTGGTAATAACAGGTATATTAGCTAATGTTGCCATTTTTGCTAATACTGAGGCACGCGCTCGTAATTCAGTCATTGGCATATCACCAACCGTTTGAAATAAACCACTTTGATGATCAATTAATAACATCACCGCATCTTCTGGATTAATAACAGGACGTTGTCCATTAAAATTTGCTGGAGCACTCATTTATTTATACCTTTTAATAGATAAAGATTGATTATTAATAAGATTGAAGGGGAATATTAGAAGATAATATTTATCATCTTATTTCCCTGTCGTTTCAATAAACAATAATCAATTAATTAAAAGTGCGGTAGTGTCAATTATGATAAACACTATTCTAAAAATAGAACACTGAAATATTTTGTTATTGTTCTATTTTCAGAATAATGAAATCTATTTTTAGCACTACTTAAATAGATTAATCCCTCTAAAATAGAACCTATAGAAATCTTATAGGAACATCATTATGAAAAAAATTATTGGTATTTATAAAGCACCTCGTCAACATTGGGTAGGTGATGGCTTTCATGTTCGCTCACTTTTTAGTTATAGCAACCATGGTAAATATTTAAATCCATTTTTACTTTTAGATCGAGCAGGCCCTACGGATTTTCCTGCATCTCAAGGCCATAACCGTGGTGTAGGCGAACACCCTCACCGTGGATTTGAAACAGTGACTATTGTTTATAAAGGCGAAGTGGCACACCACGATTCAACCGGTGAAGGCGGCGTTATTGGCTCTGGTGATGTTCAATGGATGACCGCAGCATCAGGTATTTTGCATCAAGAATACCATTCAGATGCATTTACCAAAGAAGGCGGCGTATTAGATATGGTGCAATTGTGGGTTAATCTTCCATCTGAGGCTAAATCGGCACCAGCTGGCTATCAATTGCTAAAAGAAAGCGCGATCCCTGTACTTCCTTTAGCAGATAATGCCGGACAAATGCGCATTATTGCCGGTGATTATCACGACACACATGGCGCAGCAAAAACCTTTTCACCCGTTGACGTATGGGACATTCAATTAAAGAGTGCAAAATCGGCCACATTACCAACGAAAAAAGATCGTTATGTTGGCTTAGTAGTTTTACATGGTAGTGTTTATCTTGATAATCAAACCCAATTACACGCTGGCGATTTGGTCATTTTAGATAATGAAGGTGGCTCTGTTAATCTTGAAGCGATTGAAGATGCGGTTGTCTTATATCTCAGCGGTGAACCTATTAATGAACCTGTGGTGGGTTATGGCCCTTTTGTGATGAATAGCGAAGCACAAATCAAGCAAGCCATTGATGATTTTAACCAAGGTAAGTTTGGTCGCATTCCTAACGAGTAATACTTTCCTCAATACAGCATAAAACAATAAACATTCAAACGGCTCCCTTTTATATTTGGAGCCGTTTTTATATCAATATTACTCTTTCATTGGTGACATATTATCAGCCAGATATTCCAGCAATACTTGAATAGCCGGTAATAGCCCCTTTCTCGATGGATAAACTGCATGGATCACATCTTTAGGGAAACGCCAGCTTGGTAATACTTCAATTAAAGTCCCCTCTCGTAATTCTGTTTCAACCACGCTCAAGGGTAATCGAGTTATTCCCAATCCCTTTAATGTGGCTTTATAAAGTGTCAAAACATCGGTTGTGGCTAATTTAGGCGTCACATGCTGTGTAGAAATGGCACCATCTTCATGAGTGAGTGTAAGCGTATATTGTTGGGAATGTTCGCTATTGGCCAAAATAGGGTAATCTGCAAGTTGTTCGGGAGAACTCGGGATCTCTCGCCCTTGAAATAATAATGGGCTCGCAACTAACACTCGTCGAGAATAGCCTAGAATTTTCATTGTTAGCCCCGAATCATCTAGCGGCAAGGCTCTTACTCGTAAAGCAAGATCAAGACCTTCACTAATTACATCAACTGGCCGATTAATGGCTAATATCTGAATATGAATATCCGGATATTTTTCCATAAAATCGACCAAAATATTTTGAATATATATTTGTAATAATGCGACAGGACAAGAGAGCTTAATTGTACCATGTGGGTGCCCTTGTGCTGAACAAATGACCTCTTCAGCAATTTCAGCTTCTGCAACCACATTTTTACATTGTTGATAAAAAGTTTGCCCGATTTTAGTAACATGAAATTGCCGTGTAGAACGGTAAATCAAAGAGACATTGAGTTTTTGTTCTAAATCAGCAATACGGCGACTCAGCTTAGATTTAGGTATTCCTAATGTTTCAGCCGCTTGAGAAAAACTACCAAACTCAACGACTTTCACAAAATAGTAGAGGTCATTTAAATCATACTTCATTGTGTATCACCCATTAGGTTATCTTCAATATTTAGCTGAATTGTTTCAGGCATTGATATTATGGTAAAAATAATTGTAAATATTATTTACCATCATTCAACTATTGTTAATAACATTATAATCACATAGGTTAATAAAATAAAGCCGATCTAGAATAATAACATAATATCTAAAATCTCAATGACTTTAATATTATAAATGTGATACTGAATTAATTGACATACCATAATTAAATTTTATTTCCACCTATCATTGAAATTGTTTTTATTATTACCTTACTCTTACAATAATAAAATATTTTATAAAACAAAAGGATATATAATCACTTTGTATTTTAATAACGTTAAGTTACATAAAAAAATTTATTTTAAAAATAAGTTAATAAATAATTTTATTTTCATGACATCAGTCAATGAATATTTAATAATATGTTAATAAGATCATCCTTAATAAAAATACTTATTAGCTTTATTTTTACTTCCGATTATTTATTTAACCTGCAACCTAATGGAATAACCTGATGAACAAATTAACTCCATTACGACCCATACCAACATTAATCGCTGTCTCTATCACTCTGATTATCTGGTTTCTTATTCCCGTACCACAAGGCGTTGACCCTAATGCTTGGCACTTATTAGCTCTTTTTGTTGGTACTATCGCCGCCATTATTGGTAAAGCACTTCCTATCGGTGCTGTTTCTATTATTGCTATCGCATTAGTCGCTGTTACCGGTGTCACTAATCCTAATTCAACCAAAGCGGCTATCGGCGATGCTTTGAGTGGTTTTTCCAATGATCTTATCTGGTTAATTGGTATTTCCATTATGGTTTCTATGAGCCTAAATAAAACCGGTCTCGGTGCCAGAATTGGTTATTACTTTATTTCCTTGTTTGGTAAAAAAACAATTGGAATAGCCTACTCATTAGCGATTGCAGAAACAATACTCGCCCCCGTAACCCCAAGTAATACGGCACGAGGTGGGGGAATTATTCACCCTATTATGCGCTCAATTGCAGACAGTTTTAATTCTAAAGCAGAAGATGGTACAAGTGGAAAAATTGGACGTTATCTCTCTTTGGTTAACTACAATATAAATCCGATTACTTCAGCCATGTTTATTACAGCAACGGCACCTAATCCACTTATTGTGAGTTTAATTATTAGTGAAACAGATCCTACACATGAGCTTAGTTGGTCTATGTGGGCAATTGCCGCATTTGTACCTGCTATCGTTTCATTAATCTTGATGCCGATTGTTATTTATCTACTTTATAAACCTGAAATAACCCATACACCGAATGCACCTCATTTTGCTAACGAGCGTCTAGCACAATTAGGGCCTATTTCATTACCTGAAAAAATCACCTTAACGGTATTTGCCTTATTATTAATTATGTGGGCAGGTATACCTGCATTGTTATTTGGTGACGGATTTAGTGTAAATGCAACAACAGCCGCATTTATTGGCCTATCGGTTTTATTATGTACGGGTGTTTTAAATTGGGATGACATTTTAAAAAATAAAGGGGCATGGGATACCGTTGTTTGGTTCTCTGCTCTTGTAATGATGGCATCCTTCTTAGGAAAACTAGGATTAATTAAATGGTTGTCACTCAGTGTGGGGGCAAGTATTGACAGTATGGGGATTAGTTGGGTCAGTGGCATGATATTGCTGGTACTGATTTATGTTTATTCTCACTATTTCTTTGCCAGTACCACTGCTCATATTACCGCGATGTTTGCCGCGTTTTATGCTGCAGGTTTAGCACTTGGTGCACCACCAATGTTGTTAGGGCTTATTTTGGCGTTTTCATCTTCATTAATGATGTCATTGACACATTACGGCACAGGCACTGCGCCCATTATTTTCGGTTCTGGCTATGCCACATTGGGCGAATGGTGGAAAGCAGGCTTTGTGATGAGTGTGGTTAATCTTATTGTCTGGATAACCTTAGGTAGTTTATGGTGGAAAGTATTAGGTTATTGGTAAAGATTTTAAAAGAATAGAGTATTAAATAAAATACAAATATAAGATGCCTAACAATAGAACTAGGCATCTTATAGAGTTAACGCCAAATATCACTACTCGCGATAATAGACTCCGATTTATAATGATTTTTCTTATGATCTATTTTACCTTCACCCGTTATTTTTTTAACCTCATCAAAAAAATAACTTAAATCGAGATCAAAAAGATAAGATAATATATAGATACTTTCCGCATGAATATTAGATTCACCATTTTCAAAGCGAGATTGATGCTGTTGGCTTATTCCCAGCAATGCACCAAACTCACTTCCACTCATACTGTGTGTTTTTCTTAATTCTCGAATTTTAGCGCCAACTAATTTTGATATTTCTTTATTCATAACATCTCCGATAAAATAAAAATAATAATATCAAAAACAGACCTACTCTTTACTCATACAAAATATTAACTGTCGCAATTGAGTTTGCACTTCCTGGTGTTATTTTATTTCCTGTTTTTATATAACGTGCTTTCCAACCAAAAATGTAATCACCCGATGCGACTTGATTCTGTAAATTATTCTTGGTATTTAATTTAATAGGATTGTTGTTTTTATCTAATAACTGTATTCCAATACCTGTTGCTTGATTTGTTCCTGATAATTTTAATTTTCCCGTATTAACGTCTATATACCCAGCACTGCTAGTTACTGTTGCTTTGATATTTGTCCCAGCAGCACAACTTAATGTAATCGGAATATCCACATTTTTACTGACATCCCCAATATTTTTAAATTGAGTATCGTACCAAGTGCCTAAATTAACATTATAATTTGCTGATTTAGTGCTGCATTTTAAGGAGTTTATTTTTATTGCATTTAACGGTATAAATAATGATGTTAAATTCCAAGTACTATTTTTAGGTTTTGTATTATTCTGTACAGCTTTTGCAATCTCCCCCCATTGCAAACTTCCTGACTGAGTCACTCGGCCTGTTTTTATTATTCTAACTGTCCAAGAAGGCTCAAGAAATCTATACTTATTAGTAATACCTGTTCCCTCTTCAGACCACGTTGTATTTAAAGCGCCTATCTTATTAAAATAGACCTGTATTCCAATGCCTGGAATATTTGTCTGTGCTATCTTGTTTGCATTGGGTATCCATCCATTTGTATAACTTGCTGAAACTATAGCGTTACCACATTCTCCATCATTTCCTGAATAAGTAGTTATGGGTCCAGTTCTATAGCTAACTGTAAATTGTTCTAATAACCCAGTCCTCATATCATCATATTGAAGTGTATACACTTTATTAGGTATATTAGCTCGAATGTTTTTTAAATTCGGATTTTGAATACAGGCGGAAAAAGCATATGTAGAATAAAATAAAACCCCACCTAATAAAAAAATAGCTTTAGTGCTTATATGGCGCATATTTATCTCCTAAATTATCTATTATTTTAGTTTTCATCTCTTTTTTTTCTTCTTCATCTAAAATAAAAAATTGACTTAAACAAATATCAAAAGCACGAGCATATTGATAAAGTCTATCCAAACTAACTCTATTAATACCTCGTTCATATCTAGATTGCTGTTGTTGGCTGATACCAATTATTTCTGCCAACTCACTTAACGTGAGTCCATTCATAGTTCGATAATAAGCTATCTTTTTTCCAATTATTTTTGATGCTGGATAAATGTGACTCATTTCTTATTCTCTTTATTCGTCTTTAATTATAAAGAAGTGTAAATTCAAGATGGCTTCTAAATGAACCGACAGTGATATTACTTCCATAACCAATAATTCTTGCTGATAAAGGAAATTCAGCATTGTGCGTTTGTTGATTAATATTTGCAGTTAATTTATCATTATTTTTTATAATAACTTTATTGCTCTGTGTAGCTAAATTTAATGCTGTATTTTTAGCTGTGCCATTATTAATAAAATATTCAGAATGATTAGGATCAACTACTCCTTTTAATGTCATTGTGGCTTGACGTGTTGTTATTGGACAATTCTTTAATTTTATAGAAAAATTTACCCAGTCAGATTGTTGATTAGCTTTAATCTCTCTGACATTTATTTTCTTTAGATCAATTAAATAATTTTTTGTGTCTAATTCACAAGGTGATGCAATGACAGAACCATATACATTAATATTAACAATATTTCCTATTGCTAAAGGAGAACATAATAACGATAAAGATAATAGTATGATTTTCCACATAATCTTCCCCCTTACATATAAACAATGGTTGCTGTGATTTTTGCAGACACCGTACCTGGTGTCGCATTTCCAAGCTTACTAAATGCACGGGTTCTTAACGGAACATTCACTGACGACTGACCATTAACGGCTATATACAGTGATTTTTGATTACCTAACGGAATAAGACCATTGCTATTTTTATTTTGTAATTGCACCGCGATATTTTTTGCAGTCCCTTCATTTTTATATAAATTATTGCTATCAGCACTATCGGCTGTTCCAGAAAAAGTTAGCTTTACTTGATTTATTGTGGGTGAACAATTAACTAATTTAATTGTGAAATCATTCCACACCGAACTTGAATTTGTTGTATTAAATAAATTCGCAGGCATCTCTTTTAAATCAATATTAATATTACTTCCTCCTGATATATTGCAAGTTGCTGCTTTAATATTTCCAGAAAAATTGAGATTAACAGTGCTACCAGACAATGAAGGGAAACTTATCATTACTCCCATTATTAAAATAATCTTACTTATTACTTTTTTCATTTTACTTTCCTACACGTAGCAAATATCGGCAGCTATTAAAAAAATAACTGGGCTAAGCATATTTTAATTAAATTTACTGCTGACAAGTCACTGTAGTTTTATAGAGTCCTAAATAATCGAGGATATCTGATAAATCATAATTAACATGACATGTTTCATTATTGTATTTAATTGTAAAGTTTCCGCGTTCTTCTAATCCTGATAAATAAACCTCACCATCATTACCAACAATACTATTTAGTTGATTCTTATTTTCAAATATAGCCTGAGCACCAAATGGAACGGGTTTATTGTTTGCAAAATTGACAGTCATTAATACCCGATAGCCCACATTAGCAGAAAAATCAGCTTTAACTAAAGCACCTCGACTTGGTGAAATCGTTTGGCTCGTAAGCTCCATTTCTGTATTTTCAGGTAATATTGACGTATCTATTTCTAGGGTGTTTTTACGATACGGCGTGACATAAGGCACTAATGCATACCCAGTATTATTGGTTTCAACACCCGCTTGGTTTAATATCGTAATATTACCTGCATTTGGAATATCAACAATCGCTGCTGTTTCACCCAGTTGTTGTCCAAGGACTAGTCCTCCAGAGTGAGCAACTACGCTACCATTGACCCCGTAATAAAGATTATGGTTATCTTTACTATAGCTATACCCCCCAGTAATATCACCTAGTTGACCTTTATAGGATGCATTGATATTTCCAGAAGATCCTTGATCTTGGTTGGTAAATCCTTGTTGTGCACTCCAATTTAATCGATTATTGAGCTGAGAAGCAGAAATTCCTACACTCCCTGTACTTGCATTTTTATTACTACTATTAGCATTAAAGTTGTAATAAAAAGTATCTTCAAAGACATCAAAAGGAACACTTACTGAAAAAGCAAATAAATGCTCATTATCACTTTGTCTCTTTTCACCTGATACATAAGAGTAGCGATTAGTATTTTTATTATAGGTATAATTCATTCCATAGCTAACGCCTTGCCAGCTATTGTTATAACCTAAAGTAGCTGATTGTGTTTTTCTATTACTATTCCAATAATCTTCTTTTATATAACCTATCGCCAGAGAGCCATTTCCTTCACCTAAATATTGGTTAATCGTAATTTCAGCACGATTACGGCGACGTTCAGCTTCTGGAATATAATTGGTATTTCTAAAACTATCGAATACTTCGGATAAACTATAAAAACCACTGGTTGAATAACGATAACCCGCTAAAGCTATATTTGTTCCTATATCATTCAAGTTCTTATTATATCTAAAACGATAAGACTGCCCTTGTTGCTTAACTCCATCATTAAACGTTGAGCTGGCATGGGTGATATCGACAGAAACGGCACCAAAAACACCTAAATTTTTTCCTGCTCCCATAGAATAAGATTGATAATCTTGACTTAATTGACTACCACCATAAGTCGTTACACCATAAGGTAAACCATAAATTAATGTAAATTGTCCAAATTTAGTTTTGTCTACATTGTTATCATAGGAGCGGTATTCTCCCCCTGTCACACTGTAAGACAAATAACCTTCACGTTGTAAAACAGGTAAAGATGCAAAAGGAACGATTTGATGCTGCTCACTTCCATTCGATTCTTTAATCGTGACATATAAATCACCACTACTTCCTGTTGGGTATAAGTCATTAATTTCAAATGGTCCTGAAGCAACGTCTGCTTGATAAATAATATACCCATTCTGTTTGATAGTTATTTGAGCATTACTACGTGCAATTCCTCTTATTACTGGAGCATAACCTTTCAGACTTTCTGGATACATGTCATCATCTGTTGATAATTGAACCCCTCTAAATGGTACACTATCAAAAATAGCTGATTGAGAAACGCCATCCCCCATCATTAATTGACTTTTTATCTTATTAATATTTCTAGATAAATAAGTATAAACTGTATCCCACTTGCCTGATTGCCCATCTGTATTTGACCATGTGGTATAGTTACGAAAACGCCACGGTCCAAAATTAAATCCGGGTCTTAAATTTATATAATGTGATGTCGTATTAGAATGATTATCCTTGCGATCATCATTCTTAGAGCCGCTATAACTGTAATTTAATAAAAGTGCCGTTATTCCGTTATCTACACTATCTAAATCTATATAACCTCGCGGATTTTTAGATAAAGCTATTTGTGGAATACTTAAGTGTAATCTCTGTACATCAAATTCTAATTCACTTTTTGCTTCAGGTATTACAGATAAATCTACACAGTGTTTATTTTCAGCATTTAAATTGGGGTATTCAATTGTTTTTATACCAAAATCGTTAAGATCCTGTATCGATAAACAAGGCGTAAGTTGATTGTTTTTGTTTTTTTCAAACTTAATGTTTTTAGTTAATATTAAGTTAGTATTAACATAAATATCAACATAATAGTGTCCTTCTAATTGCTCGTTAT
The DNA here is from genome assembly GCF_014897315.1 of Proteus sp. FME41. Lineage (GTDB taxonomy): Bacteria > Pseudomonadota > Gammaproteobacteria > Enterobacterales > Enterobacteriaceae > Proteus. Next base: position 48,364 of record NZ_JABUYL010000012.1, on the reverse strand, counting down.
TCTCGAAAGAAGATAAATCAATAATATCTTCACCTGATAATTCAAGAAAATCAGGGTCGAAATAAAGATTATTTAAATCATTTTTTTCTGCATACGATAAAGCCGTATAGCCTAAATATAAAATTAGGCTAATACATACTTTGCTAATTTTCATATTAAAACCTAAATTTATAATTTATTATATTTTCACTTCGGATAAATTCACACTAGCACCATAATCATTAATTACTTCCCAATTTATCGTACCATGTTCATTATTATTATTTATATCAAACGATTTTATTGAAAAAGGTTCGACATAAGAAACATCATTTACTGTTTCTCCATTAAATTTAATTGTTTGAAAATTAAAGAAGTAAGGCGTTGGATTATTAACATTAATTTTGCTTCCAACTTTTGACCATATTAATTTTTTCTGTTCTTCTTCAAAATTAACCTTTTTAAATTTATCAGGTCTATAAATTAGTTTCATTTGTGTTTTAAATGCAATTTGTAACGAATTTTCTGTTTTTTCTGTTGCAGGTATTGTTTTTATATTTAACCAAAAAAGAGATTCTTGATTGCTGGGTAAATTTCCTTCTGTTAAAAAGATCCGCAATGTATTCGCTTTATCTGGGTTTAACCTAAATAAAGGCGGTGTAATGGTAAATTTTGACTGTTTATTTTCATCAGCATCATCTATCCACGATTGAATCAAATAAGGAATTTCGTCTGGGTTTTCAACATTAATACTAACGTTCTTATTTCCTTCAGTATAAATAACCCTCGTTCCACTAATGATAACGCCTGCATGCACTTCATGAATAAAAAAAAACATAGAAATAAAAAGTAAAATAATAGATTTCATATTATCACCAGAATATTTAATAATAAGGTTTAAGTCCCTTTAAACCTTAAGTTATATTTAATTGATTTTAATTATAATTAATAGTAAATGTTGCATTGCCATTAGCTAAACCTGCTGTAACAGAATCTGTTTTCGCAATATAACGTGCTCTAAAATCTAAATTATTTTCAGTTCCTTCTTTTAATGGATAGGCTTTAGATGCCGTAAATAAAGGAACAACAACATTTGTATCATCTGTAATTTGAATACCCACACCTGTCGCTACACCTGATTCTTTTTTTAGCGCAATAACACTGTCATCACCTAAATAAGAGTCCGCATCAAATTTAACAGATGCTGTAGTAACTGTTTTAGGACAATTAATTAATTTAATAGTAAACTTAGTTGCAGCCGCAGTACTTCCTGTACTTGGTAATGCTGTTTTAGATACTTTACCTAAATTAACTTTTAAAGCATCAGAACCCGCCGCCAATTCACAAGCGTTATCTATAATTTCCCCTGTAAAATCAATAGTACCATCTGCTGCTAATACATTATTAGCGACAAAAATAGACGCTGCAGCAATTAATGTTGCAAGTAAATTTTTTCTCATTTTTTTCTCCAATTAATTTTTATTAAATACACTAAATTAATCAAAATAAATTAATTAACTCAGTATGTGAGTATTATCTAATTGTTTTTTACAATAAACAAGTTTTGGTTATAGCGGTATAATATACTTAAATATATTTATAATTAGAATTTTAAACCGCGGCGACTCATTATTAGTTAAGCTATAAATTTTATATTTAATTAAATTTACTTTTCATACTTTGAAACAGAGTTGTTAAATCAAAATAAAAGTTAAACACTCTTTTTTTATAATAAAAAATTTTTTATCTTATTTTCTAACTCATAATGTGTTAATTAAAAAAAACATTATTTTTATTGTATAAAGTAAGCTGTTTTTTCATTCTAATCGACTACTTTGGAAACTTAATGTACGTTTTTTAAACGGAATTTCTTTTAACTTATCAGTTACATTTTCACTTTCTATCCCTAAAAATATTGCATTTAAAATATATGATTTATTTTTTACATAAAAAAAGAGCAAGGTTTCCCTTGCTCTGATTTAATATCGGAGTGTTTTATTTAAATATTTTATAAATCGTTAATAATGTAATTAAATTTAAAGTAATTTTCAATTTAATTAATCGGCAACATTCTTATCTGGCATATAAGAACCAATATTGTAGGCTTCTAACTTTGGTGCTTTATCAGAATTAAGATCAAAATTAAATATTGTTATTGTTCCGGGTGTTGCTGGTAATAAAAATTCAGGTGATAAGTTTAAAAATACCTTACATGCTGCTCGGATTACGCCACTGTGGACAACTGCAAGTAAATCACTGTCCTCTTTATGTACCCACCCTTGTAATGCCGCACCTATACGATCACAAAAATCAAACCAATTTTCACCTTTCGGTGGCGTATATGTGCCAGCTCGCCAGTTTTTGTATTTATCTGCATGATGTCTTATTAGTTCAGGTTTTCGTTGTCCTGTCCATTCGCCCATATTTAATTCACGCAATAATGGTTCTTTTACGGCTTCAGGGTGACCAACAATTTCCGCTGTTTGTACTGTTCGTCCTAAATCTGACGTAATAATCCGAGTTGGTGATAATAAATTAATACTCTCTTTTATTGCCATTGCTTGATTAACACCTTTCGGTGATAAACACGAGTTAGCATGTCCTTGTAAGCGTGATTCCATATTCCATAAGGTTTCGCCGTGTCTTAATAAAATCAGTCTCATTATTATTCCTTAATCTAATGGTTTAAAGACCATATCCGAGAATTTGGAACCAAGTGAATATCGCAATAGAAATTACCGTTGCACCAACAAAGCAGGTAATTAATCCATATTTCATTTGCTCTAACACACTGAAATAACCACTTGAAAAATAGATAGTATTTACTTTTGAATGTGGTGGTAAAGTAATGGTATAAGTCAGTGTAAATGACGCAGCTAATGCCAATGTGACAGGATCCATATCTAAGGTTTTGGCAAGTGCAATAATGGCTGGGATTAATATGGTTGTTTTTACTGTTTTACTGGTAAAAATCAAATGGCTATACATACAAATAAAGACAACCACAATATAAACCATCGTCGAACTCATATTTTCGAGTCCAAGTCCATAAACCATTTTACCAATTAACCATTGTGCGCCTTGTGTAGATTCTAAAGTATTACCAGCCGCATAGGCACCTGCTGCAAATATCATAAGATCCCATTTGATATTGGCTTCATTCCACGTTAATAAACCAATACGAGGCATTAAGCAGAGAATGGCAGCAATAACAGCCGTCATATAAACACTAATTTTGAAACTAAACATTTCTTGGTGATAACTTTCTGTTGCCCATAAGAACACCGCCATTAAAAAGATATACATGGCTTTTTTCTCATTTTTTGTTAATGCACCAAGTTGAGAACGTTCTTTTTTTAATTTTTCCAGTGAACCTTCAAAATCAACTTCACCTTTAAAAGAAAATAGTTTTAATCCAATAAAAAAGGAGAGTGTCATACCAACAATGGCTAATGGAAAAGAGGCAATTAGCCAATCCATATACCCAATAGAGCCTCCCGCTTGTGAGTTAATAAAACCAACCGCAATAATATTGGCCGCCGTTCCAGTCATTACACCAGATGTAGCTAAGGCATCAGCTTGCACACCTTGCAACATCATTAATTTCCCATAATTACTTTTTCCAGGAATTGCCTTATGTATCTCTAATAAGATCATACAAATAGGCACCATTAATGTAGCGCGGGCGGTCGTTGAAGGTACAAAGAAAACTAAACTGAAATTAATTAATATAAGAACAAATAATGCTTTTTTCGGTGTCTGACCAAACTTGGTGATCATCCACAGAGCAAAACGTCTAGCAATATTCGATTTGATCATGGCAGATGTTAAAACAAATGCTGAAACCATCAGCCATATAACGTCATACCCTAATGTACCGAAAACGACTTTTTCTTTTGCAACAGTGCCCGTGATTGGAAGTAAAACAATCACTAGCATTGATGTTAAGTAAATAGGTAAAGAACCACACACCCATAAAATTAATGCTGCACAAAAAATGGCAATGGCTTTTTGCCCTTCAATACTTAATCCATCGGGTGTTGGCATAAAAAATAAAACGAGCAATACCAATAAAGCTAAAGGTATTCCTATTGTTTTTAACGTTATTTTATTACTGTTTTGTTTTGGTGATAATGGCGCTGGTTTAGCGATGTTATCCCGCTTCGCAGTCTTTTCCATAACCGATTCCTCTTAATATGTAGGGGTAGGAAATTCAGTATAGAAATATTGAGGTATAAAGATAATTGTATTAATATATTATAACTATAAAAATAATTTATGGTGTTGATATGAATTTAAGCCAACTTGATGCTTTTTTACTACTTGCCAACGGTTTTAATGTCACTGAAACGGCTGAGCGTCTATTCTGCACACAACCCAGTGTCAGTATTAAAATCAGAAAACTAGAAGAAGAATTGCAAACAACGTTGTTTGAAAGGATTAATAATCGGCTTTATTTAACTCCCCAAGGTAAGGTGTATCAGCAGTACGCAACTCAGATTATTAATTTAGTGAAATCCTCTTCTGAGCATATGCGACAATTTGATGATCCCTCCAAAGGTGAAATTAAGTTTGGCGCTAGTCATTTTGTTGGCGTTTACCTATTACCTCAAATCATGGCGCAGTTTAGAGAGCAATATCCTGATGTGAAATTAAGCATGGATATTTCAAGTTCAACCCAACTTATCCGTAAGCTTGATACCCAAGAATTAGAATTTTTGATCATGTCAGATCATATCTATTTAGATCCGACGGAATATCATCTTGATACCTTTCTTATCGATCCCTTAGTGCTTATTTGTTCACCTGAACATTGGTTGGCAAAAAAGAAACATTGCAGATTTTCTGATATTACATCAGAAGTTTTTCTGATCAAACCCGAACACTCTGCTACCCGTGATTTTTTATTAGACAGGATCAAAGAAAATAATAAAGAACTCAAAAATGTGATGGAAATAAATAGTTTAGAAGGAATAAAACAGGGTGTTATTCATGGTTTAGGGATCTCAATTTTATCTCGTTTGTCTATCATGCAAGAATTAAAATCTGGTCTTTTATGTGAAATTGCATTTGATGATATTCAATTTAGCCGAGGTATTCGTTACTTTTATCATAAAGAAAAATATATCTCTCCAGCTACTAAGAATTTTTTATCTGTCTTACAATCTCAAGCACAAATTTTAACGAAAGATATTAATAAATAAATTTATTGGCTAAATTCTTAACCCTAGTATTTTAAGGGTATCGGCGTATCAATATCCTCATTAAATCGTTATTATACTCGCGTTTCTCCCTTTCTATTTACTATTGTTTAAAAGGATTTTATGCGTAGAACACTCTCGTCTTATCACCCGATTCTTTATACGTTGAGAGTGGCACAGCGTCGTTTATTTCGTTCTCTTAGTTGGCGCTTTTCAGGTCGAAAATACAGCAGAGATGTTCAACCAGAACATCGTCTTTCATACCGTTATCTAAAACACACATCTAAATTAATTAGTCGCCGTGGCGAAAGCGATATTCAATTACAATACAATAAAATAACGAATCTTAAATTAGTCGAAAAAGCGTTAGATGGCGTAGTGATAAAACCAGGTGAATATTTTTCTTTTTGTTATTTAGTCGGTAAACCAAGCTATAAAAGAGGCTTTATTGATGGCATGCAACTCTCTTATGGCGAAGCCAGAAAAGGCGTAGGAGGTGGCATTTGTCAGGCAAGTAATTTAATTCACTGGCTAGCACTTCATTCTGAATTAAACGTAATTGAAAAAGCAAATCACAGCTTTGACCCCTTTCCGGATGAAGGGCGAGTACTCCCTTTTGGATCAGGTGCTGCCATTTTCTACAATTATGTGGATTTAGTTTTATACAATCCGACATCTTATGATTATCAAATTAAATTACATGTGGCAGAACACCAATTAGAAGGCGAATTACGTTGCAGTGAAGCAAGAGAATATCGCTATCATGTCTATGAGAAATCGTCTTCTTTTGTCAAAAAAGAAGAACAAGTATATCGCTGTAATGAAATATGGCGAGATATTTATACTAAGAATAATGTCGGTGCCTTCCCGCAATTAATTAAATCAGAATTATTGTATAAAAATAGTGTCGCTGTAAAATATGATATTTCTGACGAACAACTAAAATAATTCAGTTAAATAATTATTTTAATATTCTTATTATGAGTAAAATATTGTTTTTATCTCATTATTAAGACTATCTTAAATTAAAGCTCACTTTTTATTTTAAGGTTATTGAGTTATCAAATAGAAACCATATATATCTATTAGGGTCAAAGAAGAATAATTACGTCTCCATTTAATAGGTCATATAATGATGATAAAAATTGATTACCCACAAAAACTAGAAGTTGGTGATATTGTATTTACATGTATTGGCACTTCTTTATTTCGTCAAATCTCCTCCGCATCTTTATGTTGGAGTAATCATGTCGGCATTATTATTGGCCATAATGGTGAAGATTATTTAGTTGCCGAAAGTCGAGTTCCACTCTCAACCACAACCACATTAACCCGCTTTATTAACCGCTCTGCGGGTAAGCGCTATGCAATACGCCGCCTATCAACACAACTCTCTGATGAGCAAAAAAGTGCACTTGTTGCACAAGTTCCTGAAAGATTAAATAAGCTTTACCACACCGGTTTTAAATACGACTCTTCCCGTCAGTTTTGCTCTAAATTTGTTTTTGATATTTATAAATCAGCACTTTCTATTCGAGTTGGAGAAATCGAAACCTTCCAAGAGTTATTAAGTAAAAACCCTAATGCAAAATTACAATTTTGGAAATTGTGGTTTATTGGGCAAATTCCTTGGGAAAGAACAACGGTCACACCCGCCAGTTTATGGCTACATCCCCATTTATCTTTAGTCTACCGTAGTCATGAAAACATTAATTAATACTCTATTTTTTCACCGCCTAAACTAAAGAGAATAATATAACCTATTATTCTCTTTAGTTATAAAATTTAGGATAAAGATCACCCCTTCACTTTGTAATAAGTAACATTTTGGTGTAAAACTAAAAATCAGGTTTTATAAATAAAGCTTAATTGCTATTCATTTATTCGTCATTTAGGGATTATTATGAAATACCAAGATGTTACGAAATCACCCTGTGAGAATGCGTATTTTTTAGTTTTTAACCTCACCCACTCACCTGAAAACCGCGAAATTCTGATCGATTTTTGTAATAATTTTTCTGGCCTAATACGTAGTATGAGGACACGTTTTCCTGAATTGGAAACAAGCTGTGTAATAGGATTCGGTGCAAATGCATGGACAACATTATTCCCCAATCAAGCAAGACCCAAAGAACTAAATACCTTTAAAGAAATCAAAGGTGATACTTATACTGCGGTTTCTACTTCTGGCGATCTCTTTTTCCATATTCGTGCTCTCAAAGTTTCTGCTTGTTACGAATTAGCTTCTATCATCAGCCAAAAGCTAAAGAATATTGTTACACCTGTCGATGAAGTACATGGATTTAGATATTTTGATGGGCGTTCTATTATTGGCTTTGTTGATGGTACTGAAAACCCAGAATATGAAGATGAGCGTACCTCTTATGCCGTTATTGGTGATGAAGATCCTGAATTTACAGGAGGCAGTTACGCCTTTGTACAAAAATATATTCATGATATGGAAGCATGGGAAAAACAGCCTCTTATCGAACAAGAAAAAGTCATTGGTAGACATAAGTTCAACGATGTGGAATTAACCGATGAAGAGAAAGAGCCCGGTTCTCATAATGTTGTCACTAATATTCAAGATGAAAACGGTGATGATTTGAAAATTGTCAGAGCCAATATGCCTTTTTCCAATCCATCAAAGAATGAATATGGTACTTATTTTATTGGTTATGCACGTTATTTTTCAACAACCCATCGCATGTTAGAAAATATGTTTGCAGGCACACCAGAAGGCCATACGGATAAATTACTTAAGTTCAGTACCCCTGTAACGGGGACGTTATTCTTTATTCCATCACCTGAAATTTTAGATGGCTTAGCCTGATATGAAAAATAGATTAAACGCACTTAAGTTATAAAGAATTCATCAGATATCTTACTCATTAAACATAAAAAGCCATCATAATGATGGCTTTTTATCGCTATTACAAACCAAATACATTGACGTAAAACTCTTTTCCGTCGTCTGTACTTTCAATAGTATAGGTTATAGGAATCGCATTTTTACCGCCCGCACCTTCAAAAGAAAGCTCAGCCGCACATGAATAGGTATCTCTTTTTTCGTCATGTTCACGTGTACGTACGCTTTCTACTTTGATCTTAATTTGATCGATCACAGCGGCCATTTTTTGGTCACGTAATTCATCTTTTGTAATATCAACCACCAAGTTCTTGGCTTCTGAACTATCACAATTAGGTGTTCCACCACCACACCCAACTAAAGGTAATGTTAATGCACCTAATAATGCTAATTTTAGAATTTGAGTTTTCATACTGATTATGTCTTCCTTGCTCACAAGATAAAATATATTTTCAATATTTTACCTAATAATTACCTCGCAACAATATGAAACAACAATAGTTAGAATAAGATAACGATAGAAATTAATATTTACACGTTAAGACAATCATTAAGTAAAACCGGTGGTTTTTAACGCTAATACTCTTGCACTTCTAGCACTTGTGTTTTTATCACACCAATAATATCAACTTGAATATTGCGAGTATCCGCGCGCCCTTTGTCATCTACAGCACGAATACGATAACGACCACTTTCTTTTGGATGCCACTCAATCGAACGCTGATTTGTACTGTTTCCCAAATAGGCATCATCAACAAACCAATAAATAATACTGCTATCATTATCTGCCGTTGCATTAAATATAATGGACGTATTTGGTGATGATGTCCGTCTTAAGGTGTAAGTTGTATTTCGTAATGGTGATAATATACGAGGTGCCGTACCTGCCACCGCCATATCCCCATTTTTACAATGCGCCGTAGAGGGTGGAATGCGTTTGGGTAATCCTGCTTGCGCAAAAACTTTAGCGAGATCTGAAGGCCAATATTCAAAAATTTCGATATTTACCTGATCTTCATTGTACGGAGGACAAACAACTTCACCCGTCGCTTTATCAATTGCTAGAGGCCGATAAATAGTATCGACTTTAATTGGTGATTTACCTGGAATAAACCATGTTTTACCTTTTCGTTGACACCATGGCGTAGGTAAATTACCACTCGCCAAACAAATATCGACTTGCTTAATATTTTCAGGAAGCTTAAATCTAGGCTCTTTTAAATTCGGATAATCTGCAACAATATTATCTATAATATTAAAAAATAGAGGTGCGGCTGCTTCGGCACCAATTAATGCGCTGTTTCCTTTGCCATCAAAATTACCTATCCAAACCACTAAAACATAGGGACCGAATATGCCACTACTCCATGCATCACGAAATCCCCAAGAGGTGCCTGTTTTCCAATACACGGGTAGCGTCATGGATTTTTGTGCAAGAGTATCATCAGGCCGCCGATGCTGACTTAACATATCCAATGTAATGAAACTCGCCTCTTCACTGAGCAATCGAATGGGTTGAGTAATTGTATCCGTACTTTGCATTCTTAACGGTTTAAGTTGGCCTCGATTGGCTAATATTGTATAGAGCTTCGCTAATTCTTGTACTGTAATCTCCCCCCCGCCTAACACGAGTGATAAACCATAATGTTTTTCACTCGCCATGTTACTAACGCCAGACATTTGTAAAAACTGATAGAGTGTGGGTTGTTTCAATTGAGAGGCAATCGCCACCGCAGGGATATTTCGACTGTAATTTAATGCTTGAGTTGCTGAAATCGGCCCTAAAAAACGTAAATCAAAGTTTTCTGGTGCATAACTTCCAAATGTGGAGGGAACATCTTTCAATATCGTTCTAGGGTGTAATATTCCTTGTTCTAACCCTAACGCATAGATAAAAGGTTTTAATGTTGAGCCTGGTGAGCGTTTCGCATTAGTGCCATTAACTTGCCCATGAATATCAACATTATAATAATCAGCCGAACCAACTAACGCTTTAACGCCCATATCTCGTGTATCAACAAGGATCACGGAGGCATTTTTAACACCAAGATGTTTATTTCGTTCAATAAACGCATCAACTTGTTTTTCAACTAGTTTTTGTAATGGAAGATCAATCGTTGTGACTATAGTTGTAGGTTTTCTTGGGTTAAATTTTTCCTGTTTTTCAATTTGCTCCACTAAGTGAGGTGCAATATAAGGCATTTTTTCGGGTTGACGTAACCGAAGTGGCAAGTGAAACAGTGCAGATAAATCGGCATCTTTAGGATGTTCTTCCAGCCAATAATCATAAAGCTGATTACGCGTTTTCATTAAAGAAAGACTAATACCATCACTATTTGGCTCGATTCGGTAACTTGGCGATTGAGGTAATACGGCAAGTGTTAACGCTTCGGGTAACGTTAATTCTTTAGGATTTTTATTAAAGTAAATCAGGCTCGCAGCACCAACACTTTCTATATTTCGCCCATAAGGTGCATAGTTGAAATAAGCTTCTAAAATATCATGTTTTGAATAACTGAGTTCTAATTGAATAGCACGTAATACCTGAACAAATTTGCCCCCTATTGTACGTGTATTTAATTGCCAATGCATGCGAGCCAGTTGCATGGTGATCGTTGAACCACCTTGTAATCGCTCACCATAAACATAACTGACAAAAAAGCCTCGAAGTAAACTGTAAGGATTAAATCCAACATGATAATAGAACCAGCGATCTTCATATCGCATAGCACTTTCAACCATTAAAGGCGAAATATCGTCTAAATCCGTCCACAATCGATAACGTTCATCATTAGCGAGTGTTAAACGCAGTAAATTTCCATTGCTATCATAGTAGGCAGTTGAAGATAAAAAGCCTTCTGATAGTGCAGGATGAGGGAAAAGGCGAAATACAATACAAAAGAGGGCGACTAAAAAGCCCCCCATTAATATATTTTGTAAAAACCGCTTGCTTCTGGTCATATTAAAATAACCAGAAACAAGCGTCTGATATTACATCTAATTTCATTTAATACTGCCACTAACTTGCGTTGGTTTTTTAATCGTCATGGCACCTTTACCAACAGCTAACGCTTGTATTTCGCGATCATACATAGCTTCTGCAAATGCGGGCGGTATTGTGAATACCCCAGAATGGGTTGCTTTAATTTGATAAACAAATTCTTGTACCTGTTGGGTCGCTGTACCGTAAATAATGACTCTGTCTTCTCGAATATCACTGTATTCTGGTGACCAGCGAGTTCCTTTCGATCCTGTTGGTGATAACCACTCTGCTTCAGGGTTATCAACATCATCCATTGATTGTTGTACAACTTCAAAACCACCCGGAAGTAAATCCACCAGCACGACATTATTCACACCCTGTTTTGCATTGGCTCTGATCTTTATGTTCACATAGAGTTTTTCACCCAATGTTGCACTATTAACCACCTCACCTTTCTCATTGACATAATCACGAGAGATTTCTAATCCTCGTGAAAGTGCTTCTGTTGGTTGTTCACTGTCAAAACCTGATTGCGTCACAACATACCAAGCCGCATTATTAGTTGGGTTATTAAATAAGATCTCTTTAATACCCGCGTTAAACTGACCGATCGCTGTTGCATTTGTCATCGATGAAATAACAACGGGTGGGTTTTCATCACTTTTTACACTCACCGTTAATGGCTGTGTCGGCGTTGTCATATTTTGGATCTGTTTAGTGTAATGCTCTAACGCCAAGATACTCATCGCTGATGATTGTGTGGTATATCGCTCTTCTTTAAAGCTCATTACCATATTTTCTAATAATTGCGGTGGGATATCTCCTGCTTTTTCAGGGAAATATTTCACTATCAGATACAGTCTTGTACTGTCTAGCACGAGTGGATCTAAGTAGTTATGTGACCACCACGCTTTGCTATAAGCCTTGTTTAGTTCTTGCCATGTCGGTTTTAGCAATTCATCCGCTTGTTTATCCATTTTCAGCATTTTATAAGAAACCGCTAGGTATAAAGCACCTAAATCATTCTGCCATGTTTTTGGATAATTTTTTTGCATCCGAGTTTGAATGGCGGCTATTTCACTGGTAGTCACTTTGCCTTGACGTGTTAATAAATAAACAGCGAAAGCACGCATTCTAAGTTCATCTTGATTATTTAGCCCTGAATTCACCGCAAGCTTGGTTAAGTATTCATTGGATGATCGTAACAATGTGTCTGATACTGGGTAATTAGCATCTTGCGCTTCAAGTAAGAATTGAACCACATATAACGTCACAAATGGATCAGTCGATGGTGTTGAACGCCATGTTCCGATAGCACCTTGACCATTTTGGCGAGTCAGTAATGTTGCCATTGTCTGTTCAAGTTGAGTACGAATTTTATCTTGTGAATATATTGCCTTCATTTCAGGGTTACGTTGATGGAATAACAACGGTATTGCCTGACTGGTTATTTGCTCTGAACAGTTATAAGGATAATTAGCCAGATATTGTGCCAATGCACTGCTTAGTACTAAAGGCGAGTAAGAAACGCGCGCATCTCTTTTTGCGTACTCATCATACATTTGACGAATATAGGTAACACGTTGCTCTTTACCCTCCATGCGCCCTAAGCTTGATTGGGTACGATAAGCCGAAGCCGGACGAATTGAGAGATTTACGGTTCTTTGTGTCACTTTACCTTCAGTATTTACCATGAAGGTAATAGCACCATTACCTAACTGCGATGTCGCTTTTAGTCTAAAGGAAACTACCGTTTCTTTTTTCTCACCTAATTCTAGTTGATAACTCTTTTGTCCTATCACTTCTAATTGAGGTTCTGGTGTTATTATCACATCGAGTTTAGTTGCAACACCGTTAAGATCTGTCAGGTTATTTGCGATACCTAAAGTGACATCAAATTCATCATTAGGTGCGACCGTAGTAGGAATATGAGGACTTAATACAAAATCATCACGCACAGTTGTATAACGTTGCGTATTTCCGATACGATTTGGTGTAACAGATACCACCATAACCCTTATTTTGCCATTAAAATACTCTGGCACTTTGTAGTTAAAGACAGCTTCTCCATCAACCTCTGTAATGCCAGACCAATACGCGACAGGCTCTTCTTTCTTACGTTTAAATGGATTTAAATAGAGATCAACCCCTTCACCCGCATCACCACCTGGCGCTGAAGTCAGTGACATCATTTTGCTAAATTCAGGCAAAATGAGATCCAGTATTTGCGTGCTTTCAACTTCTAATGAGCGCTTACGGAAAAAGTAATCCAATGGATCTTTTAATTTATATCGCGCAACTTGCAAGATACCTTCATCAACAGCAAAAACAGCAACTTGTTGTGGCATCCCTGTTTTTACAGTAATCGGTAAAGTATCACCGGGTTTGATAACCTCAGGAGACTGCAATTCAATTTGAGCTTGATAATCTTCACGACTGACTTTAAACGGTACAACGCCATAGCTAAGTGGGCTCATAAATATTTCATCAGAATTTATATCTCGAACAAATTGGACATTAATATAACCGTTACCTTGCAATTGCGCAGGAACTTGAATTTTTTGTACTGAATTTGTTGTTGATGATGTAAACCACTGCCAATGATAAACCTTATCTTTTTCTATCGTGATAATACCGCTACCGGTATAAGGCGCATTAATGGCTATTTCGATCTCTTCACCGGCTTTATATGTATCTTTATTTAAGGTGAGTTGTAACTCAGCCTCACGATCCAGTGAACGTGTAACATTCGCATTTCCTGCAACCGTATAATTAATTCGGTTCAGTACACTACCTTCTTTGTTTTTCACTAATAATACAAAGTTACCCGGTGTTTGTGTCTCTAATATAATGTTGCTGCCCTTTTCATCAATAGAAAGTGCGACCTCATTAATAAAGACTTCTTTTAATTTAGACTGATATTTATAAACACCTGAATTTTGGCGCGTTAAAACAGAGAGATATTTTTGCTCATAGCGTTCTAACGTTAATGCCTCTTGAGCAACTTGTTTTAAAGTCGGATCAATAGCAATAAAAGTGAGATTACGCTGCGCATTTTGATTAATGTAGTCGAGAGAGCCATCCGCTTTTACACCAATCAGATAATCATGAGGAGATACCATCACGCGCGCAGCCGCCGTAACTGAACGACCACTTCCTGCGTCAAAAGCTTCAGAAATAAGCTGTAATTGATAAGTTGCATCATCATAAGATGTTAGCCCTAAATCAATATCCGCAAATCCTTCTTCATTCGTTGTTTTCTCTTCTAAATCCGTCTCAAAACTATCGTGATTACGACGGTTTTCATAAAAACGATAATCAGCATAACGAGAAAAGTTCGGATAAATTGGTCGCAACGTTAATTTAGAAACAACACGTCGGTCTTGTGCTGGTGTACCAAATAGATTTTGTACATCAATTGAAGCTTTTAGTTCAGAAGGTGTTACCCACCCTTGTTGTCTATTAGGCGTCAGATTAAGTGCAACTTTAAGTAAATCAGGTTCAAACTCTTTAACGACAATGGTTGTACTGCCTAATAAACTGGCATCTTCATTATTCTTACCTACCAAGTAAAGATAGATATTCCAATCTCCAGTCGGTGAGTTTTCTGACGTGGTATAGCTCAACTCATTAAAACCAAACTCGTTTAATGTCATGGATTGATTTAACATTAATGTATTACGAGGGTCACGGATTTCAATACGTAAAGGCACCCCTTCAATCGCCGTTTTCCAATCAAATGTACGAGTGATAAGCCCTATATTAAATGTTTCCCCCGGTCGATAAACACCTCTATCAGAAAAGAGGAAACTATCAAGAGTACGTGGATCTCTTGGTGTATCATCACCGTAAACATCAAAACGAGAAAGGTTTAGTTGTCTATCGTAATAAGCATCTGTTGGTAAAAATGAAATATCCCCTTCTTTTTCAACTAAAAAGAGAACTGCAGTTTGTTCATTTCTAAAGTCTTTAAGGGTTGGAAAAGCGACATGCCCATCAGCATGAGTTATTTTGCTAAGTAACGTTGTTCCGTTTTTAGCAATAACAGAGACTTTTGCATTACTAACAGGCTCTCCGCTATAAATAGATTGTACAAAAACATCTCTAGAGCCATCAATTGAGGATTTAGCGATAATCCCTAAATCTGTGACAACGATAAAACGGGTATCAGAAACAACATCTTCTTCGTCATAATATTCATCGTCATCTTCATCATCAGCTTTTGCCGCTTTGTTAGGATCCCATGAGGTGAGTTTTAATAAAAATATTCCACGCTTGGCATTAGGGTCAGTAGATAAATAGCGACTTAAATCAATGCCTTTATATTGAATTTCACCTTTATTTTCATTATTTAATGCAGTTTGATAAGTAAAATGCTCAGTAAAATACTCATCATTAAGACGGTTAAAATTTGTTGATGTAAAATACTTATCTTTAAAAGAAACTATGTGTTGTAACTGATTTGGAATGACTCGTTTAATATCAAGTTGTAAACCTGGCAGATTACGTGCAGAAACTGTGATCCGTTTGTCACCCGTCATTGAAAGTAAAGCACCTTCAGAGACAAAACTCAGCATTTGTGGATAATCAGGTACACTAACAATTTGGTAATGATCTTCTTTTAATTGATATCCACCTACAGAGATTATTCCGCTTGGAATTTTAACTAATAAATAGCGATAAGCTGGTGCATTGTATTTGAAAGCAAAGGTCGCCTGATTTTCTTGCTCATTATCATTCATTTCAAGTGTTAATTTTTCAGATTGAGCAAGAATTGTTTTACTAACATCACCCAAATTCCAATCGTAATAATCATCTTCACCTTGGTTAATATCAGCATCTTGTATTTCTAAATTATGCTGAGGTAATAACCATGCGGAGACTTCATTTTTTATCTCTTTTTCGTTTAAATCATCATTTAATGAAACAATAAGCACTCGTGCATCTTTTCCATTTTCAGATTCAACAAGTTCACTCTCTATATTTGAAACAGTAAGACTATATAAACTTGGAATATCAACATGATACGTTTTTTCTTTTAATGTTGTATTTCCCGTTACTGTCGTCGTAACACCGGGGGTGATTTTAAGGAAAACTTGGCTACTAATATCCTTTAGCGCTAATGGCTCAGAATGAACCCATGCTGTTAATTTTTTATTGTCATAATTAATCACGTATTTTAGTTTTTCATTATCGCCATATTTCATTGAAAGGCGTTTTTCAAAGCTTTGAATATCAACAGGCGCATTAAACGCGATTTTGATGATAGCGTGCTTTTGTGATGGATTTTGAGGATCTTGATAAAATTCGCGGCTGCCTAAACTATAATCAAAAGAGGTTGTTTTAAATTCATATTTTTTTAATTTAAGTGAAAATTGAGGGGCTAATAATTGGGCTTCATCAAGCTCTATTTTATATTCACTTCCCATCACAAATGGTTTTTGGGCTGTAAAAACAAGTGTCGAACCATTTTGCCACCGCCAGTTACCTTCAATAGCGGGCGTTAATGTCACCCCCTCAGTAACTTCTTTATCAATTAGTGTAATTGGTGCAGCAGAGCGAGAAAAAGATAAAATTATTTTCTGTGATTGAGGATTATCACTGGCATAATTGATTTTTGCTGGCCCTTTAAGTTTCACATCAACATTTTGCACAACAATTGGTGCAACATCGATAGGAACAGGGCGATTAAGATAACTGTGATAACCGTAATAACCACCAAATGACGCGACAATAATAAAAATAGTAGTACCTAATACAGTTTTAGGATGGCCGACTATTTTTTTTTCAACATTTCGCAAATGACGAGCAACAAAACTAATCCATACTGGTGTACTCCATTGTATTTTCCCTATAAGCGGACTGAGTATTTTCTCAAGAAGACGAATACAAAAAACAATGATCCACCCAAATAAACGGATCAGTTTAAAAGGGAGGGAAAGCAAAAAACGTAGTACGTCCATATAGATAGTCCTATCTTGCACTGATAAAAATACATTTTCTTATCAGTAAAATTAAGCCAAAGAGCAAAATAAATAGCGCAACGATAATAAAACAAGAATCTAAAATAAGAATGAATACGTATCATTAATTTATAATTTTATTATATAAAAATAGATTACATTCTTAATCTTTTTTTCTAGCATTCCACTCTATTTCAAGACTCTTCTGAGCATGAGTTTGGATCATCTTTTTCTAACCATCATTTAATGTTTAATAAAACTCAGTATAAAAAATAAATCTTGCAAGAAAAATCGCACTATTAAAGCGCGATTTACATTTTAATTGTAAAAATATTACTTCGCTATTAGAGAGTTATAATTCTCTATCAAGTATTTATATTCATTTGAAATCGTATTTATGCTACCTGATACATCTTTATTCTCATTAAGTTTTTTCTCTAACACTTTTAACTCAATAACAAGTTGTTGGTATAATTCTAAATACTTTTTAACTGAATAATCAGTGCCTTTCATATTTTCTTTATTCAGCAATGCTTCATCACCAAATACTTTTCCTAGTTCAATTGATTGAGCTTCAATTTTGGTAATTGCCGCAGAGAGTGCAGCTACATCAATTTTATCTGGATTCATTGAATCAAGTGTACTGGTAACTATATCCAATGATTGCATAATTTGATAACGAACCACTAAGCCTTCTTTTTTCACTAATTCAAGCTCTTCAATATGCATTGCTTGGTAATAGTTTTCATATGCATCAGCAGCTTTTTCTTTTTCATCAATTAGTTTGGCATAAGCATTTTTCACATCTTCATACAAAGCACTTGCTTGTGCAAAATCATCTAAGCGATAAGTTTCTTTTACAACGAGATAATCGCCCAATTTCAACAATTTTTCATATAAATCAACATAACTTTCACCATAAGCATTACCTACAGCATCTAATTCTGGAAGTGTAGGAGGAAGCGTTTTCATAAATTCAAAAGATTCTTTAGCACGCTCTGCTCCTGAAGCACTCAAATGCATAGAGAAAGCGCTTCTAACAGGCATTATCGCACTGCTCGCTTTCATTTTTTTTATTTGGTCTGTTTCAGTTTCGAATATTTTGAAAGGTGTTAAATCAATGCTTTCACCATGATCAGAACTTAAACTTGTTAAAACTGTTTTCGTATTATCTAAAAGATTAACGTTAATTGTGCCTGAAATTCTACCCGTTTTTTTCTGTATAATGGTGCCAAAATCTTCGTTAAACGTTGCTAACCACAAATTACCTTTTTCAATTTTCTGGCTAAATTGAACTTCATCAGATTGAGTGTTTTTTGAATCAGGTTGAGATTGTGTTGTTTGCTCTGTTTTATTTTTATCTTGAGAGGGTGTTCCTGTATTCGAATTTTCATTTGAATTATCACAACCTACTGTTGATATTAATAAAAGACTTATTATTGATGCCAAGATGTTCTTTTTCATAATCCCTCATTATATTATTAAGTAATCGACTCGCTATAAACTATAATGAGTTTAATAATTAATGACTATTATTTATCGAATTAATTTTACATATCGCATTAATACTCTTTTTAAGAGTATTAATGGTTTATTGATGGCGTATATTTACTTATCTATAACGTAATATATTTATAAATATTTTTTAATATAATTTATAGATACCCTATATTAGCTATTCTCAATACCTTCTTTTAGCACTTGGGTAATAAGCTTTAATATAAAATGAATAAAGCAGGTGCTATCACTTAATTTGTCAGCTTCAAAAGCAGACTAGATCGCAAGTTTCAAATGCCCAAACTTCTCACGTTTTACTTTCATCTCTTCTTCAAGGCGACGAGACTTCTGCCCTGTTTCAATCGCCGTAGAGGTTGTTACCGAACGAATGAGTTGAGTACGTGTTGGCTTTGTTGCTTGGGTTAATTCATTCTTGTTCATGCTAGCCTCACTTAAAACTGGCGATAGTGCATTTTATTATCGTTGTTTTATGTGGCAATACAGATCACAAAATTCAACCGAAATATATTTATTTCTAAGCTATAGAGAAATTATGTATTTGAATTAATTGAAAGGGAAATGCGAAGTTTTATCGGTGCCGGTTAAATAACCGACACCTGGGAAATTAACGCCAGCGTTCTGCCGCCCAGGCGACCTGCTGTTGTGCGTCGTGGAAAGTCCAGGCCACGAAGCGACTGATTTTTTGCCCCTGCGCCATTTCAATAGTACGGACTTCGGCCACACCCACCAGCTTCAACGCGTGATAAATCGAAGGCAGGGTCGTGTTTTTAGAAATCAACGAGGTGAACCACAGGCAGTTTTGCGCCAGGCTAACGCTCTCCTCTACCATTTTACGCACAAAGGCTTCTTCACCGCCTTCACACCATAGCTCTTTATTTTTGCCACCAAAGTTCTGTACCGGCGTGTCAGCTACCTCGCCTTTACCCAGCTTGTGCAGTTTGCGGCGGGTGCTGGCTTGCGCTTCCTGTTCAGAGCTGTGGAACGGTGGATTACACAGTGTGGCATCAAATTTCTCCGCCACGCCGATGATGCCGTTCAAAATAAATTCGGGGTGTTTTTGCAAACGCAGACGCACGCCGTTTCTCAGCGTCGGATTCATCTCCACGATCATATTGGCTGTATTGAACGATACTGGATCAATCTCCGAACCGGTAAAACGCCAGCCGTATTCACGCAGGCCAATAATCGGATAAATACAGTTGGCGCCAGTACCCACATCAAGGATCGCCACGCCTTTACCGCGAGGGATCTCACCGCCGTTGCTGGTCGCCAGCAAATCGGCCAGATGGTGTAAATAGTCGGCACGCCCGGGGATCGGCGGGCACAGATAACCGGCAGGAATGTCCCAGTGTTCGATGCCATAAAAATGTTGCAGCAACGCACGGTTGAGCATTTTAACCGCCGCAGGATCGGCAAAATCTACCGAGATGTCGCCCCAGGCGTTCGGCTTGACGAACGGCTCCAGTGCAGGGCAGCTGTTGATCAGCGCAGGGAAATCATAGCGCGAGCGATGACGGTTACGCGGGTGCAAGCCGCTTTTCTGCTGCAGGAAGGTTTTCTTTTTTTCCACCGTGACGGGCTCTCTTAAAGGTATTTCTGGCGCGTACGATACCATATACCCTATAGCTTTCAAGTTGCAGCTAACAACTCGGGATGAAACCGTATTAAGCCTGCATTCAGCAGTTTATGTCAGAATGCTCTGTGAATAGCCACCAATTCAGTGCTGTTTTTCTTCTTTTAACTCTGTCGCTGGGCATCGGCCTAATTGACATAACTGTTTTAACTCTTGTAACTTAACTCTCGCTTCAATCAATGAAGTTTGAGTAAAATTACTAATCCTTTACTGGGTAAGTTTATGTAATTGGGCCACTATAACGGTAGAAAAATATCTTAATGCCTATTGCGCCACAAAATATACATAAACCTGTATTTTCACCTGTATCAGCCCTATCTTTACTATTCGGTTTCATGGCCTCATTTTGCTGACTACTTTTAGCTCATAAGTGTTATCTTATTTAGTGCTGACTATAAGATAATTAAAACAATGAACTGAAACCTTGTGATATGATCATACAATTCTTGTGAAATAGAACGATATACAGTGTAACAACAGATTTTCACAAATAAATTAAAATTCAATACGTTAAGACAGACAACAACATGACTGACATTCAACATTTAGACTCCCACACACCAATGATGCAACAGTATCTTAAAATTAAAGCAGAGCATCCTGAAATCTTACTGTTCTATCGTATGGGTGACTTTTATGAACTATTTTTTGATGATGCCAAAAAAGCCTCTCGCTTATTAGATATTTCATTAACAAAACGAGGTCAGTCTGCAGGCCAACCTATTCCTATGGCGGGAGTTCCTCATCATGCTGTTGAAAACTACCTCGCTAAATTGGTGCAATTAGGTGAGTCTGCTGCTATTTGTGAACAAATCGGCGATCCTGCAACCAGTAAAGGCCCTGTTGAACGTAAAGTTATTCGTATTGTTACACCGGGTACTGTCACTGATGAAGCCTTACTTGAAGAGCGCCAAGACAACCTTTTAGCCGCTATTTGGCAAGATAAAAATGGCGCTTTTGGTTATGCAACATTAGATATCACATCAGGGCGTTTTCGTGTCACTGAAATGCCTGATAGTGAAAGTATGATGGCAGAGTTGCAGCGTACACATCCTGCAGAATTACTTTATCCAGAAACTTTTGAGTCGATGGCACTGATTGAACGCCAGCAAGGCTTGCGTCGTCGCCCTATTTGGGAGTTTGAGCCAGAAACAGCAAAGCAACAGCTAAATCTACAATTTGGTACTCGTGATTTAACTGGCTTTGGTGTTGAAAATGCACATCTCGCACTTTGTGCCGCAGGCTGTTTATTGCAATATGTGAAAGATACACAGCGGACTTCATTACCTCATATTCGTAACATCACCATGGAACGCCCTCAAGATTCGATTATTTTAGATGCAGCAACTCGCCGTAATCTTGAATTAACTCAAAATCTTACAGGTGGCACTGATAACACACTGGCATCTATACTTGACCTTTGTGTTACCCCTATGGGAAGCCGAATGCTAAAACGTTGGATACACTCTCCTTTACGCCAACGTGAGCAACTAACCAAACGCCAAGATGCAATTAGTGCATTACAACCTCTCTATTTTGAATTACAGCCTTTTTTACGACAAATTGGTGATTTAGAGCGAGTTTTAGCACGTTTAGCACTACGCTCAGCACGTCCTCGTGATCTTTCTCGTATGCGCCATGCTTTTCAGCAATATCACGATATTCATCAAGTGCTTGAACAAGCCGATATGCCTTACATTAAAGAATTACAAAAGCGCATTAGTCAATTTGATGAATTATGTGAATTACTTGAAAATGCGATTGTTGAAACACCGCCGGTATTAGTGCGTGATGGTGGTGTTATTGCCTCTGGTTATCATGCTGAATTAGATGAATGGCGAGCATTAGCTGATGGCGCAAGTGATTACCTCGATAAACTTGAAATCCGTGAACGTGAAAAATGGGGTATTGAGACACTTAAAGTTGGCTTTAATGGTGTACATGGCTATTACATTCAAGTTAGCCGTGGTCAAAGTAATTTAGTCCCTATGCACTATGTTCGTCGCCAAACATTGAAAAATGCTGAACGCTACATTATTCCTGAATTAAAAGAATATGAAGACAAAGTATTAACGTCTAAAGGTAAGGCGCTCGCAATTGAGAAAATGCTCTATGAAGAGATTTTTGAAAAACTATTGCCCCACCTTACCGCACTACAAATTAGTGCTGAAGCTTTAGCAGAAACAGATGTTCTTTCTAACCTTGCAGAGCGTGCTGAATCATTAAATTACACGCGTCCAGAATTAAGTGAGAAAGTAGGTATTCAAATCACAGGGGGACGTCACCCTGTTGTTGAACAAGTCCTCAGCGAGCCTTTTATTTCAAACCCATTACAATTAGCACCGCAGCGCCGCTTATTGATCATTACGGGTCCTAATATGGGGGGTAAAAGTACTTATATGCGCCAAGCTGCATTAATTACTTTACTTGCTTATATTGGTAGCTTTGTGCCTGCTGAAAAAGCATTGATTGGCCCAGTCGATCGTATCTTTACACGTGTGGGTGCTTCTGATGATCTTGCTTCTGGTCGCTCTACCTTTATGGTGGAAATGACCGAAACAGCTAACATTTTGCACAACGCGACTGAAAATAGCTTGGTGTTAATGGATGAAATTGGTCGGGGTACATCAACCTATGATGGATTATCTCTGGCTTGGGCTTGTGCTGAAAACTTAGCAAATCGTATAAAAGCAATGACACTCTTCGCGACACACTATTTTGAATTAACCACATTACCTGAAAAATTAGAAGGTACAGCAAATATTCACTTAGATGCTGTCGAGCATGGTGACACAATTGCCTTTATGCATAGTGTCCAAGAAGGTGCTGCAAGTAAAAGCTATGGTTTAGCCGTGGCGTCATTAGCGGGTGTCCCCAAAGAGGTGATCCGTCGCGCTAAACAAAAGTTAAAAGAGCTTGAAATGCTATCAGGTCATACTGGCTCTGGTCATGTTGAAACGTCACAACTGATGTTATTAACAGAAGCCGAGCCTTCTGCTATTGAATTAGCGTTAGATAAAATTGATCCTGATGCACTAACACCTCGACAAGCCTTAGAACAACTCTATCGTTTAAAAGAAATGGCAAAATAAGCCGAAACTAAATACTGATAGTAAAAAGGCTCTGTTTGATTTTACAGAGCCTTTTTTATGACTTTCTTTCTAATTTTTCAAACGAAGATAATCAGCGATAAATACAACGTTAATTAATTGAAGCATGGCTATATTTCAGTCGCTCACCCAATAACAATAAAGTGTCTTCATCACCATAATTGTCAAATAAACGAATAAATGATGATAAAGCAGGATTAAACATCATATCGTCAGTAATTTTCTCATAATAAGTATAATCTTTTGTTTTAAATGAAAAAGCCAACGTAACTTTATCATCGTTATAACCTTTATTTAGAATTAAACCATCATTACTTATCATTAAATCATTGAGATATTTATAACCACTTTCATAGAAAGTTTTTAAATTTCCATCAGATTGCCGCCTAACAACAGAATAAAGATCACGAGAAGCGTGTTGAGCAATAAGATAGATATCACCTTTGTCATTTTGAGCAACTTCCTTAACTCGTAAAGGAAGCCAGCGTGTTTTTGTCACTTCTTTATTCACTAAATTGAGCGTCATTTCTAGCGTATTGGTTGTGTAATGATGGTTATAAAAAATAATGAGAGAATCACCGGATAGAGCGTAATGAAATTGTGTAAACTCACCAAAATCTTCAGCGTAATATTGCTTCACCAGATCTTCTGTATTAATAGAATATTCCCAACTTTCACCTTCATCTAAACTTGTCAGTATCGTTTTATTATCTGCTAATACTAATTGCGATGTTGTTTGTGAAAAGAGTAATTTTCCACCTATCAGCGCTAAAGGAAAACGATAATAACCATCGTTAATCTCTTGCCAAGGGATTAAATCTGCGACTGTAAACGTTGCTAAATTTATAGTTTGTCGCCCTTGCTCTGTAAATAAAACACATTTATCAACAACACAATACGCGTTATAAAAGCTACCTTGACCTTGAGACACAAAGCGTATGCCTTCTTTATCAGAAAAGTACAGTGTATATTTTCTCTGGTTATCTTGGCGGTGAAGTCTGCCATAAATATCTACATCATATCGCCCACTATCAGATTCCGTTTTAATTAACATTCCGCTAGAAGCATAAAAAGTATTACGCCAATCATAGTGAGAATAAGGGTATGAAGATAATTCAGAAGAGTTTTCATTTTTCCATTGCCACTTAGAGGCGAATCCATGAAAAAGTACGCCATAAAAAAGCAATAAGCTTAAAATAAATAAACTTGTGATAATAATAAAAGGCTTACGGAAAAAAGGATTCATTGGCGCAGCTCCGTAATATAAAGCGGTTGTTTGCTTTCAACACATTGCTGCTGAAGTAAAAAATAGGTTTGATAACTGCTATGACCTTTTTCTGATAACAAAATATAAAGATTTGAAAACAAGGCAGTTAAAAAGGCTATGCCACTCATGATTAAGCCATAGATAATTCCCATTCCTAAAAAGCTATCACCAATAGAATACCAATCCCATTTATCCCAATAATTGCCATTATCATAAACATCAGAAATAGAGAAACTTGCAACCATTGAGAAAATAAAAATACTGACTAATGCGACTATTAACAGTGATAAACGATATGTACGCTGGTGACCAATATACATTTGCCCTGATATTGAATAAGCGCCATTATCGGTATGATTATAAACGCCTAAGACAACAGGCCCAGATTTATTATCTTCTGCTTGCCAAAAGAACAATTCAACGTCATCACCATCAGCCAGAAATAAATTATGATCAGAATAAAATAAGCGTTCTTTATAATTTAATATAAAAGGGTGCTTATCAATCTGACAAGATATTTGCATTACCACACTCTCAGCATTGCGGGAATGTATTTTAATTCTATCAACATGATGAAGTTTTATTTTTCCTCGAACTCGTTGTACTTTGCTTTGCTTGAGGTGAATAATTGGATTTTTACGAATAATACACGTTGGCAGTGGCCTTGTTTTTATTTCAGGAATAATCAGTTGTTCGCCATCAGGCGCAATGATACCTTGCTTGGCGATCACTTTATCCAATGCTTTTATTATTTTTTTATGCTTAGGTCTAACACGCTGAAAATAACGATAGGCTTTTTCTCCGAGATAACTTACTCCAGCCATTACAGCACCAAATGAAATAACCATGGAAACAACGATAAAGAAATTAACATCATCAAGATAGAACAGTGAAAAGTAGCTCCACCCACTCCCAATAACAGTTAAAACAAATGCAAGCAATAACCATTTTTGTTGTTTTATTGTTAGCGTGAAGGCTCTTTCTGGCTCAAGCCTTCCTTTGGTCTCATGATAAACCCACTTCACCCAAAAACCACCATCGTTCAATAAACAAGCACAAATTTTAAGTTCATCACCTGGCTTTAAACGTTTCAGAAAATCTTGAGAATGAGTGAAATCATCTTCATTAAGATAAAAAACTTTATCTGATGCCATTAATCTCACCATTCCTTTTGGTGAAGTTTTATTTTGGTCAAAATGGCAACTCTCTAATTTGACGCTTAAAAAATAATCTTTCATCTCTTCCTTTATCATGTTTATCAGGCAAACACTGTTCAATGTTACGCCCTTTTTTATCTTTTTGAGTTCAAAATACTGGATAAACAAAAGCCGGTTAGTAAACTCACTAACCGGCTTTGATAATAACAATATGTCATTTAAAGCAATAAATAGAAAACGAAAGTGGCTTATGCTTTAAAAAGTGCTTCAATGCATAACCCCTGACTTTGTAGAATGTCTTTTAGACGACGCAATCCTTCCACTTGGATTTGGCGAACTCGTTCTCTTGTCAGACCAATCTCTCTACCGACATCTTCTAAAGTTTCTGCTTCGTAGCCTAACAACCCAAAACGACGTGCTAAAACCTCACGTTGCTTAGGATTCAATTCAAATAACCACTTTATGATATTTTCCTTGAGGTTATTATTTTGAATTGTTGCCTCAGGCCCTTCTTCATTTTCGTCAGAGATAATATCAAGTAAGGCTTTATCTGAATCCCCCCCGATTGGGGTATCAACAGAGGTAATACGTTCATTTAAACGCAACATCTTACTGACATCTTCAACTGGTTTATCAAGCGTTTGTGCAATTTCTTCAACACTCGGCTCATGGTCGAGTTTGTGTGCTAATTCTCTTGCAGTTCTTAAATAAACATTCAGCTCTTTAACGATATGAATGGGGAGGCGAATGGTACGAGTCTGGTTCATAATGGCACGTTCGATGGTTTGACGTATCCACCATGTCGCATAAGTTGAAAAACGAAAACCTTTTTCAGGATCGAATTTTTCAACTGCACGAATAAGTCCTAAATTCCCTTCTTCAATTAAATCAAGCAGGGCAAGGCCTCGGTTTGTATAACGACGAGATATCTTAACAACTAAACGTAGATTACTTTCTATCATTCGTTGTCTTGAAGGAATATCACCACGCAACGCTCTACGGGCAAAAAAAACTTCTTCCTCAGCGGTCAGCAACGGAGAATAACCAATTTCTCCTAAATAAAGCTGAGTTGCATCGAGCGCACGCTGATTAACGCCTTCAATAAGTTCAATTTCGTCTTGAGCATCAGACTCATTTTCTGCCTCTTTTGCAGCAACCTCATCGAACTCGTCCATGTTCTCTTCAATTTCATCTGTATATAACTCGTCTACTCTTAGCGTACTTTGGCTCATCAGCTGCTCCTACCCTTGATAATTTAGGTAAACGACCCACATTGAGGTCTGTTTACCAGTTTATCGCTGTGTCACGACACAACGGGTTTACTGATTTTCCCTTGTAACGAATTACAAAATAAAAGATAACATAATCTATTTTACTGTTAATTTATTCTTTCTTTATTCAATATATCAATTAACTATTGAGTGCAGGTTATTAACAGTTTTTTTATTATATTTTACGTATATTTATCTATGCGTAAAATTACTCTAATCAATAAGCTATTTGTGACTATTTACATCTAAAAAAAACAAATAAAAACTCATAATAATAAAATAATACCTACTAATTTATATTACTAACTATTATTAAAAAGATAATCTAATAAAGAAAATACCCTTTCAAACAAGCGGTTATTTTATAGTTCATCTTTGAATAGTAACGAATCTTTATTCATTTATCGTATGACAATTTTTAGCATACGCATTCATTGCTTGAGAATCAACTGTCTAATTTAACGTTATCTATAATTTTATATAGAACTCTCACTTTCAATCCTCTTAATTAAGCAATTTTACTTAGTTAAAATTGATTTCATTTCAATATATTAATTAATAATAGATAAAAAAAAGCCCTCTTCTTTATGTCAAGAAGAAGGCTTAACTTTAGGATTATTCACTATCCGTGTAAAAGTTGCTTACCTATTTCTTTGGTAGATAACTCATTGGATTAAGTGATTTCTCTTTATAACGAATTTCAAAGTGTAATCGGACAGAACTTGCTCCTGAGCTACCCATTGTGGCAATTTGTTGTCCTGCATTCACACTTTGCTGTTCACGCACCAAAATAGTGTCATTATGGGCATACGCGCTAAGATATTCATCGTTATGTTTAATGATAACGAGGTTACCATAACCACGTAATGCACTCCCTGCATAAACAACTTTGCCTGCTGCCGTTGCAACGATAGGGGAACCTTTAGTGCCACCAATATCGATACCTTTATTACCGCCAGGCGCACTTGAGTAACTTTCGATGATTTTACCTTGAGCAGGCCAAATCCATTTACCCGAAACTGCGGTAGGCGCAGGTGTTGCCGTTGTTGTGTTCGTATTTGTTGCTGGCGGTGGTGTCGTGGTCTTCGGCGGTGTTGTCGTTGCTGGTTTAGTGATCAATGGCCCCATTGCCGTGTTGTTAGTTGGCTTGGTTTGCGCAGTTTGAACACCTGCACTACTAGGCTGATTGATAACAGAGGTGTTTACGTTGGTATTCGTTCCCGTATTGACTTGACGGTTACCAATATTTAGCACTTGCCCCACATTTAAACTATAAGGCTCAGGAATATTATTCATTGATGCTAGTTCTTTTACATCGCTATCTGTTATCCATGCAATATAGAACATAGTATCACCGCGTTTTACGGTGTAGGTATTACCGCTGTAATTTCCTTTAGGAATGCTTTCATAATTACGGTTATACACAATACGCCCAGTACCATCAGTACCTACGTTTTGAGCCGCTACTGATGTTTGTGGACGAGGCTGGCTTTGAGGCTGATTTACACCGCCATTAGATGAAGCAGTATTCACCTTAATTGAAGGAGGAGGTGACGATTGTAAAGGTGTCGTTCTTTCAATCGGCATCGCATTACTATTACTGTTAGTCACCACAGGCGCAGTTGATACCGTATTATTTGAAGAACTATCATTTACAGAGGTAATAGGTGCAGGGCGGTAAGGCGTATCTGCACAACCTGTCAATGCAAATCCGATTACCGAACACATGATTGCCCAGCGGACACGCTTAATTGGGCTTTCTGAATTCATACTTCCTTCTCCCTTTTAAAAGGCATTAGCAACTAGCAATTTGTCGAGTTAAACAAAAAGACTGCAATTTTTTGAAAATGTTTCATTTATTAATGCAGATTACGACAAGCTATTAAAAAGCAGTAATAAAAAACGGTCAGATTTATCTGGAAGTTAGGCTAACTCACCAGCAATTAAAGGTACAAATCTAACAGCTTCTATAGATTGATAGTGAAAATCATTACCTAAACGCCGGATAAACTTAAGTATTTGTTGTTGCTCGCCAACAGGTATGATCATCCTGCCACCATCTGCCAATTGCATCAATAGCTGTTGTGGCACTTCTGTTGCGCATGCGGTCACAATGATGGCATTAAAAGGAGCTTTTGATGACCATCCTTCCCATCCATCCCCATGACGTGTCGAGATATTATGTAAATCAAGGTGCTTAAAACGTCGTTTAGCTTGCCATTGCAATATCTTTATACGTTCAACTGAACTGACATGATGAACTAAATTTGCTAATACTGCAGTTTGATAACCTGATCCAGTACCAATTTCTAATACAGAATCTGTCTCTTGTAATTCCAGTAAAGCTGTCATTTTAGCAACAATATAAGGCTGTGAAATAGTCTGCCCATTACCAATAGGTAAAGCTGTATTTTCATAAGCCTTATGGGAAAGCGCTTCATCAATAAAGAGCTCTCTGGGTACTTTACTTATCGCTTCCAGTAGGCGCTCATCCTTGATGCCATACTGTTTTAACATTGTCAGTAAGTCTATCATTGACCGACTTAACATGTTTTTTTGACCTCTGCTTTATTTAACCAATTTTGTAGTAAATCAAGTGCTTTGTATGCTGTTAAATCAACATGTAAAGGCGTGATGGATACATAACTTTCATCAACAGCAGCAAAATCTGTATCTGGCCCAGCATCGTTTATCTCACCCGGAAGCCCAATCCAGTAAAGATTATTCCCTCTAGGATCAGTATGTGTATAGACATGTTGTGAAGCATGACGACTACCACAACGTGTAATACGAAAACCTTTTATCTCTTCAAGTGGAATATCCGGCACATTTATATTGAGAATATTGCCCGCTCTTAAAGGGACTTGTTGTAACATTGCCAGTACTTCACAAGTCACTTGAGCCGCTGTCTCAAAATGTGTTTCACCCGCTAAAGAGACTGCGATCGCAGGTAAGCCTAAAAAACGTCCTTCTGTTGCAGCTGCAACAGTGCCTGAGTAGATAACATCATCCCCTAAATTAGGGCCATGATTAATACCAGAAACGACAATATCAGGGCGAGGCCGCACTATATGGTTTACACCAAGATAAACACAATCCGTTGGTGTTCCCTCAATAATGGCGATATCGCCATTTTCCAGCACTTGCTTACGCAATGGTTTATCAATAGTTAAAGAATTAGATGCCGCACTACGATTACGATCAGGTGCAACAATTTGCACATCATAACGCTGGCGTAATGCTTTAGCGAGAGTCTGTATCCCTTTCGCCATCACACCATCGTCATTACTCACCAATATTTTCAGCATCATCATTCCCTAATAAAATTAATTCACGAACAACGCTAGTTGCAAAGCTTCCTGCGGGTAAAAAGAAGGACAAAGAAACCGTTGTGTCATCAATCCAATTCCATGACATCTCTTCGGGTAATACATTAATAGCACGTCTTGTGTTATCAACTCGCTCTTGCCGAGCCAGTGACCATAAGGTCTCATATTCTGCTAAATTTTTAGCTTCAAAATCTAATGCTTGTGATTGTGTACCTAAATCACCTTTACCTGGCAGAGGCGCGGTAATATGAATATCGTGCTCTTCATAACGTGTTTGTGTTTGAGTAAGTTCAGCCTCATCAACAACAAACCAACTTCCTCGACCATGAAGTTGCATTGCATCACCAAGCATTACGGTTGAATACAAGTCACACTCTAATCTTTTGCTGACAAGATGATTAAACATAGCACTACGTGCAGCTGAGAGATAAAAGCTGCGTTTGCTGCGCTCTTTTACACGAATTTCGTCTGTCGCCCAACGCAAAGCTTGTCGTAAATTTTCACCATTACGACCAAATCGCTGTACACCAAAGTAATTGGGAATACCTTGAGCTTTAATAAGGGCTAACCGAGTATCAACAAAATCACGGTCAGAAATGTCTCGTAACACCAATGTAAAGTGATTACCTTTTAGTGTTCCTATGCGTAATTTACGTTGTTGTCGAGTCGTTTCTAAAATTTCGCAACCATCAAGAACCAGTTGACTAAAATCGGGCATCTCCTTACCCGGCATACGCAAACAAAACCATTGCTCAGTAACGGCATTTCGGTCTTTTAATCCAGCATAACTTGCATCACGAGGATGAATACCCACAAATTTCGCTAATTTTTCAGCAACAAAAGCCGTGTTACAACCCGTTTTTCTGATTTTTACCATGACATGCTCGCCTTCACCATCAAGAGTGAAACCAAGATCTTCACAGACAATAAAATCTTCTGGGACAGACTTTAATAAGCCTGTTGCTTGCGGTTTTCCATGTAACCAATGGAATTCTGGTAATTCACTCATTCAGGTAATGACTCTTTCATTAATAAAACAACAGCTTCACAGGCAATGCCTTCTTTTCTACCCACAAATCCAAGTTTTTCCGTTGTGGTCGCTTTCACATTAATATCATCGACATGGCAATGAAGATCTTCTGCGATATTGACGCGCATTTGTGGCGTATGAGGTAGCATTTTGGGAGCTTGAGCTATAATAGTGACATCTAGATTACCAATACGATAACCTTTTGCGCTTACTCGGGAAAAGGCTTCACGAAGCAAAACGCGACTATCTGCACCTTTGTATGCAGGGTCCGTATCAGGAAACAATGTACCTATATCGCCCATCGCAACAGCCCCTAAAATCGCATCTGTCACTGCATGTAATACAACATCACCATCAGAATGGGCTAATAGGCCTTGTTCATAAGGAACTCTAACACCGCCAATAATAATAGGGCCTTCACCGCCAAATTTATGTACGTCGTAACCGTGTCCAATTCTCATTTTATTATGCGTTCCTTATACTGGTGATCTGGCGTGAGAGGAAAAACTCTGCAAGCGCCAAATCTTCTGGCTGAGTCACTTTGATATTATCTGCTCGCCCTTTTACTAACAAAGGTTCATATCCTGCAAATTCCATTGCGGATGCTTCGTCAGTAATCGTTGCTTTTTGCGAGAGTGCTTTTTCTATACTTTGCTTTAATAACGAAGCAGGAAAGAACTGTGGTGTTAAGGCATGCCATAACGTCGTTCTTTCTACTGTTTGTTCAATATGGTTATCTTGTTGATAACTACGTTTCATCGTATCACGTACTGGCGTTGCAAGAATGCCACCACAAAATTGAGGATCTGAGAAATTTTCATCGATCAATTTGATAAGGTGATCGAGATCGCCAAAATGCAAACAAGGTCTTGCTGCATCGTGAACGAGTGCCCATGTATTTTCAGAAAAATGCTGAGTCACATACTGTAAACCAGAGAGTACTGAATCAGCACGTTCGCCACCACCATTAACGGTAATGATCCTCTCATCTCTAGCTAAAGACAGCGCGTGAAAATAGCGATCATCAGGGCTAATTGCCACGATAATTTGCGTTATACGTGGGTGTTTTAATAAGGCATTAATGGTATGTTCAAGAATCGTCAATCCGCCAATCTTCAAATATTGTTTCGGACAGATTGATTGCATTCGACTTCCGATACCTGCGGCCGGAATAACAGCAACAATAGGAAGAGTAGAGTTTGTTATATTCATTATGGTATTTGTATCAGGACACACTATTAATTCAATAAATTAACGACGTGGTTGAGACTTATCATTCACAATACGGAAAAATGTCTCATTAGGCTTAATCATCCCTAATTCACTACGAGCACGTTCTTCTAATGCTTCTTGCCCGCCATTGAGGTCATCAATCTCTGCAAATAGACGATCATTACGCTCTTTTAACTGCGTATTTTGCGCCAATGCAGACTCAACTTCTTGACTTACTTTGTTGTAATCATGGATACCATTTTTACCTAACCACAATGAATATTGTAGCCAGCCAAGTAAAATCAGAAGTAAGACTGTTAATTTCCCCATTACCACCCCCAAGATTAATGGGCTAATCATCCCACAACTCAACCACAGACGCCACAAAAGTGCTGGAATATATTACATTATTATTTGTATTCAGCTCACTATAAACGTGGGGCACTTTTGTAATATTCAGATTAAGGCTTAATTTTTTCTTATTAAGATGACGTACGATAGGTTCAATTGATAAATGGAATAGTATAGAGCCCAAGGCATTAATGCCCCCCTAATAAACTAAGGTTGATCAATAGGGTTAAGCGAATAGCACAACCCCACTTCCACATAAACACCCCATAAAAGGGGGGTATGTGTATAGGTTATAAAATATGACGTTAAAATTAACGGTAGATTTGATTTTTCTGTAAATAAGTGAGGATTTGCTGGATTAGTTCACTGATGGAAAGGGTACCGTCTAAATGTATTTCAGGATCGATAGGATGTTCATAAGGCGAATCTATACCTGAAAACTGCTTTATTTCACCACGTCTTGCTTTTTGATAAAGCCCTTTAGGATCACGTGCTTCACAAATATGCAGTGGGGTATCAACAAAGATCTCAATAAATCGACCGTGATCAAAACTGTCCCTAACTTGTTGCCTATCTTCTCGATATGGTGAGATAAATGCAGTTAAAACAATAAGCCCCGCATCGACCATCAATTTAGCCACTTCACCCACACGACGAATATTTTCATGTCTATCTTTTTCACTAAACCCAAGATCACGGCATAAACCATGACGTAAATTATCACCATCTAATAAATAGGTGTGAATCGGAGAATGTGAATGTTGATACAGTGCTTGTTCTAATGTATCAGCAAGTGTGGACTTACCTGAGCCTGATAATCCCGTGAACCAAAGCACACATCCTTTATGTGCTTGTTGTGATTCACGCTCATTTAACCCAATTTTATGTGGATGCCAGACAATATCTTCGTTTATCACCTCTATTTTCCTCCAAGGAGATCTCTCGCTCCCCAATGAGGAAAATGACGACGGATAAGTTGGTTTAGCTCAACCTCAAAAGCATCATATTGCGTAGTTGTTTGTACAGGAGCATCTTGTGTTTCACGAATAAGCCCAGCCCCCACAGTGACATTGCTTAATCTATCAATAAATATAAGTCCGCCTGTATCAGCATTCATCTGATAATTATCAAGTACTAAAGGCTCTTCAAATGAAACATCTACACAGCCTATCGCATTTAACCCTAAGCTTTCTGTGACTTGTTGAGTCAGCTTATTCACATTCACCTGATAGTGAATATTCTCTATTTTTGCACGACTCTTTTTACCTGCAATTTTGATATCAAGTATATGCCCTTGCACTAAAGGCTGTTCTGACATCCATACCACATCTATCAGCGCATGTGTGCTAATCTTGGCGGTTGTGTCATTCTCGTCAACAATGATATCACCGCGACTAATATCAATTTCATGAGCTAAAACAAGCGTGATAGCTTGCCCCGCTTTGGCTTGTATTAAATCTCCATCAAAAGTGACAATACGTTTAATCGTTGTCTGTTTTCCTGAAGGTAATACTTTGATTTGTTGCCCTTGATAAAGCACGCCTGAAGACACCGTACCGCTGTATCCTCTAAAGTCTAAATCTGGGCGATTTACATATTGCACAGGAAAACGCAGTGATTGCGTGTCTGAACCTAATTTAACCGGCGCATCTTCCAATAGCGAAAGTAACGTTTTTCCTTGATACCAAGGCATATTCAATGACGGTGAAACCACATTGTCACCATCAAGGGCGGAGATAGGCACAAATTCAATGGTTAGATCTGTTGGGAGTTGATCGGCAAAATGAAGATAATCTTGTTGGATCGAATCAAAGGTTGCTTGCTGATAATCCACCAGATCCATTTTATTAATTGCCACGATTAAATGACGGATCCCAAGAAGTGTGCTGATAAAACTATGTCGTCGTGTTTGTTCTTGTACCCCTTTTCGAGCATCGATCAGCAGAATAGAAAGTGAACTTGTTGATGCACCTGTCGCCATATTGCGGGTATATTGTGCGTGCCCGGGTGTATCCGCAATAATAAATTTACGTTTTACTGTCGAAAAGTAGCGATAAGCAACATCAATAGTGATCCCTTGCTCTCTTTCCGCCGCTAATCCATCCACCAGTAAAGCCAGATCGAGTTTTTCACCTTGAGTGCCAATCTTTTTACTTTCTGTTTGTAATGTAGAAAGCTGATCTTCATAGATCTGTCTTGTATCATGTAACAAACGTCCTATTAATGTACTTTTGCCATCATCAACATCACCACAGGTTAAAAATCGTAATAATCCTTTATTTTGTTGTATTTTAAGGTAGCTTTCTACACCGCCAAATTGGGTAATTTCATCGGCAATAAGTTGATTGGTTTTCACAGCTAAAAGTCCCATATATCCTCCGATTAAAAATAGCCTTGACGTTTTTTTAGTTCCATTGAGGCAGATTGATCACTATCAATTAAACGACCTTGCCGTTCGCTGCTGGTGGAAATCAGCATCTCTTCGATAATCTCAGGCAGTGTTTCTGCTTGAGAAGGAATGGCTCCTGTTAATGGCCAGCATCCTAGGGTTCTAAATCGAACATTCTGCTGTGTAATCACTTCGCCTGATTTAAGGTCAATTCTGTCATCATCAACCATAATTAAGGTGCCATCACGTTCAATTACTGGCCTATTTTTTGCAAAATAAAGTGGAACAATATCGATATTTTCTAAATAGATATATTGCCAAATATCAAGCTCAGTCCAGTTAGAGAGTGGGAATACACGAATGCTTTCGCCTTTATTAATTTGCCCGTTATAGTTTTTCCCTAATTCAGGACGTTGGTTTTTTGGATCCCAACGATGAGATCGGTCTCTAAACGAGTAAATACGCTCTTTTGCTCGTGATTTTTCTTCATCACGCCGAGCGCCACCAAAAGCGGCATCAAAACCATATTTATCTAAAGCTTGCTTTAACCCTTCTGTTTTCATGATATCGGTATGCTTTGCACTACCATGAATAAAAGGATTAATCCCTAATTCCACACCTTGTGGGTTGCGATAAACCTTAAGATCAAAATCATATTCTTTGGCGGTTTTATCTCTAAATTCATACATTTCTCGAAACTTCCACCCTGTATCAACATGCAACAAAGGAAATGGTAACTTAGCGGGATAAAACGCTTTACGTGCTAAATGCAACATCACCGAAGAATCTTTGCCTATTGAATAAAGCATGACGGGATTTGCAAATTCAGCGACAACTTCACGTAGGATATAAATGCTTTCTGCTTCTAATTGCTGAAGATGCGTTAACTGTGTTTCATTCATAACAACCTCGTTTTAGGCAAAATGAACCAAAGGTGAATGGTGTGAAGGCAAAGATTGATAAGCGTGTCTGTCACCAAACCACGCAAGTTGGTGGTGCAATGCGGCCACTTCTCCCACAATCAATAAAGCCGGAGTCGGTGCTTTTTCAGCCAATTGCGCTAATTGTGTTAGATTACCCGTAAACACTTGCTGATCATGGCGAGTTCCACAACTGATCACCGCAATAGGCGTTAATGGAGAGCGTCCCAGTTTGATTAAACGCTGACTAATAAGCTCTGCTTTTGCTGTTCCCATATAAATAGCAAGTGTATGATTTGCTTGTGCTAATGATGCCCAATCAGGCTCAATGCCATCTTCTTTACAATGCCCCGTCATAAAGGTGACACTTTGTGCATATTGTCGATGGGTTAATGGAATACCTGCGTAAGCGCTTGCACCACTTGCTGCCGTGATCCCCGGTACAACTTGAAACGTGATCCCATGAGTTATAGCGACTTCAATTTCTTCACCACCACGCCCAAAAATAAAGGGATCGCCACCTTTTAATCGGACAACACGTTTACCAAGTTGTGTATATTTCACAATCAGTGCATTGGTTTCTTCTTGAGAAACACTGTGATGCCCTGCTCTTTTGCCCACACAAATTGTGTCTGCATCACGACGAACCAGCGCTAAAACGTCAGCACTCACTAGACTGTCATAAAGGACAACTTCAGCTTGTTGAATAATTTGTAAACCACGCAAGGTTAATAACCCTGCATCACCTGGGCCCGCCCCAACTAATGCAAGTTCACCTTGTTGGTTCTCTTTTTGTTTTAGTTGTTGCTCAAGTTGAGCCTCTGCTTGAACCAATTGATCACTCGCTACTAAAGTGGCAAATTTACCACTGAAAGCATGCTCCCAAAAACGGCAACGTGCTTGAAAAGTCTCTAAATGTTGTTTTACTTTATGACGCCATTTTCCTGCTATTGTCGCCATTGTGCCTAATGAACTTGGCAATAAAGCCTCTAACTTCTCACGTATCATACGAACTAAAACAGGTGCTTTTCCGGCAGAGGAAATCGCAATCAAAATAGGGTTTCTATCGATAATGGCTGGAAAAATAAATGAGCATTGAGGTTGAGAATCCACCACATTGACAAAAATATGTCGTGCTTGTGCATCAAGATAAACGTCTTGATTAAGTACACTGTCATCGGTTGCTACAATGACGAGCATCATTCCTAATAGATGTTCAGATTGATATTTTGCTGATACCCATTCAATTTTATCTTGCTGATAAGCAAGATGTAATTCATCACACAACTGAGGTGCTATCACTCTTAAACGCGCACCAGCTTTTAACAACAGTAAAGCTTTACGCGCAGCAACATGACCACCACCCACCAATAACACTGGGCGTTCTTTTAATTCCACAAATAAGGGTAGGTAATCCATACGCGTATCTCACCTTCGTTGTTCACGTTATGAGTAACGACTATAAAAGGAGCTTTAGGACTTATGAAATGACAAAAAGCTATGTGATGGAACAGAAAGGAATAAGAAAAAACAAAACTATTTCAATGAGTTATTTTTTTTAAAACGACAAACAGGGCAATAGATAAGCTCTATTCCCCTAATTATTTTATTGATAAATAATGGCGTTATTCGTGTAACCCACACTCACGTTTTAAGCCAAAAAAACGAGTTTCTTCTTCACTCATACCGTCTTCCCATTTTCGGGTCGTATGAGTATCCCCCACAGAGAGATAACCTTGCTCCCATAGTGGATGATAAGGTAAGTTATTCTCTTTAAGATATTGATAAATTTTCTTATTATCCCAATCCACTATGGGTAAAAACTTAAAGATCCCTTTTGCAATTGAAAGCACTGGTAACTGTTCACGGCTTTTAGCTTGCTGTCGGCGTAGGCCTGCAAACCATGTTTGAGCCTGTAAGGTTTTTAATGCCCTTTCCATCGGTTCAACTTTATTGATGTGGTTATAACGCTCAATACCGTCAATGCCTTCTAACCAAAGTTTGCCGTAGCGCGCTTCTTGCCAAGATGAAGATATTTCAGCTCGATAGACCTTCAAGTTAAGTTGTAACTGCTGAGTCAACGTATCAATAAATTGGTAGGTTTCAGGAAACAGGTAACCTGTATCAGTCAAAATCACAGGAATATCAGGATATTGCCGAGTGATTAAATGCAGACATACCGCAGCTTGAATACCAAAACTAGAGCTTAATACATAGGCTTTAGGCAAATGTTCTAAAGCCCAAATAACCCGTTCAATGGCGCTTAATTGCTCTAGCTGTTGATTAATCTCACTCAAAGCCTGTGTCTGCTCTTCAACTGGTAACTGTTTTAGCCAAGCAAGCTGAAATAAACTCATACCGCCTCCTGCACTTCATAAAAATCAATCGCTGAATTCAGTACAGGTTTAACAACATCAGTGCGGATAAGAAAATCACCGAAACCTTCATTGTTATGACGAGAAATCGCCCATTCACCAATCAGTGGATCCAGTATTGCAATGATTTCTTGCGAGGTAATATTTTCACGATACATTCTAGGAATACGTGTCCCAATACGATTACCCCCTAAATGCAAGTTGTAGCGATCAGGTGCTTTACCCACCAGCCCAACTTCCGCCAACATCGCGCGACCACAGCCATTAGGACAGCCTGTGACTCGTACAACAATATGCTCTTCACTCACACCATGTTTTGTCATCAAACTATCAAGGGTATCGGTGAATGAAGGCAAAAAGCGCTCAGCTTCCGCCATTGCTAATGGACAAGTTGGGAAAGAAACGCACGCCATCGCATGTTCACGCAGTGGTGTCACTGTGTCATCAATTAATCCATATCGACGAGCAATCGCTTCAATATTGGCTTTTTCACTCTCTAATACACCGGCCACAATTAAATTTTGATTAGCAGTCAGTCGGAAATCACCTTGATGAATTTTGGCTATTTCCGCCACGCCTGTTTTTAATGGAGTATCTGGCGTATCAATCAATCGCCCACTTTCAATAAATAAAGTTAGGTGCCATTTATTATCAACACCTTTTAACCAACCGATTTGGTCACCTCGATGGGTAAATTCATAAGGTCGAATAGCCTCAAAAGTCACTCCTGAACGGCGTTCAACCTCTTGTTTAAATGTCTCTATGCCAACACGTTCCAGTGTA
Organism: Proteus sp. FME41; assembly: GCF_014897315.1. Taxonomy (GTDB): domain Bacteria; phylum Pseudomonadota; class Gammaproteobacteria; order Enterobacterales; family Enterobacteriaceae; genus Proteus. The sequence continues at coordinate 9,024 of NZ_JABUYL010000012.1, read as the reverse complement.
TATTTTGTTTTTGCATTTTTACGTTCAGTACGATTTCCCCAATCACGCTGAGTCGTCACAATGGCTTCTGCAATTGCCAATGTATTCTCAATAGGGATATAACCAAACTCACTAGCTAAGCGAGGAAAGGTATTCTTATCACCATGAGTCATCGCAAGACCGCCCCCCACCAGCACATTAAACCCGACAAGACGCCCATTCTCCGCAATTGCAATAAAATTCATGTCATTTGCATGAAGATCGACATCATTATGAGGAGGGATTACGACTGTCGTTTTAAATTTCCGCGGTAAATAGGTTTCGCCTAAGATGGGCTCTTCGTCTGTTGTGGCTATTTTTTCTTTATCTAACCAAATTTCGGCATAAGCATGGGTGCGAGGTAACAGATGTTCTGATATTTTTTTCGCCCACTCATACGCTTCTTGGTGTAATGAAGATTGCACTGGGTTTGACGTACATAACACGTTACGGTTAACATCGTTCGCTGTCGCTAAAGCATCCAGACCTGTTGCCACCAGCATTTGATGTGCGGGTTTTACATTGCCTTTTAAAATGCCGTGAAATTGAAATGTTTGACGATTGGTAATACGAATACTGCCATAAAGCGTATTTTCAGTCGCAAACTTATCAATGCTAAGCCACTGTTTAGGCGAAATAATGCCTCCGGGTAAGCGGCAACGTAACATCATTGCATGACGAGGTTCTAGCATTTGCTCAGCACGTTCAGCGCGAATATCTCTGTCATCTTGTTGATACATGCCATGAAAGCGAATTAACAAAAAGTTATCCCCTTCAAAGCCACCCGTTAAACCATTGTGTAAGTCTTCTGTAATAGTGCCGCGTAAAAAATGACTCTCTTTTTTCATGCGTTCACTATCAGCCAGTTTCCCTTCAACCACTAAGGGCGCTTGAGTGTATGATTTCATTTAATAGACATCCCTCTGATAACGCCGTTCTAGGCGTAGCTCACTTAAATATTCATCTGCTTCTTCATTATTTTTATTGCCATACTTCATCACAATATCTAACAAGATCTGCTCAACATCTTTTGCCATATGTGATGCATCACCACAGACATAAAGATAAGCACCTTGCTGTAACCATTGCCAAATCTCACTACCGCGTTCACGTAATTTATCTTGTACATAAATTTTATGGGCTTGGTCTCGTGACCATGCTAAGTCGATATGCGTTAACAACCCACTTTTGACATAGCGTTGCCATTCCACTTGATAGAGAAAATCTTCTACAAAATGAGGGTTACCGAAAAATAGCCAGTTTTTACCTGTTGCACCGTCATTTTCACGTTGTTGCATAAAACTTCTAAATGGTGCGATACCTGTTCCAGGGCCAATCATAATCACAGGAGCATCGTTATCATTCGGTAAACGAAAGTGTTCATTTCTTTCAATAAAAACATTGACGGTATCACCTTCTTTCAAGCTATCCGCTAAAAAGCCAGAAGCACCTCCAGTATAAGCACGCGAATTTACGTCATAACGAACAACGCCCAACGTAAGGTGTACTTCGTCTTCCACTTCTTGCTGTGATGACGCAATAGAATAAAGGCGTGGTGTTAATGGACGTAAAATATCCACAAAATCTTGTGCTGTAGGTTGTGCACAATATTGGCGTATCATTTCATTGATAGGATGTTTATCCGCATATTGCTGAAGTTTGGTTTTATCAGCCACCAATGACAATAGATCTTCATGACGCGTCAATTGGGCATAAGCTTTTACGATGGGTGTGCTATTTTGAGTGAGTTCACAACGATGCAATAACGCTTCTTTTAAAGTGAAGGTTTGGGATTTTAACGTGACAGGTTCATCCCCGTTTAACCACAATAACGCAATGAGTTCATCGACTTTTTCAGGTGAGTTATTAAACCAAACACCCAATGCATCTCCCGGTTGATATTGTAAATCAGAACCTTCAAGGCTGATTTCAATATGACGAATATCTCTATCCGACTTTCTACCCGTAATTTTTTGATTAGTCAGTAATGTGGCAGTAAAAGGCGCATCTCGATGATAAATAGAGGCTTCAATCGTATCCGTCGTACCTGACTGTGTTTGTTGTAATACTTGCGTACTTTGTGCTGGTACTCTTGCTTTTAAAATTTCTGTAAGCTGTTTTATCCATTCATCCGCAACAGTTTGATATTCAACATCGGCATCAACTCTTGGCAATAAACGTGTTGCGCCCAGTTGTGCAATTCGCTCATCAACGTCTTTACCTGCCTTGCAGAAATGCTCATAAGAAGTATCACCTAAACTCAATACGGTATAGGCCGTTTCTTTCATTTCAGCCGCTTTTTTAGAGTTCAGGTATTTATAAAAAGCGATGGCTTCTTCAGGAGGATCACCTTCACCTTGCGTTGATACAATAATGATCAAGGTTGTTGTTTTATGGATCTGCTTAAACTTATATTCACCTGCTGAATATAGTTCGACATTTAATTTGTGAGCAACTAGGTTATCCCGTAACTGTTCAGCAAGGCGACGCGCATTGCCCGTTTGTGAAGCAGAGATCAATGTAATCGTTTCCTGCTCTGATACCTGTGTTGAGGTAACTGTTGTCGATGCAGGTACAGCTGAAGGATTAAGCTGTCCCCACAAATAGCCAGATAACCACGCCATTTGCGCTGTTGAGAGATCTTTTGTTACGTCCTGTAATTTACTCAATTGCTCCGGTGTTAATGGAAGTATTGATAATAATGGAGGTCGATTGCTCATTTATCCTGCCTTAAAAAGCGAAGCACTTATCTGTGCTTTATTGTTCTTTGATATTATTTCTAATATTGAGAGGGTATCCCACGATTAGAAGGTGAATTAAAGACCTGTTGGCTCTATCTAATAACCTTAAATGCTAAATTTATTTATCGGTTTCCTTTACCAATATAATCAATAAGCAAAAAGGAACATAATAAGCCATTAAGATTAAGGGAGATTAGGCGTGATACGCTAAATCGGCTACACTGGTAGACTTCGTACTATTTGTGTCTTTTTTTTACTAATTAAGTCAAGAGAGTTTTGATGACAACCACCATCTTTAAAGATTTTCAGTTTGAAGCTGCCCACCATTTGCCACATGTTCCTGAAGGCCACAAATGTGGACGTCTTCATGGGCACTCTTTTCTTGTTAGATTAGAGCTAACAGGAAAAGTTGATGCACATTCAGGTTGGCTTATTGATTTTGCTGATGTGAAAGCTGCATTTAAACCCACTCTTGAGCGTCTAGATCACTACTATCTTAATGATATTGAAGGTCTTGAAAATCCGACCAGCGAAGTGCTTGCAAAATGGATTTGGCAGCAAGTAAAGCCAACACTGCCTTTATTATCAGCAATAATGGTGAAAGAGACGTGCACAGCAGGCTGTATTTATCGCGGTGAGTAAATCGGTTTTAGCATTAACCCGTTATCACCTAAAAGAAAATCAGCCTGTTATTGGCTGATTTTTTATATTAAAAACACGATCACGCAATATTTAAATACTTATGCGTTTGCATCGAGAAACGCCAATTACGTTCAATACAGGTTTTAATACATAATGCCGTTGCACTCTCTTTACAACTAATGGGTTGTAAGGCAACAACAGGTGCAGGGTGTTTTTTACGTAATGTCAGTAAGGCATCTAACGCTTCAATATCTTTTTCACGCCCAACAGGATGTTTTATCTCATTAGCGCGATTGATTGCGCGGGGTAACACCGTAAATCCCCCTTTCATGCCTACTTTTGGGGAAAGCGTCACCCATGTATTCTCACTACATAAAATATCGTGAGTACCACTCGTTTCTATTTGGCAGGCAAAACCTGCTTGCTCAAGCCCTTCTGTTAAAGGACGTAAATCATATAAGCAAGGCTCACCTCCCGTGATAACCACGTGTTTTGCACTATAACCTTGCTGCTGGAAAAGTGATAAAATCTGAGCGACGCTGGCTTCTCCCCAAGCATCACTTTCTTGCGTTTTAATCGGGATATCACCAAGAGGAACTTTTTTTTCGTCTTCTTTTTCCCAAGTATGTTTGGTATCACACCAACTACAACCCACAGGACAACCCTGTAATCGAACAAAAAGCGCAGGAACGCCAGTAAAAACACCTTCGCCCTGTAAGGTTTGAAACACTTCATTAATGGGGTATTGCATAAGAAACTCTGATATCCAATGAATGCTGATGATTATTACAGATAACTATCTCACCGTAAGAGGCTTTATGATAAGGTACATGGTTTGTTTTGAATAGCTAACGTGCGCGAAGACACTGAAAAAGAGGATAGATTTCCTCCGTTGGACAGAGATGGGAATACTTTAGATGCAAAAAGAGAATCAACTTTCACGAGGATTATCAGGCCGGCACATTCGTTTCATGGCGCTAGGCTCTGCAATCGGTACAGGTTTATTTTATGGCTCAGCAGCTGCCATTGAGAAAGCGGGCCCTGCTGTATTATTGGCTTATCTTATTGGTGGTGCTGCCGTATTTATGGTTATGCGTGCATTAGGGGAAATGGCTGTTCATCACCCTGTTGCAGGCTCTTTTTCACAATATGCAAGCCATTATATGGGACCTTTAGCTGGCTTCTTAACAGGCTGGAACTACGTTTTTGAAATGCTAATTGTTTGTCTGGCAGACGTTACGGCATTTGGCTTTTATATGAAACTTTGGTTCCCAGAGGTTGAGCAGTGGATATGGGTATTAGGGATAGTCTGCTTTATTGGCGCCTTGAACCTTTGCCATGTGAAGATATTTGGTGAAATGGAGTTTTGGCTTTCTATTATTAAAGTCACTGCCATTATCGCAATGATCATTGGTGGTATTGTCATTATGATGTATGGCTTTGGCCAACAAACTGAACACCCTATTGGTATCTCTAACTTATGGGAGTTTGGTGGCTTTATGCCAAATGGTATTGAAGGGGTTATCGCCTCGCTCGCCATTGTCATGTTTGCTTTTGGGGGTATTGAAGTCATTGGTATCACAGCCAGTGAAGCTAAAGATCCTGAAAAAACCATTCCAAAAGCTATCAATGCCGTACCGTTTCGTATCTTATTATTCTATGTGCTGACAATTTTTATTCTAATGTGCATCTTCCCTTGGCAGCAAATCGGTCATAATGGTAGCCCATTTGTGCAAATTTTCTCAAATTTAGGGATAAATTCAGCCGCTAATATCTTGAATCTTGTCGTTATCACCGCCGCAATTTCTGCAATTAATAGTGATATTTTTGGCGCTGGACGCATGATGTACGGTATGGCACAAGAAGGACAAGCACCGAAATCCTTTATGAAGCTTACCCGCAATGGGGTGCCTTGGATGACCGTGTTAGTGATGTCTGTCGTATTATTACTTGGTGTAGTGCTTAACTACCTTATTCCAGAACAAATCTTCATTTTAATTGCTTCTATTGCGACATTTGCAACGGTTTGGGTTTGGTTAATGATTTTACTTTCTCAAGTCGCTATGCGTCGTAAGATGAGCCCAGAGGAAGTAAAAACACTCAAATTTCCAGTACCAATGTGGCCTGTTGCTCCTGCACTGACTATCGTCTTTATGGCGTTTGTTATCGCAATTTTAGGCTATTTTGAATCAACCAGAATGGCATTAGTTGTCGGTATGGTGTGGGTAGCGATTTTAACTATTGGCTACTATGTGGGTATCAAACCAAGAGCGGCTCAAAAATAACGAGCACTTCATAATTACTTATCACTACAAATAATAAGTAATAATAAATAAGGGCTATGGCGAAATCCATAGCCCTTTATTTTTTGAATAACATTGATTAAACAGATATCTAACAGATAAAAAAGCACAATATATTTTTCAATATATTAAACATTGATTACCTTATCTCACTAAATCTAATAAAAAATAATTAACTTTCTATTTTTTTATTATTTTCACCGATAATTTGAACTGTTCTTAAAACGATTGAAATTCCTTTCAATGTATCAGGATTTTTTAATAATGAGAATGTTGAACCTAAAGTGTATTTTTTATCTTGATAAATAGATTCTTTTTTTGCCATATTATAAGCAGCACTTAATTCCCATACCGGGATCAATGTTTCTTCAAATGCCACTGAAAGCTTTTCAACCGTAGCATTATCCATAATATCAATTGAATCTGATATTAGAGATAACAAATCAACAATATTATCAAATCGTTTTAATGCTAATAATGGTCTTGCTTTCTCTAATAAGTGCTGAAGATGCTGTTTATCTTCATCGGATAACAATTGAATATCTGTTGGACTTAAATTATTTTCGCTCATTCTATAATAGTCCTCTAACGGTTGCCCAATATAAACCTCGGTTATAACTATTACGCAGCAGTCCACCCAATTTTGTTGGCGGTGTCGGTATTACGTCATGTTTATAATCATATTGTAATGGCATGCCTGCCGATAATCCCATTTGTGCAACTGCTTGCACTCGTCCATCATAAATCGCAGCAGGATAACCGTAGCGAAGCTCACCACAAATATTATTGGCAATCACACCCGCTTGGTTATGACAGCTACCACCGGCTTTACTGATCGGTAAATCAACGGTGTCACCAATAACATAAACTTGATTCAGTCCATAAACTTGCAATGTTTCCGGATCAGTGGGTAGCCAACCTTCACCATTTTTATGCTCACTTAATCCCGTATTACGAATAGCTTCAACTGCAGTAATAGGAGGTGTACTCATCAAAATATCAAAAGGTTCTGCTTCACCCTCTTTTGAATAAGCTATTTTCTTATCAGGATCAACATGGCTTAATGTAAATCCACGTTTAGCCTTAATATCTCGCTCAGAGAATACCGCTGGAAGAACTTCACAGACCTCTTGTTGCATAAACAAACAATTTCTTAAAAGTTGAGAGACTGTAGGATAGGTATAAACAATTTCGATATTATTTCTTACTCGACGTTGGCGCAATAATTCATCAAGCATCAAAGTTGTTTCCATCGGAGCAATACCACATTGATGAGGCACATTTGGCGTTTCAGGGAAACTCACTGTAATAAAGACACGCCCTTTTTCAATTGTCGCAAGTTTATCAGCAAGTGCTCTTGCTGCTTCATATTGATAAAAATGACTTCCTGCTTCTTTTAAACCTTCAATTCGATGAGGGCTAGGAACACAGCCAGTTGCTAAAACTAAAAAATCATAATTATATTTTCTTTTGGACTCGCAATAGATAACTTTATTATTAAAGTCAAAACGCTCAGCTTTATCGATAACAAATTCAATTTCAGGTCTTAATAAACTTCTTTCTGATCGCATTAACTCTTCTTTTAAAAAAAGATTAAATGCAATATACATAAATGCAGGCTTGTAATAATGATGAGGATTATCTGAAATAAGTGTTATTTTGATTTTATTTGAAAAAATTTCGTCATTTAACTTTTTAGCCAGGATATTAGCAAGAATAGTTCCGCCGGTACCACCGCCAATAATAACTATATTTTTTGTTGGCATTTTATTTCCTATATCTAGTGATATTAGATAGACAAAAAAAGTATAGTAAAAGGCATTAATATAACAAATAGATTAAATAGATAGATAAGCTATATTTAAAATAATTATTCTAATTGATAATTGGTATAATCATATCGAATTTAAATATTTAAATTTAATATTAACCATTGTTATCGTCACTTACTAATAAAATGTCGCAACTAAAGGATGATGATCTGATGCATCTGTAATTAAAACTTCTGCATTATTGAGTGATAAACCGCGATAAAAAATATAATCAAGTGGCTTACCAAATGCTTTAGTACGCCAATCATTATCAAAAATAACCTCTTTGAGTCTCAATCTTCTCGCAAAGCGCTTTAATACATTCACTCTAGGACGACTCCATGCATTAAAATCACCAGCAAGAATAACGGGACCTTTATGATGAATAATATGAACAGATAAATTACTTAATTGACGCTGATAAACATCAACACCGAAACTAAAGTTAATCGCATGCACATTAATAACCATAAGATGATCACCCATGATCAGCGGATATACCGTAATTAATGCTGATTTTGATAAACGTAAAAATGGCTCTTTTTCTCTTAAAGGGCAACAATAAATAGGATGAGAACTTGATAATGTCATCACTCCTGCAGGATGTTGCTGAAAAGCCAAAGCTGGAACTTGGTCTGCAATTAAGTGGTGATTTCCAGAGAAACGGACTAACTCAGGGGTTGTTTGTGCTTCTTGTAGTAGAAGTAAGTGCGTATCTGTTGAGAGAATCTCCAACATGTTACGCCAATTTGGCCGTTGCTGTTTATAGATATTCCAAACCGCAATTTTTAACGTGCCATCAGTGTAAAGAGGCATCCCGATAGGCAACATATCTACTCTTTCGCTTAAAGGCGGGCTTGGTTCAATCCTTTCTACAGGTTGACCTGCCACAAAACGTACTGAATAAGTCGGTTTTTTCGCCATTGCAACCTCAGATAGCCAGCAAGGTTTCTTGCTTTAGCTTTAGTATACCAAAGCCTAGCATTGCCCTCATCTTTTAAAAGGATATCATCGTCAACAAAAGTGATTATTTTTATAGAGATAATCACTTTTACTTAGATTTAAATTATCAATTCATCGCTATCATAAAATTTAAGCAAAAAAAAACCTAAGTCGTTAGACTTAGGTTTCTTAATGTTGGCGGAACGGACGGGACTCGAACCCGCGACCCCCTGCGTGACAGGCAGGTATTCTAACCAACTGAACTACCGCTCCGCGTATTCTTTTCGCTATCAATGTTTTACCAAACACTGATGCTTTAATTTAATGCCTGGCAGTTCCCTACTCTCACATGGGGAGACCCCACACTACCATCGGCGCTACAACGTTTCACTTCTGAGTTCGGCATGGGATCAGGTGGGTCCGCTGCGCTATGGCCGCCAAGCAAATTCTGTTTATTACCCGTTATCTCGTATTCCTACTCCATAACCAGTAATTTCAATCTTTAACAAGCTTACTTCATCTACTCTTTGTCTCTCAGACAAAACACCTTCGGTGTTGTCAGGTTAA
>NZ_JABUYL010000067.1 GCF_014897315.1 Proteus sp. FME41 | reverse complement strand
AACAAAAAATCTCTCGTATTTTGTTTGTTCATCCACTAAAAATATGCGAACAGTATGGCTTCATTCAATCCTGTTCTTACAAGTCAAAAGCATCGAATCGTCCTTGGACGATTCAACAAAAAAAGTAGTCGTTTTTGGACGACTACTAAGTTCTAAACATTCATTACCCAAAATCAATTTGGTCTAACATCGTTTCTCGACTAGCTTGATCTAATCCAAGATAGGTTAAAGTCATGGCTTCGCTTGAATGGTTTAATAAATGCATGACTAAACCAATATTATAATTCGACTGCGTATAAACACGATAAGCGCCTGTTTTACGCATGGTATGCGTCCCTAGATAGTTGATTCCTAAAAGATCACCAACACGTGCCATGACCTTATAAAATTGCTTCTCGGTGATGTGACGGTCTGGGTGAGTCGTTGAGGGAAACAACCACTCAGAATTAAGATTTTGTTGGATGAGCCATGCATGATAAAGCATTAAATCTTGTTGGACAGGTTTTAAATATAACGTATTTCCCTTACCTGTTTTTTGATCATGAATAAATGCAGTTTGTTTGACTGTTCCATCAAGATTAAAGACATCTGTTTTCTTTAATTTCATGACATCACT
>NZ_JABUYL010000066.1 GCF_014897315.1 Proteus sp. FME41 | reverse complement strand
TAGGACTTGCGGTGTCCTATGTCCAGCCACATGCGGACACCAGCTGTGTCCTCACATGCGGACACCAGCTGTGTCCTATCAGAAAAAAACAATCCTATAAAAATCAGTAATTTATTATTTCCCCCTATTCTCTTCTATGAAAACCAACAGACAACACCAAAGTTCAAGGTAGCTCCCTCCCTCCGGTCGGGCATTTTGAGGGTCAGGGTTCGCCATAGGCGACCGCGTTAGCGGCTTGACCTTGACGATCAAAATGCCCATTTAACCTTTTATTTGGTGATGGCTCGCATAGTGAGCCATCACCATGCATGACGGTTTTTAGGGGTTTCGGGGCAAAGCCCTGAACCAGCCACTCCGCTAGCGGAGTGTATACTGGCTAATTAGTGCTTATCCTTAGGATATATCTCTCTGTAAATCGTTATGAGGCTTCCAATTAAGCCAATGATTGTGATGATTGTTGAAGTGATCATGATGACCTCCTTGTCGATTAATTTTCTGTATTACATTCCTGACTAAGTCCTTTTAGTCCCAAAGGAATGCGGCACATTACAAAAGTGATGTGCTGTTTTATTTATTTATGGGATTTACTGCTTAAAGGGCTGCTTATCATGGGGATGGCTCGCTGTGGCGAACCATCCCCCTTTTCGAGGGTGGGGG
>NZ_JABUYL010000011.1 GCF_014897315.1 Proteus sp. FME41 | reverse complement strand
ACCTCTGACCGCTCGGTTCGTAGCCGAGTACTCTATCCAGCTGAGCTAAGGATGCAATCTAAATGGCGGTGAGAGAGGGATTCGAACCCTCGATGCAGCTTTTGACCGCATACTCCCTTAGCAGGGGAGCGCCTTCAGCCTCTCGGCCATCTCACCATATTTAGAACCACTCGAAGAAGTTCTTACTGAACATCTCGTCTCTGTGTGGCGCACATATTACTTTCTCAGCCTAAGAAGTCAAACAATTTTTCTCAACTTTTTACGAATATAGGTTTGTTTGAACACTTCACAAACAAACTGATGCGTTTATCAGCAAGAATGACCAAAAAAGTTCTAAACGTAATGATATCTCTGATGAAAAATCATTCAAGTATTTTATTCTTTTAGTAAATATATTTATTCACGAACCAAATAATTATGAAGCGAATGATTAGAGGTAAAAAGACTTTCAATTCTGTCAATCAGAATAAACGGATAGTGTAATAATAAATGCAGTTCAAGGAGAGCGATGATTGGAACCAGAAAGGAATATTAAGTCTTATAAAGAGAAAAGCGCCCAGACCCGGCAAAAGTGTGGACGCTTACGAATGAATTGTAACTAACTAAAAATAGGAATTACTTTAGTAGTTATCAGTAGGCTGAGTTTTCTCGGCCTGAATTCGTTGATAGATCTCTTCACGATGGACAGATACTTCTTTGGGTGCATTTACGCCAATACGTACTTGGTTACCTTTAACCCCTAAAACGGTTACGGTCACATCATCGCCTATCATAAGCGTTTCACCAACTCGACGAGTTAGAATAAGCATTCTTTGCTCCTTGAAAATTTACAAGAGTCGGGTCTCTAGAATTTCCCGGCCATTATCCATCATACATTGTCAATTCGTATAATCATTATTTATCACAAGTAACTCATACTTCATAACAAAATATAAATTTAGTGACTGATTATTTAACGGATCATCAATATCTCTATAAGGCGTTATCTCTATAAAATCAGAGATAGCGCCTTTTTTCAGGTCATCATCGCTTAAAGATGCGATTCAACCCACTCGTCAACACTTGCTAAAGCCGTAGGTAAAGCATCAATATCAGTACCACCCGCTTGAGCCATATCAGGGCGACCGCCGCCTTTACCACCAATTTGCTGTGCTACAAAACTAATTAACTCACCAGCTTTAACTTTAGCAGTCAAATCTTTAGTGACCCCAACAATTAAGCTCACTTTACCATCAGAAATAGTAGAAAGCACAATAATTGCTGAACCCAATTGATTTTTTAAATCATCAACCATCGTTCTTAACATTTTTGGCTCAACACCATTAAGCTCACGAACTAAAAGTTTGATACCTTTCACATTTTTAGCTTGGCTACCTAAAGACGAACTTTCTTGAGCGGCTTGCTGATCTTTTAGTTGTTGGAGTTCTTTTTCTAATAAGCGATATTTTTCTTGGACCGTCTTAATTCTTTCGACCAAGTTTGTACCATCACTTTTTAGGACTTGTGCAACAAGAGAGATAAGATCTGATTGTTCATGAACACTCTCAATTGCTGTAATACCTGTAATCGCTTCAATACGACGAATACCGGCAGCAGTACCTGATTCACTGATAATACGGAATAAACCAATATCACCCGTTCTTGAAGCATGAGTACCACCACAAAGCTCAGTAGAAAAATCGCCCATGGTTAAAACACGAACACGTTCATCGTATTTTTCACCAAAAAGTGCCATGGCACCTTTTTCTTTAGCGTCTTCCAGATCCATTAACTCCGTTACAACAGGTGAGTTAAGGCGGATTTGCGCATTTACAATATCTTCAATTTCTCGTAATTGTTCTGGTTTAACTGCTTCAAAATGAGAGAAGTCAAAACGCAGATATTTATCGTTAACTAAAGAGCCCTTCTGCGTTACATGCGTACCTAATACTTGGCGTAATGCAGCATGTAATAAGTGAGTTGCTGAGTGATTTAAGCGAATAGCATCACGGCGAGCAATATCAATGGCTGCATTGATTTTATGGTTAACAATAAATGACCCTACGTTAACTTTACCAATATGACCAATAGCTTTACCGTATTTTTGCGTATCTGTGACTTCAAACAGGCTATCTTTACCCGCAAGAATACCTTTATCCCCAACCTGACCACCTGATTCTGCATAAAATGCGGTTTTATTTAAGAAGATAATTCCTTCTTCACCCACTTTTAGTTCAGTCACTGATTGTCCGTTGTGGAAAATGGCCGTGATCGTACCCTGTTGTTCATCATGATCATAACCAGAGAAATCACTGCGGCTATCAACTTTGATAAGATTATTATAGTCAGTACCAAAGCCACTGGATTCACGAGCACGTTTACGTTGCTCTTCCATCGCTAATTCAAAGCCTTTTTCATCAACTTTGATATTTCTTTCACGACAAACATCAGCGGTTAAATCAAGAGGGAAGCCGTAAGTATCATAAAGGCGGAAAGCTGTTTCACCAGGAAGAACGTCATCTGTTAATTGAGCAAGCTCTTCATCTAACAATTGAAGACCGCGTTCTAATGTACGAGCAAACTGCTCTTCTTCTGTTTTTAATACTTTTTCAACAGTAACTTGCTGGCGTTTTAACTCATCACCCGCTTCTGCCATCACGTTAATTAATGGTGCAACTAATTTATAGAAGAAAGTCTCTTTCGCACCAAGCATATAACCATGACGAACAGCACGACGAATGATGCGACGCAACACATAACCGCGACCTTCATTAGAAGGAATAACACCATCACAAATCAGGAATGAACAAGAACGAATATGATCAGCAATAACACGTAATGATTTATTACTTAAATCAGATGCATTGGTTACTTTTGCAACTGATTCAATTAATGAACGGAATAAGTCAATATCATAGTTAGAGTTTACATGCTGTAGAACAGCAGTAATACGTTCTAATCCCATTCCTGTATCAACAGATGGTTTTGGCAGTGGGTCCATAGTGCCATCTGATTGACGATTAAATTGCATGAAAACGATATTCCAGATCTCAATATAGCGATCGCCGTCTTCTTCTGGTGATCCAGGAGGTCCACCCCAAATATGGTCACCATGATCATAAAATATTTCAGTACAAGGTCCACAAGGACCTGTATCACCCATCTGCCAGAAGTTATCTGATGCAAATGGTGCGCCTTTATTATCACCAATACGGATTATTCTTTCGGCTGGAATACCAATTTCTTTATTCCAAATATCGTATGCTTCATCATCTGATGCGTATACTGTTACCCAAAGTCTCTCTTTAGGTAAGTTGAACCATTCTTTGCCAGTTAATAATTCCCAAGCAAAATTGATTGCATCATGTTTGAAATAGTCACCAAAACTGAAATTACCTAGCATTTCAAAGAAGGTATGGTGACGAGCGGTATAACCCACATTTTCTAAATCGTTATGTTTACCACCAGCACGCACACAGCGTTGCGCGGTTGTCGCTCGGGAATAAGGTCTATTGTCCAATCCAAGAAATACATCTTTGAATTGGTTCATCCCTGCGTTTGTAAACAGCAATGTTGGATCGTTATTTGGAACCAAAGAACTGCTAGGTACTATTTGATGTCCTTTAGTATGAAAAAAGTCGAGAAACGCCTGACGGATCTCAGCGGTGCTTTTGCTCATAATTATCCCGAAATCAAGCTGGAAAAACAGAAATTAGAAATCTAGTTAGAGGAGGTTTATTATTACCTCTACTTAGCCAACGAATACATAAGTAGGGATAAGATAGAATTTCTTCTGTCAGAAGTAAAACCCCCGATAAACTTATTCGTGTTGACATTGTAAATCGTCTAGTTTTTTTCTGAAAGTGGGATTGTTATCTGAGAATGGGACTTTTCTCTATTTAAGCGTGATTTTTCTAGAAAATAGTAGTAATTTAAAGTGTTTTCATTTTGTAATTATTAAAAAGTATTTGTTATTGCTGATTTTTTATGGACTTACTTACTACTCATGCCTTTTTCCTGAATAATTTTTTTTCTCATAATATCTAGCAATAAACGCATAAGGATTATTACTTAAAGCAAACAATAAAATCACGATAACTTACTAAAATAAAAGTGCTTCTCAGTATAAAATCTATCTTACCTCTAAATACATTCTTTAATATTACCTTAACCACCTTCAAATATTTTGATGATATTTATCTCTATAAGTCAATTATTTACTATCTGGTGCTATCAAATTATTGTAATGATAATTATTTATATTACTTGAATACTATAATATATCATCAAAATTTCACTATATAACATTTAATACAACACACTAATAAGTGCTGGTAAAAAATATCGTTATATGAAGTAAAGTAGAGTTAAAGGCTATTTATAATAGGAATAAAACAAAATAAGTCTAAGATAAGCTCAGTTTTAGATAAATAATACGACATACAACAAAAAGGAAGCCTTTTAAGGCTTCCTTTTTTAAGTGAGTTAAATCACACTAATTGACTAGTTGTTTTTTATTACAAGAACGGTAACCAGTCTAGACACATAGTCAATTTAGTGATTATCCGAAAGATTAATCTTCTTTATCTTCGGCATCTGCAGCATCACCATCATTAGTGAAATCAGCAGCACTTGTAAATTCACCAGCATGATTTAATAACATTTCACGTAATTTAGTATTTAACTCATCGTACATTTCTGGGTGTTCTTTTAAATAAGTCGTTGCATTGGCTTTACCTTGGCCAATTTTTTCACCATTGTAGCTGTACCACGCACCTGCTTTTTCTACCAATTTATGTTTAACACCTAAATCAATAAGTTCACCGAAAGTATTAATACCTTCGCCATACATAATTTGGAATTCAGCTTGTTTGAATGGTGCAGCAATTTTATTTTTTACGACTTTAACACGAGTTTCACTACCAACAACTTCATCGCCATTTTTGACAGACCCGATACGACGAATATCTAAACGAACTGATGCGTAGAATTTAAGTGCATTACCACCTGTTGTCGTTTCTGGATTACCAAACATAACACCAATTTTCATACGGATTTGGTTGATGAAAATAAGTAATGTATTGGAGTTTTTCAGATTACCCGCTAATTTACGCATTGCTTGACTCATCATACGAGCAGCAAGACCAACGTGTGAATCACCGATTTCACCTTCGATTTCGGCTTTTGGTGTTAAAGCAGCAACGGAGTCAACAACGATAACATCAACAGCACCAGAACGAGATAACGCATCACAAATTTCTAAGGCTTGTTCGCCCGTATCAGGCTGGGAGCACAGTAGGTTATCGATATCTACGCCTAATTTTTTAGCATAGACAGGATCTAACGCATGTTCAGCATCGATAAACGCACAGATTTTACCTTCACGTTGTGCTGAAGCGATAACTTGTAATGTCAGTGTTGTTTTACCTGAAGATTCTGGGCCATAGATTTCAACAATACGACCACGTGGTAAACCACCAGCACCTAAAGCAACGTCTAATGATAAAGATCCTGTAGAGATGGTTTCAACGTTCATGGAACGATCTTCGCCCAAACGCATGATAGACCCTTTACCAAATTGCTTTTCAATTTGACCAAGTGCTGCGGCCAATGCTTTTTGTTTGTTTTCATCAATAGCCATGTTATCTCCCTCAGGGCAGTGAAACATAAGGATGAGTCACTACCATTAAAACGTGTATGATTTTGCTTGTTGAAACTCATTATACTGTATAATCATACAGTATCAAGTTAATTATCAATAATTTCTTTAATTATTGATTTTAAAGAAAAAATAACAGATTCTGCTCTTATTTGCTCTCGTGTACCATAAAATATACTGTGTTTTGCAGTAACTTGAATTCCTGTTGATGTTTTAACAGCAAAGCCAAACCACACTAAACCAACAGGTTTGTCTTCACTACCACCACCAGGGCCCGCTATACCACTCACCGAGATAGCAAAATCTGCGTTAGCTGCTTTAAGTGCACCTTCTGCCATTTGGAGAACGACTTCTTCACTGACAGCACCGAACTTAGCCAAGGTTTGTTCATCAACACCGATCATTTCATGCTTTGCTTCATTACTGTATGTGACAAAGCCTCGGTGATAATAATCAGAGCTTCCTGCAATATCTGTGATAATTTTTGCAATCCATCCGCCAGTACAAGATTCTGCAGTTGTTATCGTGCACCCTTTTTTAATCAATGCATTACCCATCTCAATACTAAGACGGGTCATTTCATCGTAATTTATCATTAAGGCTCATTTAACCTCTATTCTAAATGTCGTTTTTTAAGATTTCTTTCTGGTGCGATCCCATAGCCATAGCCCACCAATTGCCAGTGCAAAAATAACACCAAAACCAATTCCAATAGCGATAACAGAAACACCAATACTGGTGACCAGTGAGAATAGGCCTAGCATTAATAACATTGCCGTATTTTCACCTAAATTTTGTACGGCGATGGCATTACCCGCTCCCACACTGCGCTTTCCTTTGTCTTGTAATAGCGCATTCAATGGCACCACAAAGAAACCACCAAAAATACCAATAATAATTAGAATTAAATAGGATGGAATAATTGAGGTTTGCAACGAAAAATAAACAACACCAAGACCAATCAACACACCTGCTGGCATACAACGACGTACTGTTTTCAGTGTTACAAACTTAGCCGCTAATCCAGCCCCTACAACAATACCTATAGCCACCATCGCATTTAATATCGTTGGTGTAGTGTTATCAGTCATTCCTAATGCAATAGGTACCCACTGAACAAGTAAAAAGCGCAACGTCACCCCTGCCCCCCAAAACATACTTGTTCCGACTAAAGAAAAACGACTCTCTTTATCACTCCATAAGGTACGTGTTGCCTTAATAAATTGAGCAAATATTTTTTTGATATTCCACCCACGCCCAATTTGTGCGACGGATAATTTAGGTATACCAAAGTTAACAAACACAGCGAGAGCGTACATTGCTGCACAAACACCTAACGCAAAAATGATGCTCCAATCAGAAAGCAAACCACCAATTACAGAGCCTAGCAAAATAGCGGCAATGGTTGATGCTTCCATTAAACCATTCGCCTTAACTAAACGATCGCCATCTGTTAATTCACCCAAAATACCATATTTGGCAGGCGAATAAACAGCAGCACCAATACCGACTAGGGCATAACCTAAAAAAGGATCAGAACCAATACAAATAAGAACTGCGCCGACAAACTTTAAGATATTACCACTGAGCATGACCCGTCCCTTCGGGTTACGATCAGCAACTTGCCCCACAAAAGGTGCTAAGAGAATAAAAGCCAGCACGAAGACCATTTGTAAAACAGGTTGGCTCCATTCAGGATAAAGAGCCGATTTAAATTGGGCTAAGATGGCGAAAAGCAATGCATTATCTGCAAAAGCGGAAAGAAATTGTGATAACAAGACTGCTTTCATTCCTCTGCTCATCAGAGGAGGCTGGCTAATATTCTCTGACATTAGTTATTTTCCTGTTCAGCTCGTTTTTTCAATGAGACAAAATCCGTTTTCCCACTTCCTAAAACAGGAATTTCTTTGATAAAACGAATATCCTTCGGTACGGCTATTTCAGCAACGCCTTCCGCTTTAGCCAACGTTGATAACGTACTACGTTCTAATTGCTTATCTGTTGTGAACAGTACCAGTGACTCACCTCTACGCTTATCACTGATTGTCACAACCGCGTGCTCTCCCGTAGACGCTTTACGTGCTAGTTGCTCCACACCTTCAAGAGAAACCATTTCACCTGCAATTTTTGCAAAACGCTTCACTCGCCCTTTAATAGTACAAAAACCTTCACTGTCGATAGCAACGATATCACCCGTGTCATACCACCCTTCTTCATCAATACCTTCCGCATTCGTTGCTACTGGTATTTCTAGTTTTTCGGGGGATTCAACACGTAAATACCCCATCATGACATTAGGCCCACGTAATTGTAACCGTCCACCTTCAGCAATACCGTTCATTGGAATAAGACGGCTTTCCATACCCGGTAATAAGCGTCCAACAGTGTGTGTTTTTGCGCTCATAGGAACGTTGATCGAAACGACAGGAGCACATTCTGTTACTCCATAGCCTTCTAAAATACGAATACCGAACTTTTCTTGCCATAAAATACGGGTTGATTCCGAGAGCTTTTCAGCACCAGCAACCACATATCTCACTCTGGCAAAATCATAAGGATGAGCAAATTTTCCGTAGTTCCCTAAAAAGGTTGATGTACCAAATAATACGGTACAGTTTTGGTCATACACCAATTCAGGCACAACACGATAGTGTAATGGGCTTGGATAAAGAAAAACACGCGCCCCCAAGCAAATTGGGGTTAATAGACAAGCCGTAAGACCAAAAGCATGGAATAACGGTAATGCTGACATAAATTTATCTTTAGGTGAAAAGTCAGCAATAGCCCGAATTTGGTCTACGTTAGCCAGAAGGCTGGAGTGGCTATGAACAACACCTTTAGGTGTCCCCTCAGAACCAGAGGTAAATAGAATAACAGCGGCATCACTCGCTTTTTGCGGTAACATCGCTTTATGTGGCGCAATAAGGTGTTTGAAGATCCAGCGCTTATCTTCGCTGGTGACACTCTCTTTGAGATCCTCAAGATAAATCCAATTAGCTTCTGGTGTTTGTTCAGGAATATGTAATAAATTCCCTTTCTCCAAAAATTGGCGTGACGTGAAAATGGTTTTGATTGATGCCGCCTTCATTGCATTTTGCACACCTAAACTACCCGCAGTATAGTTTAGCATTGCCACAACTCGTTGACGCATAGTAGCACCTAATAGCGCTGCAGCTGTCACTGTTGTATTTGGGAGTAGTAAACCAATACGCTCGCCAGGCTGTGTATAACGTTCAATCAGTCGGCTCATCCCTAACGTTTTTTTCAGTAATCCTTGATAAGAATCTTCTTTTAAATTGATATCTGAAATTAACGGGCTAAATCGACCATACTGAGACATTGCTTGTAAGAATGCTTCATACAGTGTGATATTCGAGCGTGTCTCCATGATGGCATTCATCATGATATCACGCATTGCTTCACCCGCTAGTCGGCGTCGCTCAGAAGATTTTTCAGCTTTAGGCATCGGTAAATCAACTGCAGGAAGTACTTTAATTGTAATTCGAGGAAAGAATTGGGCTTTTACTCGTAAGCTTTTACGTACCCGAGAAAAATAGCTAAATTCAGCACCTTCAATTCTAACAGGAACAACCTTGGCACCTGATTTTGCCGCAATAAAGGCTGCACCTTCATAAATTTTCATCAATCCATTTGTGACCGTAATCCGCCCTTCAGGAAAAATGACAACGGGACGCCCTTTATCCACTTCTTTAACTAATTGACGTACAGCCATTGGATTCGCTGGATCTAGAGGCACAATATCGGCATAACGGCCTAACCATCTTGTCGTTTTTGAAGAAGCAACAGAGGTATAAACAGCAAATACTGGATTAATAGGCAGGAACAAACGTAATAATATACCATCAATAAAAGAAGTATGATTTGGTGTAATTATGCATTTGTCATATTGCGAAAACTGATTAACAAGTCCTTCAATTCTTATTCTAAATAAGAATTTAAATAGTGTTTTAAAAAACGCTATCAACATCATATCCATATCTCATTTTGCTATAATTAGCCTTACTATAAATAGGATATGATAAAAATAAAATAGATGTCCTCTGTTTTGCCCTTTATATCGGACGACTTCCTAATTATTTGGCGAGTTTTGCGAGAATTACCGCAATAATTTCATTTATAGATAATCCAGCATCAACAATAATATCTGCACATTGCAAATATAAAGGTTCCCGTTCAGTCAAAACATCCTGCATTTCTAACACTAAAGTTTTACCCGTCAAGCTTGGTCTTTGTGCTTCATTAGGATCTTGGGATAAGCGTTTAACTAAAGTTTCAACCGATGATTGTAAATAAACCGTAACACCCGAAGATTTCATATAAGCACGATTTTTATCTGCTAAAATCATTCCTCCGCCTGTTGAAATAACTTGGTTAGGTTGGCTTACTTGAACAAGTGCTTCAGATTCAATTTGACGAAAGAAATCCCAGCCTTTTTCTTCGACCATAGAAGATATAGTTTGTTGATATTTTTGTGTTATCCAATAATCCGTATCAATAAATTTATAGTCTAAAGAGAGAGAAAGTGCTTTACCTACTGTTGTTTTTCCTGCGCCTCGAGGTCCGATAAGGTAAATTGTACTTTCCATAAAATGCACTATCTCCATAGTGTGTCCCCTTAAAAGGGTGTAATAAATAATTTACATACTGTAAAGTGTAAAACATCATACCTGATGTAACAAAAAAATAAAGCCACACTTAAAAAAAGTATGGCTTATTTAATAATTCTAGCAATCAACGACGTAATGTATTATCGCCATAGCCTATCCATTTATAGGTTGTTAGGGCATCTAGTCCCATAGGGCCTCTGGCATGTAATTTCTGTGTACTGACTGCAACTTCAGCACCTAAGCCAAATTGCCCGCCATCCGTAAAACGTGTACTCGCATTGACATACACCGCCGCAGAATCTACTTGACGAACAAAGCGATCAGCATTAGCAATACATTGCGTTAAAATCGCGTCTGAATGGGCAGTACCATAACGACGAATATGACGAATTGCCTCCGTTAAATCACTCACCACTTCTACGTTTAAATCAAGTGATAACCATTCATCACAATAATCTGCATCTTTTACATCAACGACTGTTGCCCCACCTTTTTTCAGGCCAGCAAAAGCTTTCTCACTTGAGTGTAAAATGACCTGTTGAGCTGCCATAGCATTACTTAGCTGTGGTAAAAATACATCTGCAATGCTTTCATGGACTAAAAGTGTTTCTAAAGAATTACAAGCACTTGGACGCTGAACTTTTGCATTCACAATAACAGTTAATGCTTTTTCTAAATCGGCACTTTCATCAACAAATGTATGGCAAACACCAATACCACCAGTGATAACTGGAATAGTCGATTGTTCACGACAAAGTTTATGTAATCCCGCACCACCACGAGGAATAAGCATATCAATATACTCATCCATCTTTAGCATTTGAGCGACTAACTCGCGATCAGGTTGTTCAATTGCCTGAATGGCACTCGCAGGGATATTACATTTTTCTAACGCTTTTTGAATAACAGCAACAACCGCTTGGTTAGTATGGTGAGTCTCTTTCCCACCACGAAGAATAGCTGCATTACCCGTTTTTAAGCATAAAGAAGCAACATCGATCGTTACATTAGGACGAGCCTCATAAATAACGCCCACAACACCTAATGGCACACGGCGACGCTCTAAGCGCAAACCACTGTCTAATATACGCCCATCAATAATTTTCCCCACGGGATCTTCTAAGCGACACACTTGTCGTACGTCATCCGCAATCGCTTTTAAACGTGCAGAAGTCAGTAATAAACGATCAAGCATAGCGGCATTAATATTGGCTTCGCGTGCCGCATACATATCTTTTTCATTAGCGGCAAGAATTGACACTTCTTGTTCCTCTAACAAATCAGCAATGACCAGTAATGCCTGGTTTTTTTGCTCTGTTGATAATTGAGCTAAATGCCAAGATGCCTCTCTTGCTGATTTACCCATTTTTTCTAACATCAGAAGGCTCCTTAGCTAACAATCATATCGTCACGATGTACAGCCACACTGCCATACTCGTAACCTAAAATTTGACTAATTTCTTGTGAATGGTGCCCAGCAATTAAACGCAGTGCATCACTATTATAATGTGCAACGCCATGAGCTAGATCTTTCCCCAATAGGCTTTGAATTCTAATCACACACCCACGAGAAAAATCACCTTTGATTTCTCTGATGCCTTTAGGTAAAAGAGAACTTCCTTTTTCTTTAATCGCTTTCTCTGCCCCTTCATCAACCACAATTACGCCTGCGATTGGTGCACCAAAAATCCATCTTTTACGTGCTTCTAATGGGCTTTGTAAGCCATGAAATAGAGTTCCAACAGGTTCATTTTCGATAACTTTAGCGATCACTTCCGGTTGTATACCTGCGGCAATCACGACATCAATTCCTGCACGCCCAGCAACACTTGCGGCTTGCAATTTTGTTGCCATACCACCCGTACCTAAACCCGATACACTATCACCCGCCATTTCGCGTAATTCATCATTAATATCAAATACTTCAGGAATAAGTTTAGCATCAGGATTGCTGCGAGGATCGGCAGTATAAAGCCCTTCGATATCCGTCAGTAATAATAGCTTATCTGCGCTTCCTAAAATGGCTGCTAGGGCTGAAAGGTTATCATTATCACCCACTTTAATTTCTGCGGTAGCAACAGCATCATTTTCGTTAATAACAGGGATAATATGGTTATCTAATAATGCATGTAATGTATCACGTGCATTTAAAAAACGTTCTCTATCTTCAATATCCGCGCGCGTTAACAGCATTTGACCGATATGAATACCATAGATAGCAAATAGCTGTTTCCATACTTGAATTAATGCACTTTGACCTACTGCAGCAAGCAACTGCTTAGAAGCAATTGTTGCGGGTAAATCAGGATAATTCAAATACTCTCGGCCTGCTGCAATTGCACCAGACGTAACGATAATAATCCGGTGACCTTTTTCATGTTGTTTAGCACATTGGCGAACCAGCTCAACAATATGAGACTGATCCAGACGTCGTGAACCACCAGTAAGTACACTTGTCCCTAATTTAACAACCAGTGTTTGGCTGCTACTCATAACATTTACCATTCTTGTTGATTATTTAAAAGATAATACACAGTTTTATCAGGAGAGGCGCGTTATGCCAACCGACATAACGCAAAATCTATGAAAAGTTGCCCTAACACAAAATTAGGGCTGAATGGGGAGAGGAAATTTGTTCATTTTTTCGTCTGGAATAAGTGTCATGTTTAATTCACTCGCGGCCGTTTGAAGAAATGCATGAAAACGAATAAGTGTTTCATTGATTGGTTCAATAACATCATTTTTACTTAAATTCTGCTGGATCCAATCACCATTCTTATCAAATAACCCAATTTGATAAGAATAAATGAGCTGTCCATTGTCGCGTTCCAAATTCATCCACCAGCCCCAAAACTCACGTTTTTCTGGCACGACTTTTTTATTGACACAAACGGCTAAACAGTCAAAAAAGAACTGGCTCTCTTGGCATTGTTGCTCTCGGATGTAGGGGCCGATTTGAGCAAAACGCTTTAATAACTTACCTCGGGTAGGGTACAAAGATGAAGTCATAAATTCAGTCTCCTTAGAAACCCTACTGTTATATAATCAATTATAATTAGCAAGTTATTGTTCAAAATTAATTATATTAATTTATCATAGATCCAATCTGCACTTTTTTGTAGCGCAAGCTCTAACCCTTCATAAAGAGGTTTTTCATTAATAGCAAGAATATCGCCATCCATAGAAGAACGGGCAATTAATTGTGAATCTTCTTTAGGGCTCATTTCATCACCTTTCCAATAAACCCCCATCATAGGAACAGGAATTCGTCGGCCAATCAAACCTTGGTTTTTCAATGAATAACTGCTTAATGATAATCGAAGATTATTTTCATCAATATTCCATAATCCTAATCGACTCGCTAATACATCAAGATACATGACAGGAATTTTTTTCTGTAACTCAGGTTGAGTAAAGAAAGTATGAATTAATGGCCCCAAGGCAACTACACCTTTGATTAATTTGGGATAGATATACGCTAAACGTACCGCAATATTGCCACCAAAACGAAAGCCCATAACACCAACACGCGTATGATCAACCCAAGGTACTTCAGAAAGTTGTTTTAAAATCTCACCTTGCAGTTGGCACGTATCTTCTGTCAGTTTCTGTTTTACCGAGTAACCAATTGAAGGCATATCAAGCGTCAACATAGCAATACCTTTAGGCGATAAATAATCTCTAAAGAAACTAACATAATCGCTTTGTAAACCATCTAATCCACCACAAAATAACACGGTAGGATAAGGGCCTCGGCAATCTTTTGGCAAGTGTAGAAAACCCGTTGTAGTTCCTTTCCCTTCTAATTTAAACGTGAGTTTTTTCACTTCAAAAGATGAAAATTTTGTCGCATTCTCAAATGCTTTCATTGACAACGTAACGGCTTGATCTGCTAAAAAATCACCATTAATAAAAGGATATGCGGCAATACTATACAGATGTGCAGCACGTAACCAACAATCAGCAGCTGCATCTCCTGACTCTTTACGCAATGCCTTTTGTTGCCAGATCATGGCTTGATGTGACCATTCATATGACCAACCGCCTTTACGGTATCCCACAACGGTATCAATAAATTTATCATCGCTGCGGGGAGCATCCTGCACAGCTATTCGGCTTAACACTTCTTCTATCTCAATAGGAGAAATACCTCGCCAAATCCAAAGTAATCGCTGAATAGTACGATACCAATTTTGCTGGCTTGTGCCATTTAGCACAGTATAGGTATTAATATTCGATTTTGGGTGTGTGTACTGAATTAGCGTCGAGGTTTCAGCGTGCCTTGCTCGTGGCTTAAATAAAGTTTCAGAAAGGTTTGTATTATTTGCCATATCACTCTTCAAATCAGTTGATATCGTATAAAGGGGCTTAAAAGTCTGGCTTTATCATAGCACGAAATCAATAGGAACAGAGTGTGTCACAACAGGTGATCGCACGAAGACACAATGTAAAAGAGAGAGAAGACCTTATATCCCCACCCGCATTGAGCGAGGGTTTACGGCGGATCTTGCTAAAGTAAAAATCCCCGCCAGAGCGAGGATCTCAATGTGAACCGCTAAACAGATACTATTTTTGATCGCAAACAGGTGGAACAAAGGCAACCCCCATATCCCAAGGCTGTTCAATCCATGTGTTTTGTGGAATATCAACCACAAAATCATCCACTAATGGGCGCCCTTCCGGTTTTGCAAAGATAGTAACAAAATGGGCTTTTGGATACATATCACGAATAACTTTTGCCGTACCACCGGTATCCACTAAATCATCAACAATGATAAAGCCTTCACCATCACCTTCTGCTTTTTTTAAGATTTTGAGGTCACGCTGATGATCATGATCATAGCTAGAAATGCAGACTGTATCCACATGACGGATACCTAATTCACGAGCAAGGAGTGCAGCAGGAACTAATCCCCCACGGCTGACAGCAATAATGCCTGTCCATTGTTCGACTGGTAGTAAACGTTGCGCCAATTGACGGGCATGTATTTGCAACATATCCCACGTTACAACATATTTTTCGCTCATAATATTGTGATCCTAGCTACTTGAATGCAAGAGAAGCTTTTTTTTGCGGAAAAAAAGGTTGCGCGAGATTATAGTGATTTGAGCGCCTAAAAACCAGAGAAAACGTGCAAACAGGTGAGATTATCCTCATTTTTTTCTGTATTGCCTTTTTATGATTAAAAAATGAACCATATAAAAAATGAATGCAAATAGAGATCTAATTTCTTAGATAACGATGTGAATAGAATGGCGCATTCAACAGAAGAAAGTGATATTCTCAATTATATTGGCGTATAACGCTCAGAAT
Source organism: Proteus sp. FME41 (assembly GCF_014897315.1). Classification (GTDB taxonomy): domain Bacteria; phylum Pseudomonadota; class Gammaproteobacteria; order Enterobacterales; family Enterobacteriaceae; genus Proteus. Next base: position 130,723 of record NZ_JABUYL010000011.1, on the reverse strand, counting down.
AATAAAGCTAACCCTTAAAAAAGCGGTAGGCTATTAATAACACAGATGCTGTTAGAGGAGATCCACCGTGTCTGAACTATCTACTCTATCCCCACAACCACTATGGGATATTTTTGCAAAAATTTGTTCGATTCCACATCCATCACATCATGAAGAAGCCTTAGCTTCCCATATTCTCTCATGGGCAAGTGAGAAAGGTCTTTTTGCCGAGCGCGATGCTGTTGGCAATATTTTAATTCGCAAGCCAGCAACTAAAGGTATGGAAGATCGTAAAACTGTTGTTTTACAAGCACACTTAGATATGGTGCCACAAAAAAACAATGATACGGTTCACGACTTCACTAAAGATCCTATTCAACCTTATGTTGACGGTGAATGGATCAAAGCGAAAGGTACAACATTAGGTGCTGATAATGGTGTGGGTATGGCGTCTGCATTAGCAGTTTTAGCTGATGACACCGTAAAACACGGCCCATTAGAAGTGCTATTAACCATGACGGAAGAAACTGGCATGGATGGCGCTTTTGGTTTACAACCGGGTTGGTTACAAGCTGATATTCTTATCAATACAGACTCTGAAGAAGAAGGTGAGATCTACATGGGTTGTGCGGGAGGTATTGATGTTAAAACCACTGTCAGCCTCTCTTATGATGCCATCCCAGCAGGTCATGTTGTTAAACAACTGGTTCTTAAAGGATTAAATGGCGGTCACTCTGGTGGTGATATCCATTTAGGCTTAGGTAACGCAAACAAATTATTGGCTCGCTTTTTAGCAAATCATGCTGAAGAGTTATCACTAAAATTAATTGATTTTCACGGTGGTACATTACGTAACGCGATCCCTCGTGAAGCAAACATTATTTTTGCAATCCCTGCGGATAAAGCAAGCCAACTAGATACCGTAAAAGCAAAATTTGAAGCGTTGCTAAAAACTGAATTAGCGATTGCTGAAAAAAATCTAAACATTGAATTAACAGATACAACAACTGACAAAAAAGCGTTCACCGCAGATTGCCAAGAACGCTTAATCAACCTACTTAACGCGATGCCAAATGGTGTTATTCGTATGAGTGATGATGTTGAAGGTGTTGTTGAAACATCATTAAACGTCGGTGTTGTTAGCATTATTGATGATAAAGTCGAAATCCTGTGCCTAATTCGTTCTCTAATTGATAGTGGAAAAACTTATGTTGTTAGCATGCTAACAGCATTAGCGAAACTGGCTAAAGCAGATATCGAAACCAAAGGTGGTTATCCAGGTTGGAAACCAGATGCAGACTCTCCTGTTATGCATTTAGTTCGTGACACTTATCAACAACTGTTTGATAAAGTGCCAAATATCATGGTTATTCACGCTGGCCTTGAGTGTGGTCTATTCAAAAAACCTTATCCTGAAATGGATATGGTCTCTATTGGACCAACTATTCGTGGTGCACACTCACCAGATGAACGTGTTCATGTTAAAAGTGTCGGCCAATACTGGCAGTTATTAACTGCGATTTTAAAAGCAATCCCAGCTAAATAAGTACACTTAAAAAATCATAATGAAACCCGCTTTATTGGCGGGTTTTTTGTAGCTAAAACCATAACTAAAAAATAATTCACCTCTCCTATTCATACTCAATTTCCCTTAAAGATCATAATTTATTCACTATATAGCCAATAACTGAGTCACTTATTCCATTATGGAATAACAATTTAACCTTAATAATTTAAATATATAGAATGCCAATCATTATCATTAGCATTAATGATTTCGGAGTGATATTTTCATGGCTTCCGCATTTAAAGTTAAAAAATAAAAAATAAAAGGGTTCTATTGTGTCTAATAAAAATTGCGTTGCTAGTGCCTTTCTCGCCTTACCTTTAAGTTTACTTTCTATTCAAATTCAAGCGGCGGTCAATCAAAATACACCTGAAAAGATAACTGTTATTGCGTCTCCATCACAAGATCCTCAAGCGCCTGTTTCCGGTTTTGTAGCAACAAAAACGTTATCAACAAATAAAACACCGACTGAAATTGAAAAAACACCACAGTCTATTAGCGTTATTACGCGTGATCAAATGGATGCTCAAGATGTCAGTTCAGTTTCTCAAGCATTACGTTATACGCCCGGAGTTTTTACAGAATATCGTGGAAGTTCTAATCGTAATGACGAGGTTTTTATTCGAGGGTACAGTTATGCACCTCGTTTTCTGGATGGCCTAAGCTATGGAATGGGAGCTTCATCATCAACGGGTGCAATTGATCCATGGTTATTAGAGCGCGTTGAAGTTGTTAGAGGACCTGCATCTGTTCTTTATGGTCAAGTAAACCCGGGGGGTCTTGTTGCTATGACAAGTAAAAGACCGACTGCATCCCCTATTCGTCATATTCAAGTACGAGCAGGCAATGATAAATTAGCAGAAACCGCTTTTGATTTTTCAGGTGCATTAAGCGATGATAATCGTGTACTTTATCGTCTAAACGGTATTGCAAAAACACAACACACACAAATAAAAAACGATAAAGAAGAACGTTTTGCTCTTGCTCCTGCTATTACTTTCTTACCTAATGAACAAACTCGCTTAACGCTATTAAGCTTTATTCAACAAGAGCCTGAAGCGGGATATCGTAATTTTTTACCTGCTTATGGTACGGTTAAAAACACTCCTGCGGGTACTATTCCCTTTGATTTTGATGTCAACAATCCCGATTATCATAAATCATGGCGTCAACAATATGGTATAGGTTATGAATTTGAACACGAATTTAATGACTCACTAAAAATTATACAAAATGCTCGATATAGCCATATTAATCAGAAGTATAAATACCTTGTATTTGGATCTTTGAGAAAAGATAACCCTTATATTCTTGAACGCCGAGCACAACAAGAGCAGCGTGAAACAGATACTTTAGGAATAGATACTCGTTTACAAGCCGACTTCACTACTGCAAAACTTAATCATACTGTGATTGCGGGTATTGATTATCAGTGGAGTAAAGATCAAGATAATTTACTCCGTGCAATGGGCTCTGAGTACGATCTTGATTGGCGTGATCCTAATTATCACTATCCCATTGATATGAGCTTACAAAAACCGGCGACCGACCAGTTACAAAAACGTGATCAAATCGGGTTATATCTACAAGATCAGATCCAATGGAAAAATTGGATCTTACTTGCAGGATTACGCCAAGATTGGGCTCAAGTTCGAACTCATGATTTCTTAGCTAACAGTTATGACCAACAAGATGATAATAAGTTAACGGGTCGTGCAGGGCTTTTATATGCTTTTGATAATGGTATTTCGCCATATATTAGTTATAGCACTTCGTTTGAACCTAATTTACAAACTCGTCGAGCACCAGGAAGTGCTCCTTTTGAGCCTAGCGAAGGCCACCAATTAGAAGCAGGAATTAAATATCTCACACCGAATGAGCAAACATTGGCGACACTCTCTGTTTATCAATTACAACAACGCAATGTTACCAATTACAATGCTGAAAAAGCGTATTTTGAACCAGTGGGTGAAATTAGAAGTCGTGGTGTTGAAGCACAAATTAATAGCCAATTAACTGAAAATATTTCATTTATCAGCAGTTATGCTTATACCGATACTGAAGTAAGAAAAACTATTATTGCAGGAACTCAAGGAAAAGTACTACCTAGAGTTCCTAAGCATATGGCATCACTTTGGGGTCAGTATGATGAAACATCAGGGCTATTTAATGGTGCTAAAGCAGGCGTTGGTGTGAGATATGTAGGTGTATCTCAAGGTGATACCAAAAATACATTCAGTGTACCTGCTGTCACGCTTTACGATGCCATGATTGGTTATTCATTAAGTGAGCTATCACCTTCTTTAAAAGGAGCTGAAATTCAACTTAATATGAATAATATTGCGAATAAACACTATGTGGCATCTTGTGCGGGTGATACTGCTTGTTTTTATGGGATCGGTAGAACGATGACAGCAACAATGAATTATCGCTGGTAATGATACATAAGTTAGCTACGCACTAATTAAATATATTAACCATAGCTTATCTGTTGATTGGCTATGGTTTTTTTAATCTTATAACGCTAAAAGAAGTTGCCGTTCTATTTGTGGATCTTGCAAAGTGACATGAAATCCGATCAACCGCACACCTCGGCCATTTCTACGCTCATGCCATGCTTGGTAGGCAATATTTATTAAATCGGCTTTTTCTAAAATAGGATGAGTATGCTCTTGTGTCGTTAATTGAAAATCATCAAATTTTAGCTTAACACCTTGCCTTGCTATTCTTAAATCAGGTTTTACTTTTGTTAAACGTCTCTCTAATTCATTATACAACCCATCAAGCAATGCTAAGCAGTCATCCCACGAATTAATATCACTAGCAAACGTCCGCTCAACCCCCACTGATTTTCTTAACCTATCAGGGTTAATTTCACGCTCATCAATACCATGACTGCGTTCCCACAAATTTTGACCAAATTTTCCGAGTGCTTTTACTAAAGAAATAACATCCGTATGGCGAATATCAGCACAGGTTTCTAATCCCATTTCTTGTAATCGAGCAAAAGTTACTTTACCAACACCCGGTATTTTATTAAGTGGTAATTTTAAAATAAAATCATCAACTTGTTCTGGTGTAATAACGCATTGTCCGTTAGGTTTATTAATATCAGAGGCAATTTTGGCAAGAAATTTAATCGGTGCAATACCCGCAGATGCAGTGAGATTTAATTCATTAAAGATTTGTTGGCGAATTTCTTGCGCCATCAAGGTTGCAGATCCATGACAGTGCTTACTGTTGGAAACATCAAGGTAAGCTTCGTCAAGTGAAAGAGGCTCAATAAGGTCAGTATAACGGGAGAATATTTGACGGATCTTTACTGATGTTTCTTTATAGAGTGCCATTCTGCCAGGTAGGACTTTTAAATGAGGACATAATTTTAATGCTGTTGCTGTTGACATAGCACTACGTACCCCAAAGCGGCGTGCGGGATAATTTGCAGTACAGATAACACCTCGGCTAGAAGCATTTCCACCAACCGCAATTGGGATCTCTTTTAGTGCTGGATTATCTCGCATTTCAATCGCAGCATAAAAACAATCCATATCAACATGAATAATTTTACGCATACAATCACCTCATTTATTTCACTGTTTAAATATACAGTAAATAAATATTAACTACAATTTTTATTCTTTTTTCCTCCCTCTATCGAGGTGTATTTCTCATAAAAATCTGAATTAGTCCGTTTATTTATAGAATTGTCACAAAGTGATGATAAATTATTTTTGCTTGTTTATTACTAATATTTATTTTAGCTATTGTTTTGTAACTATATATAAAACAAGGAAATAACTTTTATGGTTAAATTATTCATCGCAATTTCTCTCTTTTTTTATTCTGCAATTCTTATGGCATCTCCTAAAATTATCGCACATCGTGGTGGCACAGCTGACGCCCCTGAAAATACTGAAATAGCTATAAAAACAGCACTCGCTCATCAAGCTGATGCAATTTGGATCACCATTCAATTATCAAAAGATAACATTCCTGTACTTTATCGCCCTAGTGACTTAAAAAGCTTAACTAATGGGCAAGGTGCTATTTCTGAATTTACTGCTCAGCAACTTAAACAATGGGATGCTGGTTATAAATTTGGAGAATCTCAGCAATTTCCTTATCGAAATAAAGGTGTCACCATTCCTACCTTGGATGCAATCTTAACTCAATTTCCTACCACTCAATTTTATATTGATTTAAAATCACCAGATGCTGATCCTGTTATTCAAGGTAAAGCGATGTCTGCCCTGCTAAGTAAACATAATGCGCTAGATAGAACACGTATCTATTCTACAAATACAGCATTTCTTGATGCCTTACCTGCCAATGTACAACGATTTGAAAGCCGCGATGTCACTCGTGATATTCTAGCTAATATCACCATGAGCCATACCTGCTTGTTACCTGAAAATTTAGATATCACCCGTTGGTATGGTCTTGAGTTACATCGAAAAGTTGAAGTCGTTGAGAAATATACATTAGGTGAAGCTCGATCTGCTTCAATTCTTAGCTGGGATAAAGATGCAATGTCTTGTTTTCGTGCTGGTGGTAATGCCCATATTGTTCTTTTTGGGATCAATACAGAAAAAGATTATATTCAAGCCACAGAGTTAGGTGCAGATGCCATTATGGTTGACTCTCCTGCTAAAATGAAAGAATTTAGAAAAGAGTAAATAAGCCTATTTAGGCTTTCGCTTTATTCTCTTCTACACTTAATAATGTCATCCGATAGAAATAAGTAAGGAGGAATAAAGTGTTAAACAATAAAATTTCTGGTGATTGGAATTTATTCAAAGGAAAAGTAAAAGAAAAATGGGGAAAGATCACCCATGATGAACTTGATATTATCGAAGGTACACGAGAGCAACTAATTGGTAAGCTTCAAGAGCATTATGACTATTCCTATGAAGAAGCCAAAAAAGAAGTTTTAGAGTGGGAGGGGCAAAACCCTTATCCATGGAAGTAAGCCTTTATTACAAGGGTTCGCTTTTTATTATCCTACTTCTATTCTATTAAAAAACTTTTTTAGAATGCATAAAATAAAAAGAGTGATGGCAATTAAAGTCCATCACTCTTTTTTATCTAAATATATTTATTATTAAAGAATTCGATTCTTTTTTAGCAACTCTTCACGGGCAGACTCTTTTGCCATGCGTTTTTTACGTGCATCGCAAGGTTCTGGGCAATCACACTCTTTTTCGATACCCATAGCCCCTAAACCACCGCAACTGCCTTGAAGACTTTTACGTTTTACAATATATCCTAATGCCATACCAAAGAAGGCAATCAAGAATAAGATGAAGGCAAAAAGAAATATTTTTAGCATAACCTTCTCTCCTTAAATTCTATTTTTTCAAGAATGGGGCGAATGCTTTACTATAACGCTCTTCAAACCCAGTTTCTGTTTTAACTATCATAAAGACAGGTATATTTAACGCATTTGCTACTTCTAGCCCTTTATCAGGTCCTAAGACATTCAATCCTGTTGAAATACCATCAGCACTCATGCACGTTGGTACGATCACCGTGATAGAAACAAGGTTATGTTTAATAGGATGGCCTGTCGTTGGGTCAATAGTATGAGAAAAACGCACACCATCTTCTTCAAAATAATTACGATAATCACCTGAAGTGGCAATCGAGTTATCACCCGGTTCAATGATTAACTGAACACTCTGTTTTGTGCCATCATTCGCTGGTTTTTCAATCGCTATACGCCAAAGCTTGTCATTACCATTCACACCTTGCGTTCTTACTTCACCGCCAATATCAACCATATAGTTAGTGATATTCTGTGAAATTAAATACTCAGCAACAGCATCAACACCATAGCCTTTAGCAATCGAAGAGAGATCGACATAAAGTTCAGGGATCTTCTTGATCAGTGCATTACCTTCAACAGCAAGGTAATTAATGCCAATCCACTGTTTACGTTTGGCTAATTCATCAGCAGAAGGTTGGTGAGTAAATCGGCCTTCTGGGCCAAATCCCCATAAATTGACTAATGGTCCAACAGTGACATCTAAAGCACCGTCCGTGATTTTATTAATACGAATGGCTTCACTTACTACTTTAGCGGTAGCAGGCGAAACAGGAAATGGCGTATTAATTTCACGACTTTGATTGAAACGACTCAATTCAGAATGAGGGCGATATGTTGACATTTGATCGTTAACTTCTTCAAGAATACGATCGATCTCTGTTTGTAAGACGTTTTGTGGAGGTGAATTACTATCAGGGACATATTTAATTGAGTAATAAGTTCCCATAGTTTCGCCTTCTAATACCTGCTGTTTTTCACCACATGCAGACAATAGAACTAAAGCAGACAGCATCACTATCCAATTTATCATCTTTCTTTTTAACATAACTCTCTCTTCTGATCATGAGCGCCCACATAAGTGGGCGCTTGTCATTTCATTCATTTATGCTTTATCGGAAGTTAGGATCAACCGCCAAAGTCATCCAGCATAATGTTTTCATCTTCAACGCCTAAATCTTTGAGCATTTTAATAACTGCTGCGTTCATCACTGGCGGACCACACATATAGAATTCACAATCTTCTGGTGCGGGGTGATTTTTGAGGTAATTCTCAAACAACACATTGTGAATAAATCCAGTATATCCCGTCCAGTTATCTTCAGGTAAGGCGTCTGAAAGTGCGACATTCCATGTGAAGTTTTCGTTTTCTCTTGCAAGCATATCGAAATCTTCAGTGTAGAACATTTCACGAACAGAACGCGCACCATACCAGAAGCTGATTTTACGTTTAGAATGTAAACGTTTTAGCTGATCAAAAATATGTGAGCGCATTGGTGCCATACCTGCACCACCACCAATAAAGATCATCTCAGCGTCAGTTTTCTTAGCGAAGAATTCACCAAATGGCCCTGAAATTGTCACTTTATCACCTGGCTTTAATGACCAAATGTACGATGACATTATGCCTGGTGGTACATCAGGATTACGTGGTGGCGGTGTAGCAATACGCACGTTTAACATGATGATGCCATGCTCTTCAGGGTAGTTTGCCATTGAGTAAGCACGTACTGTGGTTTCTTTTACATCAGAAACGTAGCGGAATAAGTTAAATTTATCCCAGTCTTCACGATACTCTTCTGGCACTTCAAAATCTTCATAACGTACCGTATGAGGAGGACATTCAATCTGAATAAATCCACCAGCACGGAAAGGCACAACCTCACCTTCAGGGATTTTTAATACTAATTCTTTAATGAAAGTCGCTTTATTATCGTTTGAGATAACTTCGCACTCCCATTTTTTAACACCAAAAATTTCTTCTGGTAATTCTAATTTCAGGTTATTTTTTACGTTTACCTGACACGCTAAACGGCAACCTTCTTTAGCTTCACGCTTGTTAATATGTGAAAGTTCCGTCGGTAAAATATCACCGCCACCTTCAAGCACTTTAACGCGACACTGACCACAAGATCCGCCGCCGCCACAAGCGGATGAAATAAAAATACCTTCGTTTGATAATACGTTAAGTAATTTATCACCTGCTGGTGCATTAAAGCTTTTTTCTGGGTCTCCATTGACCTCAACAGAAATATCCCCTGTATTGACCAGCTTTGATTTTGCAAACAAAATCAACGCTGTTAGTACCAATACAATCAGGGTAAACATCACGACACCTAGAATAATTATATCCATGAGTTCTTCTCACCCTTTATAGCTGAACACCAGAGAAGGACATGAAACCTAATGCCATCAACCCTGTGGTGACAAAAGTAACGCCTAATCCTTTCATACCTGCCGGTACATCCGCGTATTTCATTTTCTCACGGATAGAAGCCAGTAATACAATGGCTAACATCCAACCAATTCCAGAACCGAAACCATAAACAATAGATTCGCTAAAGTTATAGTCACGTTGTGCCATAAATGACACGCCACCGAAAATGGCGCAGTTAACAGTAATCAGTGGCAAGAAGATCCCTAATGCGTTATAGAGCGCAGGAAAATAGCGGTCTAAAATCATTTCAAGGATTTGTACCAATGCCGCAATCACACCAATGAAAGTGATAAAATTTAAGAAACTTAAATCAACGCCTTCCATTAGGGCATTATCACGTAACACATAGTTGTAAACTAAGTTATTCAGCGGTACGGAAAGACCAAGAACAACGGTAACAGCGATACCTAATCCAAATGCTGTTTTTACATTTTTAGATACCGCGAGAAATGTACACATTCCTAAGAAGAATGCGAGCGCCATATTTTCAATAAAAACAGCACGAACAAACAGGCTTATATAATGTTCCATGGCGATTAGTCCTCTTCAACCTGTGCAGGTTTTAATGTACGTAATCCCCAAATTAGCAACCCAATGATAAAGAACGCACTTGGTGCTAACAGGAATAAACCATTAGGCTGATACCAGCCACCGTTTTGGATAGACTCCATCACCGTTATGCCGAATAATTTACCAGAACCAAAAAGCTCACGTAAAAATCCAACAAGGATCAGGATAACGCCATATCCTAAGCCATTACCAATACCGTCCATAAAGCTTTCAATTGGAGGTGCTTTCATTGCATAAGCTTCAGCACGCCCCATAACAATACAGTTAGTAATAATAAGGCCAACGAAAACAGAAAGTTGCTTAGATATTTCATACGCATAAGCTTGTAGAATTTGGTCAACAACGATAACTAATGAAGCAATAATCGCCATTTGAACAATAATACGAACACTACTTGGTATGAAATTACGAATAAGTGAAATAAAGAAACTTGAGAATGCGGTAACGAGTGTGACAGCTATGGTCATCACTAACGCGGTTTCAAGTTTTGTTGTCACAGCCAGTGCAGAACAGACGCCAAGTACCTGTAAGGCAATCGGATTGTTATCTAACAATGGCCCAAGTAAAACGCGTTTAATTTCTTTTGTATCAGCCATTGATTTCTCCTTCACGAACTTTTTTCAGGAATGGGCCGAAACCTTTTTCACCTAACCAGAAATCGAACATATGCTGAATGCCATTTGAGGTCAGTGTTGCGCCAGAAAGGCCGTCAATTCCATAAGGATTGCCAAACGCGGCACCACTACGCACAATCTTAATAGCAGGAACACCTTCTTCATTAATCAGGCGCTTGCCTTTCCATTGTGCTTTCCATTGTGGGTTATCAACTTCTCCCCCTAAGCCAGGTGTCTCACCATGAGCATAATAGGTAATACCTTTTGACGTTACACCATCAATATCAACCGCAATAAAAGCATACATAACAGACCATAAGCCAGAACCATAAACAGGCAACACGACTTCGGTAGTTTTACCTTGTTCATCAAGAACAAAGTACACTTCAGCTGTATTTGCACGTCGGCGAATTTTAGCTGCGTCATCTTCTGGTGATAATGCAATTGAAGTGTCGTCACTGCGTAATGCTGTATTTAAGTCAAAATTACCTGTGCTATCAGTCAGCTCACCTGTCTGAAAGTTTACAATTTTTGCTTTGATACGAGTGTCATACACTTTCAATACGTCTGTCGCACTCATTTTGGGAACAAGCAGACCAGCAACATCAAGAATATTACGTTGCTTATCAAGAAGTTTTTGCTCTTCTTGCTTAGATTTCAGCCCAACAGCAGCTCCCGCGACTACAACGGAACACACAAGACACAGAATAAATACAACGAGGAACGTTCTTGCAACGCTATCTTTGTTTTTCTCTTTAGCCACGAGCTTTTCTCCGCTTAATATTCGCCTGAACAACCACGTAATCAAACAGTGGTGCAAATAGGTTTGCGAATAAGATTGCCAGCATCATACCTTCTGGGTAAGCCGGATTGACGACTCTAATAAGCACAGCCATTACGCCAATCAAAATACCGTAAGCCCACTTACCTTTATCAGTAAACGAGGCGGATACGGGGTCTGTTGCCATAAACATCATACCGAAAGCAAAACCACCTAAAACTAAGTGCCAGTGCCAAGGCATTGAGAAGAGAGGATTGGTATCTGAACCGATAAAGTTAAACAGATATGACATCACGATCATGCCGACCATTACCCCAGCAACAATACGCCATGAAGCAATACGAGCAAAAACAATGACAGCACCACCGATTAAGATCATCAGTGTTGAAACTTCACCAATTGAACCTGGAATATAGCCAAGGAAAGCATCCATCCAAGAGATAGGCTGCTGAGTGATCGTGTTTAACAACGCACTTTCGCCAGATACAGACCATTGTGATAATGGCGTAGCACCCGAGAATCCGTCAGCCGCAGTCCAAACTAAATCACCTGAAATTTGAGCAGGATAAGCAAAAAATAGGAATGCACGGCCTGCTAATGCTGGGTTTAAGAAGTTACGACCTGTGCCACCAAAAATCTCTTTCGCAATCACTACACCAAATGTAATACCTAATGCGGCTTGCCAAAGCGGTAATGTTGGAGGAACAATCAAGGCAAACAAAATAGAGGTAACAAAGAAACCTTCATTAATTTCATGTCCGCGAATGAAAGCAAAAAGCACTTCCCAAAATCCACCTACGGCAAAAACAACCAGATAAATAGGTAAGAAGTAAGTTGCACCAAGTAGCATCTTACTTCCCCAACCTGCATCTGCTGTTAATGACGCACCAAGGAATTCAGCGAGGCGATAGTGCCAATCTGAAGCAATAATTTGCTGTAATTCAACACCGCTATATAACTGATTAAGTGCAGGAATAGCTTGATGACCAACGTTATACATTCCCCAAAACATTGCTGGGAAAACGGCTAGCCAAACCAAGATCATCATACGTTTTAGGTCAATGGTGTCACGAACATGCCCACCATTATGCGTTACGGTACCTGGTGTATAAAATACCGTAGTCACCGCTTCATAAAGTACGTACCATTTTGCTAATTTGCCACCGGGCTCAAAATGGTGCTCTACTTTTTCAAATAAGTTTTTCAAACCCATGAGTTACCCTTCCTGCTCAATTTTGGTCAATACTTGGCGCAGTGCTGGGCCATACTCATATTTGCTTGGGCAAACATAAGTACATAATCCCAAATCTTCTTCATCCAATTCCAAACAACCTAATGCTTGAGAACTGTCAGTATCACCAACAACTAAATCACGTAATAAATGCGTTGCCATAATATCTAACGGCATAACACGCTCATAGTTACCAATTGGTACCATTGAACGTTCACCGCCATTCATCGTGGTTGTAAAAGCAAAGCGTTTATTCTTTAAGAAGTGACCAATCGTTGTACGAGTGATAGAAAATTTATCGCTACCCGGCATACCCCAACCAAATAACTCTTTATCACGGCCTTCACGCAATACAGAAACTTGGTTATGGAAACGACCTAAATAATGATGAGCTTCATCTGATTTCCATCCCCATAGTACAGAGCCAGAAATAATGCGGTTTTCATCATCGATTAATTGATCTTTGGTTAACTCATAAAGATCAGCGCCCAAACGAGTGCGCACTAAACGAGGTGCTTTCACTTGTGGACCCGCTAATGCAACAACACGTTCAGTATATAAAGAACCCGTTGTAAACAAATAACCAATAGCAATCACATCTTGGTAGTTTAAATGCCAAACCATTTTCTTCGCACTGACTGGTTCTAAGAAATGAATGTGAGTTCCTACCAATCCTGATGGATGTGGACCCACAAATTGGTTATAGCTAATTTGTCCATCATTTAATTTAGCGGGTGATTTTTCACCATGACAAACATAAACTTTTCCCTCGGTTAATCGAGTTAAAACAATCAGGCCATCATTAAATGCCTTCTCATTTTGCTCAATGATAACCATAGGGTCTGCAGCCAGCGGATTGGTATCCATTGCAGAGACAAAAATTGCAACTGGTGTAGTGCCTAAGTGCGGAGTACGACTATAAGGACGCGTTCTTAACGCAGTCCACATTCCCGAATTAACAAGGTTGTTTTCAACCTGTTCTCGGGTTAATTCTGACAGCGTAGCGCTATCATAACGGTTAAAAGTGATCTCTTCGTCGCCATCAATTTCGATAACGATAGATTGGAACACACGGCGTTCGCCGCGGTTAATTTCAACAACTTTACCACAAGCTGGGCTCGTGAAAACGACACCGGCATTCTTTTTATCTTCAAAAAGAATTTGCCCTTTCTTTACATGCTCACCTTCCGAAACCACCATAGAAGGACGCATACCAACATATTCTTCGCCTAGCAATGCTACGCGTCGAATAGTGGGTCCGTCTTCTATCACTTGGGCAGGCGCTCCTGCAATTGGGAGGTCGAGTCCTTTTTTAATTTTAATCATAAGATTTGCACAAGTTTATCAGTTAAACCCTAAGCTACAAATTCACCCCGAAAATGTAGCGACTCTGTAATAAAAACACCTTAAGGTCTTTTTAAGCCTTAAGTTATTTATCTCCGATAATTGTTACTATTTTCTCTTATTCTGCCGACCTGAATTTTATCATCTCAGTCTAAACCTGTCTGACAATTCGAGTGATTTAGCTCAAGCAAATAAGAATATTATTTTGACTGAAACGTTAACAACTCGTATAAACCGAATTAAAATATCATCTTTCTCGACGAGCGATTAAAATTCATACAGAATATTTTGTAAAAGAAAAGAAACTCTAGTAGATTTTAATTTACAAATTTATTGCTTCATCGCAATCTACGATCTACTTTATCAACAAATTTTAAGCTATTTTTCTGATAAAACCATGACCAGTCACGCAAAACAACTAATCAGTTTTTTAACATTAATGTTAACTTCTTTATTAGTTAACGCTGAGAACAGTTCAAAATTTCTAATGGAACCTGTTGAAAAAAACACAGGCAAGCCTATCTATATCCAAATTTTCAAAGAAGAAAGCCTACTTGAACTTTATACAGAAAAATTAGATGGGCAATTAGAAAAAGTACGTACTTACCCTATTTGTAGCTATTCTGGTGGGTTAGGCCCTAAAAAATCTCAAGGCGATTTAAAAAGCCCAGAGGGCTTTTATCAGGTTAATTTCTCACAATTAAACCCGAATAGTCGATTTTACCGAGCTATTAACCTAGGATTTCCTAACCAATACGATAAATCAAAAGGATATACTGGCGACTTTTTGATGATCCACGGGGCGTGTAAATCTGTTGGCTGCTACGCAATGACAGATTCGGTGATGGATGAAATTTATCAATATGCTGAAATGGCGCTAAAAGGTGGTCAGTCTAAGATCAATATTCATATTTTCCCGTTTAAAATGACTGCCGAAAATATGAAGAAGCATCAGTATTCAACCAATATGGATTTTTGGCAACAACTAGCCCCTGCTTACCAATATGTTGAAGAACGTAAACAGATCCCTTCTGTTATCGTTAAAGATGGACACTATCTTGTCAACAACAACTCAATTACGCCTAATCAAGCCACCCTTAATTTATCACAAAAGAGTGAAAACAAATGGTTACAGAATTCGCATACCTCGATCAAATAACACAAATTCACCAGCAGGAATACGTTGCCAAGACTCATTTCCCGTCAAAGGAAGTGTTGATATAACAGAAACCACATCATCTGACTGTGTATGTTGCTGAAAATCAATCTCAACATCATGATCAAGTAACTTCGCTTTCCCAAAAGGTGCTTTGCGTGTTATCCAATGCAAATTGGTTGAACAATATGCCATAACAAATCGACCATCGGACAACAGCATGTTAAAAACCCCTTTTTGCCTTAATTGATCAGACAAAACGGCAATAAAACGAAAAACTGCCTGCCAATTAGCCGGTGTTCGTTTATAGCGATTTTCGAGCTGATTTAAGATCCAGCAAAAAGCTTTTTCACTATCAGTCTGCCCTATAGATCTAAAACGTCCGGTTTCCAGCGATTGATACCCTTTAAGTTGCCCATTATGGGCATAAGTCCAGTTTTTACCCCATAACTCGCGAGTAAACGGATGGGTATTCTCTAAGGAGACATTACCTCTATTTGCTTGGCGAATATGCGCAATTACCGCCTCTGATTTAATCGGGTACTCTTGAACAAAGCGAGCGACTGGTGATATTGCACTAGCTTGAGGATCTTTAAATGTACGGCACCCCAATCCTTCATAGAAAGTAATTCCCCAACCATCTTTATGAGGCCCTGTTTTGCCCCCTCTCGGAATTAATCCACTTAGACTGAAAGTAATATCTGTTGGTACATTTGCACTCATGCCTAACAATTCACACATCGCTCACTCCTTTTCGTCGATATTTATTGCTGACTTATAGCAATATCAACTTATTTTTCCATTTCTTTTTCAATTAATTGGATCAGAATATGGATAACTTTGATATGGATTTCTTGAATACGATCAGCATAACCAAAATGAGGCACACGAATTTCAATATCCGCAGTACCGTCCATTTTCCCACCGTCTTTACCCGTTAGCGTAATAACTTTCATGCCCTTTTCACGTGCAGCACTAATCGCTTTAATAATATTGCCTGAATTGCCAGAGGTTGAGATTCCCAGTAAAACGTCACCTTCTTTACCTACAGCTTCGACATAACGAGAGAAGATATATTCATAACCAAAATCATTACTCACACATGAGATATGGCTTACATCTGAAATAGCAATAGCAGGATAACCTGGACGATTTTCACGATAGCGTCCGGTTAACTCTTCTGCGAAATGCATCGCATCGCAGTGAGAACCGCCATTACCGCAAGATAATACTTTGCCTCCAGCCTTAAAAGAATCAGCTAATAACACCGCCGCTTTTTGGATAGCGTCAATATTTGCATCATCTTGAAGAAAACGAGAAAGAGTATCGGCTGCTTCTGTTAATTCACCACGGATAAGATCTTGGTACATAGGATTTTTACTCCAGAAAGGGTAATCGAAATTTTCTGTTTCTCAGTGTAACGGATTAGATGACATGAAAGAAGATACCCTTTGTCGACAAATGCTAACTTCTCTCATTTACGAATAAATTGTGAGCTATATTGTAATTAGGATGTAAACATATTGATAAAAATTGGTGACTAGATTAGATCTAAATAACAAACAACAGGTCTGACCTCTGATCTCTTGCTAAATACAGGAGTTTATTATGACACTACTCAGTATCGTACTTTTTATTATTCTTATTGGCGTGCTTAGTTATCGCAAGTTCAGTATTGCGGTAAGTAGTCTCGCACTTATTGCTTATACTTTAGTCATGGGTGTTGCCAATATTTGGAGTTACTGGCTACTCCTTCCCGTTGCACTCGTTTTATTACCTTTCACACTACCTTCTATTCGTAAAGCCTACATCTCGACACCTGCACTTAAAGCATTTCAAAAAGTCATGCCTTCAATGTCAAAAACAGAGCAAGAGGCGATTGATGCAGGTACAACATGGTGGGAAGGTGAACTCTTCCGCGGAGCCCCTGATTGGAAACAACTGCATAATTACCCTAAACCACAGTTGACTGCAGAAGAACAAGCTTTCCTTGATGGCCCTGTAGAAGAAGTTTGTCGCATGACAAATGACTTTGAAATTACTCATGAATTAGCTGATTTACCTCCTGAGATTTGGCAATACCTTAAAGAAAATCGTTTTTTTGCGATGATCATTAAAAAAGAGTATGGCGGGTTAGAATTTTCTGCTTATGCTCAATCTCGAGTACTACAAAAATTGGCTGGTGTATCAGGTATTCTGGCGATTACGGTTGGTGTACCTAACTCTTTAGGCCCAGGTGAATTACTGCAACACTACGGTACTGATGAGCAGAAGAAACGCTATTTACCCGGTTTAGCCAAAGGTGATGAAATTCCTTGTTTTGCCCTAACCAGTCCTGAAGCTGGCTCTGATGCTGGTGCTATTCCTGACAGTGGTGTGGTATGTATGGGAGAATGGCAAGGAGAACAGGTATTAGGCCTTCGTTTAACATGGAATAAACGCTATATCACACTTGCACCTATCGCAACTGTATTAGGATTGGCGTTTAAATTACGTGATCCTGACCATCTATTAAGCGATGACGAAAACCCGGGCATTACCTGTGCGTTAATTCCAACTGATGTCAAAGGTGTTGAAATCGGTCATCGTCATTTCCC
Source organism: Proteus sp. FME41 (assembly GCF_014897315.1). Classification (GTDB taxonomy): domain Bacteria; phylum Pseudomonadota; class Gammaproteobacteria; order Enterobacterales; family Enterobacteriaceae; genus Proteus. The sequence goes on along the minus strand of NZ_JABUYL010000011.1, from coordinate 113,124 downwards.
ACTGAACGTGCCATTTATGAATGGACCGACTCGTGGTAAAGATGTTTTTGTTCCTATCGATTACATCATTGGCGGACCAAAAATGGCAGGTCAGGGTTGGAGAATGCTGGTGGAATGTCTCTCTGTTGGTCGAGGCATTACTCTACCTTCAAACTCTACCGGTGGATTAAAAAGCGTGGCAATGGCAACTGGGGCGTATTCTCGCATCCGTCGTCAGTTCAAAATTCCAATTGGTAAAATGGAAGGGATTGAAGAGCCATTGGCACGTCTGGCTGGTAATGCCTATCTTTTAGATTCTGCGGCAACCTTAATTACTACGGGTATTATGCTAGGAGAAAAACCTGCCGTATTATCCGCTATCGTAAAATATCATTGCACTCACAGAGCACAGCGTGGCGTTATTGATGCAATGGATATTGTTGGAGGGAAAGGGATTAGCCTTGGGCCTTCAAACTTTGTTGCACGTTCTTATCAAGGTTCTCCAATTGCAATCACTGTTGAAGGTGCCAACATTTTAACACGTAGTATGATCATTTATGGCCAAGGTGCTATCCGTTGCCATCCTTATGTATTAGATGAAATTGCAGCCGCACGAGACAATAACCTACATGATTTTGACCGTGCTTTATTTGGCCATATTGGTCATGTAGCAAGTAATACTTTACGTAGTCTATGGTTAGGTATCACCAATGGTCGATTAAGTACTTCACCAACCAATGATGAAACTCGCCGTTATTATCAACAAATTAACCGCTTGAGTGCCAATATGGCACTATTGTCTGATGTTTCTATGGGGGTGTTGGGGGGAAGTTTAAAACGTCGTGAACGTATCTCAGCTCGCTTAGGTGATATTTTAAGTCACATCTTCCTCGCCTCTGCTGCGCTTAAGCGTTATGAAGATGATGGTCGCCATACTGCTGATTTACCATTAGTACATTGGAGTGTAAAAGAGTGCTTATACCAAGCTGAAAATGCGATTGATGAACTACTGCGTAATTTCCCAAGTCGGATGATCGCAGGCACTATGCGCGCTATTATTTTTCCGCTTGGTAAAGCGCAAAAATTACCATCCGATAAATTAGACAGTAAAGTGGCTCAAATTATTCAGCAACCCTCTGAGACACGTGATCGTATTGGTAGGGGCCAGTTCTTAACACCGAGTGAGCACAATCCACATGGCTTAATGGAAGAGGCACTACTTGATATTCTGGCCGCAGAGCCTATTTTTGACCGTATTTGTCGCCTCTATGAGAAAAAATTTAGCTTTACTCAATTAGATAAATTAGCCGACAAAGCATTAGCGGACAAACGAGTAACGCAAGAAGAAGCCGATATCTTACGTAAAGCTGAACAAAGTCGTTTACGGAGTATCAATGTTGATGAATTTGATTTTGATGCACTGGCGGTGCCCGTAAAAAAGCCTAAAACGAGTGATGCCAAAACAGATAAAGCAGCCTAGTCAATTTATATAAGGGTAAATCACACACCCAATAAAACAAAACACCTCATCACTAAACAAGTCATGAGGTGTTTTTATTTCAATAAAAACATATCTAATAAAAAGGACTTACTAGAAATTTAACTCCAACGCTAATAATTCTTCTATTGTTTGACGGCGCCGAATTAATTGAGGAGTCCCTTTTGTCATCAATACTTCAGGAATAAGAGGACGGCTATTATAATTAGATGACATTGAAGCGCCATAAGCCCCTGTATCATGAATAACGATATAATCACCCACTTGAGCCTTAGGTAACAAGCGCGGTGCAACCATCCCGCCCTCCTGTTGAGTAAAAACATCACCTGATTCACAAAGTGGGCCTGCAACAATAGTTTCTTGTTGCTCAGTAAGCGGCTTTACTTTCCCATCACTATTTAACAATGATATTTGATGATAACTGCCATACATTGCAGGACGCATTAAATCACTGAAGCCCGCATCCACCAGCACATAATGACGATCCCCCATTGATTTGACAGCTCTCACTTGTGAAATTAATACACCTGATTCAGCCATTAAGAAACGACCTGGTTCTATTTCGAGTTCAATGTCATGGCCTAAATGTTGTGCAATACGCTGACGCGCGTTATCCCACAAAGAAAAATAGTGATTTAAATCTACGACTGCATCACCTTCTTGATAGGGTGTGGATAATCCTCCCCCCGCAGAAATAGCTTTAATATCGACTTGGGAAGTTAACACTTGCTCTACCATGGCATCACAGACACTTGCAAGGTGCTGATAATCAACACCAGAACCAATATGCATATGAAAACCAATTAAACTTAAATTGTATTGGCGGATAATGGCTAATGCTTCAGGCACATCCTTATACCAAATGCCATGTTTACTGTTTTCCCCCCCCGTATTGGTTTTTTGGCTATGTCCATGACCAAATCCAGGGTTAACTCTAATCCAGACAGCATGACCTTGATTACACTCACCTAATTGACGAAGCATATCAATAGAGCCTGCATTAACAGGGATATCTAACTCTACAACACGCCTAAGGGTGCTTTCATCCAATAAATCAGCCGTAAAAACAATCTCACTTCTTTCTCTACCCGCTTGATAGCCAGCAACTAAAGCACGCTCTATTTCCCCTAATGAAACCGAGTCAACTTTTACGCCTTGTGCTTTCATTAAACGTAAAATATGAATATTTGAGCACGCCTTTTGAGCAAAACGAACCACATCAAACGATTTTAATTGTGCAATACGTTCAGAAATTGTATCGCCTTGATAAATCCATAATGGCGTTCCATAAGTTTGTGCGAGTTGGTATTGAGCCATAGTGATTAATGTTGTCATGATATTTACTCATAAAAGTCGCTGGTGAATAAAATGATTATTGATTAACTTGATGGGGAATAAAAATATCAAATACGCTACACTCTATTCACTTTTGATATGGGAATAATAAATGAAAGCTCCTTTTAATTGGCGGCATATTGAAATTTTTCATGCTGTGATGACGACACAAAACCTCACTGAAGCAGCTGAATTATTAAAAACCTCACAGCCTACTGTCAGTCGAGAGTTATCTCGCCTTGAGCATCTATTATCATTTAAATTATTTGATAGGATAAAAGGTCGTCTTCAGCCAACCACTGAGGGATTACGTTTTTTTGAAGAGGTACAGCGCTCTTATTATGGTCTAGAACGAATAATTAATGTTGCTGAGAGTATTCGTCATTTTCGACAAGCTGAGTTAAATATCACTTGTTTACCTGCCTTTGCTCAATCATTGCTGCCTTCAATTTGTCGGCAATTTATTGATCAATACCCCGATGTTAATTTAACCATTGTTCCTCAAGAATCCCCTTTATTAGAAGAATGGTTATCAGCTCAACATTATGACTTGGGATTAACCGAACACACTCAAACACCCGCTGGAACTCGACAAGAAACACTATTAACACTCAATGAAGTTGCCATATTGCCTAAATCTCATCCATTGTGTCAAAAATCGTTATTACACCCATCTGATTTTAAAAATGAGCGCTTTATCAGCTTGTCAGTAAATGATACTTATCGACAACTTATTGATACCGTTTTTATTCAAGAAGGAATTTCACGACAATTAGTGATGGAAACACAAAGTGCCGCCTCTATTTGTGCCATGGTCCGCGAAAATATCGGTATTTCGATTGTTAATCCTATAACAGCACTCGATTATCTAGATAAATCGCTTTGTCTGCGCCCTTTAAGCTTTACCATTCCTTTTACCATCAGTTTAATAAGCCCTTCTCATCGCCCATCTTCTCAACTTGTCTCTTATTTCATTGATGTAATGAAAAGAACATTAGCGGACTATCCAAAGCATTTAACACTCGCCTTTTCCCGATAAAGCCAACCAATAAGGTGATGATGAAAACCATTCAACTAAGAAATCTAACAACGCACGTACCGCTGCAGGCATATTTTGTCGGCTGGCTAAAACAGCATAAATCCCCATCGGTTGAGCTTGATAATCAGTCAGTATTCGCACCAACTCACCGTTTTCAAGATAAGGCTTTGCTGAATAATAAGGCTGTAATGATATTCCTGCCCCTCTTAACGTAGCTTGTAGTAAAACAACTGATTCATTCGCACTTAAATTACCCCCTACAGGTACTGAATAACGTTCATTACCTTGATTAAACTCCCACAAACTACGACCAAAAAAGCGATAAGTCAGACATTGGTGTTGGGCCAGTTCATCTGGCGTTTGAGGCATCCCTTTTTTTGCCAAATAATCTTTGTGAGCACACACCACAGAAAGGCACGTTGCCAATGAACGAGCAATTAAATTAGGTTCAAGATGATTCGTAATACGCAATGCGATATCAATACGTTCTTCCACCAAATTCACGGTTTGATTAGTGATTTGTAAATCAACCGCAATTAAAGGATAACGTTCCATAAACTCACATATTGCCACTGACAAAATACTATTTGCTAATGATTGTGAACTGGTAATACGAACAAGCCCACTGATTTGATGACGATCTTTTGGAATATTGGCAGGAATACGTTCAGCCATTTCTAACAGCTGTAAACTCTGTTCATATACCATTTCACCTACTGATGTTAGGCTTTGTTTGCGTGTTGTTCTATGCAATAAACGTACGCCTGCCCACTCTTCCATCTCATTTAAATAGCGCGTCACCATAGCCCTAGACATGCCTAGATAATCAGCAGCTTTTATCATGCTACCTTGCTTCACAATGGTTACAAAAACGTCTGATGCTTTTATCTTATCCATTTTATTTGCTCGATTTGCGCAACAATGTATTGACTAAAATGTGGTTTTTCTCTTGTTTTATGCAACCTATTATAGTCAGCAACAACACTATGGAGAAAACAAAAGATGAAAAAATTACTTCCTTTAACACTTGCTACTAGCGCCTTCTTCGCAACTTCTGCTCTAGCAACAGAACTTACATTAGATATTTATAATCCAGGAGAAGCGAGTGTTTTCCCTGTTTCATCTGAAATTATCTATGGTGATAAAGATGTCGTTTTAATTGATGCTCAATTTCAAAAAAATGATGCTCAAGTCTTAGTCAATAAAATCAAAGCATCAGGAAAAAACTTAACTTATATCTATATTAGCCATTCTGATCCCGATTTTTATTTTGGATTAGATGTGATTACTGATGCATTTCCAAATGCTAAAGTCATTGCAACTGCACCCACGATTAATGCTATTAACGAAACCCAAGCAGGAAAACTTGCCTACTGGGGGCCTATTCTTAAAGAAAATGCCCCTAAAAAGATCATCATTCCTGAGGCACTAACTGGTGATAGTTTTTCCCTTGAAGGCGAAACTATTTCGATTAAAGGGTTAGACGGTCAATCCCCAGATAGGACATATCTTTATGTTCCAAAACTTAATGCCGTGATGGGTGGTGTTTTAGTTTCTGAAAATATTCATGTTTGGTTAGCGGATACACAAACTCTGACAGAGCGCCAACATTGGGTTAGTTCGTTACAGCAAATAAAATCACTATCCCCAAAAACCGTTATTCCTGGTCACTATTTACCTAAAGCAACGTATAATCTACAAGCCGTTGACTTCACAATGAATTACTTGGCTGAAGCTGAGAAAAATCTTGAAAAAACGAAAAATTCAGATGAATTTATTGCAGCGATGGAAAAAAATCATCAGAATTTAGCAGATAAATCAAGCCTAGAACTTAGTGCAAAAGTACTAAAAGGAGAGATGCAGTGGCCTCAGTAGCAAGCAATACAGGTAATACCCAAGGTACTAAAATATTGCACTATGTTTATGATCCTCTTTGTGGTTGGTGCTATGGCATTGCTCCCCTGATTGAAGCGGTAAGCAATACGTTTCCAAATACCATTAAGTTACATGGTGGTGGATTGTTTACACCAGCAAGAGCTGTAACGGGTGGTCAATCATGGAAAGAGCATGTCACGCCAATTGATGAGCGTATTAGTCAACTATCAGGTCAAGTTTTTAGTCCTGCATACCGTGATAATCTGGGTAATACGGAGATGGTATTAAATTCTCTGTTACCTATTTCAGCTATCCTTGTTGCTGAAATCATGGGAAATCGTGATATTTATTTATTAAAAGCATTACAAGAAGCTTATTACCTTGATGGCTTAAATATCAGTGATAAAAACACACTGCTGTTTATCGTGAAAAAACTTGGCTTTGATGTTGAGCTGTTTGCATCTTTACTGGCTGAAATTAGCGAAAAACAAATTCAGCAACATTTAAGCCAGACACAACAATTAATGTCTCAAGTTAATGGTCGCGGTTTTCCGACTTTATTTATTGAAGATAACCAAGGTTATCACCTGATACCAGTTGAAAAATATTTAGGTGATACAAAACGTTGGCAGCAATTTATACAAGAAAATCTATAATCTTCTTTTCAGTGTGCTGATTTATTTCCGCACACTGCCTTTTTTTATTTTCACCCTATGATTTTTATTCATTATCAATAAAAAAATCAGTATGTTAGCGATAATTTCAATACTATTATCGAGCTATAAATAAAGACCTAATATCATCAACGTTGAAAATGAAAGGCAAGAGCCCAATGCTACTTTTGTTAAATATTCTTTTGTTGTTATTAATACCGTGCAATAGATACCTACCCCCAGAAAAGAGCCAAGCAAAAGAATATAAGGTAATGCCTCAAACCCACACCACGCACCAATAGCACTAAATAATTTTATATCACCAAAACCTAATACACATTTTTGGTAAATAAAATATCCCCATAAATAAACACCATAAAAAACACTCGTTCCAGCCAAAAAACCATAAAAAGCGTGGTCAAAAGGGACCAAACCAAACGTTGTATAATTACACAACAATCCCAAAAATATTAACCAAAACGTTAAATTATTAGGTAATAGAAAATAATCAGCATCAAAAAAAGAAAGTGTTAATAAATAAAAACTTAGTATCGATAATATTACAAATAAAGAAAATGAATAAATAAAAGTCCCCCAATAAAGACAAATCACAAAATAACTAAAAACTAACTGATAGCGCCGAGATTTAGGTAATAAAAACAATAAAGAAAGAGGCACAATAGATTTAATCACCTCCCCAAAAACATCAAAAAAAGTAGAAATATAAAATTTTTCAAATCGTAATCGAGTGAATGGCATAAATATAGACTCCTTAAATACATCGTTATCCTAGTTTATTGACTGTATAAGAGAATAATTTTCATGCCGAGCGTTTCCCTTACAATTACACTGAAAACATGAAATTTTGCGACAAAACACGCAAGAAAATTCGCGCTATAATCACAGCAAAAGCAAAGTGATAACTTGCATGCCATAATGTCATGCGTATGATGCATATCACATATTTTATTTATCACGGTTAACCATCTTTAACGTAAGGGTTTCACGTTATGCGTATTCCTCGCATTTATCATCCAGAACTGCTCACCACAGGCTCTCAAACCGCATTAGATGATGAAGCATCTAATCATGTTGGGCGTGTATTAAGAATGTCTACAGGGCAAAAATTGGCTCTATTTGATGGTTCTAATCAAGTGTTTGATGCAGAAATCATTGAAAGCACAAAAAAATCCGTCATTGTGCAAATTAATGAAGGCATTATTGATGATAAAGAATCCCCTCTCGACCTCCATTTAGGGCAAGTACTTTCACGCGGCGAGAAAATGGAGTTTACTATTCAAAAATCCGTTGAGTTAGGTGTAAACACGATTACTCCACTGATCTCCGAACGCTGTGGTGTTAAACTTGACCCAAGCCGTTTAGAGAAAAAACATCAGCAATGGCAAAAAATTATTATTTCAGCATGTGAACAATGTGGTAGAAATATCCTTCCACAATTAATGCCAGTGATGTCATTAGATGAATGGTGTGCTCAAAATGATGATAGCTTAAAGCTTAATTTACATCCGAGAGCAAACCAAAGTATTAATACCTTACCCTTACCTGTTAAAAAAGTGCGCTTGTTGATTGGCCCTGAGGGGGGGCTTTCTCCTGAAGAAATCGCCATGACAGCAGAACACCATTTTACTGATATTTTATTAGGTCCTCGTGTATTAAGAACTGAAACAACAGCACTCACCGCAATCACCGCTTTGCAGGTTCGGTTCGGCGATCTGGGATAAAGGAGAAGTAATGATTAAATTAGGTATTGTGATGGATCCTATTTCCTCCATCAAAATCAAAAAAGACACCAGCTTTGCCATGCTATTAGAAGCGCAACGTCGTGGCTGGGAAATTCATTATATGGAGATGAACGATCTTTACCTACATCAAGGTGAAGCACGTGCTCGTACTCGTTTACTCAGCGTAGAAGAAAATCCAGAAAAATGGTTCGAGTTTGGTCAAGAGCAAGATATTGCTTTAGGCTCTCTTGATACGATTTTAATGCGTAAAGATCCGCCTTTTGATACTGAATTTATCTACGCAACCTATATTCTAGAACGCGCCGAAGATATGGGAACATTAATTGTCAACAAGCCACAAAGCCTACGTGACTGTAATGAAAAGCTCTTTACCGCATGGTTCCCGACATTAACACCCGATACTTTAGTAACTCGTGAAGCTAAGCATTTACGCGCTTTTCATGAAAAACATGGCGATGTTATTTTTAAGCCATTAGACGGTATGGGTGGTGCGTCTATTTTCCGCTTAAAAAAAGACGATCCTAACGTGGGCGTGATTATTGAGACATTAACAGACCATGGTCACCGTTTCTGTATGGCGCAAAATTTCTTACCTGAAATTGTCGATGGTGATAAACGGATCCTAGTAGTCGATGGCGAACCTGTTCCTTATTGCTTAGCACGTATCCCAGCAAAAGGGGAAACTCGGGGTAATTTAGCTGCGGGTGGCCGTGGTGAAGCGCGTCCACTAACAGAGAGTGATTGGGCAATTGCACGTCAAGTCGCGCCAATTCTCAAACAAAAAGGCCTTATTTTTGTTGGCTTAGATGTTATTGGCGACCGCTTAACTGAAATTAACGTCACTAGCCCAACTTGTGCCCGTGAGATTGAAGCAGCTTATCCTGACGTCTCTGTTACAGGCATGTTAATGGATGCTATTGAAGTCCGTTTAAACAAAAAAAATTAACTTTTAAACGCTGAAATTAAAAGGGTTTAAAAGTATGAACCTAGCCCCCACATATGAATAAATAAGCGGTATACATTAAGAAAGACAATGTATAAAAGGGCTAGGTTTTTTACTAAAAATGATCAGGGAACAGTATTACTATTATGAATTTACTTAACCATTTTCTTATTGCTATGCCTTCATTAAGCGATCCGTTATTTGAGCGTTCGGTCGTCTATGTTTGCGAACATAATGAAAACGGTGCGATGGGCTTAATTATTAATAAACCTATCGAAGACATCTCTGTAGAAGGTGTATTAGACCAACTGGAAATTTTTTCAACGGACAGAGACGAAACGATTAGCTTACAAAAGCCTGTGATGTCAGGCGGCCCAGTTGCAGAAGAGCATGGTTTTATCTTACATACCCCTGTTTCAGGCTTTAGTTCTAGCATCAAAATTAGTGATAGCACCATGATCACCACATCTAAAGATGTGTTAGAAACCTTAGGTACAACTCGGCAACCAGAAAAAACATTAATCTCTTTAGGTTATTCCAGTTGGGAACAAGGCCAATTAGAAAAAGAGATTTTAGAAAATAGTTGGCTTACAGTTGAAGCATCGCCTCAAATTATTTTTGATACCCCTATTGCTGAACGGTGGCATAAGGCAGCTGAATTAATTGGAATTAATATCCACACTATTTCACCTATAGCGGGTCACGCATAATGTCAAACAGAACAGTAATGGGCTTTGATTTTGGCACTAAAAGTATTGGTGCTGCTATTGGTCAAGAAGTCACAGAAACAGCTAGACCTTTAGCTTCATTTAAAGCTAAAGATGGCATTCCTGATTGGACTCAAATTGAAAAAATCATAAAAGAGTGGCAACCGGATTTAGTTGTTGTCGGCCTACCGCTTAATATGGATGGCACGGAACAATTAGTCACAACACAAGCAAAAAAATTTGCTAATCGCCTACATGGTCGGTTTGGTGTACAAATTGCTTTGCATGATGAACGTCTTAGTACCGTTGAAGCGCGTTCTCACCTTTTTGAACGTGGTGGCTATCGTTCATTAGATAAAGGCAGTGTGGATGCAACATCTGCCGTTATTATTCTTGAAAGTTGGTTTGAACAACAACGTTAAACCAATAAGTGTTTATTTTACGCTATCATTGGACAGCGTATCTTTGATTAATCCTTCATGTTGACGTTGCTGACGACTTAGCATGAAGGTCTGCATACCATATTCACTGCCTGTTTGCATAAGCGTCAACACTTGATGATATTTACCTTCTCTAATAAGGTGCGAAATACCCTGTGTGACTTGCATTATTTCAAATAGCGCAACTCTTCCTCCTTCTGTTGACGGTACTAATTCTTGTGAAATTATCGCTCTTAAACTGCATGCCAATTGTGATGATATCCATTGCCGCTCATTACCTGAAAATACGTTAGTGACACGTTCAAGTGTTTGTATTGCGCCTTGAGTATGCAATGTTGCGATGACTAAATGCCCTGTTTCTGCCGCCGTTAATGCTAATTTAATACTTTGTGCATCTCTCAATTCACCTAGCATAATAACATCCGGATCTTGACGTAAAGCACTCTTTAATGCACTTGCTATATTCTTAACATCATGTCCTATTTCTCGCTGTTGAATGAGACTTTGCTTATTAATATGTATAAATTCAATCGGATCTTCTAATGTTAAAATATGTTGGCGTTGGTATTGATTTAAATAATTAATCATTGCCGCTAAAGTCGATGATTTTCCACTCCCTGTAGCGCCTGTTACTAAAATAAGTCCGTGAGAATGGCGTTCTAATAGCATTGCGATAGATTCAGGTACTCGAAGTTTATCCAAGGAAGGTATTTGTGTTTCAATTATTCTTAATACTGCAGAAACCCCCTTTTGTTGACGAAATAAATTAACGCGAAGCCGTTGTCCATTTGATAAAGTGAGTGCTGTATCAATTTGTCCTTCATCCTCAAAAATATGCTTTTGGTCTTCACTTAAAAAAGGGTGTATCCACGCTAAGAGAATATCAGAAGTGATAGGTTTACATTGATTTTGTTGATAAAGTACACCATTGATCCGTAATCGTGGTACATCACCACAACAAAGGTGCAGATCAGAGGCTTTATGCTTTACACTATATGCAATTAAATTTTCCATTTTCATCTTATTATCTCCTGAGTTGCCATGAATACTATTAAACAGAATCTCGTCAATGTCAGGTCCCACATTGACATAGCGGCGCAAAAATGCGGCCGTTCTTCAGAAGAAATAACATTACTTGCAGTGAGTAAAACAAAACCTGCGAGTGACATCGAAAAAGCAATCGCGTGCGGGCAAACTGAATTTGGTGAAAACTACGTTCAGGAAGGTATCGATAAAATTAATTACTTTTCTGATAACAGCTCGTTGGTTTGGCACTTTATTGGCCCTTTACAGTCAAACAAAACACGTCTTGTTGCTGAACATTTTGATTGGTGCCACACCATAGATAGACTAAAAATCGCCCAAAGATTAAGTGATCAACGCCCTGATAAAATGCCGCCTTTAAATGTATTAATTCAAATCAATATCAGTGATGAAAACAGTAAATCAGGTATTAATCTGACTGAACTTGATGGGCTGGCGGCACAAATTTCTATTCTTTCAGGCATTAAATTACGCGGATTAATGGCTATTCCTGCACCTGAAAGTCATTATGATAAGCAAGTTGAAATACTAGAAAAAATGCATCTCGCCTTTAAGCAATTACAATCTCAATATCCCAATATAGATACATTATCTATGGGAATGTCCAGTGATATGGAAGCCGCTATTGCTTGTGGCTCAACACTTGTTCGTATTGGAACAGCAATTTTTGGCGCAAGAGATTACGCGGCTAAGTAAAAAATAGAGGTTTATATGGAACATCGTAACATTGCTTTTATTGGCGCTGGAAATATGGCTCAAGCCATTATTGCTGGATTGGTTCAAGGTGGATATCCAGCACATCAAATAACCGTCAGCTCACCTTCCTCCATTCGCCGTGAACCTTTAGAAAAAGAGTTCCATATTCATAGCACAGATGACAATATTAACGCGATTCAAGACGCTGACGTTATTGTGTTAGCGGTAAAGCCTCAAATGATGGAAGCAGTTTGTAAGCCCTTACAAAATATCGATATGAGTAAAAAGTTAGTCCTCACTATCGCTGCGGGCATTCCTGCTGCGCGTTATAATGACTATTTTACGACTCAATTACAGCTTATTCGTATTATGCCAAATACCCCAGCACTTGTTGGTAAAGGCTTAAGTGGTATGTTTGCACACAATTCGATTTCATCCCAAGATAAACAGTTTGCAGACAACCTCATGAAAAGTGTAGGGACGACGGTTTGGGTAGAGCAAGAATCGGCTATCAATGATATTATCGCCGTGGCGGGTAGTGCGCCTGCTTATTTCTTCTTGTTTATGGAATCAATGCAGCAAGAAGCTGAACGTTTAGGTTTTTCACCTGAAGTGGCAAGAGCCATCGTGCAACAAGCGGCTAGTGGCTCTACCGCCTTAGCTGAAAAACAACATACATTACCTTTCTCAACACTGCGTGAACAGGTAACATCAAAAGGTGGAACGACAGCGGCTGCATTAATGCAGTTTTATGAAGGTAGATTACCTGAAAATGTCGCTTCTGCTATGCAAGCTGCGATTAAACGTGCGCAAGAAATGGAAAAACAATTTTAATTTCATCAGGGCCAACTAATGAATTTTTTAAATTTCGTCATTCTGACTCTTCTTCAACTCTACACATCAGTGCTCCTATTACGTGTTTGGATGCAATGTGTCAGAGCTGATTTTTATAATCCTTTTTCACAATTTATTGTCAAAATCACACAGCCTATCATTCGCCCATTAAGAAGCTTTATTCCTTCTATCGGCTCTATTGATACAGCATCCGTTTTACTGGCCTATATCTTAGTTTTATTAGGTATTATTATTCCATCTTACCTATCAGGCACATCAATTCCTTTCTCGCTCATGTTTCCGTTTGCTCTTATTGAGCTATTAACAGCTGCGGGTAAAATAATTTTTTGGTTGATTATTATCCGCGCTATTCTTAGCTGGGTAAGCCAAGGCCGTAACCCTATTGATCATCTTTTATTTCAATTAACAGAACCTTTAATGTCGCCTATTCGCCGTGTTATTCCTGCGATGGGTGGTTTAGATTTCTCTGCAATGATTGTTATCCTTGTTCTGTATGCTCTGAATTATCTACGTGTAGATGTTTTACAGTGGCTACTTAGCGTCACTCTTTACTAAGGATAAATAGCATGCAAAAAGTGGTTCTCGCAACAGGAAATCCGGGTAAAGTCAAAGAATTAGCATCACTGCTTTCTGATTTTGGTTTACATATTATCGCTCAAACAGAGCTTGGTGTTGATTCTGTTGAAGAAACGGGTTTAACCTTTGTTGAAAACGCGCTGATTAAAGCGCGTTATGCTGCAAAAGTGACCGGTCTTCCTGCTATTGCTGATGATTCTGGTATTTCAGTTGATGCTTTAGGTGGTGAGCCGGGTATTTATTCAGCGCGTTATGCCGGTATTGACGCTAATGATCAACAAAATCTGGATAAATTGCTTAATGCAATGAAAGATGTTCCTGCAGAAAAACGCCAAGCACAATTTAACTGTGTACTGGTTTATCTGCGCCATGAAAACGATCCGACTCCGCTGATTTTCCACGGTATTTGGGAAGGTATATTAAGCACTGAAATGCAGGGTGAAGGTGGATTTGGTTATGATCCTATCTTCTTTGTTCCTGAATTAAATTGCACTGCGGCGCAATTAACTAAAGAACAAAAAAATCAGTATTCTCATCGTGGTAAAGCACTTAAATTAATGTTGGATGCCCTTAAGAATGCTTAAGTTGCCCCCATTAAGTTTATATATTCATATTCCTTGGTGTGTACAAAAATGCCCTTATTGTGATTTCAACTCACACACTCTAAAGGGTGAAGTACCGCATCAAGAATATGTGCAACATTTACTCAATGACTTAGATGATGACCTTATTCACGTTGGCTCTCGTGAAGTCCAAACCCTATTTATTGGGGGCGGTACACCTAGCTTATTAAGTGCTGAGTCAATGGCTGATTTACTCTATGGTGTTAAAGAACGCTTAGCGGTTAGCCCGAATGCAGAAATTACCATGGAAGCGAACCCAGGAACGGTAGAAGCTGAACGCTTTGCTGGATTCCAACGTGCTGGCGTAAATCGTATCTCTATCGGTGTGCAAAGTTTTGGTAACGATAAACTGATCCGCTTAGGGCGTATTCATGATGCTGATGAAGCTAAAAATGCTGCTCGTTTAGCCAAAGAATTAGGCTTACGTAGCTTTAATTTAGATTTAATGCATGGATTACCAGACCAATCATTATCTCAAGCACTTTCAGATTTACAGCAAGCAATAGAGTTATCCCCACCGCATTTGTCTTGGTATCAATTAACCATTGAACCCAATACACAATTTGGCTCTCGTCCGCCCAAATTACCTGATGACGATATGCTGTGGGATATTTTCTCAGAAGGCGATAAATTACTGACTGCTGCAGGTTATCAACAATATGAAACATCAGCATATTGTAAACCGGGCTTTCAATGTGAGCACAACTTAAATTATTGGCGTTTCGGGGATTATTTAGGTATCGGTTGTGGTGCACATGGAAAAATAAGCTTTGAAGATGGTCGCATAATGCGAACAGTAAAAACCAAGCATCCTAAAGGTTTTATGGAAGGTCGTTATCTCCACCAGCAAAATTTTGTTGATAATGATGACCGTCCATTTGAATTTTTTATGAACCGTTTTCGTCTATTAGAAGCATTCCCAAGACAAGATTTTAGCGATTACACTGGGCTTTCTGAAGAAGTTATTCGCCATCAAATAGATGAAGCTTTGGCCTTAGGTTATATCAGTGAATCAAACACTCACTGGCAAATTACACCTCATGGCAAGCTGTTCCTCAATTCATTGCTTGAGTTATTTCTTTAATATGACTAATTTTAAATAGCTAACTTAAAAATATGCCCAACTGTTATTCATGAACTTACCCCAGTTCACATTCACAGTTGGGCATTTCTTTTTATCATAAGCCTTAAAACATCACAAAAGTCTTAAGAGTTAATCTATTACTTAAAGTGCACTCTCTACTGCTTCAATTTGTTTAGTTAAGCTATCTAAACCACCACCAGAGAGATACCAAAGATCAGCTTGCAGATAAACAATCCCCCCATTTTTATAGGCTGAAGTTGTTTTTATAGCATCATCTTCAAATGCTGTTTTTTCTAATTTACCCGCGCCAATAGCTTCGCTACGATCCACAATTAAAA
Organism: Proteus sp. FME41; assembly: GCF_014897315.1. GTDB lineage: Bacteria > Pseudomonadota > Gammaproteobacteria > Enterobacterales > Enterobacteriaceae > Proteus. The sequence goes on along the minus strand of NZ_JABUYL010000011.1, from coordinate 97,676 downwards.
TAACATCTGGATTAGCTTTTGCGATCATTTCTGATGTAACTACACGGCGTTTACCTTTATCTTCTTCCGCAACCGGCGGTAACTCAGCCCTTTTCGCCTTAATAACATCATAAACAACACTTTGATTATTAGGCATTAAATTACCCGCGTTATGCATCAACACTAATACTTTTTTATCAGACTCAGCCGCTTTTTTCTGAGCTTGCTCAATCATGCTATTTAGCTTTGTCAGTTGTTCCTGAGTTGCTTGTTGTTTATCAAATAACTCACCCATTAATTTGATATTCGCTTCAACCGAATCAAGATAATTAGCGCTATTCGTACCTAAATTAACGGTCGGTGCAATTTTTGCTAACGCGTCATAAGATGCACCTTGGCGCCCCGTAATAATGATTAAATCAGGTTTAATTTCAGCTAGTTTTTCTAAGTCAGGCGCTTTCATACCACCAACATTAGCGACATTACTTGCGATACTTTCTTTAATATAAGCAGGTGCATTCCCCAAAGGTAATCCCACCACTTTATCGGCTAACCCTAATTGAACTAAAGAATCATATAAACCGAAATCAAATAGAACCACTTTTGAAGGGTTCTTAGTGACTGACGTTTCACCCAACAGGTGTTTAATCACCATATTGTCATTCTGCTGACTAATGACTTGGTTAGGTTGATATTCAATTGGTGTTTTGCTTAACGCAGAGAAACTTGTTACAGAAAGGATAGATGCGATAACTAAAGGAAGGATCTTCTTCATTAATTTTGCCCTGTTTAAGTGGAATACTCAAACAGGGCATTCTAAACAGCTCACCTCACAAGTCAATTGAACAAGAATGATTTTCATTATTATTTTCAATTATTGTGAGTTAACAATTTATAAAGCTTATTAACTACAAGGGGAATAACGTCATTATCTATTAATTTTTAATGAATTATTTTTTTAATGAATTAATAAGTTCGATACGTTGGTTTTCCATTTGGCTAATTTTCCCACAAACTTGCTGACCAAATTGAGAAAAATTAGCTTCTTGCTGTTTCCATTCTTGATCTATGATTTTCTGGAAACCATCTAAGCTACCTAATAATCCACCTAATGCTTTTTTGCTATCACCACCCGCGGCCGCTAATAGCTGTTTTTTACCTAATTCATTAATACTGTCTTGCAACATGCCCCCAAGGCTGTTTTCAATAATTTCACGCCCTTTAATTTCAACTTGCTTAATCGCTTGAGAATGAAAGGTGATATTATTTGGCTCTACAGTCACAACTTTATCCATTTGTTGATTAAGATCTTTTTCTAATCGACTTAATCTATTAAGAATATTGCTCTCTTTACCAAAGGCTTCAATCACCACTTTATCCAACACCTTACGAGAATCTTGTAATTTAACACCCGTCTCAGTTCTTAACCAAGGAACATCTTGCCTTACTGTGGCCTGATATTTTTTTGCTAACGCTTGTTGTTGTGGCGTCAACGTGGCACTTTTTTCATTTTGAAGTAATGTGCCGTCAGGATAAATCACCATTAAGCCATTTGCTCCTGCGACTTCGACAAACTCAGGAGTAATGCGTAAATCGTCTTTTGGCATTACCGCACAATCAAAGCTTGGTAATGCATTTGCTGTTCCTGCAACAAAAAACAGCGCTACAGCAATATTTCTTAAATTCATAACAACTCTCCTGAAAACATGGCTAAAATATCGAACGCCCTACTTTGTTTGCTAATAGTTCAAGTGCTGCACAACCTGCTAATGAGTTACCTGATTTATCCAGCTCGGGTGACCAAACCGCAACAGTAAAAGCATCAGGAACAACAGCAACAATACCGCCGCCAACGCCTGACTTTCCGGGAATACCAATCCGAAATGCAAATTCACCGGCACCATCATACATGCCACACGTTAACATTAACGCATTTATCTGGCGGGTTTGTCTTGGCGTAATAATCTGATTTTTATTACCAACACTAATGCCTTGGTTCGCTAAATAGCTAAAACAACGGACTAACTCAGTGCAACTCATTTCGATGGAACAATAGTGAAAATAAGTTTCAAGCACTGTAATAACGTCATTCTCAAAGTTATCAAATGATTTCATCAAATAGGCAATTGAAGCATTTCGACTAAGATGTTCCATCTCCGATTTTGCCACAGCCGAGTTATAACAAATATCGGGGGTATCCGTTAGAAGGCGAATAACCTCAAGCATTCTCTGCTTTGGTGCACTTAATCGTGACTGCAACATATCAGTAATAACAATGGCGCCGGCATTAATAAATGGATTTCGAGGTATCCCTTTTTCCATTTCTAGCTGTATTAAAGAATTAAAAGGTAAGCCTGAAGGTTCTTTTCCAACACGTTGCCAAATTTCATTTTCTTCATAACGTGTTAAAGCGAGCGTTAAACTAAGTACTTTAGAAATAGACTGAATAGAAAAACGTTTATCTGCCATACCTGATTGATAAAGTTCACCATCAACCGTATAAACGGCCATAGCAAGCCTATCTGGCGATACTTGAGCTAATGCAGGAATATAGTCTGCGACTTTCCCCTGCCCTATTAATGGGCGAATTTGTTGCAAAATATCTGACAGTAATGCGTTAGATAACGTTGTAGTCACAGTCCCTTCCCCAGACAGACAAGGGCATCCTTTTGGATGCCCTTGTTATTATTTGCTAAATGTATAACTTTCTATCAGTCCCACCAGACATCAAATAATTCAGACGTCTGTACATCTTGCATTTTGTTCTCTTTTAGGAAGTTTTCGACTAATTGGCGATGCTCTTCTGTACATTTGCCAATTTGTTGTAAGCAGATTAAGCCTTCCCAGCTCAGGTAACCACTTGCATCAAATGCTAGCCCATTTGGCTCAATAACGTTGAGGATCAGGTCATCAACAAAGCGATCTACTTCCTCAATTGGGGTATTTTCTGGGAAAGTCCATTTAACTGAAAAACCTAATTCCTGAAATTCATCGATACGCAATTTTTTGCGTAAACGGCGACTACGTTGTTTAGCCATTATTTTACCCTCTTGAACATAAGATCCCATACACCATGCCCTAAACGATGACCGCGTTTTTCAAATTTAGTCACTGGGCGTGTTTCTGGTCGTGGTACATAATCCTGAGTTTCTGACAAATTTTGATAACCTTCAACATTTGTCATCACTTCAAGCATGTGTTTTGCATACGGTTCCCAATCTGTCGCCATATGGAAAACACCGTTTGTCGTTAATTTTTTTAAAATTAATTCTGCAAAAGGCACTTGAACAATACGACGCTTATTATGGCGTGCTTTGTGCCATGGATCAGGGAAAAATAACTGAACCATTTTTAAGCTATTATCAGGGATCATGTGATTGAGTACTTCAATCGCATCATGACACATGACTCGCAAGTTACTTAACTGTTCCTCTTCAGCATTAGCAAGGCACGCCCCAACACCTGGTGCATGCACTTCAATACCGAAATAATTATTTTCTGGCGTATTTTTTGCCATAGTCACGAGCGATGCGCCCATGCCGAAGCCAATCTCTAAAATAACAGGTGCTTCGCGTCCAAAAACCTGACTGAAGTCGATGGGTTCCGGTTCATATTCAATACCAAAAGTAGGCCACTGTGCCTCTAACGCTTGCTCTTGACGAGGTGTTAAACGACCTTGTCTGCGAACAAAACTACGAACGCGTCGTAAAGCTCGCCCTTCTTCATTGAATTCCGGAGAAATTACATTTTTGATCATGTCTAGTACTGTCAGTCATTAGGCCAATTAATTACTTAAAACCGTTATAATGTCGTTATGGTATAAACTTAACCGACATTATCCAAAGATCCCTAAGTTTAGCAAGAGTCACTCTTAGAAGCATCACCCTATAAGATAAATATTAAGAGTGTTTACAGTTTATTCTCACTGTGGTGCAATCTTACTCTCAATTAGAATATGAGTTAATAAAATAAAAAATGATGGAAGCTCTGCAATTTTCGCAAGTCGTACTCAATTGGTACCACAAATATGGGCGTAAAACGCTCCCTTGGCAGCAAGAAAAAACGCCTTATCACGTTTGGTTATCAGAGGTCATGCTACAACAAACCCAAGTTGCCACGGTTATTCCTTACTTTAAACGCTTTATTGGGCATTTTCCGGATGTGGACGCATTAGCCAAAGCCCCTCTTGATGAAGTTCTTCATTTATGGACAGGTCTTGGTTATTACGCTCGAGCTAGAAATTTACATAAAGCCGCACAACACATTGTAGATAAACACCGAGGGCAGTTTCCTGATACCTTTGAGGCCGTTTGTGCTTTACCGGGTGTTGGACGTTCAACCGCTGGCGCTATTTTATCGTTATCACTGAAAAAACCTTACCCAATCCTTGATGGTAATGTGAAACGTGTTTTAGCTCGTTGTTATGCCGTTGAAGGCTGGCCAGGTAAAAAAGAAGTTGAAAATAAGTTGTGGGAGATCAGCGAAAACGTCACCCCAACTGTAGGTGTCGAGTATTTTAATCAGGCAATGATGGATTTAGGGGCAATGGTTTGCACCAGAAGCAAACCTAAATGTGAACTATGTCCACTAAATACAGGTTGTATCGCTTATGTTCAAAACAATTGGGCGGATTATCCTGGGAAAAAACCAAAAAAAGTTATCCCAGAAAAAACAACTTATTTTCTTATTTTACAATATGATAATCTTGTCTGGTTAGATAAAAGACCACCAGCAGGAATATGGGGCGGATTATTTTCCTTTCCTCAATTTGAGACAAAAATGCTTTTAGAACAGTGGTTAGCTGAACATGGACTCGAAAACAATAAATCAGAGCAATTGATTTCATTTCGACATACCTTTAGCCACTTTCATTTAGATATTGTGCCAATTTGCGTAAAACTTTCGACGTTTACCTCTATGATGGAGGCGCAAAAAGGACTTTGGTATAACTTACAGACACCTGCAACCGTGGGGTTAGCAGCGCCTGTAGAGAATTTACTTAGACAATTAGCCTAAGCTAATCCCTGCAATATTGAGGATTTATTATGAGCAGAACTATTTTTTGTACTTTCCTAAACAAAGACGCTGATGGACTCGATTTTCAGTTATATCCTGGAGAGATTGGAAAGCGCATTTTCAATGAGATCTCAAAAGAAGCATGGGCTCAGTGGATGACAAAACAAACCATGTTAATTAATGAGAAAAAACTTAACACCATGAATCCTGAAGATCGCAAACTATTAGAACAAGAAATGGTACGATTTTTATTCGAAGGCCACGATGTTCATATTGATGGCTACACACCACCTGAAAAATAATACTCACTTTGCCAGAGCCTTTTAGGCTCTGGTCTTTTATTCACCATAGTGATGCAATTGACCATGAAAAAAATCCTTCTCTTGCTGATTATCGCCCCTCTACTCATTTCATGTAGTAGCCAATCACCCAAAACCGTTGAACCGACTTACACAAAAGATACTAATGCATTTGATATTCTTATGGGTCAATTTGCCAATAATATCGAAATGATTTGGGGTATGAAGGAAGTTTTAATAGCGGGCCCCAAAGATTATGTAAAATATACAGATGCTTATAAAACGCGTAGCCATATTAATTTTGAAGCAGGTACAATCACGATAGAAACATTAGGCGGTGATGCCCCTCAATTTCAATTACATAAGGCAATTGTCACCACACTATTAATGGGTGAAGATCCAGGCTCTATCGATCTCTATTCTGACGTCAATAATATCCCCCATAGCACAGAGCCTTTCTTATCTGGTCAGGTTCTTGATAATACGGGACAGCCTATACGCTGGGAATGGCGCGCCAATAAGTTTGCAGATTATCTGATTGCTAACAAATTGCAAAAACGTCAATCTGGTATAAATACCATTTGGTATGTCACCATTAATTTAGTCCCGAATCACCTTGATAAACGTGCTCATAAATATTTGCCATTAGTTCAGCAAGCTGCTGCTAAATATGGTGTTGAACCTTCTCTTATTCTGGCCATTATGCAAATTGAATCCAGTTTCAATCCTTACGCTGTCAGTAGCTCTGATGCGTTGGGTCTAATGCAGATTATGCCAGCCACCGCAGGACGGGATGTATTCCGGATGCAAGGTAAATCAGGACAACCAAGCCGTAGTTATTTATTTGATCCTGCTAATAATATCGATGCAGGCGCTGCTTATATCTCGATATTACAAAATAGCTACCTTGGCGATATTAAAGATCCTGTTTCACGCCGTTACGCTGTTATACAAGCTTACAATGGTGGTGCAGGCAGTGTGTTGCGTGTCTTCCATAGCGATAAGAAACAAGCTGCCGCAATGATTAACAACTTAGACTCCACACAAGTGTATACAACATTGCGTAATAAACACCCTGCTGATCAATCTCGTCGTTACCTTGAAAAGGTGAGTACCGCTCAACGTAACTATCGTTAATCAATACTTAATCTAAAAACAAAGCTTCCTCAATAAATTTGGGGAAGCTTTTTTACTTTTGAGACTGAATAAGTGGCTTTATCACCCTATATTTTTAAGTATCACAAAACACTTTCAGCTTTATTTTTACTCATTTCTCACGACAAGTAGCCTTTTATCAATCAATAAGTTTAAAAAAACAGCAATCAAACAATTTTGTGATAAATAACGTTGACGAGCAAGGCGATATCGGGTTTAATACGCCCCGTTGCCCGAATAGCTCAGTCGGTAGAGCAGGGGATTGAAAATCCCCGTGTCCTTGGTTCGATTCCGAGTTCGGGCACCATCTTTAGAAAAACCAGCCTTAGGGCTGGTTTTTTGCTTTCTGCGCTTTATAAGTTTTTGAGTTCCCCTTTTCTTAAAGTCTGCCTTGCTACCTTGATTCTTAACTTGTTCACTCAAAATATTATTTTTTCTTTATACTTCTGATATCTAATAATTACTTCATGTGAATTGCTATAGTATTTAGATAGCAATCTATTCTCTTTTTAATATAATGAATTCTTAAATTAATCTAATGTAATTAACATTAGATTAAATTTAGCTTTAGGTGAACATGAAGTTTAATTATACAAAAAGGAAAATAATTAATGTCTAATAATATTTATTTAAGAATAAATGGAAATGTTCAAGGAAATATTTCAGCTGGATGCTCTTCTTACGATTCACTTGGCAATAAATACCAAAGCTCTCACTTAAATGAAATATTAGTTATAGCGTCCACATTTGATATATCAAGAAGACAAAATTTAAGTCATGCCCCTCTTTCTATAACCAAACATGTTGATAAATCAACACCATTACTAATTACGGCAATTACAAATAACGAAATTTTAAAGTGTGAAATTGATTACTATAGAACTTCTCATACCGGCGCCCAAGAGAAATATATGACGGTTGTTTTAACAAATGCTTCTATTGTCAATTACTCACAAATACATGCAAGTACCTTAACTCAAAGTGATTCATTACCTAGCGAAATTATCACTATACAATATGAAAGTATTACCTGTAACCATATAATGGCAGGAACGTCTGGATATAGTATTTCTGAACTAAGTTAATCAGTAAAAATTTAATGGTGAATTTAATATCTTGATTCACCATTAATTAAATTTATTTTTCATAAAATATCAATATGATAAATTACTTTTTTTTGCCAAATGTTAGTGAGATACAAAGGTAAAGTGCAAAAAAAAGACAGCTATAGCGAATAATATCTTTATTACCAGACCTTATAAATAATTCGCCAATAAAAAATTTATCACCAAATTTGAATATAATAAGACAACAACTTCCACATAAACCAACAACTGTAAGATAAATAAGATCTAAAAATCTATTTTTTTTACAAAGAATATAGAGTTGAGTTTTATATAAAATGAAAAATAAAAATAATGAAGATAGATAAAATAGAAAAAGCTCCAACCATCCAAAAGGAAAAGGTGATAACACATCAAAATTATTCACTTTTATTTTCCTCTTCATATAAATCGTATGTAGAATAAATAGCCATACCGTCAAAAAAAATCTCTGACATAAGAGGCACCCTATCCATAGTTTTCCATGATGTTATAAAATCACTCTTAATATAATGAAATAACTTCCATGCATCTTCTTTAAGAACTGGTTTTAGTAGTGATGCACCAGATAAACTTAAATCAATCACATTATAAAATATATCCGCTTCATTATCGCCATAACCTAAAGCTTTAGATGCTGCTCTATATCCGTTTTTTACAGGTCCACTATATTCCTCTCTAAATAATAAATAATATCCATTTTCAATCATACTATTTACACCTTGAGATACCATTCCAACCCCTAAACTACTGCATAATGTTCCGACAGATCCCACACAAGAAGCTCCCCCTCCATATATTTGCATTGCTCCGCTGACAAAACCTACTTGTTTGAGTATTAATTTATTATTTTCCTCACTTTCTTCTTTTTTACGTATTATTTCAAAAAGCGCATATTGCATTATGCTTCGATTTCTTAGTAAATTATCCTGTAACTCTAACCTTTCAATTTCATCGGAGATATTATCTAATCCTGCTGATAAACTTAAGCAATAACTACTTACCTCTAATTCTGTTCTAGCAATCAGTTGTTCTATATCATTTAAGAACATCATTCTTGAAAAAGAATCACCAATATATTGATAGGCAAATTTCATTGCTATTTTTCTTAAATAACTGGATTCTCTTCTTAACGTATCTCTATACACATCACTATAACTATAGTCTAGTTCATACTCAGTCATTTCTTTCACATCCTTATTGAAAATAAAAACTTAAGTGATATCTCATCCGAATTATCGACTACTATAGTGTAATGCTTAACAATCCTTATCAATAGTGAATATTTGGTTTTCTACTTATTAGAGAGATAAAAGTTCATTTAACTAAAAAGATAAAATAAATAGACTATAAATCTAGGTATATAAGATAAGACATTATCTATTTTAACAATTGGAAAATTGAATTTATATAAATACCTCTATATATTTACACGATATTTATGATACTTACAGGAAAACCCAACATTTATCTGATAATGTTATAAATATTATTTAATATAAAAACTGATATCTTTATTAATACAAAAAAGTCAGGAATATTTTTAATCATCTTTATTATTAGTATATAAATCACAATTTAAGTAATTTTTAAAATAATAAATTTACCACTAATAATAATTCTTATTTTCATTTTTAAATTAAAAATATAATTTTAAATATGCTTAAAATAAAAACCGATCGCTTTTATAACATTTATCACACAAATTAAGTTCATTTAAGAAATACTCCAGATATATATCTCCTTTTAATTAATACCTATCTCACAGAATATGAAATTCACCTTAATTGTCATTGACGAAATATAACTTCAGCAGTAAATATAATAAGCAATGATTATAAAAACAGTGACCATCTTTGAAGATGGCTTTTTTAATCCTTAAATTGTCTCATTTTTTAGACAAAGAGATATTACAGAAACCACGGGAGAATTTTATTATGAATCAACAAGATACAGCAACTCATTATTCAATTAATGATATGAAAGCGTTAATTGAAACAATGCAAATTTATAAAAAAGATAACAGTGGTAAAGGAATTACTCGTATTGCTTACGGCGAAGAAGATGAAGCTGCGCATCTGTACCTTGCTGGTTTAATGAAGGAAGAAGGTCTTGAAGTTTATCGTGATGGCATTGGTACACTTTACGCACGCTTACCGGGTAAAGATCGCTCATTGCCCGCGGTAGGTACAGGCTCTCATCTTGATACGGTACCTCAAGGTGGTGCTTATGATGGCGCTTTAGGTGTGATTGCAGGTTTCTATGCTTTAATGCAATACAAACCACAACAACTTAAACGAGACCTTGAACTTGTTGTTTTTCGTGCTGAAGAATCTAGTCGTTTCGGGTTTTCATGTATTGGAAGTAAAGTATTAACAGGAAAAATAGATAGAGCTCGCTGGGAACAAAACAGAGACGATGACGGCAATAACTTCTTTGAAGTTCTGAAATCATTAGGTTATCAATACGATAAATTAGATAGCTGTTTAGTTAAAAACGATCGTTATAGTGCTTTTGTTGAACTTCATATTGAGCAAGGTAAACGCCTCGAAAATGACAAAAAAACCATTGGTATTGTTAATGGTATTGCGGCACCAACTCGTTTTTCAGTCACAGTAAATGGCCATGCGGATCACTCTGGTGCAACCCCTATGTACCAACGCCAAGACGCGCTAGTTGCGAGTGCTGGCATTATTACCGATATCAATCGAGCAGCATGTACAGAAGCTGTTTATGGTACGGTGGGTACGGTAGGTAAACTTAATGTTGTACCTAACTCCATGAACGTTATTCCTGGACAGGTAAAATTCTCAGTAGATATTCGTGGTATTGATACTGAAAGTATTCAGCGTGTTGTACAACGCCTAAATAATAGTGTTGAAAAAGCAGAAAAAGATTTTGGTGTTTCTATTGATGTTCAACCCATTTCTGCTGAATCGCCTGTAAAATTAGATGATTCTATTTGCCAAGTTATAGAAAGCTTGTGCCAAAAAAACAATATCGACTATATGACTATGCTCAGTGGTGCTGGTCATGATTCAATGAATATGGCATCACTTTACCCAACGGCGATGATCTTTACGCCATCCGTTGCAGGTATTAGCCATCATCCTGATGAATTTACCGAGTTTAGTGATATTGCTGTTGCTGCTGATTTATTAGCAGAAACATTAGGTACATTAGCAAATCAATAATGGCTAACTATTTGTTTTAAAAGCTTAATAGCATCATCATCTTTAGTGGCTTTTAACCATAATTTATCAAAGAGAGACTGATATTGATATATCGCCTCAGTTGACGAAGTTACGGTAGCAATGCCCGTACTGACATTAGGAAATTCGCCTAAACGGAACGGGCTGACAGCTAAAGAAAGAGGAACTTTATCTTGATAAAATAATTGAAAAGTAAGAGACGGCATAGTATCTGAAATTATTGCAATATTAAGATAACTATTTTTTTGCTCTAGCTTTTCAATTAAATGAAGAATTTCACTTTTTGCTCGTTGTCTTCTCTCTTGTTGTAATGTTTTCGTTAAATTAACTGAGCCTAGCATACCAACATAAAGAAATTTTTCGATTTGTTGCTGGCTAATAAGGTTATAAATATGAGGTGAATGTAAGGATTGATGCTTCTTACGCTCTTTTAAAATGGATAAAACTTCTTGTTGTTTTTCAGACAGAAGATTTAAAGGTGATGCTTCCGTTAGCATTTCAACTAATGTTTTGTCATAACAATCTGAAGTTAATAAATAAGAGAATGGTTCGAAGTGGGTATAAATATGTGAAGATTGAGTCTCAAGTTGGCGCATTCGTTCGAAAAAACCATTTGCACTTGAGTAATATTCAGTATTGATCCCCAACAAACTAGTTAGTGAAGTATTTAATAATCGAGCAAGGCTATCGAGTGTTTCAATTTTAACAATTTCGCCTTTTTCTAGCCGATATACAGCAGCACGAGAAATGCCTAAGCTTTCTGCAACATCTTCAGCTTTTAATGAAGAGGCTATACGATAAGCACGTAGTCTATAGCCAATGGATTGGTAATCTATTTTTTCTCTAGGTATGTAAGGCATAGCTATAATTGGCTCCCAAATGCACAAAGTACCAGGGTAAAGTAATGGAACAACAATAAGATGTTAGTCAAGACAGTTTAAATTAAACCAAAAATAAAAAGAATCACCTTTCTCACAATGGGGTAAATAAAAGAAATTTGCAGTAAAAAGTTAGTCTATATCAATAAACCTGTCTCCTAGCAGGTAACCTCACCAGGGTTAAAGCAGTAAAAACAAACAACAATAAAAAAATAAAAGGCGTTGTAATTGAGATTACAGCGCCTTTTTCATGATTTAATTAACTAAATACTCTAAAAACATCGTGCTTCTCCCTTGAGACACTATTTCATAGCGATGGCTTGTAGGATAAACGTCTGTTTTTATATTTTGGAAAAGTACTCATTTAGTTTCAATCATTTTTTGGTGGTATAGCAAAGGGCTAATATAAATTGTTATATTTTTGGCAAAAAATAAGCGAATTCGATAAGGATAGCAAAATACTTCATCAAGAGATTGAGAAGCAAATTGATGTTCAACAACATGCCCGATTGATAAAAAATTTATTATCATTTTTTATTTATAGATTAATTTAACATTTAGCACTCATTAGCTTGTTTCTTTTTTTAAAAGAAAAATATAAAGTAATATATAATATATCTAAAATTAAAAATGGATTTTTAATAGGAATATATTAAATGACAAAGCATGAAATCTCACCAGGGATAAGCACAATTATTGATGTAATTAAAAATAAATCACCACTAAAACGATGGAGTAAAATTAATAAAGAAGATATTTTTACAGAAATAACATATAGCTTCCCTAATTGGAGTATTTTAAGAAGTGACGAGTATAAAACCATCACAACATTAAATAACCATCAACAAAATTTAGCAGAGAAAACATTACAACAATGGTCTGACATTACAAATATAAAATTCATAAAAAAAGACAATAAGTATGATACCAATATTAAATTCGGCGCTTATAACAATGTAAATGAAATCACAAAAGATACATCTCACTTAGTAAGTGGTGTCGCAACCTTTCCCATTAACAAAACAAAAGAAAATAAAGAAATAAATAAAATAACTGATTATAGTGATGGAGGCCATATTTGGATTAATTTATCTTCGACAGTACGTATAAAGAAATTCAATAAAAACGAGATAACTGAAGAACAAAAAAACAAAGTTAATTTATTCAAAGAAAAAGCAGACAATATAAAATATTATTTTATAGAAACAGATACTCATATTACTTTATATAAAAATATTAATGAAAATGCTCATATAAATAATCAATCGAAAGTATTAGAAAAAGGAAATGGAGAAACTTTCGTTTTTATACATGAAGCAGCCCATGCGCTTGGTTTACTTCATACCTTTCGTGACAATCCTAATAATCCAAATATAGAAGAAAATAGCTTAAAATATTCTGTTATGGCATATCGCGCACCAAAAATAGAAGATGCGGATTTTAATGGATACTTTCCTATGTCTCCATTATTAATCGATATATATGTCATTCAAAAATTCTACGGGGTAAATATAACCACAAGAATAGATGATACCATCTATGGTTTTGATTCTAATACACAAAGGGATTATTATAGCTTAACTTCACCAGAAGATATTATGATCAGTTGTATTTGGGATGCTGGAGGAATTGATACACTTGATTTCTCTAAATATAACGTAAACCAAAAAATAGAACTTAATGAAGGCGCATTTTCTGATATAGGAGGATTACGAAGCAATATCTCTATCGCATATGGCTCTATCATTGAAAATGCACTGGGTGGCAGCGGAAATGATATTATCAGTGGCAATAATGTAGATAACCATCTTTATGGTAATGATGGCAATGATATTATTTATGGCCATAATGGTAATGACATTCTTTATGGTGGAAAAGGCGGTGACTTACTTTGTGGTGGAGAAGGGAATGATACACTTTATGGTTCTGATGGCTATGATATTCTTTGGGCTGGAAATGGAAATAACCAACTGAATGGTGGAAACGGAAGGGATCTTTTTATTTTTACACTTAATGACACCTATAATAACCATAATAAAATTATGGATTTTAATAAAGATGAAGACTTCATTTTTTTTGCTGATAATAATAATATAATTATTAATCTAAAAAATTCAATTAATAAAGATGAAATTTCTTTATCAAGCAACTACAACAGTATAAATAATATGACTAAAATATTTATTAAAAATGAAATAAAACCAGAAAAAACATATCATACTATAGATATTATTGGTAATTTAACTTTAGAAGATATTTTTAATTTTTAATAGCATAAAAATTCAATTCAAAAAAAATATAACTTATAACTATATAGAGTGAGTTTTAAGTTATATTAAAAAAATAAACATATAAAATAACAAAATAAAACAATAACGATAAAAGAAATTCCCCACGGGAATATAACTTTAATTCTATTTACCTAATTAAATTATTCTGACTTAAAACACACCTCACTTCACAATTATTTAAAAACGTATTTTCCCCCTCTGGATTAATATCTATAAATGTCTATCTTTATTATCGCTGGCACTCGCCAGATAATTAAACTATTTTCAATATGAAAATAAATTCAACCTAAAATTGATATCCGGAGGATATTATGGGTTCTTCTTTATTAAAAAAAGCAGTAGGATTATCTAATGTTTCTGATTTATTAGATAAGAGTGGAATTTTTTATAATTTCTCAGCAAAGACCCTGCCTTCTTTTGATTATGATTCCGCAGGAAAGCATATAGCCCGTGAAAACTCCACATGGAACGGGAAATATGTTATTGGACAAGCGGCAGAAGTGACATATTCATTCCCTACTTGGGCAGGTAAAAAGTTTAATGACTTTGGTGATAAAAATCCCTATGGATTTAATGACGCACAAAAAGAGCATGCAAAACAGTCTTTGGATGCATGGTCTGATATCTCGAATATTAAATTTACTGAAGTAGGACCAAATACCAAATCAGATATTACGTTTGGGAACATTACTGATCCCTATGGCAAATTCCAAGCTTATGCAACATTACCGAATACCCATGATTATTATGGGCGTGATGTTTCAGGCCAAGCCTGGTTTAGTGATTATTATTATGCTGGCAATACAACACCTGAACTAGGTAATTATGGACGTTTAACCATCATCCATGAAATTGGTCATGCGCTTGGTTTAATGCATCCTGGTGATTATAACGCAGGACAAAATGTACCTGGTTATTTAAAATCTGATTACGCTGAAGACAGTCGCCAATACACAGTGATGAGTTATTGGGATGAATATGAAACAGGCGCGCACTTCCAAGGTGCTTATGCGGGTGCTCCTCTACTTCATGATATTTCAGCCATGCAATATCTCTATGGCGCAAATACAGCAACCAGAACAGGTGATGATGTTTATGGTTTTAATTCAAATACGGGAATTGATTATTACACCGCAACAAGCAGTAATGATAAGTTAATATTCTCAGTTTGGGATAGTGGTGGTAATGATACATTTGACTTCTCAGGATATTATCAAGATCAAGTAATTGATTTACGAGAGGGTCATTTCTCTGATATTGGCGGACTACAGAAAAACGTTTCTATTGCGCAAGGTGTCACAATAGAAAATGCAATCGGTGGCTCTGGTAATGATATTATCTACGGGAATGATGCTGATAATATTCTCATCGGTGGTGGCGGTAACGATATTCTATATGGTGGTGGGGGGCAAGATACATTATGGGGTGGCACTGGTAGCAATACTTTTGTCTATAAAGAAATATCAGATTCTCTTGTATCAACCGCTGATAAGATAATGGATTTCAAATCGGGCATTGATAAAATTGATCTATCAGAACTCATCGAAAACACCTTTAGCAATAAACTCCTTAATTTTGTTGATAATCTTACTGGTCGCTCAGGCGAAGCAACAGTGAAATATGATCACTCAACAAACTCAAGTGAGCTTGCCATTAACGCTTATGGTTATGGCCCTGATTTCAAAATTGATATCGTAGGATTGGTTAATTACGAAACTGATTTTATTGTTTAAATCTTGATTCGACAGGAGAAATTTATTTCTCCTGTCTTTCTTTTACCTAAGTGGATTTATTTTTATATTCATTTATTTAAATAAATATAAATTGAACAATTCACATTAGTGGAAAGAAATATAGAAAATAGCAGTAAAACAGACAGTAAAAAAATCAGGAATAACACTATGTCAGTAAAAAAAATAATAATGAAATAACGAGTATCATAAAAGAAAGGAAAAAAGTTTTCCTTTCTATCGGAGTATTTACTGCATTAATAAATATTTTAATGCTAGTTCCTTCTATTTATATGCTACAAGTTTATGATCGAGTCTTACCATCAGGTAATGAAATGACTTTATTGATGTTAACTCTCATCATGTTAGCTCTCTTTATTTTTATGGGCGGATTGGAATATTTAAGAAGTATTATTGTAATTAGAATGAGTAATAAGCTAGATTTATTACTTAATTCTCGTATTTATACTGCCGCTTATCAAGCAAAACTAAATAAAGCATCAGATATTAATTCCTCTCTCGCATTTAATGATTTAATCACGATCCGGCAATTTATTACCAGTCATGCTATTTTTGCCTTTTTTGATTTACCTTGGTTCCCTATTTATCTTCTTGTTATCGCATTATTCAATCCATGGTTGGGGTTATTTGCATTATGTGGTGCATTAATTTTATTTACTCTGGCTATTTTTAATGAGTATTTATCTAGAACATCATTAAAAAAAGCAAATGAATTTGCGAACCAAGCTCAAGTTATACAAGGACATCATTTTGAGCACCCTCAACCGATTGAAGCAATGGGTATGTTAAGCCATTTACGGACTCAGTGGCAAATTGCACATTTTAAATATTTACAAGCACAAACAAAAGCAAGTGATAACGCCGCCAGTGTTAATGCCGTCACAAAAGTGACTCGCATGGCATTACAATCCTTGATGCTAGGGTTAGGAGGATGGCTTGCAATTGATAATACAATTAGCCCAGGAATGATGATCGCAGGCTCAATATTATTAGGCCGCGCATTAGCGCCTATTGAGCAAGTTATTGGCGTATGGAAAAACTGGGATAGCAGCAAAGAAGCCTATAAAAGGTTAGTAACATTATTAAAAATGTATCCTGAAGAAAATAAAAAGATGACATTACCTACCCCAAAAGGGGAATTAACCGTTAATATTAACCAAGCACAATATCCTCAAACTGAACGGATCCTATTAAACAATATTCATTTTTCACTTAATCCTGGTGATGTATTAGGTATTATTGGACCAAGTGCTTCAGGTAAATCCTCTTTAGCTAAATTTATTGTTGGTATATGGGAAGTAGCAACCGGCACAATACGTCTTGATAATGCAGATATATTCCAATGGAATAAAGGTGAAGTTGGCCAATATATTGGATATCTGCCTCAAGAAATTGCCCTTTTTCCCGGTACTATTGCCGAAAATATTGCTCGTTTCTCAGAAATAGATCCGCAAAAAGTAATCCAAGCGGCAACAATGGCAAATGTTCATGAAATGATTTTACGTTTCTCTGACGGTTATGAAACTATTATTGGTGCTCACGGTGAAGGATTATCGGGTGGACAACGACAACGAATTGCTTTAGCTCGTGCATTGTATGGTAACCCTACTTTAGTTGTTTTAGATGAACCAAACTCTAATTTAGATGATTTAGGGATTAAAGCATTAATACAAGCCATACAAATACTCAAACAAAATAAAAAAACCGTTATTTTAATTACTCACCAAAAACAATTGCTCTCAGTAACTAATAAACTTTTAGTTCTTTTCGATGGACAAACTAAATTATTTGGTTCAACAACAGCTGTTATTGCTGAGCTAAATAATTCATCAACAATAAAAAGCACACCAACATCGACCAGTATACCAATAACTCAAAACCATTCTTAATATTGAGAAAATTATTATGATCACAGAAAAAAGTGAAATCGATTTTATAAATGATATTTCAGATGATCCTAGAAAATTCTTGATAATAGGATGGTCCGTTATCCTTCTAGGTTTAGCTATTTTTATTTTTTGGGCTGCATTTGCACCTTTAGATAAAGGCGTATCTGCCACCGGCAATGTCTCAATTTCAGGTAATAAAAAAAGCGTTCAAGCTTCCGTTGAGGGTATTATCACTGATATTTTTGTCAAAAATGGCGATAGTGTAACTGAAGGACAAACGCTTATTCAGTTAAGTCCCATTCAATCAAAGGCATTGGTAAAATCTTTATCAGATCAATACGATAATTTACTCCTTACTCAACAACGCCTTAATGCACAACTCAATGAAAAAAAAGAATTTGTTTTAGATCCTAATGAAAAATATTATTCACCTTTAGAGAATGTAACTAAATTATTACTGCTTCAAAATAGATTGCTTAATGAGAAAAACATTGAATTATACAGTGAAATAAATGGGTATAACGCTATTATTGATGGAATTTCAAATCGCTTAATTCATTTAAAAAAATCCACACAAAATAAGCAACATCAAATTAATAGCCTGCAGAGCCAAATAAAAGATTTATATACTCTCGCCAATGAAGGCTATATTCCTCGCCATCGTTATCAAGAAGTTGAGCGTGAGCTTGCTGAAAATAATAACCATCTTAATGATACATTTGGACAAATAAGTACATTAGAAAAACAGAAGTTGGAATATGAGCAAAAAATATTGCAACGCAATGCTAATTTTTACCAATCAGCACGTACTGAGCTTAATCAAGTTCAATTACAAATGAGTGAAACAGAAAAACAACTTATCATCGAAATAGATAAACTGAAAAAGATGCAAATTACCGCCCCAATTTCAGGAATAGTCATGGATTTATCTGTTTTTACCCAAGGTGGTGTTGTAAGAACAGGTCAAACATTAATGGAAGTTGTTCCTCAAGATCATCAATTAATTATTGAGGCACGTTTAGCTCCTCACCTTATTGATAAAGTTACCCTTGGTCTTCCTGTTGATTTGATGTTTAGTGCATTCAATCAAAATACCACACCTAAAATTCCTGGAGAGGTAACATTAATTTCAGCAGATAGACTTATTGATGAAAGAACAACAGAACCTTATTACCAAGTGTTTATTAATGTTAAAGATAATACTCTTCTTACAGACAACAAAAATAAATTAAAAGCAGGAATGCCGGTTGATGTATTTATTAATACAGGCGATCGTTCATTACTAAATTATCTCTTTAAACCTGTTTTAGATAGGATCCATACTTCATTGACGGAAGAATAATGATGCGAATAAAAAAACTCTCTGCCATTATATTTATATGGATGCTAAGTTTTCACACTTTTGCCATCAGTTTGTCTGATCTCTATTTTTTAGCAGTAAAAAATGATCCTACTTTTAATGCTGCGCTTAAAGAACAGGTTGCGGGGAAAGAGTATGAAAATATTGGATTATCACAATTACTTCCTAGCGTACATATAAATTACCAAAATAACCCACGGAATTGGCAACGAAAAGTTTTTCCAATTAACACGAATCAAGGAGAAATACGAAGAACAGAATATCAAAATTATCAAAGTCATTCTGTTAGTGCGATTATTAGTCAACCTTTATTTGATTACACTGCATTTAGTGATTATAAATCATCAGTAATACAAACATTATTATCAGATAGCCGTTATCAAGTGAAATTCTCAGAGCTAGTAATTAGATTAGTAGATAACTATATTGAATTGGCTTATGCTCAAGATAAGTTATTATTAAATCTTTCTCAGCAGGATATTTATAAGAAACAACTAATTTCTAGCCAACGTTTATTTGAATTAGGTGAAGGAACAAAAACTGATATTTCAGAAATTCAAACAAGATTATATTTAACTCAATCTCAATATACTGATATTCAACTTGAATTAGAAAGTGCTAAAAATAAATTAGGTTCTATGATTGGTACATCACTTCCTTATACTGAACAGATTGCAAAATTGAATAGTCATAAATTTATATTACAACCTCTTGCTTCTAATAATTACGAGTCATGGGAAAAAGAAGCAATGCAAAATAATCTTAATATTCAAACCGCTCGTTATGAAATGGCGATAGCAAAACAAGAAATAGAAAAAAATAGGGGGGAGTATTTTCCGACAGTACAACTTTATGCTTCTTATTCAAATAGTGATTCTGATAGCAATAATACGGTAAATCAGAAATATCAATCAGCCAATATTGGTTTTTATGTTAGCTTGCCTTTATTTAATGGGGGAAAAACAACGGCTTCAATGCGTCAATCTACTGCACTGTATCAAATGAGTGCTTTTGAAAGAGATGCCATAATTCAACAAATTACGCAAGAATTGCGTCATCAATATCAAATTTGTACGACTAGTAATATTAAATTAAATGCATATGAACAATCGGTTTCCTCTGCAAAACTTCAATTAGATGCGACACAGAAAAGCTATATTGGTGGACAAAGAACAATGGTGGATGTTCTTAATGCAGAAGAATTATTGTATCGTGCTCAACAAGATTTAATAAAGGCTAAATATGACTATATTCAAGCTTGGGCATTATTACATCAATATACCAATACACTGGATATTGAAAAGATAAAATTAATTGAAGGTTATTTTCAATAATATTAATAAGTTATGTTTCTACTAAGTGATAATTTATTATAAAAGGTATTAAGATAATAAAAGTCCTACATCATGTATGGATATAGGACTTTAAATTATAAGTAATAATCAATTACTTATTTTAGCTAGCAGGTATCATCACTTCTTTTTAGTACCGTACAACGTTAATACACGGTGAGTAAGAGCAATTGATGCTAGACCGATAAAACACTCAGCTAGGAAAATCAGCATAAATTACCCCCATTCATAAGTACATTTTGTTTGGGCGGGGGTTCTGATAAAGTAAAGTGACTTGTCATATAATGCTTAGCTAACTCCGATTTAATGGACACATTTTAAACCTATCATTAAAACGAAAAAGAGCAAAATATATTTATCAGCAAAATCTATTTTTTAACTGAGATCACATAAAAACAACACAAAAAATCAAATTTACATAATAAGTAAAGCACATTGAATATGCTCTAATTTATAATGCAGAAATAGTGTGTTAAATCAGCTAATTAAAGAACACAAAAGTTAAATCGCCCTGTTTTTCTATAATAGGTTTTACTTTTAGCTGGTTTATTACTGATAACATTTCTTTTCGCTCAGGCCGTACTAAAACAATCGCAATCCCTTGATAATTGTTCTCTTCAATAAAACTCACAAGCTGCTTAAGGCTATAGTATTTATTTTGTACATCAGAATAAGCTAAACCATAAGCGAGTTCCCCTTTTGTCTCCGTTAAACGGATATCAGTACGTTTTAATCCCCATGCCAATGATGTACCAATACCGACTTCATCTGTCAGAATATAGGGTTTATCTGCCAACTCTTTATAATAGTAATTAATTATATTTTCAGGCGTACTTTTACTTTCAACCTTATTAGGGATAGCATAACCAATGACTAGACTTAAACCTACGGAGCAAAATAATGTTAACATATGCGTCGATTTAAATAATGAGTAAATGCCCATTACACTCCAAAACATAAAGCCCGTAATAGCCAGTAGTGCTTTATATTGTTCATCTGCTTCATATAACGTAAATCGTGAAGAGTAAAACGAATAAACAATAATAGAGATACCCACGATCCCGAAGACAATATTTATCATTGCATTAAAATTATGGATTTTTCCATTTTGTTTATTTTTTAACGCCTCCATATAGTGTGCTATCAATATTGATAAAGGCACAAAACAAGGCAACATATAAGTTAATAACTTGCCATTAGAAGCAGAAAAGAAAGCAAAAAAGAGAAATAACCAGAATGAAAAATAGAGAGTGCCTTTTTTCAAGAAAAAGGCTGATTTAAGCGCTCCGAATAAAAATCCTAACCACGGTAAAATCCCCAAAACAACAATAGGTAAATAAAACCACATAGGTTGTGATCTTGCTGACTCTTTTGCAACAAAACGCTGAACATGTTCAATCCAGAAAAAATAATTCCAATAATCAGGCGCTTGAAGTGTAACTGAAATAACCCAAGGTACTGCAATAATTAGCATAGTGACAAGCGCTATGGGTGCATAATAAAGCACTTCTTTTAATCGAGATAAACTAATTGCGGTGACAACAAAAACAAGTGCAGGTAATACAACCGCAATAAAGCCTTTAGTTAAAAGTCCTAGTCCACAGAAAATACCCACTAAAGCATAAGCACAAATTTTTGATTTTCTATTCGTTGTAGATAATCCACTTAAAAAATAATACATTGCTATCGTCACAAACATCGTCACGATCGGATCAAGAATATTATAAGTACCAATCGCTAATACAAGAAATGAAGATAAAAATACCACTAGCGCATTAAAAGCGAGGGCATGATTATGCCAAACGATCATCGCCGCCCGATAAACAAATAATCCCGTTAATAATGTTGAAGTCACTACAATAATACGGACAGAGAAATGACTTTCTCCCAATAACCACTGTGCAATATTGTTTAGCCAATACCCTAAAACAGGTTTTTCAAAGTAGCGAATATCGAGTAAATAAGGTACAGACCAATTGCCTGATGCTAGCATTTCTCGACTAATCTCAGCATACCGAATTTCATCTGGTTGCCATAGCAATCTACTTTCCAGAGGAATAAAATAAGTCAGAATCACAAAGAGGAAGAGTAAAAACCATTTATATCTTTCTACAACATCAATGCGCATACATTCCTCATAAATATTATTGAAATTTTATATTAAATAATCTATTAACTTAGAATAGTTATCTTATAAAAAATTCAATTATTATTTATTAATTTATAATTAACTAGCACACACCATATTAAGAAAAATTAGCCTCATAAAATATTTAATTTTTATTAAATCATACACATATGAATTGATAGAGTTGATTGCTTTAAATAATAATATTTTAATTTATTATTAATTTATTTTTAATAATAGATATTTTTTATTTTACCGATTTTAACTTAAACAAAAAATAAACAAACTATAAGAAATAAAAAAACCAGAATGAACTTATTCTGGCCTTATGACTATTCTATTTTAGTTATATAATGATAAAAACCTTATTTACTAAATTCTTTAAAAGCACCCATAGTGTTGGCAGCATACATAACTGAAGGGCCACCGCCCATATAAATAGCAACGCCTAATGCTTCCGCGAGTTCTTGTTCTGTTGTTCCTAATTCTACCAGCGTCTTTGTATGAAACCCTATACAGCCATCACAGCGATTTGCTACAGCAATGGCAATGGCAATCAACTCTTTTGTTTTTGCATCTAAAGCACCCTCTTTTCCTCCTGCTTTAGTCGTACTCATAAACGCTTTCATCACTTCTGGAATATTTTGAGACAGTGCGCCCATATTATTTGCAATGTCTGTTACTATTTCTTTGTACTTACTCATTAGATATCCCTTACTTTTAATATATATTTTTATATAATATAAAAACATAATATCAAATCATATAATTTGATCAAGATAAATTGAGTATGCGTGATCTTTTCCGCTTAAAATAATCTCAAAATAACGAGGTTTACAATGTCAATTATTGATGAATGGGCTGAACGCCACATTGAACAAGCACTACAAAAAGGTGAACTATCATCACTTAAAGGTGAAGGTAAACCGCTAATCCTTGATGATAATAGTCATGTACCTGAGTCGCTTAGAGCAAGCTATCATTTATTAAAAAATGCAGGTTTCTTACCTCCTGAAATACAAGATAGAAAAGAAGCATTATCTCTAGCCGAAATTCTAAGTACGCTGAGTGAAACAGGAGAAGAACATGAATCACTACAAAAGCGGTTATCATTGCTTGAATTAAAATTACAACAAGCAGGTTTAGATACTCAATTTTTACATGCAGACTATGCCAGCCAATTAACTGATAAATTGGCAAATCATAAAAAAGAAATGGATAAATAATAAGAATAAAAAGGAAAAAGCCTATACATCCCTGTATAAGCTTCTGTTATAGAATGAAATTAACCTGCGGTTGGTGTGTAATAGATTGGTGAACCAGGACCGACTGGTAAATGGAATACAAACACCCACAAGTAAAATAAGAGTGACCAACCAATTAAGAAAATCACGGAATACGGCAACATCATAGAGATCATGGTGCCAATACCTGTGTCTTTCTTATATTTTGTTGCGACTGCTAATATCAAACCAAAGTAACTCATCATTGGTGTAATAATATTAGTGACAGAATCGCCTATTCGATATGCCGCTTGAATTGTCTCTGGTGCATAACCGGCAAGCATTAACATTGGTACAAAGATAGGCGCAGTTACCGCCCATTGTGCCGATGCTGAACCAATCATTAAGTTAATAAAAGCACAGATTAAGATAAAGCCTAAGAACAGCAGCCCACTTGGCATATCAATACTGTTAAGTAATGCAGCACCTTTAACAGCTATTACCTGACCGATGTTTGTCCAACCAAAGAACGCAACAAACTGAGCCGCAAAGAAAATAATTACTAAATAAAGACCGAGCGTACTCATCGAATTCGCCATGGCATCAACAATGTCTTTATCTGTGCGTATCGTTTTAGCAATCCACCCATAAACAATACCCGGGATTGCAAAGAACAAGAAAATAAAGACAACGATAGATTTTAAGAAAGGTGAATTACCAATAAGCCCTGTTTCTTGGTTTCTCAATATGCCATTTTCAGGAACAACCGTTAGCGCCAAAATCACGCCCATCACAATAAATGTCCCTGTTGCAGCCCATAGTGCTTTCTTTTCTAGTGGCGTAACTTCAGCCGCATTCCTTAAATCATTTTCTTCATCATCAAGTTCGTTACCGTTATAAGGCCCTAGTTGAGGCTCAACAATTTTTTCCGTAATGAAGTAACCTAAGAAAGTAATAAGGAATGTACTGACAAACATAAAGTACCAGTTTGCTTCAGCACCAACGATATAGGTTGGATCAATAATACGTGCCGCTTGCTGTGTAATACCTGATAATAATGGATCTATTGTGCCTAAGAGTAAGTTCGCAGAATACCCTCCTGAAACCCCTGCAAATGCAGCTGCAAGACCCGCTAGAGGGTGTCGCCCTAACGAATGGAAGATAATCGCTGATAACGGGATTAACACCACATAACCTAGTTCAGCCGCGGTGTTCGACATAATCCCCGCAAAAACAATAGCTAAAGTGGTCATTTTACGGGGTGCTTTCATTACCACTAAACGCATCACTGCAGATAATAATCCTGCGCGTTCAGCAATACCAACACCCAATAACGCCACCAGCACCGTACCTAAAGGCGCAAATCCAGTAAAATTAGTGACGACATTAGCCAATATACGGCGAATACCCTCTGCATCTAACAAGCTAATAATATGGATATAGCCATCATCTGCACGCCCTTTCGCACCTTCAGGTCGGGGGTCTTGTACTGTTACACCAAAATATTCACCAACTGCTGAAGAGACAAGTAAAATGGCAATTAAAATAATAAATAAAATAACGGGATGGGGTAGCGCATTTCCTAACCATTCCACAGTACGTAGAAAGCGACTGCCTCCCTGTTTTTTTGTTTGCATGATTTATCCTTTTTATAAAAAAAAACAGAAAATGCACAGTACACAACCCTTTTTATTATGACTATCTGTTAATACTAATTATTAATTACTTATTTAAGATAATAACCCGAATAAAGTCATTAAATTAAATAATTTAATCATTAAAAAACAACAAGATAAAAACAAAAAAAAGAATTACAAACCACTTACATTAAAATTAATTTATAATATCTAAAATTAAAAAATGTGCATAAGGTAACATTTATTAACATTTTAGTGATGATTTATTAACCTTTTGAGATTGAAAATCTATTGAATCAAGCGTGAAAAGTGATTAAACACTCCGATAAACCTGATAGTAACGATAGTAATTACTATAGAAGGGGAAATAAAGGCAAATAAATAACTATAACAGGTTAAAAAATTAGAATATTTGTAACATAAAGAGGGAGGTTTATAGTAGATATTGAATACATTAATATACGTTGAATAAAGTAGAGGTAAGAAGAAAATAAATAATTGAAAGGGAACATTCTAATGATAATTAGATAAAAAAGAAGGCTAGATAATGCTTGCCTTCTTTTCTACATTCCATAAAAAATGGCCGTTAATTAGAAGATAATATCTGGCGTAGATTCCGCCATAAAGTGTATACACTTACCCGTATGCCTATCTTCAATATCTTCTTCAACATCAAAACAATCTTCAAAAAACCAATAAATTGGGGTTTTTAAATAGATGGCCAAAGTCACAAGGTAACTCAAATCGATTTTATTTAACCCGCGTTCATAACGTGAAAACTGTTGCTGGCTAATACCAAGCTTTTCGGCAATTTGGGCCCCCGTGTAACCAAGCTCTTTGCGTTTTTTCTGTATTCTTTTGCCAACTAACTCATTCACATTGATGTCTATAAAATTATAATCCACCATGTTTTAACCTACTCTATATCTACTATGGTAATGTTAAAATAAGGGCACCAGAACCTGAGAAGAACCCGGCATCTACACGACCATTAGCATGTAATTCTGAAGTAACTGTCACAGATGTTGCTCTATTTTTAGGAACATAAATGATTGCACCATCTTCACCAGGATATTCTCCTGTATTACCTTTTAAATATAAATCTGCATATAAGCTATTATTTGGGCGTAAAGGTATGCGATCACTCACCATACCAGTTGCAATTACTTTTACCGTCATATCTTTATTACAGGTAATATTAATCGTTTTTGAACGGCGAGCATTCTCTATTTCATTTTCATTAATTTCGCCGTAATCTAAGTTCACTGACCCATCAATAATTTGGCAAGCACCAACAGGAGGTGGGGCAATACCACAAGATGAGCCCGGTAATAAAAATCCATCATCTGCAATACCACCTGATTTTGGCTGATAGAATAAGCCAACACATTCCTGAAGAAGAGAAGGATCAACACCCCGGTGCACTGCTTTTGTCGGCCCATAAGGTAAGGCTAATTTAGCCAAAACAGCTAGCCGTAATTGTTCCATTGTTCGATAATTTTGTGCATCATTTAGTATCACTTTTGTTGCAGTACCGCCTGAACCATTAGCCTCATGTCGGTGATTAACAGTGATATAACACTTTTTCCAGCCATAACACGGGTTTAATGTAGTGGCAGGTTCAGGATCCCAACGCTGAATAATAAAGGTGTAGTCAGCACCTTTTGATCCAACAAGTTTAGACTCTGTTATATAAGAAAATATCGCTGCCATTGATGATGCTGAAAAAAGCATCATTACACTAAAGATAAATAATGCTGATAATCGTTTTGGGGTAAACATAGTAACCTCAATCGTAAAGATTAATCATAATTCAGATGGAATGTGGCTATTGCACTAAAACGGCCTCGTTTTATTGACTCATTCGCAATAGCATTGGGTTCTGCTTGTATAAATGCACGGAACCTTAAAATCGAATCCCCTGAATTTAAGGCGATATTGCTGGTTTCTTGATTAATCTGCAGTGGAGTGCCATCTGAATTTTCTAGCCCAATGGCAATGCCTTCAGCTTGACTTCCCGCACTTAATGCAAGAAAACCTTGCCCAACCATGGCTTGATTTTCAGTACCACTGAATGTCACTCTTACTTTCTTATTAATAGAAAGATCACATTCTGATAAGTGAATTTTAAAGGCTTGGCTATTTGTTCTACCCGCACCAATATAAAATGTTTTATCAGGCACATTACCAAATTCCAGAGAAATGGTTTCATCACCAGGCCTTATCACACAAGGTTCATCCACCAACGTGCCATAAAGTCGCATATTATTCGGTGCTGCATTAGCTGTTGTCAGTGTTCCCATTAGTAGCGTTAACCCGCAAATGACAGGAAGCGATAATGTCTTAAATTTCATTTTCACACTCCTATTGATATTCAGCGAGTAATGTTGCTGTTACTTCGAATGGGCCTTTTGCCAATGTACTGCCCGGTTTTTTCACCGGAACAGCTTGAATAACAGGGGGCTTAGTGGGCGATATAATGACACGCTCATTTAAAATAAAAGGTTCTCCATCACGTATCATATGTATGGCTAAATTTGCCATATTGGTCTGTAATCCTGCATCATCAAATTGGCTTTTAGGGCCAATAATTGACAAGGTAAGATCCCAACCTTTTATATTTTGATCGCACTTTAATGTGTAATTCACCGGTTTTGTATAGTTAATTCCATCAACTCTATGAATACCTACATTATGACCAAAATAAACTTCAATTAAGTTATTATTTTCAATAACGCAAGGTGGCGGAATTAATAACGTACCAAATAATTTCATATTGGGTTCATCTGCCGCACTCACTGATAATGGAACCATGACAAGCAGAGTCATCAAACAAACATTTTTCAATTTGCTATACACTGTTCTGACTCCTTACTGGTATTCAATACGAAGTGTGGCTATTGCAGAAAAATCACCACCCGTTAATGTTGCTGAATAATCACGAACAGGTATTGCCTCAAGAGCGGGTATATCAGGGTAGGTGAAATTGACAGTTTGCCCTAATCGCAACATCTTATTCTGATAGAGAATATGTACCCCTAATCCAGTAATATTAGTTTTTAAGGCATTATTATCAAAACCAGCACTTCCTCCGACTACAGATATTTTCATTGCATTAGTCGGCATTTTTTTACATTCAACGTTGTAAGTTATAGGTTGTTTATAGTTAGTTCCATCAATTCGCGTACTCATTACTTCACCAAAGTTCACTTCAACCATTTGACCATTATTAATGACACATGGAGGTGGAGCTATAACATAACCAGATATATACACAGGCACCATACCCGGTGAAGCGCCCGCTGCCATGGGTGAAACTGTACTTGATGATGTACTTGCAACAGCAGCTGAACTCAGGACACCAGTAAATGTTGTCATTAATAAAATCAACACTGCTTTGCTTGTGTTAAACCGCTGTTCCATATCCATAAATAAGCCTATTAATTTCCAGTTGCTGTTTCTACAACCTTACAGTCATTGCCGCTACAGCTAAATTTCAAACGAGGGCGTCCACCGTAGTCATTGATATAACTTAATACTGGCGATGCACCAAATGCAGAAGCCTTTAGGTTCAGATCTGCGCTACTTTTTGGATCAATCATTAAAGGAGTAAACCCTGTTAGACTTTCACCTTTTAACCCCGTCAACCCATCAACAATTGTTACAAAATAAGATGTTGGATTATTGACCTGATAGGTATCCCCTTTTTTTGTTAGGGTGATTTTTTCCTGCCATGGATTGGCTAAATCTGTTTGTGTCGCATAAATAGCCGCTGGGCGGTAAAATAATTTAATGCGCGTTTGTAACGCAATTTGTAGTACGTTCGGTTTATCACTGCGCGGTGGAATTTCACGTAAGTTAAAATAGAACACACTTTCTCTATCTTGGGGCAATGTAGATACGTCAGGTAATCCTTGTATTTTTATTTGGCTTTTATCACCTGGTTCAATGCGTTGAATGGGAGGCAACACAATTAATGGACTTTCCACTTTTTGTCCATTTATATCTTCCATCCAACCTTGTGCTAAATAAGGCAGATCTTTATTTTGGTTACTGACATTAAGGCTAACTGATTTATCAGCACCATTAAAAATGATACGAGTTCTATCCAATGCAATCGCAGCAATGGCTTGCTGAGTAAATACCATGCCCGTCAATAATGTGGTTGCTACAATGAATGAGCGCTTTGATAACATCATTTTTAATTACTCTTTTGTTTATAAAATCGTTTAATTTTCCCCTTCTCAACCTTCAGTTTTGACTAATTGTGGTTGAGACGGTGATTCGGTTCTCTCTTCTGCTGGGGAAGAGGTTGATGGAGTGGCTCCACACGTTAATAATAGTGAAGAAATAAAATAACCTTCATCTAACTTAGGAACTTGTACTGTGCACTGTTTTTTACCACTCCAACGTACATCTAAAATATCACCAGAGTTTATTCCACTTAGATAAACATTACCGCTATCATTCACAATGCCTAGCTCACGACCTTTAACTGTGGTAATGCTGGCACCGAATGGTGGATAAGTACCGTCTTTTAAGCGAACAATCGCCATCGCTTTTTGTCCTGAAATAACATCAAACTCACGGTAGCCAATTGCCCCTTCTGTCAGGGTTAATTGCTGAATTGAACGCACTGCATCAACATCATCAGGTAATTTATCTAAATCAATAGTCGCACTATTACGATAGTAGTTATTAATATCTGGAAGAACTGCCTTACCAAAATAGTTAGTATAGCTAACGGCCCCTAAACTTCTCACTGGTACTCCAGAAACGCCATTAGTATCAACTAATAGACGCGCCGCTCCCGGCATTGCTGTACGGTGGAATGCGCCACCTTTTGGTGTTAACGTTGCCCCACCTTGTAGTGATAAGGATGCCGATGTATTTTCACCCTGAATATGACTTGCACTTGCAGTAACTAATGCTGTATCACCATAACGGGTATAATAGGCGTCAGCTGATGGACGACCACGACTACTCAAACCAGCACCTAAACGATAGTTATTGTTATCATCAAGGCGGTCGAAATAGCTCACATTATGTGAATTACCATGCTTATTAATCACCGTGTTATAACTAATTGTAGCCCTATCGCTCCATGGCATACTGACATTCAGGTAAACACCATCATCATTATTACCGTTAAATTTATTGCGATAAGCAGATAAGTTAACATTAATATTTTTAAAACTACCAATATCCATAAACTTAGATAAAGATAAGTTGTAGTAATCGTTATCAGGCTTATTCCAATACGTTTGGTGGTTATAGTTAAGATAAGCACTCAAACCTATATCTGGGAATTGCTTACTTAATGTTATGGTATAGAGCTCTTTGTTATTATCGCGGTTATTGTCACGATAACGACGATCCAAATATTGCTCCATACTCATAAAGTCACGTTCTGAGAAGCGGTAACCGGCGAAAGTCACCTGACCATTAATTTCTTCAAAACGTTTAGAGTAACTGACTCGATAAGAACCACCGTGGTAGTTGTTACCATCATTAGGAATTTTCGCCCATGAGTGTGTCGCATCAAATGAAATTGCACCTAATGCCATCAAGTCACGACCAATACCTACAGAAACAGAGTTATAATCCCCTGCAACTAATGAACCCCCATAGAGTGACCAACCATTAGCAACACCCCATGAAAACTCACCCATTGCAAAAACAGGCCCTTCAGTATGGTGATCCATATCAGAAGGTTTACCTGCTGATAATTTATATTGCACACGACCCGGACGTGTTAAGTAAGGGATACTTGCGGTATCCATTTAATATTCTTGTACAGAGCCATCTTGTTCTTCAACACGAATATCAAGCTTACCGCTTATTGCATCATTTAGATTCTGTATACGGAAAGGTCCTGGAGCAACCTGAGTTTCATAAATCACACGGCCTTGCTGACTAATCGTCACTTTGGCGTTAGATTTTGCAACACCTGTTACTTCAGGCGCATAACCTCTTAAATTAGGCGGTAACATTTGGTCATCAGTCAGTAAACTGATACCCGTAAAACGGAAGTTATCGAAAATATCAGAGCGTGAATAAGTCTCACCCATAACAAGGCGAGCACCCCACTGAGTGATTGCTCTATAAAGATAATATTGACTCCAATCAAAATCATTTTCTGTACTACTATTTACACCTGTTGTGTGTTGGTAGCTTGCCTGCCAATCAGCACGAAAACGCCAAACGCCTAAATTAGCACCTGCTGTACCATTACCCGTCACTTGTTGTGTTTGTTTGCCGTTTGCCGGATCGTTTACGTTAGCATTCAGGTTATAGTCAAAAATAAGTCCTGAAATACCTTCATCCCAACGAGATGGTGGATCCCAATCTTCGGTTGAATACTCAACATAGGCTTGAGGAATAGTGATAACAAAGCTACCCGCACCTAAGTTAGTACTTGTTGTCATACCGGGTATTGATGACTCATTAAGACAGGCATCGCCATCTTTCCAAGTCACCGCTTTAAGCCACTCAGGTTTCAATGTAAATTGATTGACTAATTCGCGAGGAATACAAGGAATACTCGCTTTAGGATCACTTTCGGGAACAATGTAATTAATGGTATAGAGATCAGGTAATTCATTATTGTTAACTTTAACAATAAACTCATACTTACCGGGCATAATATAGCCAGCACGAGAGAAGTCAGATAAATCAATATTTTGTTTGTCTTTTAAGTCAAGAATATCAGAGTTAAACTCGATATCACTGGCTGCAAATGCCATACTAGAGGCGCTCGCCATACCAGCAATAATTAAATAGATCAATGCTGCGACAGGTCGAATTGTATGCTGATTACTCTTTTTTTCTGCTTTTCTTGAAGCAGTTTTGAATGATTTAGCCATAAATAATCCAACCAATCCATTTAATAGTATTCGAGTTTAAAACGCAGGGTTGCTTGATAATTACCTGCTCGTGGGATGTCGTTATTTTTAACAAGCTTTGCTTGATACAACAAAGATAACGACTTGGTATCAATATCCACAGGTGGTAATGGTTTCCCTGGTGTTACCAATCTTCCGTAACGGTCAGCAATAGCCAATGAGGCTCCTTTTGCATCGCCGAAAAGTTGGAATAATCCGTTCTGTGCGGGGCCTTCAAAAGTAGCAATAAAACGAGGACGTTCAGCTTGTGTACCTTTTTGGTCAACAAGAGAACATTCTGTTAATCGAATTGAAAAATATTCAATAGGGCCTTGGCCTTCAACAGCTAAGGTTGGAATAGAAACTGTACTTAAAGAAATAACTTGCTCTCGGCTTCCTGCTGAGATAGTACATGTTGGCTCTAAAATAGAACCTTGTAGACTAACCACGCCGAATCGCTGATGTGATTTTACATCTTGCTTTAAGTCTGTCACTGCCATTACAGGCTTAACAAATAATCCTGTTGCAACAAGTAATAACAGTGGCACCATATTGCGATTCATTGTTTTCTACTCCATAAAATAAACCATAAAAGTAAAACTAAAGATAAAGCCCTATACATCCTTATACAGGGCTTAAAAGAACATCTATTATTGGTAAGTTAATGCGAAAGTTGCGATCGCAGTAAAGTCACCAGGTACGGCTGCATCTGTTGCAGAACCTTTTAAATAAGCTGCGAAGTTCAGGTCATTAGAACCATCACGCAGATTTTGAGCAGTAGTTGGTTCACCTAATTTAATTTGTGTACCACCAGCATCTGTAATAACAACAGCTGCGTTTTGCGCTAAACCTTCAATACCTAAAGAACCTGGCAGAATAGCGGCTGCTTCAGCACCAGTGAAGGTAGTTTGAACTGTTTTATAAGTTTCAGTAGAGCATTGCAGTAATTTAATTTTGAAAGTATTAGAAACGCTACGACCACCATCTTTCAGTGCGTTTGCTGATACTTGTCCTAATGGAACGCGTTGGTCACCTGAGTTAGGATCGATTGAACATGGAGCATCGATGATTGAACCCCAGAATTCTACAGTACCATGACCTTGGTCAGCAGCGAATGCAGAACCAGCAGCAACTGTTAAGCCTAAACCTAAAACTAAACCTAATTTATTTAATTTCATCTTTATGTTTCCTGAAAATATAAGAACGAAGATATTTAAAATAATAAAATTCAATATAAGCAACTTGCTTAAATGAATGACACGCTAAATAGAGTTTCTATATTTTGATAAATTTCATCCAGCCAATTTCATATTAATAATGTTAATAATGAAATTAGATAAATGGGTCATATCAAGTTGGATGTATTATTCGCTTTGATTTTATTTAAGTCAAACCAGCCAATTTTAATTAAATCTATTTTTATTAATTTACTGATATTAGGTGTATTTTTTACATTTTCATACAAATTATTACTTTTCGAAAATGGTCTAAATGGATTTAAAAACCAAATAAATACTCTTAATACGAGAAGTATAAGATATAAACTCTGCCATTTTAAAATTTAAAGTGAAAAGATCTTATTGTCTTTTTATGAATAGGAGTAATTGTCAATTAAATAATATTTTGAATTTTATTTCCTTTAACCTAATATAACTAAATTTTTACATTATGAAACAAATCAAATGTAACACGTTGATTTTATTAAATATCAAAATAACGAAATTGTTAATAGATTTATTATCATTATTTACTCTCACAAAAATATCATGCCAATATTACCCATTAAAGATCATCCAAAATAGACCGAAAAATATAAACACCAATAAAAATTAATCATATCTCATTGTATTTGTTATTATTTATAATAATTACACCTATTATAATTGCTTAAATTTACAATAAATAACATATAAAAATAAAAATAATCATAATTGATTGATTTAAAAGAATTTGTATTAAAAAAGAAATCAAGAAAAGAATATAATGATAATAATTTAACACTCTAATGTAGGTATTAATACATAGGATTTTAACCTCAAAAAGTGAATTTTTTATATAATTTTCATTTTTTGATTAAAAACATATTCAGATGTTAACTAACTGATAATTCAAAAAAGAAATTCGTGTAATGAGCATTTTTTCCACATAAAAGAGTACAATCACAATCACTTGATTAAGAATAATTACGCTTTTTTTGGGTAAATTTTTTAATGTATTAATTAAATCAAACTTCAAATATTTTATTTATTGATTTATTAGTTTATTGACTATTTTACGTATTGCTACTAATTTCATTATTGTAGTATTCATATTATTGAATCACCACAGTAACTACATTTTTTTATCCAAATAAAAACATTATAAAGTACATTTAATTTACATTAGGTTTATATACAATTAACATTACTCGCGTAACGCGTATATTTATTAGTCGTTATTACTTGTTTTTTAATTATCTAATCTTTTTCAATAAGAATAATGTAATTATTTCATTCTCATTTTATTTTAGGAATAGTTTTATATAATATGAATATATTTAGCTAACTATTGAATAGTTAATTAATGTAAATAAGCAAGTTTCAGTGTGTATATTAAATATTGTCTTTTATCGACTAATTGATAATTAGTTAATTAGTTAATTTAAAACGGACGATTTCATTAATATTATTTAATCATTAGATCTAAAAGACCCAAAGAGAGCATCTTTAAAAGAAGTGCCTTTTCTGACTATTTTAGTTAGCTTTATTTAACTTTACTCTCATGTAATAAAAAAAATACCCTCAACCCTATAGGTGAGGATATTTTTTGAAATACACGTTTTAAGAGTATTCTTATTTGGATTTTCTATTAAATTACCTTTTCCGGCTATAAATAATATCTAAAAATGATGAGTTAATAATTATTGAGATACCTATACACTTATAAGCTATAAACATTTCATCATCTATCGCCTTTTTTTAGTATTTAATGTAAGCAATAATTCAAATTTTACTGTTCCTATTTAACCAACTTTAGTCTAAAAAAAGGGCAAGGACTCATCCTTGCCTTACCAATTTGGTAATCAATCAAAGAAAAAGCATACACACTAAAACACCAAATTGAGTCTCATTTAGCGATATGTATCAGTACAAAAAGACATCTGGTGTTGCTTCAGCAATGATGCTACTGCGTTTATCAATACGTTGGTTTTCTGATGAGGACTTTATTACAAAACAGTCTTCAAAAAACCAATGAATAGGGGTGTTAAGATAATTAGCAAGTAAGACCAGATAACTTAAATCTATTTTATTCATCCCACGTTCATAGCGAGAAAACTGCTGTTGACTAACGCCTATTTTTTCAGCAATCTGCATACCGGTATAACCTAATTCTTTACGTTTTTTCTGAATTCGTTTTCCAACTAACGCATTAACATCAATATCTGTAAAATCGTAATTCATCATAATATTCACCCATTATCATGATTAAGGCATCGTTAAAATAATTGAGCCTGAACCAGAGAAATAGCCCGGTGCAACACGACCATTCGTGTGCAGAATCGATTTAACCTCTACAGGTATCGTTCCATTTTTAGGCACATCAATGACAGAGCCTTTTTCACCTGGTTTTCCATCAAGGAATAAATCAGCATACAAACTGTTATCTGCTCGTAATGGAACTCGCCCACTGTCTGAGCCTGATGCAATAACCAGTACTCTCATCGCTAAGTTACAAGTCACATTGATATTTTGAGCACGTTCAGCATTTTCTAAACTTACTTCGTCAATATCACCATAATTAAGGTTTACAGCACCTTCCGTTATTTTGCAGGCACCAACAGGTGGCGGTGCAATACCACATAATGATCCCGGTAATAAACGTCCATTTGGGGACCATCCTCCTTCCTTAGATTCATAAAATAACCCAACACACTCTTGGTTTGAGGTAAGAGGATCACCATCGTGTCGTGCCGTTCCTTGTATTGGGAAACTTTCAACTCTCATTACCGCATCACGGACGCCTGCTAAATAACGCTCTTTTTCAACTCGAACAATGCTTCTTACCGCCGAACCAGGAGAACCATTAGCATCATGTTTATGGTTAATTGTTATCCAGCATTTACTCCAGCCATAACAAGGGTTTGGCGTATAGGCATCTTCAGGATCCCAACGCTGAATAACATAGGTATACGTTGCGTGAGCTGGTTCACCCTCTGAATGTGTAATATAAGAAAAGATAGATGCCATCGCGGGCGCTGAAAACAGTAGACCTATCGCAATACACAGAGCCGGAAATCGTTTTAATATAAACATGTAAAACCTCAATCCTAATAATTAGTCATAATTCAAATGGAATGTGGCTATTGCGCTAAATGGACCACGTTTAATAGATTGATTAGTAATCGCATCCGGCTCCCCTTGAATAAAGGCGTAAAAATTTAAAATAGTGTCATCCGCATTTAATGAAAGTTTGTCTGTCTCTTTATTAACAGGTAGCGCATTTCCGTTTTCAGATTCCAATCCAACCGCAATACCTGCGGCTTGACTACTTGGGCTTATTGCTAAAAAACCTTGCCCTGCCATGGCTTGATTTTCATCACCTTTAAACGTTATTTTGACGCTTTTACCTATGGTTAAATCACATTCAGATAAGCGTATTTGAAATAATTGGCTTGGCGTTCTTTGATACGCATAAAGGTTCTTATCAGGAATATTGCCAAAATCTAATTCAACGGTTTCATCACCGGGTTTTATCGTGCAAGGCTCATCAACTAATATGCCGTGAAAGTACATATTGTCGGGTGCAGAGAAAGCGGGTGACGTTAACCCCGTATACATGGCTAAACCCAACACGAACGGGATCGATAATCTTTTTGTGTTCATCAATACGCTCCTATTGGTATTCAGCGAGAAGTGTCGCCGATACTTCAAATGCGCCTTCAGGTAAGGTGCTACCCGGTTTTTTTACAGGTACCGCTTGGATCACAGGTGGATTATCAGGCGATATCGCAATGCGCTCGTTTAATTTAAAAGGCTGACCATCCTGCGTAAGATGAATGCCCAAATCAGGAATATTGGTTTGTAATGCGGCATCATCAAATTGAGTTTTAGGACCAATAATAGAAAGCCCTAAATCCCATCCTTTTGAATTCGGATCACAGACCAATCGATAATTCACCGATTCGGTATAATTAATACCATCCACTTTATGAATACCGACGTTATGCCCAAAATAGACATCTATCAGTTCGTTGTTGCTGATAACACAAGGTGGTGGCACTAATAAAGTGCCAAATAACTTCATGTTTGGAGTGTCTGCACTCATGATAGAGTAAGAATTCAGCAATAAAATCAGACACATATATTTTACTTTATTCATTTTCTGACCTCTTACTGATAATCCACATGCAGTGTGCCACTTGCAACAAAATCACCACCCACTAGCGTGGCACTCTGATCACGAACCGGAATGGCTTCTAATTCAGGCAAATTGGGATAGGTAAAATTAATCGCTTTACCTAAATCTAATAATTGCCCTTGATATAGAATACGGACCCCTAAACCTGTAATATCGGTTTGTAATGCATTTGAATCGAACCCAGTTGCACCGCCTGTAACATAAACCTTCATCGCATTTGTCGGCATTTTTTGACACGTCGCGGTATAGTGGATAGGTTGCTTATAACTGATGCCATCAATACGCGTACTCATCACCTCGCCAAAGTTAACTTCAATCATTTTGCCGTCATTAATTACACAAGGCGGTGGTGCAATAACATTGCCCGAAATATTGATATAAACAATTCCGGGAATAACATCTTTCACCGCTCTGGCGGGTAAATTCGCAACAGCAGTAAAACTTAGGCCTCCAGTAAATGTTGCCAGAATAAAAATCAACACTGCTTTGCTTGGGCTAAACCGCTGTTCCATTTTCATAAAATAGACCTATTTAGTATCCTGCTGATGTTTCTATCACTTTGCATTCATTGCCATTACAGCTAAATTTCATCTGTGGGCGTCCACCATAATCATTGATATAACTTAAGACGGGCGATGCCCCAAACACGGAGGCATTCAGGTTTATCGTGCCTGTACTTTTAGGCGCAATCATTAATGGCTGAAAACCGTCAAGACTTTTTCCTTGTAATCCTGCCAATCCATCGACTAACGTCACGTAATAAGGTGTTGGATTATTGACTTCGTAACGATCACCTTTTTTCGTTAATGTGATCTTTTCTTGCCAAGGATGCGTTAAATCAGTTTGTGTGGCATAAATAGATGCGGGGCGATAAAACAATTTGATCCGTGTTTGCAATGCTATTTGCAACACATTGGGTTTATCACTACGAGGCGGAATTTCACGTAAGTTAAAATAGAAAACACTTTCTCTATCTTGCGGTAACTTGGCAATGTCAGGTAATGATTGCACTTTTACTTGGCTTTTATCACCCGGTTCAATACGTTGGATAGGAGGTAAAACCAGTAATGGATTATCAATACGCTCTCCATTCTCATTTTCCATCCAGCCTTGAGCTAAGTAAGGCAACTCTTTATTTTGATTACTGACATTTAAGCTAATAGATTTATCTGCACCATTAAAAATGACACGTGTTCTATCTAAAGCAATTGCGGCAATAGCTTGACTAGTAAAGATCATTCCCGTCAATAAAGTGGTTGTTACAATAAATGAGCGCTTTAATAACATCATTTTGAATTACTCTTTTTGTCTAAAATTGTTTTACCGTTCCCCGCTTTTCTCACCCTATTGTGTTATCAATCGAGGCTGAGGTAAGGGTTCTGTTCTTTGATTGGCAGTCGAAGATGCGGCATCTCCATCACCACAGGTCAGTAAAAGTGAGGACATAAACAGCCCTTCGACCAATGTTGGAATACGGACTTTGCACTGTTCTTGGCCATTCCAACGAACACTTAATACATCATTGGTATTGATACCCGTTAGATAGACGTTTCCACCATCGTTCACAATACCTAGCTCACGACCTTTATCTGTTGTGATACTGGCACCAAATGGAGGATAAGAGCCGTCTTTTAAGCGGATCACTGCCATCGCTTTTTGCCCTGAAACCACATCAAAATGGCGGTAACCTATTGCACCTTCAGTCAATGTTAATTGTTGAATTGATCGTAAGGCTTCAACGTTATCCGGCATCTGATCAAGGTCGATGCTGGCACTACTACGATAGTAATCATTGATATCGGGTAGCACTGCTTTACCAAAAGTATTTGTACGGGTAATTGCACCAATACTCTTAACAGGTACATCTGCAACGCCATCGGTATCAATAAGTAAACGCGTACTTCCTGTACGACTCGTACGGTGTAATGCACCACCTTTTGGTGTGATAGTCGCACCGCCTTGTAGTGATAATGTGGCCGAGGTATATTCGCCAGTAATATGGCTCGCACTGGCTGTCACCAATGCAGTATCTGCATAATGCATAAGGTAGGCATCAGCAGAGGGTTTACCATTACTGCTTAAACCAGCCCCAACTCGATAACTACTATTATTATCAAGACGATCGTAATAACTGACATTATGTGAATTGCCGTGTTTATTAATGACAGTGTTATAGCTGATTGTTGCTCGATCACTCCAAGGCATGCTGACATTCATATAAACACCATTATCATTGGTGCCATTGAACTTATTACGAAATGCCGACAGGCTAAGATTGATATTTTTAAAGCCACCAATATCCATTGTTTTCGCCAACGATAAGTTGTAGTTATCGTTGTTAGGTTTATTCCAATATGTTTGATGGCTATAGTTTAAGTAAGCACTTAAGCCCCATTCAGGGAACTGCTTACTGAACATAATGGTATAAAGTTCTTTATTGTTATCTTCTTCACCGTCACGATAACGACGATCTAAATACTGGTTCATACTCATAAAATCACGTTCAGAGAATCGATAACCAGCGAAGGTCACTTGGCTGTTTATTTCTTCAAAACGTTTTGAGTAACTTAAGCGATAAGAACCACCATCATAGCGTTTGTTGTCACTTGGAATTTTTGCCCAAGAATGCGTGGCATCAAAAGAGATAGCACCAAACATCATCAAGTCACGACCAATACCCGCAGACACTGAGTTATAGTCACCAGAAACTAATGATCCGCCGTAAAGTGACCAACCATTACTGATACCCCACGAGAATTCGCCCATACCAAAAATGGGGCCTTCTGTATTGCGGTTCATATCGGATGGCTTACCCGCAGAGAATTTATATTGCACTCGCCCCGGGCGTGTTAAATAAGGAATGCTGGCGGTATCCATTTGAAATTCTTGTACTGAACCATCTTGCTCTTCAACACGAACATCTAATTTGCCACTGACTGCATCATTAATATCTTGGATACGGAATGGGCCTGGTGCGACTTGCGTTTCGTAGATGACTCGACCTTGTTGGCTAATCGTCACTTTCGCATTGGTTTTCGCAACCCCCGTCACTTCAGGCGCATACCCTCTTAAATTAGGTGGCAACATATTGTCATCCGTTGACAAGTTAATCCCCGTAAAACGGAAATTATCGAAAATATCAGAACGAGAGTAAGTCTCACCCATTACAAGGCGAGCACCCAATTGAGTAACTGCTCTATAAAGATAGAGCTGGCTCCATTTCCAATTATTTTCAGTGCTGTCGGGAAGGCCTGTTGTATGTTGATAGCTTCCTTGCCAATCCGCGCGGAAACGCCAAACACCAAGGTTTGCACCCACAGTTCCTAACCCCGTAACTTGTTGACGTTGTTTTCCTTTAGCGGGATCGGTCACATTAGCGTTGACGTTATAGTCAAAAATAAGCCCAGAGATACCGTGATCCCAGCGCGATGGGGGATCCCAGTTAGGTGCTGAATACTCAAGATAAGCTTGAGGAATTGTCAGTAATAAATTACCGCTCCCTAAACTTGCATTCACCGTCATACCTGGAATTGAGGTCATATCAAGGCAGCTACCGTTGTCTTGATATTGAACTTTTGTCGCCCACTCAGGTTTGAGTCCGAGTTGATGAACCAATTCTGGCGGCAAGCAAGGTTCACTGCCTTTAGGATCATTGGCAGGTACAACATAATTAATGTTATAGATCTCAGGAAGTTCATTATTGTTGATACGAACAACAAACTCAT
Organism: Proteus sp. FME41; assembly: GCF_014897315.1. Taxonomy (GTDB): domain Bacteria; phylum Pseudomonadota; class Gammaproteobacteria; order Enterobacterales; family Enterobacteriaceae; genus Proteus. The sequence goes on along the minus strand of NZ_JABUYL010000011.1, from coordinate 56,397 downwards.
ATCGACCGGGCATAATATAACCCGCACGAGAGAAATCAGATAAGTCAATGTTTTGCTTATCTTTCAGATCTAGAATATCAGCATTAAACTCAATATCACTATTCGCTAAAGCTGAATTTGAAATACTAGAAGCGCCAGTAAGAATTAAATAGATCAGTACAGCAACAGGCCGAATAGTATGTTGTTTTGTCTTTTTTTCCGTCCCTAAACAAACGGTTTTGAATGATCTCGCCATAAATTATCCAACCCGATCCATTTAATAGTATTCCAACTTAAATCGCAGCGTTGTACGGTAGTTCCCTGCTTTGGGTATCTCGTTATTTTTAACTATTCGAGCTTGGTAAAGTAATGCCATTGATTTTGAATCAATACCGACAGGAGGTAATGGCTGCCCAGGAATAGCCTGTCTGCCATAACGGTCGGCTATCGCTAATGAAGCACCTTTCGCTTCACCAGAAAGCGTAAAATTACCATTTCCGTTAGTGGGGCCGTCAAACGTTGCAATAAAACGAGGGTTGTCCGCTTCCTGACCTTTTTGTTCAATTAGCGTACATTCCGTTAATCTGATAGAAAAATACTCAATAGGTCCTTGCCCTTCAGCCACAAGCATGGGGATAGAAACAGTCGTCAAAGGAATAACTTGTTCGCCACTTCCCGCTGAAATTGTGCATGACGGTTCTAAAATTGTGCCTTGAAGATTAAGTACCCCAAATCGCTGATGCATATTTTTATCTTGTTTTACATCACTGGCTATTGTCGAGGTTGTCAGTAAGCTGGCAATAAGACATAACCACAGTGGTGTCATCTTGCGATTCATATTTTTCTCCGTAAGAAAAAAATCGTTAAAAATAGACACAGGAAATAAAGCTCTGTACCTCCCTGTACAGAACTTATTTTTTCTTACTGGTAAGTCAGTGCGAAAGTAGCAATTGCAGTAAAGTCACCTGGAACAGCAGCTTCTGCAGAAGAACCTTGTAAATAAGCCGCAAAGTTCAGATCGTTATTACCATCACGCAAGTTTTGAGCAGCACTTGGTGTACCTAATTTAAGTTGTTTGCCACCTGCATCAGTGATGACAACCGCAGCATTTTTAGCAATACCTTCAATACCTAAAGAGCCCGCTAAAATATCAGCAGCTTCTGAACCAGTGAACGTTGTTTGAACTGTTTTGTAAGTTTCAGTTGTGCAATTTTCTAAAGAAATTTTGAAGTCACGAGAATTACTACGACCGCCATCTTTTAATGCAGCAGTAGAAACTTGACCTAATGGAACAGTTTGATTTTCTGTATCAGGTGTAATTGAGCAAGGAGCATCGATAATTGAACCAACAAATTTAACTGTACCATGACCTTGATCTTTTACTGGATCAGCAGCAAATGCAGAACCCGCAGCAACAGATAAACCTAAGCCAAGAACTAACGCTAATTTATTTAATTTCATCTTTTTTGTTTCCTAAAATATAAAGGACGAAGACATTAAAAATAATAAATTCATTAGGAGTAAATTATTCCTAATTGAATGACTCATTATTGAGTTTTTTAATTTTGGTATACTTAAGCTCGTCCTAATCGAAATTAAATATCGTTAGAAACAAAACAAAATACACCAAATTGTTTTGTTAAAAATTTTCATCTCGAAATTAAGCGTATTTAGATAATCGGCCTTTAAATGTCGAAAAAAGAGTTTATAATTCTAAGTGCAAATACTATAATTTGTGAAAAAAGTAAAAAAATTTATTTCTAGATTTTAAACAAAGTAACCAATCGTATTTGTTTTTTAAAATAATGATAAATATCAAAGTGTTAAACAAATGAAAGTGTATGGTTAATATTAAATTTGACTTAAGTGGGAAGCCAGAGAATAATAGTAAACAATTTGGTGTATTCTGTTTATTTCTCTAAATACGACGAGTTTCCTACCTATACTTGCTTTTCACTTTTCCAATCAATGACTTTCATTTTCTAAAAACAGATAAACTTTCAATAAACTTGTTTAAAATTAACAAGTAAAAGTGCAAGCATAAAAAAAACACAACTCTTTATTGATGCATATTACTTGTTATAGTGTTGCATCAATTAGCTTTTGCTCCTTGTTATCTCATTGAAAAGGTTATGAAAATGAAGCAGCGCAAGTTTCTTACTCGTTTTGAGATCAATTCTATTTTGAAACAAACAAAGGAAGGTAGGTACCCAGAAAGAGATTACTGTATGTTTTTAATGTGTTTTTTACATGGTTTTCGTGTCAGTGAGCTCTGTCGATTAACCTTAAGTGATATTGATTTGGAAAGTCGGATACTCTATGTCAGACGCTTAAAGGGGGGATTATCAACAACACAACCTATTATAGAAGAGGAATATGAAGCGTTAGTTAACTGGTTGAAAAAAAAGGAAACGTGGAGAGAATCCGACTCTGAATGGGTCTTTTTATCTCAAAAAACAGGTCCAATTTCTCGCCAACAAGTATATGGTTTACTTCGCCGTTTAGGCAAAGATGCTAATGTATCCATTGCACCTCATCCTCATATGCTACGCCATGCATGTGGCTATGCGCTCGCCGATTTAGGTAGAGATACACGTTTAATTCAAGACTACTTGGGTCATCGTAATATTTCACACACCGTTATCTATACAGCAAGTAATTCAAAACGATTCGTTCACATTTGGGATACGAGAAATTAACAATATGGTATTTAATAAATACATTTCACAAAAATTAATACCAAAATATAATAGGCTGGAATTTTTCAATAAGAATAAAGTTAAATTTAATGTAATTAAGAAATTTAGGAATTGTTTTATATTAAATAAATAATTGGGGTAAAAGATATTAATAAGTTATTAATAATAATTTCCTAATTAAAAGAAGATTTGATATTAACATTCTTTTTATGATTATCTTTATTAGGTGGTGATAAATTTAATATCAACATTTATTTATTAATAATATTAAACATTTATTGTTTATTTTTTAATCTATAAATAAGGGGTTAATTTAAACACAACTTTAATTATTGAACTTATATTCATTTATCTTTCATGCGCACGCTATCATATGTCACTATCCCCTACGTTACCGTTCGGGGATAGTGATGAATTATCTTATGCTAAGTTCAGTTATCCTTTCACACAAACGACCTGTCTTAGGGTATGAACAATTTCAACTAATGATGATTGAGCTTTCATAACGGCATCAATATCTTTATAAGCCATCGGTATTTCATCAATAACATCCTTATCTTTTCGACACTCTACATGAGCTGTTGCACGAATTTGGTCTTCAACACTAAAGGCTTTTTTTGCTGCTGTCCTGCTCATTACGCGTCCTGCACCATGACTACACGAACAGAAACTTTCGGCATTTCCTTTTCCTCTTACAATAAAGCTTTTAGCTCCCATTGAGCCTGGAATGATCCCCATTTCACCTTTTTGAGCTGAAACAGCACCTTTTCGAGTCACCAACACCTCTTCACCAAAGTGCATTTCCTTTTGCACATAGTTATGGTGGCAGTTCACCGCCTGTTGTTGTGTCGTAAAAGGTTTAGTTATTTGTGTCGATAATGCGGCCAACACACGTTCCATCATAATTTCACGATTATGTCTGGCAAAATCCTGTGCCCATTCTACGGCTTCTATATAGTCATCATAAAAAAGTGTCCCTTCTTTTAAGTACGCTAAGTTTTTATCTGGCAAATTAGTGATATGTTCTCTCATATCTTCTTGTGCCATTTGTATAAATAATGTACCTATAGCATTCCCAACACCGCGTGATCCGCTATGCAGCATTACCCAAACGTTATCCGACTCATCAAGACACAACTCAATAAAGTGGTTACCTGTTCCCAACGTACCAAGATGATGATAGTTATTTGTTTTCAATAAACGAGGATACTTATCCGTTAAAACCTTAAAACGCCCTTCAAGTTGTTGCCAATGCTGATCAACAATTTCAGGCGGCTGATACCACGCACCTCGGTCATTACCTGAACGGGTGCTGGTTCTTCCATGAGGCACCGCTTTTTCTATTGCTGCTCTTATGGCAAATAAATTATCAGGCAGATCATTGGCGTGTAATGATGTTTTCACTGCAATCATTCCACAACCGATATCCACACCAACAGCCGCTGGAATAATCGCACCTTTGGTGGGAATAACACTGCCTATCGTTGAACCTTTACCTAAATGGACATCAGGCATGACCGCCATATGTTTAAAAATAAAAGGCATTTTAGCCGTATTGATAAGCTGTTTTAGCGCATCAGGTTCAACAGGCACGCCATTTGTCCACATTTTAATCTCAGCAGTTCCTGCTTCTTTTACTATTTGATGATCCAATATCATGCCTGTGCTCCTTTAATTTGTACTAATCCATTTAATACTTGGTCTAAACCACCATAAACGGAAATTTTATCAATACGCTCAGCAATGCGTTCTACCGTTTCCAACTCTTTTAATCGCAATGCCACAGGGTTGTTTTCCATCACTTTTGCGGTATTTAATAAAGAACGCGTTGCCGATGTCTCTTCTCTTCGACGGATCACGTTGGCTTGTGCTGATTTTTCAGCCTCAACGACTTGCGCTAAAATCGTTTTCATTTCACCGGGTAAAACAATATCTTTTACCCCTAAGGAAGCAACTTCAATACCGTATCCTTGGGTCACTTCACTGATTTTTTCACTGACTAAATTATCTATCAGACTTTTATTTTCTAACAATTCATCAAGCGTTCTTGTTCCTACGGCCTCACGTAAAGCAAATTGTAACTCTTTATATAAGAACTCAAGAGGTGAACTTAACTGTTGATAAGCAGAGAGTACGTCGCTATAACGCCAGTTAGCTGATAAGTTAATACGTAATGTCACTTTGTCTTTTGTTAAAATTTCTTGCCCACTGACATCCAGTGCTTGTAAACGCATATCGACCACTTCAACATCCACTTTGTGCTGATAACGCCAATAGCCTTTTAATCCCGGTGGCAATAAAGATTGAGTTTCACCATTAATTCGAATAATGCCCGCATGCCAAGCGGGAATATCAACATTGAGCACACCATCACTTCCCTTTACGATCTGATTACGCAATTTTGGTTGTTGTAATTTCTTCATTAAGGCCGCGGGGACTTCCAATTCTTCAACTGATAAAATATCTAAAGTACGATCGGCATAACGCCAATATAAACGTCGAGTACCCGGTGCTAGAATCTCTTTTAAAATCCCATTCTCATAGAGAAGGCCAATTTCCTCATCGGATAACACAATATCGAAACCATACTCTGTCACCCATTGAGGATAGTATTGACGTAAAAATTCGGCTTTCTCATTTTCTAATGCACCACCATTTAAAGGGAAGATATCCGCACTAAGCTGATGCCCTAAATCAAAAAACTTATGCTCACCCGCCATTAGCACATCAATGTATTCATCTTTTTTCTTTAAAAGTGCTAACTGCCCCTGTTTTACCACTATTGTTGTTTTTATCATTTTACGTTCCTTCTTCTTTTATTCTTCTTTATATAGTGCAATTTATCGTGGCTTACTTTTCCACGGGCAAGCTTTGCGAAACTAAAAGGAAAACAAGAGAGGAACGATGCATTGTTTGTCTCTTCTTCTGCTTTCAATCCAGCGCAGTTGCTGGTGGATAAGTAAGGTGACGATACTGCTGTCACAACGATTTTTTATATTTAATTTTACATTTGGATTTGTAATGGTTTTGGTGTCAGGAATCGAACCTGAAAATAACCCTCTTCACCTACAGAGTCTTGATGTGGAGGAACACATTTAGATAACACCACAGAGTGTTCTTTATGTGCCTACCAGATTTAAAATCTGCTCAAGACATTAATAATATTGCGAAGATCGTGCCAAGTTTTTTAAATTCGTAAAAAATACGTTTAATTCATTGTTTTTATTTATAAAAATATTTTTCATGTGATTTTTAAATATTTAGCCGTTGAATTAAAAACGATAAAAACCTATCTTTTTATCTATATGGTTATAAATATAAATAAAGATAGGTAGGGATAACTTAATGAAACGTAAAGTGGTAATTGGTGTTTTAGGCACAACATTAGATAAACGAGGTAAAAACCATAAAAGGTGGAACTCATGGCGCCCAACAATTTCCATTTGTCATCAAAAGGATTTTCCTGTTAGCCGATTAGTCATGATCCACCAGCCTAATGACTCAATGTTGGCGTCTAACATTACAGAAGATATTCATACTGTCTCACCAGATACTGAAGTACTACCTTACGAAATTGATATTCATGACCCTTGGGATCTCGAAGAGGTGTACAGCCACTTTCTTGATTTTGCTGTGAATTATCCTTTTGATACCGAAAATGAAGAGTATTATGTGCATATCACGACAGGAACACATATCGCTCAAATTTGTTGGTTTTTACTGACAGAAGCGCATTACTTGCCAGCAAAACTATTACAAACCTCTCCTTCTTCTAAAATAGAAAATGAAGACGGCATCAAAACAGTGCAATCAGCAACGGGCAGTTATGCGGTGATTGACCTTGATTTAAGTCGTTATACCAAATTAACGAGCCGATTTGAGCACTACCATAATGAATCACTTTCTTTCTTAAAATCAGGAATTGCCACACGTAATGAACGCTTTAATACGTTAATCGCTCAAATTGAACGTGTCGCATTACGCTCTTTTGCTCCTATCTTATTAACAGGACCAACAGGAGCCGGTAAATCATTTCTTGCCCAGCGTATTTATGAATTACGGCAATCTCGTCATTTTGTAAAAGGTCGATTTATTGCTGTTAACTGTGCCACTTTACGTGGTGACAATGCGATGTCTACCTTATTTGGGCATGTTAAAGGGGCATTTACAGGCGCATTACAAGCCAGACAAGGTTTACTACGAGAAGCCGATAAAGGAATTTTATTTCTGGATGAAATTGCAGAGTTAGGACTTGATGAACAAGCGATGTTGCTGAAAGCCATAGAAGAAAAATCGTTTTATCCTTATGGTTCAGATACTGAAGTACAAAGCGATTTTCAATTAATTGCAGGTACTCATCGGGATATGGATAAGCAAATTCAAAAAGGGCTTTTTCGTGAAGATCTTTATGCAAGGATCAATATGTGGGCTTTTTCTCTGCCAGGATTAGCGGATCGTAAAGAGGATATTGAGCCTAACATCGATTATGAATTGCATCACTTTGCAACACTTTATCAAAAGGCGATCCGCTTTAATTCAGATGCAAAATCACACTATATTCGGTTTGCAATATCTGAACAGGCATTATGGCGTGGCAATTTCCGTGAACTTAGTGCTAGTATAACGCGAATGGCTACACTTGCCGAAAATGGTCGTATTACCCTTTCTCTTGTTGATGAAGAAATTAACCGTTTAAAACAAAGTTGGGGAATAACCTCCTCTTCTTTATTAAACAGTGCTGATATTGATCTTTTCGATCTTAGCCAACTCAATACAGTTATCAAAACGTGCCAGCAATCATCAACACTCTCAGAAGCCGGTAGAAAACTTTTCGCAGTATCAAGACAAAATAAAAAACAACCCAACGATGCCGATCGCTTACGCAAATACCTTGCGAAATTTGGCTTAAGCTGGGAACAAATTCAACATGGAGAATAATATTTCATTATGGAGCTCACTTTTTTAGGTACTAATGCAGGTGTTCCTTCTAAGGATCGTAACGTCACAAGTATGGTGCTTGATTTACAAAATAAACAAAAAAGCATGTGGATGTTTGATTGTGGTGAAGCCACACAACATCAAATATTACATACTCGAGTGAAATTACCGCGTGTAAATAAAATCTTTATTACTCATTTACACGGTGATCATCTCTTTGGTTTGCCGGGATTACTCTGTAGCCGTTCTATGGGGGGAACTGAAACTCTCTTAACGGTATATGGCCCTACGGGTATCAAAACTTTTATAGAGACTGCACTGACCTTAAGCCAATCTTATTTAACTTACCCGATTAATATCGTGGAAATAGAGGAAACAGGCTTTCTTTTCGAAGAAGAAGGTATGAAAGTCAGTTGTGAAGCACTTTCTCATCCAGTACCTTGTTTGGGTTACCGTTTAGAAGAAGAAAATAGCTTGGGTAAATTAGATGCCGAGAAACTAAAAACGGAAAATATTCCTGCGGGCCCTTGGCTACAAGGCTTAAAACAAGGTAAAACCATTACATTACCCGATGGGCGAAAAATTGATGGCAAAGAATATATTGGCCCTGAAATTGAAGGCCGTTGCATTGCCATTTTTGGTGATACGCAACCGACACCAAATGCATTAAAGCTGGCTGATAACGCAGATGTAATAGTGCATGAAGCAACGTTTAAACATGAAATGGCAGAGCAAGCAAATAGTCGAGGCCATTCAACAACAGTACAAGCGGCACAACTAGCAAAAGATGCTAACGTTAAAAAACTGATTATTACCCATATCAGTAGTCGCTATTTGCCAGAAGATTGTGCTGATTTATTGAATGAATGCCAGCAAGTCTTTAGTCACACTGAAATGGCCACTGATTTTGCAGTATTTAAGTTGTAATAATCGGTACTCTTTCTCGATAACAATGGCGGCATAACGTCGCCATTGAACCTGTAAACAATGCTATCACTATCAACAAATAACCTAACTATCAATTTATACTTTTTAATTGTCTTTTAAGATTGTGGTGCGCTTTATTTTGCCATCCTGCAAAATAAAGTTAACTTTACCATCCCAAAACTCAGCCAAGAAGACATCTTCAGGTTTATCTATATGCTGATTTTCCATTTCTTCTTGTAACCATGCTTCATCTTTTTCTATCTGCACTAATTCTGAAGTACGGATAACGCCCTCTTTCATCACAATTAATGATGGCATTTTAGCACCATCACACACTACGGTGATTTGTCCATCTGGCTCAATTTGTGCGTAATTGACTTCCTGAAACGAATGAATACCTTGTGCATGAAGACGAGAGGTAATATTGAGAATATCTATTTTGTTCTTCTTTTCCATAATATTTTCCATAATAAACTCGCCCTTCTTTATTATAGGGATCGGATTACCAATGGTAACAGCACGGAAAAAATTGAATCGCTTGCTAATATAATTAAGTAAAGAGATAAAACTTACACCAATTAAAAAAACAATAATATATTGATAAAGTGGAATAGCATCGGTATAAATTACCCCACCCATAATGCCACCAAGCACAAAATTACCAATAAAATCAATAGGAGTGAATTGGGAAAGCTGTGTTTTTCCTGATAAATTCATATGAACTAATATGATAGTAAAACCAATAATAAATTTAATAACAACCAGAAAGTAATATTCCATTTGTCTCTCACATTTCCAATAATATCTGCTTTCATTATTATAAAGCAGAAAACCCTACCTTGATAAAAATTCAAATTATTTTTCATGATATTTGACTAAGAAAAAACACTTAATATACTTAGGTTTGTTGATTTTAAGACTCACACTATACTTATTACGATAGTTTGACGGTAATCTCTTACTCTCAACGTAATAGCTTCTCGCCTTTTCTACTTCTTATGCGGGATATCACCGAATTGTTTTTGAACATACATTTTGGAGAAAAAAATGAATAAAAAACTACTTACTTCATTGGTTCTAGCGGGTCTTGTTACCATTACAGCAGGTTGTGATGATTCATCTAAAAAAGTTGATGAAGGACTTGATAAAGCAAAAGAAACCGCGACCCAAGTAACGGAAACCGCGCAAGATAAAGCAACAGAGTTAACTAATCAAGCCAAAGAAAAAGCCGCTGATTTGAAAGAAGACGCTTCTGCCAAAGCCGATGAATTGACACAACAAGCTCAAGAGCTAAAAGATAAAGCTGAGCAAAAAACTGCAGAATTAAAAGCACAAGCAGATGAAAAAACAGATGCCTTGAAAGAAAGCATCTCTCAAAAAACAGATGAATTAAAAGATGCCAGTGCTGCAAAAGCAGAAGAGATTAAGCAAAGTTTAAGTGCAGAAAGTAATAAATTATCTGAAAAAGCCGCAGAGCTAAAACAAGATGCGAGCAAAACTGCAGATAACTTAATGCAAGAAGCCGATAGCAAAGTTGATCAATTAAAAAGTGATGCATCAAAAACAAGCGATGATGTTAAACAGCAAGCTCAAGATACTGAAAATAAAGCGCTTGATAAAGCAGATCAATTAACCGATCAAGCTAAACAAAAAATTGATAATTTAAAAGCTGAAAATAAATAATCTGATTTCAGAATTTTTGATGATACAAAAGCCAGTAAAATTTTACTGGCTTTTTTTGTGCAAAAAAAAGCCTAAGGTTGATCGATTAAGCAAAAAATGTAACCATGTTCTCCTTTTTTCAACAGGAGAAACCTATTGATGGGTGAAGGCACCTACAATAAAACAATAGTAACAAATTGATTTAATGATAATTTTCTTCATCTTGCGGAAAAAATAATTGACTTCCGCTCTTTTATAAAACACCTCACTTATTTGGTGCTTTATTCAAATTTTCTTATGAACTTTTCTTTTCTGGTTATAGATACAATCAGAAAGTTGATAGCGAAAAAGTCTCTTTCTAAGAAAATAACAAAAAATAGGTTAGCTATGAGTCAACAAAACGATATAACGCCTCAAAAAGTTAGGATAAAAATTAATCCTCCCGTTTTTTATACATCAGCACTACTCATTTTATTTATCGTTGGATTTTCTGCACTATTTCCAGAGCTTGCTAATGATAAATTAGGTCGCCTTCAGGAAAACCTCTTCACTAATGCGAGTTGGTTTTACATTCTAGCCGTAGCATTGGTTTTGCTGAGTGTGACTTATTTGGGATTCTCCCGCTTTGGTCAGATCAAGTTAGGCCCCGACCATGCACGCCCTCACTTTAGCTATTTTGCTTGGTTTGCTATGCTTTTTTCAGCAGGTATGGGAATTGGATTAATGTTCTTCGGTGTTGCTGAACCTGTAATGCATTACCTTATGCCCCCAACGGGTGAAGCACAAACGATAGAAGCCGCTAAAGAAGCCATGCGATTAACCTTTTTCCACTGGGGATTACATGCGTGGGCAATTTACGCCATTGTGGCATTAATTTTAGCATTCTTCTCTTATCGTCATGGTTTGCCATTAACACTGCGTTCAGCACTTTACCCTATTATAGGCGATCGCATACATGGCCCAATTGGTCATGCTGTTGATATTTTTGCTGTCGTAGGAACCGTTTTTGGTGTCGCAACCTCACTTGGCTTTGGTGTTTTACAAGTTAACGCCGGTTTAAATCACCTTTTTGATATTCCTATTAATTCAACTATTCAAGTTATCTTGATTGTTGTAATAACAGGACTTGCAACTATTTCTGTTGTTTCAGGACTAGAAAAAGGGATCCGATTCTTATCCGAACTTAATCTAGGATTGGCGGTTGTTCTCCTTTTATTAGTCATTATCCTTGGACCAACTGTATTGATATTGAAGTCATTTGTTGAAAATACAGGGGGTTATCTATCCGAAATTGTCAGTAAAACCTTTAATCTTTATGCTTATGAGCCAAAATCTAGCGATTGGTTAGGGGGATGGACACTGCTTTATTGGGGATGGTGGCTGTCATGGTCTCCCTTTGTAGGAATGTTTATTGCCCGTATTTCGCGCGGTCGTACTATTCGAGAGTTTGTTATCGGCGTACTGTTTGTTCCTGCAGGCTTTACCTTACTTTGGATGACCGTTTTTGGTAACACTGCAATCCATTTAATTAAAGATAAAGGCGCTGAAGCACTGGCCAACGTCGTGCAACAAGATGTTTCTTTAGCTTTATTTGAATTCTTAAATTATTTTCCATTTTCATCTGTTTTATCTTTTTTCGCGATGTTGATGGTGATTGTTTTCTTTGTCACATCTGCAGATTCAGGTGCAATGGTTGTTGATACTTTAGCTTCAGGCGGAGATAGCGAAACCCCGGTGTGGCAACGTATTTTCTGGGCTGCATTAATGGGAATTTCAGCAATCACCTTGTTATTAGCTGGGGGCTTAACCGCACTGCAAACGGTGACAATAGCGAGTGCATTACCTTTCTCAATGGTATTGCTTGCGTCTATTTATGGGCTAATAAAAGCATTACGTGTTGATGTTTATAAACGTGATAGTCAGCAATTAACGACGATCGCTCCCCCTGCTAGCCGTAATCCCATCCCATGGCAACGTCGTTTAAGAAATATTGCCTATTTTCCAAAACGTTCTCATGTAAAACGTTTTATGGATGAGGTTATTCAACCTTCAATGGAACTGGTCTCTACTGAGTTAAGTAAGCAAGCCACTCAATGCTATATCCATCATGAAGAAGATGACCGCATTGGTTTTGAGGTTGATTTAGGAGACGACATGAATTTCTTCTATGAAGTTCGTTTACGTTTTTATACCCAACCCGCTTTTGCTTTGGCAGGGCTTAGTGATGAAGAAAGAGACGAAGAACATAAATATTATCGCGCTGAGATCCACTTAAAAGAAGGTGGACAAGATTACGATGTAATGGGTTGGACGAAAGAGCAAATCATTCACGATATTCTTGATCAGTATGAAAAACACATCCACTTCTTACATGTGCTAGGTAAACAGTAATATTATCTATGTCATAACAGTAAAAGGAGATGCACAAGCATCTCCTTTTTTATTGATGACCAAAGCGACTTATTTTTCTGAAGGTTCTTCATCATCAGGATTTAACGCAATCAGTTCTTTTAATAATCCAGATAGACGTTGTAATTTTTCAGTTGAAAATTTTTGCTCAAGTAATTGGTAGCCTTCTTCAATTTTAGGCTGAATTTTATCGTATAAACTTTGCCCATTGGCAGACAGTGACACAAAAAGCTTACGTTGGTCACTGACGGGTTTTAAGCGACAAATCAGCTCGTCTCTTTCCATTCTAATCAAAATACCTGTTAAACTGGGTCGAAGAATACACGATTTTTGTGCTAATTCATGAAAATCGATAGACCGCTTATCCGCAAGGACTCGAATAATCCGCCACTGCTGTTCTGTCAGATTATGCTCTTTAAGAACAGGTCGAAAAAACCCCATCGCAGATTCCCGAGCTTGCAGTAGCGCGATAGTTAATGATTCATGCATAATCAAAAAGCTCTTTATATGGTGTTATAGGTGAAATGATGAAACATCACTCAATATAGGCAGTGAAAAAGTACCGCTGTTTATGGTTTGTAAAATGACTATATTCTAAGAATAGACTATTTGTTACAATTATTCATATTAACAAATAAATAAAGTTGACTCAATTTCTGCAATTTTATTCTCTTTGTGCAATTTATCACTCTTGCACTTTATTTATGCCAAGCGTAATTTTCACAACCTTTTGACCTATACGCAATTATCGTGAATTGACAAATTGTGTTATCCCCTTTTCAATCGAAAAAAGTCGCTTAATTTGCCTATTACCTTTGCTATAAATTAGGCAATAATGTTCTTTAGCGATAAGGTTGTCTCACGGCTTTTTGAGATAAAGTTAACAAATTGTAACAAAGAAAGATTGCTATCTTTGTTTATGCGCGGTAGCGTTACGGCTTTAAACTCACGCGACAAAGAAACCAGCAAGTTCATAACAACTTTGTTAAGCGAAGTAGTTAAGGAGTATTTGGATTACCTTAACTCATTATTATTTTAAGTGAAGACGCCCACAGACGAGAAGTCTGGCAGTAGGAGTAGAAAATGTCTGAGGAAAAACAGGCTAACCCACTTTTTCGAGATGCAATGGCAAGTTTAGGTGCTGCGGTCAATATCGTCGCCACAAATGGTGATGCAGGATGCTGTGGTTTAACGGCAACAGCGGTATGTTCAGTGACTGATAATCCACCAACAGTAATGGTTTGCATCAATAGTAAAAGTCAAATGAATACCATTTTTCAAGAAAATGGAAAATTAAGTATCAATATCTTAAATCATGAACAAGAAGAAATGGCTTGCCATTTTGCTGGAATGACAGGACTTGCAATGGCAGATCGTTTTACCCAACCAGGGTGGCAAAACGGGCAATTACAACAACCTGTACTAACCAATGCACTCGCTTGCCTAGAAGGCGATATTTATGATGTTCGCCAAGTTGGTACTCATTTTGTTTATATGGCTGAAATTAAAAATATTGCAGTGCGTGAAGATGGGGATGGCTTGATTTATTTCAAACGTCGTTTCCACTCTGTTAAAAATGAATGGCTATCAACCCCCGCTTAAATCTTGATAATATTTAACTCAAAATAAAAACGCACTTTTAATAAGCGCGTTTTTATTGATAATTATCATCTCAAAAAATTAAATAATTATTTATATTAAATGAATAATTATTTTATCAAATGACATTACCGATTCTTTTGGTCTTTATTAAAGATTTATTAACATCTGTTTGTTATAAGAGAACATATTTTAATTATAGCGAAAAATTTCTTTCTAGAATCAATCAGTCACATAATTAAGAATATTTTCTTTTCAATTTTATTCCTCATTTTTATTTAATTTAATCAGATTAAAATATAAGCAAATAATTATCTTATTGATTATTATTTATACCAAAGATCAATTAAATGACTTTATTTGAAAATAAACTAATGAATATTTTTTTCAATCTGGTATTAATCTTCCCTACAGTGTGATCAACCTTTGAGAAGTCATTCCATCAATATATTAGTCTACTCGACTTGCTGATTACCTTCTTAAATTTGCAAACATCACTCTAAATACGGCAGATAATGTTACCACCATGTAACATCTCTCATAAATTTGAGTAAATAACATCGTTGTTGAAAATAAATAATAATTAGGGGCATTACAGATATGGATAAACCCGCTCAAGTCGGTTTATTACAACAGCCTAAACCATTCTTTATGATTTTCTTTGTAGAATTGTGGGAACGTTTTGGTTACTACGGCGTACAGGGTATTCTTGCCGTTTATTTTGTTAGTAAACTCGGATTCTCTCAAGAACAAGCTTTCATTACTTTTGGTGCATTCTCTGCACTGGTTTATGGGCTTATTTCTATTGGTGGTTATGTTGGTGACCACTTATTAGGAACAAAACGAACTATTGTTTTGGGTGCAATAGTCTTGGCTATCGGTTATTTCATGACGGGTATGTCAATTATGTACCCTAATTTAATTTTCTATGCATTAGGGACTATCGCAGTAGGTAACGGTTTATTTAAAGCTAACCCTGCAAGCTTATTAGCAAAATGCTATCCCCCTAAAGATCCCCGTCTTGATGGTGCCTTTACATTATTTTATATGTCGATCAATGTCGGCTCATTAATTTCATTATCTATTGCACCAGTGCTTGCCGATCATTATGGATATGGCCTAACTTATAATATTTGTGGTATTGGTTTAATTATTGCCTTATTAGTGTATTTCTTCTGCCGTAAAATGGTTGCAAATATTGGTTCTGAACCCGACCATTTACCGATAAATTACAACAAATTATTCTTAGTCATTGCGGGCTCTGTCGCAATGGTATTTGCTTGTGCATGGCTACTGCATAATGTGATGATTGCTAATATTGTTTTAGTTAGCTTATCCATCATTGTTGTCTTTATTTATTTTCGTGAAGCCTTTAAGCAAAAAGACAGAGTTGCACGTAATAAAATGTATGTTGCATTTGTTCTGATGTTAGAAGCCGTTATTTTCTACATCCTGTATGCACAAATGCCAACCTCGCTGAACTTCTTTGCTATACATAACGTTCATCATAATTTATTGGGCTTTGATATTCACCCTGTTAGTTTCCAAGCACTAAATCCATTCTGGATTATTGTTGCTAGCCCAATCTTAGCTATCGCATATAGCCGTTTAGGCGCGAAAGGTAAAGACTTCTCAATGCCAGCGAAGTTTACCGCAGGTATGCTTTTGTGCTCATTAGGATTCCTTACAGCGGCCGCATCTGGCATGTGGTTTGCCGATGCTCAAGGATTAACATCACCTTGGTTTATTGTTCTGGTTTATTTATTTCAGAGCTTAGGTGAGTTGATGATCAGTGCGCTAGGCTTAGCAATGGTCGCAGCTTTCGTACCGCAATATATGATGGGCTTTATTCTAGGTATGTGGTTCTTAACTCAGGCAACGGCTTATCTATTGGGAGGCTATGTTGCAACCTTCACTGCGGCGCCTGAAGGTATTACCGATCCACTGCAAACCTTACCTATTTATACAGATGTATTTGGTAAAATTGGGATAGCGACCTTAATTGTGGGGCTGGTTATGTGGGCAACTGTACCGTTACTTAACCGAATGATAAAAGAAGAAAGTCGCGGCGCTAAAGTCGCAGGATAATCTTTCAAGTATTACTTTGTTTAATTTTAAGCGCCTATTCATTTTTTATATAGGCGCTTTTATTATGGGTGTAATAATTCTATTCATTCCCTATTTACCAGACACAAAAAACCCGCCAAATAAGCGGGTTTAATTTCATATCAAAGAAAGAATGAATTACAGAACATCAATTGCATTCAGTTCTTTAAATGCTTGTTCTAAACGAACAACCATTGATGATTGTGAATGACGTAACCAGTTACGTGGATCGTAGTATTTCTTATTAGGTTTATCAGCACCTTCTGGATTACCTAATTGGCCTTGCAAATAACCTTCGTTCTTTTTGTAGAACTGTAAGATACCATCCCAAGTTGCCCACTGAGTATCTGTATCGATATTCATTTTGATAACACCATAACCTACCGCTTCTTTGATTTCTTCAGCAGAAGAACCTGAACCGCCGTGGAAAACGAAATCTAAGCTATTGTGTGGCAGATTGAATTTTTCTGATACATAGTCTTGTGAGTTACGCAGAATTTTTGGCGTTAATTGAACATTACCGGGTTTATAAACACCATGCACGTTACCAAATGATGCTGCGATAGTGAAACGAGGGCTAACAGCATTCAGTTTTTCGTATGCGTATGCAACGTCTTCTGGTTGAGTATAAAGTGCAGAACTGTCCATACCCGTGTTATCAACACCGTCTTCTTCACCACCAGTACAGCCTAGTTCGATTTCTAACGTCATATCGATTTTAGCCATACGTGCTAAATATTTAGCACAGATTTCAATATTTTCTTCTAATGATTCTTCAGATAAGTCAATCATGTGAGAAGAGAACAGTGGTTTACCTGTTTTAGCATAGTGTTTTTCACCCGCATCTAACAGACCATCAATCCATGGTAATAATTTTTTAGCACAATGGTCGGTATGCAAAATAACCGGAACACCATAGTGTTCAGCCATTTGATGCACATGATTAGCACCAGAAATTGCGCCTAAAATAGCAGCCTGCTGTGGTACATCAGATTTAAGACCTTTACCTGCGATAAATGCAGCACCGCCGTTAGAGAACTGTACAATAACAGGAGAACGAACTTTCGCAGCCGCTTCTAGCACAGCATTAATTGAGTCAGTACCTACACAGTTAACCGCAGGCAGAGCAAATTTATTTTCTTTTGCTACTGCAAAGACTTTTTGTACATCATCACCCGTGATGACACCTGGTTTCACGAAATCAAAAACTTTAGACATGTAATAAGATCCTATATTTAGAACAGGTAGAAAATAACTTTCTACCTGTATGAGCTGGCTTAATTACTGTTTAGCGCGTTCTTCTAACATTGCAACAGCAGGAAGTTTTTTGCCTTCAACGAATTCTAAGAAAGCACCACCACCAGTTGAAATGTAAGAGATTTTGTCTGCGATATCAAATAAATCAATAGCTGCCAGCGTATCACCACCACCCGCGATAGAGAATGCATCGCTATCAGCAATTGCTTTAGCAATGATTTCAGTACCTTTACGGAAGTTAGGGAATTCAAACACACCGACTGGACCATTCCACAGGATAGTTTTCGCACTTTTCAAAATTTCAGCTAAGCGTTCAGCCGTTACATCACCGATATCCAACACTTGTTCATCATCTTTGATGTCACTTGCTGATTTCAATACAGCGTCTGCTGTTTCAGAGAATTCGGTCGCAACACGAACATCACTAGGTACTGGAATATCGCATTTTTCCATCAGTTTTTTAGCATCATCAACAAGGTCAGCTTCATATAAAGAGCGCCCTACTGGATGGCCTTCTGCTGCAATAAAGGTATTTGCGATACCACCACCAACGATTAATTGGTCAGCGATTTTTGATAAAGAATCTAATACAGTCAATTTAGTTGAAACTTTAGAACCACCAACAATTGCCACCATTGGACGTGCTGGTTTATCTAATGCTTTACCTAATGCTTCAAGTTCTGCTGATAACAGAGGACCTGCACAAGCAATTTGTGCAAATTTAGCGACACCATGTGTTGATGCTTGCGCACGGTGAGCCGTACCGAATGCATCCATTACAAATACATCACATAATGCAGCGTATTGTTTAGACAACGTTTCGTCGTCTTTCTTTTCGCCTTTGTTAAAACGAACGTTTTCAAGAACAACTAATTCGCCTGCATTAACTTCAACACCATTTAAATAGTCTTTAGCAAGACTTACTGGTGCTGATAATTTTTCTTTCAGATAGTCAACAACTGGTTTTAAAGAGAACTCTTCGTTGTACTCACCTTCAGTCGGACGGCCTAAGTGAGAAGTTACCATCACTTTAGCGCCTTGTTTTAACGCGGCTTCAATTGTAGGTAAAGAAGCACGAATACGCGCATCTGAAGTGACTTTACCCTCTTTAACTGGAACGTTCAGGTCAGCACGGATAAGAACTCGTTTACCCGCTAGGTCTAAATCGGTCATCTTAATTACAGACATGATGAATCCTCTCATTGATTCTCTAAAATTTAGTAATCTTCTGTTCAGTGCCTTGTATTTTTACGCGACACCGTCATTAAAACATGATTATTTAAAACCAGTTGCAGCCATTGCTAACGTAGTATCAAGCATTCTGTTAGCAAAGCCCCATTCATTATCACACCAGACTAAAGTTTTAATCAGGTGTTGCCCACTGACTCTTGTCTGTGTGCCATCAACGATAGCACTATGAGGGTCGTGGTTAAAATCAGTTGAGACTAATGGCAATTCTGTGTAATCCACTATACCACGAAATGCATCAGTTGCTGATTTTTGAATTAACCGATTGACATCTAACACATTTACAGCAGTTTTTACAGTGACACTTAAATCAATTGCCGTCACATTAATTGTAGGAACTCGTACAGAAATTGCCTCAAAATGATCTTTAAATTTCGGAAAAATTCGAGTAATTCCTGCAGCCAACTTAGTATCAACAGGAATGATAGATTGTCCTGCAGCACGAGTACGGCGTAAATCCTTATGATATGCATCAATCACGGGTTGATCGTTCATGGCTGCATGGATTGTTGTTACTGTTCCTGATTCTATATTAAACGCGTCATCCATCATTTTAATGATAGGAATAATACAATTTGTTGTACAAGATGCGTTTGAAACAATTAGGTGCTCTTTTTTAAGTTCGTGTTGATTCACACCAAAAACGACAGTTGCATCTAAATCAGTTGTACCAGGATGAGAAAAGAGTACTTTTTTTGCACCTTGTGCAATATGAGCTTCACCATCGGCACGAGAGCCATAAACACCACTACAATCAAGTACGACATCAATACCAAGTTCACCCCAAGGTAAATCAGTAATATCAGCGTGATGAAATAGACGAATAGTATCATCACCTACTTGCAATAAATCGTTATTAATTCGTACATCCCAAGCAAAACGTCCGTGACTGGAGTCATACTTGAGAAGATGCCCAATACCTTGTGCATCAGCCAATTCGTTTATTGCAACAACTGTTATTTCTGCTCGTTTACCTGATTCATAAAGCGCCCTTAACACATTACGCCCTATACGACCAAAACCGTTAATAGCGACTCTAATTGTCATGTGACTTCCTTGATAACTGGTGATTTGCAACCGCTTAGAATAATAGAGCAAGATACTAATCAACAACGATAAATCAAGTAATTCTAAGAATTGTGCTATCACCGACACTTTAGGTCTAACTGAAACGGTTCAGCTTACTGATAATCAGATTACGAGAAATGAGAGAAGATCGCAATAGTAAACAAAGATGGAAGGATAAAAAAAGAGCACATCTGAGAAATTATTCCCAAAAATGTGCTCTTGTTAACATTTATTGATTATTTAAGTAAAGATTTTGCCTGTGTAACCACATTTTCGACAGTAAAACCAAACTCTGCAAATAATTCATTTGCAGGAGCAGATTCACCGAAACTACGCATACCAACAATCGCACCATCAAGACCAACATATTTAAACCAGTAATCAGCGATACCTGCTTCAATTGCAACACGTGCTTTTACTGATGACGGTAATACGGCTTCACGGTAATCGGCATCTTGTTTATCAAATGCATCTGTTGCTGGCATTGAAACAACACGTACTTTACGGCCTTCAGCAGTCAGTTGATCATAAGCGCTAACCGCTAATTCAACTTCGGATCCTGTGGCGATAAAGATTAACTCTGGTGTGCCCGCACAATCTTTCAGGATGTAGCCACCCTTCTCAACGTTTGCCAGTTGCTCAGGAGTACGTGGTTGTTGTGCAAGATTTTGACGAGAGAAAATCAGTGCTGTTGGGCCATCTTTACGATCAATTGCATATTTCCATGCAATCGCTGACTCAACTTGGTCGCATGGGCGCCATGTGCTCACGTTTGGTGTTACACGCAGGCTTGCCATTTGCTCAACAGGTTGGTGAGTTGGACCATCTTCACCCAGACCGATAGAATCATGAGTATAAACAAAGATACTGCGGATCTTCATCAGTGCTGCCATACGTATGGCATTACGTGCATATTCCATAAACATCAGGAATGTTGCGCCGTAAGGAACAAAACCACCATGTAATGCAATACCGTTCATGATGGCAGACATACCGAATTCACGCACACCATAATGGATGTAGTTACCCGCTTTATCTTCGTTCAGTGCTTTAGAACCAGACCATAGAGTCAGGTTACTTGGTGCTAAGTCAGCAGACCCTCCCATAAATTCAGGTAATACTTTACCGAATGCTTCTAATGCATTTTGAGACGCTTTACGGCTCGCAATACTTGAAGGGTTTTGTTGCAGATTTTCAATAAATGCTTTGGAATCTTTTTCCCAGTTTGCAGGTAATTCACCAGAAACACGGCGTTTAAATTCTGCTGCTAACTCAGGGAACTGTGCTGCATAGGCTGCAAATTTGGCATCCCATGTTGCTTCTTTTGCTTTACCTGCTTCTTTGGCATCCCACTCTTTGTAAATTTCTTGTGGAATTTCAAATGCGCCATATTCCCAGCCTAATGCTTTACGGGTTTCAGCGATTTCTGCATCACCTAATGGTGAACCATGAGAATCAGCTGTACCTGCTTTATGAGGAGAACCGAAACCGATCGTTGTTTTACAAATCAGCAGTGAAGGTTTATCTGTGATTTGTTTAGCGGCTTCAATAGCAGCTTTAATGCTTGCAGCATCGTGACCATCGATACCACTGATGACATGCCAGCCGTAAGCGTCGAAACGTTCTGCTGTATTATCAGTAAACCAACCATGCACTTGACCATCAATAGAAATACCATTGTCATCATAAAATGCAATCAGTTTGCCCAGTTGTAATGTTCCCGCTAAAGAACATACTTCATGAGAGATACCTTCCATCATACAACCATCACCCATAAAGGCGTAGGTGTAGTGGTCAACAATGTCGTGACCAGGACGGTTAAATTGAGCGGCTAATGTACGTTCTGCAATTGCAAAACCCACAGCGTTTGCAATACCTTGACCTAAAGGACCCGTTGTTGTTTCAACACCTGGGGTATAGCCATATTCAGGGTGACCCGGTGTTTTAGAATGTAATTGACGAAAGTTTTTCAGATCATCTAAAGAAACTTGATAACCAGACAAGTGCAGTAAGCTGTAAATCAGCATTGAAGCATGACCATTAGATAAAACGAAACGGTCACGATCAGCCCAGTTAGGATTAGTCGGGTTATGATTTAAAAAATCACGCCATAATACTTCTGCAATATCAGCCATACCCATAGGGGCGCCAGGGTGTCCTGATTTCGCTTTTTGCACAGCATCCATACTTAAAAAACGGATCGCATTAGCAAGGGTTTTACGAGTGGTCATTTTCTACTCCAAGTCGGATAAAAAGCATCTAGATAGCTGATTCTCTCAATGCGGACAAAAAACCGCAATATAAAAAATCCACAAAGGTGGATATCGTAATAAGCTCGAACCAATAATTCTTTGATTTGCACAGCATTTTTTACGTTTAAAGCGGAAAATAACATTACATCACCACATTGTTGCGCAACAAAAAGAAGAAAAGACAATAATTTGCGCAATCGAGAAGCGAGCTATTAAACCTTAGCTTGATATGACTAATCAAGATAAAATTTCATTGCTGAATTATCCATCAAATCAAATAAATACCGTGTCTGTTTTTATTATAGCCTAATAATTAACTGAATTTATTAGTAATAAGCAGAATTATACAAGTATAAAAAAGGAAATAAGAAGATAATTGACTAATTAGATAATAAAAACCTTATTTATATTATATATAGATAAAAGTAAAATTAAGTAGCCTAACGATTAAATCACCACTAATTTCTTTTTATAAAAACCTATCGGAAAATGACCTTGGTAGTAAATCTGAATGATATTTTCCCAGTTGTCACCATAATTGAAATACTTTTCAGTAAGATACTGCCTAAATGCGAAACATATCGCATTTCTTGCTGCAATTTTAAAGTTATGTGCATTGTATTGAAATTGACTATCTGACACCGGAAATTTTTTTAGGCTCTCTATCACCGCTTTACTGACAAGTAATCGCATCTCAACCAAATCTTTGGGGTATTCTTGCTTTATATAGAAAGGGTCATCTTGTGTGGGAGAAGTGGGCAACCATTCGACATTTAAAGACGATTCAAAACAAGCTTGGATACTTTGAAAAGAGATAATTTTCTTATCATCAATGCTCACCTTCCCCATATTAGAAAAGAAAGGTGTAATGCTGATTTTTTGTTGGATTTCGTTAAAAAAGCTCATAGCTAATAGACTCAATTATTTCTACGTTAATTCTGTTTGCTTTCAACAAATTTCATATTCACCAAAAGAGAGTGTAACTTCTTCTTCCACATGAGGATTGAGGGCAACAACTCTAGCAAAATATTTCATTCTTATTCTGGCCCATCCCACTTTAGTTGATCTTTTAAATGCTCGGGTACAATCTCAAATAGGCGCTTAATATTTTCCTTATGTACATTATAATTATCACAAATTCTTTCACTGGCATTATGTGACTGCTCCCAGCCGTAAATGAACAGTCCAACTTTATGGGGTCACTTCAATTGGGCGAGGGTTTACGGCGGATTTTGCTAAATTTTGATTTTTCAATATCGATAAGGTCTAAAAATTTATCAATAAAACACATATAAAAAATGAGTTCTTCTCCTTCACAACTCACAATACACTCATATTCTTTTATTTCATGGATAAATTCTTTTTTTAATATATTAATCATTCTTTTAGAAAAAACAGGAATACTTATATTGAGAGGAAGATAATCTGCTGAACGTAAATGTTCTAATTTAATTTCTTCTTGTGCTTTACCATAATGCTTTGTGTATTGAAGAAATTTATTATCGCCATCGTTGAGTATAAAATATGAAAACAACCGATTTTTCGTGTCTTTTACATCAATGAGTGCACCTTGAGTGTGTGCAATAAAACCAAATTTATATAATGCCATTATTACTCCCAATGGTCAGAACCAACGCCCCATAGGTGAGTTTTCTCTCAGGTTTTTATCAATCAATTCTGACGTAATGATATTTTGTTTAATAACAGGAAGCATGATTTCATCTAGAATTTCGCAATCAATATGACAACCGGTATTATGAAATATAAGGTTTAGAGCCTCATCAACTAATGCGTGTTCACCATGTTCTTTCATTTCAAGGATAAACTGAACAATGGCTTGTTTTATTTCTTTATTTTTACTGTATTCGGCTTGTTCAGTTTCAAATTCTTGATAATAAAAATGGTCGAGCATTTTAGATAGCATACTTAAACGTAAATAAAATTCCGTGTTCATAAATTAATCCTAAATATCCCTAAGACTATGATTTGATACCGTGCTGGTTGCCTTTCACCAATAGCAAATAAACCAAGCAACTGTACCTTCTCTTTTTTTGATTTTTGGATATCATACATTACCGATAATCCATCATAGTTATAGTGCATTCCTAAATTTAAAGTCAGTCCTTTAACCTTATTTATTACCTGCTGTTTTACATCTTCATCTAGGCTGTTTAAGTCTCTTAATTGCGTTACGCTAACTAACATATCTTCATCATAATAAGGGCATTGAATAAGATGATTTAACTGATAAAAATCATCTTCAAAACCATCATAAACTAGCTCTTTTTTCTTTATATTTTTCATCTTATTAATATTTAATTTCATGCCAAAACGAGGTTGTTTGAGAGGAAGTTAGTTTGATAACGCTATCTGACGAAATATCGGTTAAAAACAGAGTAGCAACTGCACTAAAAAAAATAAAAAAATTAGCAGCTATATGTTCAAAACTGTCCATGGTTGACTCACTCGTCATCGCAAAAATTGCGCCTGTCTGTGTGTTTAACAAAATGGTGTAAGGATCTGACAAGGCAATCACAATCAAACTATCAGGTCGTTTATCTCCAATCCACCACTGAGTAAACTCATTCGGGCTATTTAGCATGAAAAGTCTTTCAAGATAATCTTCACCACAGCCAAAACTGAGATTAAATAATGAGAAATTATCTAAATTATAGAGAGAGATAAAAGAGGTAAAATCATCAGGAAAGGAAAGCGTTAACGTTTGTTCTAATAAATCTAAATCAGTAAGTGGTATCGTTCTTTTAGCAAGAATTAAATCATTAAAACCTTCTCCCAAAGGGGAAAATTTATTTTCTAGTTGCCTTTCGATTTCATCAAGCGTTAATAGCATGATTATTTCCATCTAAGTTGATTTTTAAACCGCTTAATCACCATTATATTCGCCAATATAGTGTAAATTATTATAGGTTTGATTACCGCTCTCTTTGATAACAAGTTCAGGATCTTGATACCAAAATATGGCATTGGCATTTTTAATACCTAACGCTTCACACTTGGCCTTAATTGACGATATTTCACTTTCATCAACAGCAGCATCTACCAAAACGTCATCAAGCGTAACATTGTTATCAAAACGAGGAATAACACCAATAAAATCTTCGTCGTACCACACTATGCCCAGATCTTTGCAGAATCCACAGACTCTATAATTAGGAGAGTCAATTCCGTCTTCCTCAGAATAGTCTAACTCAAAATAATGCCTATATTCTTCTTCCGAAGAGAAGTTACTGCCAATCCATAAATGTACTTTATTTTCCATATTGATTACCCTGCAAAATACCGTTGCATATGACATTAATATCATTAATAAATTCTAAGATAGTGATATCAAATATTGAAAGCAAGAAATAATGGCTTAGAAAAATAAGGAGAGAGAAAATGGTTTGAGGCTATAAACGCAAAAACCCCAGCATAAATGCTGGGGTTTGGAATGTTGGCGGAACGGACGGGACTCGAACCCGCGACCCCCTGCGTGACAGGCAGGTATTCTAACCAACTGAACTACCGCTCCGCGTATCCTTTCGGACGAGGTGAATATTACGAATCTCTTGCCTTGCCGTCAACTGTTTTTCTAACAAAAAGATGCATTTGGATAATTTTTAATCTCAAGTTGCCCTTTATGCTTTTTTTATATTCAAACAATCTCATCATTTGATGCGGGGCGCCATAAACAATGCCCACCTTTCTTCTCAACTAAATCTAATCGAGATTCATGTTCAATTAATTCTTCTGCGGTAGCCTTGATGACCTTTAAGCCTGAAACAGGGCGTTCAATACGCTGAATATCATCACCTTCTTGCTCATTGGTTGTTTCGCCTTCCATTGAAAATGCTAATGCCGTTTGTCCCCCAGTCATTGCCAAGTAGACATCAGAAAGTATTTCGGCATCCAATAACGCGCCGTGAAGAGTACGCTTAGAGTTATCTATTAAGTATCTATCACATAAGGCATCGAGATTATTTCGCTTACCTGGGAACAACGCCCTTGCCATTGCAAGGCTATCTGTGATTTGGCAAAAGGTTTCTGTCGGTGGGATATCACGATTAAGTTTTCTAAACTCATAATCCATAAAGCCTATATCAAACGATGCATTATGGATAATCAACTCTGCACCACGAATATACTCTAAAAATTCATCAGCAATATCGGCAAATGAGGGGCAATCTTCTAGAAATTCGTCGCTAATACCATGAACACCAAACGCTTCAGGATCAACTAATCTTTCCGGTTTAACATAAACATGGAAATTTCGCCCTGTTAATCGACGATTGATGACCTCTACGGCACCAATTTCAATAATATTATGGCCTTCATAATGAACGCCCAGCTTGTTCATACCGGTTGTTTCGGTATCAAGTACAATTTGTCGTGTGATTGGAGTGCTCATAATCCGTTTTTATGTCAGACTTAGGGTTAGTTTTTCGTATTAATCAAAAAGGATAAGTCGCCTTTATGCACAAACAGGTAGAAATATTCACCGATGGTTCATGCTTAGGCAACCCGGGTCCAGGAGGTTATGGCGCTATTTTACGCTATCAACAACATGAAAAAACGCTCAGTGAAGGCTTTTTTATGACCACCAATAACCGGATGGAACTTCTTGCCGCTATCGTAGCATTAGAAACGTTAAAATTCCCTTGTAAAATTACACTGACAACCGATAGCCAATATGTCAGACAAGGTATCACACAATGGATCCACAGTTGGAAAAAACGCCAATGGCGTAAAGCAGACAAAAGCCCCGTGCTTAATGTCGATTTGTGGAAACGCCTTGATAATGCCATTACTCACCATGAAATTGAATGGCATTGGGTTAAAGGACATGCGGGTCATGATGAGAATGAACGTTGTGATGAACTCGCCAAAGCAGCGGCGCAGTCACCCACTCAAGAAGATACTGGCTATATTGAAAGTCAGAAAGATAAAGTTACTGACTAGCGAATATAACACTTAACCTGATTATTCTGGGTGGTTACGTGTAACACCTAAAACTCGGCCTTTGACACTCATTCGTGGTAATGCGAATTTCATGGCAGTGGGTGTTAAAGGAAACGTTCTTTTACGTGCAATGATTAAATTTAAACAGCCACCAATATGATAGCGGCTACCATCACGTTTTATTGGTCTGGAAAATGGCATAATATGAAAATTCTGTTGTGTCATCACTTCGTAATTCAGCACACTAAGCCAATCGATTTGGCGTCGAAGTGAAAACATACGACTTGAGTAAGGCTGTTTTTGTCGCAAAATGGGTGTGCATTTTCCAAGGCCCAATAAACTTATTGGGCTGAAGCTTGTTAATATTATCCAGCCATCATCAATTAAAACACGATCGGCCTCTCGTAATAGCCAATGGGGATCTGCACTATAATCAAGCACATGAGCCATAAGGCAAACATCTACTGATTTGTTTTCAAAGGGCAAGTGATCTAAAGATGCAACAACATCCGCATTTATTGCATTAGCGGTCACATTGACTTGATGTGACACGACACTTAATTTGGTATCCAATTCGGCACTGAGTTGACCGAGTTTAAGTAAATGAAAGCCATATATTTTCGGCCACCAATTTTGTAAACGCAGTTCAATTGCCATGCGATAATATTCTCCCCAAGGAATATCTCGCCAAGAATCTGGCATCATCATTGGTTTTACCGAACGCGCTGCTTTCATCGTTTAACCCTTTATATTTATAAGTAAGGTAACTTATATGGAGCTTATCAGAATTCCTGCTTTATCCGATAACTACATTTGGCTGTTGAGTAATGAAAATAGTGAATGTGTGATTGTTGATCCTTCACAAGCAGGGCCTGTTATTGAAATGCTCTCACAACGATCACTCACTCCTATCGCAATTCTATTAACTCACCATCATGACGATCATGTTGGTGGTGTTGCTGAACTTGTCAAAAAATATCCTAACATTGACGTTTTTGGCCCACAAGAAACACAAAATAAAGGGGCTGAAAATATTATTCATAATCAAGAGCGCATCATTATTGGCTCTTTCACTTTTAACGTGATTGGCACACCGGGCCATACATTGGGTCATGTTGCTTATTATTGCGAGCCATATTTATTTTGTGGCGATACACTTTTTTCTGGTGGATGTGGCCGTTTATTTGAAGGTACAGCACAACAGATGTTTAGTTCATTACAAAGATTAAGTGCATTACCCGATAACACCTTAATTTGCTGTGCTCATGAATACACCCTTTCAAATATGGCCTTTGCACATCATATCATGCCAGAAAATGCACTTATTACCGATTATTTAGCCCAAGTTAGTGAAATGCGTAAGAAATTACAACCTACAGTGCCGATAACACTGAAAAACGAAAAGAATATTAATCTTTTTCTAAAATCTGACGATATTGATTTACAAAGGATTTTAGGTATAACCACTAACACTTATGCTCCAATTAAGACATTTACAAAATTAAGAGAATTAAAAGACAACTTTTAATTTCTATTGGTTGTTTTATGTTGGCACACTAAGTATTATTTGGTTCAAAAACACACAGGATGAATTTTCTATTATGAAGACAAAAGCGATTTTGTTCTCCATATTGCTATTGGCGGGTTGCCAGCAATCTGAGAACATCAAACCCAATTTGTCTGCGATAACACCAACGTCAACGAAAGGGACTTCAACTTCTTATCAACCTCAATATGATGTAAAAACCAACTTATGGGGTTATGTAGTAAGTGAATTAAAAATGGATCTCCCTGAGAATGAAAGGATCTCGCAGCAAGAGTTATACTTTTTAAATAATCCAAAACATATACAAAGCGTTGCTTCTCGCGCTGAACCTTATATGTATTCGATTATTGATGAAATTGAAAAACGTGATTTACCGATGGAACTCGCTTTAGTTCCTGTGGTTGAAAGTGCATTTAATCCCCACGTTACCTCTTCTGCAAATGCTGCAGGTTTATGGCAATTTGTGCCAATAACAGGTAATTACTATGGTTTGGCACAAAACCAATGGTATGACGGACGCCGTGATGTGATGGCATCAACCAACGCCGCACTTGATTTACTTGAACGTCTTTATGTAATGTTTGATAGTGATTGGGCACTTGCCCTTGCTGCTTATAACGCGGGCGAAGGCCGTGTTATGCAAGCAATAAAGGCAAATGAAAGTAAAAACCTACCAACAGACTATTGGTCACTCTCTTTACCTAAAGAAACCATGAATTATGTGCCTAAAATTCTAGCATTGAGTAAAGTTATCCGTGAGAATGAAGAAACCATAACGTTTCCTAAAAGTAACTATCGCGATAAAGCGCTAGCTTCAATTGATGTCGGTGAGCAAATCACATTAAACAAAGTTGCCGAATTAAGTCAGCTATCAATTAATACCGTAAAAGATTATAACCCTGGCTATAAACGTGGCATAACCGCACCGAATGGTCCACACGTTATCATGTTGCCTCGTAATAAACTTGATCAATTCCGTAATGCTTTTGAAGATGAAGCGGTGTTAGAAACCATTCGCTTAGCCGTTGCCAAAGCAAATCAATCGATTAAGCAAGAAGGTATCTATAAAGTTCGTTCAGGGGATTCTTTTTATGCTATTGCTCATCGCTATAATATGAGTATAAAAGACTTACAACGTATTAACGGATTGAATGCAAAAAGTACACTGCTAGTTGGGCAGACACTAAAAATTCATAATGCTGGCAGTATCAGTAATAGTACTACTACAAAACCAACAAAACCGTCTCCGAGTTATTATAAAGTTCGGCAGGGTGACTCTTATTACAGCATTGCACGTCGTCATGGTATTAACCTTAAATTATTAATGAGCTGGAACTCAGACATTAAAATGTTAAAACCAGGAACACAACTTACGCTTTACACAAAATAGTTAACCTTGTTTTCTATTTTGATTTAAAAGCCATCAAATGTTATGACATATTTTGTCTTAATATTGATGGCTTTTTACGTTCTATCAAAAATTGTATATTACTTCTCTTACTGTTCTATTCCTTTCTCTTGTTATATCTGTGAGAACGACGCTATTTATTCCAATAATAGGCAATAAAAAAGCGCCTGATATTCACTATCAAGCGCTCTCTATTTATCTCTACACGATAAATTTAGCGTATTAAGTTACAGCCAGAAGAACCACGCAAACAGAGAGATAACTAAGATACAGACGAGGTTAAGTACACCACCCACTCGTACCATTTCTATCTGTTTGATATAACCCGAGCCAAAGACAATCGCATTTGGTGGTGTCGCTACAGGTAACATAAATGCACATGATGCACCGATACCGATAATCATTGTTAATGCCATTACTGGCATACCTAATGCTTGGGCAACCGTTGCAAAGATTGGCACTAATAATGCCGCACTCGCAGTATTACTTGTAAATTCTGTCAGGACGATGATAAAGGTAGTTACCGCAAGGATAATCACAAACCAGTGGCTTTCACCAAAGGTCTCTTTCATCAAATCAGCCATAACCAGACTCGCACCAGAAGTTTGTAAAATTGCGCTGAGTGTTAAACCACCACCAAACAGCATTAATACGCCCCACTCTGTGTTTTCTTGGATTTGGCTCCAACTTGCCACACCAGTTACACCAATAACGATGGCTGCACTCACTGCAATGATGGTATCGAGATCTTTTACACCACCAAAAGCACTGCTGATGAAAGAGCTGAAGATCCAGCAAAATACTGTTGCTAAGAAGATAACCATGGTAATAACACGTTTGTTATTCCACTCTAATACTTCTAATTTCAGGTCAAACTTATGTTTTAAGTTAGGACGTAGCATGAGATACATAACAATAAACATGATAGGTAATAATACCAACATGATTGGAATACCGTATTTCATCCACGTAATAAAATCTAAGTTTAATTGGGCTGCTGCAATCGCATTAGGTGGACTCCCAACTAATGTTCCTAAGCCACCGATACTGGCACTATAAGCAACACCTAATAATACGAAAACAAAAGTGTTACGTTCTGAACGAATATCTAAGTTAGATAAAATACCTAACACTAATGGTAACATCATTGCGGCGGTTGCCGTGTTGCTGATCCACATTGATAATAATGCAGTGACACCAAATAGCAGCAATACTGCAATTGAGAGTTTACCTTTGGCTATCATCAATAAACGATTAGCAATTAAGCGGTCTAGCCCTTGGATATGCAGTGCTGTCGCTAAAGCAAATCCACCAAAGAATAAGAAAATAATGGGATTAGCAAATGATTTTAATGACTCATTTGTATTCATTAGCCCCATGACTACGGCTAATATAGGGATAAATAATGCCGTGATCGTAACGTGAATAGCTTCAGTCAGCCATAGCACCCCCACAAACACCATTAAGGCTAAACCTGCATTGGCTTTAGGATCATAAGGTAAAAACTCTAACAGTAGCAGTAGAACAACCACATCTATTGCTAGAATAATTAACCCTCGTTTATTTATCGGGCTTGATTTTGCCGATGGGGCTAAATTAGACGCGTCCATGATAATACTCCACATTAGCTGATATGAACATTAGGTTCATCAGGCCATAATTGTTAACAAAATAGGCTATATGTGAAATATAAAAACATTTCTGACTATTGAAAATGCGCAAAGCTGATAATTGGGATCTCATCCACGAGAATTAATCGATTTATTAATAAAAGAGCAATAATTGAACACTATTTTCTCTTACTGGTCACACTTTTTTAAAACTATTAAGGCTAAATATTCTGTTTTTCTTATAAAGAAAACTAAAAAAAGAGGAGAACACAAGGTTCTCCTCTTCGGTATTAATAAGATTTTTTAATCAAAAGTACAAGCTTATGCTTGACCTTTAACTTCTTTCAGACCGTTGAAAGGTGCTTTATTACCTAATGCTTCTTCGATACGGATCAGTTGGTTATATTTAGCAACACGGTCAGAACGGCTCATAGAACCTGTTTTGATTTGGCCTGCAGCTGTACCAACGGCTAAGTCAGCGATAGTAGCATCTTCAGTTTCACCAGAACGGTGAGAGATTACAGCTGTATAGCCAGCATCTTTCGCCATTTTGATTGCTGCTAAGGTTTCTGTCAGTGAACCGATTTGGTTGAATTTGATCAGAATTGAGTTAACGATACCTTTATCGATACCTTCTTTCAGGATCTTAGTGTTAGTTACAAACAGGTCGTCACCAACCAGTTGGATTTTGTCACCAAGAACTTTAGTTTGGTATGCGAAACCATCCCAGTCAGATTCGTTTAAACCATCTTCGATAGAAACGATTGGATATTGTTTAGTCAGTTCTTCTAAGTAATGAGTGAACTCTTGTGAAGTGAAGGTTTTGCCTTCGCCTTTCAGTTCGTAGTTACCTGTCTCATTGTTGTAGAACTCAGAAGCTGCACAGTCCATAGCCAGAGTAATGTCTTTACCTAAAACATAACCTGCATTTTCAACAGCTTCTTTGATAACTGCTAATGCAGCAGCATTAGATTCTAAGTTTG
Source organism: Proteus sp. FME41 (assembly GCF_014897315.1). GTDB lineage: Bacteria > Pseudomonadota > Gammaproteobacteria > Enterobacterales > Enterobacteriaceae > Proteus. The sequence goes on along the minus strand of NZ_JABUYL010000011.1, from coordinate 23,747 downwards.
GTGCATAACCACCTTCATCACCCACTGCTGTATTCATGCCTTTAGATTTCAGCACTTTCGCTAAGTGATGGAAAACTTCTGAACCCATGCGTACAGCTTCTTTCAGAGAAGGAGCACCAACAGGTTGGATCATGAATTCTTGGATATCAACGTTGTTATCTGCATGCTCACCACCATTGATGATGTTCATCATTGGCAGAGGCATAGAGTATTGACCATGAGTACCATTCAGATCAGAAATGTGCTCGTACAAAGGCATACCTTTTGCAGCCGCAGCTGCTTTTGCGCTTGCTAAAGAAACCGCAAGGATTGCGTTTGCACCAAAGTTTGATTTGTTTTCAGTACCATCTAAATCGATCATGATTTTATCGATGTTAGCTTGGTCTTTTGCATCTTGGCCAAGGATCGCTTTAGCGATTGGACCATTAACAGCAGAAACCGCTTTCAGAACACCTTTACCTAAGAAACGTGATTTATCACCATCACGTAATTCTAAAGCTTCACGAGAACCTGTTGATGCGCCTGATGGAGCCGCCGCCATACCAACAAAACCACCTTCTAAGTGAACTTCTGCTTCAACCGTTGGGTTGCCACGAGAATCAATAATTTCACGACCAAGTACTTTAACGATTTTGGACATTCGGTTTTCCTCTGTACAAGTTAAATTTCCGAGAAGAGATACCCTATCTCTTCTCATATATCCTATTTCAGCAAGCCTTTTTGGTTATCAAAGGCTGCTTTCACAAAGCCAGCAAATAACGGATGGCCGTCACGCGGCGTTGAGGTAAACTCTGGGTGGAATTGACAAGCAACAAACCAAGGATGGTTTGGATTTTCAATAATTTCCACCAGTTTGTTATCTACTGAACGACCTGCGACACGTAAACCCGCGTCTTCGATACGTTTTAATAGTAGATTATTCACTTCATAACGGTGACGATGGCGTTCTGTAATGGTATTTTTGCCATACAACGTACGTACTAAGCTATCACCACTTAAATGGCAAGGCTGAGCACCAAGGCGCATCGTGCCACCTAAATCACTGTCATCTGAGCGTACTTCAATGTTGCCGTCTTCATCGCGCCATTCTGTAATTAATGCGATGACAGGATATTTACAATCTGGTGCAAATTCAGTGGAGTTTGCACCTTCCATACCCGCAACATTACGTGCAAATTCAATCATAGCAACCTGCATACCTAAGCAAATACCTAAGTAAGGGATTTTATTTTCACGTGCATATTGAGCAGACATAATTTTGCCCTCAACACCACGCTCACCAAAACCACCTGGTACTAAGATTGCATCTAACCCTTTAAGTATTTCTACACCACGGGTTTCAACATCTTGTGAGTCAATTAATTTGATATTTACCGCGACACGGCTTTTGAAACCGCCATGTTTTAATGCTTCAATCACTGATTTATAGGCATCGGGTAATTCAACATATTTACCCACCATACCAATGGTCACTTCGCCTTCAGGATTTGCTTCTTCGTAAATAACTTGTTCCCATTCAGCAAGATTTGCAATTGGGCAATCTAAGCTGAATCGTTTACAGATATAATCATCTAATCCCTGAGATTTCAATAGTGCAGGGATTTTATAAATAGAATCGACATCTTTTAGTGAAATAACCGCTTTCTCTGGCACGTTACAGAACAGCGCAATTTTCGCACGTTCATTTGCAGGAATAACGCGGTCTGAACGGCAAATCAACGCATCAGGTTGAATCCCGATTGACAGTAATTCTTTTACAGAATGCTGGGTAGGTTTCGTTTTCACTTCACCAGAAGCCGCTAAATAAGGCACCAAGGTTAAATGCAGATAGAATGTGTGCTCACGGCCCACTTCTGCTGCCATTTGGCGAATTGCTTCTAAGAAAGGTAAAGATTCGATATCACCAACGGTTCCGCCGACTTCAACTAAAACGACATCATGGCCTTCACCGCCACGGATGATGCGTTCTTTGATTTCATTAGTGATATGAGGAATAACTTGAATAGTTGCCCCAAGATAGTCACCACGACGCTCTTTACGTAATACTTCAGAGTACACGCGACCTGCCGTGAAGTTATTACGGCGTGTCATTCTAGTGCGAATAAAGCGCTCATAGTGCCCTAAGTCGAGATCAGTTTCAGCACCATCGTCAGTGACGAAGACTTCCCCGTGCTGAATTGGGCTCATGGTACCTGGATCGACGTTGATATACGGATCCAACTTCATCATGGTGACATTGAGTCCACGGGCTTCGAGTATAGCCGCCAAAGAGGCTGCGGCAATGCCTTTACCCAGAGAGGATACGACCCCGCCGGTCACAAAAATATAATTCGTTTTCATGCTGAACCTGAAAGTTTAGGTGTATTAGGATGATGGATATAACTGGACGGGAACACAGTATACCCGAACCTTATTTTCGCTACAAACATTCTTAGTAGTATAAAGTTCTTTTTCATCACGCCACTTATCCGTTTAAACACGAAAAAACAGTAAAAATTCAATAAACTAAACCCGTGAAAATATTTCTTAAGCATTTTAGCTTAATCCTTTCAGCTAAGATATCACTTTTACCGAAGAGATGCTTTATTTTTTTCACGACATTAAGTGTAGCAGGTTTACAGCAAGATCTTTTGCTTATGATCATGCCTTTAATTTTTTTGATATTAGTCACAATTTTAATGTAATTAAATGCAACCGCAATATTTTGGATTAGCTAAAAACAAAAAAACAAAATTACCTTTTATCATTTTGCCTTTTACCTTTTTTTATAAAAAGAGATAAAAAAACAGTGATGTCTTACCTCATTTTTATCGCATTTAATGCCACTCTCGTGGCGATTCGCGAGTCATAATTCACTCAATCGATTGTACTTTAGCTTTCTGCCAGCCGATCTCCATCTCTTTCAATGAAGCATTTTCTATGCTTATACCTTCTTCTGAGAGTGCTTTTTCAACAAAACGAAAGCGTTGTTCAAATTTACGGCAAGCACGATTTAAGGCTTGTTCTGGTTTTTGTTTTAAATGACGCGATAAATTTACAACTGAAAACAGTAAATCCCCCAGTTCATCTTCAATTCGAGAGGCATCTTGAGGCTCTTTTTTTACTTCAGCCATCACTTCATCAATTTCTTCATAAACTTTACCTAAAACAGGCTCAAGCTCATTCCAATCAAAACCAACAGAAGCACATCGCTTTTGAATTTTTTCAGCTTTCATTAAAGCAGGTAATGCGGTAGGAATATCATCTAATAATGAAAACTGTGCTTTTGCTTCACGCTCTTGTGCTTTGAGTTTTTCCCAACGATGTTTTTCTGTTACTAAATTATTGTCACTTTCAGCAGCAAAAATATGAGGATGACGGCGTTCTAACTTATGACTAATAGCCTCACAAACATCATTAAAATCAAATAATTTTTGCTCTTGTGCTATTCGTGAATAAAAAACGACTTGATAAAGCAAATCGCCTAACTCTTCTTTTAAATCAGCAAAGTCTTTACGCGCAATAGCGTCTAGCACTTCATAGGTTTCTTCTAGTGTATAAGGTGCAATAGTGTCAAAAGTCTGCACTTTATCCCACTCACATCCTGTATTGGGATCACGTAACTGCACCATAATTTCTAATAAACGAAAGATTTCACGATTTTCTGACATCATATTGCCTTTTAAATAAGAGTGAGCTTTATCCTGTTTAACATATTTTTAGATAAAAAATGCCGGAACAGTTGTCTCGGCATCTTATCATTTCAAGCTCAAGATCTTAAAAATAACTTTTTTGAAAGAATAATGACATTTTAAATTGAACTATAAATTTGTTATTTAAAAATATACTCCTTGCTATAAATCCACTTTTCAACTCCATATAAATACGTCATTTTTATCCGTATTTATAAACACTAATTTTTATCAAAGGATTAATAAAATGAGTGAAAATATAATTCAATTTAGTTCATTAACTGTAACGCCACATAGTGCTTATATTCCTGAGTATGCTTTTAATAATAATTTTTCATTTAATCAAGCAACAAATATTATTTGCAATACTTTTATGCAGGATAAAAACCAAGAATGCCCTGTTTGTGGAAGAAAAAATTGCGTACAATTTAAAAATGAATGTAAATCTTACTTAAAACAGAAAACCGAATTAGCATTAAAAAAAGCATTAATAATGCAACCTTATGGCCGCTCTTTAATACATAGATCAAACGAGTTTAATAAAAGCTCTCCATTACTATTATTGAATATGAAAGAAAACAACATTCCATTAAATAATGAAAGCATAAGTCATATATTTGAAGCAGATATTAATCTAAGTAGAATGTTTTATCAAAAAATGAACTATATAAATGGTTTTCTTTTTGATATTCATTTTAGCCCTCATCCAGACCCAATGTTACAAAACATAGGTGAAAAATTTGGGGAGTATTCCCGCTGGTTACCCTCAGTACGATTAGCTTTACATGCTTTATATGCAGATAAAGGCGTAGACAATATAAATAACTTTCCTGAGATGCAAAAATATATTAGAGAACAAGATTTTAAATCCGCATGTCAAGATTTCCATAATAATATGACGTTTACACATCGCAATTTCCAAATTGCCGATATTTTAGCTCAACAAGCAAATAAAAAAGAACAAACAAACGATGATTTTAAGCAATTACATAATTCAATAAAATTTACGGCTGATTTTTATAAAGAAGTCTTTAATGCTTATGGTGATAAAGCAAGGAAATTAGCGGAATCTTTAGCCCAACAAACCAGAGGAAAAACCATCCGTAACGTTGATGATGCATTAAAGGCTTACGAAAAACACAAGACAGATATCAATAAGAAAATTAATGCTAAAGATCGTAAAGCTATTGCGACTGCATTGGAATCGATCAAAATCGATGATATAGCTCAAAAATTAAAAAAATTTAGTAAAGGTATGTTTTTTGTGAGTAAAGCCCTTGACGTCAAAGATTTATGGATAGAGTTAATAAAAGCAACAGAAACAGATAATTGGCGTCCATTTTTTGTTAAAGCAGAGACTATATTTGCGGGAATGGCGGCTATATCTGTAGCAGGATTTACATTTAGTGTGCTTCTAGGTGGTCCCATAGGTATATTAGGATATGGATTGCTCATAGCAAGTATTGGAGCATTGATTGATAACGACTTAATTGAAAAAGCCAATAATTTGATTGGTATGTAATTAATACTTTAAAGGTTGTTTATTTAGAAAAACAACCTTTTAACTAACACAAATAATATAAAAATTATTGTAATTGGTATAGATAATAAAAACACGATGAAACTATATAAAGCCAAACCACCAGCTTTACCAGCTGTATCTGAAAATAGTCCTCGATTCCAAAATTCTCTTGTCGTAAATCCTAGAAAGAAACTCTCAACTGCCCATTTAGATACAGGGAAAAATATAGTTCCATAAATATTAATAATTAAATAAATATTTTTATATCTAAATTCATCATTCCAAGAAAGATATAAAAAACACAAACCAATAAACCATCCCCAACACATATTATTAATATAATATTGTTTAGTTACCTTCATATTTATCTGCTAGATCCCTTTTATTTAAAATAATATTTATTTTAAATAAATCCTAGCAATTTAATCGCTAACTAAATATACAGTTTTTCTGATTTTTAGATAAAAAAATGCCGAGAACAGTTATCTCGGCATCTTATCATTTTAATGTTTTAGTGAGAAAAGCGTTTCGCCTCTATCACATCAGGCAACTGATTAAGTTTTGCTAAAATGCGACCTAATACTTGAAGATTATAAATTTCAATATTCATGTCAATTGTCGCAATTTGCTGCTTCACATCACTACGGCTACTAACGCCTAGCACATTAACTTTCTCATTCGCTAAAATAGTCGTGATATCACGTAGTAATCCACTACGATCATTAGCAACAACACGAACCACTAATGAGTAACCACTAGAATAATTTTCACCCCATACCGCATCAACAATACGCTCTGGAGCATGAGAAAGTAGCTCTGCAAGTTGCTCACAGTCTGCTCGGTGAATCGAAATACCACGACCTTTAGTAATAAAGCCGACAATATTGTCGCCCGGAATAGGCTGGCAACAACGTGCAATATGATGCATTAAGTTACCCACTCCTTCGACAACAATACTGCTGCCTGCCCCCGTTGTCCTTGGTGCTGGTGTTTTACTCTCAAGTGTCCGAAGTGCTTCTTTATCTTCATCTTCCGCAGTGGCTTTATTCAATTTACTTTGAATAAAGTTCACTAATTGGTTAATTCTGATATCACCGACACCAATACCTGCTAATACTTCATCAACACTATGCACGTTATAACGTGCGATCAGCAATTTCTCTGCCTCTTTCATGTTGATATCCATATGCGCCAGTTCATTATCTAAAATCTGACGACCCGCAAGGATATTTTTATCGCGATCTTGCTTACGGAACCAATTATGAATTTTCGCACGACCGCGGCTGGTAGTGACATACCCTAAATTAGGGTTTAACCAATCTCGGCTTGGGTTAGGGTGTTTTTGTGTGATAACTTCAATTTGGTCACCCATTTGTAATTGATAGCTAAATGGCACAATACGCCCACCGATTTTCGCGCCAATGCAGCGGTGGCCCACATCACTGTGAATATGATAAGCAAAATCAAGTGGCGTCGAACCCGCTGGCAAATCAACCACATCACCTTTTGGCGTAAAGACATAAACTCTGTCATCAAAAACTTGGCTACGAACTTCATCCAACATTTCGCCAGAATCAGCCATCTCTTCTTGCCATGCAATTAGTTTACGTAACCACGCAATACGGTTTTCATAGCTGCCTGTACCACCTTTCGGCGCAGCTCCTGTTCCACCTTCTTTGTATTTCCAGTGCGCAGCCACGCCCAATTCTGCATCTTCATGCATTTGACGAGTCCGAATTTGAATTTCAACCGTTTTTCCTTCTGGCCCTAAAACAACGGTATGAATGGACTGATAGCCATTTGGCTTAGGATTTGCCACATAATCATCAAACTCATCAGGTAAATGACGGAAATGAGTATGCACAATCCCCAATGCTGCATAGCAGTCTTGAAGGCGCTCAACAACAATACGCACCGCTCTTACATCAAATAACTCATCAAATGCGAGGTTCTTTTTCTTCATTTTTCGCCAGATACTATAGATATGTTTAGGGCGTCCATAGATATCAACTTCTACATTTTCTTCTTTCATATAACCGCGTACCGTACTGACAAAGTTGTCAATGTACTGTTCACGATCAATACGACGCTCATGTAGCAGGCTGGCGATTTTTTTATATTCGTCAGGATGAAGATAGCGGAAACAAAAGTCTTCTAATTCCCATTTTAATTGACCAATACCCAATCGATTGGCTAATGGTGCATAAATATTAAAACACTCTTTGGCCGCCAGTACGCGCTCATCTTCTGTGGCATCTTTCACTTCACGTAAATGGGCAATACGCTCTGAAAGTTTAATCACCACACAACGGAAATCTTCCACCATGGATAACAACATGCGGCGAACATTATCCACCTGAACTGAGCTTGTTTCATTGGTATGCGTCGCTTTTAGTTGGCGTATGGCGTCCATCTCCATTACACCACGCACTAAGCCCCAAATGGCATCACCAAAGTGTTCAGTAATGATTTCCTGATCAATAAGATTTTCTTCAGCGAGAGGGAAAAGAAGTGCAGCCCTCATGCTGTCTTTATCCATGCTCAGTGTCGAAAGAAGCTCAACCATTTCAACACCACGCCACAGTAGCAGCTCGGCATCTTCACGCCCTTGAACTGTACGATGGCAGTATTCCCAGGTTTGCATGATTTCACTACCCGCATTGGCATGAGTTAAGTTCAAGCTATTGACCCATTTATCAACAGCAAACTCTCCTGCAGGCGTTAAGTGAGCACTTCTTACTGCAACCATATTCTCTCCCTACACGGTATAAATCTTATTTGCGACTTATTTACTGGCTAACTGTTTATTTTCGACTAAATTTATTTTCGACTAAACAGTGCCATTGATTCCAGATGACCCGTTTGTGGAAACATATCCAACATTTTTAAACCGGTTAGCTGATATCCAGAATCTAATAATATCTTACTATCTCTGGCTAACGTGGTCGGATTACAGGAGACATACACGATTTTTTCTGCGGATAACTTCACAATATGTGACATTACCTCTAATGCTCCGGCTCTTGCGGGATCTAACAACACTTTATTAAAGCCCTCTTTTGACCACGACATCGCAGAAAAATCAGCCGATAAATCTGCATGCCAAAAATGCGCATTTCCTAGTTGGTTTTGTTCTGCATTTTTTTTCGCCATCGCAACCAGTGCAGGCACGCCTTCTATGCCCACCACTTCGCTAACTCGTTTTGCAATAGGTAAGGTAAAATTTCCCATACCACAAAACAGATCTAACACTCGATCTTCTGGCGATAAATCAAGCCACTCAATGGCTTGAGTAACCATCTTAGGGTTTATTTCATCATTCACTTGAATAAAATCAGTGGGTGCAAAACGTAGATTAAGACCTTCTATTTGATAGAAGGGTTCCTTCTCAATTGAAGTTAATCGTGCTATCTCGCTATTATCACCTGCAAGATACATCGTAACTTGATAAGTTTGAGAGAAATCACGCAAACTCTGCTTATCACACTCAGGCAATGGTGATAAATGACGTAAAATCACCAATGGCCCATTATCCGCAAGCACCATTTCAACATGCCCTAGATCACGCACTGTTGACAATTGCTTGAGACACAACCAAAGAGGGGCTAATAAATCATTTAGCGGTGGTTTTAATACTGGGCATTTTTTTATCATGACCAAGTCATTAGAGCGCTCTTGACGAAAGCCCATAACCAACCCTTTTTCAGGTTGATAGCGCAATCCCAATCTTGCTCTACGACGATAACCATATTCAGCACCTGCAATCACAGGCTCGGCTGAAACCATCACACCTGTTTCACGCTTAATAAGGTGCGATAACACGCCCGCTTTTGTCGTACGCTGTAACGTAATCGGTATATGTTGTTGCTGACAACCACCACAACGCTCGTAATATTCACAATAAGGCATTATGCGCTGTTCACTGGTTGTTAAACGCTTAATAATTTCACCTTTAGCAAACTGGCGTTTTTCTTCTGTTAAACGAATTCGAGCAGTTTCTTGTGGGAGTAGTCCTTTTACAAAAATTGTTTTGCCCTCAGCATGAGCAATACCTTGACCATTTGCATCCAATGCACTGGCGGTCACTTCCAACGTTGTCGCCTGTTTTTTAACAGAGCGTTTTTTAGGGGAATAAAACTGCACCATAGTATTAAATTAAGTATCAATGACGGATTAACAGTGAAATGACATCGTTTTAGAATACGCTGTATGTTTTTCAGCGTTACATGAATGACTATGCATTTCAGAAGAAAACATAGAGAGAGTATAACATCGAACAAGTTATTTACTTAACTGATATAAGCAATATTTTTGTTAAATTGGGAAAACTTTTAATGATAACAACCTAAGACACTCGTTTTATGGATTTTATATTGTTCTATAACTAACAAATATTATATATAACTTTTATATTGAATACATTTACAATTAATAACATTTATTTTCTGGTAATTTAATAAATCTTTATTATCTCTAAGAAAAGTCTAAAAAATATCATCAATCAATAAGATAGCCATTCTATTTATGCTTACAAATTAATCACAAACCATTAATTTTCTATATTCTTCATAAGCATAATGATCGGTCATTCCGCTGATATAATCTTGAATTAATCTTGTGCGATAATAAAACTCTAAGATTTTACCTTTTTCAGTATTTATATCATTTAGCTTTTCTAACATTTCGTTATAAGCCAGTTTATGTTTAACAGAAAGCTTATGATATAAACGCGTCTCAATAACATATTGGGGATGCTCGTTATATTTATGCAATCTTAAAAAATCTTCAGTTGATAATAAAAGCAAGGGCTTATAGATATCTAATAATCCACTGATCACACGATATCCTTTCATTTCAAGCTCTTCGACTTCAGGATGGCTAAATACCCATTTCTTAGCGACACTTTTTAATGTGGTTAGTAAGCGATGTTCCGCACTGTTTCCCTCAAGTAAGGCACAATTAAAATTCCCGTCATACACTTGGGGCAAATTTTTTATAAAACGATACGCCGTATAAGGCACTAATTTACCTGTAATATAAACACGTAAGTACATAAAGAATTGATCTTGCATACTGCGTTTAGCTTCATTTTGATCAACTTTTTTATAAGCGCGATTCACGGTGATATCGAATAAATCACCTTCTGTCACATTACCATTTTCACGCCATGCATCACGTAATAATTGAACTAGGCGATTGATATCAAAAATCCCCTTTTCCACAGCATCATCTAAATCTGCAATGCAATAAGAGATATCGTCAGCCGCTTCCATAATATAAGTCAGAGGAAAGCGACAAAATTCACCCATATTTAATTTTTCTTGGACTTCTTTTACAAAGGCTAATTCAGACCAGTAATAACCGGGTTTCTTCATTAAATAACTATATTCTTTAGGTATGTCACCTTGCCAATAAGCAGGACGAGTGTATTTCAATACACAGCCAATTTGTGCATAGGTTAAATTTAATTTAAGCAGATGGTGTGCCATTCGAATAGCTTGAGCATTGCCTTCAAATTGACATAAATCTTGGCGCAAGGTTTGCCTTAATTCATTTAATTGCATTTTAGCCGAGTACTGCATGGGGATAAACGGGCAACAATCAAACTCAGTAGTCGCCTCTGGCGATAATACTTTTTGAAACCAATGCTTAATTGCGGCTTCACCAAAATGCCCAAAAGGGGGATTACCTATATCGTGCATTAAACACGCCATCTCAATTAAACTTTCAAGACTATCGATACGATCAATTAAGCCATACGTTTCAAGCTTATTTTGTTTTTTTAATTCACCGATAATTTGCTTAGCGATATAACGGCCAATTTGTTGCACTTCAAGTGAATGGGTAAGACGGCTACGGACTGCGGAGTTTTGCTCTAAGGGAAATACTTGTGTTTTTTGTTGTAAACGACGAATAGCAGCAGAGTTAATAATACGTCCACGATCACTTTCAAATTGACGAGAAACCTGTATTTCATCGTTGATATCGATATCACTGCTGTTATATTTGCGTTGGTAATTTAACTTCAGCTTAAAATCGATCATTTCTGTCCTCTTTCTGGTTTCGATGAAACGAATTCTCTATTTTTTGTGTTATATCGTGTTTTTCCGATAGATGCTAAACTCTATTTATTCTTAACCTACAAGTGAGTATGACACAATGAGAGTTGGCGTAATAGGTGCAATGGAGCAAGAAGTCACACTTCTGCGTGATAAAATTGAAGATTGCCAAATCTTATCTCGTGGTGGCTGTGAAATTTATACAGGCACAATCAACGGTGTTGATGTTGCATTATTAAAATCAGGCATTGGTAAAGTTGCAGCGGCAATTGGTACTACTTTATTACTTGAGCATTTTCGCCCTGATGTGGTAATTAATACGGGCTCTGCAGGTGGATTAGATCCCAGATTAAATGTCGGCGATATCGTTATTTCAACCGAAGTACGCTATCACGATGCAGACGTTACTGCATTTGGTTATGAACCAGGTCAAATGGCACAATGTCCTCCTGCATTTATTGCTGACCTCAAACTTGTTCAAATCGCTGAAGAATGTATTGCATCTCTAAAATTAAATGCCGTTCGTGGCTTAATTTGTAGTGGTGATGCATTTATTAATGGTGCAGAACCTTTAGCGCGTATTCGCCACACTTTCCCAGATGTTGCAGCCGTGGAAATGGAATCTACCGCGATTGGCCATGTTTGCCATCAATTCAACACACCATTTGTTGTGGTTCGTGCTATTTCTGATGTCGCTGATAAAGAATCGCACTTAAGTTTTGATGAGTTTTTATCTGTTGCCGCAGAGCAATCAAGCTTAATGGTGACCGCGATGTTGGATAAATTAAACGGCTAATTAAGTCGAGATAATCCTAATATCGCTTTATCAATATCCCACCTTTATTTTTTGTTTATTCTAAGATAAAAAATAGGTGGGTATTTTTTATTATTGGAAAAGTAATGCGTTTATTTATCAATCTTGGATTATTACTCTGTTCATTATTTTGGCTAAACTTTGCTATTGCTACCACGCCTGCTGATCGTGTGATTACGCTATCACCATCAGCCACTGAAATGGCCTATGCCGCAGGTATGGGGGATAATATTGTCGGAGTTAGTGCTTACTCTGATTATCCAGAGAATGCAAAAAGTATTGAACAAGTCGCCAATTGGCAGGGGATTAATATCGAGCGCATTCTATTATTAAAACCTGATTTAGTGATTGCATGGCGAGGTGGTAATCCACAACGCCCCTTAGATCAGTTAAAAGCTTTAGGTATTTCTATTATTTATTCTGATCCACAAAGTATTGAAGAAATCGCAGACGATCTCGTTACTCTTTCCAATTATAGCCATCATCCTGATATTGCATTAAAAAATGCCCAACAATTGCGTCAACAATATCAAGTGTTACAACAGCAATATGCATCAACTATATCGAATCAACCCAAGAAAAAAGTGTTTATTCAATTTGGGATGCAGCCGTTATTTACTACATCAAACAGTACATTACAAAGCCATATTAGTGAACTTTGTGGCGGTGAAAATATCTTCGCTAATAGCCCTGTAGCATGGCCTCAAGTAAGTCGTGAGCAAGTACTCACAAAGCAACCTGATTTGATTATATTCAGTGGTAAAGCAGATCAAATACCTACAGTACAAGCATTTTGGCAACCTCAACTCACTGTACCCGTTATTGCTATTGATGAAGACAGTTTTAGCCGACCTGCACCGCGCATTATAAATGCAGCACAGCAAGTTTGTGAGGCAATAGCAAAAAGTCACTAACTTCTATCATTGATAGATATAAATGAAAAAAATAACTTACTGAGTTGCTAATTTATATTGATTACTCCACCGCCACTAATACACAACCCTTTAAACAACCGCATTGCACTTTATGTCCTTCTAACGCGACGGGAATATTGCTTATTTTCATCATGGTATCCCCTTCGATTATTTTGCCTTTTTGCTGACAAGCAGGGCAATAGACATCATCGCCTAAACAGGCAATTTCATGTGTTTGCTTTGCTAATAAAGAACCGCTTAATACGGTTCCTTTAGTATTGGTAGTATCATTTTTTAAAATGATTTTTCGTCCTTGAATTGTGCTACGCATGTTTAGATTTCTCTTTATTACAAGTATTAATTAATTTCCTAAGGTTATTCCAAACTGCCAAGGAATAAGTTCTGGAAAATCTAATTTTCCGTACCACTTTGGCCGTAATATATCTTGAAAACAACCTAACTCATCAATATATTGAGCTATTATACAGAGATAAGTAATAGCACTTTTGTTTATAGATAAAGGTTGAATATTTTTAATAGCATTGTTAATAAATAGTTTTTTTTCCTTTTGCGATTCTTTAAATCGACAAAGAGGATCTTTAAAAACAAACTTATCAATCTCTTTCTCTAAAGTTGATTGTCCGGTACTAATATAAAAGTAACTATTTTTAACATCCTCAATAAAATAATCAGTATTTTCATTTAGTATGAAATCTTTTTTCAGGTTGATTTTTTCTTGTAGCCAAGATTGGCTCTATTTATTTTTATGAACAATGACATTATCCATATTTATTTCTAATTCTTTATAAAAAAAAGATTTTTTATAAAATTGACCAAAATAAACCATTAATACAGTTTGAAAAACACATAAGTATTGGCTGGTACGATGTTGTTTATCAAAATAGTGATAATTATTTTTTACAACCTCTAATAATGATTTAGGCTTAATATTATAATAATCCAACACTAATTTATGCTCATCTTCAAGAAATTCTATTGCTTCCATATAAAATTCCTGAAGAATGTTGTCCTTAATTATCTGTTTGCTTTTTGCTGTCAGTATCATTTTATAACCAAAGCCTGAGTTTAATTTTAATCAAAACTAAAATAATGTATGAATGACTTTTAGCTCTGGATTTATTTTAATTAAATCATTCGTAATTTGATGATAAATTTCAGGCATAGTCTCTAACCAACCCACCATATCAGGACGATGATCGATAGCCATCGGTGTTTTTAATAATGGATGATCGATTATGGGGGTACTTAAGCCATGGCGAGCACGAAAATTTTTTACTGCTTGATATTCAAAAGGCCAAGCAATGAGTATTTCCATATCAATTTCATAACTGGTTGCACTTTGTTCATTTTCATTATTTCGAAATAATGCTGACCACTGAATATGTTTATCACATAATTCTATCAGCCATGGAATTAGAATTTCGTCATTTTCACAATAGAGGGCTTCTTGGCAAAAGCGTTGGTAGAAAGGATCAATCGGAATACCCGCACTTTCCCAATCAATGGTTTCTTTTTTTTCACTGGCTAACATTTCAATCGCTAATACGCCTAACTTTTGAGGGCGTGTATACATAGGGAGCGAGTTTGCCATTTTACCTGATTGAATATTTTCTATTATTTTATTGTAACAAAGTTGGCTAGACTTAAAATAATTACAAGCAAAATTCATTAATAAGATTTCACCTTGTTCTGCAAGATCAAAAAAATTCTTATCTCTTTCAAATTGATCAAAATAACCTGATATAAAGCATAAATTTTTATGATACAGAAAACGTTCTAGAGAATAAGAAATCTCATTTTTTCTCCTATAAGTTTGAATTATGTAAATAAGGGCAATACCCGATGAATTAAAGTTAATAGTAGATATATAATCAATATACCTATCCTTATTATTTGAATCTAATTCACTAATAATTTCATAAAAGTCTTCATTAATAAGATTATTAATATCAATAATATCACGAATAGTTCCACTGACTATTTTTTCAACATAATTTATCACTCGGTTTGCACGACTCATTTATTTAACTCCTCAAGTATATAGAAAGAATCATATTTTTCATTACTGGAAACATTAAATTTATTATCTACTCCCACAGTCAATTTGAAACCACTAATACTTCCTTTTTTGACATCATTCTCTATTTTATTCAATAGAATTCTTTTCTTTATGTCTAATTTATATTCATTAATCCCATCAAGTATAGAATCTTGGGATAATTGAATATGCTTTCTTAAATTTCGTATATAATCTTTTTGTAAATCACTGGCTGCTCCTCCTGTGGGTGTTGAATTAGCACCAAATTTATCTTTCATCACTGTTTTTATTTCAAAAGTCACCCAATCCGGCGGAGGGGGAGTTGGCTCTATCTTACAAATCAAATCTATTCCTTGTCCTTTTTTATTTTGTAATGCTATCATTTTTTCAGGATCAAAGCTTTTACCATATAAAGGATGAAATACCTCTTTATTATCCTTTATAAGGATTGGCTATTTATTTATAAGCAGTGCCTTTCCACTTCTTGTTTTTAAAAACAATTTATCAAATAAGGTTCCCTTTTTAATTTCATTAATAACGTGGATTTCACCCACATACCCAACAAAGTGAGCCAACTTTAATGATGCGACACCATCATAAAAAAGATTGGACTGTAGTAGCTTATTAAGATCATGATGTGATTTTAAATTAATCTCTATGTGTCCAGTCACTCGATGCGTACTTCCCTTGGGTTTACCTTGAATACGTAAAATACATGAGCCATCCGCTTTAGGACCAAAACAAGTGACAATTGTATCATCAAAATGCGTTTGAAATGTTTTTCCTACCATTTTAAATTGAGTAATATTAACATCACCTAATTTTTTATTTCATCTTTATTTGTGACACTGACATTAATCGAGTGAGTCTCATCATATTTGATAGGTCTTGGCTTATTCGCCATAAATATAATCCTTTATATTTTTATTTATTAATATCCATAATTTGAGGTTCACCCGTAATTGAATTTACAGAAATCGCAGTCCCTAAACTCGTGCTTACTCCACTTGTTATTACTTGAGTTTTGACTTTTTTACCAAAGCACATAAACATATTCATGGCATGATAGGTTGTGACAAAGCCTTTAGTCTCACCTGTTTTTTAGTCAAGATATTTCATTGAGTTTATGTCGCTAATAAAGAACCGCTTAATACGGTTCCTTTGGTATTGGTGGTATCATTTTTTAAAATGATTTTTCGTCCTTGGATTGAGCTACGCATGTTTCAATTTTTAATTTGATTACTTAATTAATGAAATTAGTTTCTTATAATCTGGCTTTCCATCTCTATTTGATTTTTTTGTGCCATCTGGATAAGAATATATTGTACTTATACCTTCATTTTTACGCTCTGCTGGGTATTCAGAGTAAACGGTTATATCGGTATGAATGATGGGTTTCCAGGTGATTTTCTGAGCATCGCGAGATTTATAATAAAGATAAAGCTCTTCGCCATATAACCATAAGCTAATGTTCTTATCATTTTTAAAAGGTGTATCAATCCAAGGAAAATAATCAGATATAATATCAAAATCACCTTTTTTATTAACAGGTTTCTTTCCTATTCGTTGAGGTTGATTATTATCAAAAATGATAATAACACCACTTTCTACTATCTTGTTAATATCTTTATAAAAATTATCATTATGTTTTAATACCATTCTTAACGTGACATTACTTAATTTCCAATCACACTTTCCGCCTCCTCTATAAGGGATCTCCGCACTATATAATGAACTATTACCTTCTTTTTCTAACAAAACCATTTCACTATTAAAACCAGAAACAGTATATATAGGCACTTCATTATTATTATATGTTTTTCGGCAAAGGTTTGAACGATACATAACCTTCATTGGTGAAAGCTCAGCAACATCGGGTACATCAACTGTGATTTTTACTGTTCTACCATTTTCAGGAGGGGAGAATGTCCTGTCTATTTGGGGCGTTAATATATTACAGCCAGTTAAAAGTAAACCCATCACTGCGATAGATAAAAGAAATAGCTTATCGATAACGTATTTATTCATTATTCTATTGCCACTAATACACAACCCGTTAAGCAACCGCATTGCACTTTATGTCCTTCTAACGCGACGGGAATAGTGTTTATTTTCATCATGGTATCCCCTTCTATTATTTTGCCTTTTTGCTGACAAGCAGGGCAATAGACTTCATCGCCTAAACAGGCAATTTCATGTGTTTGCTTTGCTAATAAAGAACCGCTTAATACGGTTCCTTTAGTATTGGTGGTATCATTTTTTAAAATGATTTTTCGTCCTTGGATTGTGCTACGCATTTTTTACTTTCTTTTTATCGATTTCAGCTAAAATACGACTTACTTGTTGCTCAAAATCAGCAGGGAGTGGGTTTTTATTAAACCAAAATAGCGGTTTTCTTCGACTATAATTAGTCTGGCTAATTGCATCTCGACCATCTTTCATGAACGTATTAATAAAAGTCACAAAATGCTTATTTTCAGCCGTTCTACTCACTAAAAGACCGGTTGAGTATGAAATATTGGGTTTAAAATAGCCTTCTATTAATTGTCCTGTTTTTTTATCAAGACAATAAAGTTTTAAGAACATTAATGTACCTGCATAACCAAATTCAGCATCACAATAACGTGTCACTAATAACTGTCTGGAATTCCAGACATAAAGAATTTGCCGTTTTCTATCTACTTTTAATACCACCCAAGGCATATAAAAAATAATTAGCCCCATTAATATCATTCCAATTAATGGCATAGAAAATAATGCGATATCTTGATAGATGGAATTTTTAGTTCCTTGATAAAAATCACCAGAATAATACGCTTTTAGGTAATCCCAATAAGTAACTTTTTGGTTAAAATATGGCTTGTATGCATCATATATTTCTTTCCAACTATTGCTAACTACAGAATATTCTTTATCATAATCTTTCTCATATATTTTCACACTTTCTTCAAATCTTATTGTTCCATAATAAATTCGTTCACATTTATCATGTAATAAGTAAATAAAACTAAAAAAAAGCACAATAAAAATAGGAATAGCTATATTCTTGATAAGATTTCTATTAGGTGAATCAATTTCACATTTATCTTCAGTCAATTCGTTTAAAAACTCAAAGTCTTTTAACTTAACATTTGAATTATAATTATCATTATCTTCCTTAAAAAGATTCATTTCTATTTTATGAGGATGATTTGTACCACTAAATAAACTTGCCATTATCTTTCCATAAAAATGATTAATTACTCAATAGCCACCAATACACAACCCTTTAAACAGCCGCATTGCACTTTATGCCCTTCTAACGCGACAGGGATATTGTTTATTTTCATCATGGTATCTCCCTCAATTATCTTGCCTTTTTGCTGACAAGCAGGGCAATAAACTTCATCGCCTAAACAGGCAATTTCATGAGTTTGCTTTGCTAGTAAAGAACCGCTTAATACGGTTCCTTTAGTATTGGTGGTATCATTTTTTAAAATGATTTTTCGTCCTTGAATTGTGCTACGCATGTTTATATATCCTTTTATAAATTATTAACAGCAAACTTAGCTAAAAAATCTAAATAGAATGCTTAATTGCTTCCGATAATTTATCTTCTATTTCTTTACAAGGTGGCAGCTCTTTATCAACCAAAACAACTTGTTGTTCTATTTGTTTATCAAGATCTTTGGGAATAGGCGCTTCTCTAAAAATAGAATATTTTTTTCTTGTGTACTTACCTTCAATCAAAGGTGCTAATCCATAAAATAAATATTTGGTGATATATCCTAATCCCCATGCTTTATCATTACTACTTCCACCGCCTAAAAAACTAAACATCGTTAAGTTTGGATAATATTTATGTTCTATCAACTTATTAGTTTCATCAACTCGATATAAAATAAGTGCTAATGTTGGTTTCATATCTGAAAAATTGATTTGAGAATATTTAGCAACATAAACATTCATTTTCATATCCCAAGTATAAAATAATTGTTTTTCTCGGTCACATATTAGATAAGGTCGATTTCTTGCAATAAATCCAAAATAGATCATTGGTAATGAACATAATAGAGGGGCTAAAGATAAGAATAATTCAAGAGCAATACTTTTTTTGTATAGAAAGTCATTGTTATAGTAATTATAATGCCAAAAATCAAAAAAAGAGAGGTGGCCATTTTTTATATAAATATCTTCATAAGACTCTTTTATTTCTCTTTTTTTTGAAATAAAAAACTGCTCGCTTATTAAACTTCTTTTATATTCTAAACTATTTAGAAATCTTTTTTCAGTTTGCTTCCAAGGATCAATATAAATTGTTTTAACGCCATAGCTGAAAGCCCAAAGTAAACCGATAACAAAAGGGATCGCTAACATAGTCCTGCCATTAGAAAAAGCATGGCGTATGACTAATCGTAAATTATCTATTTTTTCCACAAAATCAAGCGCACCAGCTTGATATTGAGTCATTTTTGATGTTTCTGTTTGTAATAGTGATTCACAGTGATCACTGAGTTTGTGTTTTTGTTCCATCGTGGATATCAATCTATATTAATTATCAATAAAGAACCGCTTAATACGGTTCCTTTTGTATTGTTGGTATCATTTTTTAATATAATTTTTCGTCCTTGAATTGTGCTACATATTTTTCTATTTTTAATTTTAAAAATTATTCTTTAATTAAGGAAAGTAATTTTTTATAATCTGGCTTTCCATCTCTATTTGATTTTTTTGTGCCATCTGGATAAGAATATATTGTACTTATGCCTTCAGTTCTACGCTCTGCTGGGTATTCAGAGTAAACGGTTATATCGGTATGAATGATGGGTTTCCAGGTGATTTTCTGAGCATCGCGAGATTTATAATAAAGATAAAGCTCTTCGCCATATAACCATAAGCTAATGTTCTTATCATTTTTAAAAGGTGTATCAATCCAAGGAAAATAATCAGATATAATATCAAAATCACCTTTTTTATTAACAGGTTTCTTTCCTATTCGTTGAGGTTGATTATTATCAAAAATGATAATAACACCACTTCCTACTATCTTGTTAATATCTTTATAAAAATTATCATTATGTTTTAATGCCATTCTTAACGTGACATTACTTAATTGCCAATCACATTTCCCACCTCCTCTATAAGGGATTTCTGCACTATATAATGAGCTATTACCTTCTTTTCCTAACAAAACTATCTCACTATTAAAACCAGAAACAGTATATGTAGGCACTTCATTATTATTATATGTTTTTCGGCAAAGATTTGAACGGTACATAACCTTCATCGGTGAAAGCTCAGCGACATCGGGTACGTCGACGATAATTTTTACTGTTCTACCATTTTCAGGAGGGGAGAATGTCCTGTCTATTTGGGGCGTTAATATATTGCATCCAGTTAAAAGTAAACCCATCACCGCGATAGATAAAAGAAATAGCTTATCGATAACGTATTTATTCATTATTCTATTGCCACTAATACACAGCCATTTAAACAACCGCATTGCACTTTATGCCCCTCTAACGCGACGGGAGTATTGTTTATTTTCATCATAGTATCCCCCTCGATTATTTTGCCTTTTTGCTGACAAGCAGGGCAATAGACTTCATCACCTAAACAGGCAATTTCATGTGTTTGCTTTGCTAATAAAGAACCGCTTAATACGGTTCCTTTAGTATTGGTGGTATCATTTTTTAAAATGATTTTTCGTCCTTGGATTGTGCTACGCATTTTTTACTTTCTTTTTATCGATTTCAGCTAAAATACGACTTACTTGTTGCTCAAAATCAGCAGGGAGTGGGTTTTTACCAAAATAAAGTTTGGGTTTCTTACGATAATAATTAGTTGAAATGAGTGCATCACGACCTTCACGCATATAAGTATTTATAAAATTCATAAAACGTAAATCGTGATATTCCGTACTCGTGCCATAAACGGACAATACATAAACATTCGGGAAAAAAAGTTCTGTAATCAGTTGTTGTTTTTTATCATCAAAACCAAATAATTGAAGCGCAAGAGACTGCCGAATTTTTCCCACGCCGATTTCAGGGTATCGAGCCACATAAACTTTATTATGATGCCATGTATAGACAAGATTTAACTCACGATTAAAAACTAAAGAACGTGGTTTTAAAAAGAAAGATTGATATGCCCCAACAACAATAGCAAGAAAAGCAGGAATTAACATAAAGGAAAAAAAGAATAAATCCATATAAGGCTCATTTGTAACGTAGCCATTAAAATAATTTAAAAAATAATCGAATAGAGTGAAATCCTTATAATGGAAAAAAGGTGCATAATAATCAATAACAAAAGATGGAACTTTATATATCTGTTCTGGATCTTCAAATAGTTCTTTATATTCTGAGCTATAAGATAATAATCGACTTTTGAAAGTAGTATATCCGCTGCCTATAGTGGTAATAAAAAAATGAAAAACTATAGTGAATACAGCTAATCCTGAAAGAAATCCCGGAAAAGAAAATCCATCTCGTCGTCTTAAATCAGTATTAATTAATCTACATTGTCTTTCTTCTACTATATCCAAGAAATCTAATTCAGTCATGGGTAAATCTTCATTATAACGCTCACCTTGTTCTCCTAATGGTACAGGTTTTAAACGGTGTGCTTTTTTTTCTGGGTTAAGTAATATACTCATCTGAAATCCTTATCTAAATATTCCAAACCATCCAATACAATGTGACTTTAAAAAATATTTAATATCGTTATTTTTATATTAGTGGTATTATTTTTTAAAATGATTTTTCGTCCTTGGATTGTGCTACGCATGTTTCAAATTTTAATTTGATTACTTAATTAATGAAATTAGTTTCTTATAGTCTGGCTTTCCAT
This sequence comes from Proteus sp. FME41, assembly GCF_014897315.1. Taxonomy (GTDB): domain Bacteria; phylum Pseudomonadota; class Gammaproteobacteria; order Enterobacterales; family Enterobacteriaceae; genus Proteus. The sequence continues at coordinate 1,874 of NZ_JABUYL010000011.1, read as the reverse complement.
CTCTATTTGATTTTTTTGTGTTATCTGGATAAGAATATATTGTACTTATACCTTCAGTTTTACGCTCTGCTGGATATTCAGAGTAAACGACTATATCGGTATGAATGATGGGTTTTCAGGTGATTTTTTGAGCATTGCGAGATTTATAATAAAGATAAAGCTCTTCGCCATATAACCATAAGCTAATGTTCTTATCATTTTTAAAAGGTGTATCAATCCAAGGAAAATAATCAGATATAATATCAAAATCACCTTTTTTATTAACAGGTTTCTTTCCTATTCGTTGAGGTTGATTATTATCAAAAATGATAATAACACCACTTCCTACAATCTTGTTAATATCCTTATAAAAATTATCATTATGTTTTAATACCATTTTCAACGTGACATTACTTAATTGCCAATCACATTTCCCACCTCCTCTATAAGGGATTACTGCACTATATAATGAACTATTACCTTCTTTTTCTAACAAAACCATTTCACTATTAAAACCAGAAACAGTATATGTAGGCACTTCATTATTATTATATGTTTTTCGGCAAAGGTTTGAACGATACATAACCTTCATTGGTGAAAGCTCAGCGACATCGGGTACGCCGACGGTAATTTTTACTGTTCTACCATTTTCAGGAGGGGAAAATGTTCTATCTATTTTTTGGGGTAATATATTGCACCCAGTTAAAAATAAACTTATAACAGAAATATAGAAAAAAAATAGTTTATTGACAGCATATCTACTCATTATTCTATCGCCACCAATACACAACCCTTTAAACAGCCGCATTGCACTTTATGTCCTTCTAACGCGACGGGAATAGTGTTTATTTTCATCATGGTATCTCCCTCAATAATTTTGCCTTTTTGCTGACAAGCAGGGCAATAGACGTCATAGCGTAAACAGGCAATTTTATGAATTTCTTCATGATAAATCTTTATCCTCTAATACAACGATAATGCGCTAATTATAATTAATAAAAAAACATTCAATATGTTTAGCTAAGTTAATTAAATCATTATACGCAACTGGACCGAATTGAGGCATAATTTCCGATATATATGAATCTATAGGAATATTTATTTTATTTGTTTTTTTCATACCTTCTTTCATATCATGAACATATTTTGTTAAAATACAATGATTTAAACCATCTCTATATTCTCTTTTCGTTGAAGTTAAAACCCATTCGACATCACCTTGATAACTATTTATTGCTTGCTTTAGCATATTTATAACTTTTAAATTCTCATTTTTAAATCTAAAGCTAGTAAATGGAGGATATGATGAATGATCTACTTTTTTTAATTGATTATCTATTAATGTGTATGGATAACGCTGTTGATACTTTTTCCATTCAAGCTCATCCAGCTTAGATATGAAATTTAATAATATTGAACCATCATTAATATCCATTATTTTAATCCTTTATATTTATCTGAAATAATAATTCCATCTGGGTTAATACCTTTTATGTGTTGTTCCCAGTCACCCTTTGGTATTGGATTAATAGTAACTCTAGGATCATAAACATATTTTCCGTCTGTGTATACTTGATGAAACTCCATATTTCGTTCAATGATACCACTTTCATACACATTTAAATTACCTCGTAATCTTGGTCTAGCTTCAAGAATATATCCATTTCCTTCACCCATATTCAATAAGCTGGCCGCTATATCTGAGCAATCTGTTGAATGGGTATCATTGGCCCAATTCTGAAATTTAGGTTCTTTCATTTTATCAATAATAATCTGACTTGGAGGGTAATCAACATTAATATCTCTCATAGGCCGAGACATTCCTTTAAATTCCTCACTTAAATACACATAAATTGCAGGTACATTTGCAATTGGAGTAATAAAAATAAAATCTC
>NZ_JABUYL010000065.1 GCF_014897315.1 Proteus sp. FME41 | reverse complement strand
GGATCAGTGGGCACAGTCACTACATGAGAGAATGCTTGCACCAGCATGTCATCTTCGTGGCCTTGAACATAAATATTTCCTACTGATTCAGCCGTAAATGCACCCGCAGTAATATTACCTTGGGTTTTTCCTTCAATGGAGATATAGCAGGGAGTTGGCATGGCAAGTCCTTAATTAACTATCAGTAATTGTTTCTCAACAAAACGATTATTGTTGATGTCCTTTTCAAAAAATCAGCCAGTGCGCACCGCGATTTGATTAGAGTAGCTTAAGTAATTTTAAGGGGAAGTAAAGGGAGTGACGGAAAAGAAGGACGTTGTATCCTCGTAGGATAAGTGACTTAGCGTAAAATAATTGTTCACACGTTATTTACTGCTTTCGTTTCTTAAAATAAGTGTATTTACTTATATTATTCTCTTTCGTAAATGTCCGAAATCTCGCTAAAGCCAGTCAGTTCTAATGTACATGGATTTTTAATATGTAACAAAATGTGTATTTTATTTCAAATTGTAACAATATTGATTTATAAGGGAAAAATAACCCTATTTTCAGAATAATAAGCAAACTACGATTTTTAATTTCAAAGGACAAAAAATGCGCACCTAAAATTTAGTGTATCGCAGAAGATCCCTTTAAATAGAGACAGAAATATCACCCA
>NZ_JABUYL010000064.1 GCF_014897315.1 Proteus sp. FME41 | reverse complement strand
TACTGTTCGCATATTTTTAGTGGATGAACAAACAAAATACGAGAGATTTTTTGTTCGTTCATCCATGGTTTTAGAAAAAAGAGGGACGATTTCGGAAGAAGAAAATCGTCCCTTTTTTTTTCTTTTTGTATGACAAAAAGAAAGATCTTTTGCCCATTTTATTTTTATAAAATGGGTAGGTGGCGTTTGCGTAAAGCAAATCGACACAATCCAAAGGGGATAAAAGGGGAAAGTGAAACTTCCCCCTTTTCAAGCCACATTGTAATACAAGAACGAAGTGCTTTGTATTACAATGTGATAGCTTGCCAGTATTTATAGTTTTATATGGTCTATTTTGTTATAATGATTGTAACCGAATAGGGCGCAATGCTTATTACAAAATCAATGACAAAGGGCGATTGAGGAATGAGCGCTGGGGCATTTTATCTTTGAGGAAGTTCTTGATGGATCAGAAAAATGTATCACAAATTGAAACAAAGACTCACTCATTTAAGAGACGCTACTAGCATGAAATTTTGTTGTTGCGATAAGCAACTTCTGATACACGATTTTTAGCCATTACATCACTCGTTTTTAGAGTGATGTGTAAGTGCGCATTGCACTCTTTTTTTACGAAACAAGCCGACCAGCGTTTGAAACTTTTTAGTTTTTCATCATTCTATTTTAAAACGCTCTAAAACTCGATTTAAGCGACTTTAATTCGAAACTGTCTATTT
>NZ_JABUYL010000063.1 GCF_014897315.1 Proteus sp. FME41 | reverse complement strand
AAACCGTTTAAGCGACGGTCTGGCAGAATATCAATGATTTCATGAGTAACGGAATCACAGTAAATAAAGCTCATTTTTCCGACAACATTTTTAACAGACTTGAATTCGTCTAGAGACAGGTTGGGCGGTAGATAAGTATAGTCAACTTTAAAAGCAGCGCCTAACTGAGTTAAAATACGTTCAGCAGTTGTTGGAGAAACGTTGTGTCGTCGAGATAAATCCTTTAACGAAATGGCATCACCTAATTCAATAGCGAGGGACTGTTTCACTTTATTAGCTATAAAACAGCTAGGGGCAACTTCTTCTGATTGGGCGACAAAGGTTCTTTTACATTTACGACAAAGAAACCGTTGTTTCTTTAACTCGATATAAGCTGGCCGATTGGCCAGATGAAGCCATTTTACCCTTGAAGTTAGAAAGCCATTCTTAACAAGTAAAAAATCAGTGTTTTCTCGGTCACAACATTTACAATGACTTGGCGTATAAGTCAAAGTAGCAAAATAAAGGGTTGCAGTAACGCCTTTTATTTTTTGTTCAACGCATGCTTTTTCAGCAAATGTGATATTGGGGTCTTTTAAATTAAGTGATAATCGGATATAATCGTTATGAAACATATGAATTTTCCTCCCTGAATTGGTGTAAGCAACTTTATTCTAACTGGAAAGTTCATATGTTTCTATTTTTTTGCGTAAAAATAGGTGTGAATGAATCTCTTCATCCACACCAAAAATTATACAGCC
>NZ_JABUYL010000062.1 GCF_014897315.1 Proteus sp. FME41 | reverse complement strand
GACGGTAATGATGAAGGTATGACGTTATCAATGATAGAAAGTACTTGTAGTGGGGATAAAAAATCCGCATTACTTTCACCTTTTAAGCGCGTTTGTCGAGTCAGAAAACGTTCATGATCGAGTCTTGCCCAAAAGTTAGCCGTTTCCGCTTCAGGGGTAATTTTATCGCCACGGGCAAGGTGTCTTGCTTGGTAATGATAAACTTCACCATAATGGATATCATCCCCTTCACCACGGGTCATATCCGTTACTGCTGAAATCAAGGTATCTTGTGCTTGGCGATGGTTATAGTCTTTGGTAAAGACAGTCTGTTCGACTACTTGATGATGTAATGATAATCCCCATACGCTTTCTTGGTGATTATCATTCATGCCCGATGGGCTATTTAATGGCAGTGTTTTATCAAAGGTGTAAGCGCTTTGGCGATCGGCAAAACGGATGACTTCGGTTTGTGTTTGGTCTTGCAAATAGAATGAGTAAAAAATACCGACTTCACTTAATAGTCGTTCAATAAATTGGCGATCACTCTCATTGTATTGGTTGATTTGTTCACGTTTGGGGTATTCGTTTTTAAGCGTAAATTCAAACTCCCAATCTTTAAAATTATGCTCACGTAAAATTTGGCTTACAACATCGGGCACAGATTGATTGAGGAAAAATCGATGAGAGCGGATTTGATGACGTAATAATGCAAAAACAGGCTCAATAACGAGTTGATAACGCGCTTCATCAACCGAGCCTGATAGACGTCGAAATTGAGTGACTACACCATGAACGTGTTTGGTGATAGGCTCTTGCGTTGCTAAATCGGTAATACTGTTAATTGGTGGGGTAAAGGATAGCGTTGCACTACGGCGCAAGAGTTGTTGTGGCTGTAAATCTTGAGCTTGGCAAGTAAAGGTAATTTGATAATGGTAGGGTTCACTTATTGCTTCGCGTCCTGTGAAGTGTTCTACATCAAGTAAAACATCACACCCTTGTACAGTAAGATGATAGCGATTGTGTCCATTAA
>NZ_JABUYL010000061.1 GCF_014897315.1 Proteus sp. FME41 | reverse complement strand
GATCTAATGGCGGGAAAATATCCGCTTCATGAAGGCAAGTAAATTGGAAATTTTTCAGGTTATGATGAATAGACTGGCAACCGAATAATAAAAGGCCAAATAAAAACACAACACCGGAGATAATAATTTTATTTATTATCCTCTGCGTCTTATTTATATTTAGCCCGTTAATATTCATTATTATTGCACCTGTTTTTTATATTCAAAGGTGCCATCCCATTCCGGTAAAGGCGCAGGAGGTAGAGGAACAATTTTATCGATATCAGGGAATTTAGCGCGAGGGTTTCTATCTATTTCTTTACTAATTAATTTATAGCGTCTGACACGTTCTAAATCAATCTGTTGCCCCAAGTAATTAACTCGATCATTAATATCATTCGTGTTGAAAGCCTGTGAAAGCCGAAATGCACTTAAAGAGTCTCGTTGTTTGATAGCCTCTTGAAAAAAAATTAAAGCTTGTGAATAATTACTATCAACTAACGAGTAATTCATTCCTAATCGATAAGATGCCTGACTAAAGCCCTGTTTGGAAGCACAAGTAAGCATCGCTCGTCCTAAATCTATGCGATAAAGTTCGGGTACTTGCCCATTCATAAATTTTTGCCCAATCACATATTGTCCTTCAGGATTACCCATCACGGCAGCTTTTAACATATAACTAAATGCGGCATTTTCATCTTGCTCAACACCATAGCCTTCTTGTAAATAGGTCCCCATAATGTAGTAACCAAAAGGGATCTCCATATTGATTAAGCGTTCTACTAAATCAATGACTTCCTCTTGTGGTAACTTACCTGCTATAGGTTCAGCCTTACCAATTGACACCATCAGTTGCAAGTTGCCTATCGCTTTATAGTGATCTTTTGCCGCGGCTTGGCGATAGAGCTGAGCAATACGTTTTAAATCAGGATTATCTTGTCTATCCAGTTGTACAGCTTGTTTAAACCATGTATCGGCTTCAGGATCTAATGGCGGGAAAACATCTTCTTCATGGAGACACGTAAATTGGAAATTTTTCAGGTTATGATGAATAGACTGGCAACCAAATAATAAAAGGCCAAATAAAAACACAACACCGGAGATAATAATTTTATTTATTATCCTCTGCGTCTTATTTATATTTAGCCCGTTAATATTCATTATTATTGCACCT
>NZ_JABUYL010000060.1 GCF_014897315.1 Proteus sp. FME41 | reverse complement strand
CTATGCGGTTGCTTGTTTTCGATAATCTATCGGAGATAAGTAACCGTATTTTTGTTGAATTCTCTTTTCATTATAATACTTGATGAAATTTTGTACAGTTTCGATTACACTAGTAGTAGAGCATCCAAGCTCTGACTGTATTGAGAACGTTTCAGACTTTAGAGTGGAATGAAACGATTCTATTGGAGCGTTATCAGCGGGTGTCCCTTTTCGGGACATACTTCTGATAATGCTTTTTGCTTTTGTCGCTTCATAATAAGCATAAGACGTATAGACAGACCCTTGATCTGAGTGTAATAGACAGTTTTCTGGAAGATTTTTTAATTGATTAAGTGTATCTAAAACACAGGCAATATCTTGCTTATCACTGATTGTATAAGACAAAATTTCACCATTGAATAAATCCATAATACTAGAAAGATAAAGTCTCTTAGGTCCATAATCAAGATAAGTAATGTCCGTTGTGATTTTTTCTAATGGTTTCTTTGAATGAAAATTTCTGTCAATCAAGTTAGATGTTTTGAAATAAGCCGATCCTGGTCGATGTGCTTTTTTTGTTTTAACTCGACAATTCCAACCGTAGGTTTGCATAATTCGTTGAACAACCTTGTGATTAACTTGCATTTCTTTTCTAAGAAGAAATGTGATTTTTCGATAACCATAAGTATAATTATGTTCGTTGCAAAGTTCTTTAATACGTGCAACTCGGCTATCTTTTTTGTTACTTATCTTAGTCCAACGGTAATATGTGCTTCTAGGAATATTAAAATAATCGCATAACCAAGTGATTGAAACCTTTCCTTTAAACGAATCAACTAATTCTATAAATGTTTCAGCTTCCACTTCCTTTCCAACTCTTTGTATTTTTTTAAGACATCAATTTCCTGCTTTAAATACTTATTTTCCTGTTTCAATCGCTCTTCAGAACTTAGTTCCTCTCTTCCTTTACCATAACTGTATTGTTTACCTACTCCTTGTGAGAATCGATAAGATTCTCCTTTTCTGTACCATTGCCACCACGTGTTTACTTGTGTTCTATTTCTGACATTTAATTCTGACATGATTTCTCTAGTTGTTTTTCCTTCCAACTTCATTCGTATAGCTGCTTCTTTAACTTCTAATGGGTATGAAATTCGTTTAACCATAAAAATACACCTCCGTTTTCTTCATTTTAC
>NZ_JABUYL010000059.1 GCF_014897315.1 Proteus sp. FME41 | reverse complement strand
TAATACTTTAGCAACAACGCCCGCACCTACTGTACGGCCACCTTCACGGATAGCGAAACGTAAACCGTCGTCCATCGCGATTGGGTGAATCAGTTCAACGATCATGTTGATGTTGTCACCTGGCATTACCATTTCTACGCCTTCAGGTAATTCGATAGTACCTGTTACGTCAGTTGTACGGAAGTAGAACTGTGGACGGTAACCTTTGAAGAATGGAGTGTGACGACCACCTTCATCTTTGCTCAGGATATAAACTTCTGATTCGAATTTAGTGTGTGGCTTGATTGAACCTGGTTTAGCCAGTACTTGTCCACGTTCGATTTCTTCACGTTTAGTACCACGCAGAAGAACACCAACGTTCTCACCTGCACGACCTTCGTCAAGTAATTTACGGAACATTTCAACGCCAGTACATGTTGTTTTAACCGTTGCTTTGATACCAACGATTTCAACTTCTTCACCCACTTTAACAATACCACGCTCAACACGACCCGTTACTACTGTACCACGGCCTGAAATTGAGAATACGTCTTCGATTGGTAACAGGAATGGTTTGTCAATTGCACGCTCTGGTTCTGGAATGTATGAATCCAGTGCTTCTGCTAATTCAACAATTTTCGCTTCCCACTCAGCTTCGCCTTCCAGTGCTTTCAGCGCTGAACCACGGATTACTGGTGTGTCGTCACCTGGGAAATCGTACTGAGACAGAAGTTCACGAACTTCCATTTCTACTAATTCCAGTAACTCTTCATCATCTACCATGTCACATTTGTTCAGGAATACGATGATGTAAGGAACACCAACCTGACGACCTAACAGGATGTGCTCACGAGTTTGTGGCATTGGGCCATCAGTCGCAGCAACAACCAGGATAGCACCGTCCATTTGCGCAGCACCAGTGATCATGTTTTTAACATAGTCGGCGTGACCTGGGCAGTCTACGTGTGCGTAGTGACGAGACGGAGTGTCATATTCTACGTGTGAAGTAGAAATGGTGATACCACGAGCTTTTTCTTCTGGTGCGTTATCGATTTGATCGAATGCACGAGCAGCACCACCGTAAGTTTTAGCTAAAACTGTAGTGATTGCAGCAGTCAGAGTTGTTTTACCGTGGTCAACGTGGCCGATAGTACCAACGTTAACGTGCGGTTTTGAACGTTCAAATTTTTCTTTAGACA
>NZ_JABUYL010000058.1 GCF_014897315.1 Proteus sp. FME41 | reverse complement strand
TGCTACAGAATATAAGTCGCTGACCCATTATACAAAAGGTACGCAGTCACCCCATAAAGAGGCTCCTACTGCTTGTACGTACACGGTTTCAGGTTCTTTTTCACTCCCCTCGCCGGGGTTCTTTTCGCCTTTCCCTCACGGTACTGGTTCACTATCGGTCAATCAGGAGTATTTAGCCTTGGAGGATGGTCCCCCCATATTCAGACAGGATAACACGTGTCCCGCCCTACTCGTCGAGTTCACAATAACAACATCTTCAGATACGGGGCTATCACCCTTTACTGCCGGACTTTCCAGACCGTTCTCCTGATGCTGCTATTGATTAAGACTCTGGGCTGTTCCCCGTTCGCTCGCCGCTACTAGGGGAATCTCGGTTGATTTCTTTTCCTCGGGGTACTGAGATGTTTCAGTTCTCCCGGTTCGCTTCATTACGCTATGTATTCACGTAATGATAATATCCATTGGATATTGGGTTTCCCCATTCGGAAATCGTCGGTTATAACGGTTCATATCACCTTACCGACGCTTATCGCAGATTAGCACGTCCTTCATCGCCTCTGATTGCCTAGGCATCCACCGTGTACGCTTATTCGCTTAACCTCACAACCCGAAGGTGTTTCTTCTTGAAGACGTCTGGGTGGTGATGGCTGCGCAGATTACATTTCGTCGTTGGGCAGTGCTCGTCATGCTCACATACTAATGTATGTTGCGCTGACTGTGCGCTGGCCGCCTTGAACTGTAAATTGCTCGCTCATCCCACTTCGATGTCGAAAAACACATTCAAAGTTTGAGATTTTGAGAGACTCATCAATATACCTCGGTGATATATTGATTTGTTTTCAATTTTTCAGCTTGTTCCAGATTGTTAAAGAGCAAAATAATTCGCAGTATACTATTGCTAATATACTCTGAATTATTGTTTTATATTCAAGAGATTATGGTGGAGCTAAGCGGGATCGAACCGCTGACCTCCTGCGTGCAAGGCAGGCGCTCTCCCAGCTGAGCTATAGCCCCATAATGCAATTTGCTAATACCCGTATAACCACTCCTTTTTCTTCTTTATAGAAAGAAGCTTTTTCTTTAGACAAGGCGTGGAGTCACGAAGTTTACATAAAGTAAACGAGTGAGTTCACAACGCAGCATAAAGGAAAAGTGGTAGGCCTGAGTGGACTTGAACCACCGACCTCACCCTTATCAGGGGTGCGCTCTAACCACCTGAGCTACAAGCCTATACCGGTATTTCTGCTCGTTCTTCATCAGACAATCTGTGTGAGCACTACACATAACACGTATCTTTT
>NZ_JABUYL010000057.1 GCF_014897315.1 Proteus sp. FME41 | reverse complement strand
TTGATGAAAATTATTCACAAGCATTATTTTATTTTCAGGAAGCAGTGAAACAAGGCTATTCATTAGCTGCTTTTCAATTATCTGAAGCATTTAAAACAGAAACTACTAGTAGTTCTGATTATCTAGGAGTGAAAAAAGACCTCGAACGAGTTAGGCGCTATGACTTAATCAGTGATGAAATAGATAATAACCCCCGCGCTAAATTCCCTGATATCGATAAAATTGTTCCCTTACCTCCTGCGCCTTTACCGGAATGGGATGGCACCTTTGAATATAAAAAACAGGCGCAATAATAATGAATATTAACGGGCTAAATATAAATAAGACGCAGAGGATAATAAATAAAATTATTATCTCCGGTGTTGTGTTTTTATTTGGCCTTTTATTATTCGGTTGCCAGTCTATTCATCATAACCTGAAAAATTTCCAATTTACGTGTCTCCATGAAGAGGATGTTTTTCCGCCATTAGATCCTGAAGCCGATACATGGTTTAAACAAGCCGTACAACTAAGCCGACAAGATAATCCCGATTTAAAACATATTACTCAACTTTATCGCCAAGCTGCGGCAAAAGATCACTATATAGCGATAGGTAATTTGCAAGTGATGATTTCCGAAGGGGATGCAGAGCCAGTTGCAGGTAAATTACCACAAGAGGAAGTGATTGATTTAGTGGAGCGTTTAATCAATATGGAAATTCCTTTTGGTTACTATATTATGGGGACCTATTTACAAGAAGGCTATGGTGTTGAGCAAGATAAAAATGCTGCATTTAGCTATATGTTAAAAGCCGCCATTATGGGGAATCCTGAAGGACAATATGCGATTGGGGATAAATTTATGGATGCCCAAGTACCTGAGCTTTATCGTTTAGATTTAGGGCGAGCAATGCTAGATTGCGCTTCCAAGCAAGGGTTTAGTAAAGCCTCTTTTGAATTAGGTCTCAATTATGCGTTGGCTGAAGGCAATTATACGAGAGCTTTATTTTATTTACAGGAAGGTGTCAAACAAGGGCATACATTAAGTGCATTCCGATTATCTCAAGCTTTTAGAACTCAAGATATTAATGATCGAGCCAATTATTTAGGGCAGCAACTAGATTTAGAACGTGTTAGACGTTATGATTTAATTAGTGATGAAATAGATGATAACCCCCGCGCTAAATTCCCTGATATTGATAAAATTGTTCCTCTACCTCCTGCACCTTTACCGGAATGGGATGGCACCTTTGAATATAAAAAATAGGTGCAATAATAATGAATATTAACGGGCTAAATATAAATAAGACGCAGAGGATA
>NZ_JABUYL010000056.1 GCF_014897315.1 Proteus sp. FME41 | reverse complement strand
ATTTGGCCTGAATATACCGAATTAAAAGACGGAGAATGGCAAACGTTAGGCACCGAACTATTCACCTTCTATGCCGCTCAATTACCGTATCACGATGAATGGATAATCAAACCTAACCGTACTTTAGTGGCCGGAAACCGAACCATTCTTATTCGCCAAATTGGTCAACGTAATGGTGAATCGGCGCTTTATCAAAAAATCTTACAACAAGCACAGCATAACTTTGCGGATATGAGCTTAGATGATATGACGGGGGATACGGATGTCAGCTTCTTACTCAGTACCACTGAAACCGTACCCGGTATTTTTACCCGTAAAGCCTGGGAAGAGTCGATTGAGCCTGCCATTAAAAAGGCCGTTTATGAAAGGCGAGAAGAAATAGATTGGGTATTAAGTGACACACAAAAAGAGACCGACATTGATATCTCACCTGAAAAACTCCAGCAAAACCTGACAGAGCGTTATTTTAATGATTTTTCAGGCAGTTGGTTAAGCTTCCTCAATGGCTTACAGTGGCGAGAAACACAAAGTTTATCCGATACCATTGATCAACTCACCTTAATGAGCGATATCAGACAATCCCCCATTATTGCCTTAATGAATACGCTGTCTTATCAAGGTAAAACCGGTCGTCAACAAGAAAAATTAGCCGATTCGTTTGTTAACTCCGCCAAAGATTTATTAAACAAAGAACAACAGCCGGTTATTAGTCAAAAAGCAGAATTTACAGGGCCTCTAGAGCCTGTTTTTGCGCCGATACTGGCCTTTACCGACCCACAATCTTCAGCACAAAACAGTGATGCTCTAAGCTTGCAAGCTTATCTGACTCGCGTCACTCGAGTACGATTAAAACTGCAACAAGTCGTCAATGCCCCCGATCCACAAGCCATGTCTCAAGCCTTAGCCCGAAGTGTATTTGAGGGGAAAACCGTCGATTTATCAGAAACACAAGACTACGGTAGCTTAATCGCCGCAAGCTTTGGTCAAGAGTGGAACAGCTTTGGGCAAACACTGCTGGTACAACCGATGTCTCAAGCATGGCAACAGCTGTTAGCGCCTACGTCACAAGGCATTAATACCCAATGGCGAAATGCGGTCGTGAATGATTGGAATAGTGCGTTTGGGGGGCGTTATCCACTTAAAAACACACAAAGTGAAATCTCATTACCTTTAATGGCGCAATATCTACGCCTAGATAATGGTCGTATTCAGCGTTTTCTTGAGACTCACCTAAACGGCGTTTTACGCAAAGAAGGAACGCATTGGGTACCTGATACGACTAACGCACAAGGCTTAACCTTTAACCCTGAGTTCTTAAAAGCCTTAGA
>NZ_JABUYL010000055.1 GCF_014897315.1 Proteus sp. FME41 | reverse complement strand
CGATTAATGAAGGGTATGGCAGTATTGGCGGTACGGTCTGTTGTGTGATGATCCCTGAAAAATGGCGTCCTAATTTAATCGCTCACATAAAGTGGGAGAAACTCGATAAGAGCAAAATACCTCTTGCTCCTGATTTTGATCAAGTCGAAGCCTATAATCACTGGGAAAAAGAATTAGACCGCTATACGACCTATCACGAAGCTTGGGTGCCAATCCCACAATATGATGAACCTTGTAGCGTCAAAGTGCATTTCTTACCTTGTAATGAGGTGAAAATCACTACCTCTTGTAAAGGATATGGTCATCCTGAATACCCAATTAATGAGCCTCATAATATGAAGGAGCCCACCGTATGTCCTCAAAAATAACCATTTGGCACACTTACCCTAAACTTGCCATGCTCTTGATCATCTCTCTGTTACTTTCCGGTTGTGCTAATGCCGGCTCTTGGGGTGCAAAACCAGAAAACTCCCTCTTGGGAGCCGGGCTTCAAGGCTATAACCACACTCAATACAGTATTACCGGTTTTTCGATTAATGAAGGGTATGGCAGTATTGGCGGTACGGTCTGTTGTGTGATGATCCCCGAAAAATGGCGTCCTAATTTAATCGCACATATCCAATGGAATAAAGTGGATAAAAATAAACTCTCTCCTGCCCCTAAATTTAGTCAAGTAGAAGCTTATCAACGTTGGAAACAAGAGTTACGCGATAATACCTCCAGTCATGAAGCTTGGGTGCCAATCCCACAATATGATAAAGAAGTGTGTGGTGTCGATGTTCATTTTTTACCTTGTAATGAGGTGAAAATTACCACTTCTTGCTATAGCTATGGTGATCCTGAATACCCAATTAATGAGCCTCATAATATGAAGGAGCCCACCGTATGTCCTCAAAAATAACCATTTGGCAAACTTACCCTAAACTTGCCACGCTCTTGATCATTTCTCTGTTACTTTCCGGTTGTGCCAATGCGGGCTCTTGGGGCGCAAAACCAGAAAACTCCATGTTGGGAGCAGGACTTCAAGGCTATAACCACACTCAATACAGTATTACCGGTTTTTCGATTAATGAAGGTTATGGCAGTATTGGCGGCACTGTCTGTTGTGTGATGATCCCCGAAAAATGGCGTCCTAATTTAGTCGCGCATATTCAATGGAAAAAGGTGGATAGAAATAACTTACCTTTCCCGGCTCCTGACTTTGACGAAGTAGAAGCCTATCATCAGTGGAAACAAAAGCTACGCGACAATACCTCCAGTCACGAAGCTTGGGTGCCAATCCCACAATATGATAAAAAAGTGTGTGGTGTCGATGTTCATTTTTTACCTTGTAATGAGGTGAAAATTACCAC
>NZ_JABUYL010000054.1 GCF_014897315.1 Proteus sp. FME41 | reverse complement strand
TGGATAGGCTACAATTAACTAGACAGAAAAATTAAGGTGTGTAGACTAGAAGAAAATATACCAGGAGGAATTTTTATGTCTAAGAGAACACGAAGAACTTTTTCACAAGAATTCAAGCAACAAATCGTCAATCTTTACTTAGCTGGAAAGCCACGTGTAGAAATCATTCGAGAATATGAACTAACGGCTTCAGCATTTGACAAATGGGTAAAGCAATCTAAAACGAGTGGTTCATTCAAAGAAAAAGATAATCTTACGCCTGAACAAAAAGAATTGTTAGAACTACGTAAAAGAAACCAGCAATTAGAAATGGAAAATGATATTTTAAAGCAAGCAGCGCTGATATTCGGACGAAGAGACAAGTAATCGATGCGAATAAGCATCTTTACCCTATATCAGCGATGTGCAGAATATTAGGTCTATCACGTCAGTCCTATTATTATCAATCAAAACCAAAGAAAGACGAATCAGAACTTGAAGAAGTAGTCGCTGAAGAATTTATCCGCAGCCGAAAGGCCTACGGCTCAAGAAAAATAAAAAAAGCCTTATCAAAACGAGGCATTCAGATCAGCCGACGAAAAATTAGTAGAATCATGAAAAATAGAGGATTAAAATCGAGCTATACTGTTGCTTATTTTAAAGTACATCATTCTACTTGCAATGAAGCCAAAACGACAAACGTATTGAATCGTAAATTCTTAAGAGACAACCCATTAGAAGCGATCGTAACAGACTTGACTTATGTACGAGTCGGGAAAAAATGGAATTATGTCTGTTTCATTTTGGATCTGTTCAATCGAGAAATTCTCGGCTATTCTTGTGGAGAACATAAAGATGCCGTTCTAGTAAAAAAAGCATTTAGCCGTATCAAACAACCTCTGACAGAGGTTGAGATTTTTCATACTGATCGTGGAAAAGAGTTTGATAACCAAGCTATTGATGAATTATTAACAACTTTTGACATCAATCGATCATTGAGTCATAAAGGCTGTCCTTTTGATAATGCCGTAGCTGAATCAACTTATAAGTCGTTGAAAGTAGAATTTGTCTATCAATACACATTTGAAACCTTACAACAATTGGATTTGGAGTTATTTGACTATGTCAATTGGTGGAACCACCTTCGGTTGCACGGTACACTTGGCTACGAGACACCGGTTGGTTACCGTAACCAGAGATTGGCGCAGCGAATCCTTGATAATGAGCTCGGATGTGCTAACGCTAGCGAGGCAGTCTAACTTTAACTGTTAGCTCCTGCCGAAGATCGTCACATCCGAGGAGGCTCATTGTCAAGGACAATCGGAATAGCATACGGAAAGAAGTTCTGCACCTTATAAAATTTGTCAAAAAAACTGTTGCCATTCCA
>NZ_JABUYL010000053.1 GCF_014897315.1 Proteus sp. FME41 | reverse complement strand
TTCTTTTTGTATGACAAAAAGAAAGATCTTTTGCCCATTTTATTTTTATCAAATGGGCAGTTGGCGTTTGTGTAAAGCAAATCGACACAATCCAAAGGGGATAAAAGGGGAAAGTGAAACTTCCCCCTTTTCAAGCAATATTGTAATACAAGAACGAAGTGTTTTGTATTACAATGTGATAGCTTGCAGTATTTATGGTTTTATATGCTCTATTTTGTTATAATGATTGTAACCGAATAGGGCGCAATGCTTATTACAAAATCAATGACAAAGGGCGTTTGAGGAATGAGCGCTGGGGCATTTTATCTTTGAGGAGGCTATTTATGGATCAGAAAGAAGTATCACAAAATCAAACAAAGTACATTCAATTTAGATTATCTGAAGAACAATACAATAAGCTGAAAATTTCAGGAGAAACATATGGACTCTCTCCGAATCTTTATGCGAAAAAATTAGCACAAAAATCTCATTTAAAAAAACCTTATCTCGAACATGACCAAGCGAAATCTTTATTATTAGAACTCTCAAAACAAGGAACCAATTTAAATCAAATCGCCAAGAAACTCAATCAATTCGATCGGATGGACAACCAAGATAAAGAGCTGATCGAGGCTTTACGCTATACATACGGAGTACTCGCTCAAGCTCAAAAGGGGTATCAAGAGTTATGGCAACAATTGCAAAAATAAGCAATGGCGCAAGTGCAGCGAGCGCCCTTAATTATGCTTTAGGTCAAGACAGACCCATGCATGAAAAAACTGAACAGTGGCTACAAGACCATCAATTGGAACGTCCTGTGGAGCTGACAAATTGTCGGGCAGTTGCCGTGGGTGGAACCAACGGGATTGATCCCTTTATCGCCAAAGAACAATTTGATGTCATTCGACAACTTCATAACCAAACGAAAGAATCCAATCAAGTCTTGCGTATTACCCAATCTTTCGCCTTAGATGAACTGAATCCGAAAGTTCAAAAAGACTGGCAAAAAGCCAATGATTTAGGCGTTGAGTTAGCAGAAAACCTTTATCCTAACCATCAAAGTGCTGTGTATACGCATTTAGACGGAAAAAATCACGTCTTACACAACCACATCATTGTCAATAAGGTCAATTTAGAGACAGGAAAGAAATTAAGAGAACAAAAAGGAGAAAGCGTTCAACGAGCACGAGAAATGAATGATCGACTCGCTTCTCGAGAAAACTGGCACATTTTAGAGCCACCAAAAGAGCGCCAAACAGAGACAGAAAAAGAACTAATCGCCAAAAATGAGTATTCTTACATGGATGATTTGAGAGAAAGAATCAATAAATCGCTTCAAGATGTCTCTGTGAGCTCATATGAGACGTTTAAAGAGCGTTTATCCGATAATGGTGTAATTCTATCAGAAAGAGGCCAAACGTTCTCATACGCCTTTTTAGACGCCAATAACAAGCAAAGACGAGCACGAGAGACCCGATTGGGTTCTGATTTTGGAAGGGAGACCATTTTACATGAGTTGGAAAACCGAGCAAGACAAAACGAATTTAGAGCTGTTGAACAACGAGAACCAGCGATTACTCCGCTTGAGCGAGACACTCAACAAAGAGAATCAGAAATTATTAGAATTGAACAAGCAATTGAACCAAGAAAATCAGAATCTCTCAAACGAGAATCAACAATTAACCGATTTATTGACACAATCAAACAGCTTGCAGGACGAGTACCAGAACTTACTCAACGC
>NZ_JABUYL010000051.1 GCF_014897315.1 Proteus sp. FME41 | reverse complement strand
ATGGGGTGACTGCGTACCTTTTGTATAATGGGTCAGCGACTTATATTCTGTAGCAAGGTTAACCGTATAGGGGAGCCGTAGGGAAACCGAGTCTTAACTGGGCGAATGAGTTGCAGGGTATAGACCCGAAACCCGGTGATCTATCCATGGGCAGGTTGAAGGTTGGGTAACACTAACTGGAGGACCGAACCGACTAATGTTGAAAAATTAGCGGATGACTTGTGGATGGGGGTGAAAGGCCAATCAAACCGGGAGATAGCTGGTTCTCCCCGAAAGCTATTTAGGTAGCGCCTCGTGAATTCATCTTCGGGGGTAGAGCACTGTTTCGACTAGGGGGTCATCCCGACTTACCAACTCGATGCAAACTGCGAATACCGAAGAATGTTATCACGGGAGACACACGGCGGGTGCTAACGTCCGTCGTGAAGAGGGAAACAACCCAGACCGCCAGCTAAGGTCCCAAAGTCATGGTTAAGTGGGAAACGAAGTGGGAAGGCTCAGACAGCCAGGATGTTGGCTTAGAAGCAGCCATCATTTAAAGAAAGCGTAATAGCTCACTGGTCGAGTCGGCCCGCGCGGAAGATGTAACGGGGCTAAACCATGCACCGAAGCTGCGGCAGCGACACTTAGGTGTTGTTGGGTAGGGGAGCGTTCTGTAAGCCTGCGAAGGTGTGCTGTGAGGCATGCTGGAGGTATCAGAAGTGCGAATGCTGACATAAGTAACGATAATGCGGGTGAAAAACCCGCACGCCGGAAGACCAAGGGTTCCTGTCCAACGTTAATCGGGGCAGGGTGAGTCGACCCCTAAGGCGAGGCTGAAAAGCGTAGTCGATGGGAAACGGGTTAATATTCCCGTACTGGTGGTAACTGCGATGGGGGAACGGAGAAGGCTAGGTTGTCCGGGCGACGGTTGTCCCGGTTCAAGCATGTAGGCAGAGTAACTAGGCAAATCCGGTTACTTAATGCTGAGGTGTGATGACGAGCCACTAAGGTGGTGAAGCAATTAATGCCCTGCTTCCTGGAAAAGCCTCTAAGCTTCAGGTTACCAACAATCGTACCCCAAACCGACACAGGTGGTCAGGTAGAGAATACTCAGGCGCTTGAGAGAACTCGGGTGAAGGAACTAGGCAAAATGGTGCCGTAACTTCGGGAGAAGGCACGCTGATGGTAAGTGAAGTCCCTTGCGGACGGAGCCGAAATCAGTCGAAGATACCAGCTGGCTGCAACTGTTTATTAAAAACACAGCACTGTGCAAACACGAAAGTGGACGTATACGGTGTGACGCCTGCCCGGTGCTGGAAGGTTAATTGATGGGGTTATCCGTAAGGAGAAGCTCTTGATCGAAGCCCCAGTAAACGGCGGCCGTAACTATAACGGTCCTAAGGTAGCGAAATTCCTTGTCGGGTAAGTTCCGACCTGCACGAATGGCGTAATGATGGCCAGGCTGTCTCCACCCGAGACTCAGTGAAATTGAACTCGCTGTGAAGATGCAGTGTACCCGCGGCAAGACGGAAAGACCCCGTGAACCTTTACTATAGCTTGACACTGAACTTTGAACCTTGATGTGTAGGATAGGTGGGAGACTATGAAATGTGGACGCCAGTCTGCATGGAGTCAACCTTGAAATACCACCCTTTAATGTTTGATGTTCTAACCTAGGTCCATAATCTGGATCGGGGACCGTGTCTGGTGGGTAGTTTGACTGGGGCGGTCTCCTCCTAAAGAGTAACGGAGGAGCACGAAGGTTGGCTAAGCATGGTCGGACATCATGCGGTTAGTGCAAAGGCATAAGCCAGCTTGACTGTGAGAGTGACGGCTCGAGCAGGTACGAAAGTAGGTCTTAGTGATCCGGTGGTTCTGAATGGAAGGGCCATCGCTCAACGGATAAAAGGTACTCCGGGGATAACAGGCTGATACCGCCCAAGAGTTCATATCGACGGCGGTGTTTGGCACCTCGATGTCGGCTCATCACATCCTGGGGCTGAAGTAGGTCCCAAGGGTATGGCTGTTCGCCATTTAAAGTGGTACGCGAGCTGGGTTTAGAACGTCGTGAGACAGTTCGGTCCCTATCTGCCGTGGGCGTTGGAAGATTGAGAGGGGTTGCTCCTAGTACGAGAGGACCGGAGTGAACGCACCACTGGTGTTCGGGTTGTCATGCCAATGGCATTGCCCGGTAGCTAAGTGCGGAAGAGATAACCGCTGAAAGCATCTAAGCGGGAAACTTGCCTCGAGATGAGTCTTCCCTGTCACCTTGAGTGACCTAAAGGAACGTTTAAGACTAAGACGTTGATAGGCTGGGTGTGTAAGCGTAGCGATACGTTGAGCTAACCAGTACTAATGAACCGTGAGGCTTAACCTGACAACACCGAAGGTGTTTTGTCTGAGAGACAAAGAGTAGATGAAGTA
>NZ_JABUYL010000050.1 GCF_014897315.1 Proteus sp. FME41 | reverse complement strand
CCCCACTACAAGTACTTTCTATCATTGATAACGTCATACCTTCATCATTACCGTCGGTGTTTCAATCACCTATCTTAATCACTCGCTTACGCTTTAGTGGTGGTCGAGAAAAAGCGCTGCAAGTACGATTTAATGCGATCCCCTACAGTGAAACTCTGTGTTGGAGACCTGCGTTAAAGCCTCGTCCTGTCGTCACTGGCACATTAACGGCGCGTATTACCAGTGCAAAGGATAACGATATTTATGCCCACCAAAATGAAAATGGCTTTTATTGGGTAAAATTTGATGCCGACCGTGATGAAAAACCCATGGGCTATGAAAGTATGCCTGTACGCTTGGCAAAACCTTATGCGGGCGATACCTATGGGATGCATTTTCCGTTAATTCAAGGTACTGAAGTCGCTATTGCCTTTCACGAAGGCGACCCTGACAGACCTTATATTGCCCATGCATTGCATGATTCGCGCCACCCCGATCATGTAACGGATAGAAACAACACGCGTAATGTGATTCGTACCCCTGCAAATAATAAATTGCGAATGGAGGATAAACGTGGACAGGAGCATATTAAACTCAGTACCGAATATGGTGGTAAATCTCAGTTAAGCTTAGGTCATATTGTCGATGCCAATCGTGATAAACGTGGCGAAGGTTTTGAGTTACGCACTGACAGTTGGGGTGCAATAAGAGCAGGTAAAGGATTATTTATTAGTGCAGATAATCAAGCCAAAGCAGGGGGTGAAGTGCTGGCGATGGATCCTGCAATATCTTTAGTCAAGGGAGCAATAAGTCAGCTAGATGATTGCAGAGAAATCACACAAGCACACCACAATCTTCAACCAGAAAAAGAAGGGCTAGATAATCTTTTAAAAAACACCGATAAACTAGCATCACCTTCTATTTTAATGCATGCACCCGAAGGAATCGGCATTGTTACCAATGAAACTCTACTTATGCAAAGTGTTGAAGCACTCTATGCTCAAACGAAAGGTGAAATGCACCTATCAAGTACACAGAAAATAGCAGTAAATGCATATCAGCAAATCTCGATGTTGTCTCAAAAAGAAGGTGTACGCATTGTCTCTGGAAAAGGGCCTTTTGAATTAGAATCACATGGCGATATCTTCGAAGCAACGGCACTTAAAGATATTACGGTACAATCAACTCAAGGTCATATTCAATTAACTGCTAAAAATGGAATTACTTTAGGCTGTGGCGGTGGATATATTAAAATAATGCCTGATGGCCAAATTGAAATTCATACACCGAGTCGTTTAAGCCTCAAAGGGCAACATATTTGGAGTGAGCCAGCGAGTGAAGATTTCCCATTACCAGACCTTCCTCAATCTGTTTGTAAAGAGTGTTTAAAGAAAGCCCAAGAAAATGCTATGGGAATCGCTATCCGTGAATAATACATTACAATCCCCATCAAAAGAAATAACGGATCAATGGATAAAACAATTAAAATTGATCTCAGAAAAAACACATCTAGATTATCTCGATATTGTTATTGACCAAGCTGGGTTAGAAAATCCCATCGTTCCAGCTTTAATCAAGATGGATAATGATATTAGATGGTTTTCGCTTTTCACTAATATGCCGGAAGAAGGTTTTTTAGAACAAGCTCCTCTACTTATTCGTATTGAGTGGAATAAAAGTACACATTTAATCTTATTAGAAGAGCTATTTGAATTACTTTATTCAGAGCCTCGATTATTAATAACATCATCCCCTCTTCCATTTAATATGTTATCTACATTTCTACTTTCTCTTGCAGAAATTGAATGGGGCTTTAAATCTTGCTTACTTCGCTTTTATGATACACGGGTATTTCCGACACTAGTAAAAGATATTCTCACACCTGAGCAAAAAAAAAGATTCACTGATATTACTTTTATTTGGGGCTGGCTAGATAGAGACAATGATATGAGTTGGTTATTAGGGAGTTATCATCCAGAGATTGAAGATAAGTCTTTTCCAACAATGGAATTTAACGATGAACAAATTAATAAAATTGGCTGTATAAGTGATGCAGAGGAATTAAGAGCATATTCTGAATTTAATAACACATCGATAACTCAAGAAGAAAATTTCAACCATCTATATGCTCTTGCTATTCAAGCCAATAATAGTGACCATTTGGGTACAATAGAAGAATATGTTCGCAAATACTATTCTAATAATTAACCCACTCAGATTACTATTTTTAAAATTCACGCTTAAAAAGAATATAAAATGAAAAAAATAATTAGAGTCGGAGATACTTTAAATCCTTATGGTGGAAAAGTGATTACAGGAAGCTATTTAGCATATGGAAAGTCTGTTGCTTGTGTTGGCGATAAGGTTATTTGTAATAAGCATGGTGAAAATAGAATTATTGAAGGCGCAAAAAATTCAACAATAAATAAAAGAGCAGTTGCATTAGAAGGGCACCATTGTGCTTGTGGTTGTACTTTAGTAAGTTCACTTTCTAATATAAGTATCAAATCATAAATTAATTATTTATATGTCATTCTTATTTTATAAAAATAAAGTGGATAAAATGATGAAATTAAAAATAATATTATTAGTTCTCGCCTCTTCTCTGTTACTTTCCGGTTGTGCTAATGCGGGCTCTTGGGGTGCAAAACCAGAAAACTCCCTCTTGGGAGCAGGACTTCAAGGCTATAACCACACTCAATACAGTATTACCGGTTTTT
>NZ_JABUYL010000049.1 GCF_014897315.1 Proteus sp. FME41 | reverse complement strand
GATCTAAATAACGGGCTTTTCTCTGATATTTTTAGTGCCATGGGGATAGATAAAAACGAAATCTATTGTATTACAGTAGATGATGTGAGCATGCTCACAGAATCATTTGATCTTCCCTGCTGGTTATTAGGCACTGATCTCATTCTTCCCTCGGAATATACTTCTTTGAGAAGCCCTTCATTGCATCAATTATATTTTGATGCCGATGCAAAACGCGATCTTTGGAAACAAATCTATCAATATGAAGACCATTTCACCCTTAAATCCTGCTGATTTACCTTTAGCGTGGCAAATTGAAAAATTAAGTCATTCATTCCCTTGGAGTGAAGAAACATTTTATAGTAACCAAGGTAGTCATTATTTTAATCTGAAAATTTGCATTGATAATATTATTGTAGGTTTTGCAATTACGCAATTAATATTAGATGAGGCAACACTTTTTAATATTGCAATACACCCTGATTATCAGGGAAAAGGATACGGTAAAACGCTTTTATTAGAACTCATTGAAACACTTGAGAAAAAAAATATTACAACCTTGTGGTTAGAGGTGCGAGAATCTAATGAAAAAGCGTTCAATCTCTATGAATCTATAGGATTTAATTTCGTCTCAAAGCGTAAAAATTATTATCCAACAAAGACGGGTAATGAGGATGCGATTATCATGGCTTATCCTATTTCTTTCTAGTTAAATATCTATTTAAGTTAAATTTAAAACGTCTTCTATTAGGCGTTTTTTATTTCACTTTAATTTTTTTGTTTTTATTTTTTTATTAATTTTATTTAAATTTTATCTTTATTTTTACTTAATGGAAATTTATCTAGATAATTTCACTTTTGTCATGGTTTCATTTTATAGATAAGCGTGATTATAACAGTGTTAAAATAGTGAATGATATTTAAAATAAGTAAATTGAATATTTATTTTTGTTTTAAATAAAGTGATTAATCTCTAAAAATAGACAAAATTAAATTTAAATAAATGTGCATCTATGTTGATTGTTATATTCAATCCCGCCTTTAACTGGAAATAAATAGGCTAATTCTTCGTATTATGAGTAGGCCATAAATGAAACTTGTAAAAATTTTAGCAGAAGCAAATAGGCACTCTTTTGGGTATCAATGAAAATAATGTGATGATCATACGGGGGCTGAGATAGGGTTTCGTCCTTATGGTGTAAATAGGCACGATTAATTTTTTCAAATACTAGGCATCATCCCCTCAAGCAGATAAAATAGTAACCATTGATTGTTTATGCAGACAAGATAGGCGAAAATAAGCGCCAATTAAGATTAACTTACGGGTTGAATGTCTTTATAGCCACTTTAATTATTAGTTATAGCAATATATCAGTGTCTTACATTCTCTCGTCTATCAACCAGAAGATCACCATTGATGTCTAATCCTATTTTTCAGCAAGAAGTTGCTCGTCGTAGAACTTTTGCCATTATTTCCCACCCCGATGCGGGTAAAACAACCATCACTGAAAAAGTGTTGTTATTCGGACAAGCGATTCAACGTGCAGGGACTGTAAAAGGACGCGGTTCAAATCAGCATGCAAAATCTGATTGGATGGAAATGGAAAAGCAACGTGGTATTTCTATTACAACCTCCGTTATGCAATTTCCTTATGCTGATTGCCTTGTTAACTTACTGGATACCCCAGGGCACGAAGATTTCTCGGAAGATACTTATCGTACACTAACTGCTGTTGACTGCTGTTTAATGGTTATCGATACGTCTAAAGGGGTTGAAGATCGTACACGTAAGCTGATGGAAGTGACACGTTTACGTGATACACCAATCCTGACTTTTATGAATAAACTTGACCGTGATATTCGTGATCCGATGGAAGTCATGGATGAAGTTGAAACTGAGTTAAAAATTGCTTGTAGTCCAATTACTTGGCCTATTGGATGTGGAAAACTTTTTAAAGGGGTTTATCACATTCTTAAAGATGAAACCTATCTTTATCAAACAGGGCAAGGTCACACTATTCAAGATTCTCGCGTTATTAAAGGATTAGATAATCCTGAACTTGATGAAGCCATTGGTGATGATTTAGCAAGCCAATTACGTGATGAATTAGAACTTGTTTTAGGCGCATCTCATGAATTTGATCATGACGCATTTATCGCAGGTGAATTAACCCCTGTTTTCTTTGGTACAGCATTAGGTAACTTTGGCGTTAATCACATGCTTGACGGCCTTGTAAAATGGGCGCCCGCACCTATGCCTCGTCAGACAGATATGCGCCAAGTTACAGCAAGTGAAGAAACGTTTACCGGTTTTGTCTTTAAGATCCAAGCCAATATGGATCCTAAACACCGTGACCGAGTTGCATTTTTACGCGTTGTATCTGGTATGTATGATAAAGGCATGAAATTACATCAAGTCCGAATCAAAAAAGATGTGGTGATTTCAGATGCGCTAACCTTTATGGCGGGCGATCGTTCCCATGTTGAGCATGCTTATCCTGGTGATATTATAGGTCTTCACAACCACGGTACTATTCAGATTGGTGACACTTTTACTCAAGGTGAAATTCTGAAATTTACGGGTATTCCAAACTTTGCGCCAGAATTATTCCGTCGTATTCGTTTACGTGATCCATTAAAACAAAAACAGTTACTGAAAGGATTGGTACAGTTATCAGAAGAGGGCGCTGTACAAGTCTTTAGACCACTGGCAAATAATGATTTAATCGTAGGGGCAGTAGGTGTTCTTCAGTTTGATGTGGTTGTTGCAAGACTTAAGAGTGAATATAACGTTGAAGCGATTTATGAGTCCGTTAACGTTTCAACGGCACGTTGGGTTGAATGCAATAACGAGAAAAAACTCGAAGAGTTTAAACGTAAAAATGAACAAAACTTGGCGCTAGATGGTGGTGATAACTTAACGTATATCGCACCAACGATGGTGAACTTGAACTTAACGCGTGAGCGTTATCCTGATGTTGAGTTTCATCAGACGCGTGAACACTAATACTCGTCTTACTCGTCATACTTCAAGGTGTAGCGTTGTTGACTACGTTCATTCGCACTAGTCACATACTTGTGTTTGCTCCTAGCGACTCATTTACTTGTCGCCTAGCTACATCTTGAATTATTTAGAGTAAGAGTGTTGTGATACTTCAAGGTGTAGCGTTGTTGACTACGTTCATTCGCACTAGTCACATACTTGTGTATGCTCCTAGCGACTCATTTACTTGTCGCCTAGCTACATCTTGAATTATTTAGAGTAAGAGTGTTGTGATACTTCAAGGTGTAGCGTTGTTGACTACGTTCATTCGCACTAGTCACATACTTGT
>NZ_JABUYL010000010.1 GCF_014897315.1 Proteus sp. FME41 | reverse complement strand
GCAGTTGACTTTTAATCAATTGGTCGGGCGTTCGAATCGCCCACGACCCACCATTCACAACACTGCTTAAAGATTCATAGATTTACGCAAAATTATTAAATGGGTCGTTAGCTCAGTCGGTAGAGCAGTTGACTTTTAATCAATTGGTCGGGCGTTCGAATCGCCCACGACCCACCATTTAATAATCAAGCGGGCGGTTAGCTCAGTTGGTAGAGCATCTCCCTTACAAGGAGGAGGTCGTTGGTTCGAGCCCAATACCGCCCACCACTTTTGTAATCCCTCTTCATTATAAACATCTTAATTATCCCCCTTAATATCTTATTAATCAGTGATACTGTTTTAGTTTTTATTTCGTTTGTCATTGTTATTTTAGTTATTCATGATGCTGATTGACTTCTGTTTTACTTTTAAGTTTATTGCCTTATTGTATTTTACTCTCATGTGTTGGCATGTAAGCCTTTCCACGGCACTATTCTGTCTTTACCTTTCCTAATCCATTCAAATGCACAGGCCAACGTTAGTGCAGCTCTTCTTGATAATTGCCTCACAATAAATCGCTTTAATTTATTAAAATATGAGTTACTTATAAACATAAAACAGGCTAAAGCCTTGCTACGTTTTCTTACACTTTGTCATATTTTTATCATTGAAATGGTGATCTTTTTAAACAAACCAGCGCCTTAGTGGTTGGAAAATATTAAAAAAATGCCTCGAATTCCCGAAGAAAGATCTACTCCTTTTTTGAGTGTTTATAGGCAATTTCGGTTTATTAATAAAATTAAATAACCTTAAATGTTTTATTCTAAATGATATACAGGCCTTAGTGAGCAATAACTCTCATAAAATGAGTGACTTAGAACATTTTTTTGGGGAGCTGTAAAAATACTCGTTATGTGTTTTTGACGCAAAATGCAAAGGTTTAAAGAAGGGGAAGGGCATTTTATAGTTAATCTTTCTTAATTTTTATTTTTTATTTACTAACATGCTGAAATTAAATGATTAAATATAATGATAATTTATGGTTTTTTTTGTGTCTTATACAAATAGAATAAGATAAATATAATGATTTAATATATTGATTTTAAAAGAATTAAAATAAAAAATTGATATTTATCAATATTCAAATAATAATGAACTAAATATTAAATGATATAAAGCAATAAATGCTTGTTTCATCAATAATTGATTTATCCTGAAGTGGTTAATTTCATTTTTCTCTAAAAATGGAGAAAATTGTGCATTTAGCAAGAATATAAATTATATAAAAATATTAATGTTTATTTTCCCCTAAGAATAACTCTTATATGGAATGAGTATAATTACGTAGGACGTAAAAAGAGTTCTTTCCGTTTTATTTAACAAAATTAGATCATATTAAAAGTGTGATTTAACAGTTTAATCCATTTGAAATTCCACTTATGCTACAATAAAAAACGCCTCTCAGTAATAATGAAATGTGCGTATTTGAGTGAAAAGGAAAAAACAAGAGAGTGTTACTATCAAAATACTCATTTTTATTATAATAAAATCAACTGACAACTAAGTATTTGATAATGATGCTAATCTTAGTGTTTTTATTCATATTTATATTATGAAGTAAATAAATTTTTTAATTTAGCCAAGAAATAAGATAATTTTAAATTAATAAAAATTCAAAAAAAATGAGTAACTAAAGGGATTGTTTATTTATATTATGATAATAAATATTATATGAGTTCTAAATATAGTTAACTGAAAAGCTAAGGGTTTATGCTTATATAAATTAATTAACAAATGTTTAAAGAGTGATCTGAATCTATATTTTATTGCAACAAATGTAACCTATTGATTTATATCTGTTTTTATTCTTACCTTATTGATTCATCAGATTTCATTGATATTGCTTAAGCTATTTTAGAAAAATAAGAAAATGCCCCTCATTATGAGGTTAATTTATTATTTTAAATAAATTAGACTGATATAAGTTGATTTATTTTTAAACAATTCAAAGTATCACACTTTAAATTAAGCTTGTACTGGTTTATTATTCTGATTAATGAGTAAAGTTTAAGAAAAAAAAAGTGAAATTTTATAATTAATTCGTTATAACCATATGAAAACAAATGTTTTATACTGATATCCTAGGTATTTTTTACTAGTGTGAGTAAGTCGTAGAGTTGTTATTGTCATTTTTTGACTAGTTGAAAGTGTTTAAATGCGTAGTATATTATTTACATATGATAAGTCATGTTATGAATTGTAATATTTCTTATCTACTAAAAATAATATTTTATTAAAACAAAAAAGGTGTCCTCAGTAATATATGATTTTATATATTATTGCAAAGGTACACACTATTATAAAATTAGATATCAATCAAAGTGAAAAGCGAGAACATATTATGAGTAGCAAGTATCCAGTCGCTTATGCAGTTGGATAAAAAAATTAAGTCATTAAGAAAATCTCAAGGTTATACTGTATTCCAGTTAGCAAAAGAGATTGATATTAGTGAACAACAATTATTTCGTTATGAACGTGGTGTAAACCGTATTGATATTGATTGCTTAGTTAGAGTGCTTGAAGTACTAGGTGTTAATATCGGTAGCTTCTTTGAAGAAGTTACAGGGGGTTTAACACAAGAAGTTGAGCGTAATGAACAACATATTCCAGCTCATTTCGATAGTAAGGCTCTTTCTATTTTCTAATAATATTTTCAAATTAGAAGATAACGCATTTTAGAATAACTAAAATGAGTAGGATAATTCTTATATTCAGGTGTTTTTATTGATTAGTAAATAATAAGAATTTTCTTAACGTGTGAAATAAAGCCTCTATTATGAAACCAATGCCCTTATTAGGGCATTTTACGTTTTTGTAGAATGGAAAATTTTCATTTTTATAAGAGAGAGAATAATTGTATTACAAAATTTCTATCATTTATGGGAGGAGAGAAATATATTCTCGTATTTATTACTATGTAAAAAATAACAGGAGATATATACCAATTAGAATAAATTTTTCATAAAAGTATTCCCTATACTCCCTATCATGATTTCATCATTTGATAACATTTTTGAAGCTATTCATCACCCATTGTCTGTGTTTTATACTAATAAATTAAAAAAAATAAGTATTAATCCAATAAAGCCTAAAAGTGACGACTTTACTTAAATGGGGTATTAAATCAAACTTTACGTATTTATCATTAAATGAGTATCTATCTATAAATACAAGTAAGGTTAAAGCTTGATGTAGGTTGTTTGCCTCTTCAGTAACGTTATGAAGAGGCAGCTTGGGTTAATCTTGGTATGGCGTAAGGATCTCTTCGAGTTGTTGAGTAGTGAGCGTGATATTAAAAAATATTTGGTAGAATCTCTGTGTCTCTTTAGCAATATCAATATGCTGAGTTTGTTCCGGGTATAAAAGAGTCGCCAGCCATAAAAATTGCAGTGCTTCTTCTGTGGTTTCGCGACACCACCAAAATAGTCCTTTAGGATTTGTATAAACTCGACCTTCACGTACAGCTGTAATGGATTGCCATTCTGGTGCGTTTTTAATGATTTCAGTGTCTCTTGCATACATAGTGACAATCACATCAGGATCAGCATGAATCACTTGTTCTAAAGAAATATCACCAGCTCGACTAGGGACATTATCAAACCAATGCTCTGCAACGTTGATACCTCCTGCGAGTGTTATCCAATCATGGTTAAGAGACGGTGCACCTGAGGTTCTTAATGGTGAACCAAAGGCATGATAGACCTTCACCGGGGATTGTTGGCGTATCTCATGCACTGCATTATTGACTAAGGCTTTATTACGTTGAAAATAGATTACATAGTCGTTTGCTAGCTGATAACTCTGAGAACCTAAAATTTCGCCTGTAATTAGGGTTCTTTCTAATAATGCATCAATTGAACCTGATTTTAATAGTGCAACCCTGATCCCTGCATTTTTTAAAGCGGCTTCTTGTGAGTCAGACAGTTTTCCTGTTGCAAAAAAAAGCTGAGGTTGGCTAACAATGAGCGTTTCAATATTAAGTGTATCATTATTTCCTTTACTGGAAATTGAGGCTGTTTTTATTGCAGGAACAATTTCAGTAAAAAAAGGAATGGTTTTAACTAAATCTGTTGTAGAAACAATTTTATCTCCAGCCCCAAGCATGGCAAGGATCGCATTCTGAGCATTCCAACTGGTGGCGACCCTTTCTGGTGAATCAGGAACAGTAATGGATTGGTTTTGATAATATTGAATAACTCTTTCTGCCTGTACATTGAAGGAAATACTGAGGGCTGAAGCCCCCAGTAACGCAATGCACAGGGTTTTTAAACACCCTTTATACATTTTGTTATCCTCTTAAAGTTCAATACTGACAGAAGCGGAAATTTGGCGAGGTGTGCCTAAGAAGGCATTAGCACCACCAATTGCCCCATTTTGGTTACCTGAGAAGATAGATGCCCAATAGTGCTCATTAGTGACATTATCTAAATTAAGACGGAAAGTGGTTTTCTTTTCCCAATACTGGGTTTGATAACGAGCACCAAGATCAAGCGTGGTATAGGCTTTTGCCCACATTGTATTGGTGGTGTTTGCCGCGCGCTTGCCTGTGTAGTGAATATTGGCGCTATAGATAACATTAGGTAAAGTAGGGTAGTGGTATTCAGCTAATAAATTAGCTTGGTATTTTGGTACACCCACAACATCTTTATCTTGTGTTTGAGTATTGCCTGTGTTGGTTAAGGTTGGATCTAACCAAGTCATGCTACTGAAAACAAAAAGCTCATTAGTGACTTTTCCATTTGCAATCAGCTCTAATCCACGGTTGCGTTGTTTGCCTTGTTCTTTAAATACGTTATCGTTACCCACATAAGCAAAAGGGCGCTCTAATTGGAAAATAGCCGCATTTAAATTCAGATCACCCAATTGTGATTTAACGCCCATTTCCCACTGCTCGCTACGATAAGGTTTTAGTATTTCATTTTTGTTATCGGCACTGTCTGGTGCAGAATCACCTTCTTCTAACGAATCGGCATAAGAAATATAAGTCATGACTTCAGGAATAGGCTTAAACATTAATGCAACAGCAGGGCTCAATCCATTTTCAGTATGATTTGATCCGCCTGCACGATATGACGTTTCTCTGATCCAGTTTTGGCTTAATGATCCCATTACTGACCATTGAGGGTTAAACGTTACGGTATCACCTAAAGTGACTGATTGAACGTGTGAGCGACTGTTTTTGGTGCGAGCACTACCAGTATAGAAGCCTTCATGAGAAGGATCATCATATCGATTCGGGTTATTAATATCTTGAGTTGGTAATGTAAATTTCAGATCGTTGCCATTTGCTCCGTAAATATCCCACCGATAACCGCTAGTTGCCAGAATTAAATCGTGAGATAGCGCGCCTGTCATGACATGACCATTAACATTGATAGAATGACTTAAAACAGTAAAACGACCATAAGTAGCAGGAACGGATAACGTTGGTGTAAATTGCTTACCATCATTACTTAGCTGGTTAGAAACGGAACGAAATCCGCGATCGGCAGTCTGATAGCCGATTGCAGCATGTATTTGCCAATCTTCATTAAAATCATGTTTTAGTCGGCTACTAACTGTTCTGGTATGAAGATCAACACCCGCAAAAGCTTGACCATAGCCTGCTTTAGTTGGATCTGGCGCATCAGGTAATGTGGTGACTTTAGGTCCATAAGAAAAAGCACCCGGATAACCCATTTTTTTAAACCAATAATCACTAAAGTTCACTTCTAGTACAGTATCAGAAGAGATATTCCAATCAAAAGCAGTACTAATAAGCTGGCGACGTGTTTTACTACCAGCAACATAACCTTTACCTTCATCATGCATTAGATTAATGCGATAACCAAAAGTATTGCTGTCATCAATGTAACCACCTAAATCAAGATGGCCTTTAAATTGGTTATCATTGACATAAGTTGCATTCAGTGAGGTTAAGCGTTTTAAGGTTGGGCGTTTTTGTGTGAAATTAAATTGTCCACTTGGACTTGCTGGCCCATAAAGTGAACCTGTTAGGCCATTTATAATATCTACACGTTCAAGCATTTCGACAGGAAAGGCCGTGGTAGAAATAATATTTACCCCATCTAAACGAGAGTTAGCAACAACATTACCCTGCATTCCACGGTTCTGGGGACGACCAACATCCATACCACCACGTGCTTGCATTTGGGAAGAGGCATTATATTTTAAGATTTCTGCAACACTGGTAACTTGTTGATTTTCAATCATAGATTGAGTGAGAGTGTTTGTGGTGTAAGGTGTATCTAACCATTTTTTCTCACCTAATGGTCCCATATCAACGTCACGAGTAATAAACCCAGCACCGGATCCACTGTTATTCACAAGTTGTGCAGTAACGACAATTTTTTCAGCATTTTCAGCGGCTACACTTGCTGAAACAGCTAATGTTTGTGCTATAGCACAAGCTATTGTCGAAATAATAAATTTCTTCACGATAGACTCCCAAAGTGTATTTTTTAATTATATAAACTTATCGATATGAAAAAAAATATATAACGATGCTCGCCACAAACCTAATGAGGCGTGCATCATTGTATAAGTTTTTATATAATGAGATTGGGCGCCGACTATACACCGAATAACATGTAAATAAAATGATATATTTGCTAATAATAAAATTATGAAATTATTTTTGAATTCAGATCAAAAAATGCCCGTTGACGATACGGGCATTTTAGAACTGCAATTATAATGTACAGAATAACGAGTGATTAATGCTCGGTTTTTTCTGCTGCTGAATGTGGGTTATCATGTTTTTGATGGCGGTGATGACCATCAACCATACTATGGAATGTTTGTGTGAAAGTATCACCCAGTGTGCATAAGTAGATATGTGCACAAATAAACATTAATGCCACAATACCTAATACTAAGTGTGCTTTTAGCATCCAATAGCCTTCACCAAGTACTTCAGGATATAAACATAATAATCCAGTAACAAGTAACAGCGGCACTAAACCAAACATCACACCTAAGTAAGCGAGTTGTTGAAGCGGATTAAATTTATCTGTTTCAGTTGCTGCAAAAGGATGTGGTTCACCTTTCATTATGCCATAAAGATAAAAGCGAGCTTGTTTGATGCAACGACCAATTAGCCCATTCAGTCTCACTTTATAATGCACGCCATTGCTGGTGGTTAAATTGATAAGAATAAAACCAATCCAGAATGCAATAAGCACAAAACCACAGATTTTATGCAGTAATACCATTGAAGTGACATTCCCGATAGAGAAATGCCCTAAAAATCCACTTAATAACAATAAGATAAAGAGTAGTGCATTGCCCCAGTGCCAAAAGCGAATAGCTTTAGAATATAAATAAACGCGTTCTTCTTCATAATGGCCTGAGTGTTTTGGTGCAAGGGCATAGCGCAGTAAGCCATGGATCACTAAGACTGCTATCATGGCTACGATTAATAAACCGGCTGCCATTAACCATACAGGCCAATAATCTGGCGTATAATGGAGCTCTGCTCCCCAGATGCTAGTCATGCTTTATCTCCCTGATGGATTTCTTTACGACGGAATAAACTGGGTTTTCCGACATTATCTAATTGGTATTGATAAACGGATTTTTGTTTGATCCAAGCCTGAATTTCAGGTGAATCAATACGGCCAAATGCAAGTGCATCTGTTGGACATACTGATACACATGCGGGTAATTCACCCTCAGCTAGTCGAGTATCAGAACAGAAGTTACATTTATCTGCGATATGTGTCATTGGATTGATATAACGCACATGGTAAGGGCAAGCACCCACACAGTAATCACAGCCAATACACAGCTCTTTTTTGACCTGTACAATGCCATTTTCATCAATAAAAGAGGCACCAGTAGGGCAAACTGAAACACAAGGTGCATCTTCACAGTGCTGACATGAAACGCGGAAAAATTGATAATGTGGGTGACCCGCTTCATCGTTATGTGGGCCTTGAATTTGAACTTGAAGTCGGCTAAATCCTTCAGGAATGTCATTGATGACTTTACATGCAACGGTACAAGCTTGGCATCCAATGCAGCGTTTTTCATCATGTAGCATGACAAAGTGTTTATCATTGTTATTCATCGTTATTTTTTTCCTTAAGCTCGACTAATTCTGACACCTGATGTATGCACATCAGTACCCGATACAGGACTAATTTCATGAGGTAATAAGTTGCCACAGTGAATACCTGTTGTAGTCGCCGCTGTTTTTGCACCTGCTTTTGCGCCAGATCCCATATAAACAAAGACGGTATCAGGGCGAATGCCTTCGGTGATTAAAGCGTGTGCTTTTTCTTTACCTATACTGTTTTCTAGAATGATTTCATCACCATGTTTAATACCATGATTTTTGGCAGTTTCAGGATGAAGCCAAACAGGATTTTCCCACATTAATTCAGCAAGTAACGGTACATATTGTGTTGCGCCATTAGTGTGAACGGCGACTTTACCTTGGATAAAATAAAGCTCGTCTTTTTCTTTTAATGGGAAGTTGTGGAAGCGTGGAATACCGTAGTTTTCTAAACGGCTTTCTAATTCTTCAGAGTAGATTTCAATTAAGCCACTTGGTGATTTAAAGGAGAGGGCTTTTTCCATTGTATTGTTGCTATCAACATGCTTAATGGCATCTGGATATTGCTCAACAAAGGCTTTTACATAAGAAGGCTCACGTAACAAGAGTGGAATACCATAAGAAATATAACCTTTTTTATGCATTTCTTTATAAAGTGCTTCACTACCATTAACTTGATAAAGCTGTCTTACCCCCATATTTTCCCAAGGGAAATAGGCTTCTAATCCTAATGCTTTACCTAATTCCATCCAAATTAACCAACTTGGTTTAGTATCACCAATCGGTTCGACAACTTGTTGGCGTAATGCATATGCGGGATTCAAACCTGAAACATCAGCAACTTCTTCATCGCGTTCTAAATAGGTACATTCAGGTAAAAGATAATCGGCATAAGCGGCACTTTCGCTTAAATACACATCACAGCTAACAATTAAGTCTAATTTCTGTGCGGCTTTCTCTAGCTCAGGACGGCAACTCACTGTTTGGAATGGGTTATGGCGAGACATAATCCATGCTTTTGTTTGATACGGCACGGCTTCTAATGTTGAATCGATAATTGATTGAACAATACCGCCACCTTTATTGATGTACTTAAATTGAGGAGCTGTTGCATCAATACGTTTTGCGGTAATTTCAGGCATACCTTTAACGCTTGGTTTTGCTAATTCAGGCGCAACTTCAATACCCGCTAATTTATTGTATTTTGTCGCTGCTTTCTTCTGATACATACCACCTTCACGTTCAATGTTGCCGAGTAAGGCATTGAAGGTGAAGATCATTCTACGCATATTAATTTCTTCTTTATTAAAGGTTGCGCGGTGACCAGGCATAATCAGTGCGTGAGGCGCTTTCGCTGCAATCTCACGAGCAATACGAACAATATCTTTAGCTGGCACATCAGAATGTGCTTGAGCCCATTCTGGCGTGGTATCTTGTAGAACTTCTTTTAATTGTGGTAAACCAACCGTAAATTTCTCAACAAACTCTTTATCGTAGAGATCTTCTTTAATTAAGATATGGCACATTGCCATTAGAACCGGTAAATCACCACCAGGGCGAATGGCAAACCATTCATCCGCTTTACTTGAAACAACCGATAAACGCGGATCAAAGCTGACTAATTTAGCTCCACGTTCTTGTGCTGTCATCAGTTCATGTGTTTCAGCAACTTCAATACCTTCATAAAGATTATGCCCAAAAGAAAGGATATAGTTTGAATTTGCTAAATCCATTGCAAGGTCGCCTCCCATCATCACTGATGCGGCGATAGCCTTACCTGCTGGGCAAGTAGATGCGTGTGTAAAGGTATTTGGAGAACCAAAAGCGGCTGCCAAATGGAAAAGGTGAGAAGAGAGTGAACCTGATTTAGATGAAAAAGAGATACTTTCAGCGCCATAGTTCTGTTTTATGGCGTTCATTTTTTCTGCTATTTCTTTATAAGCCTGTTCCCAGCTTATGACTTCCCATTCACCAGCGCCTCGTGGACCTTTGTGTTTCATGGGTTTGACAATCCGGTTCGGATCGTTAACAAGGCTAACACCACTTCCGCCTCTTGCACAAACTCGGCTACTTTGGTGTTCTGCGTTTCGATTTCCTTGGATAAAAACGGTCTTATTGTTAACAACCTGTGCTTCTATAGGGCAACGATAGGAACACATTTCACATAGACTTGGTGTTAATTTTGATTGACCCTTAAGAGAATCTATAGGATTAAATGCAAGTGCACCCGGTGGTAAACTACTCACGGTACAACCCACACATCCTATCCCCATCCCCTTAATGAAAGAACGACGACTAATACTCATATAACCTCCAGTTTCTTCTTATAGCTAAATATTATATACGGACGGTTAAATAAATATTTGAAGGCGTCTCCATTTTATTAATCCATAAGTGATGAGTTGGTTGTAAATAATAAATAATAGAGAATAAGACGTTAATAAATATCACTAATTAAATTAACTAAAATAGACAAAATCAAATGATAATTATTTTCTTTTACTGAACTCTTTTATAAATATTAAGAGATAAATAGTACTATTTAAGTAGATATAACAGTAACGGTTTGTTCTTTATAATTCATTTGGTTATACCATTAATCTCTTTTGTTAAAGTGTATTTTAAATATATCATTAATAATGGTTTAAATTTAATAAAAATAGATGTCGATATATAATTATTTACATATCGATTTATCATTTTATTGTAATTAATTTGTTATTTAAAAACTATAATAAATAATATTATTGATGTTGTTTAAATCTAATTTTTATGTAATTTATATTTTTATAAATATAGATAACTTATTATTTTGATAATAAATACAAATAAAATAAAAAATAAATCAGTGACATTTTACATAAAAAGTGATTAGAGAAACGTAACTAAACTGATACCAAATACAAGACAATTTATAAATTATTATTCATTA
The DNA here is from genome assembly GCF_014897315.1 of Proteus sp. FME41. Classification (GTDB taxonomy): domain Bacteria; phylum Pseudomonadota; class Gammaproteobacteria; order Enterobacterales; family Enterobacteriaceae; genus Proteus. The sequence continues at coordinate 157,150 of NZ_JABUYL010000010.1, read as the reverse complement.
TGTTTAAATATTAATTAACGATATTAATCGTTATTAAACTGTTTTGGAATTGTCAAAAAAGGAGGCTATATGCTTCATACATTTCAATAACATTAATGCTGAGTGAATGTGCGTAGGAAAAAGATTAGTAATATGTTAAAAAAGCGACTTCCATTGAATACTGAAAGTCACCTATATTTATGTATTACCAATATGACTTCTTTTACATCTTCTCTATAAAAGAAAAAATTAAAATAGCATGATGATTAAAACTAGACTCAACAGTAGGGGATAAACTCTTGCATGCCATTTATCAGGAATGCGAGATAAAAAGCGTTCAGAGATCTTCAAACCAACCCATGTGCTACAAATCAGAATAAGTGCCGCTTTTAGCCAAATATAACCAACAAAACCAGACTCATTATTTAACGGTGAGGTAAAAGAAAGAGCGATATAAGTGAATGTTGCGGTGAGTGCTAAAGGTAAGGTTAATGCATTTGCTATCGCCGCAGACTGTACCATTGAGGTACCTCTACGACGCAATAAAGGAACCGTCATTACACTGCCACCAACGCCTAGAAAAGCAGCGATAATACCAATCACTGTGCCATTAACCGTTTCTCTTGTTTTAGTTACTTTTTTTGAGTTGTGAGTAGGAGCCATAAAACCGGGACGAAAATAGCAATCTAAAATGGTAATGAAAAGATAACTAATAAAAATCCATCTTATCCAGTTACCCTCAACGGTTAATGCAAGCAACGCCCCTATAATGCCCCCAAAAGCAATCCCAATAAAAAGAATGAACATAATATTCCAATCCAGTCTTTTGGCTTTATGGTGTTTAAGCGTTGTCACTGTGGCGGAAAACAACATAATTAATGCAGAAGTAGCAACGGCTATTTGCATGGCATGTTCGGCAGGTAAACTGTCTATTCCCCAAAGTGTCAGAATAAGTGTATAGAGTAAGGGAACAGTGACAAAGCCACCGCCAAAGCCAAATAACCATGTTGTGATGCCTGAAATTAAACCAAAAGAAATCAGCCAGATTGTCATTTCAAATCTCCTGTTGAGTCAGGAGATTAACAATATAGAATAAAGTGATGGCTTACCCACGCGATAATGACAAGTTTATACGAATTTAGGACAATTTAAATATTATGCGTAATATCGATATCAACAGTGTGGATAATCTTCCTCGCGATATTTTGGCATTAGGCTCTGATTATCCTTATGACACATTACTTGAAGCTCATCATCATCGACGAGCGCAATTCTTGTATGCCCCTAATGGGGTCATGAAAGTTAAAACAGAAGATGGTCAATGGATTGTATTGCCTTATAGCGGTGTGTGGATCCCCGCAGAAAAAGTGCATCAAGTATTAATGTTGGGCAGTAGCACTTATAGTCTTTATATTGAGCCTAATAAAATTCCTCGCCATTCAGAATATTGTGAGGTTTTACAAGTTTCTCCTTTGCTTCATCAGCTATTACTTTCAGCCAATGAACTTCCTTTACTTTATGATTTAGGCGGACGAGATAGCGCTTTGCTAACATTACTTTGTCATGAACTAGCTCAGGCCAAACCATTACCTTATTTTACGCCATTGCCACAACATGCTTTATTAGATGCATTGTGTACTGAATTTATGTCACAGCCGAATATTCGTACTACGCCAGAAATGTGGGCTAAAAAATTAAATAAGAGCTTACGTACTTTTACGCGTTTATTTCATAAGGAAACGGGGCTTTCTTTTCGAGATTGGCGTCAAAAAGCGTGTTTAATGTATGCATTAACCGCTTTAAAGAAAGGAGATTCAGTCACTGAAGTTGCTTTAGAGTTGGGTTATGAAAATCCGAGCGCCTTTAGTGCAATGTTTAATAAAGAGATGGGATATTCACCAAAATTGTTTTTAAAACAATTGAATGAGTTTTAATAAAATAGACATATATAAGAACAAAGATAATCAGTGATGATGATATTTATCAGGTGCTTTTTAAGTTAAATTATATTGTTCAAAAAAGAAACAAAAAAATTCCTTCCAATATCAGTGCGTTAAAACTTGATTAATAGAGAGTGAGGGGGGTAAAATACAGCCCGTCCATACGCCATACTTGACTTTTCTACGTATGTTCCCTTAGTTAAATGGATATAACAAGCCCCTCCTAAGGGCTAGTTACAGGTTCGATTCCTGTAGGGAACGCCATCTATTACTCATTCTGTAAATTTAAAAATTATTCCTAGAGCAGTGTTTATCAATTCACGCTATTATCGTTATTGTTTTACTTCCTCGTTTAATAACCAACAATAAATTTAGGTTTTTATATGGACATAAAATCAATTAATGATATTCGATATTTAAAGTTTTTATTTATTGCTTATTTCTTTCTGCTGGTGGGGTGTAATTCAAGGCCAACAGATCTTCTTGTACCGCCTGAAAATTTTTATCAAGTATCGGAAAAAGTCTATCGTTCAGGGCAACCGACACCTGGTGAAATGAAATGGTTGGAAACCCAAGGAATAAAGACGATTATTAATTTACGTGAATATCACAGTGATAGTGATGATGTAAAGAACACGCAACTAGAAGCTTTTCAAGTAAAAATGAACGCAGGTAGAATAACAGATGAGGATATTATTGCGGTATTGCGCAAAATAAATAATACGTCTGATCCTGTGTTAGTACATTGTTGGCATGGTAGTGATCGCACAGGAACTGTTATAGCAATGTATCGACTAATATTTGAAAATTGGACAAAAGAGCAAGCAATTACTGAATTAAGAAAAAAAGAGTATGGTTATCACGAGCTTTTTTTTCCTAATATTGTTCAGTATTTAGAAGAAGTGGATATTTCAGCAATAAAACAACAAGTATTTAATCAGTAAGTTACAGAAAAAAACAGCTTTATATTCAAAGAGAAATCAAAATATTAATTGATTTCTTTTTTATTTTTACATGATAACAAGTATATCCTTGTTTAAAGAATCAATTACTGTTAGATTTTATTTAGTCTATTTATAAGGTTTATTTTTATGTCATATTTTACAACCTCTCCAGCAATTATTATTACCATCACTTAGTGGTGGGGATTGGTTGTATTAAGAACCCGCCAGATAAGCGGGTTTTTTATTTTTAAACTCCTTATCTGGCACAAAGATAAGGACAAAAAATGTTTACTTCACAAGAAATTGATCAACATACCCAATCGCTAACACAACTAATTGCGAATGCAGACCAAGCTATTACTGACGAAAACTTTGAGTATTTAATGGATTTTTATACTGAAAATGGCACGTTGGTGGTTAAAGATGATTTGCATGTTTCTGGTAAGCTTTCACTAAAAAAAGCATTTATGGCGATCGCTGGATTTTTCAATCACTCATTGCAAGTCTCTCAAGGAAAAGTAAACGTTATTTTTGGTGAAGATTGTGCACTTGTTTTAGCACAAACCCTTTTAAGTGCAAATATGCCAAATGAAGGGAAATTTAATACCGTAAGAGAAGCGACTTATGTTTTTAAACTTATTAATGATCAATGGCTCTGTGTGATCGATAACTCCTATGGTACTGATTTATTAAAATCATCTGCTGATGCTCGTTTACATTTTTTCTGTGGGAAAATTGCTTCGGGTAAATCAACGTTAGCCAAAGCACTTGCTAAATCACCTAGATCGGTATTAATCAATGAAGATGAATGGTTATCGCGACTTTACCCAAATCAAATAAAGACTGTGGCCGACTATATTGAAAAAAGTGAATTAATAAAGAGTGTGTTAAGTGAACATATTGCCGTTCTTCTTAACGCTGGAAATACCGTTATTATGGATTTTCCAGCGAATACACCAAAGCAACGCCAATGGTTAAAATCATTAGCAGATAATACCGGAATGCCTTATTTATTTCATGTTTTGAAAGTCGAAAGCTCTGAGTGTAAAAAACGATTATCTTTACGTAATCAATCAGATGAGAATCCGTTTAAAACCACGGATGCAGAGTTTGATTTTATTACACAGCATTTTTCGTACCCGGATCCCGAAGAGCAATTAGTGATAAAAGAATATAATTAAATAACATCATAGATTTTTATATTAGCCCATAATATTGGGCTAATATTTTAAATCAGCTCGATAAGATAATCACAAAAACCGAATTATCTTATAAGATCAAAACCTAATAAAAGTACCACTTATCATGCATTGACAGTATTATGTGTAGAGTTTATGAATATGCAAACTATGATGCTGCTCATCATAAGATAATTAGCGGAGAACATTATGAAGTATCGCCTGTGCGGTGTTGCTCTTTCAGTCGCCTTACTTTCAGGATGTGCAAGTACCCCTAATAATGGGGAGGGGCGCTCTGACCCATTGGAAGGGTTTAACCGCCAGATGTTTGATTTTAACTACTATGTTTTGGACCCTTATATTCTACGTCCTGTTGCCGTTGTTTGGCGTGATTATGTGCCGCCACCAGCAAGAAATGGCTTATCTAATTTCCTCGGTAATTTAGAAGAACCTGCCAGTATGCTAAATAGTGTATTGCGTGGTGACTTTGAGAAAGGGGCAAAACACTTTGGCCGTTTTTGGATTAATACCGTTTTTGGTATGGGCGGCTTAATCGATGTCGCTGGTATGTCTAAAGAGACGATGGAAAAAGAAGTTCCAATGCGATTTGGTAGTACGTTAGGGCATTATGGTATGGATTATGGCCCCTATGTGGTTGTACCGGGCTATGGTAGCTTTACTGTCCGTGAAGAGGGCGGTGATTGGGCTGACTTAACGTATCCTATGCTGAGTTATTTAACGTTTTGGATGTCAGCAGGTAAGTGGGCATTAGACGGCATTGAAACACGAGCACAATTGCTCGACTCCGATGCAATTTTACAAAACTCGTCTGATCCATACTTAATGATGCGAGAAGCCTATTTCCAACGTAATGATTTTCAAGCTGAGGGTAATATTAAAGAAAATCCTAATGCGAAAGCCATTGAAGATGATTTAGATTCGATAGATTAAATATTGCTATCTATTTTATAGATAAATAAAAAATGGTCTTTTTAAGGACCATTTTTTATTTAAAGAGCAAGGTAGTATAAGAATTAGAAACGATAGTTAAAGTTCATACCGTATAACCATGCTTTACCTGATGATTCAAATTCATAAGCGGGCAATGGTAGATCTTCAGATAATTTCTCTTTAATCGTGACTTTTTTACCGTGCATGTAAGCTAAGCCAACATCAACAGACATATCTTTGTTAAATGCATAAGTTGTACCCGCACTTAACCAGAAACGGTCTTGGTCAGGAATAGAGATAGAACGTTTATCCGCAGGAACAGGGCTATCATCAAAAGCAATACCGGTACGGAATGTCCAGTTATCGTCGTGATAATAAGTTGTACCTAAAGCGACACGCCATGCATCACGGAAGCCTTCTTCTTTCTTGAACAGCTGCTGACCATCACTCTTACGAGTGGCTTTTAGCTCTTCGAAAGCACTCCAACTTGTGTAAGCGAAGTTATAGTGAACCGCCCATTTAGGCGCAACACGGTGATAAGCGGCAAATTCCCAAATTTCAGGTAAGTTAAGATCAAGTTTACCTTTAATGGTTTCGCCATTTGTTCCTACAATACCCATACCTTCAAGTTGTGGTATCGGGCGAAGGTCACTTTGGTATTCACCGTCTTTAAACTTCACTTTCACCTTAGAGCGATAAGTGAAGCTTACGCGATTACCTTCGTCGAATTCATATAATAAACCCGCATTCCAACCAAAGCCCCAAGCATCCCCTTTTAACTGTGCAAAGCGATCGCTTGGTGATAAGCCTGATAAATAACTGCCTAACTGTTCCATTCCTGGTTTTTGGGATAATGCCCCCCCTAAAACTTTGCCTGCTTCGCCCACATGGCGTGTAATTTCAGCGTCAGCATAAAGAGCATTTAAGCCTAAACCCACACTAAATTGGTTATTAACACGATAACCTGCACTCAAGTTTAAGTTCATGGTTTTCAGATCGGTTTTACCCCCAATAAGACCCGCGGAGTAATCGTCTGGAAAATCTGTTGCTAAACCAAAGTTAGTTGTACCTGATGCGCCAATAGCCCATTTATCATTAATTGGTGCCACAAAATGGATATTAGGAACTAATGCACTGGGTGCAATATCATTTGCAGTAGTATCAGCACCTGTTAGTGGTGATTTACCTTTAACATCAACACCGGGATTAATCAGAATTGCACCAACAGAAAGCTCAGGGCGATCAAACATCGTCAGTGCAGCGGGGTTACGGCTACCTACGCTTGCGTCATCGGCGATAACGCCTTCCCCTGAAAATGCACGCCCTAGTGCTGAAGTAGAATATTCATTTAACTGAAAACCGGCAGCGCCTGCCTGAGAGGAGATAGCCCCTACAATGGCAGCGAGTACTGTGCGAGTAAACAGGTTTTTACGGTTCATGACCTAAACCCTCATAATTTTTTTAAGTTAGTAACTTCTGATTAGAAGCGCTGGATTTTAGGTGCGGTTGTCGTTATGACAAATCAGACCAGTTGCTTAAGTATAAAGTTGATTACCCTAAATGTTGCAAGTATGTTTTACAAATATTGCCATTTTGATTTAATAATTGGGATTTGGTTAACATTATTTTCACAAAATAAGCCAATAAAGATGTTTTTGATTGTTAAATAAACAGAATAATCAATTAATTTTGTAAAATTGTAGAATAATTTGAGCTAAAGCAGTTTATTTTATTTTTTTGCGATTATGATAGATAATTAACACTTCTTTCATTGGGAGACTAAAATGGCAAACGCAATTAACCGTTGTAGTGCAGAAGAAACCGCTGCTTGCTGTTGTGTAGATGTGGGTACTATTATTGACAATAAAAATTGCACTGCGTCATATCAGCATGTCTTCGCTGATAAAGTACAAGCGCAAGCAATGCTAGATCAACTCAGTGCAAAAGCACAATCTATCGCTTCTGAGCCTTGCAAAATCAATCAACAATTTGCTGATGTTGATGGTGGTGTTCAACTTACTGCTGATTTTACATTCTCTTGTGAAGCAGAAAACCTGATCTTCCAGTTAGGATTACGTTAATCCGCTGAAAATAAATAGATTTAAGGCTGTTGAAATTCAACAGCCTTTTTTATTGCCCACCATTGTGTTTTTTACCCTTTCTATCGTTATTGTTGGGTTTCAGACATTCTATCGAAATAATGCGCGCTAACTCCCACTTCTCATAAAATGATGTTTCTGATAGGTGAAATTTTTGTTAACACTATTGTCAGGTCAGACCTCTTTGGTGTTAGGAACTCATTTTGTCAGGAGCCGTTATGAAGTCATCAACGAACAGTGCTATGAAAGATCGCATCGCCATTGTCAGCGGGCTACGCTTACCTTTTGCTAAACAAGCGACTGCGTATCGAGGAATACCTGCGGTTGAATTAGGGCGTTCAGTGGTTCAAGAATTAGTGACTCGCAATGAAATTCCTCCTGAAATTATTGATCAACTTGTTTTTGGACAAGTCGTACAAATGCCGGAAGCTCCCAATATTGCCAGAGAAATTGTACTGGGTGCTGGCTTAAGTGTAAAAACAGACGCTTACAGCGTTACAAGAGCATGTGCAACAAGTTTTCAAGCGATTGCAAATGTTGCTGAAAGCATGATGGCAGGGCATGTTTCTGTCGGTATTGCGGGTGGCGCAGATTCATCATCAGTTTTACCAATTGGTGTCAGTAAAAAATTAGCGGATGTCTTATTAAGTCTTAATAAAGCAAAGTCATTAGGGCAACGACTCAGTTATTTAAGTCAATTACGATTTCGTGATCTGCTTCCTGTGGCGCCTGCAGTTGCTGAATACTCAACAGGATTACGTATGGGTGATACTGCGGAACAAATGGCAAAGACTTACCATATTTCAAGAACAGCTCAAGATGAATTAGCGCATCGCTCTCATCAATTAGCAACGAAGGCATGGGATATGGGGAAATTAAATGATGAAGTCATGACTGCGTTTTTCCCGCCTTACAAAGCAGGTTTCCATCAAGACAATAATATTCGTAAAAACTCCGTTCTTGATTCTTATGCCAAACTCAAACCTGCCTTTGATCGTCGCCATGGTAGTGTGACGGCTGCAAACAGTACGCCATTAACTGATGGTGCAGCGGCTGTATTAATGATGAAAGAATCTGTTGCTAAAAGCTTAGGCTATCAACCTCTTGGTTATCTACGTAGTTATGCTTTTACAGCGACAGATGTTTGGAAAGATATGTTATTAGGGCCTTCTTATGCGACGCCACTTGCGCTTTCTCGTGCGGGTCTTGCTTTGAGTGATTTAACGTTAATTGATATGCATGAAGCGTTTGCCGCACAAACGTTAAGTAACTTGGCGTTATTTGCGAGTGAACGATTTGCTAAAGAGCAATTAGGATTATCCAAGGCAATTGGAGAAGTGGATATGGATAAGTTTAATGTGCTAGGGGGTTCTATTGCTTATGGACACCCATTTGCCGCGACGGGAGCAAGAATGGTCACACAAACGCTACACGAGCTTAAGCGTCGAGGTGGTGGGTTTGGGTTAACAACCGCATGTGCTGCTGGTGGGTTGGGTGCAGCGATGATTTTGGAGGTGGAATAATGGAACACCAGCAAATAACACTTCAAAAACCATCTGTTTTTCAGTTTTCAGTTCGTCATGACAAAGTGGGCGTTATCACGATTGATGTTACGGATGAAAAAGTGAATACCCTAAAGGCTGAATTTGTATCGCAATTTCAAGATGTTTTAAGGCAAGCGCAGCAGCATTCTGGTGTAAAAGGACTAATTATCACATCAGGTAAAGTCGATAGTTTTATTGCTGGGGCTGATATCTCGATGATTGCGGATTGCAAAACGAAAGAAGAAGCAAGTGCGCTCGCAAAAGCAGGCCAAGATCTGTTTATTCAACTTGAGAATTATCCCTTACCTGTTGTTGCTGCAATTAATGGGGTATGCCTTGGTGGAGGTCTTGAATTGGCATTAGCCTGTCATGGGCGAATTTGTTCTGATAATAGCAAAACGCGTTTAGGGCTTCCTGAAGTGCAACTTGGGTTATTGCCCGGCTCAGGGGGAACTCAGCGTTTACCTCGTCTTATTGGTGTGACGTCGGCGTTAGATTTAATTTTAACAGGTAAACAAATCAATGCTAAACGAGCGTTGAAATTAGGTCTTGTTAATGATGTTGTTTCACAAGATATTTTATTAGATGTGGCTGCTAAGTGGATTTTATCGGGTAAAAAAGAGCAAAAAAAACAATCTATGATGGACCGCTTTTGGGCAAATACAACGTTAGGTAGAAATATATTATTTGGACAAGCTAAAAAACGCATATTAGCTAAGACAAAGGGGCATTATCCTGCGGCAGAGCGTATTCTAGAGGTCATTGAACGAGGTCTTGAAAAAGATATCCAGACGGGATTTAAAGAAGAAGCTAATGCATTTGGTGAGCTTGCAATGACACCCGTTTCATCAGCACTTCGCCACCTCTTTTTTGCTTCTACCGCACTTAAAAATGAAACGGGATCATCTGAAAAGCCAGACAGTTTGCATCATATCGGTATTTTAGGTGGAGGGTTAATGGGGGGCGGTATTGCTTTTGTCACAGCAACAAAAGGTAATTTACCTGCAAGAATTAAAGATATTAGTGATAAAGGGATTGCTTTAGCACTCAATTACAGTTGGAAAGCCCTTTCTACCAAAGTTAAGCGTAAAAGATTATCTGTACGCGAACGTCAGCGCCAAATGAGTTTACTTTCTGGCTCATTAGATTACCGTGGCTTTCATCAATCAAATATTGTTGTTGAAGCCGTGTTTGAAGATCTAAGTTTAAAACAGAAAATGGTGGCAGATATTGAAGAGGTGGGCGAAGGAAAAATTATTTTTGCTTCAAATACGTCTTCGTTACCTATTCATAAAATTGCAGAAACAGCTAAATACCCAGAAAAAGTGATCGGGCTTCACTATTTTAGCCCTGTAGAAAAAATGCCTTTAGTTGAAGTTATTCCTCACGAAAACACAGATGAAAAAACTATTGCAACAACGGTCGCTTTTGCTAAAAAACAAGGCAAAGTCGCAATTGTTGTAGGGGATAAGCCTGGGTTTTATGTTAACCGTATTCTTGCGCCTTATATCAGTGAAGCGTTGGCCTGTTTAGTTCAAGGTGAGCCAATTGAAAATATTGATAAAGCACTTGTTCAGTTTGGTTTTCCTGTCGGGCCAATTCAGTTATTAGATGAAGTAGGTATTGATATTGGAACCAAAATAACACCAATACTCGTGAGTGCATTCGGTGAAAGATTTGCCTCTCCGCCTGCTGTAGATGCCATTATTGCGGATGATAGAAAAGGACGTAAAAACGGCAGAGGGTTTTATCTTTATGCCAATCACGTATTACCTTTTTCATTTGGCAAAAATAAAAAACAACCTGATCCTGTTATTTATCGCCTTTTACACATTAAACCTAAAAGCCAATTATCTTCATCTGAAATTACAGAGCGTTGTTTATTATTAATGCTAAATGAAGCGGTTCGCTGTTTAGATGAAAATATTATAAAGCAACCTAGAGACGGTGATATTGGTGCTGTTTTTGGTATTGGTTTTCCGCCTTTCTTTGGTGGTCCTTTCCGCTATATGGACAGTATGGGAACCACAAAAGTAGCAGAAAAACTTAACCAACTTGCTGATAAATATGGTGAAAAATACCGTCCTTGTGAGCGCTTAGTTGAAATGGCTAAACGAAATGAACGTTTTTACGATTAAATTAACCGTTTTACCATTGTTTTTTTCTTTTGTAATACTTGTTTTGATTGAGGCGCTTTAGCGCCTTTTTTCTTGCCATTTTTGAGTCAGATTAACAATTGATGAATTTTTAATGGAAAAAGAGGTCGAAAGTGTTAATGATAGTCGGATATGGCAAAATAGTTATTTGAAAATGAATTTAAACATCCCACTTTTTAAAATAAACATCTGAGGTTGATGTTTATTTATTTAAAATCAATGGCATAATTTAAAATAGTATAAATTATGCTCTTGCAATTAGGGTGTTGAAGATTTTTATAGGGATAGATTAATTTAAATTTGATTAGATTAAGTATCTTGAGAGCGTTAATACCCGTAATTACAAAAATAAAATAGGTTTAATAATTTACTATGCAAATTTTTATTATGCGCCACGGAGAAGCAGCTCTTGATGCCGCAAATGATGCACTACGACCATTGACTGAACGTGGAAGAAGTGAGTCCATAAAAATGGCTGAATGGATGACAAAGCAAGGACATGCAATTGATTATGTTTTAGTCAGTCCTTATTTACGTGCTCAACAGACATTTGATGCTGTGAAAACGGATTTAGCTTTACCGAGCAAAATAGAAACAGATGATGGACTTATTCCTGGTGGAAATCCTGCCCATGTTGCACATTATTTACGTGCTTTAGGGGATACAGGATATCAAAATATTCTAGTCATTTCCCATCTACCCTTGGTTGGCTATGTTGTGGCTGAACTCTGTCCTGCAGTGTGTGCGCCTATGTTTTCGACATCAACTATTGCGTGTGTTGATTTTGATTTATTAAAAGGGGCTGGAGAATTGCTATGGCAAGTCGCACCCTCAACATTAAAATAAATTAGCTCAATAAATTTATTAATACCTTATTTCACCTTATTGGGTGATTTAAGGATTAGTGCATTTAACGGCGAGCAATATCGTCATTTTCAACTAACACTAACAATGCGGCATCTCCTCCCCATTCTTTAGGCGCTTGATGAAATGCAATCACATCTGGGTGTTGTGCTAGCCAAAGGGGAGTTTGCTGTTTTAAAATGTGTTTACCATGCCCATGCATAATACAAGCACAGTAAACATGCTCCCGTCTACACGCCGCAATCAATGCGCCGATCTCTTGCTTTGCAATTAGCTGCGTTAACCCATGTAAATCAAGGAAAAATTCGGGAGGATAATTACCACGGCGTAATTTTTTTAATTCATAAGCATTAGCACCATCTCTTAAATAGCGCATTGGGCCTTCTGTTGCTAAGTTAGGCTGAAACTCATCAGAAAAATAATAAGAGGCATCAACTTGCTCTTGCTGTAGGCGTTCAACAGCATAGTGTGTGACTTTTTTACGTTTTGGTGAGTGAAGTATTTTATCTTGAGGTAACTTCTTGGTGCCTTTTATCATCTCCTGAAATAATTCAATTTCAGCAGGAGGTAATGAGAATTTTTTATTCATTTTTTACGATTCGTCATAGTGTTACTGTTTTTATAAGGCAATAGTACATGAAATAGCACCAGAGATAAAAAAGTATAAGCGATAAATTGAGGGTAAAAAAAGGCAGGGAATTTACCCTGCCGAAATAGTCACATAGCTAGCAAATGTAGGTTAGTTAACTCGTTGCGTTACTTATAGTATCTGTGGAATATCAAAATAAAAAAATAGTGTTGTATGCCTTCAAGTTACAATTAAGTTACGTTAAAAAATATTTAAAACAGCACTTTCAATAATGCCTTTGCTCTCAAGTGACTATATTAAATGAAAAACTTCTATAGGCGCATTGGGGTACTCAGTTAAATCGTTCATGCTTTGAGTATGGTTCATTTCCATTTATTTGCTAATAAAAGTGAAATTAAAAGTATAAAGCACTGATCTTTAATCATGGATAGATCGTATATTTCCCTTTTTGTTGGATACTTGATATTTAAAACCATAATAAGTGTGTGGTTATAGGGGGCAAATAACGCTGTTATGTTTTTTTACGGTTTTCCGCTGATTTATCGGCATCTTCATGGCAAACTACAGACTTTCTATTTCTTCAGAGGACTACCGTTTTGGATATAACACTAAAAGAGGAAGCAGTTGCTGATTTAAGCACGATCCTAGACATGCTACGCTGGGCCATGAGTCAGTTTAATTCATCTGATATTTATTACGGTCATGGTACAGATAACGCATGGGATGAAGCATTACAACTCGTATTGCCTACCATTGCACTTCCTTTAGATATTCCAGATGCACTGTTATCAACAAAGTTAACAACTTCTGAAAAAATGGAAATTATCACACTCATTGAGAGCCGAATTGAGCAAAAAATTCCTGTTCCTTATTTAACGCATAGTGCTTGGTTCTGTGGTCACGAATTTTATGTTGATGAACGTGTTCTTATTCCTCGCTCTCCGATTGGAGAATTAATCAATAACCATTTTGATGGCTTAATTCAACAAGAGCCGACTCGTATTCTTGATTTATGCACAGGAAGTGGCTGTATTGCTATTGCATGTGCACATGAATTTGAAGAAGCAGAAGTAGATGCAGTTGATATTTCTGAAGATGCGCTGGAAGTGGCTGAGTTTAACATTGAAAATCATGGTTTAGTACATCGTGTTTATCCAATGCAATCGGATTTATTTAACGCCATTGTACCAACGCCTTACGATATTATTGTGACAAATCCGCCGTATGTTGATGTAGAAGATATGGGCGATTTACCTGATGAATACCAAGTTGAACCTGAGCTAGCATTAGCTTCTGGCATCGATGGTCTTGATATTACAAGACAAATTTTGCTAAAAGCGCCTGAATATCTGAGTGAAAAAGGTATTTTAGTGTGTGAAGTGGGTAATAGCATGGTTCATCTTATTGAACAATTTCCAACAGTTCCATTTACATGGCTTGAGTTTGAAAATGGGGGACTTGGTGTTTTTATGTTGACTCGTGAACAACTCGTCGAGTATTCAAATTGTTTTCTACTGATAAACGTTGATGCAACAGCAATGAGACGGTAGATTGTTATTTATTGCAAATAACATATTGATAACATCACACAGTATAAGATAGGAATAAAGGGATGGCAGGAAACAGTATCGGGCAATTATTCAGGGTGACAACTTTCGGTGAGTCTCATGGTGTTGCATTAGGTTGCATTGTTGATGGTGTACCTCCTGGATTACCTTTAACGGAAGCCGATTTACAAATAGATTTAGATAGACGCAAACCAGGTACTTCGCGTTATACCACTCAACGCCGTGAACCAGATCAAGTTCGTATTTTATCAGGTGTGTTTAATGGTGTGACAACGGGGACGAGCATTGGTTTATTGATTGAAAATACGGATCAACGTTCTCAAGACTACAGTGAAATCAAAGATGTCTTTCGTCCAGGCCATGCGGACTACACATATGAACAAAAATATGGTTTACGTGATTACCGTGGCGGTGGACGTTCTTCTGCTCGCGAAACCGCAATGCGTGTTGCGGCTGGGGCAATTGCAAAAAAATACCTAAAAGAGAAAATGGGTATTGAAGTGAAAGGTTACCTCTCTCAACTTGGGCCAATTACGTGTGATCTTGTTGATTGGTCTATTGTTGAAACCAATCCGTTCTTTTGCCCTGATCCCTCTCGTTTAGAGGCGCTTGATGAATATATGCGCGCACTTAAAAAAGAAGGTAATTCAATTGGTGCAAAAGTCACTGTTGTTGCGCAGGGCGTACCTGCTGGATTTGGTGAGCCTGTTTTTGACCGATTAGATGCTGATCTAGCACATGCATTAATGAGTATCAATGCCGTTAAGGGTATCGAGATTGGTGATGGTTTTGGTGTTGTCACCTTAAAAGGCACTGAGAACCGTGATGAAATAACTAAAAATGGTTTTACCAGCAATCATGCAGGAGGCATTTTAGGCGGAATTAGCAGTGGTCAACCTATTGTTGCGCATATTGCATTAAAACCAACGTCTAGTATTACCATCGCAGGTAAAACGATTAATCGTGAAGGCGAAGAAGTCGATATGATAACTAAAGGTCGTCATGATCCTTGCGTTGGGATCCGTGCTATTCCTATTGCAGAAGCGATGATGGCGATTGTACTGCTTGATCATGCATTACGTCAGCGTGGTCAATGTGGCGATGTTATACCTCCTTTAATGCAATGGTAGTCATGCTATATCAATAACGTGATTGAAAAGTTGTAGTAAGTTTGAGGTTAGCGTTAAAGGTGTGAGCGCCTAATTTTATTATGCTCAGACCGTGTTGCTGTTATTCTCTTCAATAACAAATAAATGAAATAGAAACAGCAACACGCCCTTCATTTCTGATAATTCGGACAGATAAATGGATTGGCTATTTTCAGATGGCATCTACCTTCTTCTCTTTTTCGTGGCAGTTATCGCCGGTTTCATTGATTCAATTGCTGGGGGTGGGGGATTAATTACTATACCTGCTTTACTATCAGCGGGTATTCCTCCCGTACAAGCATTAGCAACGAATAAATTACAATCTGTTGGAGGGTCTTTTTCAGCAACACTCTATTTTATTCGACGAAGAGTCATTGACTTAAAATCACAACGATTTGCAATCTTAATGACTTTTATTGGTGCGGTTTCGGGTGCCTTGTTGGTGCAATTTATCAATCCGGAAGTCCTTAAGCAAGCTCTCCCTCTCCTTACGATTGCTATCGGTCTCTATTTTTTACTTACGCCTTCACTGGGTGCACAAGACAGTAAACAGCGCCTTGGTTTTTATGCATTTGGGGCAATGTTAGGCGGGGGGGTGGGGTTTTATGATGGTGTTTTTGGGCCAGGTGCTGGGTCTTTTTTTGCTTTAGGTTACGTTATGTTGCTTGGGTATAATCTCTCTAAAGCCACAGCCCATGCTAAATTACTTAATTTCACTTCTAACTTTGGTTCTTTACTATTTTTTATTATTGGTGGGCAGGTTATTTGGACTATTGGTTTAGTCATGCTATGCGGGCAATTTATTGGTGCTCGCTTAGGAGCAGGCTTAGTATTAACAAAAGGGCAAAAATTAATAAGACCCATGCTAGTCATTATCTCCTTTTTGATGAGCATCAAACTCATTCATGACAATCATGGCGATACTATTGCACATTGGTTCTCTGCACTTTTTAATTAGGAATAAGTGATTTTTAAATGTCAGCACATCATTATCAACAGTTAATTGATATCTTTAATCAATGTTTTAGCGAGCGCTTTCAAACCCGTTTAGTAAAAGGGGATGATGAACCGATTTATTTACCTGCAAATGAAGCGACTCCTTATCACCAAATTATCTTTGCGCATGGTTTTTATGCAAGTGCATTACATGAAATCTCGCATTGGTGTATTGCAGGAGAAGCGCGCCGTCAACAAGTTGATTATGGTTACTGGTATTGCCCTGATGGACGAGATGAGGCAATACAAGGGCAGTTTGAAGTCGTTGAAATTAAACCTCAGGCGCTAGATTGGTTATTTTGCCAAGCAGCTGGATATCCTTTTAATGTTAGTTGCGATAATTTAGAAGGGAGTTTTGAACCCGATCGCTATGAGTTTAGAAACAAAGTCAGAGAGCAAGTTTTAGCTTATTTGCGTGATAAAAATACCCCTCCTCGCGCTCAGCTATTTATTAATGCGTTACATTTGTTTTACAATACGCCTGCGCTAACAGAAGAGATGTTTCCTTATCAGGAAAATCCTTTAGTTAATTAAGGATTGCGATAGTAGCTATCGCCTATCCGCCATGAAGGTTTTACCCGATAGGGTGGAGTCTGAAGTAATAAGGTTGCTATACCACTCGTATTGACGCATCAATTAATCAATACGAATAAAAAAATATAGCAACATTATATATTGAGGATAAATAATGCTTTCTGAGTATGAAACGTACTTATTAGATAGAATTGATAGCCGTGTTGAACATGCCACTGACGATGAATTATTTGCGGGTGGATATTTACAAGGTCATATTACATTGGCGATTGCTGAACTTGAGCAAGAAAATAATACGCAGTTAGAAGCGCTGAGATTGCGTGTAGAAGAGAGCATTCAAAAGGCAATAAAAGCAGGTGAGCTCTCTCCACCTGATCAAGCCTTAGTTTTATCCACATGGCATGATTTAGTTAACTCAATTAACTAATTTAATGTATCTACCAAAGAGAACAACCGGTATAAATCGGTTGTTTTTTCTTTCTTAAAGTCTTATTAAAATAACGATACCTAAGTCATATTTAAGACATTTACGGTTGAAAAGGCTGTATTTTTAGACAAAAATTGATCCTTACTATTTATCAATTGTTTGTATTTGATTTTTCAAAGTCGATGTATCTCTCATTGATTAAGCATAATAGTGCTATCTTTTGTAACACCTTGCCATTTCTGCAAAATTACTTTTAAATGTTTTTAGGAATGTTTCTCGGGATGCAAATGATTTGCATAGAATATTTATGATAAGGATAACGATACGATGAAAAATTTCTTTAAAATAGGCCTACTTTCTAGTGCTGTTTTATTTTTATCCGCTTGTGATCAATTTGATTTAGATAATAAAAAAAATAAATTTTATTACAGTAATCCAAGCGAGAAAATGATTAGCTTTAGTGTCGATGATAAAGAATACCAAGTCGAACCGGGTAAAAATGGCTATATAATGCTGTCGCCAGGTGGGCATAATTTAAAAGATAGTGCGGGTAATAGCGCCTCGTTTATGGTCTATGAAAATAATAACGGCGGCATATTAAACCCTGATAATTTTATGTATTACACCCTTTCTGAGGTTTATGCCGCGAAAGGAAAAACAGATCAATTTAAAACGGTTGATTACCCTCTTATTATTAATGGTTACGAATTTGAGCTTCCTGTGCGCAGCACTAATGCCACATTTATTGATGGTAATGCCTTTCAGTGTACTTATACCTTAGGTGAGCCATTTCCGACTGAAATTCGTACTCGTAATAAAAATAATGATGGTGGAATAAAAAATAAATGTTTCGATAAACCCGAATTTATTAAATACATTTCAACAGAGTACAGTAAAGATTTAAACCCATTTACTCAAGAAGATGAATACAATGATTCTGTCAATCTTGATTTAAATTACAGGTTACCTACTGCTGAATTTACTGATCCTGATATTCAAGCTGAAGCTGAAGAACTTGTTTCGTTGTTAAATCAAATTAAAGAAAGTGACGATCCCAAAATTCATAACACATTAAAAGATAAACTTTATAAGGCGACACTGGCTGTTTCTAATGCGTATGCTAATAGGGCGGTGAAAGATTCAGTAGAAGATAATAAATATTACACACACTTTATTGAGGCGAGTGGCCAGTTTCAATCTTATGGTATTTTACCAAAAGATTAAAATAGCGGAAAAAGAAGGTATTAGTTTAATGTAAGCCATCCAATAGGGTGGCTTTTTAATAAGCTTAACTATTAAAAAATCAAAATACTGAGCTGGAAATGGATATGACAACCATGCAAAAAAAAATAAAAAACAACGAGATTACGCTTCGCCAAACACAAATTAATGATGCCATTAAATTACCTGCGATTGAGCAATCTGCGGGGCAACTTTTTAGCACTTTAGATGATTTAAGTTGGATAAGTGAAAGCGGCGTACAAAGTGTTGAAAAACATTTAGAGTTTATTAACCAACAAGGGCATTGGGTAGCGGTTAATAGTGATAACGAACCAGTGGGTTTTATCATGACGACACCTTTACCGGAAAGCTTATTTATTCATGAACTCTCAGTGAGTCAAGATTGGCAAAATAGAGGAATTGGCAAGTTACTTATTCAAAAAGTTAAAGATGAAGCAAAAGCACATCAATTTAGCACTGTCACATTAACCACTTTTCGCCATGTTCCTTGGAATGCACCGTATTATCAGCGTTTAGGCTTTTCTATTTTACCAGAAAACGAAATTTCTCATTCTTTGCAAGAAATCTTAAACGATGAAGTGGAAAGAGGGGGATTTGTGAAAGAGACGCGTTGTGCAATGAAGTGTGAGGTTTGATGATTTATATCTAAATAAAGCAACCAATCTAGGTTGCTTAACATCTATTTTTTAAATATGAAAAGAGATAGTCTAAAGAATTAGGCAACCACTTCAATCGGTTTTCCACGTAGTAATGGCCTTACCCAAAAACGATTAGGATGTAAGGCATTTAACACATTATCTTCAACAGGAAAGGGTTCATCAAAAATTTGACTAGCAAGGATTTCGGCTGATAGCGGTGCTGAGCATAACCCACGAGAGCCTAATGCACTGATAATATAGAGTTGATGATAAGCTGGTGCCAAAGCAGGGATCTGCCTTCTACGTTTAAATCTATCCAAATGTGTATAGGCTACCCGTAAATTTTCAAAATCAGGGACTTCACCTAATAATGGTAGATGATCACGTATCGTGCAACGAATACCAACTCGTGCATTATTTTGGCTAAAATCAACATCCAGGCACCAAGGCGCTTTGGCTAAACAATGTGTCAGGTGATATTGATTATCTTCTTGCTCTTGTGTTGAAACGGTTAAATCTAGCCTATCTCTGCGAAAACTCGCGCCAACACAATGTAAATTATCTTGATTATCAACAGGCGTAAAATAGCCATCATAACAAAGTACCGTTTTTAATTTTGCTAGTGTCTTTGTTGTTGGAATATGGCTAACTTGGCCTCTGACTGCACTAATAGGTAACTTAGCACTTTGAGTAAAATCGGTAATACGATGGCCATTCGCTAAAATCACACAATCATGTTGAGATTGAAACTGTCTAGTCTGCTGCTCATTATGATGCACAATATCTAAATTCCAAAATGTGTCTTGCGCTTTTATTTGAGTAACTTGATGGTTAAATCGTAGTATTAAACCCAATTGTTGAGCATGTTTTAGTGCTCGAGTGGTTAATTCAGTGGGAGAGAGCCAGCCCGCTTGCGGATAAAAAAGCCCTTCATAGTTAACGTCTAATCCACAAAGAGTATTTATCTCATCTTGAGAAAGATAATGAGCCATTTCGCTAAAAGGCACAGAGTGTTGGATGATACGTTCTGCTTTTTTACGTACTCTGTCGTTATAAATAAGCTGAGCAACACCAGACCACTGATGAGAGAAAGTAATACCAGCTTGGCTTAGATTGTCATAAGTACGTCGAGCAAATAGGAAAGCGGTTGTAAAAAATTGCTCTATTTCGTCTGACTTACCATTTAACAAAGGATATAACACACCTTGCCGATTACCTGATGCATTTGTTGCGGGCCGTTTATCTTCGCAATATAAGGTGACGCTGGCGCCTCGTCTTAAACAGGAAAGTGCGGTAAAAGTGCTGGCAATACCGCCACCTATAATAGCGATATTTTGTGCTTGTGTTGCACAAGGTCTTGCATAATAAGGGAGAAATGCTGATGATGGGGAATGAGGAAATGTTCCTATTAGCATCTCTCTCTTTTGACCAAATCCTTTGACTTTTTTTACTTCAAACCCTGCACTTTGCAAGCCTCTCTTTACAGCGCCCGCCACGGTAAATGTCGCAAAAGTGCCATTTTCTCTCATTGAATCCGCCATCGATTGAAAGAGTGTTTCACTCCACATTTGTGGGTTTTTAGAGGGGGCAAAGCCATCAAGAAACCATGCATCCACTTTATTGTGCAGTACTTGGCGAGTTTGTGGTAACAAGGTATTGATATCACCAAACCATAAATCCAGTGTAATTGCTCCATCAGCAAGAATAATGCGATGACAACCCGCGATAGGCAATGGCCATTGAGAACACAGTGTTTTTGAATATTTTTCGAGTTCAGGCCAATGGGAATGTGCTGACTGTAAGTCGTTTCTTGTGAGGGGAAATTTTTCAAAACTGACATAATGGAGACGTTTTAAATGTGCGTTAGGTGATGTGTGTCTAAATTGCTCGAACGCTTGCCATAGCGTTAAAAAATTAAGCCCAGTACCAAACCCTGTTTCTGCAATAACACACTCAGAGCGTACATGTGTACCAAAACGTAATGGAAAATGATTACCATGCAAGAACACATGTCGAGTTTCTTCTAGACCATCTTGGTTTGAAAAGTAAATATCGCCAAATTGTTCTGAGATAGGGGTACCAAGTTCATTCCAACTTAAAGATGCAGTGCTGATTACGCTATTATTCACGGAACTGCCTGTATTTCTCGGGAAAATTATTTAATATTTTAGCGCCGTTAGAGGGGATGTGCCACCCTTTAAAGGGAAAGTGTTTTATCAGCTTATCTGCATTTTTGTAAAAAAGTTCCTGATCGGACTTGTTCAGCGTACAACTGTACGCTAGAGTGCTACTCAGAAATCCCGCAGCTACAACTATTATTGTAAAGAGGTATGAATGAAGCGCGCAGTGATCACGGGTCTGGGTATTGTTTCGAGCATTGGTAATAACCAGAAAGAAGTGCTGGATTCTTTAAAGGAAGGCCGTTCCGGGATAACTTTCTCAGAAGAATTTAAAGAGATGGGGCTTCGTAGCCACATTTGGGGCAACGTTAAGCTTGATACTGAAGGTCTTATTGACCGTAAAATCCGCCGTTTTATGAGCGACGCATCGGTTTATGCCTATTTATCTATGCAAGAAGCGATAGCAGATTCAGGTCTGAGTGAAGACCAAGTTTCTAATATTCGTTCTGGTTTAGTGGTAGGGTCTGGTGGTGGTTCTCCACGTAACCAAGTTCAAGGTTCTGATGGTATGAGAGCAAAAGGTCTACGTGGCGTAGGTCCTTATATGGTTACTCGTGCAATGGCATCAGGTGTTTCAGCGTGTTTAGCAACACCGTTTAAAATTAAAGGTGTTAACTACTCAATCAGTTCTGCATGTTCAACATCAGCACACTGTATTGGTCACGCAGTTGAACTTATCCAATTAGGCAAACAAGATGTTGTGTTTGCAGGTGGTGGTGAAGAGTTAAGTTGGGAGATGACCTGCGAATTTGACGCAATGGGTGCACTTTCAACAAAATACAACGAAACGCCAGCTAAAGCCTCACGTACTTACGATAAAAACCGTGATGGTTTTGTTATCGCAGGGGGTGGCGGTATTGTGGTTGTTGAAGAATTAGAGCACGCATTAGCACGTGGTGCACATATCTATGCTGAAGTTGTTGGTTATGGTGCAACTTCTGATGGTGCTGATATGGTTGCTCCATCAGGCGAAGGTGCTGTACGTTGTATGCAAATGGCAATGCAAGATGTTGAGAAAGTTGACTACATCAATACACACGGGACTTCAACACCAGTAGGTGACTTAAAAGAACTTGAAGCCATCGCAGAAGTATTTGGTACGCATACACCTGCTATTTCAGCAACAAAAGCGATGACAGGACACTCATTAGGCGCTGCAGGTGTGCACGAAGCCATTTATAGCTTACTAATGCTAGAACATAGTTTTATCGCACCAAGTATTAATATTGAAGAATTAGATGATAAAGCAGCGGGTATGAATATTATTACCCAACCAACAGAACAAACATTGAACACTGTTATGTCAAACAGTTTTGGTTTTGGTGGTACAAATGCTTCATTAGTGATGAGTAAATATAAAAAATAGTTAGATATACTTATATTTTTTTATTAAAAAGAGCAGGCTTCATTTTAATGGAGTCTGCTCTTTTATTTTAAAATCACTATGTAAATTAATTTATTAATCCAATAAAGATATTTTTCTAATAAAAATTATTAAAAAAAGATTATATAAATAACCTTTAAAAATACTTTACCTAATAGTTACCTATTTTATTATTCTAATTAAATAGACTGAATCTATTAACCTATTGTTTATGTGGGTAAAATTAAATTAACTTCATTTTATTTCAATCGTTTAATTTAATTGTAACTAAAATCATCAAATGTTTTGTTTTATATGGAGTTAGGTTAATAGAAAGGTTGAATAAGACAAAAAGTGCGATAAAAAATTGATCTGGGTTATTTTATTACAAATAAGTAGGAGCTATTTAATATAAAACTTGCTAATGTTTACCACGGATACTTGTATTACTTTATATTTTATACTTTGATTTCAATGTCGGTTTTATTGATTAAATCTAACATTATGAATGTGACCGGCTAAGAATTTAGCCGGCATTTTTTTATTATCATCTTTTTGACATTGACTCACATCTCCTGATGACAATCTGCTTTTTTTACCGCAGACTGGCGTCGGAAATTCAGAGGCGTTCTAAGTTGTTGCACTAAGAGCACGCCCAGTAACACAATACCACCACCCACTAAATGATAACTATGCATTTCTTCACCCAGAAGAGTGATAGCAATCATTGCTGTAAATAATGGCATCAAGTTCATAAAAATAGAGGTTGTGTTTGCACCTAACTTCATTACGCCTAAAATCCACAGATAAGGTGCAAGAATAGATGCGCCAATACCAGCAAAAATAACCAATCCAATATTATCTTCCGTCAGTGCAACGCTTTCAGCAAGAAAGAAATTTGGCAATAACAACAGAACACCAAACCCAATTTGAACATAAAGAGATTGCCAGTTAGGCAGTGCAATTGACCAGCGTTTTGTTAACACACCATAGAGCGCATATGACGCTGAAGCAATAAACATCATCAGTTCGCCATAACCCAAACCTTGAGAAAGTAGCTGAGAAGGTTCTCCACGGCTAATTAACCAAACCAAACCCGTTATTGAAAGTATTGTGCCAAGAACAATGCCTACAGTAGGCACTACACGTAAAATAAAAATACTGATAATTACAGTCAGTAATGGGATCAGTGAATTTAAAATTCCCATAAAGGTTGCGCTGACATAATGTGCGGCATAATAAGCTAAACTTTGGTACATGACCATTCCTAATGCACCAAGAATAAATAATTTCCACCAATATTGTTTGACGGTTTTACGATGATGCCAAACGGGCACAATTAAAAAAGGTGTCATAATTAAAAAGGCGAGGAACCAACGATAAAAAGAGATAGCCGCAGGATCAATAACAGACGCGGCTGCTTTATTGACGACGGCGTTAATGGACCAGATCAGTACCGCTAAAAGCGGAAAAATTGCGTTTTTCATTGTTCTCACATCTATTTTTAAACCAGAATGCTATTGTAAGCCTGTCTGATTAGATATATATAATGAAAACCAGACAACAGATAGGCCAATAAAGACAACATGACAAGAGAACAACATAAAGATGACAATTGAACAACAAAAAAGGCAATGGTTATTGTCTGATCCAGACACCGTTCGATTTCGTGATGAGCAGTTATTAGCAGAAACAGAGTTTGTTTATCATCAACATGATTTTGGTCAGTTGCTTTATGTGATTTCAGGTGTCATGGATTTAGAGGCAGGAGGACAGCGGTTTTTAGCGCCACCTGAATTTAGTGTATGGATACCTAAAAATGTGGGGCATGCTAGTTATAATAAAAAAACACTCTCATTTAAGGTGTTAGATATTGCACCAAGTTGGTGTGAGGGATTGTTAAATAAGCCGTGTTTAATTCAGTTAAGTGCTATTTTTTCAACCATATTTTCTGATTTTTTTCATCGAGGTGTATGTAAACCACAAACAGAAGAGGATTTTCGCTTAGCGCACGTTCTAATTGATCAACTTAAAGTTTCGCCAATTCATCATACCTATTTACCGTCTTCTAAAGATAAATTATTAGCTCCTATTTTGTCGGCATTAGAGCAAAATCCGTCTGATAATACCTCGTTAGAAGAGTGGGCTAAAAAACGTTATACCTCAGAAAGAACGTTATCTCGCCGTTGTCAGCAAGAACTAGGTATGTCTTTTAGCGAATGGCGAAAGCGCCTACGTTTTTTACATGCGATTTCTTTATTAGAACAAGGAAAAAGTGTGAATGAAATTGCTTTTGATGTGGGGTATAGCTCCTCATCTTCATTTATTGCGATGTTTCAACAATTTGCTGGCACAACACCGGAACGTTTTCGTCGATTACCGAATGGTTAAGCCTTCTTTTCATATATTTACTTAAAATCCAGGTGGATTTTACTGTCAATAATAGGCTTTGCTGTGAATAAGTGGCAAAATAGACCGCTTAATTTTGTTTTTCGATTGATTGCTTACACACATAAATACTAAATCAGTGAGATAACACCGTGAAAATTCTGGTTGATGAAAATATGCCTTATGCGGAACAACTTTTCCGCCAATTAGGTGAGGTAAAAGCGGTTTCTGGTCGCCCTTTACCTATTGATGAACTTAATAATTCTGACGCCTTAATGGTGAGATCAATTACTAAAGTCAATGAATCCTTATTATCAGGTAAGCCAGTGAAATTTGTCGGTACGGCAACTGCCGGTTTTGATCATGTCGATATTGCATGGTTAGAACAGCAACAAATTGGTTTTTCATCAGCCCCAGGTTGTAATGCTATCGCGGTTGTTGAATATGTATTTTCTGCACTGATGATGCTAGCAGAGCAAGATAGCTTTCAATTAACCGATAAAGTTGTCGGTATTGTTGGTGTGGGAAATGTGGGTGGTCGATTAGCGACACGCCTTCGCGCATTAGGTGTTAATGTTTTACTTTGCGATCCACCAAGAGCAGATAACGGTGATGATGAAGAGTTTCACCCATTGGAAACATTGCTAGAAAAAGCAGATATTCTAACTTTTCATACCCCCCTCAATAAATCAGGTCCATACAAAAGTTATCATTTAGTTAATGAGAGTAACCTCGAAAAATTGCCTGAAGGGCGTATTTTAATTAATGCGAGTCGTGGCGAGGTTGTTGATAATCAAGCATTATTGTCTGTACTTGAGAAAGGTAAATTCTTACGCGTTGTATTAGATGTTTGGGAGCCAGAACCTGATCTTTCTATTGAATTATTAAATAAAGTTGATATCGCAACACCGCATATTGCAGGTTATACCTTAGAAGGTAAGGCTCGTGGTACAACTCAAGTTTTTGAAGCGTATTGTGATTTTATTGGTCAGCCTCAAACAGTTGAATTATCAACATTGTTGCCTGCGCCTACGATTTCAACTATTTCAGTACAAGGTGAATTAACACAAACGTTATTAAAACAACTTATTCATCTTGTTTATGATGTGCGTCGTGATGATGCTCCATTACGAAAAGTGGCAGGAATAAAAGGGGAGTTTGATAAATTACGTAAATTTTATCCTGTACGCCGTGAGTGGTCTTCACTACACGTCATTTGTGACAATCAAACTACGGTTGACACATTAAATGCAATTGGCTTTAGTGCTACATATAAAAGTGCTACACACAAATAAAGCAAAATATTATTTTAAAAATTTTATGGTATTGGAGGATATCTTATGGGAGAAGGTTGGAATATTGCAGTTGTTGGTGCAACAGGCGCTGTTGGTGAAGCAATTTTAGAGCTATTACAAGAGCGTGAATTTCCCATTGGTGAACTGACGGCAATCGCGAGTGAAGACAGCATCGGAAAATCGGTGCGTGTAAATAGCAAAAGTGTTGCTGTTCAAGCTATTCACAATATTGAGTGGTCAGATATCCAATTAGCTTTTTTTGCCGCACCGGCAGAAATTAGTGCGCAATACGCACAACAAGCTGCTGATTCAGGCTGTATTGTCATTGATTGCAGTGGTGTTTTTGCTATGGATTGGGATGTGCCTTTAGTTGTTCCTAGCGTGAATAGTGCAATGTTAGCTGAATATCGAACTCGTAATATTGTTGCTATTGCTGACAGCATGGTAAGTCAATTATTAAGAGCTATTCACCCACTGACAGAATCCGCAGGTTTAACACGCATCAATGTGACTAATTTAATGTCAGTTTCTCGTTTTGGTAAACAAGCCGTTGATGAACTAGCAGGGCAAAGTGCTCGTTTACTTAATGGCGTTCCACCAGAATTAGGCCGTTTCAATAAACAACTGGCCTTTAATATTTTACCCCTAATGGTTGATGACGAAGGTTCAGTACAAGAAGAGCGTCGTATGGTTGACCAAATTCGTAAAATCTTACAAGACGACGGTTTACCTATTTCTGCGACAACACTGCAAGCTCCCGTTTTCTTTGGTAATGCGCAATCAGTGCAATTAGAAACTTCACGCCCGATGGGCAGTGATGAAGCACGTGAAATATTACAAGAAAATGAAGATCTTAATATCAGTAATGAAAATGATTTTCCAACTCAAGTCACTGATGCTTCTGGTAATATCAATTTAAACTTAGGCTGTTTCCGTAATGACTATGGTGTACCTGAAGCCTTACAATTTTGGTCAGTGGCAGATAACGTACGCTTTGGTGGTGCATTAATGGCAGTTGAAGTGGCAGAACAATTAATGCAGGAGCAGTTCTACTAATGAACGATGAAGTGAGTGCGGAAGTGATAGGACAACCTTTGGTGGATCCAGAGAGTGTTGCTGAAAGCACAACATTAAAGATTGCTTTAGGCATTGAATATGATGGTAGTCGCTATTATGGCTGGCAGCGTCAAAATGAAGTGCGTAGTGTACAAGAGCGATTAGAAAAAGCGTTATCTCAAGTTGCGAATGAACCTATATCGGTTTTTTGTGCTGGAAGAACCGATGCCGGTGTGCATGCAACGGGGCAAGTTGTTCATTTTGAAACAACCGCACACCGTAAAGATGCTGCATGGACAATGGGGGTTAATACCCATTTACCTGCAGATATTGCGGTACGTTGGGTAAAAACGGTTGCTGATGATTTCCACGCGCGTTTTAGTGCAACAGCAAGACGCTACCGCTATATCATCTTTAATCATCGTTATCGGCCCGCCATATTGTCATCAGGAGTCACCCATTTTCATTATCCTTTAGATGCTGAACGCATGCACCAAGCGGCCCAATGTTTACTGGGTGAGCATGATTTTACTTCTTTTAGAGCTGTTCAATGTCAGTCACGAACGCCGTGGCGTAACGTGATCCATGTGAATGTTTCTCGATACGGTGATTATGTGATGGTGGATATAAAAGCGAATGCTTTTGTACATCATATGGTGAGAAATATTGTTGGCAGCCTTTTAGAAATAGGGTGTGGCAATCAAGATATTACTTGGATGGCAGCGTTATTAGCCTTAAAAGACAGAACTAAAGCCGCAGCAACAGCTAAAGCGCATGGATTGTATCTGGTATCTGTGGATTATCCTGAGTATTTTGAATTACCTAAGCCTACGATGGGCCCACTATTTTTAGCGGATAACCCCATTGAGATATCTCAATCATAAAAACACCCAGTTCTCTGAGGATTTATGGAAATATTAACGCAATTTGTTGATTTAATAAAATTTTTAATTGATTTTATTTTACATATTGATGCGCATTTAGCTGAACTTGTTGCTCAATATGGTACGTGGGTTTATGCCATTTTGTTTCTGATTGTTTTTTGTGAAACGGGGCTGGTGGTTACGCCTTTTTTACCGGGAGATTCATTACTGTTTGTGGCGGGGGCTTTAGCGTCATTAGAGACCAATGATGTGAATGTTCATATTATTGTTTTACTGTTGCTTTGTGCTGCCATTTTAGGTGATGCAGTAAACTATTCTATTGGGCGACTTTTTGGCGAAAAGCTATTTAGTAAGCCTAATTCCCGTATTTTCCGTCGCGAATATCTAGATAAAACCCATGCTTTTTATGAAAAACATGGTGGCAAAGCGATTATTTTGGCAAGATTCGTGCCGATTATCCGAACTTTTGCGCCATTCGTTGCAGGAATGGGGAAAATGTCATATCGTCATTTTGCCTTTTATAATGTTACTGGGGCAATTGCATGGGTACTGTTATTTACTTACGCAGGATACTTTTTTGGTGACTTAGATATAGTTCAAAAGAACTTAAAATTGCTAATTGTTGCCATTATTGTTATTTCTATTTTACCGGGCGTCATTGAGATCATACGCCATCGCAGAGCGAGCGCAAAAACAAAGAAAGAAAGTGATAACAAAGAGGTTTGAGCAGTTATCATTAGTTTTTGCCGTAGAATAGCGGTAATAAAGAGATGCGCTGAAATTCAGTAAGCGGTATCATCATAAACTTTGCTAACCACACAGCCAGTGCATTGTGGTTGATACGCTCACAATAATTTTACTGGCGAAGGTCAGATTCAGACGAAAAGGTCCGTTAATGAGCTGGATTGAAAAAATTCTAAATAAAAGCACTATCACAAGTTCACGTAAAGCCAATATCCCAGAAGGGGTTTGGACTAAATGTGATAGCTGTGGGCAGGTACTCTATCGCGCAGAATTAGAGCGTAATTTAGAGGTTTGTCCTAAATGTGATCATCATATGCGCATTTCAGCGCGCCGTCGCCTTGAGACTTTCCTTGATACAGGAAGTACCACAGAATTAGGTAGTGAATTAGAACCTAAAGATATTCTGAAATTCCGCGACTCCAAAAAATACAAAGACAGAATTAGCGCTGCTCAAAAGCAAACGCAAGAAAAAGACGCTTTAATCGTCATGAAAGGAACATTGAAAAAGATGCCAATTGTTGCAGCATCTTTTGAGTTTGCATTTATGGGCGGTTCTATGGCGTCTGTTGTGGGGGCGCGTTTTGTCCGTGCTGTTGAACAAGCGCTAGAAGATAATTGCCCTCTGGTTTGCTTCTCTGCAAGTGGCGGTGCTCGTATGCAAGAAGCATTGATGTCATTAATGCAAATGGCGAAAACCAGTGCTGCATTAGCAAAAATGCAAGAGCGTGGTTTGCCTTACATTTCAGTGATGACTGACCCTACAATGGGCGGTGTTTCTGCAAGTTTAGCCATGTTAGGTGATATTAACGTTGCGGAGCCTAAAGCACTGATTGGTTTTGCCGGCCCTCGCGTTATTGAGCAAACTGTACGTGAAAAACTGCCAGCAGGTTTCCAGCGCAGTGAGTTTCTGTTAGAAAAAGGGGCGATTGATATGATTGTTCGTCGTCCAGAAATGCGTGATGAGCTAGCTGAATTACTGGCTAAGCTAACTCAGTATGATTTAGTAGAAGATGAAGTTGAAATCATCAGCGAAGAAATGATTGCTGATGAAATTGAATCTACAGATAATGAGCCAGAAATTAACATCGAAACGAATAAAAAAGAAGATGTCTAATATCATAACTGCTCCTAAAGCCACATCGCCTTTGTCGGTGTGGCTTTCTTATCTTGAACATTTGCATTCTAGCGCTATTGATATGGGGTTAGAACGTGTTGGCAAGGTAGGAAAAATAATCAATGTGTTACGTCCTGCACCTAAAATAATCACTGTTTCGGGTACGAACGGAAAAGGCACAACCTGTCATATGCTAGAGTCAATCTTGATAGCATCAGGATTGAACGTTGGCGTTTATAGCTCTCCTCATCTTGTTCGTTACACTGAACGCGTTCGTATTCAAGGTAAAGAACTTTCAGAAGCCGCTTTTTGTGAAGTATTCGCTGAAATTGAGCAAGCCAGAGGCGATATTTCGCTCACTTTTTTTGAATATGGCACACTTGCTGCATTGATGTTGTTTCAGCAAGCACAGCTTGATGTTGTTATTCTTGAGGTCGGATTAGGTGGCAGACTCGATGCCACGAATATCGTTGATGCAGATATTGCTGCTATTACAAGTATTGCACTTGATCATACTGATTGGTTAGGGGCGGATAGAGAGCATATTGGTCACGAGAAAGCAGGTATTTTTCGTGCTAACCGCTATGCGGTAGTGGGTGAACCCGATATGCCTCATTCCATTGCTCAAGTTGCTGATGAAAAACAGGCTAAGCTTTTTCGTCGCGGTGCTGACTGGTCTTTTACTCTTGATGGTGATCATTGGCATTGGCGTTGCGCGGACAGTGAATTTGACGCACTCCCTATCCCCAATATCCCGTTAGCAAATGCAGCAACAGCAATGGGTGTTATCCATTGTTTGCTAAAGGCTGATGATAAAGTTAGCCAAGCAATCACACATCAAAGTATTGTTGAGGGAATGTCTCGCGCACAATTGCCTGGTCGTTTTCAGGTAATTTCGCAACATCCGTTAGTTATCTTTGATGTTGCTCATAATCCACATGCTGCGGGATATTTGGCTGAAAAATTATCACAATTACCGCGTAAGTCTGATACCAAACTACGTATCGTTGTTGGTATGCTGGGTGATAAAGACATTGCAGGAACGTTAGCGTGTTTAACACCACTGGTTGATCATTGGTATCTTGCACCACTTAATGAATTTCGTGGTGCTTCAGCAGATGTATTAGCGCAGCATCTTGAAACTCCATCGGTATTTGATAGTGTTGAAAAAGCTTGGCAACAAGCCATATCTGATGCTAAACACAATGATATCGTTGTGGTGTGTGGATCATTTCATACAGTCGCACATGTGATGGAACTTTTGGAAAAGGAGAGTGTGGGTGGCGAGTAAATTTCAAAATCGCTTAGTCGGTGCCGTTGTTTTGGTGGCTGTAGGGGTTATATTTTTACCTGCATTGCTTGACGGCGATAAGAAATATAACGAAGACCAATTCGCCTCTATTCCGTTAGTCCCCAAACCGGGTGATGAGCAAGAAATTGAATCTATTGCACCTATAGAGCAAACTAGAACACCGTCTACACCATCTGAAGGGGCTTCTGAAGCAATGCTGTCTGAAGCCGTAACGGGTGTTGAACAACCTGTGGCTACCACACCAGAACCGCCAGTCGTTGTTCCTGTGACACCATCACCACAACCAACGTCTAGACCTACGCCAGAGCCTACACCCGTGACTCCAACGGTAGTGCCACCTGTACAACCACCTGCTCCACCAGCGCAAGAAACAAAACCACCGAAAGGTGAAGCTTGGGTTGTGCAGTTAGGGGCGTTGAAAAATGCAGCGAAGGTAGAAGAAATTATTGCGAAAATGCATTTCTCTGGTTATCCAGTATATACCGTACCTGCGCGTCCTGTTACAGGGCAAATGACACGTATTTATATTGGACCAAGTGCTTCTAAGTCTGAATTACAGGCTATTTTACCGCATTTAAAAGAGCTGACCGGCTTGCAAGGTGAGGTAAGGGCATATAAGCCTTAATTTTTTCTAGACAAGACATCAGATGAGTGATGTAACAAAGTGTTAACTTATTGCGGCGATTATGATTTTTCATATCGCCGTAAATTATTTTAAAATTAGCGAAAATTAGCATTACGCAAACGTTTTCGTTTTCTGTTAGAATGCTTCCGTATTAATGCGGAGCATCATTATTGGATAAAGAATTTATGGTCTGGATAGATTACGCCATCATTGCCATTATTGGTTTTTCCGCATTAGTCAGCCTGATCCGTGGCTTTGTTCGTGAAGCATTGTCACTCATCACCTGGGGTTGTGGCTTTTTTGTTGCTAGTCAGTTTTATCCTTATCTTGCCGTCTATTTTACTCGGTTTGAAGATGAGCTGGTTCGTAACGGGATTGCAATAGTCACTTTGTTTATTGCGACACTGATTGTCGGTGCTGTGGTTAATTATGTGATTAGCTCTCTTGTTCAACGCACAGGGTTATCAGGTACAGATCGAGTTTTGGGAGTCTGCTTCGGAGCGTTAAGAGGTGTACTGATTGTGTCGGCATTACTGTTTGCTTTAGGGGCATTTACCCCAATGGCAGATAGCGCTGATTGGCAACGTTCTGAACTTATTCCTCAATTCAACTATATTATTAGGTGGTTCTTTGACTACCTACAAAATGCGTCAAGTTTCGTGTCGGAGAGAATATAACCTCTCCGTCTGGCTGATGAGGATCTATTCATGTGCGGTATTGTCGGTATCGCTGGAGCTAATCCAGTAAACCAATCAATTTATGATGCGTTAACGGTGTTACAACACCGAGGTCAAGATGCAGCAGGCATTGCAACAATAGACGGTAACAATGGTTTCCGCCTTCGCAAAGCTAACGGACTGGTTAAAGATGTGTTTGAAACCCGTCATATGTTGCGCCTAAAAGGTACTATCGGGATAGGGCATGTCCGTTATCCAACAGCGGGTAGTTCTAGTGCATCAGAAGCACAGCCTTTTTATGTGAATTCACCTTTTGGTATTACGTTGGCGCATAATGGTAATTTAACCAATGCGCATTTATTACGTCGCCAATTATTTGAAACAGCGCGTCGCCATATCAATACCACCTCTGATTCTGAAATTTTGCTCAATGTATTGGCATATGAATTAGATCGTTTTGACCATTTTCCACTAGAGCCTGATAATATTTTTGCCGCAGTAGCTGCAATGCATAAAAAGTTACGTGGCGCTTATGCTTGTGTGGCTTTGATCATCAGTCATGGGTTATTAGCCTTTCGTGATCCCTTTGGTATTCGTCCATTAGTGCTAGGTAAACGGACATTAGAAGAGGGTCGCCATGAATATATGGTCGCATCTGAAAGTGTTGCGCTAGATACTTTAGGTTTTGAATTTTTGCGTGATGTAGCTCCCGGTGAGGCCGTTTATATCACAGAACAAGGGCAACTATTTACTCGCCAATGTGCAGAAAATCCACAATTAATGCCTTGCTTATTTGAATATGTTTATTTTGCCCGTCCTGACTCTTTTATCGATAGAATTTCAGTTTATAACGCTCGCTTACGTATGGGACAAAAACTAGGGGCGAAAATTGCGAAAGAGTGGGAAGATTTGCATATTGATGTGGTTATTCCTATTCCTGAAACTTCGTGTGATATCGCGTTAGAAATTGCACACATTCTCAATAAGCCGTATCGTCAAGGTTTTGTAAAAAACCGCTATGTAGGCCGTACTTTTATTATGCCTGGACAACAAGAGCGTCGTAAATCAGTCAGACGTAAACTGAATGCCAATCGTGCAGAGTTTCGTGATAAAAATGTTTTGCTGATTGATGACTCTATTGTTCGTGGTACCACCTCAGAGCAAATTGTAGAATTAGCAAGAGAAGCGGGTGCTAAAAAAGTCTATTTTGCTTCTGCTGCACCTGAAGTTCGCTTCCCGAATGTGTATGGTATTGATATGCCAAATGCTAATGAGCTTATCGCACATGGTCGTGAAGTGGATGAAATTCGCAAATTGATTGGTGCTGATGGTTTAATTTTCCAAGAATTGACCGATTTGATTGCAGCAGTTCAAGAAGAAAATCCAGATATTAGCCAGTTTGAATGTTCTGTTTTTGATGGCGTTTATATTACAAAAGATATTGATCAAGACTATTTAAATTATTTAGAAAATCTACGCCAAGATGATGAACATAAAATTCGTGATCAAAATGAAATAGAAAACTTGGAAATCTATAACGAAGGCTAGTTTTTCGGTAAGATAGCCTCTATAAAGCGTCGATGCTAGCGTGTGCTGCATCGACGCTTGTTTTTTGAGGGTTAATCATCATAATGATTAACAAAGATATATATTCTGAGGATTATAATGAAAAAGCTGATAGTCGGGCTAACGGGTGCAAGTGGCGCAATTTACGGTATACGTTTATTAGAAATATTGAAACCGGTGTCATCAGTTGAAACACATTTAGTGATTAGCCAAGCTGCGCGCCGTACTATTTCATTAGAAACAGATTATTCGCTAAAAGATATTCAGGCGTTGGCAGATGTAATTTATGACGATCGTGATATTGGCGCGTCTATCTCTTCAGGATCGTTTCGCGTCAATGGAATGGTGGTTTTACCTTGCTCAATCAAAACCCTGTCAGGCATTGTCCATAGTTATACCGATACCTTAGTCACTCGAGCAGCAGATGTTGTGTTAAAAGAAGGGCGTAAATTGGTGTTATGTGTACGCGAAACACCACTGCATTTAGGCCATTTACGATTAATGACACAAGCGTCTGAATTAGGTGCTGTGATTATGCCACCTGTACCCGCATTCTATTTTCAGCCTAAAACGATTGATGATATTGTCAATCAAACGGTTAACCGCGTGCTTGATCAATTTGATATTGATTTACCCAATGATCTATTTGAACGATGGGGCGGGGATAAGCCTGCTCGGTAAATATATTCGTCATACTTCTTACCCGTCATACTTCAAGTTATAGCGTTGTTGACAGTGTTCACTTGTCGCCTAGCTATATCTTGAATTATTTAGAGTATCTATTTGGTAGAATATCTATTCCAACCCATTGAGAATAGAAAAAGAGATTATTTTCCTGTGGTTATAATATCTTTTAATGCTTCTTCCAAATGTGGGTAACGAAACTCAAAGCCAGCACTGAGTAATTTTTCAGGAATAGCTTGTTGCCCGCCTAGCACTAATGCTGCACTTTCTCCCATGATTAAACGTAATATACTTTCGGGTACTGTCATTAACGCAGGGCGATTAAAGGCTTTACCTAAGAGGCGAGTAAATTCCTTATTTTGTACAGGATTGGGTGCAGTCAGATTAAATGCCCCTTTAGCATCATTATGATTAAGCAAGAAAACAATAGCGCTGACCATATCATCAATATGTATCCACGGCATATATTGCTTTCCACTTCCTAGCTTGCCGCCTAATCCTAATTTAAATGGTTTACTCATTTTAGGCAGTGCGCCACCTAATGTAGAGAGCACAATACCTGTGCGCAATAAACAAACTCGCGTTAATGGTGTTTGAGCTTCAAGGGCTATGCGCTCCCATTTAGCACATAGTTCATGTGCAAATTCAGGATTGGCAGGTGTTTCTTCGGTGACACGAGTATCACCTTGATCACCATAAAATCCCACTGCTGAGCCAGAAATAAAAACCGCAGGAGGAGAGTCACTGGCTTTAATTAAATCAACCAATTTCTGGGTTAAATGACAACGGCTATTAACGAGCTTCTGCTTTTGAGAAGGTGTCCAACGGTTATCAGCAATCGGTTCTCCAGCAAGATTAATAATGGCATCAAACTCATTAAGATTTTGTTTATCATTGAGTTGAGTCCAACAGGTGATTTCATTACAAAAATGCGAATAGACTTTTTGAGGCGAACGAGAAAGCACCGTAATATCATTATTATTTAGTGCAAGTTCACACACTAATGCTTTGCCAATTAGTCCTGTACCACCAGTGATAAGTATTTTCATCACAATCCTCCTGATCATCTTGCCTAATAAAGAATAAATATCATCCTGATATAGTCGTTGATTCTATCAACCAAAAAGTTTTTTAGCCGCAGGGCGCTGGTTAATGGTGCTTAACCATTTTTTTACTGCGGGGTAATTTGCCAAATCAATATTGTGGTGATCGTGAAGTCGTGCCCAAGTGTATGTGGCAATATCCGCAATACTGTAGGCTTGCCCACCAAGGTAAGGTGAATGCGCTAATCTTTGTTCTAATACGCGGTATAAACGTTGTGTCTCTTCTGTATAACGTTGAATAGCATAAGGGACTTTTTCACAAGCATAACGGGTAAAGTGATGATTTTGTCCTAGCATTGGGCCAAAGCCCCCCACTTGCCAAAATAACCATTGTAATTGCGTCGTTTTTTCTCGTACATGTTGACTGAGTAATTGACCACTTTTTTCAGCTAGATAGATAAGAATAGCACCAGATTCAAAAATAGAGATAGGTTCACCATTATCTGCCGGTGTGTTATCAACAATGGCTGGAATTTTATTATTAGGTGAAATGGCTAAAAATTCAGGCTTAAATTGATCGCCTTTACTAATATCAATGCGATGTAACTGATAAGGTAAGCCTGTTTCTTCAAGGAAAAGCGTTATTTTTTGGCCATTTGGGGTATCTGCATAATATAAATCAATCATTGAAAGCTCCAAAATAAAGTAGGCACTATACACTGCGTCTTTTCATAGTCTGCCTTCTAACACCATAAAAAGCAAAAAAGCGCAAGATGGATAAGACAAGTCACGTATGATTATTGTAGTGGTGAAAAATAGTGATTTTGGTATATTCAGGATAAAAATTACGATCGTTTAGTATCGGTTAAAAAAGGTTTGTTGAGGATGGAACAAGAAAAGACGGCATTGGTTGAGTGGGTGGATATTGTTGATGATAAAAATGAAGTCGTTGCACAAGCAACACGTCAACAAATGCGAGCTGAAAACCTACGACATAGAGCAACTTATATTGTTGTTCATGACGGTATGGGAAAAATTTTGGCACAACGTAGAACAGAAATAAAAGATTTTTATCCCGGTTGGTTAGATGCCACTGCGGGAGGCGTTGTTCAGCAAGGTGAAAATTTACTGGAAAGCGCACGCCGTGAAGCAGAAGAAGAGTTAGGTATTGCTGGCGTCCCTTTTGCAGAACACGGTCAATTTTATTATGACGACAAAAGTTGTCGCGTTTGGGGAAGCTTATTTAGCTGTGTTTCTCACGGCCCTTTTGCGCTGCAAGCAGAAGAAATTGAGGAAGTGTGTTGGCTGACTCCCTCTGAAATTACAGAGCGCTGTGATGAGTTCACGCCAGATTCACTAAAAGCGCTTTCGCTTTGGTTAACTCGTAATAACAGTACACGCTTAGAAGCCCGAGAAACGGCAGATTAAGGAGTACTTTTTCCTATTTCAAAGCGATAAGCATAGTTGATAACGGTATCTTCGAATATAGCGTTATCATCTTCGTCTTTTAAGCGTTGTAAAAGGGCTATCAGATGTTTTCCAGCCTCTTTTCCCATTTTGTGATAATCAAAACGAGTAGAGGTGAGAGAGGGAGATATCTGATTACTATTATCAGAACCTTCTAAACAGGCAATTGCCAGATCTTGTGGGATCTTAATTAATCGTCTCTGACATTCAAAAATCATTCCGAGTGCAATGCTCTCATGGCTGCAAATCACGGCATCTAATTCAGGTTGACGTAATAAAATCTCTGTTAAAGCTTGTCTACCATAAGCCATAGACGCGGGATCGGGCGTTGTAACGCTTTGTTCAGCATTTAAATAATTTTTAAGTAAAGCCCGTGACCAGCCTGTAATTTGCTGGTGGTGCAAGCGTTGACCTTGTAAAGCGCCAATATAACCAATACAACGTTTCCCTTGGATCACTAAATGGCTGGTTAAATCATATGCGGCTTGCTCATAAGAGCAATCAATGCTAATGGCCGCCTGTTCATCGGATTGGCTAGCAACACTGACAACGGGTACATTGGCATTACTAATATGTAAAAAGTGAGTAGGGCTGAGTTGTGAGCCAAAGACAACCAATGCGGCAGGGTTGCTTTGCAATAGCATATTAATCACATCACTGGCTTTATGGGGTTGGTGTTCATAACAACCAACCAAAATTTGATATTGATGGCGATTGAGTATTTGCTGTAAAGATTGCATAAAATCAGCACTGGCTCTATCTGTAAAAGAGGGCAACAGTACGGCAATAATATGGCTTTGAGCAGAAGCTAAAGCCCCCGCAGAGGCATTAGGAATATAGCCTAATTCTTCTACGGCTTGATTTACTTTTTCTCTTAATTTATCAGAAACCAACTCAGGGGTTCGCAATGCACGAGAAACGGTCATTGAACCCACTCCTGCATGTTTAGCGACATCTTGTAATGTGACGCGACCTGTATTTCGGCGCTTACGTGTTTTGATCATGTGTGATTATATTTACTTAGCCTATTTTATTAACCGCAGATCCTACCTGAAATCTTCCCACTATGCTGAAACAATACAGTGTCAATTGTTGGCATTTTCTGCAATTAACATTTTATTAAAATGATAGCGCTATCACAATTACGAATGTTCTATCTAGATAGCGCTACCATTAATGATTACTATCCTTAATAACGAAACTCAAAGAGAGTCTTATTGAGGTTATAAATATGCTTAAAACGTTATTAACACCCGATGTGGTGCAAGTCGTTCCAAGTGTGAGCGATTGGCGAGAAGCAATTAAAGTGGCGTGCCAACCACTGATCGATAAAGGGTGTATTGAACCCCGTTATATTGATGCAATTTATTCATCGCACGAAAAGATAGGACCATATTATGTATTAGGCCCCGGTATTGCGATGCCTCATGCACGTCCTGAAGACGGTGTTAATCAATTATCTCTGGCATTAATGATTGTTGAGCAAGGTGTTGAGTTTGGTGCAGATGAAAACGATCCGGTGAAATTACTGATTGTGTTAGCTGCAAAAGATAACGACAGTCATATTAATGCCATTATGAAATTAGCTGAACTTTTTGATAACGATAAAGATATTCAAACGCTATTTAATGCGAAAAGCAAAGCGGATGTATTCGCTGTTATCAACAACTATTAATGACAATTTAAAATTACCAAGGGGAATATTATGAAAATTACAGTTGTGTGTGGAAATGGCTTAGGCAGTAGCTTAATGATGGAAATGAGCATCAAAAGTATTTTAAACGATCTTGCTGTCAATGCAGAAGTGGATCATGTTGATTTAGGCTCAGCCAAAGGTACGCCAAGTGATATCTATGTCGGTACTCGTGATATTGCGGAACAACTCAATTCACAAGCGGTAAATGGAAGAGTGGTTTCATTGGATAACATGATTGATAAAGTTGCGATGAAAGAAAAACTTTCTGTCGCATTACGTGAATTAGGCGCGTTATAAGGAGCCTATCATGGACTTTTTCCGCTTTCTAATGAGTGACGTGCTTTCAGAGCCATCTATTTTAGTCGGTTTGATTGCATTGATTGGTTTAATCGCCCAGAAAAAACCAGTTACTGAATGTATTAAAGGCACAGTAAAAACCATTATGGGTTTTGTGATTTTAGGTGCAGGTGCTGGCTTAGTCATTAACTCTCTTGGTGATTTCTCGACAATTTTCCAACATGCCTTTGGTATTCAAGGCGTTGTGCCTAATAATGAAGCAATTGTCTCTATTGCACAAAAAAGCTTTGGTAAAGAAATGGCGCTGATTATGTTTTTCGCCATGTTGATTAATATCCTAATTGCACGTTTAACCCCGTGGAAATATATTTTCTTAACAGGTCACCATACATTATTTATGTCGATGATGGTGGCGGTTATTCTGGCAACAGCGGGGTTAGAAGGGGCTGTATTAGTTGCGGTAGGTTCATTAGTTGTTGGGGTTTCAATGGTCTTTTTCCCAGCCATTGCACATCCTTATATGAAAAAAATTACTGGTTCTGATGATGTTGCATTAGGACACTTTTCAACTATCTCTTATGTTGTTGCGGGTTTTATCGGCAGTAAATTTGGTAATAAAGAGCATTCAACTGAAGAGATGAATGTGCCTAAAAGCTTACTCTTTTTACGTGATACCCCCGTTGCCATTGCCTTTACTATGGGGATTATCTTTATCATTACTTGTTTATTTGCGGGCGATACTTTTGTTCGTGAAGTCAGTGGTGGTAAAAACTGGTTTATGTTCTCATTAATGCAATCCATTACCTTTGCCGCCGGTGTTTATATTATCCTGCAAGGTGTGCGTATGGTTATTGCTGAGATTGTTCCTGCTTTTAAAGGTATTTCAGATAAGTTAGTACCTAATGCAAAACCTGCTTTAGACTGCCCAGTTGTCTTCCCTTATGCACCTAATGCGGTATTAGTCGGCTTTTTAAGTAGCTTTGCGGCGGGTGTTATCGGCATGTTCATTCTGTATGCTTTAGATTGGACGGTGATCATTCCGGGTGTTGTGCCTCACTTCTTTGTGGGGGCAACCGCAGGGGTATTCGGTAATGCAACCGGTGGACGTCGTGGTGCGATTTTAGGGGCATTCGTTCAAGGTTTATTAATTACTTTCTTACCGGTATTCCTATTACCAGTACTTGGCGATATCGGTATTGCTAATACCACATTTAGTGATGCAGACTTTGGTGTTATCGGTATTCTATTAGGTATTATTGTTCGATAATAGTACTTATTCATAGAGTTTTAATCGATGCCCGGCTTTCTAATCAGTCGGGCATTTTATTGGTAGAAATAATGTATTTAAATTTTTATATATTCAATACATTATGATTAGAGTGTTCCCCGTATGCACAGAGATAAATGGCATTTCCTACAGAAATCACATCTATAACTATCTTTTCCTTCTTTATTAATCATTATCACTAAACTTGTATATATCATTATGAATTAATATGTTTATTTTATGAATAATAATGCTATTATCCTGAGTGAATATTCACGATGTGTATATTTTCATACCTAATTAATTATAAAAATAGGTTTAACATCACAATCACTAAGGAAAAAGAAGATGTCTTTCGGTATTCGATATCTTGCGTTGTTACCACTTTTTGTTATCACTGCTTGCCAACAACCGGTCAATCATAATCCATCCGCAGCTCAAACGGCTCAGGTTCAACCTGCAATTGTGAACAATTCATGGATTGAAATTTCACGTAGTGCGCTCGATTTTAATGTGAAAAAAGTCCAATCACTTTTAGGTGATAAATCCTCCCTTTGTGCCGTTTTAAAAGGCGATGCGTACGGTCATGATTTATCATTAGTTGCACCTGTTATGATTGAAAACAATGTGCAATGTATTGGTGTAACGAATAACCAAGAGCTGAAAGAAGTGCGTGATCTAGGATTCCAAGGTCGTTTAATGCGTGTACGTAATGCCACAGAGCAAGAAATGGCTCAGGCGACAAGCTATAACGTGGAAGAATTGATTGGTAACTTAGATATGGCTAAAAAATTAGATGCCATTGCTAAGCAACAAAATAAAACGATCCCCATTCATCTCGCCTTAAATTCAGGTGGAATGTCTCGTAATGGATTAGAAGTGAATAACAAAGCCGGACTTGAAGAGGCGAAACACATTTCCCAATTAGCCAACCTGAAAGTGGTGGGTATTATGTCTCATTATCCTGAAGAAGATGCAGACAAAGTAAGAGAAGATCTTGCTCGTTTTAAACAGCAGTCTCAAAAGGTATTAGAAGTCACAGGATTGAATCGTAAAGATGTCACTCTGCATATGGCAAATACCTTTGCCACAATTACTGTATCTGAATCATGGTTAGATATGGTGCGTGTAGGTGGGATTTTTTATGGTGATACCATCGCAAGCACAGATTACAAACGCGTAATGACCTTTAAATCGAACATTGCTTCAATCAATTATTATCCTAAAGGCAATACTGTTGGGTATGATCGCACTTACACACTAAAACGTGATTCAGTATTAGCTAATATCCCTGTTGGTTATGCGGATGGTTATCGTCGCGTCTTTAGTAATGCAGGACATGCTTTAATTGGTGGCCAACGTGTGCCTGTTTTAGGTAAAACCTCAATGAATACGGTGATTGTTGATATTACCGATCTTAAAAATATCAAATCAGGGGATGAAGTCGTGTTCTTTGGTAAGCAAGGCAATGCAGAGATCACGGCTGAAGAGGTTGAAGATATTAGTGGTGCACTGTTTACAGAGATGTCGATTTTGTGGGGAGCGACCAATCAGCGTGTGCTAGTGGATTAAAGTAGGGTGCTTGTGATCACCAATCTCAACAACTTTTGAGAGAAATTGTGGGGGAATTTCCCCCACAAAACTATTTATCGCAAGATAAAATAGCTTGAACTACGGTGTCGCCACTACTGATATTAAAAGAACATAATCTTTTATGTTTCAGTAAAGCAAAACACAAAACTGTAATACATACAGTAATCAGCCCTAATAGGGCAAGCTTAGTCATTTCTCTTGACACTCTTTTATAAAGGAGACAGAATCAAGTTGTCTGCTTTGAGACTGCCTCGAATTTTAGTAAATTAAAATTCGGGGCTTTCGTCTTTTTGGCTCCTGCAAATGCTTGAACCAAAATGATCCAAGCACCCGCCTGCATACTAACAGAAACTCACCCCATTCCTATCTTTTTATGAATAATAAAGATATAAATAAGCAAGTAAAATCAATGTGTTAGTTGTTTTTATGTCGAGTGTTTATATATGTGATTTTATTTGACACTCTTTTATAAAGGAGACAGAATCAAGTTGTCTGCTTTGAGACTGCCTCGAATTTTAGTCAAATAAAAAATCTGTAGAATAAAAAAACGCCAGATGAAATTAATCATCTGGCGTTTTTTTATTTGAAGCGAACTTCAATAATTATGCGTTTTCTTGTTGGCTTGCTTGAATAGCTGTCAACGCAACGGTGTAGACGATATCGTCTACTAATGCACCACGAGAAAGGTCATTCACTGGTTTACGCATACCTTGTAACATTGGTCCGATTGAAACCAAGTCAGCTGAACGTTGTACCGCTTTATATGTAGTATTACCGGTGTTCAGATCAGGGAAGATAAACACAGTTGCTTTACCTGCAACAGGTGAATTTGGTGCTTTCGATTTAGCAACGTCAGCCATAACAGCCGCGTCGTATTGTAAAGGACCATCAATGATCAGATCAGGACGTTTTTCTTGTGCTAAACGTGTCGCTTCACGCACTTTCTCTACATCACTACCTGCACCAGAGTTACCTGTAGAGTAAGAGATCATCGCAACGCGAGGGTCGATACCGAATGCAATAGCAGAGTCTGCAGATTGAATGGCGATTTCAGCCAGTTGTTCAGCCGTTGGATCTGGGTTAATTGCACAGTCACCATAAACATACACTTGTTCTGGTAACAGCATAAAGAACACAGAAGACACTAATGAGCTACCTGGTGCAGTTTTGATTAACTGAAGTGGTGGGCGAATAGTGTTAGCGGTTGTATGAACGGCACCAGAAACAAGGCCGTCTACTTCGCCTTTTTCTAGCATTAATGTACCCAGAACCACGTTATCTTCTAACTGTTCACGAGCAACTACTTCGGTCATACCTTTATTTTTACGTAGCTCAACTAAATGTGGTACATAAATTTCACGAACTTCTTTAGGGTTGACTAACTCAATACCCGTGCCTAATTCAACACCTTGAGCAGCTGCAACACGACGAATTTCTTCAGGGTCACCTAAGAGGACGCAGCTTGCAATACCGCGTTCTGCACAAATTGCAGCGGCTTTAACGGTACGAGGTTCATCACCTTCAGGTAAAACGATACGTTTTTTCGCTTTACGTGCTAATTCTGTTAATTGATAACGGAAAGCAGGTGGTGATAAGCGGTTAGGGCGTTCAGAGTTAGCAGTCAGTGAATCGATCCATTCAGCATTAATATGTTGAGCAACATAGTTCTGAATTTTCTCGATACGTTCATGGTCATCTGCAGGTACTTCTAAGCTAAAGCTTTGCAGATTTAAAGAAGTCTGCCAAGTATTTGCATTCACCATAAAGATAGGAAGGCCAGTTTCAAACGCACGGTCGCAAAGTTGCTTGATTGGCGCATCAATTTGGTAGCCGCCAGTAAGTAAGATT
The DNA here is from genome assembly GCF_014897315.1 of Proteus sp. FME41. Lineage (GTDB taxonomy): Bacteria > Pseudomonadota > Gammaproteobacteria > Enterobacterales > Enterobacteriaceae > Proteus. The sequence continues at coordinate 113,254 of NZ_JABUYL010000010.1, read as the reverse complement.
GCACCAATTTCAACGCCATTCATTGCAGCAAGACAGGCTGAAACTAACACATCAGGACGATCCGCAGAAGTCACTAACAGTGAACCTGGGCGGAAATGTTCTAACATGTGAGGGATGCTACGCGCACAGAAAGTAACAGATTTAATACGACGGGTTTCTATATCGCCTTTATTGACGATAGTCGCATTTAAGTGTTTTGCCATATCTGTTGCACGAGTAGCGATTAAATCGAAGTTCCAAGGAATGCAACCCAATAAAGGCAGTGGGCTATTTTTTTCAATGGTTTTTAAATCGACATTTGCGATAGTCGCTTTACTTGAATCATCAAAAATTTCTGATAAGTCAGGACGAGTACGACCTTGATCATCAACAGGAGCATTTAGCTTGTTAACAATCACACCAGTGATGTTTTGGTTTTTAACACCGCCGAATTCAGCGCGCGCAAATTCAATACGCTCTTTTAGCTGTTCTGCGGTGTTGTTACCTAGTGCAGTAACGAAAACAATCTCAGCACCTAATGTTTTTGCAATTTCATAGTTTAATGATTGTGCAAAAGGGTGCTTGCGCATAGGCACCAGACCTTCGATGAGAACAACTTCTGCATCAGCGGTATTTTCATGGTATCTCGCAACGATTTCTTCCATCAGAACATCTTTTTGGTTTGAGCTGAGCAGAGACTCAACATAATCCATATTTAAAGGTTCTGATGATTGAATAGTGGAGTGAGAGCGGATGATAGCAGTTGTTTGATCTAGTGCGCCTTTTACACGAGGTTGTGCAATTGGCTTGAACACGCTAAGGCTAACGCCTTTTTGTTCCATAGAACGGATAACACCCAAGCTGACGCTGGTTAAACCTACGCGTGTATCAGTTGGGACTAGCATAATTGTACGGGACACGGAAACCTCTTTAAATATCGGTTGCTCGTTATGTAAAACAGTACTGCCAGCATTACACTGACAGTACATCAAAGAACTTAAGCGGTCAGGCGACTAGCATCCTGAGCGATAACTAACTCTTCGTTAGTTGGGATAACAACAGCAAGACGGCTGTTATCGGTAGTGATAGAACCTGATTTACCGAAACGTGCATCTAAGTTACGTTGATGATCCACTTCAAAACCTAACAGTGCCAGTTTTTTCAGGGATAATTCACGTACCATTGCTGCATTTTCACCGATACCACCAGTAAAGATAATAGCATCTAAACGGCCTTCCATCAGTGCACAGTAAGAACCGATATATTTTGCTAAGCGATGGCAGTAAACATCCATTGCACGTTTAGCATCAGCTTTAGTGTCGTAGTTATCTTCAACATAACGGCAGTCACTAGTGACTTCTGTTAACCCTAACAGACCCGATTCTTTAGTCAGCAGTTTGTTGATGTTTTCAACGCTCATACCTAAAGTATCGTGCAAATGGAATACGATAGCAGGGTCGATATCACCACTACGTGTACCCATGACTAAACCTTCTAATGGTGTCAGCCCCATTGAAGTATCAACACATTTACCATTAACGATAGCTGAAACAGAACCCCCATTACCTAAGTGGCAAGTGATTACATTCAGTTCATCAACGGGTTTATTTAACAATTTAGCGGCTTCACGAGAAACGTAGAAATGGCTAGTTCCGTGAGCACCGTAACGACGGATGCTGTGATCTTTATATAAGCTGTATGGCAGAGCATACAGATAAGCTTCTTCTGGCATTGTTTGATGGAATGCAGTGTCAAAGACTGCAACCATTTTCTCAATTAAATGAGGGAAAGCTTTACGCGCTTCTTCAATACCAATAAGGTGAGCTGGGTTGTGCAATGGTGCAAACGGGATAGCAGCTTCAATACCTTGAATAACTTCATCTGTGATAATAACAGATGATGTAAATTTCTCACCACCGTGAACAATACGGTGACCAATTGAAGCAATTTGTGCAGAAAGTTCTGGTTTTTCAGCCAGGATCGTATTAACGATAAAGTTTAATGCTTCGCTATGGGCAGCGCCTGCGCCTAACGCAGCTTCGTGTTTCTGGCCATCCATTTTCCACTTCAGGCGGGCTTCAGGAAGGTTGAAGCATTCAGCCAAACCTGAAAGGAATTCTTCACCATTTTCTGGGTTGATAATTGCAAATTTAAGAGAAGAACTACCGCAGTTCAGTACCAGCACCAGCTTACTTGACATGGAATTACCTATTTATCTTGTTGTCGTAGTGTCTTTTATATTATAAAGACGGTGGTTAATAAAACGTCAATCATAAAAGCCTATCGCATTACTATGATGACATTAATGACGCGCATCATGCTTAAAGTAAAAAACTTGATGCTAATTATAGTTGCCAATCATTAATTGGACGATTTTTATTCACCCATTAACTTTTCGCGTTAAAATCGGCGAAAAGGGTTGAAAATCACGCCGGCAAACAAAATATAGCGCTTTATTGCCACAAACCTTTAGAATGGGCACAGGATACAGAGTAAAGGCAACAAAGACAAAATATACTTAATTCTACTAAAAGATTTTTATTCTTTATAGATATATTTTAAAAGTTACAGAAGAAATTGATTGAGGTCATTATGAGCGAACCGACAGTGACTCCCCCCGGCTTTTTTAAAAAGCTTCGTTTGGGTAACGAGTATTTAAAAACCTGGCCGGTTGAAAAGCAGTTAGCGCCTGTTTTTCCAGAAAACCGTATGGTCAAAGCAACACGATTTGGTATTCGTTATATGCCACCTATTGCTATTTTTACAATGACGTGGCAAATCGCATTAGGCGGTAATTTAGGACCTGCCATCACAACAGCGTTATTTGCATGTAGCTTACCAATGCAAGGATTATGGTGGTTAGGTAAACGGGCTGCAACGCCACTTCCTGCTGCATTACTGCGTTGGTTTTATGAAATTCGTGAGAAATTCGAAGCCGCAGGTATTGCTTTAGCCCCAGTAGAACAAACACCGACTTACCTTTCTTTAGCGCATTTATTAAAACGTGCTTTTAAACAACTTGATCGCTCTTTTCTTGATGATGTGTAGAACCTATGTTCTACCTTCTTCGTTTGTCCTGATTGTCATCTGAATTACCCTGTTGAGATCAAAAAACGCGTAGTTAGCACTACTCAATACTTTTGATTAATGTCATGCTCTTCTCAATGATTTCTTTGGAGAATTAATGATGGAAATGACACACGCACAACGCTTGATCCTCTCTAATCAATATAAAATGATGACTATGATGGATCCTGATAACGCTGAACGTTATCGTCGCTATCAGACTATTATTGAACGTGGCTATGGATTGCAATTACGCGAACTTGACCGCGATTTTGATGAAATGACTGAAGAAACCTGTCGTACTATTATTAACATCATGGAAATGTACCATGCACTGCAAGTTTCTCGTGATAACTTAAAAGAGCAAGACATGCCTGATGCTCGTCGGGTCGCATTTATGGGCTTTGATGCCGCGACAGAATCCCGTTATCTTAGTTATGTTCGCTTTATGGTAAATACAGAAGGGCGCTATACTCATTTTGATAGTGGCAGTCATGGTTTTAACTCGCAAACACCAATGTGGGAAAAATACCAAAGAATGCTTGCAGTCTGGTTAGCGTGTCCCCGTCAATATCACCTTAGCGCAGTTGAAATCCAGCAAATACTTAATGCGTAATAATTAACGCATCACTGTAAGGTAGGCATAAAATATGGCAATCACATGTAAAGGTTTTCTGTTTGATTTAGATGGAACATTAGTCGATTCACTACCCGTTGTTGAACATTGTTGGGCGCTGTTTGGTGAGCGTGTTGGGGTATCAACACAAGAGATTAATGATTATATTCATGGAAAGCCTGCCATTGAGTCGATTCGCCATTTTATGCCTAATGCAACCGAACAAGAGATAACGGAAACTTTTCGTTGGTTAGAAAAACTAGAATCAACGAAAACAGAAGGTTTAGCGCCTCTTCCGGGGGCGATTGAGCTAATTAATCGTTTAAATGAGTTAACTATTCCTTGGGCAATCGTGACTTCGGGCACTGTTCCAATTGCGTCCACACGTCAATCAGTTACGGGTATTCCTGAGCCTAAATATTGGGTAACGGCTGAATGTATTCATAAAGGTAAACCGAATCCTGAGCCTTACCTTTTAGGAGCAAAAAAACTGGGTTTATTACCACAAGATTGTGTGGTTTTTGAAGATGCTGCCGCGGGTATCTACTCGGGTTTAGATGCCGGATGCCAAGTGGTTGCTGTTCATGCGCCTCTTTCCCTTCCACGTCGTAATGAGATTCATTTAATTATTGATTCTTTAAATGATATTCAAATCGAGAAGCAAGCTGAAGAAGTGATAATAACGCACAAAAGATAGTCTTTTCTTTGATCATACTAGAAGACTTATTGTTGTAAAAATGGTCTACTTATCAATGTAGTGAATTGATGTCTTAACCTGTTTTCACTTATTGCTGATCGAGGCCATTTTGAATAGCGAACTATTATGGGTTTTAAGCCTGCTATTGATAGCTATTGTCCTTTTTACGACCAATAAAATCCGTATGGATGTGGTCGCTTTACTTGTCATCATTGCATTCGTTCTTAGCGGTACACTTTCATTAAATGAAGCCACAGTAGGATTTAGTGATCCTAACGTATTACTTATTGCTGCCCTTTTTGTTATCGGCGAAGGGTTAGTGAGAACAGGCGTGGCTTATCAAATGGGAGACTGGCTGGTTCGAGTTGCGGGTAGCAGTGAAGTCAAAATGCTTGTGCTATTAATGATATGTGTTGCAAGTCTGGGGGCTTTTATGAGCTCAACAGGCGTAGTTGCCATTTTTATTCCTGTTGTATTGAGTGTTGCGGCTCGAATGAAAACATCACCAGGGCGTTTAATGATGCCTCTGGGTTTTGCAGGCCTTATTAGTGGATTAATGACCTTAGTGGCGACACCGCCTAATATGGTTGTTAATAGCGAATTAGTCAGAGAAGGCTTACCCAGTTTTCAATTTTTCTCCATTACACCCATTGGTATTGCGGTATTATTTGCCGGTATTTTATATATGCTGGTGGTTCGCCGTTGGTTAGGAAATAACGATAATGGCAAGCAAAAAGAAGCATATCGTCGGACGTTCCGTGATCTTATTCGCGATTATCAATTAGCGGGGCGAGCTCGTCGTTTAGCAATACGTAAAGGTTCACCACTGGTTGGACATTCATTGGATGAATTACATTTACGTTCTCGTTATGGTGCAAACGTTGTCGGTATTGAACGCTGGAGGCGGTTTCGGCGTGTTATGGTCAGTGCCACAGGGGGAACGGAATTAAGAGAGCGCGATGTTTTATTAATCGATATGTCATCCAGTGATGTCGATTTACGTGAATTTTGCCGTGAACAAATGCTAGAGCCTATGGTATTACGAGGTGAGTATTTCTCTGAACAGTCTCGTGATGTAGGACTGGCTGAAGTATCCATGAATCCTGATTCTGAGTTATTAGGAAAATCGCTAAGAGAAATTAAATTCCGTACTCGTTATGGGTTAAATGTTGTGGCTATTCGACGTGAAGGTAGTGCATTACCAGGTAAAATAGTCGATGAGCCATTACGCCTTGGTGACGTGTTACTCGTTATTGGTGATTGGAAACTTATTCGTATTTTATCGACTAAACCACGTAATTTTATCGTCTTAAATTTAGCAGCAGAAATTGAAACGGTAGCCCCAGCTTCATCACAAGCACCTCATGCTTTATTTTCATTAGCCTTAATGGTGGCGTTAATGGTGACGAATGAAGTGCCTAACTTTATTGCTGCTTTAATCGCGTGCTTGTTAATGGGAAAATTCCGCTGTATTGATATGGAAAGTGCTTATCGTTCTATCCATTGGCCTAGCATTATTTTGATCGTAGGTATGATGCCATTTGCTGCTGCATTGCAGAAAACTGGGGGGATCGAACTTATTGTTAATGGCTTAATGGATGTTGCGGGTAGTGCTGGCCCTCAAGTCATGTTGGTGTGTCTATTTATACTCTGTGCATCAATTGGTTTGTTTATCTCAAATACAGCGACGGCAGTATTAATGGCGCCTATTGCTATCGCGGCTGCTAATCAAATGGATGTTTCTCCTTTACCCTTTGCCATGGTAATTGGTGTTGCTGCATCAGCCGCCTTTATGACACCTGTTTCATCACCTGTAAATACGTTAATTCTTGAACCAGGTGGGTATAAATTTGCAGATTTTCTCAAAATTGGAGTACCTTTTACCATCATCGTGATGCTAATAAGTGTCTTCCTTATTCCGCTATTATTCCCATTCTAAATATCTATATTTTTGTTTTACTGAAACGTCGTTTGTTAATTAATGAACGGCGTTTTTTATTTATTAGGCGGTGGCTTGTTATATGTGACATATAATATATTTATAGATGTTTTTTTTCTGAAAACTAATTTAAATCAGAAGTGTATTCTTTATCTATACATTAGTGTTATAGATAAGGTGTAATATGATTGGTCCCATTGAAACAAAAAATAAAGTAGGAATAGTTACTGGTATTGGTTTTGAAAAGAAAGAATCTATTTTTTCAAAATTAGCATCAAATATTAGCAGTATTAAAAATAGCATTGTTAAATTTTTCGGTACAAAAAAAACAAATAACGTGATGAAAAATCCTATCGATTTAAATGAGATACATGAAAATAAAAAATTAGAGGGTAATAGAGAGGTTTTGCCTCATTTTAAAAATAGTAAAATAGCTAAAGATTTAAATTATAGTATCAATGAGAGTATTTCTAGATATTCTACAGAAAAAGCACATGAATTTTTTGAAAAAAGTCAAAATCCAAAAAAAATGAATGTTAATTTAAGTGAAAATTTATGGCTTACCACAAAAATACCTACAGATGAATTTACATTAGGAAATGAGATACACTCTAATAATAACAAGTATATATGTTCACCTTATGTTCGTTCTATAAGCAATGAAAATAGTTTTAACAGTTAGGTTTTATTTAAATTTAAAGATATTCGGCTTACGGTGGTTATACCACTATAAGCCGATTTTCTTATTCACTAATCTCATCAAGTGATAAGCTAAAACCGGGTACAAACACTTTCATAAAATAGTCCATCTCAGGGCTATGTCTTTCTGCTAATGTTTTTTCTAAGCGATTTTTAGCTAAATTAAATTCACTATTACCAGCAGCAAGCTCTTCAAGACATTTTAAGTAAGCACATAAGCTATCTGCCTGTTTAACAATCAATGTTTCTTCTTCACTATGTAATTGTTCATCAATAAGCGGACGAAAATCGTCTTGTAATTCTTCTGGTAACATTTCAATTAATTTTTGCTGTGCATATTTTTCTATTTTTTTATATTCATGAGCAATTTGTGGATTATGGTATTTAATGGGTGTTGGCATATCACCAGTGATCACTTCGCTGGCATCATGATACATTGCTTGTAATGCAATACGCTCGGCGTTGACATTACCATCAAATTTGCGATTTTTAATCACCGCTAAGGCATGAGCGACAAAAGCGACTTGTAAACTGTGCTCAGAAACATTTTCTTGGCGAATATTACGCATTAAAGGCCAACGAGTAATGAGTTTTAAACGAGAAAGGTGGGCAAAAAAGTAACTCATAATATCTCCCAATTGCGTGATTGAAGACATTATTGTGAGTGGATACAACGCAGATGTAAACGCTAATAAAAAAGAAAATAAAAAAACGCAATATAACGAGTTGTTATACTGCGTTTTATTTTAATTTAGCTTATTTTTATTGGTGATAACCCACAATAAAACGACCAAATTTCTGGATTGCCATATCTAAATCATCTTCACGTGGAAGGGTAACGATACGGAAGTGATCTGGGTATGGCCAGTTAAAGGCAGTACCCTGTACCAGTAATACTTTTTCTTGCAGTAACAAATCGAGGATCATTTTTTGATCGTCTTTAATACTGTAACGGTTTAAGTCAATTTTAGGGAACATATACAATGCGCCCATTGGCTTAACGCAAGAAACTCCTGGAATTTGGTTGATTAACTCCCAAGCACGGTTACGTTGTTCGTATAAGCGTCCACCTGGTAGGATAAATTCACTAATACTTTGGTAGCCACCTAACGCCGTTTGAATCGCATGTTGCATAGGAACGTTAGCGCATAAACGCATCGACGCTAACATATTCAAGCCTTCAATATAGCTTTTAGCGTGTTTTTTAGGGCCATTTAATACCATCCAACCTTGGCGGAAACCGGCAACACGGTAGGTTTTTGATAGCCCGTTGAATGTTACTGTTAATAAATCGGGTGCCATCGCGGCAATAGAGTGATGCTCTGCATCGTCATACAAAATTTTATCGTAGATTTCATCAGCAAAAATAATCAGATCATGTTGACGAGCAATCTCAACGATTTCCATCAAAATTTCTTTGCTATATACCGCACCTGTTGGATTGTTTGGATTGATAATCACAATACCACGAGTATTTTTTGTAATTTTACTGCGAATATCATCTAAATCAGGAAACCAACCTTGTTGCTCATCACACATATAATGAACGGCATTTCCCCCAGAAAGAGAAACTGCTGCCGTCCATAAAGGGTAATCAGGAGCAGGTACAAGCATTTCATCACCATTATTTAATAAGGCTTGCATTGCTTGTACGATTAATTCAGAAACACCATTACCAATATAGATATCTTCAACGGTGATATCACGCATATCACGGGCTTGATAATGCTGCATGATGGCTTTACGCGCAGAAAACAGTCCTTTGGAATCACTATAGCCCTGAGAACTTGGGAGATTACGAATAACATCAACTAAAATTTCATCAGGAGCTTCAAAACCAAAAGGGGCTGGGTTACCAATATTGAGTTTTAAAACTTTATTACCTTCTTCTTCCAGACGTTTTGCTTCTTGCAAAACCGGACCTCTAATGTCGTAACAGACATGTTCGAGTTTGTTTGATTTTTTTATCTGATTCATAGCGCGTTTACCTAATAGGGTCTGACTTGTATCTATATAGCGATTAATAGCTATCTATATAGAAGATACAAATGAAAAGTCTGTCCCAGCAAAATGACTGTTCTACCACTCTACTCTTACGTTACAAACTTTTGAAGATGTTGAGTAATTTTTGGTGTAAAAGGTCGGTTTATTCTCGGAATGTTATTTTGATGACTGATTATATTGCTTAGTTTGGTGTTATGTTTCAGTTCTGTTTGATATTCTAGAGTATTATTTTGGTGAAAAGGGGCTTTTTAGTGTGGAAACAAGAAAAAAGTGACGGTAATACACAGGTAGACAAAATGTTGCATAATCAATTATTGAATAATTTTATTGGATTTGTATTATCTGCCTTAATATATTAAATTTTCAAATAATATGGTTAAATCTACTTTACTCTATAGCAATCAATTGGTTTAAGTATAAATTAAATTTAAATCTTAAATTTAGTTTATAGGGGAAGATACTTAAATCAGAATGCATAGTTAAGATAATTTAAATTATTTTCAAAATGTTAAAATTTATGTACAAGAAAGCAAGATAGTATGATCCAAGTCTAACTTGTGATGACGGTATACAGTTCTTTCTTGTGAATGATTGAAATGATAATAAAATTTAATTTGTTACAAAAAGATGCAATTCCTTTCTATCTAGGAGGTGTAAACGATAAGAAACAAATGTAAAGTATTCGGTATGTCTTTGCTCCCTTTTTCAGAGTAGAGTACTGTCTAAATCGGAAGTCTTTTTTAGACTTTTGATAAAAAACACCAGGTATATGTAATTTAAAAATCAAAAATAAGTGAAGAATAAACAATGATTAATGCAAATCGTCCGATAATGAATCTCGACCTCGATCTGCTTAGAACGTTTGTCGCTGTAGCAGATTTGAACACTTTCGCAGCCGCTGCTGCTGTATGTCGAACCCAATCTGCCGTTAGTCAGCAGATGCAACGTTTAGAGCAATTGGTGGGGAGAGAGCTTTTCGCCCGTCATGGTCGTAATAAACTTCTTACAGAGCATGGCCTTCAATTATTAGGTTATGCGCGTCAAATTCTGCGTGCGAATGATGATGCAACTGCATCATTAACGTATAGCGATGCAGAAGGGGAGCTACGTATTGGCGCTTCTGATGACTCTGTTGATACTTTATTACCATTTTTATTAAACCGTATCGCGTCAGTGTATCCTCGTTTAGCTGTTGATGTCCGCATTAAGCGTTCACAATTTATTGAAACGATGCTAGATAATCACGAAATTGATTTAGCATTAACAACGGCTCGTATTGGTCATCACCCGCGTACTGCATTACGTACAGCGCCCGTTTTATGGCATTGTGCGCCAGATTTCCAATTACAGTTAAATGAACCAATACCATTAGTGGTTATGGATGAAACTAACCCGTTCCGTCAATTAGCAACAAATACGCTAGATGACGCAGGTATTCAATGGCGTATAGCGTATGAAGCAGCCTCTTTATCTGCTGTTCGTGCTGCTGTAAATGCAGAAGTGGGGATTACAGCCCGCCCACTTGAAATGCAAAATGCCGATTTACGTATTTTAAGTGAAAGCGAAGGTTTACCTCGTTTACCTGAAACACAATATTGGCTATATCGTAATTCTGATGAACAAAATGAAGCGGTGTTAACAGTCTTCAATGCGATTGAAAACAAGAAAACACCTTATACAGTCACTGCACCTGAAGATATTAGCTCTACTGAGCTTGAATAATCACATTAATAATTGTGTGAATTTTTAGACGTAAAACGCAAAAATTAAAGATTAAAAAAACAGTCAAATAAGACTGAGCAGTGATGAATAATAATAAGCGGGAATAGATGCAATTGAGCGCATTTATTTCCGTTTTTTTATGATTAAAAGAGAGGGTAATAACATTATGTTAATGTTTATGTTGGTTTATGTATTCATCTTTGTGACATTTCACTCTATCACTCGCCCAATAGCATGTTAATAAAATGTTCACCTTCTCCCTTGGTTAATCAGTTGTAGGATTTGTTAACAAATAAAAAGATTGTCTAGGTTTTAAGAGAATAAAATCACAAATCAAAATGGATATTTGACCTCCTCCACAATATTAGAAAGTTAATTTGTTAAAATTTGGATAAATTTTAAACTGATTAAGTATTTTTTCGACTATTTTGTGAGTTTGATCAAAAAAATAAGGCACATTAGCCTGTGTTGAGTCAGGTTTTTCCTGAGATACTGGTGTAGTAAAATCGAATTATCGGTTAGACTAAGCGTGTTAGCAAAAATTTTGTAGGTTGACTGACACGTTTTAGCATTAGCTCATAATTGAGTGTTAAAACTGAGTGTTAAATTTGTTAAATCGCGATAGAAAACTGAGTGATTTGTCGCAAAGTTTTCTAAAAAAGAGGAAAGGTATAAATAGACTGTTATTATTTCTTTAATTAGCAAGTCTGTTTAATTCGCTTTTTTTTCGTAATTAGAAATGTGGTGTAAACCGCCGGATAAGAGTTGGTTAATTGACACCACCTTTGATGAGTAAGCAATGAGTATGTCTACAACCACCGAAGTTATCGCCCATCATTGGGCATTTGCTGTCTTCCTCATAGGCGCATTGGGGTTATGTTCGCTCATGCTGTTGGGTGCCCGCTACTTAGGCGGACGCGCACAGGCAAGGGCAAAGCATGTTCCTTATGAATCTGGTCTTGATTCAGTTGGCAGCGCTCGTCTGCGCATGTCGGCTAAATTCTATTTAGTTGCCATGTTTTTCGTTATTTTCGATGTTGAAGCACTGTTTCTTTATGCCTGGGCTGTTTCCGTTCGTGAAGTTGGCTGGTTAGGCTTTATTGAAGCATCAGTCTTCATCGCTATTTTATTAGCTGGATTATTCTATTTGGTTCGCATAGGCGCATTAGATTGGACGCCTGTTCGCTCTCGCCGTGAAACTGCGAGTAAAAGCCATGTCCGATTAACCAGCGGCAAACATCCGCAGCAGTAATAAGCGAGGCATTAGAAATGGATTATACGCTCACCCGCATAGATCCGAACGGTGAGAATGACCGTTATCCCCTGCAAACACAGGAAATTGTCAGTGACCCATTAGATGCTCACGTTCATCGCAGCGTGTATATGGGGAAACTGGATCATGCATTGCATGATGTTGTGAACTGGGGGCGGAAAAACTCTTTATGGCCATATAACTTTGGTCTTTCTTGTTGTTACGTTGAAATGGTGACGTCATTTACGGCTGTGCATGACGTAGCACGTTTTGGTTCTGAAGTATTACGTGCATCTCCTCGTCAAGCTGACTTTATGGTAGTTGCAGGTACGTGCTTTACTAAAATGGCACCAGTTATTCAACGTTTATACGATCAGATGTTAGAACCTAAATGGGTTATCTCTATGGGTGCATGTGCAAACTCTGGTGGTATGTACGACATCTATTCCGTAGTGCAAGGCGTTGATAAGTTCATTCCAGTTGATGTGTATATTCCTGGATGCCCACCGCGCCCTGAAGCTTATATGCAAGCACTGATGTTATTACAAGAGTCCATTGGTAAAGAACGTCGCCCATTATCATGGGTTGTCGGCGACCAAGGCGTTTACCGTGCCAACATGCAGTCAGAACGAGAAAGAAAACACGGTGAACGTATCGCAGTGAAAAATCTGCGTACTCCTGACGAAATTTAAAGGCTTTTGCCTAAGACGTAACCAGAGCAATGTGTTGCGATCATAGTAACCCTGATCAAAGTTGTGGTGAATAGAAATGACCGATCAGATAGCGCAAAAAGGCGCTCGGCCAGCGTGGGAAACAACCGATCATATTGATGATCAGGTTGTTAATGAACTGCGTCAAAAATTTGGGCCAGATGCGTTTACGTTCCAGCCTACTCGTACTGGCATGCCAGTTGTGTGGGTAAAGCGGGAACAACTCATTGAGGTAATTCTATACCTCAAATCGTTACCAAAACCCTATGTCATGCTGTTTGATATGCATGGTTTTGATGAGCGTCTTCGTACGCATCGTCAAGGCTTGCCTGCAGCTGACTTTTCTGTTTTCTATCATCTGATATCACTCGATCGTAATAAAGATATCATGTTGAAAGTTGCATTAAGTGAAAATGATCTTAATGTTCCGACTATCACCTCTATCTTTCCTAACTCGAATTGGTATGAGCGTGAAGTCTGGGATATGTTTGGGATTGTCTTTAATGGACACCCAAATTTACGCCGTATCATGATGCTTCCTGATTGGGAAGGGCATCCACTGCGTAAAGATTACCCCGCACGTGCGACAGAGTTCGATCCTTATGTGCTGACAAAGCAGAAACAGGATCTGGAAATGGAATCGCTGACATTTAAACCTGAAGAGTGGGGGATGAAACGCGGTACGGAGAATGAGGACTTTATGTTCTTAAACCTCGGCCCTAATCATCCATCATCTCACGGTGCATTCCGTATTATTCTTCAGCTTGATGGCGAGGAAATCGTTGACTGTGTGCCAGACGTGGGGTATCACCACCGTGGTGCTGAAAAAATGGGTGAGCGCCAATCTTGGCACAGCTATATCCCATACACAGACCGAATTGAATACCTTGGCGGATGCGTTAACGAAATGCCTTATGTACTGGCAGTGGAAAAACTTGCCGGTATCGAAGTGCCTGAACGCGTTAAAGTCATTCGTGTCATGCTGTCTGAGCTATTCCGTATCAATAGCCATTTACTGTATATCAGTACTTTTATCCAAGACGTTGGTGCAATGACACCGGTGTTCTTTGCCTTTACTGACCGCCAAAAAGTTTACAACATCGTTGAAGCGATTACTGGATTCCGTATGCACCCAGCATGGTTCCGTATCGGAGGTGTTGCTCACGACTTACCACGTGGTTGGGAACGTTTATTACGTGAATTCTTAGATTGGATGCCAAAACGTCTAGATTCTTACGTAAAAGCGGCATTGGAAAACAGTATCTTAAAAGGTCGTACTATTGGTGTTGCCTCTTATAACTCGAAAGAAGCGTTAGACTGGGGTGTCACAGGTGCAGGCCTTCGTTCAACGGGTGTTGAGTTTGACGTGCGTAAATGGCGTCCATATTCAGGTTATGAAAACTTTGAATTTGAAATTCCTGTCGCAAGTAATGGTGACTGTTATGATCGCGTAATGCTGAAAGTAGAAGAACTACGTCAAAGCTTACGTATTCTAGAGCAGTGCTATAAAAATATGCCTGAAGGGCCATTTAAAGCAGACCATCCACTGACAACGCCTCCACCAAAAGAGCGCACATTACAGCATATCGAAACTATGATTAACCATTTTTTACAGGTTTCATGGGGCCCTGTTATGCCTGCTAATGAATCATTCCAGATGGTTGAAGCCACGAAAGGGATCAACAGCTATTACTTAACCAGTGATGGCAGCACAATGAGCTACCGCACGCGTATTCGTACGCCAAGTTTTGCTCACTTGCAACAAATCCCAGCGGTTATCCGCGGCAGTTTGGTTTCTGACTTGATTGTGTATCTGGGAAGTATTGATTTTGTAATGTCGGATGTGGATCGTTAATCATGCAAAATGAATTAAACCAAAAAGATGATGCTGTGCAGATTGAAATTGTTGATGTCACACATTCAAAGAAAGCGACGTTTGTGTTAACTGAAGAAGAACGTGCTGAAATTGAACAAGAAAAACATCACTATGAAGATCCGCGAGCAGCGTCTATCGAAGCACTGAAAATTGTGCAAAAGAGCCGTGGTTGGGTCGAAGACGGGGCAATCTATGCGATTGCTGATGTTTTGGGGATCCCCGCAAGCGATGTTGAAGGCGTTGCGACGTTCTATAGCCAAATTTTCCGTCAACCCGTAGGTCGTCACATTATTCGTTTTTGTGACAGCGTGGTTTGTCATATTACAGGTTACCAAGGCATTCAGGCAGCAATTGAAAAGCATCTTAGTATCATCCCTGGTCAAACAACGCCAGATGGTCGCTTTACGTTACTGCCAACCTGTTGTTTAGGTAATTGTGATAAAGGTCCTACCATGATGGTAGATGACGATACTCACAGCTTTGTTAAACCTGAAGAGATTGAAACGTTACTGGAGCAGTATCCATGACAGCAATTTCAGGAGCAAAACCGATCATTCGTAGCGCAGAAACGCACCCGCTAACGTGGCGTTTACGTGATGATCGTCAGCCTGTATGGCTGGATGAATACCGTGCTAAAAACGGTTATAAAGCGGCAGAAAAAGCATTGAAAACTATGTCACCGACTGAGGTGACAACGGAAGTGAAAGATGCTGGCTTAAAAGGTCGTGGTGGTGCTGGATTCTCAACAGGCTTGAAATGGAGCTTGATGCCTAAAGATGAAAGCATGAACGTCCGCTATATTCTTTGTAATGCAGATGAAATGGAGCCGGGGACATATAAAGACCGTCTTTTAATGGAAGAACTTCCACATCTGTTAATTGAAGGGATGATTATCGGCGCTCACGCACTGAAAGCTTACCGTGGCTATATTTTCCTTCGTGGCGAATATATCGAAGCAGCGAAGCATTTACGTCATGCAATTGAAGAAGCAAAAGCAGCCGGCTTTCTTGGTAAAAACATCTTCGGTTCTGGTGTTGATTTTGAACTGTTCGTTCATACCGGTGCAGGTCGTTACATCTGTGGTGAAGAAACAGCCCTGATCAACTCACTGGAAGGCCGTCGTGCTAATCCACGCTCTAAACCGCCATTCCCTGCTACATCTGGTTTATGGGGTAAACCAACGTGTGTCAATAACGTTGAAACACTGTGTAATGTGCCCCCGATTATTGAGCACGGCAAAGATTGGTATATCGGCTTAAGTGAAGGCAAAAGCCCAGATGCAGGAACCAAATTAATGGGATTCTCAGGCCGTGTGAAATATCCAGGCTTATGGGAATTACCGTTTGGTACTACCGCGCGTGAAATCCTTGAGGATTATGCGGGAGGAATGCGTGATGGACTTAAACTGAAAGCATGGCAACCGGGTGGTGCAGGTACGGACTTCTTAACCGAAGATCACCTTGATCTGCCGATGGATTTTGGCTCGATTGCTAAAGCGGGTAGTCGTTTAGGTACAGCGCTTGCTATGGCGGTTGATAATGAAATTAATATGGTTTCATTAACCCGTAACTTAGAAGAGTTCTTTTCGCGTGAATCTTGTGGCTGGTGCACACCTTGTCGTGATGGCTTGCCATGGAGTGTCGAAATCTTACGTGCAATAGAAAACGGCAAAGGTCGCCCAGGTGATATCGAAACCCTTGAGCATTTATGTCGCTCTTTAAGTCCAGGACACACATTCTGTGCGCATGCACCGGGTGCTGTAGAGCCTTTACAAAGCGCAATTAAATATTTCCGTGAAGAATTTGAGGCTGGCATTATTCAAGAAGATTATACCAATGCCAACTTAATCAGAGGTATTCAGCCTAACTTGCTGAAAAGCCGCTGGTAGTTTTTCACGACACATTCTAGGTTTAACGCCTGCTGTGCAGGCCTTTGGGAAGCATGCTGACTATGGCTACGATTCATGTAGACGGCAAAGAATATGACGTTAACGGGGCTGATAACCTGTTAGAAGCCTGTCTTAATTTAGGCTTAGATATTCCTTATTTTTGCTGGCACCCAGCGCTTGGTAGCGTTGGCGCTTGCCGCCAGTGTGCGGTTAAGCAGTATCAAAATGCTGAGGATACCCGCGGTCGTTTAGTGATGTCTTGTATGACACCTGCGGCTGATGGCACGTTTATCTCTATCGATGACGAAGAAGCGAAGAAATTCCGCGAGAGCGTTGTTGAATGGTATATGACAAACCATCCTCATGACTGTCCAGTTTGTGAAGAAGGCGGTAACTGCCACCTTCAAGATATGACGGTAATGGCAGGTCACACTATGCGTCGCTATCGTTTTACGAAGCGTACACATAGAAACCAAGATCTGGGACCGTTTATTTCTCACGAAATGAACCGTTGTATTGCTTGTTACCGCTGTGTTCGTTACTACAAAGACTATGCTGATGGTACTGACTTAGGCGTCTTTGGTGCACATAACAACGTTTTCTTTGGACGCGTTGAAGATGGTACATTAGAAAGCGAATTTTCAGGTAACTTGGTTGAAATTTGTCCGACGGGTGTTTTTACAGATAAAACACACTCATCACGTTATAACCGTAAGTGGGATATGCAGTTTGCACCTAGTATTTGCCAAGGTTGTAGCATGGGTTGTAATACAAGCCCTGGTGAACGTTATGGTGAATTACGTCGTATCGAAAACCGTTATAACGGGACGGTGAACCGCTATTTCCTGTGTGACCGTGGTCGTTTTGGTTATGGTTATGTGAATTTATCAAGCAGACCTCGCCAGCCTAAAAAACGTTTAGGCAGTAACTGGTTAGAGATCAATGCGGTTCAAGCAATACAAGCTGCTGCAGATATGCTGAAGAAAAGCCAGCGTATTGTGGGAATTGGTTCACCACGTGCAAGCATCGAAAGTAACTTTGCGTTACGTGAAGTTGTGGGTGCGGAAAACTTCTATAGCGGCATTTCTGCATCAGAGCAGAAACGATTGACGTTAATGCTGGATATTTTACAAAAAGGTGGCGTTCATACTCCGTCCCTGCGTGAAATTGAAGATTACGACGCGGTGTTAGTGTTAGGCGAAGACTTAACACAAACGGGTGCGCGTATGGCATTGTCTGTACGTCAAGCTGTGAAAGGTAAAGCACGCGAAATGGCAGCAGCTCAAAAAGTCGCTGACTGGCAAATTGCGGCGATTATGAATATCGGGCAACGTGCTAAATACCCACTGTTTGTGACACATGTTGATGAAACTCGTCTTGATGATGTTGCTGCGTGGAGCTATCGCGCTCCAGTTATTGATCAAGCTCGTTTAGGGTTTGCGATTGCCAATAATATTAACGGTGATGCACCTGCGGTTGATGGTATTGATGAAACATTGAATAAACATATCGACATGGTTGTTCAAGCCCTTTCTCAAGCGAAAAAACCATTAATTATCAGTGGTAGCCATGCGGGTAGCGAAGACGTTATTAAAGCTGCTGCTAACATTGCGTTTGCATTAAAAGCAAAAGGCAATGAAGTGGGACTTTCTTTCGTTGCTGATGATGCAAACAGCATGGGACTTGCCATGATGAATGCACAACCACTTGATGATGCATTAAAAATGATGCGCAGTGGTCAAGCTGGCACCGTTGTGGTCATGGAAAACGATTTATATCGCCATTATGATGCCGATATTATTGATGATGCCATTGCGAAAGTTGATAACCTGATTGTTATTGACCACCAGCAAACGGACATTATGGCGAAAGCGCATCTTGTTCTTCCTGCGTCTTCGTTCGCTGAAAGCGACGGAACGATGGTAAGCCAAGAGGGCCGAGCACAACGTTACTTCCAAGTTTTCGAACCGTCTTTCTATAATAAAGATATCGTGATGCATGAAAGCTGGCGTTGGTTAAGTGCAGTTGATTCACAGTGGCATGAAAGAACGCTGGATTGGACACAGTTAGACAGTGTCATTGAGCATTGTGCAGCACGTCTTCCTCAGTTTGCAGGCATTGTGGATGCCGCACCGAATGCATCATTCCGTATTCGTGGTCAAAAACTGGCGCGTGAACCGCATCGTTACAGTGGTCGTACTTCTATGTTGGCGAATGTGTCTGTTCATGAACAGCGTCAACCAAAAGATATCGACACACCTTTCGCATTCTCAATGGAAGGTAATAACAGCCCAACAGCACCACGCCAGCAAATTCCATTTGCATGGGCGCCAGGTTGGAACTCACCACAAGCATGGAATAAATTCCAAGCAGAAGTGGGTGGCAGTTTACGCTTTGGTGACCCAGGTGTGCGTTTAATTGAATGTGGTGATAATACATTAGGCTACTTTACTGATATTCCTGCGCCATTTAATGCACAGAAAAATCAGTGGACTGTGGCACCTTGCTACCGTTTATTTGGTAGTGAAGAGTTATCACAACGCGCTGAAGTTATCCAATCTCGTATGGAAACTGCTTATTTAACATTGAGTGAATCTGATGCAACTGCATTGGCATTAACTCAAGGTCAGCAAGCCATGTTTACTTACGAAGGCCGTGAATTCACCTTACCTGTGAAGATCAGTGCTTATCTGACTCAAGGTCAAATAGGCCTGCCGTTAGGTATGGCGGGTATTTCTCCATCGCTGGTGGGTGTATCGGTTCGTCAACTGCGGGGTATTGCATAATGAGCTGGTTATCTCCTGAAGTTATCGAGATTTTACTCACTGTTTTAAAAGCTGTGGTGATTTTACTGGTTGTTGTCACCTGTGGTGCTTTTATGAGTATGGGTGAACGCCGTTTACTGGGCTTATTCCAAAATCGTTATGGGCCTAACCGTGTCGGTTATGCAGGTTCAGCTCAGCTCATTGCGGATATGATCAAAATGTTCTTTAAAGAGGACTGGATCCCGAAATTTGCTGACCGCTTTATCTTTACGATTGCACCCGTGATTGCGTTTTCATCTTTGCTACTGTCTTTTGCCATTGTTCCTGTTAGCTCAACGTGGGTTGTCGCTGACTTAAATATCGGTATTTTGTTCTTCTTGATGGTTGCAGGTATTGCGGTTTATGCCGTGTTATTTGCGGGCTGGTCAAGTAACAACAAATATTCTTTATTAGGTGCAATGCGCGCATCAGCTCAAACCGTGAGTTATGAGGTGTTTTTAGGACTCTCTATCTTAGGGGTTGTTGCTCAAGCAGGCTCTTTTAACCTGACTGATATCGTGAACTCACAAGCCAATGTGTGGAACGTTATTCCTCAATTCTTTGGTTTTATCACATTTGCGATTGCAGGGGTTGCCGTTTGTCACCGTCATCCATTTGACCAACCAGAAGCAGAGCAAGAGCTGGCTGATGGTTATCACATTGAATATTCCGGTATGAAATTCGGTCTGTTCTTTGTTGGTGAATATATCGGGATCGTTGCGGTGTCTGGTCTTATCGTGACGTTATTCTTTGGGGGTTGGCAAGGACCTTTCTTACCATCATTCATTTGGTTTGCACTAAAAACAGGGTTCTTCATGATGATGTTTATCCTTATTCGTGCATCGTTACCGCGTCCGCGTTACGACCAAGTGATGTCTTTTGGTTGGAAAATTTGCTTACCGTTAACACTTATCAATCTGCTGGTAACTGCTGCAGTGATACTTTACAACGCTCAATAAGGGGTGATTGAACCATGACTTTAAAAGAGTTATTGACTGGTTTCGGCACCCAGGTACGAAGCATTTGGATGATAGGCTTACATGCCTTCGCCAAACGCGAAACACAGATGTACCCGGAAGAACCTGTCAATGTTGCACCACGTTACCGTGGACGTATTGTGTTGACGCGCGATCCCGATGGTGAAGAGCGCTGTGTTGCTTGTAACTTGTGTGCAGCAGTCTGTCCAGTAGGCTGTATTTCATTACAGAAAGCAGAACATGAAGATGGTCGTTGGTATCCGGAGTTTTTCCGCATCAACTTTTCGCGCTGTATCTTCTGCGGTTTATGTGAAGAAGCTTGTCCAACGACGGCATTACAATTAACGCCTGATTTCGAAATGGGTGAGTTTAAGCGTCAGGATCTGGTTTATGAAAAAGACGATTTGTTAATTTCAGGGCCCGGCAAATATCCTGAATATAACTTTTACCATAAAACAGGTATGGCGATTAACGGCAAAGATAAAGGTGAAGCGGATGATGAAGCTAAACCTATCGATGTCAAAAGCCTGTTACCGTAAGGAGCGATATTCATGGAATTTGCATTTTACATCGCGGGGCTGATTGCCATCCTTGCAACACTGAGAGTCATCACTCATACCAATCCGGTACACGCACTGTTGTACTTAGTGATTTCATTGATTGCACTCTCTGTGGTTTTCTTCTCACTAGGCGCTTATTTTGCAGGTGCTTTAGAAATCATCGTTTACGCTGGCGCCATTATGGTGTTATTCGTTTTCGTGGTGATGATGCTCAACTTAGGTAAATCCGTCGTTGATCAAGAGAAAAAGTGGCTACAACCGAAGTTTTGGATTGGGCCTGCACTTTTATCTCTCACACTATTAGCGGTATTAATTTATGCCATTAGTAGTGTGACTCACGGTGAAATTGCTGGAGACGTGATTGGTGCGAAAGAGGTCGGTATTAGTTTATTCGGGCCTTATATTCTGGCGGTTGAGTTAGCATCTGTGCTGTTGCTGTCAGGATTAATTGTTGCTTATCACATTGGTCGTGATCAGAGCCATGACGATCTTGTCGAAAACGAAAACGCAGGGGAGCAAAAATGATACCTCTTCAACATGGTTTGATCTTGGCTGCGGTACTGTTTGTGTTAGGTTTTACCTGCTTAGTACTTCGCCGCAACCTGTTGTTTATGTTGATCGGACTAGAAATTATGATTAATGCGGCTGCACTGGCATTTGTTGTTGGTGGTAGCTTTTGGGGTCAAACCGATGGACAGATAATGTATATTCTGGCTATCAGTTTGGCGGCGGCAGAGGCAAGTATTGGTTTGGCATTGTTGTTACAGCTTCATAGACATCGCCAAAATATCAATATTGATTCAGTCAGTGAGATGCGCGGATGAATATACTCTATTTAACCTTTCTGCTACCACTGCTGGGATTTTTACTGCTCGCTTTCTCACGCGGTCGTTGGTCTGAAAACGTATCAGCATGGATTGGTACCGGTTCGGTTGGTTTATCAGCCTTAGTGACACTTTGGGCTGGCTTAGATTTCTTTGCTAATGGGCAAGAAACTTACGTTCTGACGTTATGGAACTGGATGTCAGCAGGGAATTTCAATATTCCGTTTACGCTGGTTCTTGATGGTCTGTCGTTAACTATGCTCGGTGTTATTACCGGTGTTGGCTTTCTTATTCATATGTACGCATCATGGTATATGCGTGGTGAAGAAGGGTATTCACGCTTCTTTGCTTATACCAACTTATTTATCGCAAGTATGGTTCTCTTAGTGCTCGCTGATAACATGATGTTGATGTACATGGGGTGGGAAGGTGTTGGTTTATGTAGTTACCTGTTAATTGGTTTCTATTACACCAATCCAGCAAACGGCGCAGCAGCGATGAAAGCATTTATCGTAACGCGTGTCGGGGATGTGTTCTTAGCTATCGGTATGTTTATCCTGTTTGACCAATTAGGGACATTAAGCTTCCGTGAAATGGCAGTGCTGGCTCCTGAGCAATTAGCAGTAGGTTCAAGCGTTATTAACTGGGCAATGTTAATGGTATTAGGCGGTGCAGTGGGTAAATCAGCACAGCTTCCATTACAAACTTGGTTAGCTGATGCAATGGCAGGCCCAACACCGGTATCAGCATTAATTCATGCTGCGACCATGGTGACGGCAGGTGTGTACTTAGTAGCACGTAGCAATGCGCTATTCTTAATGGCACCAGAAGTATTAGAGCTAGTCGGTATTATTGGTGCACTAACATTAGTTTTAGCCGGTTTTGCGGCTTTAGTACAAACCGATATCAAGCGTATTCTTGCTTATTCAACCATGAGCCAAATTGGTTATATGTTCTTGGCGTTAGGCGCTCAAGCATGGGATGCGGCAATTTTCCACTTAATGACCCACGCTTTCTTTAAAGCATTGTTGTTCTTATCTGCAGGCTCGGTGATTGTTGCCTGCCACCACGAACAAAATATCTTTAAGATGGGCGGGCTACGTAAGAAGATCCCATTTGTTTATGCATGCTTTTTAATTGGTGGTGGCGCATTAGCTGCATTACCACTGTTAACTGCAGGGTTCTTCAGTAAAGATGAAATCTTATGGGGTGCGTACTCAAACGGGCATGTTAACTTAATGCTAGCAGGTTTAGTGGGCGCATTATTTACGTCGCTTTATACCTTCCGTTTGATTTTCATCGTATTCCATGGTGAAACCAAAACCGAAGCACACCAAGTTAAAGGTTTTACACATACTTTCCCATTAGCGGTATTAGCACTGTTATCGACGTTCATCGGTGCATTAATTACTCAACCGTTAGGTGCCGTTTTCCCTGAAGGAAACGTATCTCATGATGGTAAGTATGTGTTAGAAATACTTTCTGGTGTGGTCGCGATAGTAGGCGTTGCCATTGCAGCATGGCTATATTTGAAACAGCGTCAATGTGTTTCTAAAGTTGCCAATACTCGTACAGGTCGTTTCTTCTCAACATGGTGGTTACATGCTTGGGGATTCGATGCGCTGTATGAAGTGCTGTTTGTCAAACCTTATAAAGGGGCGGCGTGGCTTATCCAAAATGATCCTGTTAACCAATTCTTTAATTTATTCGGTTGTCTGCTTAAAGGCGCCAATAAAGGATTAAGTTTCAGTGAAAATGGATTAGCACGTTGGTATGCGGCTTCTCTCGGTTTAGGTGCAGTGCTGGTCATCGCTCTGCTGCTTCTGGTTTAATTAAGGGACACATTGCGCCATGTTATTACCCTGGCTAATACTTATTCCCTTCATCGGTGGCCTGCTAAGTTGGCAGGCTGAACGAATCGGCTCGCAAGTCCCTCGCTGGGTTGCGTTGCTGACGATGGGATTAACACTCGTTATTTCTGTGCAACTCTGGTTGCAGGGCGATTATCAACTAATCAGTGCGGATGGAGCACCTCGGTGGACAGAGTTTTTCTTTGAACCGTGGATCCCAGCTTTAGGGATTAATATCCAGTTTGCACTTGATGGCATGTCATTACTGATGACAGTATTAACCGCGATTTTAGGTATTTTAGCGGTGCTCTCTTCGTGGAGCGAAAATCAGCCATCACAAGGCGCTTTCCATTTTAACCTGCTGTGGATCTTAGCGGGTGTAATGGGCGTATTCTTAGCGACTGACTTGTTCTTATTCTTCTTCTTCTGGGAAATGATGTTGATCCCAATGTATTTCCTGATTTCTTTATGGGGACACAAAGGAAGTAGTGATAAACAACACGTTAGTGCGGCAACAAAATTCTTTATCTATACACAGGCAAGTGGCCTGTTAATGTTGCTGGCCATTATCGGTTTAGCGGTGGCTTTCTACCGTGAAACAGGTATTTGGACGTTTAACTATGACACTTTATTGCAAGCTCATACGGTATTAGGTTCTGAACTGCAATTTATCCTGATGTTAGGTTTCTTTGCTGCTTTTGCGGTGAAAATGCCAATTGTTCCTGTCCACGGCTGGTTAGCTGATGCGCACGCAGAAGCACCTACCGCAGGTTCAGTCGATTTATCGGGTATTTTGCTTAAAACAGCCGCTTATGGTCTATTGCGTTTTAACTTACCATTATTCCCTGAGGCATCTGCATTACTGGCTCCTGTGGCAATGTGGTTAGGGCTAATTACGGTATTCTACGCAGCACTGTTAGCCTTCCGTCAGACAGATATTAAACGCCTTGCGGCTTATAGTAGTATTTCTCACATGGGCTTTATCGTGATTGCGATTTATGCTGGCTCTGTATTGGCTTACCAAGGTGCGATTATTCAAATGATCACCAACGGTTTGTCAGCAGCAGGTCTATTTATCATGTGTGGCATGCTGTATGAGCGTTTAGGTACACGCGATATGAATCAAATGGGCGGACTGTGGAAAAGCATCCGTTTCTTACCTGCATTTTCACTGTTCTTTGCGGTTGCCTCTTTAGGTATGCCCGGAACAGGTAACTTTGTTGGTGAGTTTATGATCCTGTTTGGTACTTATGGCAACTTTAAGCTGATTACGATTATTTCGGTCTTTGGTTTAGTTTTTGCTTCTGTCTACGCACTGTGGATGATGCAACAAGCTTACTATGGTTCGCCGAAAACAGCTGAAAGAACCTATAAAGGGCTGGATCTGAGAGAGTTTATTATCCTGATCACATTGGTGGTTTTACTGGTTATTTTGGGCTTCTTCCCTCAACCTGTATTAGACACATCAGCATCAGCGATGGAAAATCTCCAGACTTGGTATTCCGCTTCTATTTCAACAGTAAGGCCGTAATTCGCCATGACAATAACTCCTGAACAATTGATCGCAATGCTACCGCTATTAATCGTCGGATTGACGGTGGTGGTTGTGATGCTGTCCATTGCGTGGCGACGCGATCATTTTACCATTGCCACTTTGACAGCAACGGGTTTCATTATTGCGTTGGGATCACTCTATTACGTTAATGCACTTGGCGTAGTGGATGTGACCACGCTTTACCATGTTGATGGATATTCTAGCTTCTTTACAGCGCTAGTTATTCTTTCGGGTATTGGTACTATCGCTTTTGCTTATCCTTGGTTAGAAGGTTACCAAGATAATAAAGAAGAATTTTACTTGCTGATTTCGATCGCAGTAGTGGGCGGGATTTTACTCTCTTCTGCTCACCATTTTGCATCGATGTTTATTGGAATTGAATTACTGACATTACCACTGTTTGGTCTTATCGGTTATGCGTTCCAACAACGTCCATCACTGGAAGCGGGTATTAAATACATGCTGCTTTCTGCGGCAGCGTCTTCTTTCTTACTGTTTGGTATGGCGCTTTTATACGCAGAAGCCGGCAATCTTTCCTTTACTGCAATGGGCCAAAGCCTAAATGATAGCAATATTCATAAACCGTTAGTGCTTGCAGGTTTAGGTATGATGTTAGTGGGAATTGGGTTTAAATTATCGTTATTCCCATTCCAACTGTGGACTCCGGATGTTTACCAAGGTGCGCCAGCACCAACGGGAGCATTCTTAGCTACCGCAAGTAAGATTGGTATTTTTGCGGTTGTGATGCGTTTATTCCTTGAAGCACCCGCAGCAGATAGTGAAACCTTGCGTATGATTTTAGGTTTCATGGCAATTGCTTCTATCTTGTTTGGTAACATCATGGCATTAACGCAAAAGAGCGTGAAGCGCTTACTGGGTTACTCTTCAGTATCACATCTTGGTTATCTGTTAGTGGCATTGATCGTATTACAATACAGCCCTATATTGGCACAAGAAACTGCTGAGATTTATTTAGCAGGTTACTTATTTGCAAGCTTAGGAGCATTTGGTGCAATCGCGGTTGCTTCGAGTCCTTATCGTGAAAGCGAAATGGATTCATTAGAAGATTATCGTGGATTATTCTGGCGCCGTCCTGTTGTTGCTATTGTGATGTCACTGATGATGTTATCACTGGCGGGTGTACCCATTACCTTAGGTTTCATAGGTAAACTGTATGTCATTATGGCGGGTATTAACTCAAGCTTATGGTGGTTAACAGGTATGGTCGTGTTAGGAAGTGCGATAGGTTTATTCTATTACCTACGTGCTGCTGCCATTGTTTTCTTGCGTAAACCAGACAATGACAACACCCCTGCAATTTCGACAACATCACAAAACATGGCAACATTTGTTGCACTAATTTGTGCAATTATTGTTATTGCTTTAGGTGTGTGGCCACAACCCCTTATCGAATTAACGAATTTTGCGATTATTGCACCTGCTGTAAACTAATCGTCATAATTGAAGATTCAAAGCATAAAACGGCTCTTTAATAGAGCCGTTTTTTTACGCATTTAACTTTTATCTTCTTTTCTCTGTGTCGCCATAATATAAAGCAAAGTCATCTAAAAACGAGAAAATAGGAATAATGATATCTTCTGTTAATAAAATATCATTTTTCAAAAGACTAAACTGTACATTGAGATCATTCCAAAATTTATTTAATAGTTCTAATTGTTCAATGAATTTTTGTAGAAAATAATCAATATCTACTAATTTATAATAATGTTTCAAGGTGAATAGTGTATTTTTCTTTTTGTTTTTTAATTGATTGAGTTGTTTAATTTGATCTAGATAGAGCGACGTGAGTTGATGACGAGTTTCAACAATTTTAGTATAAGAAAAACCATAATCTAATGCAGAAAATAGGCTATTAAGAATTTCCACTAATAATGATAATGTGTTTTTTTCTTTTGCTTCAATGTTGAGGCTTTCAATTTCTGATTTTAACGGAATTGAATTTTTGAAAAGATCGAAAAAACTACGTTTGTTTAAGATTTCTTCACTTTCACGTATAATATTCAGCTCTTTTTTGGTTTTTTCGGCAGTGTACTCTAGCGCTGAAATTTCTTTTATTAACGTATTAATTATTCTTTTATTATCATTGATAAAAGGAGCTATTTTATCACTAATAAATTGCATTTTTAGTTGTTGTATTTCAGTTGAGAGGAATAAATTATGTTCATTAATAATATTTTTTGTTTCATCAATTTCATTAAAAAATATTGCTAATATTTCTTCTTTCTCTTCTTCTAATCTTTTTTTTAAATCTTTATTGAGTAAATCTTTTTTTATCTCATTGTCAATTTCGTTAATTGTTTTAAAAACATCATTAAGTAATTTTTGTCTTAATCGGCTTTTTAATACAAGTGAAAAATAAATTATATTCTCTATATTTTTATTGTTTCTTTCTATAAAAATTGTTAATTCGTTATCAAATTCTTCATTCATATAGCACTTATTATTGCTTAAGTGAAGAATATTTCGATAGGCATGGAATAATTCATTATGTTTGAATATGGATTCTAATGTTGAATTTTTTTTATGATTATTCATAACAAGATCCTTTTGTTAATTTGATGAATAAAAAGAAGAGAGTGCCTCATCAAAAGAAAGCAAAATCTCCTTAGAATAGCCAATAACCATATACCAAGGTGAGATGATTTTTTCGAGATAAATACTAAATTTAATCAGTTCTAATGCATTGTTAATTTTATTAAAATTAGTAATTGAGGCTTCAATTTCAGTTAATATGGCTTGCCATACATATTCAATATGTTCTAATGCCATATTAGTATCTTCAATGAGTTGTTCGATTTCCTCTAATTCAATATAAAGGGAGTTTAAATGTAAGGATAGACCTGTATAGATGTCTATGTCTTTATTGAGAATTTTTACTCTTTCGATTAATTCATTTCTTTTTTTTCGTATTTTTTCTGCTTTTGCGCCAAAAATACCGCCTGTAATAATAACACCAATAATACCCGCAGCAAGGCCTGTAAAGGCGAGGCCAACATAGTTCTTATATTCTTCTTTTAATATTGCAATATCCTCAATCAGTAAATCTCGCTCCTCCGTAAGTGAGATGTTGTTGTTATTGTAAAACTCATTAATTAATCTCTTTTTATTAATGACTTCATGATAAATAGAGTGATGGGAAACATTTTGATTATCTTTTCCTCCAATAATTTTACTTCTAAATGTTGATAAGCTGTCTTTTATTTTAAGTGTTTTATCTCGTTCGGCTTCAATATCTTGCTTCATACTTTCTAATATATGAATTAGTTGAGTTGCAACCAGTTCATCTTGAGGTGAATAGCGAATGTTAACTAATTCTTGATCAGAAAGATCACGTAGCGTTGTTGATATTTTAACTAATAATGGCATTTGACTAATAAATGAAATAATATTTTCACCCGTAGAAGTGATCTCTCTACCAATAATTTCCAAATCAATAGCCTGTTGTTTTATTGCATATTCTATCTTATTCCATTCAAAGGCATGTTCGCGCATTCTAACAAAAAGAGATAAAATATGTTCAGATGAGAGCTGTTGTATGCTTATTTCATGGTAGCCAATAAAACTAATAACATCTTCTAATTTGTAAGGAAAGGAAAGTACTTTATTAATATAAGATTTTATCTTAATTAAATCACGAGATGTCACAATGCCAGGTAATCGACCATCTTGGATATCAACTCCTAATATTAAACCAAGTGCAACTTTAGGCACATCTGGCATTTCAATAATCTTATCTACGTGTTTAAAGATGGTTGTATCCATATAACCTCTCTTATGTATAATGTTTTTTGTTTTTACGGCATTATTTTAGAAGGATTGGTTTTCTCTTTAAGGCCTACAGATTAATGCTTCCTACTTTGTAACATGAAAAATGCAAAACTTTGATAAATGACAAAGGTTATAATTAATCAGCCCTTTGATAATTTGTATAGAGACGTATAATCTCCCTTTTAATTAGTTGTGGGTATTTGGAGTGGAAAAGGTTAATCCTGTGTTTTCGACACTGTACGAAAAAGTTAAAAAAATAAATCTGACAGCACAAGGTAATCTTTTACATTTGAAAGTCACCTTGCCATCAGAGGTTTCATTTTCGTTGCTCTCATGGCTTGCTGCACAGGTCTATTATCCCCAATTTTATTGGCAACATCGTGATGAGCATGAAGAAGTCGCGGCATGTGGACAATTATGTTGTTTTAACCATATTCAAGAAGCACACCAGTTTTTGGCTATGCACCAGACTGATGCCCATATTGATGATGTGCGTATTTGGGGGTTAAATGCGTGGGATACCATTCTTCCTGGTCGTATAGATGAAATAAAAGGGGATGATGCCTACCTTTTCTTACCTCGAATTGAAATTAGACGCCACCAGCAACATCTTTCTGTTCATTTAAATCTGCTTGATGAAGGTGATATAAAAGAGACCTTAGATTTTTTGCAAACATTAAATGAAGCACTGGAGATTGAACCTCTGTCGGTTTCTGTTACTCGTGTTAATCACTCTTTAACACAAGAGCAATGGCGCCACTATCTTAATATTGCGTTAGATGAAATTCGTCAAGGTTCATTTGAGAAAGTGGTGCCAGCAAGAGCAACATGCTTAATGTTGGATAGTCCGCTTAAAGCTATTCAATTTATGAAAGCAAGTCGGGATGTTAACCATCATTGTTATCATTATATGTTGGCCTTTTCACCGTCAGATGCATTTATGGGCTCTTCGCCTGAAAGGTTATACAAACGCGATGAATTAATGCTTTATACCGAAGCATTAGCGGGTACAGTGGCGAGCGCTGACAATGAACAGCAAGCAACAGAATTTGCAAACTGGCTGATCAACGATAAGAAAAATCAGCATGAAAACTTAGTGGTTGTTGATGATATTTGCCAACGATTACAAGGTGGTGTAGAAGGAATTGATGTTTCGCCTGCCGACGTGATCCGATTGCGTAAAGTGCAACATCTTCGTCGTTATATTCACGGTAAATTAATTAACTCTGATGATACCGATTGCTTAAAACGCTTACAGCCAACTGCAGCGGTGTGTGGATTACCAAGAAGTATCGCACGCGCTTTTATTCGAAAACATGAACCTTTCGAACGTCGTTGGTATGCAGGTTCTGCGGGCTATTTATCGCTTCCTCATGCAGAATTTGCAGTTAGTTTGCGCTGTGGTGAATTACATGATGATACACTGACTTTGTATGCAGGTGCTGGTGTGGTTGCAGGCTCTGATCCTTCACAAGAGTGGATTGAAATCGAAAATAAAGCGGCGGGTTTACGGACTTTGTTGGAAAAAGAAGATTAATTTCTTACAGATAGTCTCAGTTTTAATAAATACAGTAATAACAATAATCAAAAATTGACGAGTAGTTTCTTAAAGTCTGTTATTTAGTGCTACTCTTCAAATAACCACTGCTAATTGTTAACTAATTGATGCTATTCTTTGAGTTACTTACGCTATTTATTCCTATACTTAATGATAAAAAAAGCGCATTAGAAATAGAGTGGATAATTAGCCTAAATAATGCACGCTTTAAGTATTTTCTTTAACGATTTATTTAACGAAAACTTCTGTTCATTGAACTAGGCTAAGGAAAAGTATTTAGGAATAGATATTATAATAGCAATTGCTGGTTTTCGTTGTTGGGATGATCAATGTCTAATAGTTCGTTTAATCGCCAATGGGCTAAAGTTATACTCGAAACTTTGACTCGTCATGGTTTACGCCATATCTGTATTGCACCCGGATCACGTTCGACTCCTTTAACACTTGCGGCCGCCGCTAATCAAAAATTAATATGTCATACGCATTTTGATGAACGTGGGCTTGGACATTTAGCGTTGGGACTCGCAAAAGCAACCAAAGATCCTGTTGCGGTGATTGTGACATCGGGTACCGCTGTCGCTAATTTGTATCCGGCATTAATTGAAGCGGGATTAACAGGGGAGCGTGTTATTTTTTTAACCGCAGATCGACCACCTGAATTAATTGATTGCGGTGCAAACCAAGCTATCCGCCAGCAAGGTATTTTTGCAACGCATCCTTCGCAAACTCTCTCTTTACCAAGGCCAACAGTAGATATTTCTGCAAGCTGGTTAGTGTCTACTCTTGATAATGCCATGAATACATTGGTTCACGGTGCATTACATGTTAATTGTCCTTTTGCTGAACCTTTATATGGTGATGATGTTGAGACATCAACTCCTTGGACAGAGGCTTTAGGTGATTGGTGGGGAAGTGATAAACCATGGTTACAAGAAACCCTTTTTACCGCAGTAACACCCCATCTTCTGTGGAATGAATTACGGCAGAAAAAAGGTGTGGTTATTGCAGGGCGTATTAGCCCAGAAGAGGGGGTTGAAGTTGCAAAATGGGCTTCGCAATTAGGTTGGCCTTTATTAGGTGATGTATTATCTCAAACGGGGCAACCACTACCTTGTGCCGATTTATGGTTGAATAACTCACAAGCAAAATCAGAATTAAATAATGCTGAAATTGTTATTCAATTTGGCTCAAGTTTAACCGGTAAGCGTTTATTGCAATGGCAAGTAGGGTGCTCTCCTAAGGCGTATTGGATTATTGATCCTATTCCGGGACGCTTAGATCCTGGTCATCATCAAGGTGAGAAATTTACATTACCACCTATGCAGTGGTTAACGGCACATCCTGCGATTGATAATTCACCGTGGACAAATGCATTAGCTAATATAGCCAAACAAACCTACCAGAAAGTCAGTGAAATAACGGATTATTTCGGTGAAGCACAGGTTGCGCACCAATTAGATAAATTACTTCCTAATGATGGACAGTTATTTGTTGGCAATAGTCTGATAGTCAGATTAATTGATGCATTTGCTCAACTGCCTCAAGGCTACCCTGTGATGAGTAACCGCGGTGCCAGCGGAATTGATGGCTTAATTTCAACGTCTGCAGGTGTTCATCGTGCAACGAAAAAGCCAACATTAACGATATTAGGTGATTTGTCAGCACTGTATGACTTAAATAGCTTAGCGCTACATCAGCAAGTTTATGCGCCTAATGTTATTATTGTGGTGAATAATAATGGTGGGCAAATATTCTCTATGCTACCAACACCAGAGGCAGAGCGAGCACGTTTTTATTGCATGCCTCATTCGTTAAATTTCAAACATGCAGCCGCCATGTTTGGCTTGCATTATGTATCCCCAAAAAGTTGGGATGCACTGTTAACCACAGTTCAAGCATGCTGGGCAGGAACACCAACAACCACATTAATTGAATTAATTGTTGATGATACTGAGGGTGCAAAAACGTTAAATCAGCTTGTAAAACAGGTAACATCTCATGACTTTAGCATGTCAGCGATATAATACCCATAATGAAGGGCCTTGGTTGGTTTGGTTACATGGGTTATTAGGTGAAGGTTGTGAATGGGAGCCTGTAATTAAGGCTTGCCATGAATATCCATCACTTGTGATTGATTTACCTCGCCATGGTGATTCCACTTCTATCAGTGTAAAAAATTTTGTTGATGTCAGTGCATTGATAACAGAGACACTCAAAAAGCAGGGGATCGATCACTACTGGCTAATTGGCTACTCTTTAGGTGGCCGAATTGCGATGTATCATGCCTGTTTTGGCGATACGACTGGATTATCAGGGTTGATTGTTGAAGGTGGAAACCCTGGGTTATGCGATGTAACAGAAAGAGAAAACCGTATTGCTCATGATAAACATTGGGCTGAACGGTTTCGTGATGAACCTATTTGTGACGTATTAACTCAATGGTATCAACAGCCTGTATTTGCCGATTTAAGTGATGAAAAACGGCAATTACTTGTTGATAAACGTTGCTGTAATGCGGGTTTTGGTATTGCTGAAAGCCTAGAAACACTTTCTTTAGGTAACCAACCTTGGTTAGTGCCACAATTACAGCAACTCACCCTGCCTTTTATTTGGCTTTGTGGTGAAAAAGATCAAAAATTTCAAGCGATAGCGCAACAATATTCGCTACCCTTAACGACTATCCCGCATGCAGGTCATAATGCCCATCAGGCACAACCAGTTGTTTATGCTGCGGTGATAAATCATGTTTTATCCCTCTTTGGTTAAAGGAACCTAATTATGCTTTACCCGAGCGAAGAAAAGTTATATGCACCGATAGAATGGCAAGATTGTTCAGGCGATTTTGAAGATATCCTCTACCATAAGTCTGTCGATGGCATTGCTAAAATTACGATTAACCGCCCGCAAGTGCGTAATGCTTTCCGTCCTTTGACAGTGAAAGAGATGATCCAAGCATTAGCTGATGCTCGTTATGATGATGGAATTGGTACCATTATTTTAACAGGGGCAGGCGAGAAAGCATTCTGTGCGGGGGGGGATCAAAAAATTCGTGGTGACTACGGCGGATATCGTGATGATAGTGGTACGCATCACCTGAATGTATTAGATTTTCAACGTCAAATCCGGACATGCCCAAAGCCTATCGTCGCCATGGTTGCGGGGTATTCTATTGGTGGTGGTCATGTACTTCATATGATGTGTGACTTAACTATTGCTGCTGATAACGCCATTTTCGGTCAAACTGGTCCTAAAGTGGGTTCGTTTGATGGGGGGTGGGGTGCTTCTTATATGGCACGCATTGTGGGTCAAAAGAAAGCCCGTGAAATCTGGTTCTTATGTCGTCAATATGATGCCAAAGAAGCACTAGACATGGGATTAGTGAATACGGTTGTCCCTTATGCCGATCTTGAAAAAGAAACTGTGCGTTGGTGTCGTGAAATGCTGGAAAACAGTCCAATGGCATTGCGTTGCCTAAAAGCAGCATTAAATGCGGATTGTGATGGACAAGCAGGTCTTCAAGAATTAGCGGGCAATGCGACCATGCTGTTCTACATGACTGATGAAGGTCAAGAAGGACGCAATGCCTTTAACGAAAAACGTCAACCTGACTTCACTAAATTTAAACGTAATCCATAATGCGAAACGCCAAACTCTATTCATTCAGCCTCCCTGTAGATGCAGGTGTTGTTCTGCGCTATCAAAGGCTAAAAACGCGTGATGGCTTTCTTGTCTGTTTAGAGCAAAATGGCAAACAAGGATGGGGTGAAATTTCACCTCTTCCTGAATTTAGCCGTGAAACTTTAGAACAAGCACAAGTGTCAGCACAATCTTGGTTAACAGCATGGTGTGCAGGTGAAAACCCAGAGCACAGTGAACTGCCAAGTGTGGCTTTTGGTATCAGTTGTGCATTAGCTGAGCTTGAAGGCTCATTGCCACAAGAGGCAAATTATCGTGTAGCACCTTTATGTAACGGCGATCCAGATGATTTGATTTTAAGCCTTAATGATATGGACGGTGAAAAAGTCGCTAAAATCAAGGTCGGTTTATATGAAGCGGTACGAGATGGAATTGTGGTCAATCTGTTATTAGAAGCTATTCCTGACTTAAAACTAAGACTCGATGCCAACAGAAGCTGGACACCAGCGAAAGCAGAAAGTTTTGCTAAGTATGTTAATCCACAATGGCGAGATCGTATTGCGTTTTTAGAAGAGCCGTGTAAAACGCCTGAAGAATCACTCGCTTTTTCAATGGCAACAGGGATTGATATTGCTTGGGATGAAACAGTTCGAGATGATGGATTTGAAATAAAACCACAGCCTGGTGTTAGTACGATTGTTATTAAACCTACGCTGGTGGGAAGTCTTGAACGCTGTCAATCGCTTGTTGAGCAGGCACATGCTTTAGGATTAGACGCCATTATCAGTTCAAGTATTGAAAGCAGCTTTGGGCTGACTCAATTAGCAAGAATTGCGCAATGGCTGACACCGAATAGTATTCCAGGACTAGATACTGTTGATTTAATAAAGCAACAGCTTATTCGTCCTTGGCCTGATGTAGACATTCCGCTTATCTCGCTTGAACAGCTAGAAATAGTATGGCAACAGTAGTGCCATTTAATCAATGGCCGTGGAATCACTGGGCACAATTAACCCCAAATGAAACGGCCATCATTTCAGGTGTTTCGCCTATCACATGGCAACAACTAAGTTGTCATGTCAATCAGTTAGCGGATAATTTTGTTAAACAAGGTGTTGATACACAAAGTACAGTGTTATTGCGTGGAAAAAATCACCTCAATCTTGTTTTTGTATTACTTGCTGTTTTTCAATGTGGCGCTAAGGTGTTACCTTTAAATCCACAACTTCCAACATCTTTACTTAATGAATTATTGCCTCATTTAGGTATCGATTTTTATGCTGATTTGAGTGAAACGCCACTAGATTTGAATGCGACATTACTTGATTTTAGTGGTATTGAGCTAGATAGCACATCACGTCAATATAACACTCAAAAAGTAAATGATGTCTTATGGGCGCCATCTCGTATGGCAACACTTATTTTGACATCAGGCTCATCAGGTTTACCCAAAGCCGCGATACACACCTTTGATGCGCATTTTTGTAGCGCAATGGGTGTTTTGTCATTAATGCCTTTTGAAAAAGGGGATAGTTGGTTACTTTCTTTGCCTCTATTTCATGTATCAGGACAAGGTATATTTTGGCGTTGGTTATTACGTGGAGCAACGCTGGTGGTACGTGAAATGCACCCATTTGTGGATGCATTGCAAGGTTGTACACATGCCTCTTTAGTGCCCACACAGCTATGGCGCTTCTTACAAAGTAGAACGCAACATAAAAATCAACGACCTATTACCTTAAAATCTGTTCTATTAGGGGGAGCCATGATCCCTATTGAGCTAACACAAGAAGCAGAACATTGGGGAATTCAATGTTGGTGCGGTTATGGTATGACGGAAATGGCCTCGACGGTTTGTGCCAAGCGTGCTGATGGTAAAGCAGGTGTTGGGCTTCCATTAAAAGGCAAAGACGTTAGATTAGTAGATGATGAACTGCAAATTTTATCTAATAGTATCGCGCTGGGTTATTGGTCTGACGGTGCATTAAAACCGTTATCACTCACTGCGGATGGTTGGTATTCAACGCGAGATAAAGGCGGTTTCATCGCTGATGAATGGTGTGTTTTAGGTCGTTTAGATAATCTTTTTTTCAGTGCTGGCGAAGGTATTCAACCAGAAGATATAGAAAAGATCCTCAATATGCACCCAAGTGTAAGCCAATCTTTTATTGTCCCTCTTGATGATGCTGAATTCGGGCAGCGTCCAGTCGCAGTTGTGGATGCTGCTATTGAAATAATCAATCAATTACCACAGTGGTATCACTCTCGATTAGCTGGATTTCAACGACCCGTTGCTTGTTTACAACTCCCTGAAAGCCTTAAAAATGGCGGAATTAAAATCTCTCGTAAACAAGTGCAAGAATGGGTGAAAGGGCAAATGTTGAAATAATATTAATGCATTTATCGAGCCTCCTCTCAAAATTCTATTTCTAATGTAAAGCGTAGATAAAAGTGATTTGAATCTATGCTTATCGTAGTTAAAATGATGGGCATAAAATAGACAATGGATGCAAGGGTAATACTTCGGAATAGAATAATTCCGTTAATATGGAGTTCAGATGACGAAAAAAACAACTCAGTTAGCGATAGCCACGATTACAACAAGCTTAATGGCTTCACTTGCTCCCGTACCTGCAAAGAGTATTCCACTTCATACGATAACGACTGTTGAAAAACAGGATAAGCAAGAAAAAACAACAGCATTGGGGTTTGAATTGCCTCATAGTCAAATTTTCTTACCTTTAGATGAAGCCTCTGAATATCTTAATAACATCAATATACAGCAACGCATTCTACTCGATTCGATGAAAGAGAAACGGAAAAATAGAGGTAAAGGCCCTCTTTTTACTAATCTTGCGCAAGTAAAACATTTGTGTATCAATGGATTAGAACGTCATGCGCAAATTAAATCTGCTGTACAGCACGTCATGAGTGGAAACAATATCTATAATTTATTTCCAGA
Source organism: Proteus sp. FME41 (assembly GCF_014897315.1). Lineage (GTDB taxonomy): Bacteria > Pseudomonadota > Gammaproteobacteria > Enterobacterales > Enterobacteriaceae > Proteus. The sequence continues at coordinate 76,291 of NZ_JABUYL010000010.1, read as the reverse complement.
CAACTTAGAACAACAAGCCAAATATAAAACAAGCTTACTTCAGTTTGGTCGAGTTGTGGCTCAGGGCGAATTTATTTTGCGAGACATCTTATCGTGCATTGAGCAATGTTCAACGCCCGAAAAAACGGTTCAATTAGTTGATATGCCAGATCAAGATGAAGTCAGCGCTTGGATTATAGCTGAACATCGTAAAGTTGGAGTTGTTGACATGGAGTAGTCCGGATGGTTTGTGTTGTAAATGTACATGCTGATGTAGAGATGCCAGAAATAGCCAATAAATATGCTAAAGCAATAGAAAACTGGAAAAACACTGGAATATTACCAGATAGATTTGGAAATGAAGGTCAATGGGAAGGTAATTCAAGGTTGTGTGGCTCATTTGTTTATAAGCTTCATATTCGATTGCCTTCAGAGCCTTCTTGGAAGAAAAAAAAACCACAAATCGACAGGCATTCAAATCATTATCTCGTTTTTTCAAGACATTGGCTGAATTACGACAATATACAAATTATTGGTATTATGTCACCAGATGGACATGAAAAAGCAAAAACTTCTTATATGGCAGAATTAGAGCGGCGAGCCGAAGAATTTCAAAATAGTCATTAAACTTAATTCGATGAATTCATACTCCTGATAATTTATTTTAATAACAATAAATCCCAAAGATTATTAGAAATAAAGAAAGGCGCCCGAAGGCGCCTTATTATTTTTGCCGAGTGCTCACAAGGCTTCTTATTATACGGTTATTTAGTGTCTTTTTTGGCTAATGCTTTCATTGCTTTTTCAACGCCTGCGCCATATTCAGGATGGACTTTCTTAAATAAGGCAATTTGGCGTTTTTGTGTATCTTTACTTGCTTGGATTAATTCGCCTGCAATACGAGCAAACATACGTTGATGCTCTTCATCACTCAGTAATTCATATAGCGCACGAGGTTGGCTGAAATAATCTTCGTCTTCACGATGGTTCCAGTGATCTGCCGCACCTTCGATAGATAATGGAGGTTCTTTAAAATTAGGCTGTTCTTGGAACATACCGCCATTATTTGGCTCGTAAGTAATACCGCTGCCACTATTACCATCAACACGCATTGCGCCGTCACGATGATAATTATGGAATGGGCATTGTGGCGCATTCACTGGGATCTGATGATGATTAACACCTAAACGATAACGGTGAGCATCGCCATAAGAGAATAGGCGACCTTGTAACATTTTATCTGGAGAGAATCCAATCCCTGGAACAATATTAGCTGGGCTAAAGGCAGCTTGTTCTACATCCGAAAAATAGTTTTCGGGGTTGCGGTTTAATTCAAAATAACCCACATCAATTAATGGGTAATCCGCATGTGGCCATACTTTAGTTAAATCGAAAGGATTATAAGGGACTGTTGACGCTTCTTTTTCAGGCATGATTTGAATTTGTAAATTCCAGCGTGGGAAATCACCGCGTTCAATAGCATCAAATAAATCACGTTGTGAGCTTTCTCTGTCTTTACCTACGAGGGTTTGTGCTTCGTCATCCATCAAGTTTTTAATACCTTGTTGGCAACGGAAGTGGAATTTAACCCAAAAACGCTCATTATCTTTATTAATAAAGCTGTAGGTATGGCTACCAAAACCGTGAACAAAACGATAGCTTTGTGGTAAACCACGATCGCTCATATCAATGGTTAATTGATGTAATGCTTCTGGTAAATGAGAGAAGAAATCCCATTTGTATGCCATATTGCGTAGGTTAGTTTTAGGATCACGTTTTACAACGTGGTTCAAGTCAGGGAATTTCAGGGCATCACGAAGATAGAAAACAGGGGTGTTGTTACCCACCATATCCCAGTTACCTTCTTCGGTGTAAAATTTTAACGCAAAACCACGAATATCACGCTCTGCGTCTGCGGCACCTCTTTCACCAGCGACGGTTGAAAAGCGAGCAAACATTTCTGTTTTTTTACCCACTTTAGAGAAAATTTTAGCACGAGTATATTGTGTTATATCGTGAGTAACTTTAAATGTACCAAAAGCGCCTGAGCCTTTTGCGTGCATACGTCTTTCAGGAATAACTTCACGATCAAAGTGAGCCAGTTTTTCTAGAAACCAGACATCTTGAAGTAACATTGGGCCTCGAGGGCCTGCGGTCATTGAGTTATTATTGTCTACAACAGGTGCGCCAGACGCCGTTGTTAGCTTTTTCTTTTCCATCACATATCTCCAGTTTATGAAATAGTAAACGTTCTAAAAAATAGCATGTGTGAATAAAACGAAGCGAACAGCCTTATACTTATTATGGTTAATCTTGACTGCAATTCCACTTTAGCAACATTAAACTCATTAATAAAACCAATTAGACCAATAACATTGATAGACGTAACTTATTTACATAGATTGAAAATTCTACAGATTAGCTTTCAATTATTGCTAAATTTGTTTAATAAATTTGTTGTATAATTATAAGTTAGGACAATTATTTGCTGGAGTAATAACAATGAAAAAATATTTGTTGGTTGGCGCTATAAGTACATTATTTATGGCGGCAAATGCCAATGCGGTATCAATGAATATTCAAGCAGGTGAGCATTATACGGATGTTCGTGCGGGATTAGGTAATCCTAATGCGGGTCTTTCATTTAATGGTAACTGGGCTCGTAGTGATCATGATGGTCAATTAGGTAGTTTAGGGGCAAAATTTGCTCTACCTTTAGGGCCTTTTTCAGCCAGTGTGGGAGGTAAAGCACTCTATCTATCCCCTAAGAATGGTGATGATGGTGCTGCTTTAGCGGGAGGCGTTGGACTTAATTGGGATGTCCTACCGTCTTTAAGTGTTTATGGCGAAGCTTATGCGTCTCCTGAAGGATTAACCTCTGGTAGCAAATCTTATTATGAAGCTGATGTAGGCGCACAATTAACGGTATTTAAACCTTTACATGTGAATGCGGGTTATCGTGTGATTGAAATCGAAAACTCACATAACAGAAGCAATAATAAATTAGCTGATGGTTTCTACGTTGGTGCAGGTTTACGTTTTTAAGATAGAAAACCTAATATCACATTAAATAAAAAGCAGGTGTTGAAGGATCAGCACCTGCTTTTTTATAGATTGTACTTGAGGGCGGTTGATTAGCCGACTTGAGGTAACGCACCAAAAGTAATGGCAATTTGAATACCAATGACGACTAAACCACAAGTAAATACAACTGCTAATGCACCTTTTCCACCTTTCACTTTATATTTATCAGTATGTTGTTGTTCTTGTCTAACTTTCCAGACTAATAAGGCAGGAAGTAACAATGCTAAAATAGATAACGCAATAGCAGCGTACGCTAATGCTTGTACAAAGTTGGGAAAGTAAAGGGCGCAAAGCAACGGTGGAATAAATGTTAATAAACTTGATTGCATCCGACCCGTTACACGATTACTGCGTTTAAACAGATCAGCAAGATAATCAAATAAGCCGAGTGCAACACCAAGGAATGATGTGGCTAAGGCTAATGCAGCAAAAAGGTTTACTGCAATATTGACGCGAGGTGTAGCAACAACATCACGAATAGCAGTAAGAAGTCCATTTAAGCCAGATTGTTGAGCCATTATTCCCATAAAAGTATCTGTTGGAATTGCACCTAATGTGGCGATTTGCCATAAAATGTAGGCAACAAGCGGGATTGCACTACCAATAATAAAGATAAGACGTAATTTTTTTATATCGCCGTTCATATAACTGACAATACTTGGCACGCTACCGTGAAAACCAAACGAAGTAAAAATAACAGGAATAGCAGAAAGAATCAGTGCGTGAGCAACCGGCATTGACGTTAAATTGACGCTTTCAACGTGAGGTAGCATCACAACTAGCATAAAAATGAGGAAAAAGACTTTCGCTGTAAACAGCAAACGGTTAATGATATCAACCGATGTGGTACCAACACCGACTACAGCCCCACCAATCACAGTGAAGAGAATAATACCTTGTGTGACAGAGAGTTCATGACCAATCCAAGAAGAGAGTGTGGCTGAGAGTAATTCACCCGCGCCGCTAATATAAGCAGTGGTTAATGCATACATTAATAATAATAATGCAAGTCCAGTGATCACCTGACCACCTACACCAAGGTAACGTTTAGCAATAGAGCCAAGGCCAGTATGCGGATCGTTGTATTGATAAACTTCCACTAGCAGCAGCGCGGTATAACTCATTAATAGCCACAACCCTACGAGTAATAGCATGATGGTACTAAAACCAATGCCAACCGCAGCCAGTGGCATTGCTAACATGCCAGCCCCAATTGTTGTTCCTGCAACAATAAAAACACTACCTATAGTGCGATTTTTCACAAAATCCTCTGTTCACTAGACTATTTTATTTATATTAAAGCAGGGTATAAGAATGGCAAATCTCTGTCAAATTTTAATTACGTATAGCGTAATGTTATGTTTACACTAAGAGGTTTGGAGCATAAAAAAACGCCAACTAATACATATTAATTGGCGTTCTGATGAGAAGATTAATAAAGATATTAATCGTCAAGCTCTACCATTCTTCTTATCTGATCACGATTAATTTGTTTCAATTGCCCAGTTTCTGCATCTTTATAGGTAATTAATCCAGTTTTTTCATCTTCTTGGGGTCTATCTGTTGTTAAAATCGTTTCCCCATTTACTGTTTCTATTTTTTGTGGGCTTGAACAACCTGCAACGAGCAGAATTGATGTAGAAATAGCAATGACTGAGAAAATAGACTTTAATTTCATAGCGCTTTTCCTTTTTTTATTGTGTTAATTTAACTTTAGTCAAAAATAAACAAGAGTGTTAGGAGAAAAGCCCAAATTAAGATAATTCAAATTATGTAGAGCAAATTTCTATTTCAATGTCACTTATAGGGTGGCAACTACAAGGTAAGATTTCATCAGGTTGGATAAAGGCTAAAGGTTCTGTGCGATAGCAAACTTTACCTTTTACTAAGCGTAAACGGCAAGAGCCACAATAACCTTCACGACATTGATATTCGATTTCAACGTTCCCTTGTTCTAGTGCATCAAGCAAAGAAGGATGGGTATCAGTATGAAATTCTAATGGGGTTGAAAGACCCTGCTGATGCAGGGTCACTTTATGAGATGCCATAACGAATCAGTGTTATCTCTCAGTATTACAGTTCAAAGCTACTTAAGTCGTCAGTATCTACTTGTGAGTCGATTTGACCTACAAGATAAGAACTAACTTCAACTTCTTGAGGCGCAACTTGAACATTATCAGATACTAACCATGCGTTAATCCATGGAATAGGGTTAGAGCGAGCTTTAAACGGTAATTTTAGACCCACAGCTTGCATACGAATATTGGTAATGTATTCGACATATTGGCAGAGGATTTCTTTATTTAAACCAATCATTGAGCCTTCAGAGAACAGGTATTCAGCCCACTCTTTTTCTTGCTCCGCGGCCTCTACAAACAGGTCATAACATGCTTGTTCACACTCAGCAGCAATTTCTGCCATTTCAGGATCATCTTGACCTGAACGCAGTAAATTCAGCATATGCTGTGTGCCGGTTAAGTGCAGCGCTTCATCACGAGCGATCAATTTAATGATTTTAGCGTTGCCTTCCATTAATTCACGTTCAGCAAAGGCGAATGAGCAGGCAAAGCTGACATAGAAACGAATAGCTTCTAACGCATTAACGCTCATGATACACAGATAAAGTTGTTTCTTTAATTTGCGTAAAGTGACATTAACGGTTTTGCCTTTCACATGATGATCGCCTTCGCCATACATGTGATAAAGGTTGGTTAATCTTATTAGCTCATCGTAGTAAGAAGAAATATCACGCGCACGTTTTAAGATTTCTTCATTTTCAACGATATCATCAAAGACGACAGAGGGATCGTTAACAATATTACGAATAATATGAGTATAAGAGCGTGAGTGAATGGTTTCAGAAAATGACCATGTCTCAACCCATGTTTCTAACTCTGGGATCGAAATTAAAGGTAGAAATGCCACGTTAGGGCTTCGGCCTTGAATTGAATCCAGTAATGTTTGATATTTTAAATTACTAATAAAAATATGTTTTTCATGATCAGGCAATGCATTGTAGTCAATGCGATCACGAGAAACGTCCACCTCTTCTGGACGCCAGAAGAAAGAGAGTTGTTTTTCAATTAGCTTTTCAAAAATAGGGTATTTTTGCTGATCATAACGCGCCACGTTAACAGGCTGCCCAAAAAACATGGGCTCCTGAAGTTGATCATTTTTAACTTGTGAAAAAGTAGTATAGGACATAGCTTCCTCAATTAAATTTTACACGCGCCGCCTTCACAATCTGAATCTTCTGTCTCAATGACTTCTTCCAGATCACCCTGTACATCATCTGCACCATCGCGGGTATTGTGATAATAAAGTGTTTTTACACCATATTTGTAAGCGAGCAGCAAATCTTTTAGCAGTTGGTTCATTGGAACCTTACCGCTAGGGAAACGAGTAGGATCGTAGTTAGTGTTCGCAGAAATTGCTTGGTCAACAAATTTTTGCATAATACCGACTAACTGCAAGTAACCTTCAATACTTGGCATTTGCCACAGTAATTCATAAGCGCCTTTCAAACGCTCATACTCAGGAACCACTTGACGTAAGATACCGTCTTTAGAGGCTTTAATACTGATATAACCACGAGGTGGTTCGATACCATTTGTTGCATTTGAAATTTGCGAAGACGTTTCTGATGGCATCAGTGCAGACAGTGTTGAGTTACGTAAACCGTATTCTTTAATGTCTTTACGTAAACCTTCCCAATCATAATGCAGAGGTTCTTTTGTCAGTACATCCAATGATTTTTTATAGGTATCGATAGGCAAAATACCTTCAGCGTAGGTGGTTTCATTAAACCATGGACATGCGCCTTGTTCTTTCGCTAATTCATTAGAGGCTTTTAATAAATAGTATTGAATTGCTTCAAATGCACGGTGAGTTAAGTTGTTTGCACTGCCGTCTGAGTAGCGAACGCCGTGTTTTGCTAAATAATAAGCAAAGTTAATCACACCAATACCTAATGTACGACGACCCATAGCGCCTTGTTTAGCCGCTAAAATTGGATAATCTTGGTAATCTAATAGTGCATCAAGTGAACGAACGGCTAAACGCGCAAGCTCTTCTAAATCATCAAGGTTTTCAATGGCACCTAAATTAAATGCAGATAATGTACACAGTGCAATTTCACCATTAGGATCTTTAATATCATTTAATGGTTTAGTTGGCAGTGCAATCTCTAAACATAGATTTGATTGACGAATAGGAGCAACTGACGGATCAAATGGGCTGTGCGTATTACAATGGTCAACGTTTTGAATATAGATACGACCTGTTGAGGCGCGTTCTTGCATCATCAATGAGAACAGCTCAACCGCTTTAACTTGTTTTTGGCGGATGCTTTTATCTTTCTCATATTGTACATATAAGCTTTCAAATTTATCTTGATCCGCAAAGAATGCATCGTATAAGCCTGGGACATCAGAAGGGCTAAATAAGGTAATATCTTGACCTTTGATTAAACGCTCATACATTAATTTATTTAATTGCACACCGTAGTCTAAATGACGAACACGGTTATCATCAACACCCCGGTTATTTTTTAGTACCAGCAGGCTTTCAACTTCTAAATGCCATAATGGATAGAACAGTGTTGCTGCACCACCACGAACACCACCTTGCGAGCAAGATTTTACCGCGGTTTGGAAGTGTTTGTAGAAAGGAATACACCCTGTGTGGAAGGCTTCACCGTTACGGATAGCACTGCCTAATGCACGAATACGACCCGCATTAATACCAATACCTGCACGTTGAGAAACATATTTCACAATAGCACTTGATGTTGCATTGATAGAGTCGAGGCTATCGTCGCACTCGATTAACACACAAGAGCTAAATTGACGTGTTGGTGTTCTGACTCCCGCCATAATTGGCGTTGGTAATGAGATTTTAAAGGTGGAAATCGCATTATAAAAACGTTCAATATAGTCCATACGGGTTGCTTGTGGGTAACGCGAGAACAAGCAAGCTGCGACTAAAACATATAAAAATTGTGCGCTTTCGTAAATCTCACCCGTAATACGGTTTTGGACGAAGTATTTACCTTCTAGTTGTTTAACCGCAGCATAGGAGAAATTCATATCACGTTGATGAACAACAAAATTATTCATCTGTTCAAATTCTTCTGGGGTGTAATCTTCAAGAAGATGACGATCGTATTTGCCTAAATCAACTAACTTTTTAACGTGATCATACAGTGTCGGTGGCTCAAATTGACCATAGGCTTTTTTACGTAAGTTAAATACGGCAAGACGAGCAGCAAGATATTGATAATCAGGGGTTTCACCTGAAATTAAGTCTGCAGCCGCTTTTACCAGTGTTTCATGAATATCGGCAGTTTTGATGCCATCATAAAACTGAATCTGAGAACGTAATTCAACTTGAGATACAGAGACATTTTCTAGGCCTTCCGCGGCCCAGGCGATAACACGGTGAATTTTGTCTAAGTCAATGCGTTCTTTATGACCATCACGTTTTGTGACGAGCAGGCTGTGATTCATGAGCGATGCACCTTTCTTGCATTAGTGTTACCTAAAATTTTATACCGCAAAAAAACGCTCCCGATGACAATGAGTGTCAAGGAGCCTTGTGGTGTGAAATTTAAGGAAACACAATATATAGGGGTTAGTTCAAATGGTGATAACAAGATAAAGGTAATTGAGAGATTGATCAAGTGTACAAATTGGATTGTTTCTGTGGATAAATAGGGGATAATTTTTTAAATAACTGCCCGTACCCTGCATAAATACAGGCAGTAAGAAACTCAAATTCAAGTGACAATGATGTAAAGTCAATTTTAAAAAATGTGATCGTTTGATGTTTTATTAAACCAAATCAAACTTTCAGTTTCACGAATTCGAGTTATGTGTCGATTGTGTGTGCACCATATAATTCACATCAACGTTTGGCGCTAATCGGAATTTGTCCGTGATCGGGTTATAATGTAAACCAATCATATTTTTGCTACGCAAATCGGTTTCATCGACCCAACTCAGTAATTCTGATGGGCGAATAAACTTATTAGCATCATGTGTGCCCTTAGGTACCATATTCAGAATATACTCCGCACCCACCACCAGCATTAGCCATGCTTTTTTATTGCGATTAATGGTTGAGAAGAAAACATGCCCACCGGGTTTAACAAGCTTTGCACACGCTCTTACTACAGAAGACGGATCAGGAACGTGCTCTAACATCTCCATGCACGTCACGACATCATAGGTCTGAGGATTGTCATTTGCATGGTTTTCAACGGTATCTTGAATGTATGTCACTGGAATGCCGGACTCCAGTGAATGCAAGCGCGCAACTTGTAATGGCTCTGTGCCCATATCAAGTCCAGTAACTTCAGCACCGACGCACGCCATACTTTCAGATAAAATACCGCCACCACAGCCGACATCAAGGACTTTTTTTCCAAATAAGCCATCAGCGCGTTCTTGGATATAGTTGAGTCTAAGTGGGTTTATGCGGTGGAGTGGTTTAAATTCACCGTCAAGATCCCACCACCGTGATGCGACGCTTTCAAATTTGTCGATTTCATGCTGATCAACGTTCGCATGTAAAGAGGTTGTTTTATCATTCATCAGAAAGTATTACTCCTATTTTCATATTGCTATGATTCTACCAACGTTAGACGGTGAAATCGAAGAGAATAGCGAAAGGATCATTAATTTAGTTGTTTCCTTTTTCCCAAAATTGGCGATTTATGGTATAGTTCTAAACCTTTGAATCCGTAGTATGAGGGACAGTGGCTCCATGAGCGACATTGCCAGAGAAATCACACCAGTTAATATCGAAGAAGAGCTGAAAAGCTCATATTTGGATTATGCGATGTCTGTTATTGTAGGACGCGCATTACCCGATGTTCGAGACGGACTGAAGCCAGTACACCGCCGAGTTCTTTTCGCGATGAATGTACTAGGAAACGATTGGAATAAACCTTATAAAAAATCAGCCCGTGTTGTTGGGGATGTTATCGGTAAATATCACCCGCACGGTGACAGTGCTGTTTATGAAACGATAGTTCGTTTAGCACAGCCTTTTTCTATGCGCTACATGTTGGTTGACGGGCAGGGTAACTTCGGGTCAGTTGATGGTGACTCGGCGGCTGCAATGCGTTATACCGAAGTTCGTATGGCGAAAATCGCCCATGAACTGCTGGCGGATTTGGAAAAAGAAACGGTTGATTTTGTTCCTAACTATGATGGAACAGAACATATCCCGGCAGTGATGCCAACCCGTGTTCCAAACTTGCTAGTGAATGGTTCTTCAGGGATTGCGGTAGGGATGGCAACAAACATTCCTCCACATAATCTAGGTGAAGTTATCGACGGCTGCCTTGCTTATGTTGATAACGAAGACATCACTATTGAAGAGTTGATGGAACATATTACGGGGCCTGACTTCCCGACAGCCGCTATTATTAACGGCCGCAGAGGAATTTTAGATGCCTACCGTACTGGTCGCGGAAAAATTTATATCCGTGCTCAGGCCAATATTGAAACTGATGAGAAAACCAGTCGTGAAACAATTATCGTGACGGAAATTCCTTATCAGGTGAATAAAGCGCGTTTAATTGAAAAAATTGCAGAGCTTGTAAAAGACAAACGTATTGAAGGTATCAGCGGATTACGCGATGAGTCTGATAAAGACGGTATGCGTATTGTTGTTGAAATCAAGCGTGATGCAGTGGGTGAAGTGGTATTAAATCACTTATTCTCACAGACACAAATGCAGGTTTCTTTTGGTATTAATATGGTTGCACTTCATCAAGGACAACCAAAATTATTAAACCTAAAAGAAATTATTTCTGCCTTTATTCGTCACCGTCGTGAAGTTGTTACTCGTCGCACTATTTATGAATTACGTAAAGCGCGTGATCGTGCCCATATCTTAGAAGCGCTCGCGATTGCATTAGCAAATATTGACCCAGTTATTGAACTGATCCGTCAAGCACCAAACCCAGCAGAAGCGAAAGCGGCATTAATTGCACAACCTTGGGATTTAGGTAGCGTCTCTACTATGTTAGAACGTGCTGGCGACAGTAATGTTGCTCGTCCTGAATGGTTAGAACCACAATATGGCGTGCATGAAGGCAAATACTATTTAACAGAGCAACAAGCTCAAGCTATTTTGGATCTGCGTTTGCAGAAACTAACAGGCCTTGAACATGAAAAACTGTTAGATGAATACCGTGATTTATTGCTTCAAATTGCTGAGTTACTGCACATCTTAAGAAGCCCTGAACGTTTAATGGAAGTTATTCGTGAAGAGCTAAATGCGATTAAAGATCAATATAACGATCCGCGTCGTACTGAGATCACTGAAAATACAGCAGATATTAATATAGAAGACCTTATCAATGAAGAAAATGTGGTTGTTACACTTTCTCATCAGGGTTACGTTAAATATCAACCACTTACCGATTACGAAGCACAGCGCCGTGGCGGTAAAGGTAAGTCAGCAGCAAGAATTAAAGAAGAAGACTTTATTGATCGCTTGCTGGTGGCTAACACTCATGACACCATTTTATGCTTCTCAAGCCGTGGTCGCCTCTACTGGATGAAAGTTTACCAGTTACCAGAAGCAAGTCGTGGTGCTCGTGGCCGTCCAATTATCAACTTATTACCTCTTGAACAAAATGAACGTATTACGGCTATTTTACCAGTAAGAGAGTATGAAGAAGGTAAGTTTGTCTTTATGGCAACGGCAAGCGGGACAGTGAAGAAAACACCTCTGCAAGATTTCAGCCGCCCTCGTAGTGCAGGTATTATCGCCGTCAACTTAAATGAAGGTGATGAATTAATCGGTGTTGATTTAACCGATAGCACAAATGAAGTTATGCTGTTCTCTGCTGACGGTAAAGTTGTTCGCTTTGCAGAAGATTGTGTTCGCCCAATGGGACGTACTGCGACAGGTGTTCGCGGTATGAAACTAAGTGGTGACGATAAAGTGGTTTCACTTATTATTCCTCGTGGTGATGGTGATATCTTAACCGTAACTGAAAATGGTTATGGTAAACGTACTGCACAAAGTGAATACCCAACGAAGAATCGTGCTACTCAAGGCGTTATCTCCATTAAAGTCAGTGAGCGTAACGGTAAAGTTGTTGGTGCTATTCAAGTTGAAGACACTGACCAGATTATGATGATTACGAATGCGGGTACATTAGTTCGTACACGTGTTTCAGAAGTCAGCATTGTTGGACGTAATACACAAGGTGTTACCTTAATTCGTACAACAGAAGGTGAGTTAGTTGTTGGCTTGCAACGTGTTGAAGATGAAGATGATGCATTAGATGATGATGAAGTTAATGAGGTTATTAACGAAGCAGCTTCTGAAGAACCTGAATCAGATTTAGCAGATGATGTGGACGAAGAATAATATTTATCATTATTGTGATGTATAAATAAAGAAAAGCAGGCATAATTGCCTGCTTTTTTTATGTAGTAAGATAAGTTTATTATCGGAAAAAATTATCTTGATGATAAAGATCATATCATTCAGACATACAGTAACTTCTGCTAGAATAGAATAAGTTTCTTATGCGTAGGTATATTGATTAGGGTGGTTGTTTGAGATATCTCTCGTCCTTTAAAACATCGTTAAAAATTTCCCGCTACCTTTTTCGCGTATTAGGTATCATGTTGTGGGCGATGGGCGCATTGTTAACCATGTTTTACCTTATCAATATCTTCAATGACACTAAGTCAGATATTCGGCAAGAGTATAGTAATAACTACACGAATCTTCTTAGTTTTTTTAGGCAAACTTCGGGTACCATCCGTGATTTACAATACCTCGCAGAACGCCACCAAGAACAACTCAATTTAAACCCTAACATTAAAAACTCATTATTTTATGAAGGACCTTTTTCACTTCATAAACTCAGTGACAACGCAGATTGTGAATTATTTAAAGGGCAAACGAACAACTATTTTCGCTCATTTAACAGTATTTTATATTATTGGAAAGATAACACACCTGCATTACAAGGGATAAACCAAGTCTTTATGGTGGGTTCCCACAGCATGTGTATGATTAATTTTCCTTTACGCGCATCACCTGTTGATACTGAGATGTTGAAAAAAATGGTGTATGAAAATACACGGAACTACATTAATCAACGTGCGCAAGGTAAAGAAGTTAACCAATATTGGATAGTGCCAGATGCGAAAGGAGATAGTGGCATACTGTATATTATGTCACCAGTTTATGCTTCGGGTAAATTTATTGGTCTGATTGGGATTGAAAGAGCAATCCGCCTCGAATATTTCTCTCCAGCTAAAGACAGAGTTATTTCTATTCATCTTCTTAATAGTAGAAATACCACGATCCTAAGTTATCCTGCTGAAAATAATTATCGTACGGTGAAACAAGTCCCTGATGTGAGTGCGCCTTATTTTGGTTTTGATGAGGATTTCAGTGATTTGGTCGCTAAGCGTAAATTATTACCGTCATCTTTTAGTGTGGTGTATTCATTACCACTTAAACAAATTTTAAATGAATTTAAATTTACTATTTTTAATGCACTGATTTTAAATATTATTTCTGCCATTTTTATTTTTATTTTTGTTTGGATTTTTGAGAAGAAAATATTTTCACCGGCAGAAAATAATGCCTCTCGCTTAGAAGAGCACGAGCAATTTAACCATAAAATTGTGGCATCTGCGCCTGTTGGGATTAGTATTCTTAGAATACGTGATGGTATGATTATCTTAAGTAACGAATTAGCGCATAACTATTTTCGTTTGCTTAGCCACAGTGATAAGCAAAATATTCTGTCTATTATTGCTGAAAAAAGTAGCAATATGGTCGATGTGGTAACGAATAACCGTAATCATTTACAAATTAGTTTTGTGAATTCACGCTATCAAAATGAAGATGTGGCTATTTGTGTATTAGTCGATATTAGTGCCCGCGTTAAAATGGAGCGTTCACTGCAAAATATGGCCACAGCAGCAGAGCAAGCTAACCAAGCCAAATCAATGTTCTTAGCCACGGTCAGTCATGAATTACGCACCCCACTTTATGGTATTATTGGTAATTTAGAGTTATTACAGTCATTTGCACAAAGTGATGATACGGCTCGATTATTAAAAACAATGGATAACTCTTCATCATTATTGCTAAAAATTATCAGTGATATTCTTGATTTTTCAAAAATCGAATCCAAGCAGTTAAAAATAGATATAAATCCATTTAATTGTCGCCAAGTGCTCTCTTTCGTTATTTCTAACTATTTACCTCTTATCGCAAAAAAAGATTTAGCTATTTATTGTTTTATCGAACCCGATGTCCCTAAAATTGTAAATAGCGACCCTGTTCGTGTGCAGCAAGTTATTTCTAATCTTTTGAATAACAGTATTAAATTTACTACAACAGGGTGTATCACCTTACATCTTTATAAAGATGAATATTATCTGTACTTTGATATCCACGACACAGGACGAGGTATTAGTGAAAAGGCGCTGCATGAGCTTTTTGAACCTTTTTTCCAAGTTTCACAAAATACAGAAAGTGCATCAGAAGGTACGGGACTCGGTTTAGCCATTTGTGAAAAATTGATCAATTTAATGGATGGTGATATCAGCGTTGTTTCACAAGAAAATATTGGGAGCCGTTTTACTGTACGAATTCCACTTTATGGTGCGTTAGAAAAGGATAATCTTGCTTCTAAAAAAGATATCTATAAAGGGAGCCCTATTCGTTGTTTTGTTGATATTAATAACCTCTATTTAGAAGGGTTTGTTCGACGTTATCTTCGTTATTTTGGCTTGAGCTGTGAATTGTTAACAGAAGAAGTCACGCTATCTTCAAGCGATTTTATTATTACAGATTATGATTATCTGAAAACAGACAGTTGCCAATTTATTAGGATCAATAAGCATTATTTTGAACCGACTAAAAAAATAGCAGAAAATACATGGATATGTAGTACTTATAAATTAAACGAGTTAACGAAAATAATACTACAATTGCCGCAAATTAAAGTAGACACAAGTTATTCTGAGATGTCTGCATTGAATACAGATAGCGGCTTAAAAACATTGACCGTTCTTATTGTCGATGATCACCCAATAAATCGTTTATTGTTGACCGATCAACTGAAAAAAATTGGTTTTAATACCGCAACGGCAGAAGACGGTTGTGATGCACTAAATTATTTAGCGAAAAATCATGTCGATATTATTCTGACAGACGTCAATATGCCGAATATGAATGGTTATCAGCTCGCAACCCACATACGACAAATGAGCAGTGATATGCCAGTGATTGGTGTGACGGCTAACGCTATTGCAGAAGAGAAGCAACGCTGTATCGATGCAGGAATGAATGACTGCGTATCTAAGCCTGTCTCCCTTTCTGTCTTAAGAGAAGTACTGATGGGATATATTCCCAAAGAATAGCGTTAAATAGTCATCATTAACGAGTAAATAAAAAGGACTAGTTGAGTAGTCCTTTTTATTTTTTGTACCTAAGTCGCTTAAAACTCCATTTTATGATAAAGAAAAAAGCCCCAGCTAATGCAGTTTAGTGGTTATTGTAGAGCGGTAGCTAGACTAAACAAATGTAAAAGAGCTGAGCATTCTGCTACTTATAAAAACGCTTATGAAATGAAGATTGAGAGCGAGGAGATGAAAAAGGAGAACTTAAATAGAAGTTGAGAAACAAAAACAAAGAAGCTCTCATATAGATTGAGCTTCCTGGTTTTATTGGTACAACTAACGGTAACTCGGATTAGATTAATCTGGGCCGTTAATTTCCTTATCAATAGTGACTGATGATAAGTAATTGAGCAGTGCAATATCGTTATCAACACCCAATTTCATCATCGCTGATTTTTTCTGGCTACTAATCGTTTTAATACTGCGATTAAGTTTTTTTGCAATCTCGGTAACGAGAAAGCCTTCAGCAAATAGTCTCAGCACTTCACTTTCTTTTGGTGACAAACGCTTGTCGCCATAGCCATTTGCATTCACTTTCTCAAGTAGCTTCGCGACACTTTCAGGCATAAATTTCTTGCCTTTTTGCAACGCAGCTAATGCTTTTGGCAGGTCGGTTGGCGCGCCTTGCTTAAGAACGATACCTTCAATCTCAAGATCAAGTACCGCACCTAAAATTGCTGGGTTGTTATTCATGGTCAGTACAATAATAGACAAATTAGGATAATGTCTTTTTATATACTTAATGAGTGTAATGCCATCACCATACTTATCACCAGGCATCGATAAGTCAGTAATTAAGGCATCGACATTCAACTTAGGTAAGTTATTGATAAGTGAAGTTGAATCTTCAAATTCGCCTACAACATTAACCCATTCAATTTGTTCTAAAGATTTACGAATACCGAATAAAACAATTGGGTGATCATCGGCAATAATAATATTAAGGTTATTCATGTTTAATTGTTACCTTGCTGCAGCAACTGTTGAATCCATTTGTCCAGTTGAGTGATACGTTCTTTGATCTCTAATTCATTATGATTTTTTATGTCATGCTCTAAATATTCACAGCTTTCTCTGAGATATTCCAAATCTAACATGGCAAAAACCCCTTTTAGACGATGAGCCGTCTGGGCTAGAGAATGAAAGTCTTTATTTGTTGCTTCTAAGTGTAGTTTTTCAACATCAATAGGAACAGTATTGATAAATAGTTCCTTATAATCACTACCATTCAACTTCTTCCTATAATTATTAAGAATTACTTCGTAATTATCAAGGTTATTATTTTCATCTAAAATACTCGTTTGAGTTGTATCTAGAGAAAATGACTCATTTTCTTCTATTAAATAAGTAATAGCCTCTATTAAAGGGTCACCGAAGTTATAGTTACACTTTATTAAATCTTTTGATATTTTTTCAAATCCAACAATAGAGCTCACTAATAATATTGTTGGGGACTCAGGATTATCATCCGGAGTATCTTTAAGTATGATATCGTATTCGGGATAAAGATTCTCTTTATTTTTATCAAAGTATGTCGCGCCATATTTATCAAGCTGTTGGCGGATGATTTTTCCTATTTCAGGGTTTTTTATGGCGAGTTTTGCGCTTACGCCCTCTAATAATACACTAAAACCTCGTTCTTCCGTATCTATATGCTGATATGGAAGTGCGATTCTGAAATGAGAACCAATACTTTCTTGGCTTTTAATTGTTAACTCGCCCTGTATTTTATTACACAATAAATGGCATAAATAAAAAATGATACCAGAATTGGAATAATATTTATCGCCCATCGCTTGTCCAAGGAATGGGTATTTTATATTAGCGATATCTTGTGGTGTCAATCCGCTTCCACTATCAATAATATCAATAAGTATTTCTTCTTTATCTTTATTTTTAGCTAAATTTAGATTAACTGTTATTTTTCCATAGTTAGTCGTACTAATAGCATAATTAATCAATGATAAAATAATCTTACTTAATGCAGGGCCATCATTTATTAAAAGTAAACCAGGTCTAATGTTATTATGGAAATAAAGAGTTAGGCCTTTTCTTATCATAAACGGAGATGCTGTTATCAGAATAGATTCAACTAATGTTGAAAGCTCAAATTCATCTTTATGAATTTTCCATTCTTGATTTTCTAACTTATTAATTAACGTAATATTTTCTATCCATTCGGAAATGTAATTTGTTTTCTCTAATAATAAGTTAAGCAATTGTTGATGCATGTTTTCAGGCAGTAGCTCTTTGAACTGATAAACCATCTCATTTATATCTTTGATTGGGCGCATTAATTCTAATGACATATTAGATAAAATTTTACGCCTTGCCATGGTGTTTTTTTCATATTCTTGCTGTGCAAGTTGTAATTTTTTATTGATTAATGCTTCATTATCTTTATTCAAAAATATGAATAATGACGTATTGTCGATATTGCTATTATTACTTGTTCTAATTTCATAGATCTCATTATTGATAGCTGTTTGGATTAAACCATTATGCTCAACCGTCATTTGACGGATCTTAGATAAATCAATATGAGGTAATAATTTTTCGGCGTGACTATTACTAATAATCTTATGGTTAGAGGAGAAATTGTAGACTAACAATCCTATCGGCAGGTTTGAGATGATATCATTAGTCATCTCTTCTTTGATTCGAAGATTACGTGTCATTGAAATATAGGGAAAAACATACTTATTACGTATGTAGATATGCCCAAAAACAGAAATAGAAACAAAAACAAAAAGGCTAATTAGCAACCAAATGTTTTTGTATGCAATTTCTTTAATCATCGATTTTAAGGGGTATTCATAAGATAGTGAATAGGGAATACCCGCTATAGGCTGGGAAAAAATCAGGGAAGTGCCATCGGTTGATATTTCAATATTATTTTTATCGTAAACGGATTGTTGCCCTGTCGGAAGTAATCTTAAATAGTGAGGCGATAGCTCTGATGGTAAGAAATTATTAATAGGTAAATCAAAAGCCACCACACTGGTAAGTTGACCTGGCACATTAAACATAATGCGGTAAGTATAGTAATAGATATTTTCTGTAGACATCTTCCTGATAGGTGAAAGGCTCTCTTTTTCATCCAATGCGGTTGATTGCATTAACAGTTCAGAGCGTTTATTTTCAGCCGTCAATGTCAAATAACTTTCTTTGTAACGAATCTCGGGTTTAAGCACCGAGTGGGTTGTAATTAAAATAAGATCATTCCCTTTACCATTAAGGTAATAAAGAGAACTGTAGTCATTACGCACACCCCAAAGAATTTCGAGTGAGTTTGCAAATCGTCGGGCTAACTGAAATGTTTGTTCATTAGGTTTGCCAAATATAATGGTATCTACGGTTTGATCTCGCCCTTCAAGCCAAAATACATCAGAACGTAATTTTATTGGATTAATACGCAAAAAAGGGAAGGTCGCCGTATCGGCTACTTTATTCGATAACTGGAAAAGTTGATTAGAGTGATAACGGTAATCTTCAACTTGCAAAGTAAATTTGTGGGTTGTGTTGTTAATAGCATTCTTTTTACTTTCTAGCCAAGTATCAAAATAACTGTAAGCGTATAGAAAAAGCGATATGACCATAAAAAGAAGAAACAGGGCATATAGGCGAGTTAGTGTATTTGGCTTGAGTTGGTTCAATGTACGCATTCAGTTTGCGAGCCTTTAAGAGACAATGTAATTAAAAAAGAAAAATTGAATAAACAATCACCATTATTCAGCCATTATATTAACAGGTTATCACTTTAAAAGGGATATTCGGATGAACTTTGAGCAAACAAACAAAAAAAGCGAATTTTTTTACAATCGGAACTAGACAGCAGGGCCAGAGATAGGCATAATTCCGCGCTATGGAAGGATGGCCGAGTGGCTGAAGGCAGCGGTCTTGAAAACCGCCGATGGGAAACCATCCTAGAGTTCGAATCTCTATCCTTCCGCCAGAATTAGCCGGCTTAGCTCAGTTGGTAGAGCAACTGACTTGTAATCAGTAGGTCACCAGTTCGACTCCGGTAGCCGGCACCATATAAGAACCCGTTATCTCGTAAGAGTTAACGGGTTTTTTCTTGTCTATGATTTATTATCTTATTTTTCAGGTTTGATCCCTTTTCGATGGTTTGGCCTATCTCTCGATATTTTCTTATTTATTATTTGAAACCATCAAAATTTAACCACTATATTAGTCAGTTAGCATTTTTTAAGCAAAAAAAGAGTGAAGTTTAGGCAAACAAATAAAAAAGTCATTTTTTTTACAATCAGGACTAGACAGCAGGGCCAGAGATAGGCATAATTCCGCGCTATGGAAGGATGGCCGAGTGGCTGAAGGCAGCGGTCTTGAAAACCGCCGATGGGAAACCATCCTAGAGTTCGAATCTCTATCCTTCCGCCAGAATTAGCCGGCTTAGCTCAGTTGGTAGAGCAACTGACTTGTAATCAGTAGGTCACCAGTTCGACTCCGGTAGCCGGCACCATATAAGAGCCCGTTATCTCGCAAGAGATAGCGGGTTTTTTATTGCTTGCTGAAATATGAATATAAAGTTGGCCATATAAAAACACCCCAAAATGGATATCCCATTTTTGAGGTGCTATTCAAAATAGTTTTGTATATCTAAATCATTACCACCCCATCACAGACCAATTAAAGACTCGGCCCAAAATTTTCACTTCTTCTAACGTCGAGCGTTCATCAGGATAATCAATCGTATTGTAACTACGAATGATAATGGTGTTATTAGGGAGTCGATTTAAAATTTTGACTCTTAAAAGATCACCTTGTTGAATAGCATAAATACCCCCATCAACAATTTTTGTATGTCCTGTACTGATAGTAACAATAGATCCATCAGGAATAACAGGAGACATACTGTCACCATGTACTTTAAAGGCAACGGCATCACTAGGTTGTACGCCATAGCGATTAAATGTAGAACGAGAAAATCTCAATAATTCCACCTTTTGGTTATCAGTGGTACAACTTCCGAAACCGGCAGCTAATTCAATAGTCGTATAGAAAGGGATTTCAACTTCATCACGTTCTATTGGGGTATTATTATCCCAATCATCAACAGGTGTCATTTCGTTTACTGAAACACCATCATTTTTTTTTGCTCCTCGGCCATATTCTAACCATTCTGCTCGAACATCAAGCAAGAGGCTTAATGCTAAGATATTGGTTGAGTCAGGGATTGATTCACCGTTTAACCATTTCCATACTGCTGGCGCACTGACTTTTATACCTTGTTGAGCTAAGGCATCTGTAATTCTTTTGCCTAATCCTCGACCTGCGATCCCCGAATCTAAGCATGCTTCTTGAAGCCTTTTTGTGAACTCCATTTTATTATCATTTTTAACCATTGGTTAATTTCCTTTGCTACTTGACGTCACTTTAGTTAAAATATAGCATTAACTATTAGTTAATAAAAGTGTGTGTAGTACAAAAAAATTAACTAAATAAACCAAAGAAAGAGTGGTAAGTAAAAATCACGTTGAGATAACGCCGTAAAATGCGGGCGATTGAGATGCATAAATGCCATGCTTGTCGTGGTACACGGATGACCAAGTTAGTAGTGATAGGAAATCAAAAGGAGCATTAAATGAGACTAGCAGACTTACCTAAATATTTTTCACCCAAAGGCCTTGTATTAAGTGATGTGAGAACGGTTAAAGCAGTCGATTCACTTTCCGTGACTGATGTGATGACCTCAATTAGTTTAGTGACACGAAAAGGGCGTATGGGCATAGAGCTGTTTTTCGCTAAACATAATATTAGCCACCCAGATGAGGCGATAGAAAGCCTTTACCAATATGCATTAACGCAAGCTTATCACTATAAAGCTATCGATAAACTAGTTGAAAAAGATAAGACTCATGTTCTCTATATAATGGCTAATTATGCTTTCCAAGATTACGCAAGAAGTGCTGCAAGTAAGAAAGCATGTCCTGATTGCAGCAATGGCTTTATTGAAGTTGAAGTCTTTACAACAAAAAAATATTCTCAAAGAACAGTGACGGAGTTTGAGCGAAAGGCAACAACTGTGCTTAAAGTACAACCCATAAATCATCCTTCTTATCGTGAAATTCGCGAGGTTACGCGCGTTATTTGCCCAACATGTAAAGGAAAAGCTGAAATTCGTTTAGCATGTCGTTGTCACGGGCGTGGTCAAGTTTTAGATAAAAAAGAGAGCGAAAAGCAGGGTATGCCTGTTTTCAAACCTTGTAATCAATGTTCAGGACGCGGGTATCCTCGTTTAAAATTCAGCGAAGTATTAGAACAAGTACAAGCGGTAGTGAGTGTTTCTAAAACTGTTGCGTACAGTAACTATAAGCCATTATTTGAACATTTAGTGGAAGAATGCTTTAAAGAAGAGTCTTTATCAGAAAAAATTCTGCAAGAAGTGACTGTTAAGTAATAATTTTCTATATTTATTTGTTTTTGTAGAAACTAATTATTGACTTTCAGGAAAAATAAGCATACTATATCCCCACAGTGAGAGATTTGTCTCTAAAGACCTCACAACAGAATATAAAGAGCCTCACTTTGGTGGGGCTTTTTTGTATCTGCATTTTCTTAACAAATACACAATAACAATATTTGTTAAAGCTTATTTTCAATTGAAGACCACAATGTGGTCTTTTTTTATATCAGCCATTTATCTAATTAGATAAATAAAACATAAACATACTCATGTTAAAACCGTACTTAAATTTAAGCGCAGTAGATGAGTATCTTATTTATTACATTTCCTCCTATTTGGAGGTAAGCCATGAGAAACAATGAAAGAAAATCCAGATTTATGGGAACAGATATTTATTGCCCTTTCTTCAATGAAAGAACAAGGAATATCAGCTTCTCTAGCTGGAGGAATGGCTATTCTTCGAGGTTTATATAACGGCGGAGGATGGAAACAAACCTCTATAGATGGGCTGATGTGTGCAATGTTTGCTTGGTTCATTAAAGATATTTTAATTTTGTTTAATATTAATCATGAGTTTGCTTACTTAGCCAGTGTATTTATTGGTTACGTCGGAGTAGATTCCGTGAGTAAACTCCTTAAAGGAAGAGCAGGAGTTAAAAATGGCTAAAATAGCACGAGGTGAACGCAATAATAATCCTGGTAATATTCGGCATGGTTCGAAATGGCAAGGATTATCTGCTGAACAAACAGATAAAGACTTTTGCCAATTTATTTCACCAGAATATGGAATAAGAGCTATCTACAAATTATTGCAAACGTATCAAAAAAAATATGGTTTAAATACTATTAAAACTATTATTAATCGTTATGCACCGCCTAACGAGAATAATACAATAGGCTATATTAACCGTGCTTCAAAAGAAATAGATATTGAAATTGATACTCCTGTTAATACGCAATTAAAAAATGTCACTATTCCTTTAGCAGTAGCGATTGTTAATATTGAACTTGGCTACCAACCTTATTCTGAGAAAGTTTTTGAAGATGCTTGGTTATTATTATGAAACCTTTATCAAGAATAATGGTAATAATTATTTTATGCTTAGGTGCGGGATTGGTTTGGTTAATTGATAAAAACAAATCCTTAAAACAGGAATACGATAATATTAATCAATCACTTATTCAACAAATTGCAGAAAATAAAGAGTATCAATTAAGAGTTAATCGACTTAATCAGCTTGATAATCATTATTTGCAGGAACTTTCTCATGCAAAAAAAGAAATTAATGAGTTGCGTGATCGTAGTGAGCGCACTCCTGATAGGGTGTACATCAACGCCGAGTGTCCAAAAATATCCACCGCCTCCACCACCGGCTTGGATGATGCAAACACCGCCAGACCTACTGACACCGCTATCCGAAATTATTGGTTACTCAGAGAACGAATTGCGCAGTCAGAACAGATAATTTTAGGTTTACAAGATTATATTCGCCAAGAATGTATTAATTAAAAATATTTTTATACGATTTATAAAATAAAAATAATCAATTGATTTTAAATAAAAGGAGCATTATATTAAGGAGGTGGAATGAAAGATAATGATATTAATATTGCCATTCGTGGACAACTATTAAAACAATTTAAATTAGAAGATATTAATGTTGAAGTTATTGCTGGTTTTCAGCCGGAGAAAATAAAAGATAATAATATTGTTATGTTCTTTCCTATAAAGGAGGTTGGCCAAGGTTGGCAAAAAAGAAATTATAATATTCAAGGTAATAATGCAAACCACAAAGAACAACAACTGTTCGAATTAACGTTTCAAGTTCAAGGTTTTATTAAACAATATCCAAATTTAACAGCAGGCGATTTAGTTCGAATGACTCGAATGATTATTAATTCGCTGTCTTTTGTTGAATCAATGAGAAAAGTGGGAATAGGGATACAACGAGCGAGCGAAATTAGACGAGCGCCGATAATGAATGCTGGAAATAGCTATGAGCATAATCCTTCATTTGATTTCAATATTACTTTTTTCAGTACGTTATCTTTAGACACTGCTGCAACAAATTTACTTATTTCTAATCTATTTCGTATTTAAGGATAAATATGTCTATTAAACAAACTCGCTATATTGATATTGCGAGCGCGGTTGTTGGTGCATCCGCTGCACCTATGCGCAAACTGACAGCCCGTATTTTCTCAACAAACCCTAAAATTCCAGCAGGTAAAGTACTTGAATTTGCCAGTGGCCAAGTGGATGAATTTTTGGGAGCTGCATCGGCAGAAGCAAAATTTGCTCGCCAATATTTTAGTTATGTTAGCCCTGCACCTATTAGTAAACCCAAAGAGCTACAAATTGCCTCTTTTGAACCTGTAGGTCGAGCACCGACATTATTTGGTACGCCAGCAGCAACGCTTGATAAATTAAAGCTAATTGAAGAGGGGGCATTTATTTTGACTATCGGTGATATCGCTAAAAATATCACCGGTATTTCTCTTACAGAGGTTGAATCTTACGCTGATATTGCCTCTCTTATTCAAGCTAAGTTAAATGCTGAAAGTGAAGCGCAATTTGCAAGTTGTTATGTCACGTTTAATGCACTTGATGGTGCTTTTTTAATAAGTGGCGGCGTACAAGAAAAAGTGACGATTACGATGGAACATTCCCCTTTAGCTGATGCTATGGGATTAAGTGATGGTGAAGCGTCAGAAGGTAATACTGCACAAACGGCTCTTCAAGCATTTACTGCAGCAGAAGTGATTTCTGATTCATTTGGTAGTGCGACATTTTTAACTGAACTTTCGGTAGAGCAAAGTGTTGAATTAGCCGAATATGTTGCAGGAGAGAATATTAAATATCAGCTCTATTTATCAGTGCCAGATAAACAAGCTGAAATCTATAGCAAAGCATTAATCGGTACAGCATCGACAGGCTTAAACTTAAAAACAGATGAGGGCTTTTTTGTTCAAGCGTTACCAATGGCAATTATGGCGGCAACAGATTTTGATCGCACAAACGCGACCACTAACTATATGTATCGCCAATTCGGTATTACTTTCCCATCTCAAGTTAAAACTGATATTGCGGCAGATCGATTAGATAAATTACGCGTGAACTATTACGGTGAAACGGCGGTTACTGGTACTGATATTCGTTTTTATCAACGTGGTTTTTTATGTGGGAATGCGTCTAATCCATTAGATATGAGTGTTCATACTAATGAGCAATGGCTAAAAGCCTATATCGCACAGCAATGGTTAAGCTTATTACTCTCCACTCGCGGTATTCCAGCTAATAAAGATGGTGAAGCAAGAGCGATGATGGTTATTGCCGGCGCTGTTACGAAAGCATTAAATAATGGCACTATTCTTATTGGTAAAACGCTGACTGAAGTACAAAAAATCGCAATTACAGATACTGCAGGTGATGATTTAGCGTGGCACGATGTACAAAATAAAGGTTATTGGTACAACGCTGAAATTGTTGAAGAAACAGGCCCGTCTAATTTACCAGAATACACTATGAAATATGTATTAATTTACGGTAAAGGCGATTGGGTTCGTAAAGTTGAAGGCTCACATAATTTAGTTTAAGGAACAAACAATGAACGATATTTCAGCAACAGGTCTGAGTTTAATTATTCAGGCAAGCAACACATTTCCAGCAGGTATTCCTATTACCACATTTTCTGATGAGGGTGATCCATTAGATTTACCGCCTGTCGATATTACAGCAACCGCAGTAGATATTAATGGTAATTTAGTGAGTTGGTCGGCGCCTACACCTCAAACAGTGACGATTAATGTGTTAGCGGGTAGTGAAGAGGATGAGAACTTAGCTATTTTGCTTGATGCAAATACGGCAAGACGAGGACGCCGTCATGCAAGCGATATTATTACACTAGTGGCTTCGTATGGTGATGGCTCTATTACCACCGCTCGTAATGGTCGAATTACTAATGGTAGCCGTGGTAATTCAATTTCAAATAATGCTCGTTTTAAATCTAAGCAATACACCTTTATTTTCCAAGATTTTGATCGTGTCAGAGCACGTTAATTTTTAGCGTTATTCTTATTCATTTATGGCGGCTTAGGCCGCCTTTTTTATGGAATTTAATCATGTTAATTAAACCAAAAGAGATCACGGTTATTGATAGTGACCGTGAAGAACATACTTTTATTATTAGCCGATTACCCGCAACGATTGGGCGAGAAATTCTCGCTAAATACCCTTTATCAAATGCGCCTAAAATTGGTGATTATGACGTCAGCAAAGAAGCCATGTTAAAAATGATGGCTTATGTGGCAGTTGAAAAAGAAGGGCAAGAGATTTACCTAAAAACCAGTACATTAATTGATAATCATGTACCTGATGGGGAAGCTTTAATTCGTCTTGAACTCGAAATGCTGAAGTACAACACCAGTTTTTTCGGCAAAGACGGGAGCCAAAATTTCCTACAATACCTTCTAGGCAAGTTCAGCGGTTCTCTCCCGTCGATTATAAAAACGCTGATGGCTTCTTTGCAGTCATCATCTCCGCAGGTTTCGCCTCCTTCACCGAACTCAAAACAACCATAGATCTAGAGGAAGCCTTTGATCTGTGGGAGATCGCAATTACCAATCGTTATAACGAGGCGCTTGCGGCGTCAAAGGAGAGATAATGTCTCTATTACAGGTATTTTCTCAGGTACTGATGTTGGAGGCTGAAGTATCTGATAGCGCATTAACAAATATCAGAAAATCAGCAGATGAAATCCTTGCTGAAATGAAAAATATTGAGCAAGGTGTGTCAAACGGTATTACTAGTTTCTATAACTTTGTTCAAGAAATTCATCTCAATCTTGGTGAATTACCTGAAGATCATGACATAAGTATTTCATTTAATAGTGATGAAATTACAAGTGCTTCTGTCACCATAGAAAATTCAATTCAAAGTATTGTTAAAAGCGCACTAATGGGAACGCAAGAGTTTGATAAATTCTTGCAAGAAATCTTAGTGGGTATGTTGGGTTTATCACTTAATGAGCCAATAAATATTGACCTTAATATTAGTGACACTCAAGACAAGATTAATTCAGTGACACAAAGTATTGACTTTCTAAAAGGTTCTATGTCGGTGTTAGATTACCAAAGAGGATTGGTCAATAATAATGGCGCAGCTGAAGCCCATATTTTAGCAAGTCTCAATGCTGAATATGATGCAATGGAGGATCAACTATCCTCACTAAATAGTGAATTGGGATCGTTAACTGAAGCCGAGAAGAAAAATAAAGAAAGTAAAATGGCTATCGACGCACTGATTAAACAATTAGGTGCTGATTACGATATTTTTATTAACACAATGCAAACGCAAGGTATTGAGGCTGCCGTTAAAGAAGCAAAGGCTCAACGTCGATTAGGTGATAGTGTTGATGAAACAGGTAAAAGCTATCAAAAAATCGTAGGAAAAATGAAGGATTATATTCTTAACGCTACTGGTGTTAAGGATATTATGGGAACTTTGCAAAAAGTTTTTTCTGCTTCATTAGATCGCGCCAAAGAAATAGAGTCGTTAGATAAACTGAGTAAAAAAATAGGTATCGCAGCTATCGATATCGATGCTTTTTCGGGTGCTATGGCTGAAATGGGGGGCACAAAAGAAGCCGCTCAAGCCGATTTAACAGCAATGGCGAATGCATTTAATGATACAGAAGATCCTATCGAACAACTTTTGCAAACCGCAGATAAAGTCAAAGGAATGAACTTTGAAGGCGCCCAAAAAGAGTTAGAAAAATTGGGTGTTGTGGATGAAAAAACCATTGAATTAATGATGAAAGGTCGCGAAGAATTAGAGCGAACAATGGGCGTGCAAAAGCAATTCTCTGGTATTAATGATGAAAGTATCGAAAGCTCTATTCAACTTAATGCCGTAATGAATAAATTTGATCAATTAGCGGCACAATTAAAAAATAACTTTTTGGAGATAATCATTCCCGTTCTTGCAAAAGGAATAACGTGGTTTGATAAATTAGTTAATTTTTGTATTGAGAATAAAGATTTTGTTATTGGTTTTTTTTCAGCGATTGGTAGTGCGGTTGCTATTTATTATTTACCCGCAATGGTATCTGCGGCAGTTGCTACACTTGCCACTGCGCTGCCTATTTTAGCCATTGCGGCGGTCATTGGTGTATTAGCTGCAGCATTTAAGCTGGTCTATGACGATATTATGAATTTCATTAATGGTAATGATTCAATGATAGGCAGTATTTTGGATCAATACCCAGTATTGAAAGAAACGATTATGGCGTTATGGAGTGTATGGCAATCGTTTTTTGAATATTTAAAAATTGCAGCAAGCTTTATTGCGGACGTTGTTGTTGCAGCTTGGGATTTTATTTCAGATGCATTTAATCAATTTGTTATAGTTCTTAATGCAGGCATTAATAATATTATTGAGTGGGGACAATCAATTATTAGTATTTTTATTTTTGTCTCCGATGCAGTGGTCAGTGTGTTTAATTGGATGTGGGAATATATAGAAAAAATATTAGGGTGGGTTAATGAGGGTATTGATTCGATAAAAGGGATTTGGCAATCAGCAAAAAGCTTTTTGGGAATGGAGGATACTGAAAAAAAGATCACGGTTGTTCAAAAAGTAGAGCGAAAATTATCTGATGAGGGCAGTCTCAATTATACCATGCCACAATCAAATCCAGCAGTACGACACTATAATCCAATACAAGATGTCAATGCGTTAAATAATGGATTAACACTATCTTCAATAAATAGTTTAAACCCGATGACCAGCCAAATGATCAGTAACCAATCAAGCATTAAAAATGAAAGTAATGTTCAAATTGGTGAAATCAGAATTGAAACACAAGCGACTGATGGCGTTGCTGTTGCAAAAGTTCTTGATGAGACATTGAAAAATAAAGCCTCTAAAGAAATATCAGAGCATTATTCTAGCGGAGGAAAGGCTTAACTATGATAACTGAAGTTAGAATTTTTGATTTAGAGTCATTCGCAACACTATTTGATAGCGTTAATCCGATGAAAGTTTCAATTACTGATAGTCATCAAGTCATTAAATTTGCGGTTGAAAATGGTGAAAATCGTAGCGACCACGTCATTATTAATCCGATTAGTATAGGCGTCGAGTTACTACTAACGGGTGATATTGCGGATCGTTATTCTATTATAAAGCAGCTTTATGACGAACATACATTAGTGGGAATTCAAACTAGAGTCAGAACCTATCAACCGATGTTGTTAGAAAGTCTGACTCACGATGAGGATCCCCAAAAAGTGAATGTCATCGAATTAAAGCTTAAATTTACAGAATGGAAAACAATAGAGCCTGAATATAATAAAAAATCTTCTAAATCGACTCAAAAACCAAAGCAAACCTCAACAGTCAATCGTGGAAATGTCAAAAGTAAAAAATCAACACAAGTAGGAAAAAAAGAAAAATAGGAGATAGATAAAATGCAAGTTATTCCATTACAAGCTATTCCTAATCAGCGATTTTCTGTCGAAATAGCCAGTGTTGATTGGACATTTACGCTAAAAATCGCTAATCAAACAATGTTTTGTGATATTGAGCGAGACGGTGAACTGCTTATGACAGGTATTCGCTTAGTTGCTAATACACCTATTATTCCTTATCGCTATTTAAACCAGGGAATTAATTTAATGTTTCTCACAGAAAATGATGCTTTGCCGTGGTATGAGGAATTTACAAAAACACAATCATTAGTGTATTGGAGTCATGAAGATGGATCTTCGGCGAATAAGGGTGGGGATTGAGGTCGGTGAAAGGCTTCAATGGTATGAAGGATTGCGTATATCAGCAGGAGGAAAGAAATATGCAAATCCATTACAAAACGAATGTAAAATCGCTATTACAGGGCTTAATACCGAGACAAGAGATTATTTGCTGACGGAAACAAGTCCTTATAATAAAAATAAGCAAGTTCGACGACTTTATTTAGAAGTTGGTCGAATTAACTCTGGGCTATTCTCACTTTTTATTGGCGATATTGTCAGTGCCGAAATAGACTCTCCTCCGGATGTCACCGTAACGTTATCTGCAAAAACTAGCCACCATTGTTCTGGGAAAATTATTTCTTCTAGTGGTGGCGCAATTCAAAAATTGAGTGAAATCGCGTTAACTATTGCTAATGATTGCGGTGTGAAATTGGATTTTCAGGCAACTGATAAGAATATTGCTAATTGGTATTATTGTGGCTCTGCATTACATCAAATAGAGCGTTTACAAGAGTCGGGAAATGTTAAAGCTTTTATTGATGATGATACGTTATTCGTAAAAGATGATGATAAAGCATTAAAAAGCCGGTTTCGTATTTTGAATATGAATTCAGGCATGATTGGTATTCCCAAAGCCACTGAGAGTGGCTTAACGGTGAGTTATCTTATCGATAGCACCTCTGAATTAGGCGGAATGCTTCGCCTTGATAGCAAATTAAATACCTCACTAAATGGTGATTACATTATTGAACAACTTGAATTTAAAGTTGCTTCACATGATGCAGATTTCACTTATACCGCAACGTGTAAACGAGCTTAATTATGAGTAAACCTAATAATGATATTGCCAGTGTGGGCTCACTGGCAGGGGCTTTTTCGTCTGCATTTCGCCATTTAATGATGAGTACAGATGATATGTTGCCCGCCACGGTTATTAATTATGATGAGCAAACCAATCGAGCCATGATCAAGCCTTTAGTCATGATGTTGACGACAGATAATGAAAAAATCTCTCGGGCACCGATTGCTAATATTCCCGTGTTTCGATTGGGAGGCGGCGGATTTTTTATTAGAGCGCCCATTAAACCGGGTGATTTTGGCTGGTTAAAGGCCAGCGACCGAGACATTAGCCTTATTTTTCAACGTAATGGATTGGAAGATCAGCCCAACACAACACGATTACATTCGTTTAGTGATGCGATGTTTTTTCCTGACACGATCAAAGGATGGGCTATTGATGGGAAGAACATTGATGCATTAGTTATTCAGTCAATGGATGGCTCTGTCTGTTTCTCTCTTCATAACGATAAAGTTGTATTAGAAGCCCCAAAATATGAAATCAATGCACCTGAAACGATATTCACTGGCAATGTCACTGTTAATGGTAATTACGCCGTAAATGGTCATAGCGACTCTAAAGGTGGTTTGATGCGCCATAACGGAAAGGATATCGGTTCAACACACAGTCATAGTGGGGTGCAAGCAGGGAAAGACAATACAGGGAATCCAATATGAGGACATTTTCAATAAACCAGCAAAATGATTTTGTGATAGGTGCTGATGGTAATCTTCAAATTTGCGACAACGATGATGCAGTAAAAAACATTTGTCAGCATTTTATTAAAGCGGTGCGTGGTGAGATGCTACATAAAAAAGATAAAGGTATTCCTTATTGGTCAGCAACGTTTAGCCGACAAGTGGATATACCTTTATTTGAAATGGCATTTCGACAACGTATTGCTGAAATAGAAGAAGTTGTCTCCATCACTTATTTTCATGCTTTTCTGGAAGAGGGAACGTTGAAATATCAAGCTGATATACGCACGATATATGGAGGATTTACATTGAATGGCTGACTATCGTTATATCAATAATAAAGGGGTGATTGTTCCAGATACTTCTATGTTGAGAAAGAGTGTAGAAGATGAATTTCGTACTGTATTTGGTCAATCTATTAATTTATCGCCAGAAACCCCTCAAGGGGTATTGGCGACAATGGAAATTGAAAATCGAGATGCGATTGTTCGTAATAATGCTGAACTAGCAAATCAAATAAACCCTGATATTTCGGGTGGCGTTTTTCTCGATGCAATATGGGCGTTAATGGGCGGAGAGCGTATTAATGCCACATATTCCTATTTAAGTGATGTCGAATTTACGGGGATCCCCGATACTATTATTCCTAAAGGTGCTCAAGCAATCACCATAACAGATGCTGTTTTTGAAACGTTATCACCATTAATTATCGCTAATGATGGAAAAATTAAAGGTGATATGCGAGCTAAAGAATATGGCCCTATTACGTGTGGTGTTGGACAATTAAATAAAGTAGCAAGTTCTGTATTAGGATGGGAAAAAGTGAATAACTTAACCCATGCTGTTGTTGGTCGTTATGCTGAGTCGGATATAAAAGCTAGACGTCGACGTAAACAAACACTAGCCAAAAATACCGTCAGTGTTGCAGAGGCTATCACCTCCTCGTTATATGAATTAGAGGGCGTTAATTCTCTCTCTTTTCGTGAGAATTTTAATGATAAAGCATTGATTGTCGATGGTATCTCATTATTACCTCACAGCATTTATGTGTGTGTAGAAGGTGGGGATAGCCATGAAATTGCTAAATCATTATTAAGAACAAAAACAATAGGCGCTGCATTTAATGGTGATATTGAAATCAATGTAATAGAGCCAGCAAGCGGGCAAGAATATCCTATTAAGTTTTCACGTCCGAAAGAAGTGTCTGTGTTTTGCCGTGTTTCTGTAAAAAAATCCAATATTGATGCACAAACCATTATTCCTAATGCGTTAGAGAAATGGGTTCAGGGCGAAATAGATGGAGATAATGGGCTGGTGGTCGGGCGAGAAGTTTCTCCTTTTGAAATTTCAGCTGCAGTTAATGCGGTTGAGCCTCATTTATTTGTCACTAAAGTGGAGCTTTCAACTGATGGGAAGAATTGGAATGTTGCATTAATTCCTATAGGACTTAATCAGATTGCCCGATTACCAAAAGGGGCGGTACAAGTGGTGATTGTATGAATATTCAAGAGTTTGATTTTCATTCTGATCTACTAAAAGCGATCCTCTGGCAATATGAAAATGCAGATAAATTAAAAGCATTAGCACATTTAAAAGCCACTTATTTTAATCAATCGACGGTTTCATTCTGGGAAAACTGGTATCGAGATGTGTTTAATATTGATACAGCTAACGATTTTGGTTTATCAGTATGGTCTCGCATTTTAGATGTGCCTTTAGGTATTGATATTCCGCCGAGTGATAAAAACAAAATAGGTTTTGGTTTTGGCAAGAAGAAAACCAATTTTAAGGCTAATTTCCGACGCAATGCAGATTACACGTTATCGCTGACATTAGATCAAAAAAGAATGCTGGTGAGAATGCGTTATTTTAATCTCACTCAAAGCCCTACCGTAACCAATATTAATGAATTTCTTAAACGTTTTTTCTGGCGTGAGGATAGCAAGGTTTTTGTGCTCGATCCTTTTGATATGACGTATATGTATTACGTTTTTAATTTTAATCCAGATGAACGTTTACGCCTTTTATTAGAAAACTTCGACTTAATGCCACGCCCTTCAGGTGTCGGTGTTAAATACCGCATCATAACTAAAAAAGCGTTTGGTTATGGTCAATATCGTAAAAACTTTCTGAAGAGTAATTTCGGAGAATAATTCCTATGACTAAAATATTTAAAACCCCCTTTGCAACACAAGGGGATAAAACTGTTGTGCCTGTAGATATCCAATCAGATGGTTCAGTGTCTTATACGCAAGGTTATGGTTATGATTATGAACGTGACCAAGTGACTGATCCGGCAGCAAAAGATATTGAACGTGAAAAAATGAATAGTTTATTTCACGATATCACGGAGTCTATTGGTGAAATACAATTGCAGGGTTTTGCTAAGTGGTCGGAAGCAGGTAAACCTTATCCTGTTCGTAGTGTGGTTTATCATAAAAACAAAGCTTGGCAGTCTAAAATTGAAAATAATAATGTTGAGCCAGTTGCCGGTAATGCCTGGATTGAATTAAAAGCGGATATTACCGCGAATGATGTTGGTGCTTATTCTAAAGGTGATGCAGATAAGCGTTTCCAACCCGTAGGTAAATATCAAGCTGAAGGCTATGGCTATTCAAAAGCAGAAGCGGATACCAAATACCAATCGAAAGGGAATTATGCCCCTGCGGGAAATTATGCCACTAAAGGCGAAAGCTATACCAAAGGTGAGTCTGATGGTAAATATCAGCCCAAAGGAAGTTATCAGCCTGCGGGAAATTATGCCATTAAAGGTGAAAGCTATACTAAAGCTGAATCTGATAGTAAATATCAGGGAAAAGGGAATTATCAAGCTGCGGGATATAGTTACTCAAAATCTGAAGCGGATAATAAATATCAAGCTAAAGGTAACTATGTTACTACAGTACGTAAGGTTAATGATAAGCCATTGAGTGGTGATGTGACGGTAACATCGCAAGATATTTTTAACAGTCAGGCGATTTCAATTGGTGCGAATCAAAATTTAAATAACTATAAAACAGCGGGTATCTATTTTCAGCCTGCCAATGCGAATGCAACGACAAACTTAAATTACCCAGAAGCTATGGCGGGTACATTAATTGTTTTAAAAAATGCAGGTATTACTCAGCTTTATTATGTTTATAACACTAGCCGTATTTATTCTCGTAGCCAGTATGGAACAGGTAATTTTACACCATGGGCTAAAGAATTTAATAGCCAAAATAAACCGACTGCAGGTGATGTAGGGGCTTATTCCAAGGGCGAATCAGATGGTAAATATCAGCCTAAAGGAAATTATCTAGCTTCGGGCTATGGTTATTCCAAAGGCGAATCGGATGGTAAATATCAACCGAAAGGGAGTTATCTAGCATCGGGTTATAGCTATTCTAAAGGTGAGTCTGATGGTAAATATCAGACTAAAGGGAATTATGCTCCGGCTGGTAGTTATGGTTCTAAAAATACAGCGAGTAAAGCTGATAGCGGCTGGTGGAAATGCAATGATACAGGTATTATTTATCAGTGGGGAAATACAGGAGTTGTTCCTAGAGATGGAAGTAAGGCTATAATTTTTCCATTATCTTTTCCAAATAAATGCACATCTGTAGTTTCCGTTTCCAGTAAATTGAATCAAGATCCATATAATAATGGTGTATCAATCATAAATTTAACAAAATCTAATTTCACCGTAGTACACCAATCTTATGAAAATAGCTATCATTGGTTTGCTATTGGATATTAATAAAGAGGTTTATATGTATTATTCTGCATCAAAAAATGGATTTTTTAATAAGGAAATTCATAATGATATACCTAATGATATTAAAGAAATTTCTCATGAATATTATATTGAGCTTTGCATTGCTCAAAGTGGTAATAAAAGAATTCAAGCAGATAAAAATGGATATCCAGTACTAATTGATTTAATAAATAATGATGACTTGGTTTTAGCTATAAAAGGAAATAAAAGAAGAAATCTAAAGTGGGTCATTGAGGAATTAAAATTATTAGATTATTCTATGGAGTTGGGAATTATTTCTTCAGATGAAAAAGAAAGGAGAAATAAGTTAATGAAATATTTCATGGAAGTATATAATATAAATATAAGTGATGGGGAAAATATAAAATGGCCAGAAAAGCCAAATTGAGTATATATTATTAATTAAGTTTTTTATAACTAGCCCACTAACCTTAAGAGATTGGTGAACTATGAAAAATTTCTGAGCTGCATCGATTATAGTTATAGATTTTTCTGCAAAAACCGATCCAATTATATAAACTTAAGCTTTAAATATTAGAGATTGTTTAGCAAAAAATATTATGAAAATTATCCCTGCCACACACCATCATCTTTCTGTTCTTATTGAGTTAGATACCTACGCTCAGCAAAACACTTCGCGCATTGACGAAATTAATGCTTGGCTTGATAGCCAAGCTGTTTATCTTCTAGAGGTTAATCGTGAAGTAGTAGGCTATGGTGTGATCCACCATCACTTCTTTAGTCAACCATTTATTGAACTTATAATGATAGCAAAAGCGTCTCGCCAAAAAGGTTATGGCAAAAGCTTAATTGCTTATTTTCAAAAAAATAGTGAGGGAGATAAGTTGTTTACATCAACGAATCAATCTAATCACGC
The DNA here is from genome assembly GCF_014897315.1 of Proteus sp. FME41. Taxonomy (GTDB): domain Bacteria; phylum Pseudomonadota; class Gammaproteobacteria; order Enterobacterales; family Enterobacteriaceae; genus Proteus. Next base: position 40,421 of record NZ_JABUYL010000010.1, on the reverse strand, counting down.
AATGCGCAATATGCTAACTCAATTAGGATTTATTGAAAGTGGTTGCATTGAAAATCTTGATGAAAATGATCTTGAAATAATTTATTGTTTTATTCAACCAAAATAAATTGTTATAAATAATAAACTCAAACCATCTAGAAATAGATGGTTTGAGTGAGCTTACTTTATTTTGTTTTTATCATTGGTATCAATTTCAATCGGAATATAGTAATTCACGTCTTTCACTAAAGGTATGGGAGTATAGGCTAGACTGGAAACAGAGTATTCATCTGTTAAAATGTACTCTTCAATATCAGGTGCACCTTTTTTTCTGGGGATATTGAGTTTTTTGAGTAAGATACCATAAATATTATAGATAATGTCTTTATACTCTAATGTGAGTAATTTTTCTGGAATACTAAATTTTAAATATTTTGCATTTTCAATATGAATATTATTAGCAAATTGTGCATTATATACTTCAGGTATATTTTCCATCATTGTTGCATATTTTATTGTTAATTCATCATTTTTCTTTGATAAAATATTATGCACAGCATAAACACGTTTATGCTTATACAGTGCATTTTGAAAGAAAACCTTCCAATACACTTCGCGTGATTTTTCTGTACTAAAATTCCAATTAATAACATTGGCTTTATAGGTATGATCTATTCCTATTAAAGAAAGCGAATCAATAGTGACAATTTCAATATCTAAATTAAAGCCACTAAATTTTCTTAACGGTAATGTAAAGCCGTGAGCCTGCCAATTCTCTTTTCTGCGATAATTATAGGGCGTCATATTAAACAGTTTTTTAAACGCTCTAGAGAACGTTTGTTGAGAGTCAAAACGATATTTTAACGCAATATCAAGCAGTGGTGTTCTTTGTAAACGTAATTCAACTGCAGCACAAGAAAGACGTCTTGCTCTGATATAAGAGGCTAATGTCAGTCCCGTCTGTTCTTTAAACATGCGTTGAAGATGCCATTTTGAATATCCTGATTTTTGTGAAACATTTTCAAGTTTCAGATCTTTCTCTAAATTTTCTTCAATCCAATAGATAATATCTGTAATGACATTTTCGCTAAACATATCTTGACTCTAATTAAAAGTTTATTATTGATGATATAGAATAATATGTATATTCGACCAGTTTACATAAGGTACTGTAATGAAATCATACATAATTGTAAATTTATAAAAATATTATTTTATATCAGATTTAAAAATAGCACTCTATTTTTAATAAAATAATTTTAAATTATAAATCGCTGATATTTATTGATAAATAGTGTTTGGTATAGAATAAACTAACGAGTAATTAGATGTTTTTTTTTAGATAAAATCTAAGCTAAAAGTGTTATTTTTATTAAATTTAATATTAAGAACTAACTAAAAATAGAAAAAATAAGCGCCATAGGAAAGCTAAGAGGCCAAGTAAGTGCAATTAAGAATGCACTTAGAAAGCGCATAGCAAGACTAGGATCTTTCGTTAAAAAGAAGGTAATAATAAATGATAATACCGCCCCAATAAGGTAGCTTATTCCAATAATAGCGATAGCAGACATAATCGATCATTCAGTAAATAGACTGCGATAATTGTACGCTAAAATTGTTAAAGAAAAAGAGGAATAGGACAAATTTTTCGATAAATGTCATGAGCAATGTGTAATTTTTAAACACTCATCTCATTTCTGATCATCTATTACCGTGGGTTTTAATGACACAAGATAGTAACAATTTGAGAGCTAATAAAGTAAATATAAAATTATAATATATTGATTTTAAATGTTATTTTTAACAATGTTTATTGTGGGTAATATATTTATCCTTAAAAGCTGAAAAGTGAAACTTTAGATCTTTTTTAGCAGTTTTAGTATAAAAAAAATAATTTTAGAATGTTTATTTTTAAGGCAGGATAGTGATGTTTTAGGGTAAATATGATGGTTACACAAAATAAACATAGCTTTCATATTAAATAGAGATATCGACAAAATGTAAAAACAGATTGGATGATATATTTTACATACTTGTAGATAACTTAGCTTATGGATGGCGCGACTTAATGGAGTTAAGCATTAGCTAGGAAGCAGTTTAAGCCCTTTTTAATAATTAAAGAGGGCTTATTTTTTTATGTCTATTTAGGATTGGGGTTTATAGTCGTTGAGATGTAAAAATGTTAATTTATTTAGTGTGACAGTCAGTCAATAATGTTTATTTTAATAAAAATAAACATTGTTTTGATAAATAAACAATGAATGTGGTGGTTTTTATGATCCCTTATCAATCAACTTTGATATTTTGGTTTGAAGAATGCACGCCAGAGCAATGGTTTAAAAAAGATCTTCAGTTTGATAAAGAAATTAGCCGTAGATTTGGTGAATTATGTTTAAGTGCAAGTCGTGGCGAATTGGCCTTATGGCGTGAAACGATAGAAGGACGTTTGGCTGAAATTATTATCCTTGACCAATTTTCACGTAATATTTGGCGTGATACGCCAAACGCTTTTGCGCAAGATACTATGGCATTAATTTTAGCGCAAGAAGCGATTCGTTTACCTGAATACCTCACATTAACACCCGTTAAACGTAAATTTATGATCATGCCGTTTATGCATTCAGAATCAGCTAAAATTCATCAAGATGCGGTCGCGTTATTCTCCCAACTTGATGACGAAAATACATATCAATATGAATTACGACATAAAGAGATTATTGATAAATATGGTCGTTATCCTCATCGTAATGCCATCTTAGGTCGAACATCTACACCAGAAGAATTAGATTTTTTACAGCAACCTGGCTCTTCATTCTAAAAAAAATGCATACCTTTTCGGGTATGCATTTTTGTCTCTTTTTTATGGCTGATTAATCGCCCATAACATCAAGATCACATGGTAATGTGCCATAAATTATAAAAGGCGATACGGCCTGATAATTCGGCAATAATGACCGCGGCTGCACACGTTGCTAGCGTCATTTTTGATGCTTGCGCTTTTACGGCAGTAAATCCTACGATAACCACACCTAATGCTAATACAGCTAACTGGAATCCCCAAAATAGAGATTGGTCAGCGCTAAGTTCTGGGCCTGTAAAGCCAAGGAAGCTAACATAACCAGAACGTGTAGCAAAAGTAATAATGGCACCGATAATGAAGGACAATGCACCTAAACGTCTTGCACCTGTTGCCATTGCTAATACACCGCCGCCAACTAACAACGTCATCCAGAATTGCAATGTGGTGTAATCTGTATTCCAGTTAGCAATTGTAGGAATATGATAAACTTGTGGAATTGACCAAACAAATGCTAGACCAAATACAACAGTAAATAGGTTACAAATTTCACGTAAACCCTTCCATTTTTTCATGATAGTGAGTGCAACAGTGGCAAAAGCAAAACCTGTAAATACACCACTTAAGAAGGCTTCGTTACTCATTGGAGAGCGACCAACGCCTAATAGCATATTGAAAAAACGTAGAGGTTGACCAACGTGTAATCCACCAATGCCTAAGCCAACTAATGTTAAGATCAGGGCTAAAATATTGGCATTACGCAGTTGGTTTTCATCAATTTGACCTAATTTTTTACTGATATAAGCAATCAGAAATAGGCCAGCTGCTGAAGAACCTAAAACAGTAAAAAAGACTAGAGGAAGTTCATGCATGGTTTATACCTCCGCCGCATTTTGAACTGAGCCGGTTTTATCACCAGAAGGTTTAGCTTCTTTGTGTGCTTTAATCACGATATTTGGATTGGTCAGGCTAGGATCCGGCATTGGTGCGATACCGCACTCTGTACCATGTTTTGCTCTAATTACTTCAATATCGTCAAAATCAAGTGCACGTTGAGGACAAGACTCAACACAAACCGGTTTCATGCCTTGGGCTACACGTTCGTAGCAACCATCACACTTAGACATGAGTTTTTTCTTCTCGTCGAATTGTGGCGCACCATATGGGCAACGCAATTCGCAATAACGGCAGCCAACACAAATATCTTGGTTAACAACCACTAAACCATCTTCTTCACGTTTATGCATTGCGCCAGTAGGGCAACCCGCAACACATGTTGGATTAGAGCAGTGGTTACAAGAAATAGACAAATAATAACTATAAATATTTTGTGTCCAGATCCCGTCTTGCTTAGCCCAGCTACCACCACCGTATTCATAAACACGGCGGAATTTTGGGCCTAAATCTAAATCTTTTTCATCCTTGCAACTGACTTGACAGGTTTTACAGCCAGTGCATTTAGTGGAGTCAAAATAAAAACCATATTGCTTCATGAGTTAACTCCTTATGCACGTTTCACTTCAACAAGGTTTGTATGTTGTGGATTTCCTTTAGCAAACGGCGATGGGTGCCAGCTTGTTAATGTATTAATACATCCACCTGTATCTACACCTGTTGTATCAAGTGAACGCCATGCACCTTGCGGTACTGCAATCACACCAGGTAATACACGATCAGTGACTTTGACAAGAATATTTAAGCGACCTCGGCCGTTATAAATTTCAGCAATATCGCCTGATTTTAATCCACGTTCAGCCGCATCAACGGGGTTTAACCAGAATTGATGAGGAATAGCTTCACGTAACATCGCAACGTTATAATAACTTGAGTGAACGTGACCTTTATCATGGAAACCGGTCATTTGCAGAGGGAATTTCTCTTTAAGTTTAACGTTTTCAACGCCTTCTTCATTCTTACAATATTCTGGTGTTGCAGGGATACGATCACCTTCAGGTAAAATCCAGCCATCAGTATCTTGCATTAATTTTTCAGAATAAATTTCAATCTTACCAGACGCTGTTTTTAATGGATTCGCGAGAGGATCTTGACGGAATGCTTCAAGTGCTACGTATTGATTACGATTAGGTAATTTACGATCGATAATCCCCATATCATTGGTTTCTGCAAATGTTGGCAGTGCTGGATTTTTCTCACGCATTTGGTTATAGCAATATTCAATCCACTCTTCGTAACTCCGTCCCTCTGTAAATTGCGCTTTAGTCCCCATTTTTTCTGCGATATCGGTTAAGACATCATAGCAAGGGCGGTTTTCCCAAAGAGGTTTAATCGCATTTTGTAAGCGGACAACATAGTGGTAAGCACCACTCGCATAAGAGTTATTGATAAGATCGTTTGTTTCAACCGTTGTGACATCTGGTAGCAAAATATCCGCATATTTTGCAGATGGCGTCATGTGGTTATCCCACACTAAAATAAACTCACATTTTGATTCGTCTTGCAGTAAATCATGAGTCTTATTCAGGTCAGCGTGCTGGTTACCAATCACGTTACTGGAATAACACCACATAAATTTAATGCCAGTATCCAGTTTATCTTTATTTCTGACACCCGCATTTTTGCTGGTCAATTCTTCGCCACGCGCAATCGCTTCAGACCACATAAAGGTTGGGATCAGCGTTTTTACTGGGTTAGGGAGTGCGAAGCTGGCAACAGGGTAAGCAACGTTACCGCCCCAACAACCAGTATTTGTACCAGGACGACCGATATGACCAGACATTAATGGTAACATCATAATAGAACGGCAGGCTTGCTCACCATTAGTGGTACGTTGAATACCCCAACCTTGAGAGATCCATGCAGCTCTTGCATTACCAATTTCACGTGCTAATTGAATAATACGTGCAACAGAAATACCGGTTAGTTTGCTTGCCCATTCAGGGGTTTTTGCAATACCATCAGGGCCATTACCTAAAATATAATCTTTATAAGAGCCATTTTCAGGTGCTGATGCTGGGAGTGTTTGTTTATCCCAACCGACGCAATATTCACGTAAGAAATCTTCATCGGTAATGCCTTCTTGGATCATCACATAGCCTAACGCTGCAACTAATGCGGCATCAGTGCCCGGATAAATAGGGATCCATTCAGCACCTAATGTTGTCACACTGTCAGTACGGCGAGGGTCGATGATGATGACTTTACTTTTGCTCTTATCTAACGCATTTAGCGTTTCATAGAACTGACCACCGCCCGACATCCGCGTTTCAGCAAGGTTATGACCAAACATGACGACTAAATCTGAGTTCTCAATTTCTGTTAACAGCGATTCCAACATGTCGCCATAAACATAAGGGACGATACCAGTTAATTGAGAGTATGAATAAGTACCGTAGTCACTTAAAAAACCACCCACAGTACTTAATAAGCGTTTACATGCAGTTCTACCGTGTAAGTTTGCACCTGTAGAGCCTGTACCGTATTGATAATAAATTGCTTCATTACCGTATTTTTCGATGGTATATTTTAATTTTTCGGCGATGATTGAGGTAGCTTCATCCCAAGAAATACGTTCAAATTTACCTTCACCACGTTTACCAACACGCTTCATTGGGTATTTTAAACGATCTGGATTATACGTTTTCCAACGTACAGAACGACCACGCAAACAAGGACGAATTTGGTGAAGACCAAATGTTGAATCGTCATACATAGTTTCATTAGAGATACGGCGAATAACGCCATCTTTCACATGGACTTTTAATGGACAACGGCTACCACAGTTCACTAAGCATGCACTGTATTTGATAGTTTCAGTGGTCTCATCAGGACGAATACCCTGGGGGGTAGGTAAAGCATTAGCAGCGAATGGTAATGAAACCGTTCCTGCAACCGCTGCAGCACCAGAAATCACTGCTGCAGACTGAATGAATCCACGCCGACTCATTTCAGTAATAGAAGTATTATTTTTAATTTTTGACATTGACATTACCCTAACATTTTTCACAACAAGTAAAGTTGTATATATATGTTAAGTTATAACCCTTCTACCTATAATGATTTATATCAATATAAAAAATGTTAATAAGGTTATCTAAAAAAATAACTATTAAACAAATGGTTACATTTTTTGATAAATACCACTTTAGTGGTAAACAAAATATCAAATAAATAGGAACTAACAATTAATCGATATATAAAAAATAACATAGCGATATCTGTTAATAGATTAAAAAAACAAGATTGTTAATATGATAACAAAATAAGAGATTAAAAATATTTGTTAATACAAAAAGAAAGAAGGAGAGGCGATCTCCTTCTTTTATTTAAATTAAAAGGGCTTATTGAGGATTATTTTCTATCGGAAATCTGAGTGCTCTGACATCATTTCCCGTTGGGGATTGATGCACTCTTAAACCAAACTGAGGCATAATAGCAAAGATATGATCAAAAATATCAGATTGAATCGCTTCATATTGTACCCAGACAGTAGTGTTCGTAAAGGCATAAATTTCAATAGGAAGTCCATCAGAGGTGGGTGCTAACTGCCTGACCATAATCGTCATTTGTTTATGAACATTAGGATGATTTTTTAAATAAGCTTCAACATAAGCACGAAATGTTCCAATATTAGTCATACCACGTTGGTTTAATGGAGTTTGGCATTCATTATCTAAGGTTGAATTAAAATCATTAATTTCGCTTTCCTTATTTTTAATATAAGGCGCTAACAAATGTGCTTTTTCTAAATCATCAAGTTGCTTTTTATCTAAAAAATGAATGCTATTGATATCAAGAGAAAGACTTCGCTTAATACGACGTCCTCCTGATTTTGTCATCGCTTGCCAATTTTTAAAGGAATCTGAAATCAGTGAGTAAGTTGGGATTGTAGTAACGGTATTATCCCAATTGCGTACTTTCACCGTCGTCAAACTAATATCAATAACAGCGCCATCAGCACCGTATTTAGGCATTTCTAACCAATCACCAAGGCTTATCATGTTGTTTGCAGATAGCTGAATACCAGCCACTAATCCCATAATGGGATCTTTAAACACCAACATAAGTACTGCAGTCATGGCGCCTAAGCCACTGAGTAAAATAAGGGGGGATTTACCAATAAGTAGGGAAATAATCATTATCCCAATTAAGACGGATGCCGCGAGTTTTAAACTTTGAAAAATACCTTTTAAAGGTAATCGACCAAAAGAGGCAGAATTTCTCATGATCTGCATACAGAGATCCATAATAGAGAAAAGCATTAATAGGCCGAAAATTAAACACCAAGCTTGCGCGCTGGTGGTTAGAATTTCTTGCGTTTTACCTGATCCCATCCATAAAAGTGCTTGAATATTGACAACAATACCTTGGATTAGAAAAGCAAAACGACTAAATAATTTATTAACCTCTAAGGAAACCTGCCACTTTTGGTCGTATTGGCTGATGGCTTTAGAGATCCGAGGTAAAACTAATTTGTGCAAAATGAAATGTAGAATAATTGCAACGAGGAAAATAATAACTAAAACAAGTAGAAGAGAAGCGATTTGAGCGTATTCTTCATTGAATTGACGTATCCATGTAAGCAGTTGCTGCTGCATAAAATATCCCCATAATTAATGTGTATTCAGTATTAAGAGTATAGAACAAAGACTTAGTTCAATAAGGTAAATTTTTTGTTACGAAAAATAGGTGAGGAGACGTGGCGATAAAGTGGGTGGGAATGATGAATAAAAGCCAGAAATAGTCTTGTTTGCGATGAAGGAGCTACTTCTGGCATTAGGCTTTATTTTGCTTTAATATCAAATAATTAAAGTAAACGAGTTGATGATAATTTTACAACAACTTGGTGCAAGTGAGTGATAAAAGAAGTCATTGATTTCATATTAAGTATCCTATTAATAAAATGTGATTCATGTCACAAATATTTTCTAAGACTGATTTTAATCACATTCTCATAACAGTCAATAGCTTTGTGTAAAAATATTTTAAACTTTAAATTATTTTTTAGATTAAAGGCATTTTTTGTACAAAAAATGGCATGATATATATTTTAAATGTCTTTTATTTTATTGTTTCTTCAGTGTTTTTTTAAATACTTCTGTCAATAATACTCAGTTGACTTTTTTCTATTGTGATTTTCACGCGTTTTTTTTGCTTTAAGCTAAATATGGAATCGTAAAAAGAAAGGAAATCACGCAATGACTATTGAAACAAAAGAAGAACGTTTACAAAAAATCTTACAAAGTGAAAAAGATACGCTGGCGCTGCAACCACCAGTTTATAACGTACAACCTCAAGCTGTTATCGATGATGATGTGGAAGTGGAGTTTCATCAGATGAAGTCATCACCCGATGAAGTTGATAACGAAGTTAAGATGAATCGGGTGATTAAATATGAAGTGATCATTACGGGTACCAACTTACGTTTAGCGGAATGGCGTACAAGCCCGAAAGGCATTTTAATTCTTCCCAATAATAAAGATGTGTACATTACTATTGTTGATAACAATAGAACGGAAATTTCTTTAACAGGCAATCGAAATGGCGTGGCGTCATTACAACTAATGTTAAAAGACGAAGATGATGAAAGCATTGTTTATTATGCAACTCCTATACAAATTCGTGTTACACCGCCAAAACCTAATCCTAATACTGATTGTGCTGCTACAAATTGTGAGCGATTTGATGATTTATTAACAATACGTTCAGAGTCTATGCAATGGCCAAGTAAATGGGACAGCGTGTCTAAAAATTTTGTGGTGCATCTACAAGATAAAGAGGGAGAAGATGCGTCAAATAAAGAAGTAAAATTAATTTACGATATTGATAATAGTACTCTCGCCGTAGAGCCTGAAATTTATAATGCAGATGGCGATAAGGTTAATATTGGAAAAACCAATAAATATGGAATTGCTAATTTTAAAGTGAAATTTAAAAATACAGAGCCAAAACAAATAGCCGTATTTCATGCAGAGTCTGAAAATAGTGAGGAACCGACTAAAACACTTAAATCAAGAGACTATTATGTTGAAATGACAACAGAAAAATTACCTTCTCCGAAGGTTCCAGCGACGTTAAATGGTATTTTAAGTTATCACAGTGAAAACTATTGTGTGAATGCTAACCTTATTTTAGGCCGAGATATTAGTGAAAGTACGCAGGTTGGTTTTTACTTTAATGATCAATTAAAAATGTTGCCTTGCACTGATAAGTCTGCTGTTTCGGTAAGACTAGAAAACCAAACGCTAACCAATGGTATTCATTATATTTCATTCTTTACTGTTGATATTTTTGACAATGTTTGTTTTTCTCGACGTGAGCGTATTATCGTTGATAACTCCTTAACAGGAGAGTGCAGTAAGCAAATTAAAAATATTGCGCCTAAGCCTTGTATTAGTGTCATTATTCCTCAAATTTGCGATCGTTATTTTAATTCTGTCAATATTAGATTAGTTCCTTCCTTGTGTTTACAAATTAAAAATCGTGTTGCAAGAATGAATATCCAAAAAATGGTTATCATCTTCAACGGCTATTCTAAAATGAATAACAGTGAAAGGACGTTAGTATATCGTTCTACACTTGAAGTTTATGCAGATGATCCTCGTTTAGGTGATTTCTTGCATGATACAACGCCAAATAGTGAACCTGTAAATATGGTCGAAATACTTGAACCTGCACTAGAAAGTATTCTTGCTGATGCCCTACCGAATATTGAAGTTGGGCAATTGGGTATTCAAGTTATGGTATTTGAAAAAACAGGAAACTGTTACCTTTGTGGCGAAAATATGTACACAGTATCATTGCGCCTACCTTGCGCTTAATGCTAACGTTATACCGTTTTTACTCAAGAGCCACGTTATGTGGCTCTTAGTTAAGATAAAACCATGTATAGCCTATTAGCGGGTCATTCTTTTTATTGCACTGGTTATCGATAAAATAGTAAGAGAGCTTAAAATAAGCTGTATACCAATCAGTGCCATAACAAGGGCTACCGATGTTTCAGGGCCAAAAGCCAGAAGAAAATAGGCGATAACTAAGTCTAAAAATCCCACCAAAATATTAAACCAGCCATAGAAGTTATCTTTGATTTGTTTGAAGCCGATATTCAGACGCAATATTCCTGCAAAAATAAAAAGAAAGCCAATAAAAAAAGCAAGACTAAGCATTCCTTTCAGCGGATCAGTAATAAAAATATAGCCAAGAAGAAGATAAATAAAACCCGCTAATAATGTTATCAGCATCGACCAGCTTGAGGAAACTTGGGCATTAAAACCGCCAATAATACTGGATATTGCACAGGCAAAAAAAACAATACCCAGTAATACACTAATAACAACACCAGAAGAGAGCGGATTAATAATGCAGATAAAACCTGCAATAAAGCCCAATGTGGCGATAATATTCATTAAGGTACATTGTCTTTTAACCAGTTTCTCTGTTAGCTGAGATAAATTATTTTTATTAATATCTAACATAGTCACCTCTTTATCCTTACGCATGAGACATAAGTTAAATTATAGCAATTTTTGCTTATATAACATGACTTTTTTAAATAAAAAGATAATTAAAAAAGGGAAGAGAATGCGGATAAATCACCTTTGAAATATAAAGTTGAAGGAGTAAGGTGGTCAATTAAGGTACAATGTGAGTAAAATTGATAACGGAGGTAAAATGCCTGATATTGTGTATTTAGATGGTCAGTTTGTCCCTAAAGAGCAGGCTAAAATATCTGTTTTTGATCGCGGCTTTTTATTTGCAGATGCAGTTTATGAAGTGACTGCGGTTATTGATGGTCGATTAATCGACTTTAATGGACATTTTCAACGTTTACAGCGTTCCTGTCGAGAACTTGGTTTATCGCTTCCGATGACTCAAGAACAATTAACGAATATTCATTGTCAGCTTATTGAACAAAATCATCTTCATGAAGGACTTATTTATTTACAAATAACTCGAGGGACTGATTCTTCTCGTTTTTTTGATTTTCCGTCTTCATCTGTGCCCTCTACTGTTGTTGCCTTTGTCCAACACTCAACGGTTGTAAATCACCCTAACGCTAAAAAAGGCATTTCTGTTATTAGTGTTGAAGACATTCGCTGGCAACGGTGTGACATAAAAACAGTTGCATTATTAGCAGCTTGTTTAGCCAAACATCATGCGCATCAACAAGGTGCTGATGATGCTATTTTAATAAAAGATGGCTATATCACGGAAGGGAGTTCAAGTAATTTTTTTATTATCAATCACGATAATGAAATTATTACTCGCCCATTAAGTCAGGATATTTTACCTGGCATTACGCGACAAGCGATTATTCAATTAGCGCAAGAAAATGGCCTTAGAATAATAGAACGATTATTGACACTTGATGAAGCTAAAAAAGCCAAAGAGGCTTTTATCAGTTCAGCCACGACGTTAATTTGGCCTGTTATTTCAATAGATAATGAACTTGTTAATCAAGGTGAAGTAGGTGAATTATCTCAGCGTTTACGCGAGATTTATCTCGATAAGGTGACTCAACAAAATGAATAATTTATTACAGTATTACTTATAAAATTATCGCACTGTTTACGGGGCTTAGAGGCATATATAACAGTGCGGTAATTTGTCTGTTAAATTAGATTAATTGTGATGCTCAATAATCATGACCGCAGTTGTATCGGGTTCTAATGCTCGTAATACGTGAGTAACATCACCGGGGTAACAAATATAATCGCCGGGTTGTAATTCTTGCTGGTTATCTAAAGTACCTACCATTGCACTACCACTAATAATAATAATGTGTTCGGTCACATTTTTACTATGGGGATCTGACACTCTGTCTTTCCCAGGTTGAGCAATTACAGTGTATATATCTCGTTTTGCACCAAGAGGACACGATGAAAGCAAAAAAGCATCGTAGTAGGATTTTTCCGCACTAATTTTAAATCCATCACCTTTACGGATCACTTTGACTTCAGACTGCGGCGCAGAAATAAGCTGAGAAAAAGAGATATTTAAAGCAACACAAATTGCCCATAGTGTTTCAATGCTTGGATTTCCTTGCCCAGCTTCTAATTGAGATAATGTTGATTTTGCAACACCTGCTCGTCTTGCTATTTCAGCAAGTGAAAGACCCGCTTTTTTTCTTTCTCTAGCAAGTGCTTGAGAAATAATTTCAATAGGTGCACAAGGCGATGACATCATAGCTTCCTTTAAAAATCATCTTGCAAAAAAACAGTTCGTTCAACATAATGAACGAATGGTTCTATAAAAAATACGATATTCTATGAAAATTAACTGTCGGCTCGATAATAACGTACTTAGAGATATTCTGCTTGTTTCATTAGCAGATGGCATTGTAGGTATCTCTTACGGTGCTTTAGCCCATACACAAGGCTTTGATTTCTGGGTACCAATAGTATTATCCATTTTTGTTTTAGCGGGTGCTTCTGAATTTCTTTTTATTGGTGTTGTCGCCATGGGAGGAAGTGCAATTTATGCTGCTCTTGCAGGATTAATGGTTAATGCACGACATATTCCGTTTAGCATGGCAGTGAAAGATTTACCCGGAAAGGGGCTTAAATCATTATTGGGTTTTCATATACTTAATGATGAAAGTGTTGTATTTGGTTTGTCTCAACGTACTGTTGAGCAAAATAAGTTAGCATTTTGGGCCTGTGGTTTGGCTATTTTATTTGTTTGGCCCTTAGGCACTATGCTGGGTATTTATTTAGGATCGTTTATTGTTGATATAAAGGTACTTGGGTTAGATGCAATGTTCCCAGCTATTATTTTAGCTTTAAGTTTACCTGCACTAAAAAATAAATTAACACGTAATGCCGCAATGATAGGTAGTGTTATTGCGTTAATAACAACGCTATTTCTTCCGGTTGGTATTCCCGTTTTATTATCGTTATTAGGCGTATTATTTGTGATTAGGAGAATATAATGGTAACCACGTCGCTTATTACCGGAATTATTATTCTCGCTGTTGGCACTTATGCGATGCGTCTTTCTGGAATATTGTTAAACAGTAAAACAGGTGTTTCACAGAGGAGTAAAGAAATACTTTCATTATCAGCGATTGTTATTTTATTTTCAGTCGCGATGACTTCTACCTTTTTTGATGGTAACCAACTTTCTGATATATCAAAAGTTATTGGTGTTGGCGTTGCCGGCATACTGACTTGGCAAAAAAAACCTTTTATTATGATCGTACTGAGTGCAGCCATTGTAACGGCTGGCCTTCGTTGGTTAATAAATTTCTGGGGATAAATCTGTATAGAGTTTATCGCCAAATTAAAAGGAGGCTTTAATACCTCCTTTTAATCAGTTATTTTATAATCTATTTATTAATCACTGTCTGATAGTTTAGTTTCTAAAGGCAGAGAAATAATAAATCCAATTCCTTTATTATTAATTCCATCAGTAACAATTAATGAGGCTTGGATCTTGTTTGCTAAATTCTGGGCAATAGATAAACCTAAGCCACTGCCCGTTTCATTTGAGCCAGGAACGCGGTAAAACCGTGAAAAGAGCACGCTGATATGTTCTTTCGCAACGCCAGGGCCATTATCACGAACAATAACATTAATAACTTTAGGTTGTTGTTTTTCAATGGTAATTTCTACTTGGCTACCTTTCGGGCAATATTTAATGGCATTATCAAGCAGATTATTGAATATAGAGAGCAGGGCTTGTTTATCCGTTTTAATTGTTAAAAAAGGGCCTTCATTAAGAGATAATTCAATATTTTTAGTGATAGCATAAGGGACACGTTGTGCTATCGCGTTACCAATCACATTATAGATATCAAGTGTTTCTATTTTTAATGGAAAATCATCACATTCTAATCGTGCTAAATCAATTAATTGATGAGAAAGTGCTGCCGCTCTATCAAGAGATTGTTTCATATCATCAATAATCTCTTCACGTTCTTGCAGGTTATCCACCAATGAAAGCAGATGTAATTGAGCAATAACGGCAGCTATAGGCGTTCGTAATTCATGGGCGGCATCAGCCATAAATTGTTTTTCACGAATATTAGCGGCATCAATTCTTGACATTAATTGGTTTAATTCTTTAAAGATAGGACGTATTTCTTTAAATTGTTGACTGACATTAATTGGCGTTAAATTACGAGGTTTGCGATTAGAAATAAGTTCTGCAGCTTGTCTTAATGGGCGTAAACTAAAATAGGCTGTAATTAAAATAGCCAGAATAACCGTAGCAAGAATAAATAAGAAAGGAATAAATGTGCCTTCAACAGGGTTACCAATAACATGGCCTCTATCTTCAACAGATTCACCAATAAATACTTTTATTTTGTGTTTTTCTCCCCAACTGAAGGAGAGTATCCATTTTTCGCCCGCAACAGAGACTTTTTCTGATGCTAACGAAAGCACCCTTGTGGGTATTGGTAATTCTGGCCTATTAGTGTAAATAAGCGTGTTATGTTCATCTAAAGCGATAAACCAAGGTAAGTATTGTAATTCATCGTCTTCACCATTAAGCATAGCGTCGATATACATACCTTGTAAATTATGTGCAATTTCTTTGAGGACTTCAGGTTGGTCAGCAACAATTTCTAAGGTATTAGCAAAGCCTTCAGCAATAATCTCTTGTTGTTTATTATAAATTTTTTCGAATTCGGCAAGGTAATCAAATTGTATCCACGCTAACCAAACTCCCCAAAGTATGACAATAGAGATAGTTTGAAGGAAAATAGTGTAAATAAAAAAAGAGCGGATCTTCATTTAGTTAACTTCTTTTTTCAATAAATATCCTACACCCCGAACGGTAATAATTCGCTCTTTGCCTATTTTTCTACGCAAATTATGCATATGAACTTCAAGTGAATTACTTTCAATTTTATCATCTAAACCAAATAAACGTTGTTCTAGCTCTGATTTTCGTACCACATTATCAGTATTACGCATTAACTCGTATAGCAGTTGATATTCTTTACCTGATAATAAAAGAAGTTCATCGTTTAAAGTGACTTGATGATTTGATGGATTGAGCTGTAAATCACCAATAGACCATATTTGTGAAGAAAATCCTGCCATTCTGCGACTCACGGCTTTTACACGAGAAATAAGTTCCGGCATTGCGAACGGTTTTGGTAAAAAATCATCAGCACCAGAGTCTAGAGTTTGTACTAAATTATCCATTTGAGTACGAGCAGTTAAGATAATAATCGGGATTTTCTCACCACTTTTTCTGAGAGCAATTAGTTCATCCTGTCCATCACCATCAGGTAAGCCTAAATCTAGTAGCATTAAATCAAAAGGGCGTTGACTTAATTGAATACGAGCATCAGCAAGTAGCCTGACCCAACAGGGGTGAAAACCAGCAATTTCAAGTCCACGACAAAGCGCTTTACCGAGTTGTAAATCGTCTTCAACCAATAAAATATTCATAACAATACCTATCTAAATTCATCTTAAGAAAGTATAAGAGGCAAATAAAAATTGAGCAATATAATAAAATGTAAAGTAAGGTTTGATTAATGAACTCTTAATGTAAGATAAGATTTTATTTAATATTTCTTTTTACTAAAAAGAAATGATTTTTTAAAGAAAGTATTATTAAATGAAAATGATTAAAATAGTCATAATTAGAATTGTAAGTACACATTAGCTCTAACTTTACTTATACAAAGACATTTAATGTTAATTTTAAAAGAATATTTTTCGATAGTATTATTGCTATTAATCCATTGTAGGGGAAAGTGTTTTTACACGATTATGCTAAAGTAACTTAAATATCTTGTTTAACATACTTCTTATTTAAATATTATAAATGGTAATCATTAATTGTTAATAAAAAAGATAGTGCATTTAAAATAATATAAATATAGAATATTAATTCTATTCGATAATATATCTATTAAATTAATGTTTTATTCTTTCATTGAAATAAAAAAATTGTTTTAATCTAGCCTTGTTGTGCAACAGTTTATTAAATTTAAATTATTTACTCTATTCATCTATGCTCTTACAATATTATTTATATGTTTTAAAAGGAATTTAATTTTTATTAGAAGGAAATTATATGAAGTTAGATGGTGTTATTTAGTATAAATTAAATCATTCTGTGTCAGAAATGCTCCCAACCCTCTGGGAGCATTTCACATATTATTATCACTTGCAAAGTGAGTTATCCCACAACATTAAATTAAATGGTAAATTTAATGGTTTCACCAATTCATTCGCGGTAGTTTGAAGCTCGGCTTTTGCTTGAGCCAGTCGTTGTTTATCACTATCAGGAATAAAGCCATCTTTCGCAGGTAAATCATCTAATGTGTACTCTTCCACTAAAACGCCATTAGCCCAACGTTGAAATAGCCAATAACTTTTTGGCATTAAAGTATATTTTGTACCGTCAATAATTGTTGTTTTATCTTCCTGATAACGAACAGGAATAAGCTGATTTGCAACATTATCCCAAATCCAACCTTTGTATGTCCTATCCTCTAATCGATTAATTGACCAATGCATATCATCAGGCTGATAAAAATATAGCTCAGTTAATGCAACATAAGATGTGTTTTTTGTTGATAAAGAAGCTTGAATAAGGCCATTAGTAAAATAAGAAATATAAAGTGTTTTATTATCAGCATTCAGTTCAATACTGCAGGTATCCCAATGGGTTATTGTTAAACCTTCTTTAGCTGGTTTTTCTGGAATGGAGATCACCGCATCTGTTGCATCATCTTCTGCTGGTGGGTAGTAATGACCTGTAATATATTTACCATTTTTGCTATAAAATTGCCATGTCGCTAAAGGTGTGCTTTTAAAATACTTATTAATAACCAAAAAAGAGAGCAGTGCAATAGTCAAAAAAAGAAATGTAAATCGTGTTTTTTTAGCCATTTTAATTAATTGCCTATTTTTTATTTTATAGCCATAATTCTATAAATTCAGAGTAATAAAAGCGAGATATTTACTTAAGGATCGTAATATAATTTTCGTAATTAAGATAATAAATGCGCTTTAATGATCTTAAGGTAAATACTTAGATAAGGATGTTCGTCATGATTAAAAATAAAGTACTAGCAGCGCATTATTTTTTAAAAGAAATGGACAATGATAATTATTATCCAACACATCTTGTAAAAAAAGGGCAAGAGTTATTAAAGGCACTTTGTTTAAAAATTGAAGCCACTTCACCTAAAAACGTAGCGGAACTTTATATTCTAACTCAAGAAACAACGGATCAATTTAATGAATTAGCCGAAGAGTTTGATGAAGAAGATAGCGAAATCGAAACCGTAGCAAGAGAATGTATTGCGGAAAATTTTGGTATTATCGCGGATGAGTACGGCTTTGAACATGCTGATATAGAAGAATTAATTGCAACAAGAGATTGGTAAAAGATAATGAGAAAGCGATATAATGTTTTCTCATTTTTATTAATTTTAATTATCTTCTTACATAAATAAATTTTATATAAAGTAAAAAAGAGTATATTGAGTAAACCACACTCTAGATGATAATGAGAATAATTTAGTTGACAAAGAATAATTTATTAATAAACTAGCTCTCAGTTTGGTCAATAAGACTCGTAAGCGTTTACGTTAATCAACGCATATAACTTATTTTTAAGCCTGTTGTATTGGCAGTTATGTGCCGTTGTACAATCGTATTATTGGAGTCTTTATCTATGTCTTTTCAAGACAAAAATTATTTTTTAGGCATTCCTAAACTTCCTACCCGAGCAATGATTTTTCTTGTTCCTTTTTTCCTTTCTTTTATTATGTCGGGTATTGTTGCATTTATCAGTACCGTTAAATCGTTAGGAATGGGTATGTACGTTATTTCTCCTTGGCTAACGTCTTGGGGGATTTCTTGGATGATTGCTTTTCCTACTGTTTTATTTGTATTGCCTATTGCAAGACGTTTTTCACTTTTATTGGTTAAACCAGCCAAAACTAATGATTAACTAATCTAAAAGAGAGATCAGCAATTGATGCTGATCTTTTGTCGTTATTTCTTATTTTATTTCTATTCAAATTCTTACTTCTTATTACATAAAATAATAAGTATAACTTTATGATAAGTTGAAGGAACGAGGTGGCTTAATACACAGCTTTGACGTATTTTAGTTGATATAAGGTTTAAATAAATACAGCTAATTATCAATAAATATATCGTTTATCATCACTATGTGAAGTAGCCCATCGCCTTGGTGAGTAAGATCCTATAGCCTTAATGTGTATATTTAAATCGTTTATCGGTATGTAAAGATATTTTCTTTGCATAAATTCTTATTGATAGCAGGAGGCTTTATATGAGTTTGTTATTCTCCCCCAAAAAACTAGGCCCCCATCAGTTAGATAATCGCATTATTGTTGCACCTATGTGTCAATATTCAGCACAAGAGGGTTATCCAACAACATGGCATACAATACATTATGGACAGTTGGCGTTGTCCGGAGCTGCTTTAGTCATTGTTGAAGCAACCGCGATTGAGCCTCAAGGGCGTATTAGCTATAAAGATTTGGGGATTTGGTCTGATCAACACGGTTGTGAGTTAAAAAAGCTTGTTGATAATATTAAACAATATTCATCAGCCAAAGTTGGGATACAACTTGCACATGCTGGACGTAAAGCATCGACCGATTTACCTTGGAATGGCGGAGCATCATTAGCGCCAGATTCTCCTAATGGATGGCAAAAAGTTGCACCTTCAGAAATTCCTTTTGGCAAAAACCATCAGCCTCATGCCTTGACTATTGATGAAATTGAAGTCATTAAACAGGCATTTGTTGATGCAGCTAAAAGAGCCGAATTAGCGGGTTTTGATGTTATTGAAATTCATGGTGCTCATGGATATTTATTGCACGAATTCTTATCTCCATTATCAAATCATAGAACGGATCAGTATGGCGGAGATTTTAATAATCGTAGTCGGTTATTAGCGGATGTTTTTGTTGCCGTGAAAAATGCGGTTTCTGATAACGTTTGTGTTGGCGTCAGAATTTCAGCAACAGATTGGGTTGAAGGCGGTTGGGATCTTGAAAGTTCGATTGCTCTAACACAACACCTTGAAGAATTGGGCTGCCATTATATTCATGTTTCTTCTGGTGGGTTATCAGATAAACAAGAAATTAAACTAGGCCCTAATTATCAAGTGCCATTTGCTCAAGCGATTTATAATGAAACGCAACTGCCTGTTATTGCAGTGGGACTTATTACTGAGCCAGAACAAGCAGAAGCTATTTTATTAACAGAGCAAGCAGATTTTATCGCCTTAGGACGTAGTATTTTATATGATCCTCGCTGGCCTTGGCATGCGGCAGAAAAACTTAAGCAGACCATAAAAGTTGCACCGCAATATTTACGTTGTGCACCCCATGGCAGTAAAGATTTTTTTAAATAGTATTTTAAGCCACAGATTATCATTTAGATTATCCGTGGCTTTTTCTTTGATAATGCTTATGATG
This sequence comes from Proteus sp. FME41, assembly GCF_014897315.1. Taxonomy (GTDB): domain Bacteria; phylum Pseudomonadota; class Gammaproteobacteria; order Enterobacterales; family Enterobacteriaceae; genus Proteus. The sequence continues at coordinate 20,256 of NZ_JABUYL010000010.1, read as the reverse complement.
ATACAGATAAACAGCAAACAGATGCTTATTGCAGCGTATAGAAGGTCATAAATAAGATGAAAAATAATCCTTTATTGCTTCAACCTAGAATTGCTTAAGACGGTGTGTTTTGAATGCGAACACATCATCGGAGAATTAAGCATTCTTTGATGACTCATTTAACTTATGGCGAGTCATATTATGAAAAATAAACATTGGTCAGGTGTAGAATATCTGCACGAAACAGTAAAAAATAAAAATATTATCATCAAAGGGCAACACAGTTATTACAGTGATTGCTGGGATGAAGGTTTTGAAGCGTCTGTTGTTCGTTATCTTTATGGTGACGAGATTAGTCTGCAATGGAAATCGTTGTGGGAAATTGATAAATTGTATATTGGTGATTATGTCTGTATTGGTGCGGAAGCTGTCATATTAATGGGGGGAAATCATACTCATCGTATGGATTGGTTTTCTCTTTATCCTTTTATGGACAAAATCGAAGAAGCCTATATTGGCAAAGGTGATACCCATATTCAGGATGGTGCATGGATAGGTATGCGAGCAATGATAATGCCAGGAGTTACTATTGGCGAAGGTGCTATTATTGCTGCAAATAGTGTCGTTTCTAAAGATGTTGAACCTTATAGCATCGTGGGTGGCACACCAGCAAAACACCTTAAATATCGATTTGAACCAAACATTATTGAGCAACTTCTTTCTTTAAAGATTTACCAATGGTCAGAAAAGAAATTTGAAGCGCTCAGACCTTATTTATGTCAATCATCAATTGATAAATTATTAATTGCTGAATCACAATTTATTGAGTAATTCTAAACCCCTAAGCGCAAATGTGTTTAGGGGTTTTTACTTAATTGTTATTGTAATATAAATTTATGATGTTATTAGCATATGGATAATAACATTATTTTTTATTTGATCATCATCTCAAATTTTAAAATATTTTAATTCACCATGAATTATAATTTACTTTTATTTTAAATTAAAATATTTAATTTTTTATTTTCTTTTTTTTCTTTAGTTGTTGATTTTATATTGAATATAAATGAAGGTAAAAAATGTTATTTATAATAAAGATAATTATATAAAGATGTAATTATATATATTCAATAGTGTTTTTATGGTTTATTAAATTATTTTATGAAATATAAAATGTGTAAAAAATAAAATACAGTTTACTCTATATATGAGTTTATTAAATTTAGGGTGATGTAGATATGATTAAAAATAAATATTTTAAGGTGAAACTATTAGTAATTATACTTTTTTCATCTCCTTTTACTTATGCCAATAATACAACATTGTTAGGCGGAAATAGCAAAGCAGATGGTAATGAATCTACGGCGGTTGGATATAATACGTGGGCACATTCAGATCAATCAACGGCTATTGGCGCTAATGCAGGCGCTGAAGGTGAAAATGCAACAGCGATTGGTCATAAAAGTACGGCAATTGGTGATAATGCATTATCATTGGGAAATGGAGCAATGGCGATTGGTGAAGGATCTCTTTCTATTGGTTCTCAAGCATATAGCGAAAATAAAGATTCAATTAGTATTGGAAAAGGAGCAATTAATAATGCAGAAAATGGGGTTATTTTAGGCAGTGGAAGTCGCCTTTCTGATAGCGCAGATAACTCAGTTATTATTGGGAGTAAATCATCAGGAACAGCCAGTAATGCAATTATATTAGGCGACAAAAGTAGTAATAATCGAAATAATACCTTATCGATTGGGAGTGATCAAAATCAGCGACAAATTATTAATGTTGCCGCAGGTACTGAAGAAACTGATGCAGTGAATGTTTCTCAATTAAAAGAAGAAAGAAATAATATTCTTAGAGAGACGGATAAACACATTAGTGATAATACCAAAACTATCTATAATAAAATTGAGCAAGAAAAAAACACACTAATTAAAGCAACAAATAATCAAATAAATGAAAATAATAAAATAATACAAGGTGATATCGCGAAAGCGAATGAAACAGTATTAAAACAAAGTGAATTAAAAGCAAAGGCGTTATCTGATAACGCAGAGAAGAATTCGAACCAATATACAGACAGTAAAATAAAAGAACATCAAACCAATACGACTAATTATATTAATGATGCGAAAAATGAATTCTATATTTATAGTGAAGGTCAATTTTCAGAAATGAAAGCGGGTGTTGAAGACTATACAAATACTAAAGTAGATGAAATGAAAAAAGGTGTTGAAAGTTATACGGATAATAAAGTTAATGACATAAAAGAGGGAATGGAAAAGTATACTAATAATAAAATTAATGAATCTGAAAATAATATTAAAGAATATACAAACAACAAGGTTGTTGAGGTTGAAAACAGTGGTAAAGAATATACTGATTTTAAAGTTAATGAGCATGATAAAAAAATAGTTGAATATGTTGGTAATGTTAGGGATGAAATTACAGCTTCAACCGAGGAGAGAGTCAATGTATCAGAAAAAAATGCCAATCATTATACAGATAGCGAAATTAGCAAAATAACATCTGGGGTCGAAGGGCTTATTGGAAGAAATAATGAAAAAATAGTAAAAGATCGTGAAAAATATATTACTCAGAAAGGAAATGAATATATCAATACGACCAATACAATTATTAATGAAAGAGATGAATCGTTGAAAGAGTATATTGAAAAATCAAAGCATGATTCGATATCTATTGCTAATGAATATACCAATAATAAGTTTAAGAATATCTTTATTGATAACGATATCGCGCTTAAAAATATGGATAATAAAATAGACAAAGCAGATAAGAGGGCAAGTGCGGGTATTGCCTCTGTTGCTGCTATGGCAAATATTCCTTATGTTACCAATCATACCTTTAGTTTAGGTGTGGGAGCTGGCAATTATCGTAATGCCAATGCATTTGCAACCGGCGCTCAATATCAAATTACAGAGAGTGCAATTATTCGCATTTCCGCTTCATGGAATACGGAAGATCGTGGTGTTGTAGGAGGAGGTGTCTCTTATGGGTGGTAATTATCTGTAGGGTTATTGTGTTTTAGCATTATGTCCTTGGGAAGCAATCAGGTTGTTGTCTTTTTATAAAATTAGCTGGCTTTTATACCTTCAATTTGAATAATAAAGATAACAACCTTTATTTCTATGATGATTAAATGATGATCTATCTTTATTCCGGTGGAGGCTCTTTTGAAAAACAAAAAAGAGTTAACCAAGTTGCTGCCGATAAAGCACAAGAAATTGCAGTAAACAAGATGAAGCAAGTAGCAAAACTTGAGGCACTTACCGATATTTCTATGGATACTGAAAATATTGGTGCAATATTACTAATTGAACCTTCAATAGCGTTAGCGTGTGCAATAGGACGACAATATTCGCACTCTGTTGATGTTGTTATCGCTGAAAGTGCGGAAATAGGAAAGAAACTCACCGTATGTCAGATTGAGTTTTCAGTGATAAAAATGTGTGTTCTCTGATTATCTACTTTATTCAGTTATCCACATTAACTGTGGATAACTCTTGTCTTACGTGTTAGTAATCTCATTACACTTTGATTTTATTGGATATTTTTCGTTGATTGAAAAATATCCACTTAAATTAATTAGTTTAATTACTTGTTGTTACTAAAAATAAATTAGGGCGCAATAAAATAGTGTGTTTCTTAATTAAGATAGATAAAAAGAGAGATAATTCTCTTTATAAGATATTATTTATCGAATAATGGCGTTGGCTTGCCGTTATTATCAACAGCAACAAAATTAAATTGACCATGGATCACTTCTTCACGCCCTTCGGCGTACATATCTTCAAGAAAAATAGAAACATTAACCGTTAAACTTGTGCGTCCAACACGAATAACTTCACCGACTAACTCAATAATAGTTCCTGATGGAATGGGATGATTAAAATTAATTTTCTCAGTAGAAACAGTGACTAAACGTTTACGGCTAAAACGTGTCGCGGTAATAAATGACACTTCATCCATCCAAGCTAATGCTGTGCCGCCAAAGAGTGTGGAATGATGATTGGTTGTGGTTGGAAAGATAACTTTAGAAACACGAGTGACAGCGTTTTTAATTTTATCTTGTAGTTCAGGAGATAAATCAGAGATGGACATAACAATAAAGCCTTTTCTTCAATACGGTAGGGAAAGTCCTCACAGTATAAAATAGAGTAAAATGAAAGCAAAGTAGATGAATCGAGGATAATGCTACCTACCTTTAAAAGGTAATTTCACCAGTTAAAAAAAGTGTTGCATTACCTATAAGTAAAACGCGATTATTTTTTATTTCACAAGCTATATTTCCGCCTCGTTTTGAAACTTGTCTCGCATGTAATTGTGTTTTATTAAGCTTATTCCCCCAAATCGGAGCTAATACACAGTGTGAAGTGCCTGTTACCGGATCTTCATTAACGCCTTTTATTGGTGCGAAAAATCGAGAAATAAAATCATAAGGTGTATGGCCTTTAGATGTAATAATTACACCAGGTAAAGGCAATTGTGCTATTTGAGTAAAATCAGGTTGGTAATGAATAACCGTATCAGGATCAGAGAGAAAGCACACATATCGATCATGAGCTTGCCAAACTTCATCTATCTCTAAGTTAAGTTTAGCGCTGAGTTGTGATTTGATGTCATTATTTAATGTGGCTGATATCGCGGGGAAATCGAGCGTAAAGAATGAATTTTGGCAAGAGACAGTCAGTTCACCAGAGAGAGAATGAAACTTAAAGCGATCTATAGGGGATTTTTTTATCGTTTTGAGTACAAATGCAGTAGCTAATGTCGCGTGTCCGCACAGGGGAACTTCGATTTTGGGTGTAAACCAACGAATATGGTTGCCGACTAAAAACGCCGTTTCCGGTAAATTAATCTCTGCTGCTAACGCAAGCAAGGTGGTATCGGGTAACCATTCCTCTAACAAAATGACGGCGGCTGGGTTCCCTGAAAAAGAAGCAGAGGAAAAGGCATTAATATAATAGATAGGAAGAACAGTCATGGCATTACCTTGATGATTAACGAGTAGTAAAAGGGAAGATAATGAGATTAAGTGTTTTAAATGGTCGGTGCAATACTTAAAAATTGATCGAAATAGAATGTGCTAAATGCAAAAAGCCATGCCTAAATAATGAGGCATGGCTTAAGAGGTCAGCAAGTCAGATTAAGCTTGTGCTTTCTCTTTGCTATCTGCACTTTGTAAAAGCTTACGAACTGGAATAATCAGTGTAGCAAGAACAACAGCACAAATGACCAGTGCGATAGAAACATGAGAGAAGAAATCAGGCATGACATCCAGTTTATCTGGGCGAATATTCCCCCCCATTAAACCGGCAGCAAGATTTCCTAATGCACTCGCACAGAACCACAAGCCCATGACTTGTCCACGCATTTTTGCAGGCGCTAAAATCGTCATTGTGGCAAGCCCAATTGGGCTTAAGCATAATTCACCTAATGTCAGTAAGAAGATACTACTAATTAACCAAAGTGGTGAAACGCCTTGTCCTGTCGTGATAACGCTTTCAGATGCAAACATCATGACAGTAAAGCCACCTGCTGCAAATAAAATACCAATCACAAACTTAGTCATACTGCTTAAATTCATATTCTTACGTGCCATCATTGGCCACAGCCAGCTAAATATAGGAGCAAGAATAATAATAAACAGAGCATTGATAGACTGGAACCAAACTGCAGGGATCTCAAAGCCCATAAAGTTTAAGTCAGTATAATCATTGGCGAATAAGTTAAATGATGTCGGTTTTTGTTCGAATGCAGACCAGAATAAGGCGGCTGAAACCAATAATAGGAAACAAACAAATAAGCGGGAGCGGTCACTGCTACTTAATCCTGCAAAGAGGAATAAATAGATAAAATACGCAATAACACTGCCTGAAATCACGTAGACCATAAAGTTAGCAACCCTGACTGGATTAAAAGGAATTACACCAGAAATGATAAGGCTAACAATCGCAATAAGTACAACAGATAATGCTAAGATCCATTGACCCACATTACGACGAACAACTGTAGGGCGATCCCAGCTTGAATCTAAACCCACTTCGCTATCAAAGCGGCGCATCGTTGGTACTGCGTAAAAGCGGAAAATCAGCAACGCAACAAGCATACCAATACCACCAATACCGAAGCCCCAATGCCAGCCATAATCACGAACTAAGAATCCCGTGATAAGTGGTGCAATAAATGAGCCCATATTAATTCCCATATAAAATAAGGAGAATCCACCATCACGGCGAGTATCATCCCTTTTATACAAGGTTCCTACCATCACGGTTACGCAAGTCTTAAATAGCCCCGTACCTAAGACAATCAGCAATAAGCCGATAAAGAATAGGTTTTGTGACCAAAACGCAGATAATGCGATAGAAAGATGGCCTAAGGCGATAAAGATAGAGCCATACCAGACAGCTAGGCGTTGTCCTAGCCAGTTATCAGCGAGCCAACCTCCCGGTAACGATGTTAAATAAACACCGCCCGCGAAAATACCCACAATAGCAGAAGCCTGCTCTCTGGGGATTTCCATGCCACCCTCATAAACGGTTGCCGCCATAAATAAGATTAATAATGGGCGAATACCATAGAAAGAAAAGCGTTCCCACATTTCGGTGAAGAAAAGGGAGCTTAATGGGTATGGGTGGCCAAAGAAAGTTCGGCTAGATTTTGAGTGAGTAGATTGCATCTTAAATTCCCAAAAAAAACCTCTACAGGTCGTTTGCAAGTAAAAAGAACAAAATGTTAGCAGGTGGTTAAACAGAACTATATCATTCTGTTATCAATTACCACTGCATTTAATTAATATATTTTTAACATACTTTTGTCAGGATTTAGTAACTAAAAGTATATTTAATACTTTATAAACCATTTTTTGGTGCAAAAGTCGATAAAAATCTCATTTTGCAATAGTTAACCTTGCAATTTTCTGAAAAAAAAGAACAAGAAAAATTTATAGGGGGTAATAAATAGGGGGTAAGATTTTTCTTAATAAACAATAAATTACAAAAATCAAAATAAAAAAAATAATAATTAGCGCTTTAAAAGTAAAAGTATAATTTTATGTGAGAAAAAAACGATTAACTCATCTTATTTGTAGATTTTTTCACTCTTTCTTTTTTGGTGTTCTAAAGCATATCCATGAGTAAATCAGATTAAAAAAGACAACGGCAGCGGTGAAATAAAAAACAGCTCTAAATCCGTAGCTTGCTGCGACAAAAGCCCCCATTAACGGTCCTGTAACATTGCCGACATCTCTTAACGCTTGGTTATAGCTGAAAATTCGACCCGCAATAGCGGGTGTGATGTTATAAAGAATAAGCGTTTGTACTGCGGGTAACATAGCTGCGTTAACAGCACCTAATAAAAATCGTAATGCGCCTAATTCCCAATAATTGCTGACTAAGGCCATTGGAATAAGCATAAAAATAGAGAGCCCGAGGGTGAAAATAAGCACTTTATCTGGGCCTATTCGATCACCTAATTTACCAAAGCGGGGAGCACTAATAAGCGCAGCAATACCCGGAACGGAAGCAATAACGCCACTAATAAAGGCAAGATTACTAATAGAACCCGTCAACTCACGGATATAAAGGGTCAAGATGGGGGTTACAGAGCCAGTTGCCACTTGAATAATCATGGTGGTAAAAAACAAACACACAACCAGTCTTTTATTTTTAAGTGATGAGAACACTTGTTTTGTTGTTAGCGCATCTTTTTTGGAGACTGGCGTAAAGTTTTCACTGACAAAAAAGAGAGTAACTAAAAAGCAAATAAATAATACGGCAGAGGTTATAAAGAAGACAGGGCGTAAACCGTAGAGATCAGCAAGCATGCCGCCAATTAAAGGGCCGATCAATGCACCACTTACAGCACCCGTTGAAAGAGTACCTAGCGCCCAACCACTTTTTTTAACAGGAACCTGTGTTGCAATGAGTGCATTAGCATTAGGAACAAAGCCACCTAATACACCTAATAAAGCGCGTAAAAATAATAATTGCCATATATTTTGCACAAAACCAATTAATACCATCACTATTGCCATGCCAAGGGCAGAGCGCAGCAACATTAATTTTCGGCCTTTTCTATCGGATAATTTTCCCCAAAAAGGCGCTGCGATAGCAGAGAAAAGAAAGGTAATACTAAAAGCAACACCAGTCCAAAGATTTAGTTCTTCATGATCTGTTATGCCTAGCTCTTCTACATATAAAGGTAGAAAAGGCATAATCAAACTAAAGCCAGCACCAGTGAGAAAACAACCAAACCAGACAATATAAAGATTACGTTTCCAAGAATTATTTCGGGGCTTGAGATTCATGTCACTCCTTTAGCCGAGAAAGAGAGAGTAAACCAAGATAATAGGCTGAAAATAACCGTAGTGACGTTGATAACAGCGACAACGAGTAGGTCTTCTTATTATTATTAATAGTGAATAAGAATATAGCCATGATACAGAATAAGTGCGATAGGTCTTGCTCTTATAATGTGTTTTGCAGGGGTTTACAGCGTACGCAATTAGCGGTTTTATTATTGTTATTTTAGGGTTTCATAATATGGATAAGTGGCTGTTTTCAGATAAAAACAGCCACTTGCTATCAGTGTACTTTCTTTATTTCATTATATAAAGAGTCATCACCTTCAGGGCGAGTTTTAAAGCGACGATGTAACCACATATATTGGTCAGGTGCGCGTAAGATCTCTTTTTCAATCACTTTATTCATCGCACTGGCGGTATTTTCTTCATTATCAAGCGGAAAATCAGCAATCGCAGGAGAAATAATTAATTCATAGCCTTTCGCTTCAGGTAAGCGTTTAGGTGTAAAGGGAATTAATGCAGGATTGCTGGTTTTTGCCAGAATATAGGTTCCCGTTGTAGTCGCGGCTTTGTCAACGGCAAATAAAGGGACAAAAACACTTTTACGCGGGCCATAATCATGATCAGGGGCATACCAGAGAATTTCACCCGTTTTTAAACCGCGGATCATGCCTTTGATGTCTCTTCTGTCGAGCATAAATTTATTAGAGCGTAATCGGCCCCATGTTTGCAACCAATCCACAACAGGGTTGTCGTTAGGGCGATAAACACCTACACCGGGATTATAAATACCGAAAATACGTGCGCCCAGTTCAAGAGTCAGAAAATGGATACCAATTAATAAGATGCCTTGTCCTGAATCTTGAACTTTCGAGATATTTTCAAGTCCACTGACTTTAAACCAGCGTTTAACCCGCCATTCAGGCCAAAACCATGCCATTCCCGTCTCGAATAATCCCATACCAACAGACTCGAAGTTTTTATTCACTAAGGCTTCTCGTTCACTTTTCGGCATTTGTGGAAAGCAAAGTTCGAGATTACGTTCCGCTATTTGAACCCGTTTTTTTAAAAACAGCTTAGAAAAACGGCCTAGGCGAGTACCTAGCCAATAAATAACAGGATAAGGAAGTAGCACCAGAATATAGAGTAACCCGATCCCAAACCAAGTCAGCCAATATTTAGGTTGCAAAAATGATTTTTTAAATGAAGGTGACTTTATCATAAACCTATCTATTTACTTTTTTCCAATGAATATCTTATATTGTGACACTTTTCATCGCAGATAAGAAATTTTGTTACACATTAGGTGAAATTATCTCAATACCTTGTAATGCAGTGACCAATTCTGCAATATTTTTAGCCGCCATTTTGTCCATCACTTTTGCTCGATGTACTTCAACGGTTCTTATTGAAACACACGCTACTTCTGCAATTTCCCGATTCATCAATCCTTGAATGACATAGTAGGCAATATCTTTTTCTCTTGGCGTTAATGAAGCATAACGGCGACGAATATCATGTGCAGTAAAGCGAGTATTGGTTTCAATAAATGCAGAATCTAAAGCAGAAAGCAACGCATTGCTATCAACCGGTTTTTGTAGAAAATCAATGGCTCCTTTTTTAATTTCTTCAACTGCCATGGGGATATCACCATGACCCGTTAAAAAAATAACAGACAGTGTGCTGTGTTTATCAATTAAATATTGATGAACTTGTCTCCCATCTGGTTTTGGCATTCTCATATCTAATAACACAACGCCTTGTTGGTAGGGATTGACGTTGTTGATGAAAAACTCGCTATCATTCCAAACATGGGCTGAATAACCTAAGCTTTCTAATAAAAATTGACAAGCATCAGTGACAGCAAGATCATCATCAACAAGGTGAATTGTTGGCATTTCTTCTCCGTTATTTATTTTTGTTAGGGAAAATAAGGGTGATTTTTAATCCGACATTATTTTGCGCATTTTTTTGGTTCTCAATGTGAATATCGGCACCTTGAGAAAGTAATAATCGCTGACAAATCACTAAACCTAATCCAAGTCCTTCTGTTTTTGTTGTTTGGAAGGGAGAAAAGGGGGATTCAAGTTGGCTATGGCTCATCCCACCCGCATCATCTTCAATAACGACAAGTAATCTATCTGGTGCTTTATGCGTACTAATTTTCAGCGTTTTTGCACCCGCTTGAAGACTATTGGTAATTAAATTTGATAAGATTTGCTCGAATAAGGTTTCGGGTAGACACAAGGTATCATGTTCATCAATATGCGTAATAAGTGAAACCTGTGGATACTTATCTTCTACACGTAAAAGTGTCCAAATATGTTGGGTACATTCTGCAATATTTTGGTGAGAAAGCAAAATCGTATCTGTATTAGGTGTTTGTTTTCCAACCCATAAACGGAGATTTCTAATAATATCAGCCCCGCGTTGCGCTTGTTTGTCTATTTGTTGCAATGCAGGTAGTAATGGGTGTAATTCATTTTCTTTTTTAAGGCGAATAACGCTACCTTGTGCATAACTTTTAATTGCTGAAAGTGGTTGATTTAGCTCATGAGCAAATCCAGATGCCATTTCTCCTAATATGTTTAAGCGTTGGGCATGTTCTAACTCTTCTTTTTGTTGCCTTAAACGATTATGTGCATGCTCTAATTGACGGCTACGGCGTCTCACTAAATAGCTCACCCAAACTTGGTTAAGAATAAGAAAAAGAATCGCAGTCAGCGAAAGGCCAATAATCAATTGATGCTGGATCGCCCAACTTTGTGCATCTTGCCAAAGTTGCCTCTGGCGAGGATGTTGATTGACTTCTTTTAGCAAGTTTTCAACTTGTGTGTGTGAAGCAGGGGCCCCCCACTTCATTGGTTTACTCTCATCGGTGAGTAAAACACGAGTGACTTTATCCACTAACTCATCAGGCACAGTATCTAAAGCCGCAAATGACCAATTGGGGTAGAGCGGTGTGCTGGTTAAACAAGGCGTATTAGTTTGATAGGAAATAACTGGCCGGTAATCACTTTTTCGAATAAGCCCTTCATTATCCATATTTTCCAGCAAACAAACCGGAATAATCGCTGCATTAATATCTTCATCTCGTAAGAGGTAAAGTAGTGCGTCTGCGGGAAAACCAGTAAAGCGTAATGTGAAGTCTTTATCAGGATCGATACCTTCTTCTCGCAGTGTTTTATACCCTAAAAGATAACCACCAAAAGCATCAGGAGCAATGGCCCCTACACGTTTTCCGATTAGCTCGTGAACAGAGGTAATCGGGCTATCATTACGCACTAAAATCAAGCTACCAATGACATTTCTAGTTGTGTTATCAGGCTCATAACCCGAACGTAAAGAGAGTAACCATCGTAATGGAAAGGCATTATCTAATTGAATAAATTGCGCAGGATTTGTGAGTAGAAAATCAACATGTTTTTTCGCAACAGCAAGTTTCATTTCTTCAAGATTTAAAGGCACTAGCACAAAGCTTTCTGTAGGAAATTGTTCATTTAGTGTTTGAACAAGGGGTTGCCAGTGACGTTGCGTAGAGGCATCGCCACGTAGTGCTAAGACACCGATAGTCCACTCTTTGGCTATTGCGTGTAGCGGAAATACAAAAAAGAGCAGTAATAGCCCAATGTTAAGTGCTTTTTTAATCCCAATTGTCTGTTTTATCGTCATAAATATCTAATGTTAAATATTGTTTTGGATCAAGTTCATACCCAGTATGTGGTAAACCACAATAGGTGTCGTCTTCAGTAATTTTTACAATGCACTTATAACAAACACAGTCTTTTTACTTTCTATTTCCTTCACTCATCGTGAGATTGATTAACTGAGTGATACTGGAGACAAATATGGATCTTGGAAAACGAAAATTTTTACAACAATTAGGGGTCCTTACCGCAGGAGCTTCTCTCGTTCCTTTAGCTGAAGCTGGCATTAAATTATCACCAGAGCGCCGTGAAGGGTCAGAGGATAAACGTTATGGGATGCTGATTGATTTACGTCGTTGTGTAGGGTGCCAGTCCTGTACTGTGAGCTGTAATATCGAAAATCAGACGCCTCAAGGACAATTTAGGACGACAGTAAACCAATATCAGGTTGCTATCAAGGGGCAAGAAGGGATAACTAACGTTCTGTTGCCTAGATTATGTAATCATTGTGATGAACCGCCATGTGTTCCTGTTTGCCCTGTTCAAGCGACCTTCCAACGTAAAGACGGCATTGTAGTCGTTGATAATGAACGCTGTGTAGGTTGTGCTTATTGTGTTCAAGCATGCCCTTATGATGCACGCTTTATTAACCACTCAACACAAACCGCAGATAAATGTACGTTCTGTGCGCATCGCCTTGAAGTAGGTCTATTACCTGCCTGCGTTGAGTCGTGTGTGGGTGGGGCACGTATTATTGGCGATATGAAAGATCCTAATAGTACGATCAGTAAAATGTTACACACGCATGAAAAAGCGCTGAAAGTCTTAAAACCTGAAAGTGGCACATTGCCACAAGTTTTTTATCTCGGCTTAGATGATGCATTTGTACAACCGTTAGCCGATAAGGGACAACCCGCATTATGGCAGCAGGAGGTTCACTCATGATCCCTCAAGTTTCCCAAATTCAAGAAGTGATGGCGATCCCTCAAGAATATTTTTGGTTACCTTGGGCGGTGCAATATTTCTTTTTTATCGGTATTGCTTGCAGTGCGACGCTGTATGCTTGTTGGCAATGTTGGAAAGGTCGTGCTGGTAATCAACGTTTAGAAGCTGTTGCAGTCTTTATTGCAATAACGGCAGGTATTACGGCACCACTTGCGTTAACGGCAGATTTACACCAAACAGCCAGAGTATGGCATTTTTATGCTTATCCAACGCCATGGTCATGGATGGCATGGGGTTCACTGTTACTGCCATTGTTCTCTGCGTTTAGTATGCTTTATTTTGCTGCAATGGTTGTCCGCTTAGTGTGGAAACGCGAATACAAATTAACGCGTTGGGTGGCATTAGCCTGTTCATTAACAGCGATTGGTCTGCTGTTATATACCGGGCGTGAAGCGTCTATTTTAAAAGCAAGACCTGTATTGTATACATATTGGTTACCTATCTTATTATTTTTTAGTGCAATGCAAGTACTACCCACATTACTGGCGTTGGGAACGCGTCGCGAACCCATTCATCAACGCGAATTAGCCATGTGGTTTGTAAGTTCATTAATGTTATTGGCTGTCTGTACAGGGTTATGGGTTGCGGGTGACACGCTTTCAGGTCAAGCCATTAGACAACAATTAATCATGGGAAGCCTTGGCTGGTGGAGTGCAATGGGTGTTATCGCGTTATGGGCTATCTCTGTCGCTATGGGGCTTATGATGGCAAAACAAGTGCGCTCAGTCGCGTTCATTACCATCATGGCATTTGTCTCAATGGGACTTGCATGGGTATTACGCTGGTTAATGCTGATGGGTGCGCAATATATTCCCAAATATAACATTATTACAAACCCTTATGAGTTTACGCTAGGTAACGATGGACTGATGGCAATTATTGGGACATTTGGATTGTGGATAGCGTTAACCATTTTATTTAGAGAAAGTATTCGTTGGGTTGTCAGGAGAGTGCAGCATGGCTAAGTTTACAAGACGTCAATGGCTTAAAGGTGGATTGGTTATCGGTGGTATTGCCGCATTTGCTGCCAGTTACCGAGATGTTGCTAAACGTGCTATAGATGGCTTAATTGATGGCACATCAGGAAAAGTGACACTTGATAGGATCAATGGCAACTCATTATTACCTGAAGGTAAAGTTGTCAAAGATACAAAATGGCAAGCGAATACTGATCAATCTGTTTGTATGACTCAGTGTTTTGGTTGTTGGACACAATGCGGCGTTCGTGCCCGCGTTGATAGAGCAAACAATAAAGTATTGCGTATCGCAGGTAATCCTTATCATCCGCTTTCTCATGATCACCACTTTGGCTATAACATGCCAATTAAAGACGCATTTGAAAAAATGGGGGGGGAAAGTGGTTTAGAAAACCGCTCTACGGCTTGTGCGCGTGGTGCAACCATGATGGAAAGCTTAGATAGCCCAACTCGCATTCTTGAACCAATGAAGCGTGTAGGTAAACGCGGTGAAGGTAAGTGGAAACGCATCAGTTTTGAGCAGTTGATCCAAGAAATTGTTGAAGGTGGTGATCTCTTTGGTGAAGGTCATGTTGACGGTTTACGTGCTATTCGTGACTTAGACACTTTAATCGATCCCAAACAACCCGCTTTAGGCCCTAAAGCTAACCAATTACTAATGACTAATGCGGGTGATGATGGGCGCGATACATTTATTCGCCGCTTTGCTCAAAATTCATTTGGCAGCAAAAACTTTGGTGCGCATGGCTCTTATTGTGGATTAGCTTACCGTGCGGGTTCGGGCGCGTTAATGAATGATTTAGATAAAAACGCACACGTTAAGCCAGATTGGGATTACGTTGAATTTGCGCTGTTTTTAGGAACATCACCAGCACAATCAGGTAACCCATTTAAGCGCCAAGGTCGTCAGTTAGCTAATGCCCGTATTCGTGATTCATTTAACTATGTTGTTGTGGCTCCGGCATTACCGTTAACGACTACATTAGCGAACGACCATGGGCATTGGGTTCCTGTTCAACCAGGAACGGATGCTGCTTTAGTGATGGGAATGATCCGCTGGATCATTGAAAACAAGCGCTACAATGCAGACTATCTGTCAGTACCAAGCGAAGTTTCAATGAAAAATATGGGTGAGAAGAGCTGGACAAATGCGACCCACCTTGTGATCAGTGACGAAAAACATCCGCTTTCAGGACAAATGCTCACTACGGCACATTTGAATGATGTTGCTGAAGGGGAAGATCAAAACTTAGTGTTATCGCTAGATGGTGAATTAGTTCCTACAACAAAAGTCGATAAAGCACAATTATTTGCTACGCATAAAGTCACTTTAAAAACAGGTGCAGAAGTGACTGTAAAATCAAGTTTTCAATTACTTGATGAAGCGGCTAAACGTATGACATTGGCTGAGTATAGTGAGCGTTGTAAAGTACCCGAAACAACAATTGCTGCATTAGGACGTGAATTTACCGCTTATGGGCGAAAAGCGGCGGTTATTTCTCATGGCGGTATGATGGGAGGAAATGGTTTTTATACCGCGTGGAGCGTAATTATGCTTAATGCGCTAATAGGTAACTTAAACCTTAAAGGTGGGGTCTCTGTTGGTGGCGGTAAGTTTAATGGCGCGACGGATGGCCCTTGTTACAAAATGGATAGCTTTAAAGGTAAAGTGAAGCCAAAAGGCATGGTGTTATCACGCAGTAAAGCAGCCTATGAAAAATCCGATGAATATCGTGAACGTGTAGAGAAAGGGGAATCGCCATATCCTGCAAAAGCACCTTGGTATCCGTTTGCTGCAGGGCAATTAACGGAGCAACTGGGTTCTGCATTAGCAGGTTATCCTTATTCATTAAAAGCTTGGATCACGAATATGACCAACCCTGTTTATGGGATTGCGGGTATTCGTCAAGTAATGGAAGAGCGTCTTAAAGATCCAAAGCATCTGCCTTTAATTATCGGTATTGATGCCTTTATGAATGAAACAACGGCGCTGGCAGATTATATTGTGCCTGATACACACAACTTTGAAAGTTGGGGATTTAGCGCACCGTGGTCTGGTGTTCAAGTGAAAGCCAGTACAGCACGTTGGCCGATTATTGAACCTCGTGTTGCTAAAACAGCAGAAGGTCAGCCAATCTCAATGGAGACATTCTGTATTGCTGTTGCAAAAGCTTTAGACTTACCAGGATTTGGTGATAAAGCGATTGAAGATATGGATGGAAATTTCTATCCAATCAATAGTGCAGAAGATTACTATTTACGTGTTGCCGCTAATATGGCGTTTATGGGTGAAAAACCGGTAGCACCTGCAACTAATGAAGATATTTTATTGAGTGGTGTTGATCGTATTCTGCCTGCAATGGCATCAACGTTAAAAAATGAAGAAGTACTTCGCGTTGCCTATATTTACACCCGAGGAGGTCGTTTTGCACCTTATGATAAAGCATGGAATGGTGATGAAACAGGACCTCAGTGGAAAAAACCATTGCAGATTTGGAATGAAGAAGTTGCGAAAAACCATCATGCAATAACGGGCGAACGTTATAGTGGTTGTCCAACTTATTATCCACCACGTTTATCTGATGGTAGTGATATTCACCAACACTATCCTGAAAATCAATGGCCATTAAAGTTAATGTCCTTTAAGTCTCATGTGGTGAGCAGTTCAACAGGAATGATCCAACGTTTAAGAATGGTAAAACCGACTAACTTGGTTGCGATTAACCCTCAAGATGGTAAAAAATGGGGTGTTAACCATGGTGATATCGTTCGCATTGTAACACCTGGTGGACAAGTTGAAGCAGAAATTAGTTTACTTGATGGCGTTATGCCGGGTGTTTTAGCAATTGAACATGGCTATGGACATCAGGAATTAGGTTCTCGTCAGCACTATTTAGATGAACAACCTTTACCGATGGATAAAGGTATTGGTAATGGTATTAATCTTAATGATTTAGGATTTGCAGATCCAACGCGAGAGATAACCAATACGTGGTTAGATTGGGTATCAGGGGCATCAGTTCGCCAAGGATTACCCGCTAAAATTGAACGTATCGCCTAATTATTAGCTCATAAAATCACTTCACTCTTGCGATAAAAAGGGTGAAGTGATAATACAATTAGTCGTATCTTAGTTTTGTATTTAATAAAATATATAAACGATTAACGTAGTTATTTTAATACTTCATGTACCCTACAGACATAATGTTATTATAAATTTCAAGTGGCCATCACGCCCATTAGCCACTCTATTTACAGTGAGTAACAATAGGAATTGGACTCCTTTTTTCTTTTTATTTTTCCTAACATCACTGACTTTATATTTTAATATTATTTATCATATACATACTTTAATATGTTATATATAAAAAACAATTCAATTCTATTTTTCACGTTGATTTTTTCAGTAATATGTCTTTTGTGAGAATAAACTGTGCTATTGCTTATACAGAGTTTTTTAGCAATTTGGTGATTGGGTAATTCATTCATCCAATAAGTAATGATTTTTTGCTCTTGAGCGCTAAAAATGGAACACAGTGAATGATTGTATGTTGGGAAGACAACTTGGCATCGAGAAGTGAGCAGAGACGTTCTTTCAAGCACCCAAGGCAGAACTCTTTTAGGGAGGATAAAACAGTTATTTGTCAATGCAATAGGCCTTTCCTTGTCTGGATAATTTGCATCAATATAGAGATATAATCGGCAATTTCGAGTTGAAATAAAAAAGAATTGTAAATACTGACAATGTGCTATTTCTCGGCAGTATTTTGTTAGATCAATAAATATAATATCAGGCATGGAATTATTAATATAATTATTAGCTTCTTGTATAGATGGAGTATCAATAATTTCATGTCTAATATTTCTCATTGAGAAGAAATTTTTTATACCATTACGCGTAAAAAAACATTCATCAATAATTAATACTTTCACAAATAACTTCCTTGTTTGTTTCTGGCTTTATTAATTAAAATAAAGATAACGCTGTTTTATGTCAATTCGGCTTATATATTATTTTTCTTAAGATATAACGAATAAAACAAATATTATTAATATTGGATTTAATAAAATCTTATTTATTAATCAGAATAATTATTTTCAATATGAATATATTGATAGATAAAAATAATATTTATAGATAGGTGAAAATGAGAACAGGAGTACATTGTACTCCTGCTTTGCGTTCGCTATCTTTTTTCTAGATCTTGTTATTAATGCTTGGTGTTGTCTGAAACAGAATCTTCAGATGATTCAATTTTATCAATGCCTGCTTGAAGAATATGAATCAACTGTCTAGCGATATCTGTTGTGAGCCAAAGCGTTTTATCTACAACTGCATTTTCAGGATGATGTTCATTTTCAGGAAGATAATGTAAACGCAACATCATGGCATCGTAAATGTCAACTGTACTAATGTCCCAGCCTACAACAGGATGTGTCTGAATAACTTCATTTTTTCTACTCATAATACCTCCTAATCATACAACCGGTTTTGACTAAGAGAGAAGTTCCCACACAACGTGGTTGCTTTTCAGTATACGAGATTTATCGCGATTAAAAAGATAAATTTTTGTTGTAACAAAAAAATGTGCACTAGCTCTGATAAAAGAGTGATGCACCATTTAATAGTCGAATGATTATTATATGGTGCATTTTAGATAAACATCAAGAGGCGTTATTAATCAACAGTAATATCCCAGCGAATATCTTCATTGGCTAAGAATGGGATAAGTGCTTCATTACCGGAAATAATGTGAGCAGGGGCATCAACTGATTTTTCAGTTAGTGTAAGTGTGCCTTCATTAACGGGTAATCCATAAAAACGTGGACCATTTAGTGAACAAAAGGCTTCAAAGTGCGCTAAGGCATTAAGCTCTTTAAATACGGTCGCATAGGCGGCAAGTGCAGTTGGTGCGTTAAATACACCGGCACAGCCGCAAGAAGATTCTTTACGGTGTTGTAAATGTGGCGCGGAATCTGTACCTAAGAAAAAGCGAGGATGGCCAGAGGCAACCGCTTGTCTTAACGCTTCTTGATGGATATTACGTTTAAGAATAGGAAGACAATAAAGATGAGGTTTAACACCACTAACTAACATGTGGTTACGGTTAAACATCAAATGTTGTGGTGTAATGGTTGCACCAAGAAACTCATTTCCTTCAAGTACATACTGAGCTGCTTCTTTGGTTGTAATATGTTCAAAGACAATTTTTAACTCAGGGAACTGTTTACGTACAGGAGACATAACGCTATCAATAAAACGTGCTTCTCTATCAAATATATCAATATTTGAGGCCGTGACTTCGCCGTGGATCAGCAATGGCATGCCAATTTTTTCCATTACACTTAAGATTGGATAAATTTTTGTGATATCAGAGACACCATGGCTTGAGTTTGTTGTTGCATTTGCAGGATATAATTTACAGGCGGTAAAAACACCTTGTAAGAAACCTTGCTCTACTTCTGAAGGCTGTGTGCCATCAGTTAAATAACAAGTCATTAAAGGATCAAACTTATCGCTAGCAGGAATAGCTGCTTTAATACGATCACGATAAGAACGAGCAGCTTCAATTGTTGTCACGGGGGGGACAAGGTTTGGCATGACAATGGCTCTGCCAAAATAACGACTGGTATAAGGAACAACAGTTTTTAGCATGTCATCATCACGAAAGTGAACATGCCAATCATCAGGGCGGCGAATAGTGAGAGTGATAGGTTGTGCAGTGGTCATATACCGGCTCCGTGTGTCTTAGGAAAATCGAAAGATCAAGGATTGGATTGGACTAAATAGTCAAGCCGGAAACGAATGCTAATACGAAAATGATTAAATAGCTACCATTTAATCGTATTTTTTATTGTCTATAGGAGAATGATGTAAGGGAAAACAGAGAGTAAAATCAAAAGGTTACGAGGGTGACACAAACAAAAATGGCTCCTCCAACTGGACTCGAACCAGTGACATACGGATTAACAGTCCGCCGTTCTACCAACTGAACTATGGAGGAATAACATTAAGTGGCGTGTATCATATAGCGGTCGATTTGATATGTCAAAGGACAATCAATGATATTTATTTAAGTGCATAGATAAACGACATATTGTGCATTTCTAAAACAGATAATCGAATAAAAGGAATTATAGAGGATTGAGATTGGCGGTATTTTTCATGGTTATTAATAAGAATTAAAATGAACGAGAATTGGAAAAGAAAAGGTAGAAAGCAAAAAGCCCGCACTGTAATAGCGCGGGCTTTTCTAAATCTGGCTCCTCCAACTGGACTCGAACCAGTGACATACGGATTAACAGTCCGCCGTTC
>NZ_JABUYL010000048.1 GCF_014897315.1 Proteus sp. FME41 | reverse complement strand
ATAAGGAATGACCCAGCGGTTGTTGCGATAAGTTATTTTCTGACACCCAAATAACTGCATCGAGCGGACGACGTCGGCGCAGTTGTTTTAAATCTTGAATTAAATTTTCATCAATACTTTGATGGATATCGCCACCATAGATAAGTAACGTTCCATTGTTTTCTTGCCAGATATCCGTTGTTAGATTGGGAGCCAGTTTTTCGATAGAAGTCGAGGTGCCGATGAGGAGTATGCGTATTAAATTTTTTGAATTACGTTGACCATATTGTTTAAATATATCATCAATAAATGAATTATTTTGTTTGTTTATTTCTGGTAATGTTTTTGTATTATATAAGAAAGGTTTACTGAGTAATGGAATGACTTTTTTCCAACCATAAATAAAAAAAGGAAAAGCTAATAATAAAGCAGCCCAACTGGAAAAAGTAAAAAATACAATTTCTTTAGGTGAGTAGTCTGTTTCTAATATTTCATTACCAAAAAGATAATAAAGTATGCTTAACGTAAAAAGGGATATTGTAAGAACAACAGCATAAATAATAAATAAATCCCGAGTTGAAGAAAGCTTATCATTGATTTTCATCTTTGAGAATAACCCCTGCTATATATTGATCGTTACAATATCCAGAAATCCATCCACAACTATTAACATCGTTATGCATGCAGTGTAGAGCAGCAAACGAAATAGCGATAAATGGTGATGAGCAAGTACTATCACCGAAGTAATCCTGTACAATATTGTCGGCTGAATAGAGTGATGTTGATAAAAAAGCATAAGATGCTTGAGTATTAATCGATATATTTATTTCTGGTAATTTCTCCATCCCTGAATATTTAATAATTTGAGACGCTAATTCATTAACATTTTCATTATTTGATATTTCACAACGATGTAAATGATAGGCTTTTTTATCAGGAAGTATTGTCCATAAAAAACCAGTTTCACTTAATTTACCTGCATTGATATCATCAAAAATATTAGAACCGCCAACAAGGTTGTAATGATCTGACTTATAATGAAGATAGTAGTTATCAATAATGATATCTAAAGAATCTATTGAATCGATAAATATGATTTTTAATGGTGGTAATATATGATGACCTTTTAGATGTTCAATAAATTTATTTAGACTACTTTGACTACCTTTCCAGTAAAAATTATCTATTTTGATATTATCAATATTGTTTTCTTCAGTATTTATAAAGTGATTAGCTAGTAATTTAGCAATCATTTCTTCTCTGTTTTTTTTATCTCCGATGAGTGCTGAACAGGGAATGCACTCTTGCTCCTCCTCTATTATAGAAGATGGAGGTATCGGTTTATCTTTTAAAGCCTGATGCCATTTATATTGGTTTTCACCCAAAGAGCCAATAACAACTGAATTTTTTATTGGTATTGAAGCACTATGGTATAACCACCATTTTTTACTGTCTTCATCAAATTGTTTTTTAAATAACTCATTGTTATGATTGTTTAATACTTTTAAAAATAAATAAATTAAAAATAAGAATGATGAAATAAAGATAGGAATGATAACACTAGAGATTAAAATAAAATATTTATTCTCTACTTTACTATTTGATAAAATAATATTAGTGAAAAAAAGAGAGAAACCAATAAATATCAATAACCACTTTAATAGTTTTTTCCAATTTATCGGTTTGTCTTGGGTAAACTCAGGGTAACGCGGAGGATATCTCACGATATATCTCCTGATCTTTTAGAGATAAAGTTAAAATAAATGGGATTAATGCTAATTTAAGCAATTGATAAGACTTTTTTAGTATCAATAACTTGAGTTAAACTATTTATAACACCTTCTGTTTTTTCAACAATAGATTGAGCTATGGCAATTGATTGTACAGGGCCCGCATTTTTAGTAGGTTTAACATCTTCAGGATTAAGGGGAAGTGCTAATCCTGTTATTGCATTTACTACTTCATATTCCATTGACATAACGCCTAATGTACCTGCAAAAGCACCCAGTGCATTTTTAATGTTTTTTTGCCTCACTACATACGCCATACCACCAATAAATGTGGCTATACCAATTAATTTTCCCGCTATTGCGACAGGTGATAAAAATTTATTTGTTTCACTATCAGCATAGATCATTCTATAACTAAAATAGCTTGCCCAAGGTTCTCTAGATTGTAATGCATCATGCATAAACCAAGCACGAGAATCATGAAATTGGTTATCAAATAAATCTCTTGTTAATAATGCATCAGGATCAGGAGTGTTATTTTCTTTAAATAAAGGAAATCCATAACCTTTTTTATAAATATCATCACCACTTTGTTTCATATGAAAATATTCAGCTTTCTCATCGTCAGTATTTACTAAGCACATTATATTAGTTAATAAATTATCGACAGAAAACTGTTTCCAATTTCGAACTTCTCTTCGTTCATCATAATAGTCAGCTTTAAATTCTTCAGCACCTTCTCTTAATTGTGTTTTACCTAGCATGGGCTCATAAATACGAGGCCCCATAAGATCTCTTGGTGAAATGGTATCTGTACCTTGTTTTATTTTTTCTTTCTGTTGTTCTTCTATCTCCTCTTTAGTTTTCTCCCATTTTTCTTTATCTTCTTTGATCTTTTCAGTGCCATGCTGTAATGCATTTTTATAAAAATCTTGATTAAACAGATTCATATCGGCATATCTATCGATACGCCAAGCTGTCATCCATGCCATTTGTTTTTCGACGACTTTTTCTAATGTTGTATTTGCACGGCAAGCATTGAAAGTTTCTGAAAAATGAGTAGTAGCCACTTGAGGTAACCCTAAAGTAATTTTTCGCCATGCGTTAAAGCGTTGAATTAGAATTGGGTTGATTTCAAATAAATTGAGAATTTCTGGTTCTACATGCTCACTCATATTCTTCTTTGAAACTGTTAATGGAGATTTAACTGCCACTTTAAGGGGAGAGCCCGCCTGAAATGCTGAAAGATAAAGATCATGCAAGACGATTTGTGAAGCTAACATTGAAGGATCATTAAAGGCTTTTCCTTGATCTCCTACCAAATATCCCCCTCCAATATCGGAGTGAACACCAGGGTAAACCACTTCTTCAATATCGGATATTTTGGGATAACGGCCATAATTATTACCATTAATATTTTTATTATTCACAGATGTATCTGCTTTATTTTTTTCGTTTTCCCAATTTGAAGGGCGTCTTACTGTATCTAGAGGAAAACAGAAGCGTTGTTCATGGGCAGAAACAAAGTGGCGACAGCACTTAATAAAGTCAGGAAAAATTTTTTCACTGGGGAGTTGTTGAGTGCCATTTGCCCAATCCATATGACCTGAAAAGAAAGGCGCTAAATGTACTATACCCACAGAGGGTACAGTATCCAAAATGCCAATAAACTCAATTTTTACATTAATACCACATAATTGCTGAGCAGGTTTATCAGCACCTTCTGGGGTATCAAATAATTGCGTAACCCAATTAACAAAGGTTCTTGCTTCCGCCGCACCACGAGAGAAACCATAAACATAAAGTTTAATCATTAAAGTCTTAGGTTTAAGTTGCAATCCTTCAATAATCTCTTTTTTATTAATTAAAGAATGGATAACGGCACGGCGACGACCTTTACCACTAATAGGAAGATATGTTGGAGTTGCCATATCTTTCAAATACATTCTACATTCAGATATCTCTAACCTCTTATTACCAGAAGCTACACTTAATGTACTTGCTAACATTAATAAAGCCCAATTAATACGATTCTCACCCCCTGTTGCAAATATTAAGCCCATATTAGTAAAATTATATTCTGCTATTTCAGGGAAGGCAGTACCAACACCGGGCATATAATATTTAAAATATTCTCTTTGTTTTTTATCTGGGTTATTTTCATCTTCATACGTTGTTTCAAATAATCGGGTAATATTGGTCGCAGTTTTAGGCTCAGACGCCATATCTCTATCTCGATTATTATTGGTACCATCGAAAAAGAAACTAATATGCAAATTTCGACAGCAGTTATTTTTTACACTAGCAAGGCTAGAATTATGATTTCGTTTCTCTTCTTCTCGTGTTTTATAATTATTTTCTATTTGTTTCTGAGTTAATTTTAATCGGCCTTTATCAGGGAAATGATTAGGTACCCAAACGGGTTCTGCTTTTATTTCTTCAAACATACAGTGGGCTCCTTCATATTATGAGGTTCATTAATTGGGTATTCAGGGTCACCATAGCTATAGCAAGAAGTGGTAATTTTCACCTCATTACAAGGTAAAAAAT
>NZ_JABUYL010000047.1 GCF_014897315.1 Proteus sp. FME41 | reverse complement strand
AGCGCCGATGGTAGTGTGGGGTCTCCCCATGTGAGAGTAGGGAACTGCCAGGCATTAAATAAGACGAGAAAGCCAACCCAATGGGTTGGCTTTTTTGCATTTAAGACATTTTAAAATACAAATATGTTCTCTCTCCTCTAATCACTTATCACTTTGCTATCCTCGACGATGCTAGGCTGTTAAACTAAGCCATCAGCTAAATGAGGTAGACTTTCATGAAAGAATCCGTTTCATTGCAAGCATTTAATACATTTGGTTTGAGAGCAAAGGCTCACCAAATAGAAACTGCAAATAATAAAGATGAGCTTTGCATATTTTGGCAAAATGCCCATGATCAAAAACTACCAACGCTTATTTTAGGTGGCGGTAGTAACGTACTATTTACTGAAGATTTTAATGGTATTGTTATCCATAACTGTATTGCTGGCATTGAAATTACTGAAGATGAGCAACATTGGTCTGTTCATGTTGGAGCTGGTGAGAATTGGCATGCGCTTATTGAATATCTGTTAGAAAAAAACATCTATGGGCTGGAAAATTTAGCA
The DNA here is from genome assembly GCF_014897315.1 of Proteus sp. FME41. Classification (GTDB taxonomy): domain Bacteria; phylum Pseudomonadota; class Gammaproteobacteria; order Enterobacterales; family Enterobacteriaceae; genus Proteus. Next base: position 3,760 of record NZ_JABUYL010000047.1, on the reverse strand, counting down.
TTGATCCCTGGTAATGTTGGTTCTGCACCAATACAAAATATTGGTGCGTATGGTAAAGAACTGAAAGATGTTTGTGCCTATGTTGATATTGTTGAATTAAGTACAGGCAATATTAGTCGATTAACAAATGAAGAATGCCAGTTTGGCTATCGCGATAGTATTTTCAAACATCATTATCAACAAGGCTTTGCTATTATCGCTGTTGGTTTACTGCTAAGTAAAAAATGGGATCCTATCCTCACTTATGGTGATTTATCCAAATTACCATTAGAAACAGTCACACCAAAAGATGTATTTGAATCAGTGTGCTTAATGAGAACGAGTAAGCTACCTAACCCAGAAATAACGGGTAATGCAGGTAGTTTTTTCAAAAATCCAATTGTTGATATTCAGATTGCTCAGCAATTAAAAACAAAATATCCATTTTGCCCTCAATATGTACAACATGATGGTGTGAAACTGGCTGCTGGTTGGCTAATTGACCAATGTGATCTTAAAGGCCATCAAATCGGTGGCGCTGCGGTTCATACAAAACAAGCGCTAGTTCTTATTAATAAAGACGGCTTAGCAACAGGCAAAGATATTGTTAATTTGGCGGCCTATATTCGTCAAAAAGTTGCGGAGCGGTTTGGTGTATTATTAGAGCCGGAAGTTCGTTTTATGGGCCTATATGGTGAAATTAATGCAGTGGACGCTATTTCATGAAAGAGATACCAACACCTTTATTATTAATTGAAATCCTTGCTGATGGAAACATTCATTCAGGAGAGCAATTAGGCGAAAGTTTAGGAATGACTCGTGCAGGCATTAATAAACATATTCAAACATTGCGTAGTTGGGGAATTGATATTCAGACAGTTGCTGGAAAAGGGTATCAATTAGATACACCAATGAATTTACTTAACTCGGATAAAGTGAATCAAAATATTAAAGGTAATCCTGCGAGTGTTATTCCTGTTATTGATTCTACAAATCAACATTTGATCCAGCGTATTAGTGAATTAGCATCTGGTGATGTCTGTATTGCTGAATATCAGTCGGCAGGGCGAGGCAGAAGAGGACGTCAGTGGATTTCACCTTTTGGTAGAAACTTATATCTCAGCATGTATTGGAAACTTGAACAAGGGCCTGCTGCGGCGATTGGATTAAGTTTAGTAGTAGGTGTAATACTGGCAGAAGTATTGAAAAAGCTTGGTGCTGATGGCGTCAAAGTTAAGTGGCCTAATGATCTTTATTTAAATGATAAAAAGCTTTCAGGTATTCTTGTTGAATTAACAGGAAAAACAGGTGATGTTGCTCATATTGTAACGGGAATTGGTATTAATATTGCTATGAGTAAAAACCAAAATGAAGCAATTAATCAGCAATGGGTTAACTTGGAGCAGGTTGGTATAAAAATTGATAGAAATGAACTTGCTTGTGAGATTACTAATGCATTAAGAGAAGCGTTTGTACTGTTTGAGAAACAGGGACTGTCAGTATTTATAGAACGCTGGAAAAGTTTAGATAATTTTATGAATAGACGCGTAAAACTGATTATTGGTGAAAAAGAAATCTTTGGCATTGCTAAAGGCATTAATGATCAAGGAGCTTTACTTCTAGAACACAATGGCAACGTAACACCGTATATAGGTGGCGAAATTTCACTGAGAAGTGCATCGTAATGTTTTAAATGGTTACGAACGTCTAAAATGAAAAAGCTTTCCTTAACTGGAAAGCTTTTTGTTTACTCATATTATCTATTCGACAAAACTCAAAATGATTTTATAAGTAACTATTTAGATTTATTTACGTAATCTAACATTGGTAATGGTATGATTATGACCCTTGGTTAAGATCAGGCTTGCTCTTTCTTTTGTTGGTAAAATATTTTGTTTTAAGTTTAATCCATTAATTTCTTGCCAGATAGAAGAGGCTATTTCAATAGATTCTTCTCTGCTTAATTTAGAGTAATTATTAAAATATGATTCAGGATCAGTAAATGCACCTTCTCTAAACTTTAAGAAGCGACTGATATACCAGTGTTTTAGTAATTCTTCTTCAGCATCGACGTAAATAGAAAAATCAACATAATCTGATACAAATACATTGTGCGGGTCATGAGGATAATCCTGATTACTTTGTAAGACATTTAACCCTTCAAGGATTAAAATATCGGGTTGCTCAATGATTTGTTTCTTATCTGGAATGATGTCATACACTAAATGAGAGTAGACAGGAGCAGTGACTTGCTTTTTACCTGATTTAATATCAGAGACAAAAGAGACAAGGCTGTGCATGTCATAGGATTCAGGAAATCCTTTTTTCTTCATTATTCCGCGTTTTTTTAGTTCCGCATTGGGTAAAAGAAAGCCATCGGTAGTAATTAAATCAACTTTACGATGTTCTGGCCAACGCGTTAAAAGTGCTTGTAGTAAACGAGCCGTTGTACTCTTACCGACAGCAACACTACCTGCTATACCAATAATATAAGGGATTTTAGCGCTTCTAGTGCCAAGAAATTGTTCTAAGACGGCTTGACGGCGCAAGTTAGAACTAATGTAAAAATTGAGTAATCTTGAAAGGGGAAGATAAATCTCAATAACATCGTCAATAGAAATTTCTTCGTTAATCCCTTTTAAATCTGTAATTTCTTTTTCTGTTAGCGTTAAAGGGACAGAATCTCTTAATGTTGCCCAGTGTTTTCTGTCAAACTCTAAATATGGGGTTATAAAGCGTTCTTTGTTATTCATAAGCCAACATCTGCCTAGTATTCGCAGGTTGGACAGGCTGTTTAAAACACCCGTATCCGATAAAAAATAAACAGCATCATAACGAGTCATGCTTCATTGGCGTAGGTATTTTTTAAATTATTTCTATTTTTTTTGACACGAACTAAATAAATTTGTAAATAAAGTACAAAAAATAGTCATAAGATTTATTTTTTAGCGTAGACTCATTGGTGGATGATTAGTGTTTTTTCTAAAAATTTATGGGTAACAATAAATTTAGGGCTTAAAAAGATAAATTAGATTTCTAATTTATCGTGAATTATTGGTGTGATTTTGGTCGTTTTTTTCCTAAAAAATCAACAATTCAATCAAAAATGAACAAAATATAAGCAAAAGAATAAATATCGCAATTTTTTTGTTGCATCATGATGAAAGTCCTCCTAGAATGCGCACCACTTAGCCGGCATAGCTCAGTTGGTAGAGCAACTGACTTGTAATCAGTAGGTCCCGAGTTCGACTCTTGGTGCCGGCACCATTAAAATTTAGATTGGTGGGATACCCAAGCGGCCAAAGGGAGCAGACTGTAAATCTGCCGTCACAGACTTCGAAGGTTCGAATCCTTCTCCCACCACCATTAATTCCTTACTTAATTGTTTTCAAATAGTAAACAGTTGAGTAGAATACAAAGCTGATTTTAAGTCAGGTAGCCGAGTTCTGCGGGCATCGTATAATGGCTATTACCTCAGCCTTCCAAGCTGATGATGCGGGTTCGATTCCCGCTGCCCGCTCCAGATGTGCTGATATAGCTCAGTTGGTAGAGCGCACCCTTGGTAAGGGTGAGGTCGGCAGTTCGACTCTGCCTATCAGCACCACTCCTTCATGTTCTTGCCTCCCTGATTAAAATCTTAACAAGCAATAGAAAATCGCTAATTTACTTACTGCTTGGTTGATGTGGTGTAACCACCGATTCCGTGTCTTAGAGGGACAATTTAAATGTCTAAAGAAAAATTTGAACGTTCAAAACCGCACGTTAACGTTGGTACTATCGG
>NZ_JABUYL010000046.1 GCF_014897315.1 Proteus sp. FME41 | reverse complement strand
CAAGAGCATTTCTTCACCACCACATTAACTGATGCCACCATCGTGAATATCGATTGCCAAATGCCACACTGCCAAGATCCGACTAAGTCTGACTTCACTCAACTGATCGAAGTGTCTCTTTCTTATCGCAAAATTGATTGGGAACACACCGTTGCAGGGACATCAGGCTCTGACGACTGGCGTGCACCACTCGAAGGTTAATTCTTTACACTCTATTTATGGGCTCTGTCATGGGCCCATTGTTCTCTGCATTTTTTGTCTTTTTTATTGCGTGTTTGTCACAGTTAAATGGGAGCTTTTATGTCAACGAATGACGCTAACAATACCCCTAAACCCCGTTTGGTATTAGATGATCCGACATCATCACCCTCTTTCAAAATAGGGATGACATTCTCTGAACAACAAGCCCGCATTAAAAAATACAGCGAATTACTTGAAACCCTAGGAAAGGGGTTACTTCATACGGGGTTAGTGTTTACTTGCCAAATTGGCGATTTACCTGAAAGCACTTTTCAAGTCACACAGTTTGATTTAAATGAAGAGTTATCAGCGCTTTTCACACTTTCGATACAAGCAGTAAGCGAGCAAAGTGATATTGATTTCGCCAACCAATTAGGCGTGGCTTCATCATTAACCGTCAGTCGTGACGGTAAAACAATCCGTACGGTTCAAGGCTTACTGGCGAGTGCCGAACAAGGCAACACCGACGGCGTTAAAACGGGGTATCAATTTGTTATTCGCCCTGAAATGTGGGTGATGACGCTTAATCAAGATAGCCGTATATTCCAACATAAAACGGTGCCTCAAATTCTTCAGCAATTGCTAGATGAAGCGCATATCAAATATGACAACCAATTTTATCAACCTGAACTGCATCAAACTCGTCGTTATATCACGCAAAAGCGCGAATCCGCTTATGCCTTCTGGTGTCGCCTAGCCTTTGAAGAAGGGATCAACTTTTGGTTTGAAGAAGGGCCAAAACTGTTTTATAGCGACAATCATTTAGGGATGACGGCGGGGATCACGCTGACGTATAACCCACAAGCGGAAACGGATATTACCGATACCACAGCAACGACATGGCGCTATACCGAACGTTTATGCAGTGATGTACGCATTGATAAAGATTATAACCCAACACGTCCTTCTTATCCGTTATCGCAAAACACAACGGGTGACGTCCATCAGCAACACCCTGTTTTTGAAAGCTATGGCCGTTTTCAAGAAGAGGAAGAAGCTCAGCCATTGAATCAATTGCGTTATGAGCAATCTCAAAATTATCGTCAAACCGGCTCGGCAAGCACTAACTGTTTTGCATTAATGCCGGGCAAAGTGTTTACCTTAACCCATCACTCAAGTGCGCGTATGAATTCGCGTTGGCAGGTGATCAGCGTTTCGCATCATGGCGTACAGCCCTCTGCGGATAATGGCGGTGGTGAGGGAACTCAACTTTCAAACAATGTCACTTTTATTCCCGGTACGCAGGAATGGCGACCGCCTTTTCATTATAAACCGCTGGCGGATGGTGATGAGTTGGCGACAGTCGTTGGTCCAGAGGGTGAGGAGATTTACACCAATGAACAAGGTGCGGTAAAAGTTTATTTTCATTGGGATAGACGCGGAAAGCCTGATCATAGTGGCTCGTGTTGGTTGCGAGTGGCACAAGGGTGGAATGGTGATGGCTTCGGCTTTATGGCGATCCCTCGCATTGGGCAAGAGGTGATTGTTTCTTATTTAAATGGCGATATTGATAGACCAATTATCACCGGTTGCACCTATAACGGTCGTAATGCTCCCCCACTTGATTTACCCAAAGAAAAAACCCGAACCACCTTTCGTACCAAGACCCATAAAGGCACAGGGTTTAATGAGTTGCGATTTGAGGATGCCGGCGGACGCGAAGAAGTGTATTTACATGCGCAGAGGGATTTAAATATTCATGTGCAACATGATAGTCATTGGCATACTCAACATGATTTCAAGCATCGCATTGATAATCAACGTTTTACTGAAATTTTAGGTGATGATCACCTTATTATGCAAGGAACACAGAAATCATTAATTGAAGGTGATGTTTCATTACAAATTAAAGGTGCAAAACATAGCAAAATTGATGATGAATTAATTGTCGAAAGTGGTATGGAAACGAGCTTTAAAAGTGGTGGAAAAATTATTCTTGAAGCCGGAACAGAAATTACCCTAAAAGTAGGAAGTAGTTTTATTCGTCTTACACCAAGTGCAATTTTTACTTCTGGTAATTTAGATATTGGCTCTAGTGGTCCAGGGAATGGGCAATCTCCAATTATTCAACTTCCAGATGGTGTTATACCTTTCGAGCAACCTCCTTATGCGATTAAGAAGTATTGTGCTGTACAAGCACAAATGTTAGGAAGTTGGATAATCAAGGAAGGTAGCCAAAAATGAGAAAAATGACTTGGGTTCAATGGATTATTTCATCATCAGAGCCAGTTTATTTATTAATAAATACATTAGCTAAGCCTAATCCAATTAATGTCATGTATGCCAATGATTGGATAGAAAAAGCATTCCCTTTATATTATAGAACGCCCCTTGCTCACCTTATTGCTCAAAGCCCATGGCTAGTACAAATAAAACCTGAATCACATATTCCTTTAAGTCAGTTGCTTGATAGCAAAACGTTTAGTGATGATTCTTGGGGATGGGCTTATCGAAGCCAGCTATCATGGGATAAACAATTATTACATTGGCAGGTTAAGCAGGTCGTTCACTTATCTAATGAATCTGTTTTATTAAGACTCGCTGATACTAGAATTGCTCGTATCCTTATTCCTGAAATGATCTATTCCGATTGGCGTAGTTTAATGATGCCAATCAGAGATATCCTGATTGATATGGATGAACCAACTCAAATTATTTCTCTTAATAAAGAAATTGAATTTCTTGATCCGATATTACAACAACGTCCTTTTATATTAGATACACATTTGATTCGAGCATGGCAAAACTCCAAGTACGCATTAACACTTTATATCGAGAATTTATCTTGTGAACTTTGGGAAAATATTCCCCAGCAAGCGCAGTTATTAGATACACCTGAAGGAATTTTAAATAAAAGAATATCTGATTGGCTACAGTATCAACGTAATAAATTAGCTGATTTAAATTTTCTTACTTATCAGAAATTTCAGCAATATGCTGAATCTCAAGGATGGTTAGTTACTCAAAGGAATGAAAAATGAGTGAGCTAAGAGATTGTTTACAGTGTGATAATTATAGGTTTTACCTTGAAATTCAATTAATCGATGATAAAGGATATCCATTAAATGATATACCTTTACTTTTACTCGAAAGAGGAACTAAAAAACAGCATCAAGGTATAACTGACCCCTTCGGTCTCCTTAAAATAGAGGGGTTGAGTAACAGACCACTTCAATTAATTATTGATGCACAAAAATTAGCAGATAAGTTGACAACAGAGCCACAGGGTTCAGTTATCCATACTAATTATGCTTCTATGGAGCAATATTGTTCTATAGAGAATTACATTCTAAGTTCACATCATCTTGCTGGCGATTTTAATCAGCAATTGCCCGATACTGTGCATGAAATGTCTCAAGGACAAATTCAACGATCGTCTCATTATAGAAATTGCCAAAAAGGTTATTCTATATTTCCACCTTACAATCAACGAATAGTTATTTCTATTCAATCTATTGCTGAACCTGTATTTGCTAAATCAGAATTGAGAGGTTTAGGAAATACACAAGCAGGTACACAAAAAGAGCCAGTGTGTCACTTTGGACGATGCAATTTAAATGGGCTAAAAGAAGGTGAATTTGTTCAAGCCATGATGTTCCCATTTCCTGTACCGAGTTTATTTCCAGCAGGTGGTAGCGGAGTAATGGCTGGAGCGGGTATTAGTGCTGCTTATCAATCGATGGATCAAGATTTTGCTAATATATCAACTAGGCCTATTTTCCCTAAATTTAGAAATCATGAGCCGTTAATTAGTACATCATTTGTAATGGCAGGGGGATTATTTTGGGTATCAACAGGCGTTTTTATTCGCCAATTATTTAATGATGACACTCTATCCTATGATGATTTACTCGAAAAGGCAGAAAATAATGAATTGGTACCAACAAGGATAAGAATTGCAGTTAATGATCAAGGTATTGCTATTCCTTACCATACTGAAAAAGGAAGTGCTAAAGAGTATGTGCCTATTATTAAAGGGGAATTAGCTTATGAATATGAAGCAAATGAAGTCCGTTCTTTAGGAGGATATCAATCAAATGATGGATTACCTTCTGAAGTTACACAGGCAAATATTTACCGTTTTATAACTCAATATGGTGTCACATATTACTTGGGAGTCACTTCATCAGGCAAAATCATTAATTTATCAGTTAAAGCTGATGATCAAGGAATACGATTAGTTAATCCTGGTTTCCCAATACAAAATCCAGATGAGTTGCCACCGCCACATACAGGAACACCAGCACAAGATTTATCAGAATTTAATTCTAATTCAGCAGGTGGATACCAGATCTATGATGAAGAACCAACAATTACCGTAACTCCTGTACCACCTGATATTGATTTTAGAGATTTTATTTTTATTACTCCAATTGCAAATGTACCTGCAATTTATGTGTATTT
>NZ_JABUYL010000045.1 GCF_014897315.1 Proteus sp. FME41 | reverse complement strand
TGACTGTTCCATCAAGATTAAAGACATCTGTTTTCTTTAATTTCATGACATCACTTACTCTTAACAAGGTCGCTTTCCCAACTTGGAAAATTGTATAGTTGCGACGACCAGCACGAAAACTATCAAGTAGTGTATCCTGCACCATTTTTAAGATATTTGAATCTTTAATTGGAAGAACGATTTGTTGAACCATATGAATTACCACCTTTCAAATATAACTTTTTTTCCAGTCAGTTCAGCTAATTTTTTGATTTGATTGTATAAGCCTATTTTTGAAAAATTAACATACATATGGTATTTAGTTAGTTCTATTGGTTTAGTCAACTTCGTCCCTTTAGCTGATATATGTTCTCTATTGCCAAGTATTTGTACTGTATTGGGTTCATTAGGACTCATTAAAGGAATCAATTTATCCAACTCTGCGGATAATACTAAATTAGAAACTAATTGCGTAAATACATCTCTATATGATTTCCCAGTATATAATGATTCTCCAAATATGATTGATATATGACTATTTAGAGTTGAGTTGTCACTATTATCTTCAGTTTGAATGTGTTCTGAATCAAATAAATCGATATTGGCAACATCATTCAATAGTTTCTCAACCTTATTCCATAATGACAGAGCTGAAAATTTGCTTAATTTATCAATATAGCTTTTATTTCCTTGAGTGCTATTATCTAAATCAATATTAGCAGTATTCATTTTTTCAATGATTAAACGTTCTAAAAGATCTAGTTGTGCTTTAGATAGATGCCCATCTTCACGTCCAAAAAATATTAATTTGTTCCACCATGGTTTATTTGTATTGTGTTGTTGTAACCTAGAAAAAATAGAATTAGAGGCTTGACCTACATAACGTTTATTATCTCCTAGTAATATATATATACCTGGTTTTTGAGATTCCTCAATTAATTGAATTGCTGGTAAATCGTCTTTATTGGCAATAACTACAAAAGTAGGTTCATCATAAAAAATAGAAATATTATCATTTCCAGATTCTCGATTAATAAATATATGGTAAGGCATAACGTCCTCCTTTTAGGGTTATTATATCATTAAAATAAATAAACAGCCCCTATAATCTAGAATTTGGATTATAGGGGCTGTTTTTATTTGATTTCTTAGGGGTTATTATCTAATTATAGACCCTAAACGAACATCTTTTGTAGAAATCCTTTTTTCTGCTCTTTGAGAAGATCTAGCTTACGCTGATGAAGAGCGATAGTGTCATCTAACTGTTTAAAGAAAGAGCCTATTTTTTGTTGTTCTTCAATCTTAGGTAGCTCTAGATTTAGATTAGAAACTGCAGGATAGTTAACATATATTTGCGTTCCCCCCTGAACAATTCGTTTAACTTTTTCTCTAAAAGGACCATTAAGTATGGTATATGCAAAATTAGAATCAAAGTTTTCTTTCGGAGAAATAATTTCAGTTCGTTGATTGATAACATATTCGTTATCTTTTTCTACCAGTAAAGTTCTTCCAATAATTGTTCCATTAGCAGTTTTATCATTTAGCACCATGGTGAGCTCTCCAGAATTAACAACTCGTCCATCTGTAATTTCATTTGATATTGCGCGAATATTTTGATCAACGTATTGGCTATTTAATCCATAGCTACCAATTGAAATAACTTTGTATACACCATATTTGTCAAAATACTTTTCAATAGCTGTTCCGCCTCTGTGATTAGCTACGTCAGATAACTTACGCTCTTCCCAATCGTCAGCAAACCCCGCAAATCGCAATTCAGGAACTTTGGCACCATTTTTAGGGAACATCTTTTGTAAAAAGCCTTTTTTCTGTTCTTTCAATAAATCTAACTTACGTTGATGAAGAGCGATAGTATCGTCTAACTGTTTAAAGAATGACCCGATTTTTTGTTGTTCTGAAAGTTCAGGTACCATAATCGACATTTTCGACATTTGCTTACCTGAAACCTCAACAAAAGTAGATCCTGCACCGGTGACTTCCCCATATCGCTTGAGCTCATTAGTTCTTGAAAAAATAAAATAACTATCAAGTTTATTTTGATCAGGAACAATTGATTGAAACCCTTGATTAGTTGTAGCTTCTTTGGCTAATATAGCGGTGTTTCCGATACCAGCACGAGAAGTAAATAAGACGGTTCCTACTGGTAAAATTCGAGCTGAACTCTTCTTTAGACCTAGTTCAGTAATAGTCTTTTTACTTTTACTAACATAACTTTGTTCTCCAATTTCAGCTGGTGCATACCAATCAATATCACCGTCCCAGTATTCAGGGTTCGATGTACTTGGTGTTCCACCACCAACAATATTAGATAATTCTCCTAACTTACGCTCTTCCCAATCATCCGTAAATCCCGGAAACCTTAATTCTGGAACTTTCTTTTTAACTGAATCATCTATTTTCGCCATAGTCCCCACCATTTTCTTGGTTTTTCTTGTTCTTCTATCCTTTTTTGATCTTTGATTTGTTCCTGCAAATTTTCCAACTTCTCTTTAAGAGCGTTCACTTCATCTTTATATTGATTGTCTAAGTGTTTGAATTCTGTTTCCTGTGAGGGCATTTTGAGAGCTTTTAAGCTGTCATTTTCTGCTTTGTATTCTTCTAACAACTTTTTATCTTGTAAGGCTAGTCGTTGTTGCTGATCTAAAAGATTTTGAGTTTGTTTTTGTACGTCTACTAAACTTTTTATCTGTTCGTCTTTAACAGATATTTGATTATCTTTATTCTTTATTTGCTCTTTTAGATAATTGATTCGTTCATTTTTTTCATCAATTAAACTTGTATTTACGGTGTCTAATTTGGTATCTAAATACTGTCTATTTTGGACACCAACACTATCTAATTTAGTTTTAGGGACATATCCAATATTCCCTTTAATCACTTTTATAGCAGCGTTGTTAAGATAGATAGTACCGTCTAATCTTTGTATCAAATTACTATCTAATTTAGATACTTGATAATGAATTTTCTTTTTTGATACACCCAACTCATCCGCAAGCTCTTTGATCGTTTTTAGATTCTCACTCATGGCTTGCTCCTTTACCTCGAACACTTGCACGTTCTGGTTGGTCAAGGTCTTGTAATTTCACAGTTGGCAAATACTGATCAACTGCCTTTTTAAGATACTTTGCAACGTTCCCTTTTGAATAAGGTTCTTGCTTCTCACGAACGTATGAGAGGTGCTTTTTGACCCCCTCAAGTCCTCGTAATGTTTTGAGTTCGTCATACTTTGGATAAACATTTTTTTGCAAGCCAGCCATAAGTGATGTATCTGTCATTTCATAAGGCGATAAAAGGAAATTTTCAAGCAATAACCTTGTATATCTACTTTCTAACGCTTTACCTGCAAGTGTTTGGTTTGATAATTCTTTTTCGGCTTTCGCTTCCTTGTAGGTCTTGTCCTCTAGCTTATAACTGTTATCGTCTGCTCGACGTTTTTTCGTGATATGAAAGACAATAGAATCAATGCTTTTACCTTTTTTCACTTTCTCATAGGCAATATTAAATGAGGTCCGATCATTGATTTCTTCAAGGGGTTTATCTAAAACTTTCTTGCTAAAGTTAGTGAATAATTTGTATTCATTGACCGTGTCCGTCATTTCTCGTAATTCTCGCATGGAAATTGAAGGATTGCGGTAGGCTTCCACTTGTTCTTCTCGGCGCCCGCCCTTGTAACTATAATGCTCGTACTGGTTATAATTCATAGATAACCAGCGATACAAGATAATGGAATACTTGCTATTGAGTTCTGCAAGATCAGACAAAGCGTGTTGCGTGAAATTTTGTTTTAAATTGATTAAATACGGCATAATTTCAGGACTAAATCGGATCGTTACCTCATCATGATAATCCGTCCACTTAACATAGGGAATCGGCACAATATTTTCAAATTCAAATCCATGTTCTTTTTTTTCTTTAATTTTGAAAAAGGCTTGTTTCTGCATATTCTCGACTGCCTGTTTAAAACGTGTGTGTTTATTGCTGTCGTCCACTTTAAAAAAGGCAAACAGTTCTGCTTTTGACAAATAAACCGTATGATCTTTTGGTGGTTCTTCTGTATCAATGCACGATACGGCTAATTCAAACATTTTCAGTGGGGTTTTATCCATTTTGGCAATAGATGTGATTAAAGAATTATGCTCGACCACTTTACGTTTTGATAATTCGTTCAAGATTTGCACCTGCTTCTGATTTTGTTCATTTTTTGGTATACTAGTCATAGAAAACTGCTCCTTTGTGAGTGATTTTAGATAGGCATGAAGAAAATCTGACCAAAGAATTGTTCTTCATGCTTTTATTATACCACGACATAAGTACTTACCTAACAAAAAAGTACTTATGTACATAGTTTTTTGTACTTATGTACATAGTTTTTTGTACTTATGTACATAGTTTTTTGTACTTATATAATTCTATAAACCCTTGAAAACACTCACTTTTTTTTGACGCAAAAGATTAAAAGATTAAAATATATAAGATAAATATATATATAGGCTTCGCCTATTTTTTATTTTTTTCAAAAATGTAAAATCCAAAGTCAAAATCATCAAAAAAAGGAGTGAGCGAAAACCACGCTCACATTTTACTTGCAGCGTTCACTCGCACTCGCTAAAAGAAAAGATCAAACCCTCTCTTAGGACTTTCTTGGATTCCCTCTAATTGCTCGTATACGCTGTTTTAACTGTTTGACTAGCTAAATACTCATACTTTGCAATCAAGCGTCTTACAGACGGTCAGGGCAAGCCCTAACAACCCTTAAATGGAAAACCTATACTTTGTTTAACTTGTTTTTTTACAACTTAAAACAAGCCATTCAATTCAAAATCACTTTAAACCCACTTAAAAGCTCGTTTAAGCATTCTTAATGTTCCCTTTGAACAAATAGACAGTTTCGAATTAAAGTCGCTTAAATCGAGTTTTAGAGCGTTTTAAAA